>NZ_CP174297.1:4795000-4922589 GCF_052466995.1 Microbulbifer regidiadema (SeqCode) | reverse complement strand
CCCGTAAAACCCGGCCTACAGTATCATAGGTTTCTATTCTTCCACCAATTTTCAGCTTCCAACCAGATAGCTCGCCGCTTTCATCAAGCTCTTGAGTGACAATCCAATCTCGATTAGCTTCCCCCACAAAAGTACCGTCTTCATCAGCAAAATGCAGATCGCTACCATCCGGGCGATAGGCAATTACTCGTTCAGTTTCACCATCGGGTAATGTGTAATGAGCAAGGAAGTAACTGTGGTTGTGTCGCCAGTTACCTGTGGCACTGCCGGTATATTCAGAAGTGGAATCACCATCCAGTGGTAAACTAAAGGTATACTCACTCTCCTCAACTGGCGCCTCAGAATAGGTCACCGCCTCCCCAGGGTATACAAAGTTAATCGTATATCCCGCCCCCGACTTCTCTAAATTACCAAAACTGTTATACAGCCAAGAGAAAGTCAACGGGAAGTCACCACTCGCCGCGAATACTGGCTCTCGTTGTAATTTATGGCCATTAAAGAAATTAATCGGATTACCAGCCAAATTAGAGGGGGCGCCAGTTTGATTGGAGCAGCTTTGGGGCTCGGCGGGAGCTATGCAATCTCTAGCAGAATCAGACCAAGGCTTATCTACTGGGCATTCTTTCTCACACAGCCCCGTGCTTTCATTATAAACAGTTGGAGGCAGGCATTGGAGGGGCTCACAGGTAAGAGTATCGTAACTCATGATACCCTCCTCACATTCACACACACTACCTTCATCCTGATTAGGAGAAGAGCCTTCGGGGCAACCATCATAAGAAAAAAATGCAATATCGAATCTAACATCAACCTCAGGTCCAGATGGTGCAGTGCAAAAAGCATCTGAAGTTATGTTAAAAAAATTTTCATGCTGATCGGAATGCCGATACCACCATTGCGCCCCACGGATATAGCGCCCATCTATAACAATCTCATTACAACTGTTACGGGAATCAACAGATTCACAAGCATTGTAGGCAGAAAGTCTACCTGGATACATTCCAATTATATTATATGAGCAGTATGCAATCGCTTGACTTGATGCAAAGCACACCATAAAAACTGCTAAATATCGCATATTAGCCCGCCTAATCACAACATCCAAAATTAACATTTAAATACCCAACTTTACATTCAAAACAGAACACACACCAAATTTGTCAGCTGGACATTCTATATTCTTTCCAGGCAATCAACTAATACACTTCCGAGCTGAAGTAGGATTAACAAGAATCGAACTCCACCACCCCTATTTCGACTTTCTTTTTCTATTGTGAAGACGACCCTCGGAGTCATAGGTGAACTCAACAACATCTTCAGGTGTAGTAATTTTCACGGGTACATTAAGGGAATCATGCCACTCAGTAGCGATCACCCTTGACTCAGCAGTGCCCGAACCTTCTGTGCGAGTCAGTTCACGCCCTAAATTATCACGGGTATAAGTGGTAGTATTTCCTTCCCAATCAGTCTCACTGGCAACAAACCCGTTAGCATCGTACGTATAACCTTTATTAGCCGCAGCGCAATTAGCCGATGCCTCACCGTCTACAGAGGTGATACGCTTTACGCCATCTATTTCTGTATAGTTATAGGTGGTTTGCTTATCCAATGCGTTGGTGGTACGGCGCGTATAATCATCGATATATTCCACATCGACTGATTCCGCCCCCTCATTGTGCTCCGTGCGAATGGCTCGCCCCTGATCATCATAGGTAAAGGTACTGTAAACCTTACCCGCCTCATCAGTAACTCCTGTCAGGGCATTGGGGAATCGATCATCTTCATAACGGAAAGTACGCTGAGGATTTTCATCACCGGGGAAAGTAATAGTTTTGAGCAAACCGTCGTCTGTGTAGGTAAATTCATACACAGAGCCATCATTGCGAGTAATTTGGGTAAGCTTCCCATCACTCCAGGTCAGATCAACACTATTACCGTTATCATCAGCGATAGCTGACTGATAAACGCCGCTATCGTCATAGGTGTAGCTAATACCCTCACCCTGCTGGTTCTCCACTCGCAAAACCCGGCCAGCAGTATCGTAGGTTTCTATTCTTCCGCCAATTTCCAGCTTCCAACCAGATAGCTCGTCGCTCTCATCAAGTTCTCTAGTAACAAGCCAATCCCGATTTGCCTCCCCTACAAAAGTGCCATCTTCATCAGTAAAATGCAGATCGCTACCATCCGGACGATAGGCAATTACTCGTTCAGTTTCACCATCGGGTAATGTGTAATGAGCAAGGAAGTAACTGTGGTTGTGTCGCCAATTATCCGTTGCACTGCCGGTATATTCAGAAGTGGAATCGTCATCCAGTGGTAAAGTAAAGGTATACTCACTCTCCTCAACTGGCGCCTCGGAATAGGTTACCATCTCCCCAGGGTATACAAAGCTAATCGTATATCCTGCCCCCGACTTCTCTAAATTACCAAAACTGTTATACAGCCAAGAGAAAGTCAGCGGGAAATCACCACTTGCAGTGAACACCGGCTCTCTTTGCAGTTTATGACCATTAAGGAAGTTAATAGGATTACCAGCCAAATTAGAGGGGGCGCCAGTTTGATTGGAGCAGCTTTGGGGCTCGGCGGGAGCTACGCAATCTCTAGCAGAATCAGACCAGGGCTTATCTATTGGGCATTCTTTTTCACAAAGCTCCGTTTCAGTATTGTACTCTGTTGGCGCTTGACATTTAGGAATTTCACATAACCTTGCCTCATAATTCATCACCCCTTCACTACACAAACAAGTTCCGCCAGACTCAGACGGCAATGAACCCTCTGGACAACTCCCTTCCATATAAAAATATAGGTGAACTTCAGAATTTAATTTCGGTTGGTTATATGTATTACAATCATTGACATATACAACCTTATTAAAGGAAGATCCATCAGAAATAAAAAAAGTCTCTGACCATCCGATCACCTTTCCGTTATCGGGAAAACGACTGAAAGGAGCATGATTACAGTTGGCTGACACATTCACATCTGCCATACAAGCATTGTTTGCATCTTCCCATGTCGGCCAAATCCCATGAAAAAATTCAGTGCATACTCCCTGTGCAGACACCCCACCGGAGCTAAGCAGCACTCCCCAAAAAAGCTGGCAAGTCAACAATATTCTTCTAATCATAAACAACTTATAAAATAATAACGAAAAAAAATAAAGCTATTCAACTTCAGGCTTCGGAAAGCTAGCCTGCTAAATACTTTTTAAATTTAAATCCCATTAAAAACTACCCCTAGGTACAACCTTATTACTGAGTAAACGACCTTCTGAGTCATAGTTGTGCTCAGTAATACTCTCGGAAGTAATGACCCTCTTTGGCAGGTTGAAAGACTCGTGCCACTCGGTGGTGATTAGTTTGGCTTCGGGAGTACCCACAGCTTCGGTTCGGGTGAGCTCTCGGCCAAGATTATCGCGAGTGTAAGTTGTAGTATTTCCTTCCCAATCAGTCTCACTGGCAACAAACCCGTTAGCATCGTATGTATAACCTTTATTAGCCGCAGCGCAATTAGCCGATGCCTCACCGTCTACAGAGATGATACGCTTTACGCTATCTATTTCGGTATAGTTATAAGTGGTTTGCTTACCCAATGCGTTGGTGGTACGGCGCGTATAATCATCGATATATTCCACATCGACTGATTCCGCCCCCTCATTGTGCTCCGTGCGAATGGCTCGCCCCTGATCATCATAGGTAAAGGTACTGTAAACCTTACCCGCCTCATCAGTAACTCCTGTCAGGGCATTGGGGAATCGATCATCTTCATAACGGAAAGTACGCTGAGGATTTTCATCACCGGGGAAAGTAATAGTTTTGAGCAAACCGTCGTCTGTGTAGGTAAATTCATACACAGAGCCATCATTGCGAGTAATTTGGATAAGCTTCCCATCACTCCAGGTCAGATCAACACTATTACCGTTATCATCAGCAATAGCTGACTGATAAACGCCGCTATCGTCATAGGTGTAGCTAATACCCTCACCCTGCTGGTTCTCCACTCGCAAAACCCGGCCAGCAGTATCGTAGGTTTCTATTCTTCCGCCAATTTCCAGCTTCCAACCAGATAGCTCGTCGCTCTCATCAAGCTCTCTAGTAACACGCCAATCCCGATTAGCCTCCCCTACAAAAGTGCCATCTTCATCAGAAAAATGCAGATCGCTACCATCCGGGCGATAGGCAATTACCCGCTCGATTTCACCATCGGGCAAAATGTAATAGGCAAGGAAGTAACTGTGATTGTGCCGCCAGTTATCTGTAGCACTACCGGTATATTCGGAAGTGGAGTCTTTATCCAGTGGCAAACTAAAGGTATATTCACTCTCCTCAACCGGCGCTTCAGCATAGGTTACTGTTTCTCCAGGGTAAACAAAATTAATCGTATACCCCGCCCCAGATTTCTCCAAATTGCCAAAACTGTTATATAGCCAAGAGAATGTTAATGGGAAATCGCCACTTGCAGTAAATACCGGCTCCCGTTGTAGCTTATGACCATTAAAGAAGTTGATAGGATTGCCGGCCAAATTAGAGGGGCCACCCGTTTGGTTAGAACAACTTTGGGGCTCAGCTGGGGCTATGCAATCGCGAGCCTCATTAGACCAAGGCTTATCTATTGGGCATTCTTTCTCGCAAACCTCTCCATTCCAAACTGTCGGAGAAATACAGACTTTCTGCTCATACGTATTGTAGCACTCACCCGTTTCGCCGTTATAAACGTCACTCTCGCCCTCACATTCATCACCATATCTATTAACCCTTACAGATAATCCTTCAAATGTTCCCCAGGCCCTTTCAACAGAATAATAACATCCAAAATATTTACCTGAATCGTAGCTGGTGAGCTTTTTATCAAATACACTATCAGTCGACTGAAAGTAAACATTTTGCTCCACCCAGTCCCAATAGAACTGACAAAGAGGCATCGGTGTTGAATCAGTTGGAGTATGCGGCCCCCCCTGAAACGAGGCCTGAAGCTCAAAATAATAAACCTCACCATAAGATTCGCTAGAAACGAAAAAAAATAACAAAAAACACTTAAAAGAACTTTGTATTCGCTTCACACCTAAATTTAACATCTTCCATACCCAATGAATTTCCGAGATAAATCTTGTCTGTCGAGCAAGCATGCCTCACGACCATGATTACTATAAAGCGATCTTATTTTACAAGGTGAGATTTTTCGAAAAGCCAAAATAATAACCCCACCCGGCAACCAGCGCCTCCCCCTTGGAACCCTGACTATGCGAGCCGTCTCACGCCAAGTTATCACGAACGTAAGTGGTAGCAATCCCTTCTCGACCCAACTAACTGGTAACAAGTCCATTGACACCCTAGATACAAACTTTATCAGTTAAAATACAAACAGCACCCACCTCATAATTAATCGATACATTAACAAGAAGAAAAAAAGAGCAAACTGCGATCAAGACTATCTGAGACACAAGTACCAATTACAAGCTTGCAGGGATGTATTCAAAGCACACCTTGAATACAGAGTATTCCTTTTTTCTGACTCGACAGAAATCTATTTTACATTATCTATACCGATATAATTATAAATTTCTCGATCCCAAAACGTATTAGTGATGTGGCGCACACTTTCGTATTCTACACCTACAGATTCAGCGCCATTACAGCTGGCACAATCGAACCGTTTTTGAGAGTTTTATACTCTTAACTGTCGAACGATTCAGTAAGGTAATGAAACATAACAACCGTCTATTTTTTTAAGCTGAAATTTAAGAAAGACACTGTAACTTCACCTCCAGAAAGAGATCTTGAGCTCTAAGCCCACAGAAACCAGAACCACCAACAACTTGCATGCCAGATAAAAATCTGAATGCGGGGAGTCATTAGAATATTAAAAGTAACTACTCACCCCTAACTGCCACCCCACCAAAAAAACTATCAAATTTTTTTAAAGCAAAGAAATAAACAGCCTTACATTGCGATACTGAGCCTTCTAGAAGGTCCTCTCTCCCAACCCCTAAAGCAAAGAAACAGAAAAGCTGAGACAAATGCTCTAAGCAAACTCGCTTGGCTCTTTATGGATTCCGGGGAGCTCTAGATTTGAGACATCATCAATGGAATCAGTAGCCGAATGTCTGTAAAACAGACTCATGATGAAATTTCATGATCTCCTCGATAATGCAAAATGCTACGAACAGATACGGCAGTATCGCTGGCCCGATGGTGTGTGCTGTCCTCATTGTTTGAGCCAGGATGTTACCCGACAAGGAAAGGATGATACACAACCTGAGAAGCAGCGCTATCGCTGTAAAGATTGCCAGCGGCGTTTTGACGATCTGACGTTATCAGTCTTTTCGGGGCACCATCAGCCTCTAAAGGTCTGGGTGCACTGCTTATACCTCATGTCATTGAATCTATCCAATTTGCAGATCAGCAAAGAGCTCGATCTGAACAAAGATGATGTTCATAAAATGACTCAGCAGCTCAGGGAAGCCCTTTGTGACAAAGCCCCTGATGTCTCCCTTGAGGGAGAGGTAGAGTGTGACGAGGTCTATATTGTTGCAGGCCACAAAGGGCGGCCTGAAGCAGTTAAAAAAAGGCCGTAGCGGACGGCGGAACCGACTGAGAGGTGCTCGTGGGCGAGGTACCCTGGAAAAGGAAAAGCCTCCCATTTTTGGCATGGTTCAGAGAGGCGGGCAGGTTGCAATACGTATGCTTGAAAATGTAAAGCAAGCAACGATTCAACCGCTTATCGAAAGCACTATCGTTTCGGGCACTCTGGTCTACACGGATGAATACAATATTTATGACCGCTTAGAGGAGTGGGGTTATACCCACAAGTCTGTTTGCCATAGTGTGGGTGAGTATGCCAGGGATGAAGATGGCGACGGTTTTCATGAGGTTCATGTTAATACTATGGAAGGTTTCTGGTCATTGTTACGATCCTGGTTACGTCCTCATCGCGGTATATCGCAAGAAAAACTTCCACTATATCTTAGCTTCTTTGAGTGTCTGCACAATCTAAGGCGCCGAGGAAAATCGGCTATTTCCGGGCTTTTTAATTTGTTGCTGGGGTAGCTCCCCGGAACCCATAAAGAGCCAAAAAGAATAAGTTCCAACAATATTCTCGTAGTGATCTTGAAGATGAGCAACCTAGCAAGGCGATAGACCAAAAAAATCTGCACCCCAGCCAGCAGGGGCTGGCGGAGGCTGCCGGCCTGCATATCAACCAGATTCGCCGCTACGAGGCGGGGGCGGCGCAGCCAACCCTGGAATGGCTGGTCAAACTGGTCAAGGCGCTGCATGTGAGCCTGGACGAGCTGGTATTCGAGGAGAGCGAGCGCGGCCCCGGCCAGCGCATGAAGCTGCTGTTTGAGGCGGTGGAGCGGCTCAGCGAAGAAGAGCAGCAGATCATTCGCGAGCTGCTGGAGGGCATGATTGTGAAGTATGAGGCCCGGCGCTGGACCAAGACCGGATAGTAAAAAGCCCCGGCAGGTTGCTCTGCCGGGGCTTTCGGGATTTTGCGTTGCTAAAAATAGCGGCTAATGAGGTGATGCCTAACTGTGTAATGTTAAGGTGTGCCCCCCGACCTTCTTTGGCCCCCAACTTCTTGCACTCGATTGTAGGATTCTCTGCTAATAAACGGCCATACGCTATAATCGCCAGAACTCATGAACTTACGCTCTTTCGCTTTGGAGCCAAATAGCTTTGACCAAAATCCGTGGCTGAGCGGGCGAACACCAGGATATGTAAAGGGTGGCCACTCATATTCAACATCTGTGCTTAAAAACAAAATCCACCTTTCTACATTGGACTTCATTTCTTCAGATAAAGCCTTCTCGTCGACCATCTTGTGCTCTTTAAAATCATCATAAAAACACCAAGCAGAGTTGGCTATGGCACCAATGACTAGGTCCCGAGAGTCCGGTATATTTTCTTCAAATTCAAAATTTGTGACTTTTCCAACCGAAAACTGTTGAAGCAATTCAGCAGTTTTTTTCCTTGCTTCCCTATCAATCATTGGACGGCACACTCATTTTCTTCACATTCTTTCATGCACTTATCGTAGGCATGCAAGTCATAGACAAGCAATGCCGTACCGACTCCGGGGATTACTCGGGTAAAAATCTTCCTCCCAGCAGCTCTCGCAGTTCGCGTAGCTTTAGTTTTTCCAGAGCGTTTATTTACACGGTGAACAGCCTTGCTTAAATAGCTAGTCCTACTACCGGATGGGCCACCACCCGCTGCCCCTGTTCTTGGTTTGCTAGCAAATGGACCAGTTGCAGCTCCAGCTACCCCCAGGCCGGTAACCGTTGCAGCATTACGTATACCTAGAAATGCAGTCTCAAAACAACCGCAAGGGTCTTCAGCGCCTGTACCATCAAAGTCATAGCCGGCGGAATAATTTCCGTTTCGATAATTTGCATAATCAATATCCCACCGATCTAGCCCAGTCGGATCGAAGTACCTAACTGGATTCTGCCCAACGTAACCGTAGGTGTTTATGCCTCCGTCGAGCCCGATAGGGTCGGATTCCAGGTAACGCCCTGTGGAAGGATCATAATCCCTGAAGTAGTTGTAATAATGCGCAGCCTCACCACCCTCAATCTGCCCAGGGAATCGAAGATTGACTAATACCAGGTTAGTATCACCATCTGGATCAACATTAGGCTCTGACTTACCAAACGCATCACTATCCCAGCGCCAGACAATCGTTTCACTTTGATTAGTAGCAATACGCGGAGTATTTAGGTGATCGGTATGCAGGTAGGTCAATGTCCTAGCCTGTACCTCACCTTCACTATAGCTAATCTCAAACTGCGCCACCGGCATATTGTCGAGATAGATATAATCGATCTGACTCTGGATTTCACTGCCATCAGCAGCAATATTACTCTCCGCCAGATATTGGCCACTCAAGTCATAGTGCAACAGATTGTCTTCTGTTTTATCTGTGCGCACTCGCTGACCAAGGGCGTTGTAATAATAGGTGCCTTTAAGGATGCTGTCTTCGCTATAGGTTTTAAGGCGGTTGGCATGATTGTAGGTATACTGCTTGGCACCATCACCCGTATTGATGGTGTTGCCCACCTCATCGGTCACCCAGGCCTCATCACCTTTGCTGGTCAGGCGGTTGGAGCTGGCTTCATAGCTGTAAACAGTACTGCTCTCAATATCATCAGTGCTGATAGCATCCTGCTGGGTGCGATTGCCCACCGAGTCGTAGTGATAGCTGTTTTCTCCCTCAATGTAGCCTTCATCCGTAAGCCGATTTAATTTATCGTAGATAAATCCCCGGTCCTTGGCGTTATCCAGGTTATCCGCAATACCGGTGATATTATTGGCAAAGTCATAGGTGTAAAACTCAGAGCGGATATTACCGATCCCCGAGGCGCTCACAGTTTCCAGGCGGCCATCCAGATCGTAATTGTAACTCTGGCTAATGCCATTGCCGTAATCCATAGAACTAATACCGCCAAAGGGCTGGTATTGGATATTACTGACAATAGTGCGCGCACTGGCTTCCGCATTAGTCTGAGAGCTTATCGCTGAGATACGCCCCAGAGCATCGCGACTATAGCTAACAATACGGCCGGAGGGATAAGTGATAGTGCTAATACGACCAAGGCTATCGTAGCTGTACTGGGTGCTAAAATTCCAGCTGGCGATGGTATCGTCCTGCTGTGTGATACGCCCCAGATCATCATAAGTTAAAGCCGTAGAGCCCGCATCGTTGCTGTAGCCCGTAAGCTGGCCAACCCCTTTGTTATCCTCCTCTATACTGTCATAACTAAACAGCGCATCCTCACTGCTATTACCGGGATAGCTGATCGCAGTAAGGCGATTCAGCGCGTCATAGCTATAGTTGGCAACAATTCCACGGGCATCAGTGCGAACTTTTAAATTGCCCGCTTCATCATAATCGTAAGTAGTAATCCCCGTATCCGGGCTAGTGAGCTTGATCAGATTACCAGCAAAATCGTATTCATAGCTGGTGGTATTACCGCGCTGGTCGGTGACTGACGTAATACGATCGGCACTATCGTAGGTATATTGGATATCATTGCCATCGGCATCGGTCACCGTCTCAACACGACCCAAAGCATCCCGCGCCTCGCCCGTACTATTTAAGTTGCCATCGGTAGTGGAGACCCGTTTGCCATTTTTATCGTAGGCAATAGAAGTGTTCTGGCCGTTATTACCATCGACATCAATCAGACGGCTCAGCTCGTCGTAACTGCGGCTAACAGAGCGAACCAAGGTTGTACCATCCGCAGCAAAAACTTTTTCTTCTTTAATATTACCGGCGGCATCCAGGGTATATTCAACCCGCTCCCCCAGGGAGTTTTGGGTAGCGGTCAAACGGCGCGCGGCATCGTATTCAAAAGTAACGCTGGAATTATCCGGGTACGCAATATTAGTCACCTGCCCTACTGCATCATAGGTATAGGTAGTCACCAAATCACCGGATGCGGCTTTTACTGTAGTGGTTTCCAACCAGCCCCGCGCGGTATAGGTAAAGTGCGTTTGCACCCCATTAGAATTCTCAGCCTTAAGCGGACGACCCGCCCCATCATACTCAAGAATAGATTCCAAATGCCCCAACGCATTGGTCGTGGTAGTTAGACGGTTATTGCTATCGTAAGCGTAAGTTGTGATATCAGAGACATCCGTACGCGGACCATCCGCCGTCTCCATCTTCCCCGCTTCATTATAGGTATAGGACCAGTTCTGCTCAGTAATCGCCGCCTGGGTGCCATGGGCCACCAACAGGCTAAACGCCCCCGCAAGAATAGACTTGCTAAAATACATATCAAATCCTTCGAATTTTTGTTCGTTAAACTACTTTGTTAATTTGGGCAAACTATTTATTCAAATATCCTATTTGGGAGTAACTTTTTTTGATAGCAACCGACCCTTGGAGTCATAGGAGAATTCAACAACATCTTCAGGTGTAGTAATTTTTACGGGTACATTAAGGGAATCATGCCACTCAGTAGCGACCACCTTTGACTCAGCAGTGCCCGAACCTTCTGTGCGAGTCAGTTCGCGCCCCAAATTATCACGGGTATAAGTGGTAGTATTTCCTTCCCAATCAGTCTCACTGGCAACAAACCCGTTAGCATCGTACGTATAACCTTTATTAGCCGCAGCGCAATTAGCCGATGCCTCACCGTCTACAGAGGTGATACGCTTTACGCCATCTATTTCTGTATAGTTATAGGTGGTTTGCTTACCCAATGCGTTGGTGGTACGGCGCGTATAATCATCGATATATTCCACATCGACTGATTCTGCTCCCCCATTGTGCTCCGTGCGAATGGCTCGCCCCTGATCATCATAGGTAAAGGTACTGTAAATCTTACCCGCCTCATCAGTAACTCCTGTCAGGGCATTGGGGAATCGATCATCTTCATAACGGAAAGTACGCTGAGGATTTTCATCACCGGGGAAAGTAATAGTTTTGAGCAAACCGTCGTCTGTGTAGGTAAATTCATACACAGAGCCATCATTGCGAGTAATTTGGATAAGCTTCCCATCACTCCAGGTCAGATCAACACTATTACCGTTATCATCAGCGATAGCTGACTGATAAACGCCGCTATCGTCATAGGTGTAGCTAATACCCTCACCCTGCTGGTTCTCCACTCGCAAAACCCGGCCAGCAGTATCGTAGGTTTCTATTCTTCCGCCAATTTCCAGCTTCCAACCAGATAGCTCGTCGCTCTCATCAAGTTCTCTAGTAACAAGCCAATCCCGATTTGCCTCCCCTACAAAAGTGCCATCTTCATCAGTAAAATGCAGATCGCTACCATCCGGACGATAGGCAATTACTCGTTCAGCTTCACCATCGGGTAATGTGTAATGAGCAAGGAAGTAACTGTGGTTGTGTCGCCAATTATCCGTTGCACTGCCGGTATATTCAGAAGTGGAATCGTCATCCAGTGGTAAACTAAAGGTATACTCACTCTCCTCAACTGGCGCCTCGGAATAGGTTACCGTCTCCCCAGGGTATACAAAGCTAATCGTATATCCTGCCCCCGACTTCTCTAAATTACCAAAACTGTTATACAGCCAAGAGAAAGTCAGCGGGAAATCACCACTTGCCGCGAATACCGGCTCTCGTTGTAACTTATGGCCATTAAAGAAATTAATCGGATTGCCAGCCAAATTAGAGGGGCCACCAGTTTGATTGGAGCAGCTTTGGGGCTCGGCGGGAGCTATGCAATCGCGAGCCTCATTAGACCAAGGTTTATCTACTGGGCATTCTTTCTCACACATCCCGCTATCAGAATTGTAAGTAGCTGGTAATTGACATATAACCTGCTCTTCACAAGTCCCTGTTCTTACATTGTATTCACCCAAGCCACAGCTACATTGCCCCTCGGATTCCACCATTCCTTCGGGACAACCTGATGAATACCAAGGAAATTGATAAAAATATATATCATACCCTGTCCACCAGGTTGATATGTCATCACAGCCGTAACCTATGATACCACCAGATTTCCTGTACCCATCAGATTGCCTTACAGCAACTACATCCCAAACTACTGGAACTGCATATTTTGTCCACTGGGGCCCTGTACTTTTACAGATACCAGTATTTGGATGTTCCTCACATACAGAAAATGCAGCCGCCGAGGAGCTATAAACCCCTGCCACTATTTCTGTACATTCCTCCCCCTCAGCAAAAGCCACACATGGAAAAAATAAAATGAAAATATATATAACGATCCTACACATCTACATTCAACTCAACACAAACTTATATTATTAACTCGGCAAGCAAATAGCTCCCGCATTCATCTTTGAAGGTTACTATTCAGCACTAACTTCAAAATTTTAAATTTCCCAAGCGAATATCCAGGCCACTCCCCATTAAATAGTTATGTTAACATTTTTCCAGGGGCGATGAGCACTTAATGTTTAACTTCAGGACAACCAAGTATTAGCAAACTCTTTATTAATTATTAAACATCGCAAGTATGTGATTACACACCTTTAGCATAACCCAATCCCCAGAAAATCTGACGAAGGATATCAAGACACTATTAAGTGTGTCACCATATCAATGCTGCAAAGTTCACAAAACTAAACTTCTCTGTAAGGAAAATTTGTGATGCTAGTTATTTATACACATACCTTTGCAGTCAAATTTGGCAACGAGCAATTGCTTGGTAATATGCAGAACCACTCAAAAACCGCTTTACCCCCCACCACCCAAAACCTAACCATTTGGGGCAACGGAAGCCATCTCCTTCAAACTTATTCCAGCTTGAAAATGCCCGCCTCTAAAACGAAAGCTCTGACCTAGACAACCAAGAAAGAAGCTGATTATTGCGAACTGTTAAGCCATCATATACAACACCGCACATGGGATTTTCATCTTTACATTTTTCTGGACACTCACTAAAGGCAAAACTTAAAGCGTCACGTTCATTGACACAACACCAAGGCCGCAATAAAAATACTGAATATTAAAATAGATGCCCCCCCGATGACTCAACCTCGCCACTCACAAACCTCTCTCGACGCGACACCTTACTATCACTGTGTCTGCCGCTGTATTTCTTTGTGGAACAGATGCTCAGTCAGGACAGGATTACGAGCACCGGCGCCAGTGGATTGAAACCAGGATGCAGGAATTGACCGATATCTTTTCCCTGGATATTGCCGCCTATGCGGTGATGAGCAATCACTACCATATCGCGCTCTATATCGATACCAAAACAGCCAAATCCTGGTCTGATACTGAGGTTATTACCCGTTGGCAGGCGCTATTCAAAGCTTCCAGCTTGGCTCAGCGCTTTATTCAGGGCGAAGCTCTGGATCGCAGTGAAAAGGACAAGCTTAATGAACAGGTCAGCCTGTGGCGGGAAAGGTTGATGGATATCAGCTGGTTTATGCGCTGCTTGAACGAGTCGATTGCCCGCCAGGCCAATACAGAAGATCGTTGTACTGGTCGTTTCTGGGAGGACCGCTTTAAGTCTCAAGCACTATTGGATGAAAGCGCCCTGGCCACCTGTATGGCCTATGTCGACCTCAATCCCATCCGCGCCGATATGGCGAAGACTCCAGAAGATTCTGATTACACTTCCATCCAACAACGCATTCGCGCTGCCGTTTCCAGTGAGCAACCGAAAGGGCTACTTCCTTTTGTAGGCGACGAGCGCCTCAATATGCCGAAAGGATTGCCGTTTCAACTGGATCGCTATTTGGAGCTGGCAGACTGCCCCCTACGTCAAGATAGTTGCACCATGTAATAACAGTTGTATGAAAATGGCCCTTTTATGGGCGGCACAGATGTCGCGCTACAACTCCGGCCAGTAGAGTGGGATGAATTAATCGGAAGAGCTATCGCGGTTAAATCACGAGGACTGTCTAACACCTCAGGAAGAGAAGAAAACACTACCCTTGAGACGCTCTATGAGCACACCCCTGCACGCTCGTTATCGGCAGCCATGCCTTAAACGAAAAAAACCGGCGGCCTTGCGGCTGCCGGTTTTTTAAAACTATCAGCCGGAATTAAATGCCCAGCTCTTCGATCAGGCGATCCGGCGGCAGGTAACCGGGAACAACCCGGCCATCTTCCATCACTATCGTCGGCGTACCGCGCACATCGATAGCCTCATTGCCCAGCTTGTACTGAGCCGCAACAGGGTTTGATTTACACACATCCAACGGCACATTTTCACGGTTCTTAAGTGCTGTCAGGGCCTTGTTGCTGTCATCGGCACACCAGGCGGTCGCCAGCTTGCGGTAGCCCAGGGAGTTGAGGCCGCCGCGCGGGAATGCCAGGTAGCGCACCTCGATGCCGCGCTTGTTCAACTCGGGCACATCCTGGTGCAGCTTGCGGCAGTAACCGCAGTCTACATCGGTAAATACATAGACACTCGCCTTGGTCTCCCCCTCTGGGGAAAAGACGATCATATCCTCTTTATCCAACTCGCCCATCACTTCGGCGCGTCGCGTCGCTCGACGCTGCTCGGAGAGATTGGCAACGCCACTGCTCTGCACCTGGAAGAGATCACCGTGGACAAAGTAATTGCCATCTGCGGAGACAAAGACCGTGGTACTGGTACCGTCAATATCCACTTCATAAAGGCCCTTGATCGGGCTCTCACGCACCTCTCCGTAGGCCATCTGCGGGCTGCTCGCCTCGAGGCGCGTCTTGATAGTTTTTGCCACTCCCGCATCGACTTCCGCCAAGGCCGCCGTAGAACCTATCAGACTGAGTAGTGCTCCAGCGATCGCCAGCGGCTTCTTGATAAGCGTCATTACCAATTGCTCCTTAAATTCTCATTGGGCTTCGACTTAATCGTCGGCCTTCAGTTCCAGCCAGTATGGCAACTGTTTACCGCTGCGAACCTATTTGGCACGTTTTAACATATCCAGGCACCCCGAGCTATGTAAAACACCGCAAGACGTGAGCACTTTAGCGAAACCTGGCGCACTGCGCCAATCGGCCTCTGCCAGAGGGCTCAAAAAGCGCCGGCACAATCCCATTATTGCCAACCCACAAACAAAAAGGCCGAAGCATATGCTTCGGCCTTTTTCTGCGTCCAAGGAGAGCTTAGTTGAGCTTCTCTTTGATACGTGCAGCTTTACCAGTCAGGCTGCGGAGGTAGTACAGCTTGGCCTGGCGCACGTCACCGCGACGCTTAACCTTGAGGCTGTCAACCAGCGGGCTGTGAGTCTGGAAAGTACGCTCAACGCCAACACCGTGGGAAATTTTACGCACGGTGAAGGAGGAGTTCAGACCACGGTTGCGCTTAGCGATAACCACGCCTTCAAACGCCTGCAGACGCTCGCGGTTGCCCTCTTTTACTTTTACCTGAACGATTACGGTGTCGCCCGGTGCGAAGGGAGGTACTTCGCTCTTCAGCTGTTCCTGCTCCAGCTGCTGGATAATTTTGTTAGTCATTTGGATCGCTCCCAAATACAGATTGTGTAGCTTCTCAGCTAGTTCACCGAACTACTCGCGCCTCCCGGCGAATTCGGCCTCAATGTTCTTCGAGCTTCTGTTCCCGCTGGATTTCGTCCAGCAACAACTTCTGCTCATCGCTCAGCGCCAACCCTTGCAATAAATCCGGGCGTCGCTGTTGCGTGCGCGCCAATGCCTGTTTCAGGCGCCAGCGGCGTATTCTTTCATGGTTGCCGGAAAGCAATACTTCCGGTACCGCTACTCCCCGATATTGTTCCGGTCGGGTGTAGTGTGGGCAGTCCAGCAGGCCAGAGGAGAAAGAGTCCTCAACCGCCGATTGGTTGTGTCCAAGCGCGCCGGGAATCAGGCGGGTAATAGCATCCACCATCACCATCGCGGCCAATTCGCCACCGCTGAGGACATAGTCACCAATGGACCACTCCTCGTCGATCATAGACTCGACGATACGCTCATCCACACCTTCGTAGCGCCCCGCCAACAACACCAGGTTGCCAGCTGCGGACAGCTGCTCCACTCCACCCTGGTCGAGCTGTCGACCCTGGGGAGACATGTAGATACTGCGCACAGATTCGCCGTCTTCACCAGCCCAAACTCGAGCAGCCTCGAGAGCCTGGTAAAGGGGCTCAGCTAACATCACCATGCCCGGTCCGCCGCCGTAGGGGCGATCGTCCACAGTCCGGTGCCTGTCACTGGTAAAATCCCGAGGATTCCAACAGCGAACTTCTAACAGACCGTCTTTCACAGCCCGTCCGCTGACGCCATACTCGGTCAATGCGGCAAACATCTCCGGAAAAATGCTCACCAGAGCGATTCTTTTCGCCATCGCTCCAACGCCTTAAAAAGCCGGGTCCCAGTCGACGGTAATTACACCGACTTCCAGGTCAATATTGGTAATAAACTGATCGGGCAGGTAGGGAATCAAGCGCTCGCGCTTATCCGTCCCACCGCGCACCACCATCACATCGTTGGCGCCAGTTTCCATCATGCGAGCGACGCTACCAAAGTCGTGATCTTCGCCATCGAAATGGCTGATAACCTTCAATCCCTCGAGCTGGTGCCAGTAATACTCACCCTGCTCAAGCTCAGGCATCAATTCACGAGCTACAGCAATATCGCGCTGGCAAAGTCGAGCCGCCAAATCGCGGTCATCAATGCCTTTCACATGCACAATCAAGCCCTTGCCGTGACGCTTGCCGGCGTCAACTTCGAGAGCTTCCCAACCTTTCGGCCCCTGCAAGCGCCAATTAGGGAACTGCAGGATGTTGTCCATCGGCTCGGTATAGGAGTGAACCTTGACCCAGCCGCGCACACCATAAACGGTAGTAACGCGCCCAACCGTGACCAACTCTTCGGAAGGTTTTCCGTTATCTGTCACAGGAGCACCACTTACGCGCAAATTAAGCAGATTCTTTCAGAAGCTTGCCGACGCGGTCAGAAACCTGTGCGCCACGACCCAGCCAGAAATCAACGCGCTCGCGATCAACACGCAGACGCTCTTCCTGACCACGGGCAACCGGGTTGAAGAAACCAACACGCTCAATGAAACGACCGTCGCGAGAGTTGCGGCTGTCGGTAACGGTCAGATGATAAAACGGGCGCTTTTTAGCACCACCACGGGCCAAACGAATGGTTACCATGTAACTTTCCTATAGATTCAACACTAGGCGACCGCACTAAGCAGTCACCACAACAACTTTTTACCGGCAGCAGGGCCGGCAGAAAGGCGGCGTATTCTAATGTACCACCCCAGATTTGTATAGGGTCGTCAAGCCGCCCCGGGAGCCGCCGCTCTCTATTTCTTTTTCATGCCCGGTGGCAGGCCGCCGGGCATTCCACCCATCCCCCCCATACCGCCGGGCATGCCGCCACCCATACCGGGCAGGCCGCCGAGACCGCGCATCATCTTGCCCATGCCGCCGCCCTTGAGCTTCTTCATCATTTTGCCCATCTGCTTGTGCTGCTTGAGCAGGCGATTCAGGTCCTGCAGCTGGGTGCCGGAACCGGCGACGATACGGCGCTTGCGCGAACCGTTGAGCAGCTCGGGATTGCGGCGCTCGGCGGGTGTCATGGAGGAGATCAATGCATCCATACGCTTGAATTCTTTGCCCATGTCGGCCTGCTGTGCAGCCTGCGCCACACCGCCCATACCGGGCATTTTCTCCAGCAGGGAGCCGAAGCCACCCATATTTTGCATCTGTTGCAGCTGATCGCGCAGGTCTTCCAGGTCGAAGCCTTTACCCTTCTGGACCTTCTTAACCAGCTTTTCAGCTTTCTCTTTATCGATCTTCTGCTCCGCCTCTTCAATCAGAGACAGAATGTCACCCATCCCCAGAATACGGGAGGCGATACGATCCGGGTGGAAGGTTTCCAGGGCGTCGGTCTTTTCGCCGACACCGATAAACTTAATCGGCTTGCCGGTAACATGGCGCACGGAGAGGGCGGCACCACCGCGGGCATCGCCGTCGGCCTTGGTGAGAATCACACCGGTCAGCGGCAGCGCATCGTTAAAGGCGCTTGCGGTATTCACCGCGTCCTGACCGATCATGGCGTCGATCACAAACAGGGTCTCTGCCGGGTTCAACTCGCTGTGCAGCTCACGGATCTCATCCATCAGCTCGGAATCCACATGCAGTCGGCCCGCCGTATCCACAATCAGCACATCGGCAAATTGTTTGCGCGCGGCATCGACAGCGCCCTTGGCAATATCCAGCGGCTTCTGTTCAGCGGTAGAGGGATAGAAGTGCGCTCCCACTTCGCCGGCCAGAGTTTCCAGCTGCTTGATCGCGGCGGGGCGGTACACGTCCGCACTCACCACCATAACTTTTTTCTTTTCGCGCTCTTGCAGGTATTTGGCCAGCTTGGCCACACTGGTAGTTTTACCGGCGCCCTGGAGGCCCGCCATCAGGAT
The DNA here is from genome assembly GCF_052466995.1 of Microbulbifer regidiadema (SeqCode). Lineage (NCBI taxonomy): Bacteria > Pseudomonadati > Pseudomonadota > Gammaproteobacteria > Cellvibrionales > Microbulbiferaceae > Microbulbifer > Microbulbifer regidiadema (SeqCode). The sequence goes on along the minus strand of NZ_CP174297.1, from coordinate 4,903,763 downwards.
TACCGCCGGGGGTTGCACGGCGAGGTTGAGAGGCTCAGCCGCCGCGCCCATCACCTTAACCAGTTCATCCTGAACAATCTTGACGAACTGCTGCCCCGGATTCAGGGCCTTGCTAACCTTCTGTCCCACCGCTGCGGTGCGCACCTGCTGAACAAATGCTTTGACCACGGGCAGGGCGACATCCGCCTCCAACAGCGCCTTGCGCACTTCGCGCAAAGTATCGCGGATATTGTCATCCGTAAGGCGCGCTTTACCGGTAACTTTTTTTAAGGCCGCCGATAAGCGGTCACTCAGGTTGTCGAACATAAATTCGTCTCGATCTCTCCGTTTACGGACTCAACCCCAGTGCGGAGGGGCGCGAAATTAGGGGGAGCAAACTGCAACTCCCACTCTGAGGCGCGGCAGTATAGCCCAGGTCGCGTCACAGCCGAAATATCACCAAGCCTTCCTTGTTGCAACAGGCTGTGACACACTCCCGCCTTATCGCAACAATGAAGACACGGATTTACCCATGGCGGCTCTCGCCCACTGGATAGCTATCGCGCTCTACCTGGCCACAACAGTCGTTGCTGGTGCGGCCCTGGCCCGAAAACAACAGCCGGATTCCAAGCTACTTCTCAGCCTCTTGGCCGGTGCGCTTGTCACCCACGGAATATCTCTCGGGCATATGCTCTTTTCCCCCGAGGGCTACCGCTTCGATCTGCTGGCAATGCTCTCACTGATCTCCTGGGTAGTGAATTTTCTCCTGCTGATCCTGGCGGTCGGGCGGCCGCTGACACTGCTTATTCTTATCTTCGCACCGGTAGGCGCCGCCACCGAATTTGCCGCCTCTCATATTTGGGGCGCAGTCACACCACACCAACAGATTTCTGCGGGCATCGCCGTACACGCACTGCTGTCTATTTCCGCCTACTCGCTGTTAACCCTAGCCACATTGCAGGCGATCTACCTCTATTACCTTAACCAGCAGCTGCACAACCACCGGCCGGTGGGTGCCACCCGACTCCTGCCGCCACTACAGAGCATGGAGTCCCTACTGTTTGGCCTGATTACTTTCGGGCAACTGCTTTTGACCGTCTCCCTGCTGACCGGCTTTGTCTTTGTCGGCAACCTGTTCGAAGAGGGGCCGATCCACAAGACTATTCTCTCTATAGTCGCCTGGGCGCTTTACAGCATACTCCTGTGGGGGCACTGGCGGCTGGGCTGGAGAGGCAATACCGCCGTGCGCTGGACCCTGAGTGCTTTCGCCGCCCTACTGCTCGCTTATTTTGGCAGCAAGCTGGTTATGGAGGTTATCCTCCAGCGCGGATAGTCGAATATATGACTGCAAAACTTGCGGAGGTCGGCAATATGTTCCAATATCTCCGCTTGGAAATAAAAAGAGTTCTCCCTTGAACGAGATGCCAACGGGTCTGCTATTTGGTTTGCTGGCCCTATTGATAGTGATATCCGCCTTCTTCTCCAGCTCCGAAACCAGCATGATGGCGCTGAACCGCTATCGCCTGCGGCACCAAGCCAAGAGCGGGCATCGCGGGGCCAAACGGGCCATGGAGCTGCTCGCGCGCCCGGATAAATTGATCGGCGTTATCCTGATCGGCAACAACCTGGTCAATATTCTCGCTTCGGTTATCGCCGGTGCTGTTTTCACCCAACTGTATGGCGACGCCGGCCTCTTCTATGCCACCGGTGCACTCACCATCGTTATTCTTATCTTTGCGGAAGTCACTCCAAAAACGATTGCCGCTTTGCACCCGGAAAGAGTAGCGTTCCCAGCGTCCTTAGTTTTGCGTCCACTACAGTGGCTCCTGACACCGTTTGTATTGCTCGTAGGTGGCATCTCCAACGGGCTTGCACGCCTGGTGGGTGTAGAGGCAACTGCCGGCAGTGAAGCGGAGCACCTGGCCCCCGAAGAACTTCGAACCGTGGTGTTCGAATCCGGCGCCCTACTTCCCAGCAAACACAAAGGCATGCTGCTCAACGTGCTGGATCTGGATCAGGCGACCGTTGAAGATATTATGATCCCGCGCAATGAAGTTGTGGGGATCGATCTGGAAAATAGCGCCGAGCAGATTCTGCAACAACTGTCGGAAAGTTCTTACACTCGCCTTCCGGTATATCGGGGCGATATCAATCAGGTGGTGGGCATTCTCCATCTGCGCAAGGCCGCACAAATACTGCGCGACGGGCCGGAGCACTTAACCGCAGAGCGCCTCAACTCTTTTACCGATGAGCCCTACTTTGTCCCCGAGGCAACACCGCTCCCCACCCTGCTGATGAACTTCCAGAAAACCAAACGCCGCATGGGACTGGTGGTAGACGAGTACGGAGAGGTGATGGGTATTGTCACCCTGGAGGACCTCCTGGAAGAGATTGTCGGCGATTTTACCGCAAGCCCGGTGCCCAGTGACGACGAGGAAATAGTCGCGATAGAGGACGGCTGGTATATGATCGAAGGCGGCACCTCTATTCGCGATATCAATCGCACCCTGGACTGGGAGCTGCCCACCGACGGACCGAAAACCTTTAACGGCCTGGCGATGGAGCACCTTGAGAGTATTCCCGACGGCAATATCAGCCTGTATATCCTCAATTACCTGGTGGAAATTGAGGAGGTATCCGACAAGATGATCACCCGGGCCAGAGTCAAGCGAATCGACAAGTAGCCCCAAGGCTAGCTGTCACTCGCCGCCTTCCAGCAAGCGCCTGACCGGGGCGAAGCTGGTGCGGTGTATCGGGCTCGGCCCCTGCACCTGCAAAGCCTCCATATGCGCCTTGGTGGGATAGCCCTTGTGGCCCGCAAGGCCGTAGCCGGGATGCTCGGAATCCAACGCCACCATCTCTCTATCCCGGGTCACCTTGGCTAATATAGACGCGGCCCCAATGGCAGCGACGCGACCATCGCCCTTTACAACCGTGTCACAGGGGTAATCCCAATTCGGTTTTTTATTGCCATCCACCAGCACAAATTCAGGCTGTACGGATAACTGGGCCACCGCTCTGTGCATCGCCAGCAGGCTCGCCTGCAAAATATTTAACTGGTCGATTTCGGCAACAGTGGCACGGGCTATGGAGTAACTGAGTGCTCGCTCACAAATCTCATCAAAAAGCTGCTCGCGCTTTTTCTCAGTCAGCTTCTTCGAGTCCGCCAGCCCTACTATAGACTTCTTCGGGTCGAGGATTACAGCCGCCGCCACCACGTCGCCGGCCAGAGGGCCGCGCCCGACCTCATCGACACCGGCTATCAATTCGCCCTTGAAAGGGCAGACATAGGGGGGTAATTCTTTCTTACTGCTCATAATTTACTACTGCTTATCGGATTCGGACTCTGCATCCAACAGGCCCAGCACTGCATCCGCAGCCCGCTCAGAAGCGTTGCGTCTCAACTGCTGATGCATCTCAAAAAATTCGCGCTGCAAATGATCCCCGAGAAGCGGGTCGTCAAAGTATCGCATCAACGCCGCACCGAGATTTTCCGGGATCGCATCATTTTGCAAAATTTCCGGGACCAACTCTTTTTGCGCTAACAAATTCGGCAGGGAGACCCACGGGGTATGCAGCATCCGCGAGACGATCATAGATGTCAGTCGCCCCAGCTTATAGGTAACAACCATCGGTTTTTTTAGCAGCATGGTTTCAAGGGTTGCAGTGCCCGATGCGATAAGCACGCAATCGGCTGCGGAAACCGCCCGCCTCGACTGCCCATCTAACAGCGTAATCGGCAGCTCAGGGTAATCTTTTAGCTGCTCTTCAATTTCCACCATACGCTGCTGGCTGGCAGCGGGGATAACAAATTTAATATCCGGGTGGCGCTGATGGCACCAGCGCGCCGTTTGCAAAAACAGCGGCCCGAGCATGCGGACCTCGCCGCCGCGACTGCCCGGCAACAGGGCAATGACCCGGTCGTCCCTCTCAAAACCCAGCGCCTTGCGCTCGCTGACAGTATCTACCTGAAGAGGGATTTCATCGGCCAGGGGGTGGCCAACAAAGGTAACCGGCACCTGGTTTTCCCGATAAAATTTCGCCTCAAACGGGAGCAGCGTCAGCATATGATCCACAGCGCGGGCGATTTTTTTAATCCGCCCCTGCCGCCAGGCCCAAACCGAAGGGCTGACATAGTGAACCGTGGGAATACCCTCCGCCTTCAGCGCAGCCTCAAGGGTCAGGGTAAAATCCGGCGAATCCACGCCGATAAACAGATCCGGTGGGTTGTCGGTAAAATGGCGGCGCAGGGACCTGCGGATTTTCAACAGCTCCGGAAGGCGCTTCAGGGGTTCAACCAAGCCCATTACCGACAGCCGCTCCATGGGGAATAAGCTCTCAGCCCCCAACACCAGCATTCGCGGCCCGGCAATGCCCTCAAACTGCACATTGGGAAGCCGCGCCTTTAATGCGGCCATCAAACCAGAACCGAGGATATCCCCCGACGCTTCACCGACAACAATACCAATTCGTATCGGCTTATTTTTTTCTGACACGCCTAAATCCCTCCTCTCAGGGAGCCGTTAGCTTTAGTAATTGGGAGCTTGCATAAATTGCAATTGGAGCCGCACGGCGCGGCCCCACAAAGAAGTGAACTAGCGGACAATGCCGCGAGTAGCAGACTGCAAAGAGTCTATCCACGGCTGAATAACGGGAGACTGTTCGCGCAACTCAGTCAGGGCCTGTAGCGCCTCTTGCGTAGTGAGACCGCGACGATAAACGGTCTTGTAGGCTTTGTTGATCAGGGCAATATCTTCCCGCGAGAAACCCCGTCGGCGCAGTCCCTCCGCATTGATCGTCTTCGCCTCGGCCGGGTTTCCGGCAACCATGACATAGGCGGGCACATCTTTGCCAATTGCAGCACCCATGCCCAGGAAAGCGTGCTCTCCCACTGTGCAGTTCTGGTGAACCAGACTGTAGCCACTCAGGATCGCCCAGTCTTTCACAATAACGTGACCGGCCAGGCCACAGTTATTCACCAGAATCGTGTGATTGCCAACAACACTATCGTGGCCGATATGGGCATAAGCCATAATCAGGTTGTCGTTGCCGATCGTAGTCTCGCCCCGGTCCTGAACCGTACCGCGATGGATAGTAACCCCCTCGCGAATCACGTTATTGTCGCCTATAACGAGGGTTGTCTCCTCGCCGCGATATTTTTTGTCCGGGGTGTCCTGCCCTACAGAGGCAAACTGGTAGATACGATTATTCTTTCCCAGCTTGGTCGGTCCGCTGAGTACGACGTGGGAGGCAATATCACAGCCATCACCTATCTCCACACCGGCTTCAATAATGGTGTAAGCACCGATACTCACCCCGGAACCAATTACTGCCGTAGGGTCGACAATAGCTGTAGGGTGGATACTTGTCTGCATTCTGGAATCTACTCCTCGACATTAATCGTAGAGGGTAACCTGTACCCTAAACATAAAAGCAGCCCGCAAAACCATAGGCCATGGTTATTTAGCGGGCTCTAGCGCGCTATGCGACCTCTTTAACCGCACACAGGATCTCAACCGAAGCCGCCAACTCGCCATCAACACTGGCTTTACAGGCGAATTTCCAGATATTTCTGCGTACAGATACCGCTTCAGATTCGAGCTCAAGGCGGTCACCCGGGATAACCTGACGCTTAAAGCGCGCCTTATCCACCCCGCCAAACAGATACAGGTATCCATCTTCCGGTTTTTTCCCCAATGTCTTAAACCCGAGGACTCCCGAAAGCTGGGCCAGGGCCTCAACAATCATCACTCCCGGGAAAATAGGCATTTCCGGAAAGTGGCCATTAAACACTTCTTCATTAGCAGAAATGTTTTTATAACCTTTTATATACTTTCCTTCCTCGAGTTCGACAACGCGATCCACCAATAAAAAAGGATAACGGTGCGGCAGGTACTCGCGAATTTCACGTACATCCATCATTCCAAACGTCCCCAGAAACCACTTCGGGGCGTAAAACGCCCCGAAAACAACAAAGCCAAATTTAATTAATCAATAAACTCAGCCGCCGCCCTCGTCTTTTGAGGACAGCGCCTGAAGCTGTTTTTCCATCTCTTTCAATCTGCGCGCCATTTTGTCCAGCTGGCCAAAACGCACAGCGTTGCGGCGCCAGGTAGCACTATCAGCAAAGGATAGCGCCCCCGAATAGTTGCCAGTATGCGGTATCGACTTAGTAACAAATGTGTTGCCTGTCACCTGACAGCCATCTGCAATTGTTATATGTCCGTTAATACGGCTGCAACCACCGAGAAGACAGTGCTTCCCTATCACGGCACTACCGGCAATTACGGCACTACCGGCAATGGCCGTGTAGTCACCAATCTTCACATTGTGCGCGATTTGAACCAGATTGTCGATCTTGACTCCCCGCCCAATAATCGTATCGCCCAGCGCCCCACGGTCCACACAGGTATTGGCTCCAATTTCCACATCTTCGCCAATCCGCACCCCGCCGAGCTGATGGATTTTCACCCAGTCGCCTTTGTTCGGTGCAAAGCCAAAACCATCGGCACCAATAACCGTTTGGCTGTGAATAATGCTTCGCGCTCCCACTGAACAGCCGTGGTGAACAACCACGCCGGCATATAAGCGCGCACCTGCACCGATCAGGCTACTCTCCCCCACAAAGCAATTGGCTCCCACAATCGCACCGGGCTCCAGCTTTGCATGGGCCTCAACCACGGCGCCGGGGCCGACGCTGGCGCCGGCACCAATCTCGGCCTCGGGGTGAACCACGGCGGCGGGATGGATGCCGGCAGGTGCCTCGGGGGTGGTATCGAACAGGGCCGTTGCGCGGGCAAAGGCCAGATAGGGGTCGGTAACACACAGAGCGGCTACCGGACACTCATCTACAAACTCCTCCGCAACCAGTACCGCACCGGCACCGGTCGTTTTCAGGAAGCGTCGATAATTGGGGCTGGCGAGGAACGCCAGCTGCTCAGCCCCCGCATCCTGCAAGGTATTTAACCCCAGGATTTCTCGATCCGGGTCTGAACCGGGTGCCAAGCGCAGCTCGGCACCCAACTCTTGCGCCAACTGGGCAAGGGAAAAACGCTCTTTCATATAGGGCTATCGACTTATTTGGCCGCGTTCATGCGATCAATAAGCGTCTTGGTCAGGTCGACACTGGGGCTTACATAGTAGGCAGTGTTGGAATCCAGTACCACGTCGAGCTTCTGCTCCTTAATCAGTGCGTCCAGGGCTTCTCTCGCCTTCGGTGCCATCGCCGACTGGATTTCCTGCCCAACCTGGGCCTCCATAGCGCGCAGTTTCTTCGCAGTGGTCTCAAAATCTGAGCGCTGGAAGTTCATTTTGCGCTGGTATTCGCTCTTCTGCTCATCCGACCAGGTCACGCTATTTTTCTGCGCGTCTTCCGCCATCTTTTGCAGCTCCGCTCGAATAGATTCGGCGCTGCTTTGCAGTTTGGAGTATTCAGAGCTGGTTTTCAGCGAATTTACCTTGGTCTTGGCGGCGTCGGTGCTCATGATCGCAGCCTGTATATTCAGCACCGCAACCTTGGTCTGTGCCAGCGCTGCGCCGGACAAGGTCATACCTGCGAGTAGTATTGCAACAATTTTTACATTCTTAAGCACGTCGGTCTCTCCAATAGACTTTATTGTAATTGCGCTGTTATACGCTTAATTTACCCTATCTGACAAGGTTAGAAGCTGTTACCCAGAGTGAACTGGAATACTTCCACATCGTCATCTTCATTTTTCTTCAGCGGTTTGGCCAAGCTAAAGGTCAGCGGACCAAACCCGGTAATCCAGGTCAAGCCAATACCCGCAGAAACGTTCATTTTACCAAAGTCCACATCGTAACAGTTGATCTGGGTATCACCACAGCTGGTATCAAAAACGTTACCCGCATCGATAAAGAAAGCCGACTGGAGTGAGCGCTGATCTTTAATAAACGGCAGTGGGAAAATCACTTCGGCACTACCTTCGATTAGGATATTGCCGCCGAAGGGGTCTGCGTCATCGTAAGTATATGTCTCCAGATTCCCATCATCATCGACCAGATAGCAAGACCAGGTTATCTCCTCACCATCTGTTGAGCAGGGAGCAAACGTGGTGGATGAATCGTCAACACCATCACCATCGGAGTCATAGTAGAAAGGAGTCAATCCTACTGCAGGAGTAGAGCGAGGCCCCAAAGTATTGCGCTCAAACCCGCGCACAGAGCCAAAGCCACCGGCATAGAAATTCTTAAAGAACGGCAGCTCGTCGAGATCGCCAAAACCGTCGCCGTAGCCCAGGCGAGTGCGCAAACGCAAAGTCAGGCTTCTAGTCAAGGGGCGGAAGTACTGGGCCGTATAAATCAGCTTATAGTACTCGAGGTCACTGCCGGGCAGGGTGAATTCCAGCGAGAGATTCTGCGAGGCGCCGCGAGTTGCCAAAACGCCCCTATTTAAAGTGGAGCGCGCATAGGAAGCCGTAAACCCAACGCTATTAAATGCATCGCCATAGCGATCGATAAAACCGTCTGCAGTGGGAAACAGATCGTCAGTTAATGACATATCCAGGCCTTCTGCCGCTGTGCCGTCCACCCAATCGTCATAAACGGTAGTGGCATTAGTTTGTGTAATAACGCCAGTCGCACCCTCATCGGCCTGTGGGGTTGTAACTATCTCCTGTACGGAGTAGCTCGAGGCCGATAGCTCCAGGTGATTAAAGTTAATATTCAGGCCAACGCGGGAGATTTCCGACATCGGGTAACCAAAGCTAACCCCACCACCGTAAGTCGTGGTGTTGTAGTCGGACAGGTTTACCTCGGAGTAATCATTTTCTGTATAGAAAACACTAAAACCGCGGCTCACCCCATCGGGGGTGAAATAGGGGTCCAGGTAGGAAAAGTTCAGCGAGGTTTGATAGGTTGAGGCATTCAAGCCAATACCCACCGACTTGCCCGTACCCAGCCAGTTATTTTCCTGGATATTGGCGCCCAGTACCAAACCGCTGCTCTGGGCCCAACCGATAGTACCGCCAATTGAACCCGAGGGCTGCTCTTCAACGGTGTATTCAACATCAATCTGATCAGAGGTACCCGGTACCTCTGTGGTCTCTACAGCAACTTCCTTAAAGTAGCCCAGGCGCTCAAGGCGAACTTTGGATTGCTCTATACGCGCCGAGGAAGCTGAAGCGGATTCCATCTGGCGCATCTCGCGGCGCAGCACTTCATCTGTAGTGCGAGTGTTGCCGCGGAAATTGATTCGGCGAACATAGGCCCGCTTGCCGGGATTGATAAAGAAGGTGATTTTTACCGTTTTCTCTTCTTTATTTGGCTCAGGAATACCGTTAACTTCGGCAAAGGTGTAGCCCTCATTGCCCAGGCGCTTGGTAATGTAATCGGAAGTGGTGGTCATGCGCACCTGGGAAAAAGTCTGCCCCTCTCGCACCAGCAGCAGGCGCTTAACTTCTTCTTCGGGAATAATCGGATCACCGGCCAAGTCCACTTCGCTAATGGTGTAGACATCGCCCTCACTCACATTGACCGTGATAAAAACGCTCTCTTTATCCGGGCTCAGGGAAACCTGGGTGGAGTCAATTTTAAAGTCCAGGTAGCCGCGATCCAGATAGTAGGATTCGAGGCGCTCCAAATCCCCGGTCAGCTTTTCACGGGAATACTTGTCATCACTGCGCAGCCAGGACAACCAGCCGGTGGTTTGCAGCTCGAAAATATCTCCCAGCTCTTCATCGGAAAACACCTCATTGCCAACAATATTGATGTGCTTAATTGCAGCAACTGACCCTTCATCAACAATAACCCGGAGTTCAACTTGGTTGCGCGGCAGCTCTTTGACCTCTGTTTTGACACTGGCGTCATAGCGGCCCTGAGCAACGTATTGACGCTGCAGCTCCTGGGCCAGCCCTTCAAGGGTCGCGCGCTTAAAAATCTGACCCTCGGCAAGGCCGTTTTCCTTCATCCCCTTTAACAGGTCTTCAGTTCCGATCGCCTTGTTGCCAGTGATATTGATCTTGGAAATTGCAGGGCGCTCGCGCACAGTGATAACCAGGACACCATTTTCCTGGCCGATCTGGATATCCTCAAAGTAGCCGGTACGAAACAGGGCCCGGGTAGCGCTCTGAATCTCCAGGGCCTCCACCTCATCACCGACTCGCACAGGGAGCGCAGAGAATACGGTACCGGCAGAGACGCGCTGCAGCCCTTCCACACGAATATCATCAACCACAAATGATTGTGCTAAAGCACTGAGAGGCAGCGCCAGGCTAAGAGAAGCCGCTTTCAGGAAATGTTTCATCTACTAATTCCGAGTCTTTTTTATCGCAACAGAGGAGTTCGAACAAAAATACTGCCAACTCCCCAGTACACTTTTCCTCTCGCACTCCGTGCAGTAGGAACAATAGCGTTTTGCCGACTATAAACGCAAAATATCGTTATATAGAGCCAGCCCCATCATACAGAACACCAGAACCATCCCCACCAGCGAGCCGATTGTCTGTACTCGCTCTGACACAGGGGAGCCCTTGATCGCCTCAATACCGTAGTAAAGAAGGTGACCACCATCGAGTACCGGTATAGGTAAAAGGTTAAGTACACCCAGGCTAATACTGAGCAACGCCAGCAGTGACAAGAATGACTGCCATCCCGCTTCTGCGGAAGTGCCCGCCACTTTAGCAATGGTAATTGGGCCGCTCAAGTTTTTGGTCGACAGCTGCCCGAGCAGTAGTTTTTTCAAGCTGTTCAGGGTAAAAACCGTCTTGTCCCAGGTCTCCTGCAACCCCTTTGCCAGAGCGCCGCCTACCCCGTAGTGATAGACGCGAACCCGGTCCTCCGGCCAGGATTCGGACTGCGGCTGAACCCCCACCTGCCCGATAGTCTCACCATTCTCCAGCTTGACTTCTGCCGGTGTCACTGACACCTCAAGTATTTTGCCTTCGCGCTCAATCGCAATATCCATCGGCACGCCGGCGCGCGCTCTCACATACTCGCTCCACCCCTGGAACGATGAAAATTCACGGCCATCGGTGGAGACAATCTTGTCCCCGGCCTTGAGGCCCGCCGCAGCGGCCGGACTCCCTTCAACCACGCGGTAAAGGGTCATACTCACCGGCGGCGTCCACAGCTGTAGACCGATCTCGCCCAGCGGATCGGGAACTTCGCGGCCCGCCAGCCAGCGGTTGATATCCGCCACCATATGATATTCGAGGTTGGAATCCGGGTAGCGTACAGAAAATTCTATAGTGCCACTATCACCCAGGCGGTTTGCGAGACGCCAGTTGAGAGCCTGCCAGGTAGGCGTGGCCTCGCCATCGACCGCCACAATTTCCTGCCCCGGTTCAAGTCCCGCCGCTGCGGCGATGCTCTCGGGTGTAACAGATTTCACAATAGGTACCGGGCCCGCTGTACCACCGAGGAACACAGCCCAGAAAAAGACGATCGCCAAAAGAAAATTGGCGGCGGGACCGGCGGCGACAATCGCCATCCGCGCCCAGACACTCTTACTATTGAGTGCCCGATCCTGTTCTTCGGCAGCCACGGGACCCTCGCGCTCGTCGAGCATCTTGACATAGCCGCCCAGGGGAATTGCTGAAATGGTGAATTCTGTACCGTGGCGATCGTAGCGGGAGATCAGCCGGCGACCAAACCCCACAGAAAAGCGCAGCACCTTGACACCACACAGGCGCGCCACAAGAAAGTGCCCAAACTCGTGGAAAGACACCAGCACACCGAGAGCCACCAAGGCCCAGATTACTGTCTGAATTAGATCCATACTCAGCTACAACTTCTTGTCATACGCAATTTAACGGCCATTATACGCCGGGCAATAAGTTTATAGGGCGGCAAGCGCCTGCTTGGCCAGTTCTCGCGCAGTGAGATCAATGGCTTCGACTGCCTCGAGTCCCGACAGTTCAACCGTCGGGGCACTATTCATCACTTTTTCTATAACGACGGCAATATCGGTAAACGCCAAGCGCCCCTCAAGGAAAGCCTCTACGGCAATTTCATTCGCTGCATTTAGTACTGTTGGAGCACTCTTTCCCTCATCCACCGCCTCTCGCGCCAAACGCAAGCAGGGAAAACGGTTGAAATCCGGGGCTTCAAAATCCAGCCGCCCCTGGGCGATCAGATCCAGCGCCGCTACACCCGCATCAATACGCTGGGGAAATGCCAGAGCATGGGCAATCGGCGTGCGCATATCCGGATTGCCCATTTGTGCCAGCAGCGAGCCATCCCGATACTGCACCATCGAGTGAATAATACTCTGCGGGTGCACCACAATCTCAATCTGCTCGGGACGCGCATTAAACAAATAGCACGCTTCGATAAATTCGAGCCCTTTATTCATCATTGTGGCGGAATCGACAGAAATCTTCCGCCCCATCGACCAGTTCGGGTGCGCACAGGCCTCATCCGGCGTGACGGCGACCAGTTCGCTCGCCGCCCGCGTGCGGAAGGGACCGCCCGAACCCGTGAGCAGTATTTTCTCTACCCCGGCCCGATCGAGACTTTCACACGGAAATGGCAGGCACTGAAAAATCGCATTGTGCTCACTATCGATTGGCAGCAACTGCGCGCCGCTCTCACTCAGCGCCCTCTGAAATATAGGTCCCGCCATAACCAGGGACTCTTTATTGGCGAGCAACACCTTCTTGCCGGCATCTACCGCCGCCAGTGTTGGGCGCAACCCCGCCGCCCCCACAATTGCCGCCATTACAGTGTCAACTTGAGCATCGGAGGCCACGCGACACAAGCCCTCCACCCCACTCAACACCTGCGTATCCACCTCCCCAACGAGCGACTGGCGCAACTCCTCAGCGCGCACCTCATCTACGACAACCGCAAATTGAGGGTTGAATCGCCGGCACTGCTGGGCGAGCTCGGCAACGCGCTCGCGGGCAGTCAGGGCAAAAATAGAATATTTTTCCGGATGTCGCGCCAGCACATCCAGGGTACTGACACCGATTGAGCCCGTGGAGCCAAGGACAGTGATATTTTGCTGGGGTGTAACTTGCATAAGCCCTTATCGTACCTCTGGGGGCACCGCTAAGGCCCCCAACAATTGTATGCCCGGGACTCGCCGGGCACTTTCGAATGAAACTCAGGGAGTTGGCGATAGAAACGCCGGCTATAGATATTTCGGCAGCTCGCTGGCCAGTGCGGCCATGGTGAAAACTGGGAGGGCAGCGGAAAGACTATCTATCCGGTCGAGGAGACCGCCGTGGCCGGGCAACATATGGCTGCTGTCTTTAATGCCGCGATGCCGCTTGAACATACTCTCCACCAAGTCGCCGATGACCGAGGCCAGAGCCGTTACCAAAACCCCAAAGGTAAACAAGATAGTGTTTTTTAGCGGTAGCTCAAACAGGAAGCACGTGCCCAGAGCCAGGATTAGACAGGCCCCCAGGCCACCAAAAAAGCCCTCCCAGGACTTGCCGGGACTGACCTCACGAGCCAACTTGCGCTTGCCGAACTTGCGCCCGACGAAGTAGGCCCCCACATCCGCCGCCGCAACGATCGCCACCACATAGAGAACCAACCAGGGGCCGTGATCCAAACCGCGCAAAACCACCAGCGACAGCCAGGTCGGCACCAGCACCACAAGGCCAATCAGGCCCCGCACCCAGCGGTTGCCCCAGAGCACGGCACTCGACGGATAGCTCTGCACCCACAAAAAAGCGAGTGCCCACCAACCGCAGGCCACCGCCAAAATCTGGCGGCCGCGATCGATATCCGGGGCATCAAAATTCATAGAAAAGACGTACTGGGCGGTAGCCATCAGGGAGAGACCCAATGCACCCAGGAAAACAAAGCGCAGGGCCCGGTTCAGATTTGAGAGATTGGCCCACTCCCAGCCCCCCAGCAGGATCACCCCGACAAATACCAGCGAAAACCACTGCATTGGAAGCGAAAACAAGACCCCCACAAACAGTGCCAATAGCACCACAGCAGTCATTATTCTTTGTTTTAGCACCGCAAACCCCTTTGTAAGTAGCTTGACCGCCCCGTCTGGATACACTGCACAGACCGAGAGCATGTCGGCAAAGATTTCCAATCAATTTATACGGCAAACCCGGTATTGCGGGCCCGCCCGAATCACGCCTGGGCGATCGCGTCATCCCCCTCGGTGCGACCACCAAAGCGGCGATCGCGCACCCCAAATGCCGCAATCGCTTTATCCAGGGCGGCCTCGTCAAAATCCGGCCAGAGCGTATCAGTAAAATAGAACTCACTGTAAGCGGCCTGCCACAGGATAAAGTTGCTGATACGCTGCTCGCCACTGGAGCGAATCAGAAGATCGACCGGGGGCAGATCTTCGAGCTGCATATATTCGCCGAGCGCATCCTCTGTAATTGAATCCGGATCGCGTGTGCCCTCGGCGACCTCTTGCGCCAACTTGCGCGCCGCCTGGGCAATATCCCAGCGCCCGCCGTAGTCGGCGGCAATAATTAAGTCCCCCTCGGTCCCCGCCCGAGTGATCTCTTCCGCTTCGGCAATGGCGCGCTGTAGACGCGGCGAGAAGCGGTCCCGCCGACCAATCACTCTCAGGCGCACGCCCTCCTCCCGCATCCGTCGGGCCTCTTTGCGCAAGTAGGAATTAAACAGGCTCATCAGCAGCTCGACCTCCTTCGGGGGCCGCTGCCAATTTTCGCTGGAGAAGGCAAACAGGGTGAGCGCTTCTACTCCGCGAGCTTTACAGGCTGAAAGCAACTCGCGGATACGCTCGACACCGGCCTTGTGGCCGGCTGAAGGGGGGAGGCCCTTGCGGGCGGCCCAGCGCCCATTGCCATCCATAATAATGGCGATGTGGCGCGGGCCTGGAGCATTTAGCTCGGTACCACCGATGCTCATTAAATTTCCATCAGGTCTTTTTCTTTCGCTGCCAGTGCTTTGTCCACATCAGCGACAAACTGGTCGGTAATTTTCTGGATGTCGTCACCAGCGCGGCGCTCATCATCCTCAGAAATTTCCTTGTCCTTGACCAGTGACTTCACATCCGCCAGCGCATCGCGGCGAATATTGCGGATGGAAACTCGCGCGGTCTCCGCCTCACCCCTGGCCTGGCGAATAAAGGTCTTGCGGGTCTCTTCAGTCAGCATCGGCATCGGGATGCGAATAACCGCACCGGCCGTGCTGGGATTGAGGCCCAGATCGGACTTCATAATGGCCTTTTCGATATCGGGAACCAGGTTTTTCTCCCAGGGAGTTACGGAGAGGGTGCGCGCATCCTCAACAGTCACATTGGCCACCTGGGACAGCGGGGTATCAGAGCCGTAATAGGAAACCTGAATACCATCGAGAATACTCGGGTGGGCACGGCCGGTGCGAATCTTGTTGAAATTTCCAGCCAGGGCGTCGAGCGCTTTGCCCATACGGGTTTTCGCGTCTGTTTTTATATCTTCAATCACGATTTCACTTCCTCTTCAATTAAGGTGCCTTCCTCGCCGCCGACCACAATATTCAGCAGCGCGCCACTCTTATCCATACGGAATACGCGCACCGGCATATTGTGCTCGCGACACAGGCAGATAGCGGTCAAATCCATCACGCCGAGCTTCTTGTCGAGAACCTCATCGTAAGTCAACTGGTCGTAGCGAGTTGCTGTCGGGTCGAGCTTGGGATCGGCAGAGTAGACGCCATCAACCTTGGTGGCCTTCAAGACCAGCTCGGCCTCAATTTCGATACCGCGCAAACAGGCTGCGGAGTCGGTGGTAAAGAACGGGTTGCCGGTGCCGGCAGCAAAGATCAAAACTTCGCCACGCTCCAGGTAGCGAATGGCCGCACGGCGATCGTAGTGATCGACAATGCCGCTCATTTGAATCGAGGACATCACTCTCGAGGAGATATCAGATCTCTCCAGGGCGTCGCGCAGTGCCAGGGCATTCATTACCGT
Organism: Microbulbifer regidiadema (SeqCode); assembly: GCF_052466995.1. NCBI lineage: Bacteria > Pseudomonadati > Pseudomonadota > Gammaproteobacteria > Cellvibrionales > Microbulbiferaceae > Microbulbifer > Microbulbifer regidiadema (SeqCode). The sequence continues at coordinate 4,887,928 of NZ_CP174297.1, read as the reverse complement.
GGCGAGCATTCCCATGTGGTCGCCAGTCACGCGATCGAGACCCGCAGCGCTCAGCGCGGCCCCGCGGAACAGGTTGCCACCGCCAACAACCAGGCCCACCTGGACGCCGATACCGACCAACTGTCCGATCTCCAGGGCCATTTTGTCCAGCACCTTGGGACTGATACCGAAACCCTGATCACCCATCAGCTCTTCGCCGCTGAGCTTTAACAAAATTCTCTTATATTTGCGGTCTTTAATACCGGGCATTCGTTAGTCCCCTTCAATGTACCTGTTAGTGGCCAGGCCTTGCCGCTGAACATTACAACAATTTCAGTCATTTACACAGAGGGGCGCCCCACTGTGGGCAAAAAACCCCAGTGGAAGCACCCCCTGCGAATGAGTACCCGAGGGCACCCAATAGTGTGCGATTAAGAAGAGGACTTAACCTGGGCCGCAACTTCCGCTGCGAAGTCCACCTCTTCCTTCTCGATACCTTCACCCACTTCGTAGCGAACAAAGGAAACCACATCGGCACCGGCGTCTTTAACCAGCTTGCCGATGCTTACATCCGGGTTCTTAACGAAAGGCTGCTCTACCAAGCTGTTCTCTTTCAGGAACTTCTTGATACGGCCGCCCATCATTTTCTCTACGATTTCAGCCGGCTTGCCTTCCATATCCGGCTGAGCCTTGATGATGTCCTTTTCTTTTTCCAGGACGTCAGCAGGCATATCTTCCGGCTTGTTCACCTGCGGGTTAACCGCAGTCACGTGCATAGCAACATCTTTAGCCAGCTCGATCTCGCCACCGCTCAGAGCTACCAGGGCAGCGATGCGGTTGTTGGAGTGAACGTAAGCGCCAACTACCGGCGCTTCAACCAGCTCGATTCGACGCACGCCGATGTTCTCACCGATTTTCTGTACCAGAGCTTCACGAGCATTTTCCAGCTCGCCTTCCATCAGCGCGGCAACGTCTTGCTGGCGATCGGCAAATGCCTTCTCTACAACCTTGGCAACAAACGCCTGGAAGTTTTCATCGCGGGCAACGAAGTCGGTCTCGGAGTTCACTTCAACCAGTACGCCGTAGGTGCCGTCTTCTGCAACTTTAGCGGCAACAACGCCGTCAGCAGCGGTACGGCCAGCTTTTTTAGCGGCCTTCAGGCCGGAGGCTTTGCGCAGGTCTTCGATCGCCTTTTCGATATCGCCATCGGCAGCGGTCAGAGCCTTCTTACACTCCATCATCGGCAGGCCGGTGCGCTCGCGCAGTTCTTTTACCATAGACGCGGTAATCGCCATGATTCAATCCTCGGGGTTCTGTCACTAAAAAATTAGAAAAAAGGGGCCGTAATTCGGGCCCCTTTTTGAGTTCGCAGTGTAAAACAAGCGTGTTACACCACTTAGCCCTGCAAATTACTCTGCAGCAGCTTCGTCATCGCTAGCTTCGACGTACTCGTCCTTCGCAACGCTGTTACCAGCTTCTGCGGCGCCGGCAAGTACGGCGTCGGCTACAGCGGTGGTGTACAGCTTGATTGCGCGGATAGCGTCGTCGTTACCGGGGATCACGTAATCAACACCAGCGGGATCGCTGTTAGTGTCGACAACACCGATTACGGGAATACCCAGCTTGTTAGCTTCCTGGATAGCGATGCGCTCGTGCTCAACGTCGATTACGAAGATCGCGTCAGGCAGGCCACCCATATCCTTAATACCACCGATGGAGCGCTCGAGCTTGTCCATAGCACGGGTACGCATCAGAGCTTCTTTCTTGGTCAGCTTCTCGAAAGTACCGTCCTGAGACTGGGCTTCCAGCTCGCGGAAACGCTTGATAGAAGCGCGGATGGTTTTGTAGTTGGTGAGCATACCACCCAGCCAGCGGTTGCTGACGTAAGGCTGGCCACAACGCTCTGCCTGCTCTTTGATAGATTTCTGAGCGGCACGCTTGGTGCCAACAAACATAATCTTTTTCTTCTGAGCAGTCATACCCTTGATGATCTGCAGGGCTTCGTTGAAAGCCGGTACAGTGTGCTCAAGGTTGATGATGTGAATCTTGTTGCGGGCACCAAAGATGAATTGACCCATCTTCGGGTTCCAGTAGCGGGTCTGGTGACCAAAGTGAACACCAGCCTGCAGCATATCGCGCATACTTACTTGCGGCATAATAAACCTCTATCTATACGGGTTAGTCCTCCACGTATCCCATGCGTCAACCCTTGAGGGCACCCAGACACATGTGTCGATGCGTGTGCGGCTTTTACTCACCCGGGGAGCACCCCCAGGCGGCGCGCTTTATACCACAATCGGCCCCCTTAGTGAAGGCGTGACACCAATTTCGCGCAAAGGGTCACGCCGACACCGCATTCCCGAGATGCCTGGATCACCCCTGCGCCAATAGCGGCAAAATGTGTCCTACAGCCAGCAATCCGCTACAATAGCCCGCCTCTTGGGCGCTACCCGCCCCAACCCAGAAACAAAGGATACGCATGACCTCAGCCATTAAGACCCCAGAACAAATCGCCAAGATGCGCACCGCTGGCCGCCTGGCCGCAGAGGTGCTGGAAATGATTGGCGAGTATGTCGTTCCAGGAGTCACCACTGAAGAACTGGATAGACGCTGCCACGAACATATCGTGAAGGTACAAAAAGCGATCCCGGCCTGCCTCGGCTATCGCGGCTTTCCAAAATCTATCTGCACTTCCGTCAACGAAGTGGTCTGCCACGGCATCCCCTCCGAGAGCAAAATTCTCAAGAAGGGCGACATCATCAATATCGATGTAACCGTTATCAAAGATGGCTGGTACGGTGACACCAGCAAGATGTTTTTTGTCGGCAAGCCCGCCGCTCACGCCGAGCGCCTGGTGAAAATCACCCAGGAGTGCATGTACAAAGCCATCGAGATTGTTCGCCCCGGCACTACCCTCGGCGATATTGGCCACGTTATCCAACAGCACGCCGAGAAAAACTACTATTCAGTCGTTCGCGACTTCTGCGGGCACGGCATCGGCGACGTCTTCCACGAAGACCCGCAAATTCTTCACTACGGTCAACCCGGCACCGGGGAAGTACTCAAAGAGGGCATGACCTTCACCATTGAGCCGATGATTAACGCGGGCAAAGCGGGCACGCGGGTACTGGGTGACGGCTGGACTGCGGTAACCAAGGACCGCCGCCTCTCCGCCCAGTGGGAGCACACCATGGTGGTAACCAGCAACGGGGTAGAAGTACTCACCGCGCGCGGCGAAGAGAGCTTCTAAGCCGCACCGGTGGCGCCGCGAGAGACTCACAACTCACTCGCGGCGCCGCTGCGACAACTCCCCGCAAACTGAACTCAAGCCGCTCTTCACTTGCGGCAGCCCAAGAGCCAAACGGACTTACCATGCAGCCGGCAAGCCCCCCCTACTTCGAACGCCCCCTGTTTTTCTTTGACCAGTCCCGTTTTCGCCGGGATTTAAGCTCCGGTGACAAGCCCACGCTGGAAATATTTAAAGATGCTGTCGGCGCAGCCGAGCGGCAACTGGCAGAGCGTTTTCGCGAGGGAGAGGACGTCGTCACCCTGGTACACGAGCGCGCCCTATTTGTGGACTGCCTTCTGCACTACGCCTGGCACCAGTTCGAGTGGGCCGAGGGCATAGGGCTTCTCGCTGTGGGTGGCTACGGGCGCGGCGAACTGCACCCCCACTCCGATATCGATTTGCTGATCCTCTCCTGCGAGCACCCAGCTGCGGAGACCATCGACAATATTGAGCGCCTGGTGGCCTTTTTGTGGGACCTGGGACTCGATATCGGTCACTCGGTGCGAAATATCCAAGAGTGCCTGGAGCTGGCGGCAACCGATATCACCGTCGCCACCAACCTCACCGAATCCCGCACAGTTGTCGGTGACAGTGCCGTGGGTGAGCAGCTGGCCGCGCAAGTGGAGCACAAAAGGCTCTGGCCCACCGAAGAGTTCTTCAAAGCCAAGCTCGCCGAGCAGAGAAAGCGGCACAGTAACCAGCAGGCCGCCGAATATATTCTCGAACCCAATATTAAAAACTCCCCCGGGGGCCTGCGGGATATCCAGACAATCGCCTGGGTGGCCAAATATTTTTTCCAGGTGCGCACCCTGAAGCAACTACAGGGCAAGGCATTTTTTACCGAGGAGGAGTTCGCCATATTGCAGTCCGGGGAGACCTTTCTCTGGCGGGTGCGCTACGGCCTGCACCTTCTCGCCGGCCGCGCAGAAGAGCGACTGCTATTCGACTACCAGAGAGAACTGGCCAAGCAATTCGGCTATGTGGATAGCGACACCCAGCTCGCCGTTGAGCAGTTTATGCACAACTACTATCGCATTGTGATGGCGCTACAGGAATTGAACGATGTGCTGCTTCAATACCTCGGCGAAGCCATTCTTCAGCGCAAGGGCAGTCAGCTGGTCATCCCCTTAAACGAGCGATTCCAACTGCGCGACGGCAATATTGAGGTCGCCTACCCGCAGGTATTTAACCGGGAGCCCTCGGCCCTGCTGGAGATCTTCGTGCTGATGGCCAACAATCCGGAGATTAGCGGAGTGCGGGCCTCCACTATCCGCCTGATTCGCGAGCACCGACACCTGATCGACGACCAGTTCCGCACAGATCCGAAAAACACCCAGCTGTTTATGCAGCTGCTGCGCTCGCCGCGAGGCTTGTCGACACAGCTATCGCGCATGACCCGCTACCGCATTCTCGGGCGATACCTACCGGAATTTGGCCGGGTAACCGGACAGATGCAACACGACCTGTTCCACATCTACACCGTGGATGCGCACACCCTGCAAGTTGTGCGCAATATGCGCAGCTTCCGGAGTCCCGAGGCGCGGGAGAAATTCCCCATCGCGGCGGAAATCCTCGATCGCCTGCGCCAGCCGGAACTGCTGTATATCGCCGGCCTCTACCACGATATCGCCAAGGGGCGCGGCGGCGACCACTCCAAGCTGGGCGTTGTAGATGCGGCGGAATTCTGCCAGCGCCACCAACTGCCCGCCCGCGACCGGCGACTGGTTTGCTGGCTGGTGGAAAAGCATCTGCTGATGAGCCAGGTATCGCAAAAGCAGGACATCAGTGATCCCGAAGTGGTACACGCCTTCGCCCGCGAAATGGGCGACCGGGAGCACCTCGACTACCTGTACGCCCTCACTGTCGCCGATATCAATGCCACCAATCCGGAACTCTGGAACAGCTGGCGGGCGAGCTTGATGCGCCAACTCTATCAGGCCACCCGCCACGCCCTGCGCCGGGGCCTGGAAAACCCTATCGACCGGGAAGAAATTATCGAAGAGACCCGCTGCCAGGCAATGGAAAAACTGACCGCTATGGGACTCCCACAGGCCTCAGTGGAAAATATCTGGGCGCAGATGGGGGAGGACTATTTTGTTCGCGAGACCGCAGACAATATCACCTGGCATACTTCGGCTATCCACGAACTGCACAGCAGCCCGGACACTAGCCAAAAAGACACCCTGGTTTTAACCCGCAACTCGGGCCCCGGCGAACACGATGGCGCCACCCAGGTTTTTGTCTACACCCCGGATAGAGCCAACGTATTTGCCGCTGCGGTGACCGGCCTGGATATGCTCAACCTGAACATTCACGATGCGCGCCTGTACAGCTCGGCCTCCGGCTATACCCTGGATACCTTCTATGTGCTGGACGAGGCGGGTCAACCGCTCCTGGATGAACCCCAGCGCCTGGCACAGATTCGCGATACCCTACAACAGGAGTTGGCCCTGGTTGAGGACTACTCAAAAATTATTCAGCGGCGCACACCCCGCCGCCTGAAAATGTTTGAGTTAAAGAGCCAGGCCCACCTGTCCACCGAACCCGGCGATCACTACAGCACCCTGGAAATCACCAGTGCCGACAGACCCGGCTTGCTGGCCCGCATCGCGCGAATTTTTATCGCTCACGATCTGCGCCTGCACAATGCAAAAATTTCGACACTCGGCGAACGGGTTGAAGATATTTTTCACATTACCGATGCCGAGGGCTCACCGCTTAACGATATCGAGGCCAACCGCGCACTGGAAAAAGCCATCTGTGCTGAATTGAACAACCAAGACGCCTAACCGGAAAACACCCGAGGCCCGCTCACGACCATGAATCCACATCTGGAACAATTGCAGCCCTATCCATTCACCAAGCTGCAAGCCCTGAAAGAGGGCCTCCAAGCGGCGGACAAGCCGCATATTGCGCTATCGATCGGCGAGCCCAAACACGCACCGCCAGAATTTGTCCGCACCGAGCTCGTTCGACACCTGGACAAGCTCGCCGCCTACCCATTGACCAAAGGTATCGAACCCCTGCGGCAGGCAATCGCCGACTGGCTGTGCCGGCGCTTTCAGCTCTCCAATGTGAGTGCCGACAGCCAGGTGCTACCGGTCAACGGGACTCGGGAAGCGCTTTTTGCCTTCGCCCAGGCGAGCGTTGCCGCCGACAGCAAAGTCCTGATGCCCAACCCCTTTTACCAAATCTACGAGGGCGCCGCCCTGCTCGCCGGAGCGCAGCCGCACTTTATTAACTGTGTGGCGGAAAACCAATTCAAAGCGGACTTCGCCTCGGTGCCGGAATCCGTGTGGCAGCAGTGCGAATTGCTGTACCTGTGCTCCCCCGGCAATCCCACCGGTGCCCTCCTCGACATTGAAGATTTCAAACAGCTGATAGAGAAAGCGGATCGCTACAATTTCACCATCGCTTCCGATGAGTGTTATTCAGAGCTGTACTTCGATGAGTCATCGCCACCGGCGGGCCTGCTGCAGGCCTGCGAGACGATGGGGCGAACAGACTTTCACCGCTGCGTGGTATTCCACAGCCTATCAAAGCGTTCAAACCTGCCCGGACTGCGCTCGGGCTTTATCGCCGGAGACGCCGATCTACTGCAAAAATTTTTGCTCTACCGCACCTATCACGGCTGTGCCATGCCGCTGCCCAACCAGTACGCCTCCATCGCAGCCTGGCAAGACGAGGAACATGTGCGCCAAAACCGCGCACTCTACAGCGAAAAATTTTCTTCAGTTCTCGAAATTCTCGATGGCTGCCTCGACGTTGAGCAGCCACAGGCAAGTTTTTATTTGTGGCCCAATGTCGGTGACGGTGAACGCTTTGCCAGGGAACTCTATGAGGCGCAAAATATCACGGTACTACCCGGCGCCTTTCTCGCGCGCGATAGCGCCGGCCGAAACCCCGGCCGCGAGTATGTGCGCCTGGCACTGGTAGCGACACTGCAAGAGTGCATCGACGCCGCGCACCGCATAAAGGCATTTTGCAGCTAAGACAAACTCACTCTTCGAGAAGAGCTAACAACTCGAAACAACCAGCGGCTCAAGAACAGACAGGAACCCCACGCCCAGGCACCGTTTAATCATGGCAGTAAAAAATCTACTCAAACAAGAGCGCGTCAATTATATCTTGCAGCGCCTGGAGGAACTCTACCCGGAAACGCCCGTTCCTCTCGATCACAAAGACCCCTATACCCTACTAGTTGCGGTACTGCTCTCCGCCCAGTGTACCGACGAACGGGTCAATCAGGTAACTCCGGCACTCTGGCAACTGGCAGACAACCCCAGGGATATGGCGCAGGTCCCGGTAGAAGAGATCCAGAAAGTCATTCGCCCCTGCGGCCTGTCTCCGCAAAAATCCAAAGCCATCAGCAAGCTGTCGCAGATCCTGATCAATGAGTACCACAGTGAAGTGCCAGAGAATATGGCCGCGCTGGAAACCCTGCCCGGGGTCGGACACAAAACCGCCGGCGTAGTGATGTCACAGGCTTTTGGACACCCAGCTTTTCCCGTCGACACCCATATTCACCGCCTGGCCCAGCGCTGGGGTCTGACCAATGGTAAAAATGTCGCCCAAACTGAAAAAGACCTGAAGCGACTGTTCCCCAAAGACAAGTGGAATAAATTGCATTTGCAGATTATTTTCTACGGCCGCGAGTTCTGCTCTGCGCGGGGTTGCGACGGCACTGTTTGTGAAATATGCACCACCTGCTACCCCAACCGTAAAACCCCCAAGAAAACCAAAAAGGCGTAACCGTGATTACTCTGTACGGCATTAAAAACTGTGACACCGTAAAAAAAGCCCGCAAGTGGCTGGAGAAAAATGGCGTCGATTATCACTTTCACGATTTTCGCGCAGACGGCATGGAGAGTGTCCCCCTGCAAGCCTGGCTGGATAAGTTTGGCTGGCAGGAGGTTCTGAACCGCCGCTCAACCAGCTGGCGCGAACTGAGCGATGCGCAGAAAAACGCCATGGACAACGCACTCGCCTTTGACCTGGCCAGTGCCACGCCCACCCTGATTAAGCGCCCGGTCACCACCACCTCAACAGAAACCCTTTTCGGTTTTAAAGAGGTGACCTTCGAACAACTGCAAAGCTAGTCGAATTAGGAGATAACCAGTATGAGCAATATTTACAGTATCGGTTTTGGTGTCGGCACCTGCAACAGCAAGGGCGACTGGCTGGAGGTTTACTACCCCAAACCCCTATTTAAACCCAGTGCGGAAATCGCGAGTGCAGTCGTTGAAACACTCGGCCTGACAGAGGGAAATCACAGCCTCTCCCTGGACCCCTCCCTGTTACACAAATTGGCCGATGCGCTGCAAAGAAGCGGCGCTGCCGAGCAGGCTGAAATCTTGCAGCAGTTCGCCAATACCCAGCGTCCTCTCGCAGCGGTTATCTTGAGCTCTGACGAAGCCCCGCAGTCGGTACCCGAGGCCTACCTCAAGCTACACCTTCTCTCCCACCGCCTGGTCAAACCCCACGAGACCAAACTCGACGGTATTTTTGGCAAGCTGGTTAATGTCGCCTGGACCAACCAGGGCGCCATTGATCTGGAGGAATTGCCCCAACGCCAACTGGAGGCGAGACTCAAGGGCGAGCACCTGGATGTCTCCTGCGTGGATAAATTCCCCAAGATGACCAACTACGTGGTACCGACTGGCGTTCGTATCGCCCACACCGCCCGCGTGCGCCTGGGTGCCTACCTGGGTGAAGGCACCACTATCATGCACGAGGGCTTTGTTAACTTTAATGCGGGTACCGAAGGGCCCGGCATGATTGAAGGGCGTATTTCCGCCGGCGTCTTTGTCGGCGCCGGTTCCGATCTCGGCGGCAGCAGCTCCACTATGGGCACCCTGTCCGGTGGCGGAAATATCATTATCTCAGTGGGCGATAACTGTCTGCTCGGCGCCAATGCCGGCATCGGTATTCCTCTCGGCGACCGCTGTACTGTGGAGGCCGGGCTCTACATCACCGCCGGTAGCAAAGTCGCCCTGCTAGATGACAGCGGCAAGTTGGTAGAGCACGTCAAGGCTCGCGACCTGGCCGGAAAGTCCGATTTGCTATTCCGCCGCAACTCCACCAGTGGCGCGGTGGAGTGTCTCACTAACAAGAGCGCTATTGAGCTCAACGCAGCTCTACACAGCAATTAAAACGGCGCGGTGCGGGGCTTCTGTTCCGCACCGCAGCGCCCCACCGCTATAGCCGCCCCTTCGCGGCTCACCTCCCCAACACAAGGAAAGCTCACGTGACTCCCACTCTCCAACTCGCTTTCGACCTGATTCGCCGCCGCTCTGTCACCCCCGAAGATGCGGGATGTATGGAGCTGATGATCCAACGTCTGGAAAAAATAGGATTCCAAGTAACAAAATTGCGCCGGGGTGACACCGATAATTTTTGGGCGGTACGGGATGGCTCTAGTGAAGGCCCCCTACTCGCCTTTGCCGGGCACACCGATGTCGTACCCACAGGCCCGGAGCAAAACTGGAGCTGCCCCCCGTTCGAACCAGAAATTCGCGACGGTTTTCTCTACGGGCGCGGCGCGGCGGATATGAAGGGTTCCCTGGCCGCCATGGTGGTTGCCTGTGAGGAGTTCGTTGCGGCACACCCTGACCACAGTGGCCGCATAGCATTTCTGATCACCAGTGACGAAGAGGGCCCCGCGACAAACGGTACCGTTAAGGTTGTCGAGTGGCTTGAGGAACAGGGAGAAAAAATTGACTGCTGTATCGTCGGCGAGCCCTCCAGCAGCGAGCGGGTTGGCGATATCATCAAAAATGGGCGCAGGGGTTCACTCGGTCTGGAACTAAAAGTTCTCGGCACCCAGGGCCATGTAGCCTACCCTCACCTGGCCGAAAATCCGATACACACCCTGGCTCCAGCGCTCGCTGAACTCGCTGCCGAAGAGTGGGACCAGGGGAATGAATTCTTTCCCGCAACCAGTTTCCAGGTTTCCAATATCAATGGCGGCACCGGTGCCACCAATGTTATTCCCGGCGAAGTGGACCTAGTGTGCAACTGGCGCTTTTCCACTGAATTAACCGCCGAAGATCTGGAGAGCCGCGCGCGCGCAATCCTGGATAGGCACAAGCTCAAGTACGAGGCGAATTTTAAATTATCCGGATTGCCCTTTCTCACCGCCGAGGGCCCCCTGGTCCAAGCCACTCAACAGGCCATTCACACAGTCACCGGGGAAGAAACGGAGCTGTCAACTGCCGGCGGCACTTCCGATGGCCGCTTTATTGCCCCCACCGGAGCCCAAGTGGTCGAACTGGGGCCAGTCAATGCCACTATTCACAAGGTGGACGAAAGAGTTGAAGCCGATCACTTAAATATACTCAAAGATATTTATCGAGAGGTCTTAACAGAGTTACTCAGCTAAATTAATTTGGCTCAGGTTAAAGATTCAAAAAGAGCAAAAGCTCAAAGTGTACGCTTGAGAGGCCCCAGCTTTCCTGGCCGGGGCAGTTAATTTCAGTAGCTTTACCCGCCAAATAAACTGACTATCCCCTCAATATGACAATTCAGCGTATTTGCCCCCTCTAACACCGCCCCTTCGCTATGCTCCACCCGACAATAAAAAGGAGCTTATCGACCATGGAGAGGTTTATAAAACTTATCGCTGCGGCAATTATCGCAAGCCCGATATTTTCAGCCAACGCAAACACAAGTGCAGCCTTGCCCAATTTTAGCTATGAGGACATATTCGATCTAGAGTACGCCAGCGATCCACAGTTTGGCACTAACGATAAAAACATTTATTACGTGCGCAACTCCCTGAATAAAATGGCGGATACCACAAGGGCAAACCTTTGGTATATCAGCGACGATGGCAAAGACCACCGCCCCCTGACTTCGGGAGACTTTTATGATCACTCCCCTCGCCTATCTCCAGACGGAAGGACCCTGGCTTTTATCAGCGATAGAAGCGGAAAACCCCAGATACATTTATTGTGGCTAGATAACGGCCAGAGTGAGCAAATTTCCCACCTGCCCAAAGCCCCAGCAAATATCCAATGGTCCCGCGATGGCCAGCATATTACTTTCACCATGTTCGTGCCCGAGAGTAAACCACTCCCTGTAGAACTCCCCACACCACCGGAAGGGGCTCAGTGGGAGGAAGCACCCCAGTTTATCGATAAAAGCTTATACCGCATCGAGGGTGTGGGATACTTAGAACAGGGCAATTCACAAATTTTTGTCATTTCCCGCGAAGGGGGCACTCCCCGTCAGCTCACTAGCGGCAATTACGAACACAGCGGTCATCTCAGCTGGGAGAAAAATAATAAATCCATCTATTTTTCTGCAAACCGCCACCCCAATCATGAAATCGAGCTGCTCAATTCAGAAATTTATAAAGTCGATATCGACAGCGGGAATATTGAACAGATAACCGAAAGATTTGGCCCCGACTACCAACCTAAAATCTCACCCGACGGGAGAAAACTGGCCTATTTGGGCTATGAAGATCAGCGACTTTCCTACCACCAAAATACTTTGCGGGTAATCGACCTCGCCAGTGGAAAAAATCACTTGGTGAAAACCGCCAGTGATCGCAGTGTTTCCGATTTCCAATGGCTCGCCGACAGCAAGCGTATTGCCTACAGCTATGACGACCACGGCTCAACCAAAATTGCCCTTAAAAAGATCGGAGGTAAAGCAACGGTAGTCGCGGATAACGCCGGAGGTCTGACATTAGGCGCTCCCTATAGTTTTTCGGACTTCGCTGTCTCCAAGCGTGGAAATGTAGTGTATACACAAACCACCCCTCAAGTTCCCGCCGAGCTTGCAATTTCCCGGAGCGGCAAGATAACAACACTCACGGCTATCAACAGTGATCTGATACCGCTGCGCAATATGGCCCATGTGGAAGAGATCAACTATAAATCCAGCTTTGACGGTCGCAACATTCAGGGTTGGGTAACCTACCCTCCCAATTTCGACCCCAAAAACAAATACCCCTTGCTGCTTGAGATTCACGGCGGCCCCCTAACCAACTACGGCCCGCGATTTGCCGCCGAAATGCAATTATTTGCCGCTGCGGGCTATGTAGTGCTCTACACCAATCCGCGCGGCTCCACCAGTTATGGTCACGAGTTTGCCAACCTGATTCACCACAACTTTCCGAGCCAGGATTACGATGACTTAATGGCCGGTGTCGATGCGGTTATTGCCCAAGGCTATATTGATGAAGAGCAATTATTTGTTACCGGAGGAAGTGCCGGCGGTACACTGACAGCTTGGATTATTGGTAAAACCGCACGATTCAGGGCGGCGGTCGTTGTGGCCCCGGTAATTAACTGGGAGAGCTTTGTACTAACTGCCGACTACTCCAAGCTATTTACACGCTACTGGTTTTCAGGAATGCCCTGGGAGACCCCCGAGGAGTACCGCCGCCGCTCACCACTCACATATATCGGTAATATCACTACACCGACAATGCTATTGACCGGCGAAAACGATTATCGCACCCCAATATCTGAAACTGAACAGTTTTACCAGGCATTAAAGTTAAATGATGTAAAAGCGGCTATGGTACGCCTCCCCAATACATCCCATAACTTCTCTGACAGACCCAGCAAGAGAATCTCTAAAGTAGCCTCGACCCTCTACTGGTTTGATCAATACAAACCCGACAGGGAGAATGAGAGTGAGGATATAGTGAGCAATTAACTAAATTTCATCTACCGACTCTGCCTAATCAGAAAGGAGCGGATCAACCGACCCGCTCCTAATTCAAGAGTCACCCCTTCAGGTACACCGCCACACCTCAATCAAACCATCAGCAGCTTACTTAACAACCCTCCGGAAAAAGCTAAACGATTTACACGGCCCCTAACACAAGACAAGCTACAGCCTTCTTTCTATGGCGCCTGTATCTACGATTTGATTACCCTCGGCATAAAGGCGACACTTTCCAAAAACCTTATATCGTTTTCTATATCGCTCACAGAGGCCAAGCGCATCATCATTTGCGACTTGTTGATCGATATTTTCTTCAGAAAAACCTATAGCAAAGGCTCCCCTAAAATCCAAAGCTAAAGCTACAGCTTTTTTCCCAGTCATATTTTGGTATTTTTCAAACTTTTCACCCAATCCTTCTTTAACCGGCTTAGCGGACAACCGAGGTCCTTGTATTTTCTCAATCTCTCTGCGCATTGAATTTAAACGAGACTCCCACTCCAAATTGGAAAGCTGCACCATCAAAGGACTTGCAACCTGAGAAAAATATTCTTTATCACGATTAATATAAAGCTCATGCGCATACCACCATGCTATTCTAGTATCCCTAGGCGCACGCAGATAAGCCTGCTCAAGCATTTCAAAATAATCTTCTCGCGGGTACCCCAGCACTTGCATTACAATCGCAAGCTCATACCAATAGATGGGTATATCATCTTGGAAGTTAACAAGTTTGACATACTTATCTCGTATATCTGTTACCGAATTTAAATTAGCACCCTCAAGTTTCGAAAGTTCTTCAGCCAAACTTATACGTGCCTGAGCCTCCAGAAACCAGAGTTCCCCATGAAAATCCACAGGAACAGAATCCAACCACTCTTTTGCCTTCGGGAAATTCCCAGCCTGTAACTCTGCAATCGCCATTGCAGAATTTAACTCATAACTACGAACCTCCTGCTTTTCAGCATAATCAATAAAACTCTTTAACTGGGCAACTTCCTGACCCGTAATCGCCATAAAATTTGCAATTTCTAAAATCGCATTTTTCTTAGGGAGTCGCGTTACAGTACTATTAAATTCAGTCTCTTTCATCTTGGGCATAGGCATTCTAAAATACCCAAATTTGGACCTAGGTAAACTAAGATATTCTGACTCGAGCTCTTCGAACGTCATACCAAGCTCCTCCCAAAGTGGGCGCACCCCAGCCAAGCCTTTGTTGTAGCCATTCAGGTACCGTCCCAAAGCTTTTGCCCGCTGCGGATCAAAAATCAACCAGTGCGCTAACATCCAACCATTAGCATACAAAGCTTCTCGATCCCTATCATTCAAAGACCCATTTTTTGCCTCAAGGAGCATCTTTAAAGGCAATTCCTTTGAATAATCTAGTGTAATAGCTCGACTTATTGGAATCATCCCAAGCTCATATTCATCCTCGTGGAAGCTGATCGTAGAAAAAACCTCCGCCATTCCCTCACTATACCAGTAGGGCAGGTTAGATGAGCTGCGCCCATAAGTAAGGAAATGCACATACTCGTGAAATAAAATTTGACGTGCAGGATTACCTGGGTAATATTTATTTCCCGCCAAATTCACCAGAGCAAAGCTACCGTGAGAGGTATTGCGAAATAAACCTACGACCCTGCGAACATCCTCCCGACCAGAAATACCCTTAAAACTTAACGTGTCCGACAAGGCATAAACGGTTAGCTTTTGCTGATCCGGTATAAATCCTATATGCCTCTCCGCTACAACCCTCAGCCTTTCAAGGTCGATAGCCAACCTCTCAACCTTCTCCGATTTACCATTGGTAACTATACGAAAGTGCTTAGTCTCTACCTCATACCAGCTTGAATTAACCAACTTTTGAGTTGATGTACACCCCCCCAAAAAAGCAACAGATAATAGTAAAACCCATAGAAATTTACATATAACCCGCCTACAAACCATTTCTAACTCCATCCCTATCCCTTAAAATAATTTAACAATCCAAAAAAATAAGAAACCATACGTCACAAATCACCTGTCATAAGTGACTCACGCACTATAAAACCCTTGGGAATTACAGTAACTTAACCCTCACACAACCAAACATCAATACAGAGGCTATCAGAATATACATTTCCGACACACCTTATAACCTTATCGCAAACTCCAGCCAGACAATTTCGAAAACAGCCTCTATTCCCCATAGGTTTGGCCGACATAAACCATATGAAAGTGTTAAAGACTTAGCACTCAACTGAGTCTATTGTACCGATTAAAATCAGCCAGACTTCTTAACCCAAGCCCCCAACCTGCTACCCAGCCTTTTGTTCACATACAATATACCTGAAACAAATACCACCACTCCTTCCCCCGCTACTGGAGTTATAAAACTCTTTAACTGATTATTTTACGTTTCGGCCAAACCGCTTTCAAATAGCCAACGCACAGAATAGAAGCCAAATAGCTTTCACCGCACTAATATTGAGGAGCAAGCTATTACCAACTTTAAGAAAATCCCGATGGTACTTCTGGGTTTAGCCAAGCCGGAGACGACATTCCGTACGACACTGAAGACTACACCTTGGAAGTACCACTATATTCCAGAGTAAATACCCTGTATATTTTACAAGCCTGTAACCACAATGGATGCTTTGATTCAGACACTCTTACGGTTAACGATCCACTTATTGGCAGTATTGGTTACTTAAAAGCAAGTAGCTCTGGCGAAGGTGAGCACTTTGGGGCCTCGACAGCTTTTAGCGGCGACGGGAATACTCTTGCCATCGGAGCTCCAGGTGAATTACTTCGAACTGAAAACTCTAATCCCCCGGAACAGTTTATATCTTTACCCGAACGAATTTTAACTAAAAGGAACAGGCCACTCTCAAAGCCAGCAATAGCTGACAGGGGGATTATTTTGGCCGCTCTATTAGTTTAAGTAATGATGGCAGCACACTCGCAATCGATGCCCATAAAGAAAATAGCAGCGCTACTGAAATCAACGGGAATCAGGGCAGTAGCAATTTTAATTCACCTGCTTTCAACTTTGGTACCGTATATTTATATGCCCGCACAAATAATATCTGGGCTCAACAGATTTATATAAAATCTAGCAACAGTGATCTCGACGATGCACTTGGTTACTCCGTCAACCTCAGCGAAAATAGGGATATCCTTGCAGTCGAGGCTCCCAATGAAGACAGCTATGCCAGTGATATTAATGGCGATAAGCAAGATAATAACGTCCGAGATTCTGGAGCAGTTTATATGTTTACACGCTCAAATACGACATGGAGAAAAGAGAGTTATATCAAAGCAAGTACTACAGAAAAAGAAGATGAATTCAGTTGCTCTGTAAGCCTCAGTGCAGATAGAAACACCCTTGTAGTGGGCGCCCCGGGTGAAAATAGTAATACTACCGACACTGGCGACAACAAGAAAAACAATGACGCCCCTAATTCAGGCTCTATATTTATCTACTAATTTTTAATGGCTCAGGACTTCAGGAAGGTTTACAATCAAAATACACTTTGGCTGAGGGGTGCATAACTCAACGAGTCGTTAACTTAAAGGGTGGCTCCGAATAAAAATTACGATCTGACTTACCATTACTTACAAAATTAAGTCTGAGCCAATTCAACTTCAATACATACCCACCCCTAAAAATTTATCTATCTTCAACGGCGAACCTTTTGCCATATGAACCACTGGTAGGGACCCAATAAATAGAATAGAAGCTCTTTATTGCGATGTAAGCGTTAAATCATTAGGTGCTAACACCGCAATAAATGGCGTGATTAATTACCTCTACACTTAACCGTGATCGTGATATGCCTTAGCCCGTTTCATATGGCGATCCTTTTTCTCCGCCTTTAGGGTTTCCAGTTTAGCCAGCTGCTGCTCTGTTAAAATGGACTCAAACTGGGTGCGCATTTGATTGCGGCTCTGCATTTTAGCCACTTCCAATCTGCCAATCTTAGCACCCAGGCTCGCCAGAGTTTTCTGGTCCGCCCCAGAGCGAATCGCTTCACGCAGCGCTTTATAGGCTCCATGTATTTCCTCGCGCTGAGCCACTTTACCCTCGCGGTTGGACTCGCGAAACGCCTTCATTTGATCCTTTTGTGCTTCGCTCAGCTCTAACTCTTTAACTATTTTGCCCGGCCCATGAGCGCGACCTTCCGCCCGCCCGTTGCCATCACACGCCATACTCACTGCCGGTACAGCCACAACACCAGCCAATGCCAAACTACTTACTACTGCTTTCCAGTTTTTCATCGTTCAACCCTCTCGTTTGCATTCAGTAAATACATACTAAGTGGCCGCCGTGTAAACAGGGGATAACTGTGGTAAACCTTTGTTAAGAACGTTAAGCAGGCTATTTTTACACTAATGCGATATTTATTTAGACGGACAAACCTGGTTGCAGTTAAATCGCTACTAAAGGAATTAAATCGATGGAGGGGGCTATTTTTAGAACTTTATTTCGGAAGCCGTACAGGCTTACCCTGCTGGGCCTCCGCAACACATAGAGGGCACTCAGTGCAGAGCGGCCGAGGTGGGACTTGGCTTTGTATCGGTTTCTTCTAGCGAGTGAGTCAAAACGAAGTAATAAACGACCTGTTCGCGGCCCTGCACTTCGGCTATCAGGTCAAAGTTATACTCCCCCCGCTCCCCGGGAGAAATACGCACAGCAGCGATATGCTCGGGCTCAATAAACAGCTCGGCGACAGGTCGCTTACCGCGCATGACCTGAACTAACTTAGTACGCGCATCTTCAGCGGTGAAGCGCCAGTGGTAGTCGTCATCATCGTAAACTACCGAATCGCTACTTCCAGCGCGAACAATACAGTTCGTATGCTCAGTCAACCAGGGCCAAAATTCACTAAATGGCAGGGAGCTTTTCATAGGGGTATCAGTCATCAAGCTCAAGAACTTCGCAGTCGAGTGCAAGCTCTTCCGCGATTTGCTGGCACCAGAGGTTGAGTCGCTCAGCGGTCATCTCTTCCTGCTGGTCCTCATCGATAGCCAGGCCGACAAACTTTGCCTCCCCCGCCACCTCAGCTTTTGACGCCTCATACTCGTAGCCCGCCGTAGACCAGCGGCCCACTATTGCAGCTCCCCGCTCCACAATCACATCGTGGAGCATACCCATGGCATCCAGGAAGTAGTCGCCGTATCCGAACTGATCCCCCAGGCCAAATAGTGCGACGGTCTTGCCGGTAAAATCAATTTCCTGCACGTCCTCCCAGAATTCCTCCCAGTCGGACTGGATCTGACCAAAATCCCAAGTGGGTATTCCAAAAATGAGATGCTGGTAGCCGGCGATATCCAGCTGGGTAACATCGGCAATATCAAATAAATCTACATTCTCTTCGCCGAGGCGGGCGCGGATGCGCAAAGCTACTGACTCGGTATTCCCCTCGTCGCTGCCATAGAACAAGCCGATTTTACTCACTGTCAACCCTCTCCGCCCGATCCGGGCCACTACATACTGAATTACAAGGCGGCGTATTCTCCCAGCAATAACCTGGCTCAGCAAGTTACCCTGCAAGTATGGAGTGGAAGATACAAAGAAAAAGGCCCCCGGGGCAGCGGGGGCTAAGGGTTATGAACCTGCTGGGCCTTGGGGAAGGGTGCACCCAGCGGATCGCACAAGGAGTCTTTGGTTGGGGGGCCTAGGACTCTGAATCCTGACTTGAAGAACCTTGGTCACGCCGCATCATGCGCCGCTCTTTGCGCTGAGTTTTCAGCGTTTCCCACTTGGCCTTCTGTTCGTCAGTCAGAATGGCCTTAAATTGTTCCCTCATCCTGTTTTGGCTCAGCATCTCTTGAACCTTTAACTTGCCGAGCTGCTCGCCCAGCTGATTCAGTGTCGCCTGGTCGGCACCCGAATCAATCGCAGTATTTATTTGCTGGCGCAACTCGTACATTTGCTGGCGCTGTGCCGCTCTCGCTTCCTGAGAGTTCTCACGGTTGGCCCTCAGCTGCGCCTGCTGACCTTCAGTCAACTCGAGCTGGCGAGCCATATATTCAAATCCGCGTCCCTGGCCGCCCTCAGAGCTGCCGAGGGCCATCGCTGCTGGAGCGATAAGAACACCCGCTATTGCCAAGCTTCCGACTGCTTGTTTCCAGTACTTCATTCCCTCGTCCTCATGTTTGTGTTCAGTGACTTCATAGTAATCTCAGCTTGTGTAAACGGGGGAAAACGCCGGTAAACATTTGTTAAGAACGGTAAAAAGCTTTTATGTTGGCGGTAACCAGCGCCAGCGCTTTGCATATAATGGCCACACAGAAACTGAGAGAACGCCATGAGCCGCATCCTTTTAATCGACGATGACACCGAACTCACTGACCTGCTGCAGGAATACCTTACCGGTGAGGGTTTTGAAGTAACTGCTGCCAACGATGGCGGCCGAGGGCTGGAACTCGCACAGAGCGAAAGTTTTGATGCTCTGGTACTAGACGTCATGCTGCCCGTTCACAATGGGTTTGAAGTGCTGCGCAAGCTTCGCGAGGAGGCCTCTGCTGCGAGCCGCTCGCTACCGGTTCTGATGCTTACGGCAAAGGGAGATACCGTCGATCGAATTGTCGGCCTCGAAATGGGTGCCGATGACTATCTACCCAAACCCTGTAACCCCAGAGAGCTGGCGGCGAGACTGCGCGCAGTACTGCGTCGCGGGCGAGTTGAGCCCAGCGGAGAGAGTGACGACAGCCTTAGCAGCGGTCAGATTCGATTGCTTCCCGCCGAGCACCAGGGCTATTGGGGCGACCAGGTGCTCGCTCTGACCGGGGCCGAATTCGCCGTACTCAAAGTGTTGGTTCAACATGCCGGCGAAGTGGTCGGCAAAGAGGTACTTACCGAGAGCGCCCTGGGCCGCAAACTGATGCCCTACGATCGCTCTATCGATGTCCATGTCAGCAATATTCGCAAGAAGCTCGCCGACAAGGGGGCCAGCCGCGACCTGATAATCAATATCCGAGGCGCCGGCTACATGCTTACCCAGAGCAAGCAGTAGGTCTTCCAGTATGCGCAGTCTGTTTTGGAAAATGTTCTTTGGGGCCTGGATCACCGCTATGGTGATGGTGGTGGCCGCAATTTACATTACCCACTTCGGTGAATTCGGCGACCCTCGGCAAGAGGAGCGCTGGGAGGGGCCCGCCCTGTTTCGTGAGGTCATGCGCAATATGCGCATCGCTCGCCGCCACGGCCCCGAGCAATTCCAGCACTGGCTGGAAAAAGCCCCCAAGAAAGTCAAACGCCAGGTCTATGCGGTCGATCAGCAGGGGAGGGATATTCTCAGCCGCGACGTACCATCGAGTATGAAGCCACTTATCGACAGCCTCGACTACCGCAACCGCGAAGCCCACAGGTTGGTCAACAATAAGCCCACCGTGGGCTTCTTTCTGCCCCTGCGCACCGGCGACCCCCTGCGTATCATCGTCATTGCCGGAGACAGCAAGGAAGGCCTGCTGCTGCGTTTCCTGTGGCGCAACTTCTGGCCGATGTTGCTGCTGTCCATGATCGCCTCCGGCCTCGCCTGCTACTGGCTGGCCCGCTACCTGAGCCGCCCACTGGAACAGTTGCGCGCCGCCACCAAGCGGGTCGCCGCCGGCGAGCTGGACTACCGCGTGACCCCATCCCTGAAGTCCCGCAAAGATGAGCTGACCGACCTGGCCCTGGATTTCGACTCCATGACTGCCCAGCTTCAGGAGTCGATGTCCGAACAGCGACGTCTGATCAAGGATGTCTCCCACGAACTGCGTTCGCCCCTGGCGCGCCTGCAAGTGGCACTGGCGATCGCGCGCCAAAAACAGATCGGTGGACTGGATACAGAGCTGGATAAAATCGGCAAGGCCGCAGATTATCTGGAAGACATTATTGCCGACGTGCTATCTCTTCCTATCAGCGCCCAGGAGCAGCGCCCCCTGGACGATGTAGTGGAAGTTAACGCCCTGATCGGAGCGCTGGCGGAAGACCTGCACAGCGAAGCTGCGGAGAAAAAACTGTCTATTGATATCCGCTCCAAAGGCGAAGAGCTTCTTGTCGCAACCCGGGGCAGCTCCCTGACCGCCGCGCTGGAGAACATTCTGCGCAACGCGATCAAGTACAGTCCCGAGCAAGGCCAGGTGAGAGTGTCGATTGAAGCGTCAGCAGACACCTGTACCATTTCGGTCGTCGACTCGGGCTCCGGCGTGGCAGATGAAGAGCTGGAGGCTATTTTTCGCCCCTTCTACCGCACCGATAGCGCGCGCACCCGGGAAAGCGGTGGCTTTGGACTCGGCCTTGCCATCGCCCAGCGCACTATCCTGCACCACAGGGGAAGTATCAGCGCCCAAAATAGCTCGAATGCCGGACTTTGTGTTGAGATCAACCTACCCCTGCTACATATCCCTGACGACTAAGCAGCACAGCAGCTAATATAAGCATCTCTACCGCCAGAATTTTCTGGCGGTTGCTTCCCAGCACCCGCAAATAGCAAAGGAACCCGCTATGCGCTGGATTATTTATATCCTGATTTTCCTGGTACTACTCGTGCTCGCAGGATACCTGTTTCCCCGCGAGGTCACCGTTCACCGCAGCGTGCTTATCAATAAGCCACCCGCCACAGTTTTCCCCTACGTCAACAATTTCCGCAAGTTTAACGAGTGGTCCCCGTGGCGCCATATCGACCCCTCAGTAGTCTATGAGTACAGCGGTCCCCCGGCCGGAGTCGGCGCCAAAATGACCTGGCGAGGAGAAAACTCCAAGGCCGGCAGCGGCAACCAGACCATCCTCACCAGCCAGAGAAACTCCACTGTCACCACCAAACTGGAGTTTGGTGACGGCAGCCAGGCCACAGCCGAATTCCAGCTGGAACCCCAGGGCGGCGGCACCCTGCTCACCTGGAATTTTTACAGTGATACCGGCGGCGGCCCCAGGGCGCGCTGGATGGGACTGGCAGTGAAAAAGATGGTGGGGGAATCCTATGAACAGGGGCTGGAAAAACTAAAGAACCTCGTTGAAACCGCCCCGGAGGGCTCCTCCACCAATACGGTGTCAGATATTCCCTCGGATGTGGATGACGCTATGGGTGATGGCCCCCAAGGCATTCCCAATGAATTGCGCAATCAAAATGAGGAGGAGGCGGGGGAGACACCCGCACCCCCACAATAGCCCGTCGCGCAGCCCCTGCGGCGGCCCCCTTCCCCGATAGCCGCCCGGGGCTTTATCGGATTGGGGAGCTGGAGAAGTGATGCACTACCAGCTCCGGCTTATCCCGCTGGATAAACAGGGTGGCCAAGATCCGCTTTCCCCCACGACTCCAGGTACTGTGGTCGTGGGCGTTAAAGGTCACGGTGATTTGATTAAATCCGGGCTGCAATAGCTTTTCTGGAATATGCAGGTCTGCGGCATAAAGGCGCTGGACCTTGCTGCCATTAATATATAAATGTGCATGCCCCTCCAAAAAAGGCTCATCTTCCTCACCGGCAAAGCGCGGCGATTCCAGTTCAAACCGATCGTAATCAATATGGAGGTTGTAGCCCGACAGGTCATCCCGGCTGATATCCAGCTCAATCCTGGGCACTGCGGCATGCACAGGTATCTCAATCATGGGGTGCTGATCGCCATTGTGCCCTGCATGAGAATTTGTCTGGGCCATCTGTGACAATACCGGAACCGCTGTGCCCCAGAGCAAAACCCCGGCGATAAAATACCTGCGCATTTTCATTGAATATTTACTCCTGAAGGAGCCTCTGAATAATTCCGTAAGGCCTCCAGCTTTCAGAGGCCCCCTAGATTAAATACGAGTTAGTAGTCCCAACAGCGATTCACAACCCCCTCGCTGTCCAGCTTGCCAGCAAAACGCGGGCCAAACGTATACGGGAAGGCTGGAATTAATTCCCCACTATTGTCCTCTGTCACCGTCAAATGATAATGGTAGCCGCGCTGATTATCGCTGTGACCGTTGAACTGATCGAGATAGGCCCCGCCCCGGTCAGTCAAACTTTCATCCCAGTAGTAATCTTCGTAAAAGAAACCCGAGACAGCCTCAAACTGATTGCCAGAGGCGGATGTATAGATATCATCAGTGTCAGGGCCCGCATAATTCGTATAAGTAACACCGCGATCGACATTGTATTCATCGACTAACAGGCAGTTGCGCCGACCGGCAACACCGCAACCCGTAGCTGAATTCGGGTTATCGTAGTTGCGAATTACCCAGCTACTCTTTGCCAGTACGCCAGTATCTTCCCATGGACCATAGATAGCGTAGCCATCGGCGGTATATCCATAGATGGGAGAGTGGCCATCAGCAGTATCACCGACGATATCTGCCAGACAACTGCTATAAACATGGTGGTGATAGTCACCATTTGCCGCGTGACCAGCACAAATATCCACATCGTAAAATTCGGCCTCAGCGGCCAAGGTATGCCAGGTATTATTGACCCTCTGTCCGTCACTCCACTGATAAATGGAGGTGCCGTTGACCCAATACCCCTGGGCACCGAGACCTGATTCACAGGGCTCTGTCGCCACTTCCGGCTCTGCCGGGAAATACCCCTCGTGGGAAACCTCTTCCGGGCAGACGGGGCCCGGCGGCCAAAAGCCGTAACCTGCCCCAGCGGCACAAGTGCCGTTGCTGCGGTAGCCAATATCCTGAGCAAAGCTGACCCTATCCCCCACTTCCACAGAGGGATAGCCATTGAGAAAATCGGAAAATGCTTTGGGGCGACCAACAAGCGAGTCAAATATTTCCTGAGTGATATCGATCTGATAATTGGGAATACCCGAGGCCGTAACCTTCGTGTAGTCTTTCCCATTAATCCTGACAGATTCAACCCTCTGGACATTCACCAACACCCGGCGATTGCTGTTGCTTTTGAAAATATAGCGGGCACGCTCTCTGTCTGTATTAAGTATCCACCCCTCTTCTGAAACTGTATAAGCAGAGCTCAACGCATCATCCTCTGCATCATATTCAGACTCGGGGAGCTGTTGCGCCGCAGCACTGGCAATACTCACCCAGGGCAAAACCCCAACCGCAAAATATCTTTTTAGCTTCACAAAAACACTCCTTATTTTTTATTTATCAAGAAACAACTTCACATCTTTAAATATCGACAGGGAATTTGGGCACTCAGCGCAACCCAAAAACCCAACGCAACACACCTCCTCACACCCAAAACAAAAAAAACGACATCCCTGATGGGGCAGCTTGAGCAATACACCACCCCCTCCAACAGAAACACTCACCCGTACATAAACAATCAATTTTCACTAATCGAGCAAGACACCCACAAAAATCCTTAAAAATAATTTTTAATAATCAACAGCAATAAAAATTTCAGGCACCCCATCAACTTTTCGCAATCACAAAAAAATCGAAAAACCCCAAAATAAAAAATCATCAAAAAAGTTTATTTATTTTTTTAAACACAACTAAAGTCTTACACGGCAAAAAACTAGCCCGCAAAAGTGAATGAATTGTGGACGCCTGCGGACCAACTTCACAACAATCGACATTTTCTAACCCTCCTTCGAGAAAAAGCTGCCTGTCAAAAAATTATTAACTAACACAACAGGAAAAATGAAAGACTGGACGCTGTAGACATCTCAAAGAAACACCCTCGGCGGTCCGGTATTTTTTTGAGGAGGGGAAAGTAAATTGTTGTGCTAACAGGTGAAGGGAAAAACTACAATTAAATATACGATTAAATTCAACTCGAAAACTTTGGATTAATCGCCCGCCATCTACCTTTCTACTGGCGTTTTAGCACTGCCTTACACGTATAAAAAAGCCCGCTAGTGCGGGCTTTTTTATAACTAACCTAATTTCGGTCGATTGCGCCGGGCTGCGGGTGCCGGCGACTTGCGCAATTTCCTGCGCTGGCGCTCCAGGTTTTGCTTTTCACCCTGGGTCAGTGGGCGCTGGCCCAGTTTTGGCATTCCCGCCGTTACACAGAGATCATCGATCTCCCGGGGCTCCATTTCGATCCACTGTCCGACACGCACATGGGAGGGAATAAACACGCTGCCGTAGCGCACGCGCTTCAAGCGACTCACCCTGACACCCTGGGACTCCCACAGACGGCGCACCTCACGATTGCGCCCCTCCATGACCACACAGTAGAACCAGCGATTCTTACCCTCGCCGCCACTCTCAACAATATCGGTAAAGCGCGCAGATCCATCGTCAAGCAATACGCCCTTGAGCAGACGTCGCCTCATCTCTTCGTCCACATCCCCCTGAATTCGAACCAGGTATTCGCGATCGATCACCGAGGAGGGGTGCATCAACTTATTGGCCAACTCGCCACTGTTAGTAAACAACAGCAGGCCGCTGGTATTGAAATCCAGGCGCCCAACTGAAATCCAGCGGCCGGTTTTCAGTCTCGGCAGGCGATCGTAGACCGTCGGGCGGCCCTCCGGATCGTGGCGGGAACATATTTCCCCAACGGGTTTGTTGTAGAGGATCACCCGACAGCGATTCTGCTCCGCCGAAGGCAGTCGACTGCCATCAAGCTCGATATGATCCGCTTCAGTTACTCGCTCTCCGAGTTCCGCCACTTTTCCATTTACGGTTACACGGCCCGCGTCGATTGCGCGCTCCATCTCACGGCGCGAGCCGAGACCGGCGCGCGCTAATACTTTCTGTAATTTCTCGCCTGCTGGCGGGGTACCATCACTCATGGGGTGGTGTTTTCCACTTGTACTACTTCTTTGGTTCTTCATCGACATCAGCATTTACCGCCGCCGACTCCTCGGCGACCTCAGCAGCTGTGTCGTCTTTGGCAAACATACTGCTAGGTGGCAGCGTCGCGGTTAGAGAGTCCTCACTCTCCTCTATATGCAGCGATTCGGCACCGCTTTCGTCGTCGCTGTAAACTTCGTCCTCATCACTGGGGTCAAGCTCTGCATCCGCCTCCGGGGAGTCTTCCGACTCCTCCCGCGCCAGCTGCTGCTGAACTTCCGCAGCTGCACTTTCCACCAGATCTTCTTCGCTAGAGGAGCGCAGCGCGTCACCATCGATATCCGGCTCGGGCGGAGCTGTTACTTCAGTCACACCGGACTCAGCCTCAGCGACAATCTCCTCGGCCAGCGCCTCTACCAGTGCATCATCCACATCCTCCCCCTCAGCGGCAGGGGCTTGTGTAGAGACTTCAGCCTCGGGGGCTTGCACAGGCTCAGGATCTGTCGAAATACTCGTATCCGCCTCGGCATCCCCCGCCTCTGCAAGCGGCTCTGGGGGCAGTCCTTCCCGCTCCAATATCTGGTTCAGACTGTCAATATCGCGAATCTCAGCCAGGGTCGGCAGGTCATCCAAATTACTTAAATTAAAGTAATCGAGAAACTCCCGGGTTGTCGCGTAGAGAGATGGCTTGCCGGGTACATCCCGCTGCCCCACCACCTTAATCCAGCCGCGCTCCAGCAGTGTTTTAACAATCTGCGAACTCACCGCTACGCCGCGAACATCCTCGATATCGCCCCGGGTTACCGGCTGGCGGTAGGCGATAATGGCGAGGGTCTCCAGGGTTGCGCGGGAGTACCTCTGCGCCTTCTCCTCCCACAACCGATTAACCCAGGGGGCCAGCTCTTCAGACACCTGAAAACGCCAGCCACTGGCGACCTTCTTCAGCTCAAAGCCCCTATCGGCACAACTCTGGGCAATTTCTTCGAGCACATCTCTCAGGGTAGTCTTGGAGGGCTGCTCTTCCTCCTCCAGCAGAGACAACAATTTCTCTTCACTGAGAGGCTGGCCAGCAGCCAGCAGGGCGCCTTCGACAATTTTACGCAGTAATTCGGGGGCGATTGTCATCTTCTAATTTCTAACTCGAATACATTTCTGACGCTTTATCCGGGGCCTCTACAGCTTCGTCCCCGGGCCCTTCAGCGTCGTCAAGAGCCCAATCCTCCAGCTCGCTGTCGACACCCTCCCCGCCTTCACCGCTGTGGGTAGTGGCGCGAGCGCGCACATGAATCGGGCCAAAAGCTTCGTTTTGCACCAGTTCCACCAGGGACTCTTTCACCAGTTCCATCACTGCCAGGAAGGTCACTACGACACCCAGGCGTCCCTCCTCCACGGTAAACAAGCTGACAAAAGGCACAAACTGGCCGTGGCGAATTCTATCCAGTACCTGGGTCATACGCTCGCGAGTAGACAGCTTCTCCCGCTCGACCTGGTGACTCTCAAACATATCCGCGCGCCGCAATACATCTGCCAGGGCAACCAGGACTTCTTTCAAGTCAATTTCCGGGTCGGGGCGTGTGATACTGCGATCGGGCGCCTCTGCACTGGCCTGGTGAATATCCCGGCCAACGCGGGGGATCTCATCGAGGTCCTCAGCCGCCGTTTTGAAGCGCTCGTACTCCTGCAAGCGGCGAATCAGAGCCGCGCGGGGGTCTTCGCCCTCCTCTTCCTCGGCCTCCGGCGGTCGCGGCAGCAGCATCCGCGACTTGATCTCCGCCAACATAGCCGCCATAACCAGGTACTCAGCGGCCAATTCAAAGCGAATTGCCGTCATCATATCCACATACACCATATATTGATGGGTGATGTCGGCGACGTTGATCTCGAGAATATCCAGGTTTTGGCGGCGAATCAGATACAGCAGGAGATCCAGGGGCCCCTCAAAAGCTTCCAGAACAACTTCCAGGGCATCGGGTGGAATAAAAAGGTCCTGTGGGAGGTCGGTAAAGGCTTCGCCCTGCACCAGGGCCAGGGGGGAATCCTCATCCGAGTCCCCGCCCTGCGATTCGCCATCGCCATCGCCAGCCGGGTCAGAGGCCTCGTCACCGCCAGCCGCAACTTCGGCCAACACCTGCTCCTCGACCTGCGCTAGTAACTCTTCACTGGACACCCTGCCCCACCCTCAATCGTGCAAACGCGCGATTATACACGAGCGACGCGGCTTTCAGCCCAGTATTTCGTCAGTCGCGCCACACCCCTGGCGAATCAGCTGGGGCTCATCGCCGGTCAGATCCACCACCGAAGTGGGTTCCAACCCGCAGAAACCCCCATCGATAACCAGCTCAACCTGGTGCTCCAGGGTTTCGCGGATATCGTACGGCTCAGTCAGAGGCTGCTCTTCGCCGGGCAGAATCAGGCTGCAACTCATCAGCGGCTCGCCCAGCTCTTCGATCAGGGCCAGGGTGATGGGGTTGTCCGGCACTCGAATACCGATGGTCTTGCGTTTCGGGTGAATCAGCCTGCGCGGCACTTCGGCGGTCGCCGGCATAATAAAGGTGTAGGGACCCGGGGTGTGATTCTTCAACAAGCGAAACATCTGGTTGTCGACCTTGGCATAGGTCGCCAGCTCCGATAGGTCCCGGCACATCAACGTGAAGTTGTGCTGTTTATCCAGCTGGCGCACCGCCCGAATACGCTCGACAGCCAGCTTCTCTCCCAGGCGACAACCGATGGCATATGCGGAGTCGGTGGGAAAAACAATAACGCCCCCCTGGGCGACAATCTCAGCCGCCTGACTAATCAGGCGGCCTTGAGGATTATCCGGATGAATCTGAAAAAACTGCGCCACAAAGCCCCCCAAAAGCCTTACCGATAGAAAATACCTCACCGCCACTCACCGGTCTCAACGCCGGGCGGCGGCCCCCAATTCACAGAATTGGAATCAGGGCAGCGGAGCGTGACCCCGCTGTTCCCGGTACAGAGTGTGCCACAGATTCCACACAGGCTCGACGTCTGTGGGCAAGTGAACGCACCCCAACTCCCGCCAGGGCTGCTCCGGTTGATGGAAATCGCTGCCAAGAGAGCAGTGTGGCATCGATCTGCCCGCCGCTTCGGCGGCGGAGAGCAGAAGAGCCCTCAACTCCCGGGTCTGAGTCGGGTTTTGCCGGCCACACAACAGCTCCACCGCATCCCCGCTCCCAGCGAGAAACGCCCCCAACAGCCGCAACAACTGGGTGCGGGTCAATCCGTATTTGAGGGGGTGGGCCAATACCGCACAGCCACCGGCCCCGTGAATGGTCGCGATGGTCTCTTCCAGCTGGGGCCACTCGACCCGCACATCCCCCACCTTACCGGCCCCCAAGTAGCGCTTAAAGGCCTTGCCCACATCCTCTATATGGCCCGCCTCCACCAGCCAGCGGGCAAAGTGCGGCCGCCCCAACACCGAATCGCCCGCCATAGCGCGGCCGCCCTCAAGGGCCCCGGTAAAACCGCGCTTTTCCAACTTTTCCGCAATGCGCAGCGCCCGCTCCTCGCGCAGCTGTTCGCGCAACTGGATCGCCGCTCGCAGCGACTCCGACTGCGGATTGATATTCAGCCCCACAATATGCACAGGCCTGCGCCCCCAGAGGCTGGAGAACTCCACTCCCGCGATCACCGCTACTCCCAAACGGTCGCCCTCGCGCTGCGCCTCCCCTACACCACCCACCGTATCGTGGTCGGTCAGGGCGAGCATTGTCACACCCTGGGATTTCGCTCTCGACACCAGCTGTGCAGGACTTAAAATACCGTCGGACGCGGTACTGTGGCTGTGCAGATCCACCAGGTCTGTCTTCAAATCGGCTGAAAGGGTCTTCAACAACAGGCTCTCACTCAGTTCGACGATGAAAAAGGTCGCCATATCCGTCTTTTTAGGAACAATCGCCCTTTGCCGCTGTCTATGCGGCACCCGGCGTTTTCAGGGATAAGGCCCGGACTCGCAGTCACAGTAAGCGACGCGCCGGGGCCGAAGTCTGACAGCAGTTTTGTCAGCGGGGAAATTGAACTGGCGGTCAGTACGATTTGACGCCCCTCAGCTTCCAGCGGGCATTATCACCGGAATTGAGTATGACCGAAACGAATTCGACCACGACATCTCCCGAGAAACCTAAAAAGGAAGGGTTTCTCAGCAATATCACCTTCAATGTCATTATTCCGACATTGATCCTGACCAAGCTCTCCGGAGATGAATGGCTGGGCACCACCTGGGCACTGATAGCCGCCCTCGCCTTCCCCCTGGGCTACGGCCTTCGCGACCTGCTGCGCCTGGGCAAGGTCAACTTTTTCTCAGCCCTCGGTTTTATTGGCATCCTGCTGACCGGCGGCATCAGCCTGCTGAAGCTGGACCCGCAATATATTGCGATCAAAGAAGCCGCTATCCCCGGCCTGCTGGGCATCGCCACCGCACTCTCCGTTTACACCCGCTGGCCCCTGGTCAAAACGTTGCTCTACAACGACCAAATTCTCGATACTGCAAAAATTGCCCAGTCCCTACAGGATAATGGCAACCAGCCGGCCTTTGACCGCACCTTGCGCCAAACCTCATGGATTGTGGCCGGATCATTCTTTTTCTCCTCGGCGCTGAACTATATCCTCGCCAAAATGATCGTTATCAGCCCGCCGGGCACCGAGGCCTACAACACCGAGCTGGGTGAAATGACGCTGTATGGCTATCTGGTTATCGCACTCCCATCAACCCTGATTTTGATGGGCGCGCTCTTTTTCCTCTTCTCCCGCATCGGCAAACTGACCGGGTTAAAGCTGGAAGAAGTCATGGTTGCGCAATAGCAACTTTAAAAAACTAACAAGAGTATTAACAAGCATGTGGTACGCAATCATCAGTGAAGATGTTGGCGATAGCCTCCCCTTACGCAAAAAAGCCCGCGCCGCTCACCTGGCCCGACTCAACCTGCTCAAAGATGAAGGGCGCCTACTGGCCGCAGGACCGCACCCCGGCATCGACAGCGAGGAGCCCGGTGAAGCCGGCTTTACCGGCAGCCTGGTCATCGCCGAATTCCCCTCTCTGCAAGAGGCCCGGACCTGGGCGGACAGCGACCCCTACATCGAAGCGGGCGTCTATGCATCGGTTGTGGTCAAGCCCTACAAGCTCGTGCTGCCCTAACAAAAACTCCCAATAAATAGCTGTATCACAATGAAAAAATTCCTGTCCGGTGTGCTCGCTGTGGCGCTGCTGAACTCAGCACCAGCGGCGCTTGCAGCGGAGACCCGCTACATTACCGACCAACTTCACGTGCCCATGCGCTCTGGCAAAGGCAACGAGTTCCGGATTATCCACCGCGGCCTGGCCAGCGGCACCGAACTGACACTGCTCGAAGATGCGGCATCAGAGGGCTGGGCAAAAGTGCGCACCCCCAGCGGCACCGAGGGCTGGATCAGGCGCCAGTATTTGGTCAGCGAGCCGGTGGCCAAATTAAAGCTGGCAACGGCGGAGGCAAATCTGGCCCGCTTTGAAAAAATGGAAGGCAATCTGGGGGGCGAGGTTCGCCGCCTGGAAACAGAGAACAGTGAACTGCACAGCGCCCTGACTTCCGCCGAACAGCAGAGCCAGGCACTGGCCGCCGAGCTCAAGAACCTGAAATCCCTTTCCGCCGACGCCATCTCACTCAATGAGCGCCACCAGAAACTCCTGCACCAATACGAGCTGCTAAAGCAAGAAAAAAGTATGGCGGAAGCGGAGATCCAGCGCCTGTCCAGCAGCGATGCGCGCAAGTGGCAGCTGTACGGAGCCCTATCCGTTGTACTGGGCGCTATCCTGGCGATGATTGCCCCACACTTGCGCCCGCGCAAGCGCAATTCCGAGTGGGCCAACTGATTTCCTCGCCGCGATAAAAATCGCTTACTATACGGCTGCGGGCACGCAAATAAGCACCCCGCAGTCAGTAGCATCCAGGCATATATCAACCCTCTCTCTCACTGAGACCTGGCATATTAGTAAACCGATTTGACCCGGACACTCAAAGGACACGGATGATGCGCAAGTTATTCACTCTGCTTTTTTGCACCCTTTTCAGCCTGCCACTCTTTGCTCAAAACCCACAGGTAGAACTAAAGACCGACCTCGGCGTTATCCGCGTGGAGTTATTTGCCCAGCGAGCCCCGGTCACCGTAGAGAATTTCCTCGCCTATACCGACAGCGGCTTTTACGATGGCATTATTTTCCACAGAGTAGTACCCGGCTATGTCGTGCAAGGTGGCGGCTTCACCTTCGACTTCCACAAAAAAGAAACCCGCGACGCCATCATCAACGAATCGACCAACGGACTGCAAAATCTGCGCGGAACCCTGTCAATGGCACGCACCCGCGACCCCGACAGCGCCACCTCGCAGTTTTTTATCAACCTGAAAGACAATTTCAAACTCGATGGCAGTGAAGACAAACCCGGCTATGCCGTTTTCGGCAGAGTGATCGAGGGAATGTCGATCGTCGAGAAAATTGAGCGGGAACCCCGGGGACTCTACCGCCAGCACCCCGAGGCCCCAAACATCCCAATCCGTATACTTTCCGCAAAACGAATTAGCGCCAGTGACACTACTGTCGCTGAAAATAGCAAGGGAGAATAAGTAGTGATCGCTCTCAGCGTAAACCTCAATAAAATCGCCTTAATTCGCAACTCCCGCGAAGGCAACTTTCCCGATGTCATCGCCCACGGGCGCAGCTGCCTGGACGCCGGCGCCCAGGGGCTGACCGTTCACCCCCGCCCCGACCAGCGACATATCCGCCCCGGCGATGTGCGCGGTCTGGCAGCGCTCTGCGCCGGCCGCGAAAACATTGAGTTTAATGTTGAGGGCAACCCCTTTGCCGCCCCCCTGGGGGATTACCCCGGCCTGATCCCCCTGGTGACAGAAACCCAGCCGGACCAGTGCACCCTGGTACCCGACAGCAACGATCAGCTCACCTCGGACCACGGTTTTGACCTCAAGCGGGACGGCGATCGCTTGGTTCCCATCATTGAGCAACTGAAAAAAGCCGGCATACGTGTCAGCCTGTTTATGGACCCGGACCTGGAGCAAATCGGCCTGGCCAAGGCGGTGGGCGCAGACCGCATCGAGCTCTACACCGGCCCCTACGCCGAAGCGGCAGCCAAGCAGAGCCCAGAGCTGGAAAGTATTTTCTCCGCCCACTGTGCCGCAGCCGAGCACGCACACCAACTGGGCCTGGGCATTAATGCCGGCCACGATCTCAACCTGGTCAACCTGCCGCGCTACCGCACCCTGCCGGGACTGCAAGAGGTCTCTATTGGCCACGCGTTTACTGTCGACGCTATCGGTATGGGCCTGGAAAATGCCGTCAACGCCTACGTCAACTGCCTCGCCGGCAACTGATGCAAAGTCTCAACATTATTGGCGCCGGTCGCCTGGGCAAAACCCTCGGGCGGCTGTGGCAGGAAAATGGTGTACTGCGGGTACAGTCGATTTACAACCGCAGCCTGGAGAGCGGTCGGGCTGCCAGCCGATTTATCGGCGCCGGCAACGCCGCCGAATCCCTCGCCGCAATGCCGGCGGCAGATCTGTGGCCGATCAGTTGCATCGACAGCGAAATCGGCGTATTTGCCCAGCAGCTGGCCGCAAGTGACCTTATCGACCACAGTACCCTGGTATTCCACTGTAGCGGCGCCCTCAGCTCTGAGGTGCTCAAAGCTTTAAAGCCCGCCCTCACTGCCAGCGCCCACCCGGTACACAGTTTTGCCAAACCGGAAACTTCGCTGGAGACTTTTGCCGGCACCAGCGTCGCCATTGAGGGGGACCCCCGAGCCGGGCAAATCCTCTCTGCGGCCTTTGCCGCTATTGGCGGAGAAATCCTCAATATCGACCCCAGTAACAAGTCCCTCTACCACGCCGGATCGGTCATTGCCTCCAACTATTTAACCACCCTGATGGACCTGAGCCTGCAGAGCTTTGCCGCCGCCGGTATAGAGCGAGACAGGGCCCTGCGCCTGCTGGCGCCGATTGTTTCGCAGACCCTGCAAAACAATATGACCCTGGGGCCGGAGAAATCGCTGACGGGCCCCATTGCCCGGGGGGATATCGCAACCGTGAGCGCGCAGGTGGAAAGCCTCGCCGCTGTGGATAGCCAACTGGCACTCTGCTATCGCCATCTGGGCCTGGCCTGTGTAGAGTTGGCGCGGCGCGGTCCACTCTCCGACGAGAGTGCGGCCAAATTGATCGAATTGCTGAGCGAGCCAACGCGGTGAAAGACTCCTCCGAATACCTGGAAAAAAAAGCCTTCTTCGACAGCCTCTTGACGATTTATGGGCGCAAGCCCGTACTCGAAGCCCTCGAGGATTTATCCGTACCCGTCCACAAATTACACCTGGCCAGCAGTAACCGGCGCGACCAGTTGATTCAGCGGATGGAGAGCCTGGCAGAAGAGCGCCAGATTGAAATCGCCCACTGGGATCGCAAAGGCCTGTCCCGGATTTCCAAAAACTCCCGCCAAGATCAGGGGGTAGCCCTGGACCTTGCCCTGCCCCACTACGGCCGGGCGGCGGACTTTTTACAGAAAGTTAGCGCTCCAGAGCATAAAAGCACTTATGAATTGCTGGCCCTGGATGGCATTACCAACCCACAAAACCTCGGCATGATTATCCGCTCGGCCTGTGCCGGTGGCATCGATGGAATTATTCTGCCGAAAAAAGGCTGTGCACAGATAGATCCACTGGTGATCAAAGCCAGCACCGGCACCCTGTTTAAAACCCAGATTTTGCGTTGCGACAAACTGGCGGCCACCCTGGGAGAGTTTCGCGAGGCTGGCGCCCAGATTTGCGGCCTGTCATCCCACGCTCAAACCACTCTGAGAGAGGTCTCCAGTCAAGTTTCCACCATTTTTGTACTGGGTAATGAGACCCACGGCGTCAGCGATGCCGTCGCCAGCCAGTGCAATGAGCTGGTGCGTATCCCGATGCAAAACGATGTGGAAAGCCTGAATGTGGCGGTTACTGCCGCGCTGATCAGCTTCCGCCGTGAAATCTAACTCTCCCCAACTGGGAGGCATCCGCCTCCCAAGTCTCCACTTATCCCACGGATTCCCACCCAGCTTATCCAAGATTTTCCACTACCCACAGATTCTGTGGATATCTCTGTGGCTAACTTCGAGCGGCAGGCCGCAAAGGCCCGTGAATTGGTCATTGTGACAATATGAAGAAAAAATAGACAGCTCGGGAAACGCTCAAAAAATCAACGAGTTAGCAAAAGCCCAAGCATATTTTTAATAGCAATCTGTACTAATTAAAGATCGAATAAGGAGAAAAGCTCACTGTGGAAAATAGAGTACCAGGGAGTCTGTAAATAATTCCACAGTACCTCTGCGAAGCTTTAAAGCCCGCCCTGCGGGGCTTTCAGGAGGCTCCCTGCCACCGCCAAATAAAAGAAAGGGGCGCTAAGCACCCCTATCCACTATCCCCTTACTCCCACTCAATCGTTGCGGGCGGCTTGCTGGAGACGTCGTAAACCACACGGGAGATATGCTCTATCTCGTTGATAATGCGATTGGAGACCTTCTCAATCAGCTCGTAGGGCAGGTGCGCCCAGCGCGCGGTCATAAAGTCCACCGTTTCAACGGCGCGTAGGGCCACTACATACTCATAGCGGCGGCCGTCGCCGACAACACCCACCGACTTCACCGGCAGGAATACAGCAAAGGCCTGGCTGGTTTTGTGGTACCAGTCGGCGTTGTGCAACTCTTCGATAAAGATCGCATCCGCCTCTCTCAGGATATCGGCATACTCCTGTTTGACCTCACCGAGAATCCGCACGCCCAGGCCCGGGCCCGGGAAGGGGTGGCGGTAAACCATATCGTAAGGCAGACCCAGTTCCAGACCGATCTTGCGCACCTCGTCTTTAAACAGCTCGCGCAGGGGCTCCACCAACTCAAACTGCATATCTTCCGGCAGGCCGCCCACATTGTGGTGAGACTTGATCACATGCGCCTTGCCGGTTTTGGCGGCGGCGGACTCAATAACGTCGGGATAGATAGTGCCCTGGGCCAGGAATTTAACTTCCTGTAATTTGGACGCCTCACGATCGAAGATCTCGATAAAGGTGTTGCCGATAATTTTGCGCTTGGCCTCCGGGTCCTTTTCACCTTCGAGGCGCCCGAGGAAATCCTCCTCCGCATCGGCGCGAATAACCCGCACCCCCATATTGTCGGCGAACATCTGCATCACCTGATCGCCTTCGTTTTTACGCAGGAGACCGTTATCCACAAATACACAAGTCAGCTGATCGCCAATGGCCTTGTGTAACAGGGCCGCCACCACAGAGCTGTCGACACCGCCGGACAAGCCGAGCAGCACCTTATCCTCACCCACCTGGGCGCGCACCTTGGCGATAGAATCTTCAATAATATTGGCGGGGGTCCAGAGTTTTTCACACCCGCAAATATCGATCACAAAGCGCTCATAAATACGCATGCCCTGCAGGGTGTGAGTCACTTCCGGGTGGAACTGCACACCGAAGAAATTCTTCTCCGCGCTGTACATACCGGCAATCGGGCAGGAGTCTGTCGATGCCAGCAACTCAAAGCCCTCTGGCATCGCCACAACCTTGTCGCCGTGGCTCATCCACACATCCAACAGGGCGCTGCCATCCTCAGCGACATGATCTTTGATATCGCTCAGCAGCTTGGATTGGCCCTCCACCTTTACCTGGGCGTAGCCGAACTCGCGGACATCGCTGCCCTGCACAGAGCCGCCCAGCTGGTGGGCCATAGTCTGCATGCCGTAGCAAATACCCAATACCGGCACGCCCAGGTTGTAAACGATTTCCGGCGCGCGCGGCGAGCCCTCTTCCGGCACCGACTCGGGGCCGCCGGCGAGAATAATCCCCTTGGGTTGATATGCGCGAA
This sequence comes from Microbulbifer regidiadema (SeqCode), assembly GCF_052466995.1. NCBI lineage: Bacteria > Pseudomonadati > Pseudomonadota > Gammaproteobacteria > Cellvibrionales > Microbulbiferaceae > Microbulbifer > Microbulbifer regidiadema (SeqCode). Next base: position 4,851,420 of record NZ_CP174297.1, on the reverse strand, counting down.
TTTCCTCTTCGCTCATATCGAAAGCGCGAATTTCAGAGAATACGCCCAACTCGCGGACACGGCGGGCGATCAATTGAGTGTACTGGGACCCGAAGTCGAGAATGAGTATTCGGCTGGAATGGATATCTTGGCTCATAACTTACTCGATAACTGGATTAAATAACGGCAAACGGACCTTAAAGGTCCGTTTGCTGCTTGCTCTGTTTATGTTTTTTCACCCGGGAAAGGTCGAGGGCTTAGCGGCGGCCCACCGGATAGTTGGGCGCTTCTTTGGTGATCTGTACATCGTGGACATGGGACTCACCCATACCGGCCGCAGTGACCCGTACAAACTCGGGGCGGGTGCGCATAATGTCGATATCGACACTGCCGGTATAGCCCATCGCCGAGCGCAGGCCGCCCATCATCTGGTGGACGATGGCGGACAGCGGGCCTTTATACGGTACGCGACCCTCGATGCCCTCCGGTACCAGCTTTTCAGCGCCCTTGCTCGCATCCTGGAAGTAGCGATCGGAAGAGCCCTGGGTACGGGACATAGCGCCGAGAGAACCCATCCCCCGGTAAGACTTGTAGGTACGGCCCTGGTAGAGTTCGACTTCACCGGGCGCCTCTTCGGTACCGGCGAACATGGAGCCCATCATGACCGATGAAGCGCCGGCAACGATCGCCTTGGAAATATCGCCGGAGTAACGAATACCGCCATCGGCAATCATCGGCACGCCGAATTCTTTAAGGGCTGAGGCAACCTCGGCAATTGCGGTCACCTGGGGTACACCGATGCCTGTTACGATACGGGTGGTACAGATAGAACCGGGACCAATACCCACTTTGACCGCATCCGCACCGGCCTCAACCAGTGCCCGCGCCGCTTCCGCCGTGGCGATATTGCCACCGATCACATCGACGCGGGGATGCATTTCCTTAATGCGGCGCACGCGCTCGATCACATTGCGGGAGTGGCCGTGAGCGGTATCCACAACCAGTACATCAACGCCGGCTTCTACCAGTGCCGCCACGCGATCGTCGGTATCCGGGCTGGTGCCTACAGAGGCGCCAACGCGCAGACGGCCATCGGAATCCTTACAGGAGTTCGGGTACTGCTCCGCTTTGTTAAAGTCTTTAACCGTGATCAGGCCGCGCAGCTCAAAGTTGTCGTTAACAACTAATACTTTTTCGATGCGATGCTTGTGCAGTAGCTCGCGCACCTCATCGGGGCAGGCATCTTCATGGGCCGTTACCAAACGCTCTTTCGGCGTCATAATACTGGCGACACTGACATCGAGATCCGTTAAAAAGCGAACATCGCGACTGGTAACGATACCGACCAGATCTCCACGATTCATTACCGGTACACCGGAAATATTGTGGTGGCTGGTCAGCGCGATCAACTCGCGTACCGTGGCGTCGGACTCAATCGTAATCGGGTCTTTTACCACACCGGCTTCAAACTTCTTCACCGCGCGAACGGCGAGAGCCTGAGCCTCTATCGACATACTTTTGTGAATAATGCCGATACCCCCTTCCTGGGCCAGGGCAATGGCCAGGCGAGCTTCCGTCACCGTATCCATAGCGGCGGACACAATGGGGATGTTCAGGGTAATGTTGCGGGAGAGTTGGGTTTTTAAACTCACATCCTTGGCCGTGACCTCGGAATATCCGGGCACAAGTAGGACGTCGTCAAAAGTGAGGGCTTCGCGCGCGATGCGCAGATTGGATTCAGACATTGTTGACACTCAAACCTCGAAATAGGCGGGATTGGGTATCGGCGCGATTATACCTCTACGCGCCCAAAGCGCAAACACCAATTTACAGAAAAACCAATTTGTAGTGCAAAACGCTTTACCTAAACAGGCGATACTGCAATATTGCTCCGCCAAAATTGCCCGACGAGATTCAGTGATGCAGACAATTCCCCCAAGTCAAAATGCCAAGCGCAGCGTGCTGTCGGTAAGCGACCTGAATCGGGAAGTTAAACATCTCCTGGAAAGCAGTGTGCCACTGCTGTGGATTAGCGGAGAGATTTCCAATTTTTCTGTCCCCAGTTCCGGGCACTGGTATTTTAGTCTCAAAGATGCCCGCGCCCAGGTGCGCTGCGCGATGTTTCGCGGACGCAATCGCAGCGTTGCCTTTCGACCGCAAAACGGCCGCGAGGTTTTAATTCGGGCCAGGGTGAGCCTGTACGAAGGGCGCGGAGAATTTCAGCTGATCGTGGAGCATATGGAGGAGGCCGGCTTTGGCGCTCTGATGCGCCAACTGGAACAGCTCAAAGCAAAATTAAACGCCGAGGGCCTGTTTGACGCCAGCAAAAAACGCCCCCTGCCTTTTTTGCCAACCAATATCGGTATTGTCACCTCGCCCACCGGAGCGGCAATACGGGATATGATCCACGTATTGGGCAGAAGACACCCCTCGGCCACCATTGAACTTTGGCCGGTGGCGGTTCAAGGTCAGGGCGCCGCCGAGCAAATTGCGGCGGCCATTGAAAAAGCCGGCCGCAGTGGCCGCCACGATTTATTAATTGTCGGTCGCGGCGGCGGTTCCCTGGAAGACCTGTGGTCTTTTAATGAGGAAATTGTCGCCCGCGCACTGGCCGCCAGTCCTATTCCCACTATTTCTGCCGTCGGCCACGAGACCGACACCACGATTGCCGATTTAGCCGCCGACCTGCGCGCACCCACTCCCTCTGCCGCAGCGGAAATAGCCAGCGCCAATGCCGCAGAGATTCTACAGCGGCTCGAACAGGCCCAGCGCAGACTCCAGCGCGCGATAGACAATCAATTAAAACACCTGTCCCAACAGGTCCAATTGCGACGCAACCGCTTGCGCCACCCCCGGGAGCAGCTCCTCAACCAGACCCAGCGCCTGGACCACCTGGAAATGCGCCTGACTGCGGCGAGCCAACAGCAGATTCACAAACGCAAAACCCAACTGACCTCTGCCGTGCGGGCCTTTAGCCACAGTCAACCGGCGCGCCGGCTCGATGAGAGCCAGAAAAAATTAATACAGCTACAGGCAAATTTACAGCGCGCCATGCAATTAATTTTACAGCGTAGTGGCGACACACTGGCTCACCGCGCACAGATGTTGCAAAACATCAGCCCACTGGCCGTTTTACAGCGGGGCTACGCCATTGTGCTGGACTCCGACAAACGCGCGGTGCGCGACAGTGCAGACCTGCGTACCGACCAGCAGGTCCAAGTCAGGTTGGCCAGGGGAAGTTTCAGCGCAACAGTTGACGCCGTTTCTGACTAGAAAACCAACTCACTCCCCAGTCGCCAAAGAGTCAAGAGCGCAATTCCCACGACACTATACTTTGCCAGGAAAATGTCAGCGGAGCGCTCTATGGGTAGTGAAGCTACTGCCGTCCACCTAAACCTGTGGGGCTGGCTATTACTTTCTGCACTATTTCTTGCCGCAAGCGCCTGCTCCGAACAAAAGCGCGAGTCCGGTGTGGCCGAGTCAGTCACTATGTCGGCGGCCGAGGCAGGCGACGCGAATAAAGCGGCCAGAGAGCAGCCCGAAATTGCCCCCGCCAAAGAAACGCCGGTTAATTATCTCGAAACCGGTGACCTGCAAGCAATTAAAAAGCACGACACCATCCGCTTTGTTAATCTATCCGGCGCCTCGGAGGATTTACTCCCCCGCGACGGAGTCGTCAGCCTGCGCCACTTTGAACTCGCCAACAAACTGGCCAAACAATTAAAACTGGAGCCCAAGTGGATTAAAGCGGAAACGCCAGACCAAGCGATACAAATGCTAATCGATGGCGAGGCCGATATTATCGCCTACAACTTAACCGTCACCGATGCCCGTGAAAAGGTCATCGAATTTACCGTGCCCGTACGTCACGCACGCCTTATTTTGGTTACCGGCCCAGAGGGACCAGACATTTCAGATGCCCGCCAATTAAAGAATATTGAAATTATTATTCCCGCCGGCTCTGCCATCCGGGAAACCGCCGAAAAAATTGTGGCCGAAAACCCCGACGCCAACCTGACCATCCGCGAACTGGATATTCACGGCAACCGCGATAACCTGATGGACCTTATCAACGCGCAGAAAAATCGCGTGGCCATACTGGAGGACTTTGCCGCAGAAGACCTGCGCAATTATCGCGACGACTTACGCCTGGGTGCCGACGTATCCACAATGCAAAATATTGCCTGGGGCCTACGCAAAAACGCCAAGCGTCTCAATACCACCGTCAATCATTTCCTCACCCGCAATTTGGTCAAAGCCCAAGTGGAGCGCATTACCGACTGGAAGGGCATTAAAAAATCCGGGGTGATCCGCCTGCTGACTTATAACGGCCCCACAACCTACTTTCTGTGGAAAGGGGTATTAATGGGATTTGACTACGACCTGGCACAAGCCTTTGCCAACAAACACAACCTGCAATTACAGGTGATTGTGGTCCCCTATGAGGAGAGCTTGGCCGATTGGCTGAGAGCCGGGCGCGGCGACTTTGCCGGCGCCGAACTCAATATTACCTCCGCCCTTGAGGCCCAGGGCATGGTGTTTACCAAACCCTATGTGGAATCCTCGGACCAGGTTGTCAGCGACAAGGGGCGCCCGCCGATCAAGCAAATCCAGGATCTCAATGGTCGCAAACTCACCCTGCGGGCCTATTCCTCTTTTATCGAGGTAGCAGAGTCCTTAAAAAATGCCGGTATAGATGTCGATATTCGTGTCGCACCACCGGATATTTCCCAGTCGCAAATTTTTTCAATGATTGCCGACGGCCTGATCGATGCCACCATTGCCCACTCGGGCCGCGCCAAAATCGAGACCTCGGTAGAACCCGATCTCACCCTCGGCACCCTGATCGGCGACCCGCGCCCACAGGGATGGCTGGTGCTGCGCAAAAACTGGCACCTGCTACAAAATTTAAATAAATTCTTGCAAAGTTACAAAAAAACCAGCCAGTACAAACAACAGTATCAGGCCTATTTTGAGCCGAATAAACGCTTTATGCGCCGTGTCAGTTCGAGGGTTATACCGGGAGAAAAGCTCTCCCCTTTCGACAAGCTGGTCAAGGAGTCGGCCTTTAAATACGATTTTGACTGGCGCATGATCGTCGCGCAAATGTGGCAGGAGAGCAATTTCAACCCCAAGGCCGTGTCCCCGGTTGGCGCCCAGGGCCTGATGCAGGTGATGCCCGCTACCGCAGAGGAAATGGGGTTCCCCCCGCCACTGTTTGAACCTGAAAGAGGAATAAAAGCGGGCGTAAAATATATGGACTGGGTGCGCGATCGCTTTAATCCCGCCCTGCCCACCGTGAATAAACTCTGGTTTACCCTGGCCTCCTACAATGCTGGATACGGCCACTTGCTCGATGCCCAGCGCCTGGCCAAAGAACTGGGGCTGGACCCCAATGTGTGGTTCGACAATGTAGAGGTGGCCATGCTAAAGCTGGCCCAGCCGCAGTATTTTAAGCGGGCCCGCTACGGCTATGTGCGGGGCTCTGAGCCCGTACAGTATGTGCGCAATATCAGCAAACTGTACAAGGCCTACGTCGAAGTGATGAGCGATACCGTGGCGTTTTACCCCCCGATACAGAGACTCCCCCCCAAAGTCCACTGTGAACCCGGGGACGTGCCAGAGGGGATGGTACACTGGGCGCCCGCTTACTCTTCCCCCTAGACGGCCACAGGGGCCCAATAGGGTTGAGGAGCCCCTGAATAATTCCGTCACGCCCCAGACTTGCAGAGGCTCAACACAATTTTGCCGGTGATACTGCGTGATTCCAGCAGTTTATGTGCCTCCACCACCTGCTCCAGGGGAAACTGGGCGGCAATTTGCGGGCGAACTTTTCCCGCTTCAATCAACGGCCACACCTTCGCCTCCAGCGCTTGTGCAATGCCGGATTTCACCTGCGGCGAGCGGGCCCGCAGGGTTGACCCGCTTAACGTGAGTCGCTTCAACATCACCGGCAGCATATTCACCTCCACTTTGGCGCCAGCCAGGTAGGCAATATTCACGATCCGACCATCATTAGCGGCTACACGAATATTATTATTGATATAACTGCCACCGACCATATCCAAAACAACATCGGCGCCGCGCTCCGCTGTCGCCTCGCGCACAACGGAGACAAAGTCTTCCTCCCGGTAATTAATCGCCCGCTCCGCTCCCAGTGCCACACAGGCTGCACACTTTTCTGCGCTTCCCGCAGTGACAAAAACCCGGGCTGCCAAACTGTGGGCCAACTGGATAGCCGTAGTACCAATACCCGAGGCGCCGCCGTGAATTAAGATCACCTCGCCCGCTTTTAAAGCGGCGCGATCAAAAACATTGCTCCATACGGTAAAGAAGGTTTCCGGCAGGGCCGCCGCCTCAACTGGGGTTAGGTTTGCCGGAATCGGCAGGCACTGCCCCTCTGGGGCGACGGCATACTCGGCGTAGCCCCCGCCATTGGTCAGCGCGCAGACCTTATCTCCCACCTGCCAGCGCGCAACCTTGCCCCCAATCGCGACAACCTCACCGGCAACCTCCAACCCCAGCACTGCCGATGCCCCAGCAGGTGGTGGATAGTGGCCCTGGCGCTGCACAATATCCGGGCGATTGACCCCGGCCGCCGCCACGCGGATAAGGACTTCGTCCGGCCCCGGAGTTGGCCGTTCCATCTCCTGCAACTGCATTACTTCGGGCCCACCAAAGGCAGGCAGATCAATAAACCGCATCGACTTTCCCTTTATTGACTTTCACTTTATGGCCACGCCAGCCACACAAGGTTACCAGAGATTTCCACCCTGTTTTTAATTGCCCTAGCGCCAATAAAAACGGCCAGGACCTCCCGACAAATTTAGATTGCGAGAGGCCCTGGCCGTATCTAGGCCTGGTCAGCTAAAACATCATTCTCCAGACCAATAGTTTATTCGCCGCGCTTAAAGCTCGTAAATAAACTCAACACCCATTACGCGACCTTTATTCAGCGGGGTAAAGCTGGCACCGATACCACCGAGATTGACCGGTAGCTGGGTATCATTGCCCTCGGTAACTTCATCCAGCATATTTTTACCGAATACAGAGAGCGTGTATTGGCCGCTATCGGAGGTATAGCCAATACTGAAGTCCAACATTTCCACTTCAGACAACATACCCCGGTTATCATCACTGTAAGGTGCTTCATCGCGGTGGTTAAAGTTAATGCGGGAAGTCAGGTTTCCGTAGGAGCCCAGGGATAGGTCGTGTACCACGCCAACGCCATAGGTCCAGGGCGCCAGGCGGGGAATCTCAAGACCCAGGTCTACATCATCTACGACACCATCACCGTTCAGGTCGCCGAGTACCTTGTCGTAGTCGCCATCCACATAGCCCACATTGAAGGTCAACAGCAGGTTTTCACTCAGCGCGGCCATAGCCTCAAGCTCGGCACCGCGAATGGTGGCATCAGCGGTGTTGCGAATAATCTGCGCCACGCCGCTCGCCGCATCGGGCATATTCTCCTCCCGCTGCATATCGTCAATCGAGTTGTGGAACACCGCCATATTGGTGCGCAGGCGGCCATTGAACCAATCTACCTTGGCGCCGATTTCGAAGCTGTTCTGCTCCTCCTGATCTGTTGCCTGTGGTTCATAGGGAGTGAGAGGGGGCTGGGTGGGATCTAGACCGGCGTTGCGCAAGTTGTAGCCGCCACTGCGAAAGCCCTTGGTCCAGAAGGTATAGAGCTGGGTCTCGTCGGAAACCGTCCACTGCAAGCCGACTTTGGGCGTAAAGGCATTCCAGCTTTCGCTATCCGTGAAGTCGTATTGAGAGCAGCCATCCAGGGTGCAGGTATTCAGAGGAATAGAGGCAATCTTGACGTCTTTTTCCTCTTGCGAGTAGCGCCCTCCCAAGGTCAGCACCCAGGCCTCATTCAGGTCGATGTCCGCCTGGGTAAAAATGCCATAGGTACTGTGATCCTGCTCACCGCCACCGGTCCAATCGAACAGACCACCGGCCAGCAAGCGATTTTCCAGATAGGTCACATCCTGAGAGAACCAGTAAACACCGCTAGTGATCGCCGTGCGACCGAAGCGACCGGCATAGCGCAGCTCGTTGCTAAGCTGGCTCTGTTCTACATTGGAGTCGGCATGGAAGCCCACTATCGGCAGGGAATCTACATCGGCGAGGCCCTGCGCCTCATAGGTGCGCCAGGCCAGGATATTGGTAATGGTACCGTTACCAAATTCAACGTCTTTATTGAATTCAGTAATAATCTGGCTCCACTCGTCTTTTTGGTAGCCCTCTTCATCCTGGGCAACCTCAAAGGAGTCCTCACTATTGTCCCAGTTAAGAATACCGTACGCCTCAGCAATCTGAGTTGCACTGGGGTATATGTCATAGCCAGTTCCGGTATCAACGACTAAGGCTTCGCTACCACGGTTTTGCGCAACAACCCCATCGGAGTCCATGCGCCCGTGTTCCATTCGCACAATAAGCTCAGCGGTTTCATTGAGTTGAACACTAAAACTCGGGCGAATAAACCAGCTGTCTGAGGCACCGGCATTATCATTGCCGGTGGCGACGTTTTCGAACCAGCCGCGATCATCGTTGTAGTACACCGTCAGGCGGCCGTTGACATCCTCAGAGATGGCACCGTTGATTGAACCTGCGGCTACCATATCCAGATTGTCGGTGGTGGATACCTTAAAGCGGGTAGAGAATTCATCGGTGGGGCGCGCGGTTTTAACCACAACAGCACCACCGGTAACATTGCGGCCGAACAGCAGTCCCTGCGGACCGCGGAGTACTTCGATACCCTCCAGGTCAAACAGGTCGGTGACAACACCCGCATTCACACCGAGGTACATACCATCGACAAAGACCCCTACCGTGGGATCAATCGACGGAATAGAGCTATTGACTCCGAGACCGCGCACCGTAAAGTTTGCCGTGTTTTTTACCGTGCCTACATCCTCCAACTGGACGTTCGGCATTTTGAAAGAAAGACTCTGCAAATCTCGGGTTTGCAGTGCTTCCAGTTGATCGCCAGAATAGGCGGTAGCCGCTACTGGAACATCCTGAAGTAATTCCGCGTCTGCACGCTTGCGGGCGGTAACCTGCACTTCTTCCATAAGGGTGCCGACAGCGCCCTCTGCGGCATAACTGGGGCTGATACCACTGGCTAACCAAAGCGTTGCTACGGAACAGGCGGAAAGCAGAGCAGAGTGCTGCCTGGATTTTGACGGACTTTCCATGTTTTCTCTCCATTGTTTTATTTTTTTTATGTACAACAACGGACTTATCGCAACCGGTACTGCCTGGCCCCACCGCTCCACCTCTAAAAAGAGGTTCCGACTAAGTGAAGCTCCGATTCAAGACCGTGCTGATAAAGAGGCACAAATTTCGCAGTGAATCTGTGACATGGACAGGTTACAGGCTCACAACCCGGTGTGGAAGTCCATTTGCCACAAATGCCGGCAAAATAACCCAATTAGTCGGAAAAGTTCTTTCAAATTGAATAAAAAATTAAAGGAATCTAAAGAAATAAAACCATGCACTGTTTAAGGGCGACCTATTTAAGGCGCCCCCCAACAGCATAAATTGATTACTTTTCAAAAATCCAATGACAATATGTATCTAATCCACCAGAAAAACACAAAATTTTTTGTCTACTTTAAAAGGGATATGCTATTAGGACTTTAGCCGAGCCTCGAAACTTCTAGCGCTCGGCTCGAAGGAAAGAATACCCTGTATTCGATACTCGCTTTGACCGCTCCCCGACAAATTCGCAACCGGCAACCTGCCTAATATAATCCCTCCACCGCCCTTTTTAGCCGCTAACATTTAGATCGGCAGAGACTAAAAAGCAAAAAACTTCATTAACCTGGTACGTTTAACCCTATTCAGTTTGGCCAACCAGCCCAACTTAAAAGTAAACTTCATCGTTTATTGGCAATCATTTTTTGTAGTGGATGTGTCATCACTACCAGTGGTGAAAGCGGAGAGTATTTGATGAATTTCCCCCGCTTCGAGTGTTTCTTTTTCCAAAAGCGCTCCGGCCAATGCATCCAATTTAGTGCGGTTTTTTGTCAGCAACCGGTCTACTTTCATCTCAATGCCACTGATCAAGGCAATAATTTCATCATCAATAATCTCTGAGGTGTGCTCACTAAAGTCTTTCTGCTGAGCCATCTCACGTCCCAGAAATATATGCTCCTCTCCCCGGCGGAAGGCCACCGGCCCCAACTTTTCACTCATGCCCCAGTGGGTAACCATATGGCGAGCGAGTCGCGTCGCCTGCTTTAAGTCTGCCTCGGCACCAGTGCTCACCTCTTTAAACACTACTCGCTCAGCCACCCTTCCCCCGAGCATGACACCGATACGATCGCGCAGATAGCTGGCCTGTATACTGTGATGCTCTTCGCTGGGTATCTGTTCGGTGGCACCGAGGCTGTGCCCCCTGGGGATAATAGTCGCCTTCTCCAGGGGATCGGCATTTGGCAGCAGGGTTGCCACCAGCGCATGCCCCGCCTCGTGGTAGGCAATAATCCGCTTGTCCTCTTCACTGATCATCATTTCGCGCTCACCGCCGAGGACCACCTTGTCGCGGGCGCGCAGTAAACAATCCATATCCACCGCCGACTGATCTTCCCGCCCCGCCAGCAGCGCAGCTTCATTGATCAGGTTTTCCAAATCCGCACCGGCAAAGCCCGCAGTCAGAGCTGCGAGTCGCTCCAGATCCACCTTGCCGTGCAAAGGGACCTCTCGTGAATGGATCTCCAGAATCTCTCTGCGCGCGGCCTTATCGGGCAAATCCAGGGTCACCTTGCGATCAAAGCGGCCCGGCCGCAGCAGGGCCGCATCGAGTACATCCGGTCGATTGGTTGCCGCCACTACAACGACCGCCTCCTGGGGATCAAAACCGTCCATTTCCCCCAGAATCTGGTTGAGCGTCTGCTCCCGCTCATCGTGCCCACCGCCAACACCGGTGCCCCGAGCCCGGCCGACAGAGTCGATCTCATCGATAAAAATAATGGCGGGAGCCTCTTTCTTGGCCCCGGCGAACATATCCCGCACTCGCGAAGCACCCACCCCCACAAACATCTCGATAAACTCAGAACCGCTGATACTGAAAAATGGCGCCTCGCTCTCACCGGCCAAAGCCTTAGCCATCAGGGTTTTTCCCGTACCGGGAGGGCCCATCAACAGAATACCTCGGGGGATTTTTGCGCCAAGCTTGCGGTAATGCTCTGGGTTCTTTAGATAACCCGCCACTTCCTGTAGGTCCCGCTTCGCATTCGCCAGCCCCGCCACATCGGCGAAAGTCACCGCTGACTCACTGCGCTCAAAGCGCTTTGCCGGGGAGCGGGCAAAACCGAAGGGGCTGCCGGGAGCACCTCCGGCCATCTTTTCCTGCATTCGCCGCCCCAGCCAGACCAGCAGCCCGACAATTAATATCCAGGGCAACAGCAGGATCAGAGTCCGCTGTAGAAAGCTGCCTCCGGGGGATTCAGCCAGGATTTCCACCTTCTCCCGCTCCAGCAGGGGCAGCAACTCCGGGTCCTGAACCGGTGGCAAAACCGTAGCAAAATGCTCTGGGGTTGGGGGCTTCTCCCCTTTTTTAGCGGCGGGTTGCGCTGGCGACCTTGCCGGTTCCGACTTATCCAGCTTAAAGGTGCCGCTGACTCGATCGCCCTCAATAACCACACTGGCAACCCGGCCCTCGGCGACCGCACTCTTAAAATCGCTGTAAGCTAATTCAGTCCGCTTGCCGGAAAGCTGCCCGCTAGTGCAAAACTGTACGGTCAGTATCAGCAGGAAAATCCACAGAAAATACTGCAACCAGTTCAGCGGCCCCTGCTGTAGCGGCTTGCCGGATAGCGGTGAAGGTGGCTCCTCCTGCGGCGGCTTTTGCTGTTGGTCCTGCTCGTCCGCCATATTTTCTCGCTGTATCTGGAGAGGCCCACCACCCGACGAAAGATCGGGTCCGGCAGTGGAAGGTGCGAATTATCGCAATCCCACTGGAGTCATCAGTATAGTTCCCCGCCATTCCCAGCGGGAATTTCCCACACCTCCAGCCCCAACACCCGATCCAATCGCACTATTTTCAAAGTAAGGCTTGCAAAGCGAAAGCGGACACGGCAGAATTCGCGCCCTGTCGAGACTGGTCGACTGTTCCCACAGGGGTCCAGAAACTCGATAAGTTGCGGATTTTTAAGGAATTTTTTCCAAAAAGAGGTTGACGGCAACGAATCAACTCTCTATAGTACGCACCCATAACGACGCGCTCGTAGCTCAGCTGGATAGAGTACCTGGCTACGAACCAGGCGGTCGGAGGTTCGAATCCTCCCGAGCGCGCCATACGATAGGCTGAAAGGCCAGAAAAAAGGGTTACCTTCGGGTAGCCCTTTTTTTGTTGCCGAATGGTCAGTGCGAGATTTCTTTTCTCGCCTGCAATTGGCTCCACCCTGGAGCAGAGTGGCGCATCGCGATATCACCACTACAGCATCCCCCTAGAATCTTTGCCGCTCCCTGAGGGGCATCACTCCAGCGCACGCTTTAGACCGCTATACACAAACACCCATTTAGCCGCCGCCCAACGATTGGGAACGCCTTGATCGTTTTGCACAGGCACTCCAGTACCGAGTCAATAAAAGTGAAGACAGTAGCGGACAGCGAGGTGCCCGCGACCAGGCGGGCTAATCTATGCGGGCGCCCAAGCAGAGGCACGCCCCTTTAAAGAGCGGAGACAGCTAGACCGAGAGCTCTCTGCGGACAATTTCTGCACCTGCACTCAAAGCATTGAGCTTGCCCCTTGCCACCTGACGGGATAGCGGCGCCATACCGCAGTTGGTACAGGGGTAGAGATTTTCGGCATCCACATGCTTCAGCGCTTTGCGCAGGGTGTTGGCCACCTCTTCCGGAGTCTCAATAGTGTTGCTTGCCACATCAATAGCGCCCACCATCACTTTTTTGCCTCGAATAAGCTCAAGCAAATCTATTGGAACATGGGAGTTGTGACACTCCAGTGAGATCAGGTCGACGTTAGATTTTTGCAGTTTTGGAAACGCCTCTTCATACTGCCTCCACTCTGAACCCAGAGTCTTCTTCCAGTCGGTATTGGCTTTGATGCCATAGCCATAGCAAATATGTACGGCAGTTTGGCATTTCAGCCCCTCAATGGCTTTTTCTAAAGTGGCAATACCCCAGTCATTCACTTCATCAAAAAATACATTAAATGCAGGCTCATCAAACTGAATAATATCGACACCAGCGGCCTCCAGCTCCCGAGCCTCCTGGTTGAGAATTTTGGCAAATTCCCAGGCGAGCTTTTCGCGGCTCTTATAGTGGCTATCGTAGAGCGTATCAATCATTGTCATGGGGCCAGGCAGCGCCCACTTAATAGCCTGACCAGTTTGCTGACGTAAAAACTTGGCGTCTTCAATAAACACTGGCTTTTGCCGCGATACTTCGCCAACAACTGTCGGCACACTCGCATCATAGCGATCTCGAATTTTAACGGTTTCACGCTTTTCAAAGTCAACACCATTGAGGTGTTCGATAAAGGTCGTGACAAAATGCTGGCGAGTTTGCTCACCATCGCTAACGATATCGATACCGGCTTGCTGCTGCTCTTTTAGCACCAGGCGCAAGGCGTCTTGCTTGCCTTCGATTAATTGGTCGCCCTGTAGTTTCCAGGGCGACCACAGTTTTTCCGGCTCTGCAAGCCAAGACGGTTTTGGCAAGCTGCCGGCAGTTGAGGTTGGCAATAAACGACTCATAATAAATAATCTTGTCTATCTCGGTTAATTAAAGCGCGTAATTGGCCGCCCACTGGTCGAGGACACTCCTATACGGCTTAATAAATTGCTCTTCTGTAAGCTTCCCCTGCTTAATAGCCAGCTGGCTGCGCTCTTCCCGATCATAAACAATTTTGGTGAGTGAATAATCTTGATGTTTCAAGCTGGGCTGATAGCAGTTACCCGCCACGGAGTTTGCATTGTAAATCTCAGGCCGATAAATTTTTTGGAAGGTTTCCATCGTACTTATAGTGCTAATAAGCTCAAGGTTTGTATAGTCACCGAGCAGGTCACCACGGAAATAAAAAGCCAGAGGCGCAACACTATTTGGCGGCATAAAATAGCGGACCTGTAAACCCATTTTCTCGAAGTAGTCATCAGTCAAGGAGTACTCATCCTGCCGGTACTCAACCCCCAGCACAGGGTGCTGATTTTCAGTTCGATGATAGGTCTTACTGCTCGATACACTCAGACAAATAACAGGGGGTTTACTAAAATTATCCCTGTAGGTGCTTGAATTCAGGAAGGACTGGAAAATTTTCCCGTGGAGATCGCCATAACCTTGCGGAAGGCTAAACTCAACTTGATTCTTGTTATGTTCCAGCAATAGAACACTGAAATCATAGTCTCGCACATAAGAAGAAAAATTGTTGCCCACAATCCCTTCGATACGTTGATTGTTTTTATGATCAACAATATTCGTTTTCAACACTTCGATGGTAGGGAAAGTCTCTCCGTTACCCTCAATATCAATATCAACGGAAATAATATCCAGCTCTACCGAATAACGATCTGCATTAGGATTATCCCAGTGCGCCAGGGCATTAAAGCGGCTGTCAATCATTCTGAGGGTGTTGCGCAAGTTATCCCGGCGGCTCTCCCCTCTAGCCAGATTCGCAAAGTTGGTCGTAATGCGCGTATTGTCCGATGGACGATAATCTTCATCAAAACACAAGCTCTTGATGCTGAAGGTAAACTCTTTATTCATTGCGATCTGACCACCCTGGTTTCTGAGGCAAAAACCGAACGCTCTGTTCAGTGATTGAAATTGCCACGCAGGATAAGCCACTTTATAAATGAGCAGAAATGGTATATTTTCAACAGTCCATTAATTTCATTCATGCTTTGTTCGAGTAAAGCCCATGCTAGAGCGCTCACACCTAACAATAATCCAAGCTGTGGACCAGCAGGGCTCGCTCACTGCCGCAGCCAAACACCTCTGTCTAACCCAGTCAGCGCTGAGCCACACCGTGCGCAAGCTGGAGCAGAATCTGGGTACCCCCATCTGGTTGCGCGAGGGCCGCAGTCTGCGCCTGACTCAGGCCGGTGAGTATCTGCTGGGCCTTGCCAATCGCGTCCTGCCACAACTAGAGCACGCCGAGAGCAAACTGAAGCAAATGGCGCAAGGCGAGCGCGGCACCTTGCGCATTGGTATGGAGTGCCACCCCTGCTATCAGTGGCTACTGAAAGTCGTATCACCGTTTCTGGAAGATTGGCCGGACGTGGATGTAGATGTTAAGCAAAAATTTCAGTTTGGAGGCCTCGGCGCTCTACTTGGCTATGAGATAGACCTGCTAGTCACGCCAGACCCATTCTATAAAGCCGGATTGCGCTTCGACCCGGTGTTTGACTATGAGCAGGTACTGGTCGTCCCTCGGGCTCACCCCATGGCAAAGCGGAAATACCTGATAGCGGAAGATCTCCGCGATCAAGTGCTGCTGACTTACCCCGTGCCGCCAGACCGCCTGGATATCTACACCCAATTTCTCAACCCCGCAGGTGTAGTACCTAAGCGCCACAAAACCAGTGACACCACCGACATCATGCTACAGATGGTAGCCAGCGGCCGCGGGGTTGCAGCTCTACCGCGCTGGCTGGCGGAGGAGTACTCTACCAAGCTGGCGCTAGCGACGGTGCGCCTGGGGCAAAAAGGCATTGCCAAACAGATCTATCTGGGAACTCGTGAAAGTGATAGCGATGTTGAATACCTGAGTGCTTTTATCAAGCTGGCGAGAGGCTACGAACACTTAGACACAGAAGCCTAGGACAAATTAGGTTTAGTCTTAAGTCACGGCAGACGGAGAACCCTAAACACACCCCCCCATACAGGCGACCCCAATTACTCTAGCGGAGTAAAATAGAGATGCGTGATATTGCGGATATTCTGATTGAATATGAAACAAAACTGCATCAGTTTGAGATGCGCAAGAGCCCAGAGGTTATAAAAAAACTGTTAAGCCCTGACTTTAAGGAGGTGGGAAAATCCGGGCAGACCTTTGACTGCCAGAGCATAGCTGTGGCAATGCAGCGAGAAGAGGATGGCGATTGGGAAATACACAGCCAAAACTATGAGTGTATCCCCCTATCAGATACCGTCATTATGCTGCTGTATCAATCCGCACAGCGTAATCACCGAGGGGGATACACAGGGTTCTGTAAGCGCTCATCTATTTGGGTGAGAAGCAAAGGGCAGTGGCAAATGCAGTACCACCAGGGAACCCCCTGCGAAGCATTTAAGCTGGAGGGCAATATCTCTTCTACAGCGCCGGCACCGAAATCGTGAGTGCTTTTATCGCAACGATCCTACTGGCCCTGGCCGTATGGCTGGTACCCCACTTTTATCGCCAGTGGCGTATTCACTACCGGCGCTCACAGCCCCTAACTCGAGAGCAGTTGCAACTCCTTAGAGAAAACCTCCCGCTCTATCGCCACCTAAGCCCCGGCCGTCAGCGGGAACTGCGCAGTAATATTGCCCTGTTTCTCCACGACAAAGCGTTTATCGGTTGCGAGGGACTTCAAGTCAGCGAGCGCATGAGGGTGACTATCGCCGCCCACGCCTGTCTGCTATTGCTGGGCCGCAAAAATGAATGCTATCCCAACCTTTACAGCTTACTGCTTTACCCCGATACCTATGTAGCTTATGAGACCCGTCGAGAGGGCTATTTGGAAACAGCCAGACACAGTGCCCGCGAAGGGGAGGCCCACTATCGCGGCCCCGTAGTTCTCTCCTGGGGAGATCTGGAAAAAGATCTACAATTCCCCCAGCGCGGCCACAATGTTGCCCTGCACGAATTTGCCCACAAGGTCGATGAAGAGGACGGCTATTTTGATGGCCGCCCACTATTTGAGAACAGTGATGAGGGGGCCACCTGGGCCGACGTTATGAGCCGGGAATTCCTGCGCCTAAGGCGCAGAGCTGAATTCGGTGAATTTGCCGGCGACAACCCATCGATACTGGATTTATACGGCGCCCAGTCTCCCGCTGAATTCTTCGCCGTGGCCACTGAGAGCTTTTTTACCATTTCATCCGCTACGCGCGCCTTACACCCGGAACTCTATCGGGAATTAAGCCAGTTCTATCGCATTGACCCCGCCGAATTAATAGCGGAAAGAAACAGCGCAACTCGCTAGAGAGGGCGCTTATTCGCCCCGGCATCCCTGCGGCTGCTATGCTTGAGTCGAGCATCAGTGGAGTTGGAATAGTGGCCAATTGGCACCGGTTGAGACTTGGCATCGCGGGACTGGTCATTCTATTAAGTATGGCTCAGCTGGGCACAGCGGAGATTGCCACAGGCCAGCAAGATGCAAAAGCCCTGATTCAGCGCCTTGAGCAGCAATACCTCAATATCCCCACACCCGTATTTGTACAACAACTGGAAAAAAACACACTGCCGGACTCGAAATTACAGGCTTTTATTATGGAGCAGCGCCTGATTAATTTATCCGACTTAAGAAGCAATGCGCTGTCATTACACCGCTTTGGCGGCCTACCCGGAAAGAGCACAAGGACATTTTTTGCTCAAATAACCACAGCAGAAATCCAAGCTAACGACCTGCTGCCCACCCTTATTCAAGCACTGGGAGTCTCCCCCGAGCAAATTGCCCAGCACCAACCGCTCGCAGGTGCGCAAATATATCCCGCTTACACCGCCTGGCTTGCCAGCTATGCAGAACCCGCTGAAATTGCCGCAGCCCTACTGGTCAACTTTCAAAGCTTTGGTAAAAATGCGGCGCGTATTGCAAAAGCTTTAAAACAGCACAAAAGGCTAACCAACGAACAGCTCCGCTTCCTGGTCTCTTTTAGCCAGCTGCCAGAGGGGTTCCGGGAGCAGGCTACCGAGATAGTCGCAAAAGGCTTGGCCTCAGGTGTTCGAGAAAGCGACATCGAAATTCGGGTACGATTAATCCAAGCCTATGAGCAGGAGTTTTGGCGGGCATTTGAGGCTAAAATCAACACCAATTAGAACCACCTATATTACTTCTTACTTTCTTAATGCAGCAAAAATCCACCGCCGCCTTAACTGTACACTAACAGTTGTACACCCATTTGACGGCCAGAGTAATTTCCTAGTCCGGATTACTTAACTCTTTGACCGCTTTCCTTGCATTAAAGAGTAGGCTACAGAAGCTCTCATCAAAAGAATTTTTCAATTGATCATCTGAAAATTCTATTAGAATACCTGCAATATACTTGCCCCCAAGATTCCGATCACTTCTATTGAGATATCCTTGAATCTTCCTCAAAGATATCTCAAGGTCTTTTATCCAAATCCATTCACCCTCCAACCAAAATAAGCCCTTCTCTCTTGCTGCCATCTGCCTACGTGACACACAAACCAAATCACCATCTATTGCCCCCCAAAGAAGTTCAATCAAATCAGATTTTCTGATCATAACACCTTATTCCAGCCCCTAAGACTTACTGCTTTTTTGCCATTAACTTAACTTTAGTAGGCACACCCTGGAGAACTTCCGTGCTCCCAAGTATACATTTCAATCGACCGAAAGGATAACAATGCAGAATACGGTTGTGAGCGCGCTATACATCCGGGGGTTAAAGACCCCTACAATGATATCCAGCCTTGGAATTACCATCTTCTTCCCGAGGCTTTTGGTGGTAATAAAGCGCTAAATGGCTACGAGGTTCGTACCGAGCAAGATTTCGGTGACACCTTAAAGGCCTTCTCTAGATTTGACAGACCGCTGATTCTCAATGTTCACTTAGAACAATCTGAGCCGGCAGCATTTTTTAAAAAACTTAGCCAAGCGATGCGGCATTGATGGGATTACCCAATAAAAAACCATCAATATGGTCTTTTAGATATTACCAAGCTTCATTAAGCTCGGAGTAAAACATCAAATAGGTTATTAAAACTTTCGTGAAGACCATCCCCACAGTAGTCGCAGAGATTCGCTATTCACTTGACTGTATCAATCTCAGTGGTCGTTGTCAGTATTTTACTCCGCGACATTCGATTAACTACCGATATCTATACGTCAACCAATAAGCTTAACCCTTATCTAGAACCCTTTGCACATACCCCCTCTACAGAATCTTTTAACGTCAATAGAGTCATCTGGCTCAGAAATCTACTCAGATTTCGCTATATGCGCGCCAGTGCAGGATTCGAATACAAGCTTGTCGATCACACCTTATACTTCATTATTGCTAGCTACACTAACTTCTAGCGGCTTACAAATCCCATATAGACAAAAAAATTCGGCAATATATTTTAGTTAACATATACAATTTTGATTGCACCTTCGATATCCCTACCCCAGCCTATTACTTTTATAGAATTTACGATAATCTCATCTAATCGGCTTCAGAACCCGGTACCACCCGACGACACTGGGCTCGCAGCTTTAAAAATTTAAACAAAGAGGGAAGTCTAAACGTTAGAATTCCACCAGCTTTAATAGAAAATCACTCACAAATCTAAAAATCGAATTTGATCGGCACCAATACTTACCTAAAAAAATCACATACTTACGGTCAACTGAATCATGTTTTTAGAAGCCCTTATAAAAATAAGTTAAATCAACAGGTGCCCAAGTCATTTATAGTTGCCCAGCACCCTAAGTTTGTCATGTATTTAGCCAGGTTATCCCAGAACGTGAACACTTAAGGAAATACAATGCTGCTAAATATTGAGAATAAAGACGGTATCCAGTACGAAGTCCGTATGGGCTGGGCATCTCAAGCTGGTACTCCCATCCAAGCCGATGCCGGCCATTTGCTTTCGATGTTTGACGATGCAGCGATCGAGAAAATTTACCAGCACTTTTTCGACCCGGGATCTAATTCCTATAACCTGCTCAATGCAAGTACCCCAGCTGACACCTCGGGCGCTCTTTCTCTGGGCCCCGCATCTGAGCCCCCGAGCCATTTATCCATCTATGGACGGGAAATTCACCGCGCCCTAATACAGAATCGGCTGATTATCGAGCAGGTGTCCAACGTGGCGGCAGCCAGAGGCGGCCAGCAACAACAGGCATCCAACAGTGATGGCGCCAATTTCTCCGACTTTAGTTCCCTTGAGGTTGATATACAAGAGAGTTTAAGGAACGACGCTACCTCTTCAAGTAGCCTCGATATTTCGAATATTACTACCTCAAACTCCAATGAACACAGCAGCGACTCAAATGAAGCGCAAAATAACCCGGCGGACAATACTAACGAACCAGACAACGCCACTGGCGCACTGGGACAGACACCTGAAGGTGACGCCACACAGAGTGCTGAAGACTCCTATCACAGCGGTGACCCAATTAACTTAAAAACCGGGGAGGAGTTTTTATCCCTGGTGGATGCGGTGCTGGATGGCCCGCTGCCATTAACTCTGACTCGATCTTATCGCAGTAGTAATAGCGAAGATTTTGGTCTGGGCCACGGCTGGGCGCACACCTTAAACGAGCGCTTGGTTCCAGGTAATAAAACCGTAAAGTTTTACGATGCCGAGGGCCGGGTAATTAGTTTACCGGCACCGGGCAACAGTGGACGCAGCCACAATGTGGTGGAAAAGCTTTCCCTCACCCGGGTGAGCGATGAGCACTGGGTGATCAGCCCCTACGGCGCCTTAAATGGCGTACAAAAACATTTCAAGGCGATAGGCGAGAGTGGCACTCTAAAGCTTTCTGAAATTCGCGATGGCTACGGCAACTACTACCTGTTCCACTATATCGGCGAACGCCTGATTTGTATCGAGAGCAGTCTCGGCGAAGCCCTGCATATCAGCCCACCGGAAGGGCAGCGCAACAGCCTACGCATGGGTGAGCTAAAAAAAGAAACTCGCGATGGCCATATTAAAATACTGGCTCAGTACGAATACAGTGACGAAGGCGACCTGATAAAAGCCACCGATGCGGATGGCTACAGTGAGCGCTATGAATACCAGCAACATGTCATCTCTAAGCGCACCTTAAAAACCGGTTACCGCTTTTACTTCGAATGGGATAGAGAAGGTCCCTCGGCCCGCTGTATACGCCAGTGGGGCGACCCCATCGATGGGCAGGCCACCTACAACTACGCGTTTGCCTGGGACGAGGATGGTCACGGAGTTACCGTGACCGATACTCGTGGTGGCGAGGAGCGCTACCGCTTTAATGAGCGCGCCCTGCCGATTTATCACCGCGACCCCGAAGGCGCAGAGACCCTCTACAGCTACAACGAACTGGGCCAGGTGACCAAGGTCCAGCTGCCCAGCGATGATGGCAGCCTGCGTGAAGAGGTCTATCAGTACGACGATCAGGGGCGTCTGACCCAAAAGACCGATGCCGCCGGCAATAGCCACCGCATCGAATACAACAGCGAAGGTTTGCCAGGCAAAGTCACCGACCCATCTGGCAATACCTGGCAGCGGGAATACAACAAAAACGGCCAGATCGTTGCCACCACCGACGCCCTCGGCAACAGCACCCGCTACAGCTATAACCCGGTCGGCCTGATCGGCAGTGTTACCGACCCCCTCGGCAATGCCACCCGCTACCTGTGGAACCCGGAAGGTCGGCTCGCAGCAATCCAAGACCCCATGGGGCGCAGCCAGCACTATCGCTATGATATGGCTCGCCGCCTGCAAGAAGTACAACACGCCCCCGGCCAAGTCACCCGCTACGAATACGACAGCCAAGATCGTATCCATGCGGTTATTACCCCAGATGGTGCCCGCACCCAGTACAGCTACAACGCCCAAGGGCTGCTCTCGGAGGTTATGGACTCCGAAGGCCGCAGCACCTGCTACGCCTATGACGGCCTCAGCCAGGTTAAGGTGCGCACCAATCCAGATGGCAGCCGCCTGGAATACCACTACGATGGCGAGCGCAACTTGGTTGGCCTCACCAATGAAAATGGCGAGCGCTACCAGCTTAAATACGACCTCAACGAACGCCTGATTGAAGAGGTAGGCTTCGACGGCCGCGTAACCCGCTACGCCTATAACCGCGCCGGCCATCTGATCGCTTCAAGAGCGGTAACTGATCCTGATACCGGCAAGGGTATCGATACGATCTTTGAACGCGACCCCTTCGGGCGTATGTTGGAAGAAGTGACTCCAGATGGGATTACCAACTTCCGTTACAACCGCAGCGGCCAGCTAATCGAAGCGGAAAATAGCCACCGCAAGCTGCGCTGGGAATACGATGCCAATGGCCGCGTCACTGCGGATTGGCAGGGCAAAGATAAACTCAGCCATAACTATGATGCCGCCGGCAACCGTATCGCCACAACCTTGCCTGATGGCGAAGTCCTCAACTTCGCCTTTAACCCCGCCGGCCAATTCCAAAGCCTGCACCGCCGTCCAGTCGGTGGTGACACCGATCAGCTGATCACCAGCATCAGTCACGATGAACAGGGCCGGGAGAGTCAGCGCCAACACGGCAATGGACTGGAAAGCCAGCGGGACTATGATCCTCAAGGGCGACTGCAAAAGCTGCGGCTAAACAAAACTAACAGTCCTATATCAGATCCGACTCAGGTATCAAACGCAATTCTGGAGCGTGGCTACCAGTACAACAAAGCCGGCCAGATTGCCAAGATTGAGGATAGCCTGCGTGGCACGCGCAGCTACCACTATGACGCCCTGGATCGCCTCACCCAGGTAGATGGCCCCAACCCCGAGTATTTTGTGCACGACCCCGCACACAATATTCTTGCCGCCGCCAACTCAAAGGATGAAGCCAAACAGCAAGCCAATGCCACTCAAATCAAAGGCAATCGCTTAGCTTTCCGTGGTGATACCCACTACCGCTACGATATCCACGGCAACCGCATCGCTGAGCTGCGCGGCAAAGGGCAGAAGCTGCAAACCCGCTACCACTATAACTGTCGCCAACAGTTGGTGCGGATAGAAAAGCTCAAACTGGAAGAAGGGGCAGAACAGCTTCAGCAGGAGATTCACTACCAGTACGACCCACTGGGCCGTCGTATTGGTAAGAGCAGTAATAGTGAATACACCAATTTCCTCTGGGATGGGGATGTCCTACTTCGTGAAAATAAAGCTGATATCCACACTCGGCAGGACCTGAATACTCGGACCTACTACTTTGAACCGGGCACTTTCAAGCCGGTTGCACTAAAGGATGGTAACCAAGAGAAAGAACAGGTTTACCACTACCATCTGGATCATCTGGGCACGCCTGATACCCTTACCAACCAGGAGGGTGAAGTGGTATGGAGTGTTGCCTATAAGAGTTATGGCAATATTGCGTTAGCTCATGAGAATCAGATAGAGCAGCCTATCCGCTTCCAGGGGCAGTATTTTGATGAAGAGACTGGGCTGCATTACAACCGGTTTAGGTACTATGATCCGCAGGTTGGACAGTTCATTATACAAGATCCGATTGGGCTTTTAGGTGGATCGAATAATTATCGATATGCACCGAACCCAATAGAGTGGGTGGACCCTTTTGGGTTGATGGCCAAAGAACTTGGTTGTTCAAAAAAAGTAAGGGATGTAGATGCAATTGCTGAAAAGCATGGTGGGGTAAAAATTGGAGAAAATCGTTATAAAATGCCCAACAGAAAGTCTGCACAAAAAGCTGCAGCAGAAATATCAGGTGATTTAGGTTCGAACCCAATAACTATAAGGCGTAAAGAATATATTGATGCTAATAACACATATCAACAAAACCAATCTAATCGTGTTATTGGTAAGCATTCAGCCAGTGGTAATGCAGGTTATCACGATCACAGCATAGGACATTCCAGACTTGGAGAAACTCGTCCACATTTTAACGCTTGGAGTGAGTCTACAGGGACTACGTCCAAGGATAACGTACACCTCTATTATTAATGGCTTTTAAGATGAAAGAATGGCGGCAATACATGTCGGAAACAGATGGCGCTTGGCTAGTTTTGAAAGATAAGGACGAACCTGAATTACCGGTTGAAAGTATCTCTTCAAATGGACAAGAGGCTGTAATGTTGAAGAAGTGTGAGCCTGGTGATTATGTTTCAGTTAATATTTTACCTGCGGCTAGGATTATGGATGATGTAAAAAAAACTGTTAATTATGAAAAAGATTTTTATGTTCAACTTTATTGTTTGAATGACGATTGGTCTGTAATTAGTGGGAAAAGTTATTCTTCGGATGAAGCTTTAAAATTAGCTGCTAAATTTGTTGGCCTCACAAAGAAGAGAGCTCTTAAATTATGGGGTATGCGCAAGCTTGGCCCAGAGGGTAATAGAGTAGAGTTGTCATGATTGTTGTAGCGGAATTATTTTGTGGCATCGGACACATTGGACCTCCGCTGCGATGAGGCTCCGGGCAGCGCTGCACTTCGTTGTGCACTGTATAGTAGATAATACTGCTCTGACGGATGTCATACCGTTTGCACATCTGCCTGGTATTGGCCTGATGGCCGGACAGAAGCCTGGGGAATAACTCCTGACGATAATATTGATTACAATCTAATGCAGTTCTGGACACCCATAGACTGGGGAAATCGAGATAAAATGCCAAGGCTCTTTATGGATTCCGGGGAGCTCTAGATTTGAGACATCATCAATGGAATCAGTAGCCGAATGTCTGTAAAACAGACTCATGATGAAATTTCATGATCTCCTCGATAATGCAAAATGCTACGGACAGATACGGCAGTATCGCTGGCCCGATGGTGTGTGCTGTCCTCATTGTTTGAGCCAGGATGTTACCCGACAAGGAAAGGATGATACACAACCTGAGAAGCAGCGCTATCGCTGTAAACAAACAGTTCTGGAAGATTGAAACAAACAGTTCTGGACACCAACAAACAGTTCTGGACACCAACAAACAGTTCTGGACACCAACAAACAGTTCTGAACAAACAGTTCTGGACACCCATACAAACAGTTCTGGACACCCATAGATTGAGAAAAAAATCCTGAAAAAATCCTGGACATCCAAAGAATGAAGAGCCGGAATCTAGGAAAAAATTTTTGCACCACTACTTGGTAGCCGGTATATCTTTCTCAAAATAGATGGCAGTTTGGCGTTAAAAGATCTTTTGGGGCGCTCGTAAGGAATTAGGGGAGAGTAGAGTCGGGAGCGATGGAATCTAGTGTAGTGTATTAAATAGATTACTGACATATAATGTGAGCTTAATTTAGCGATTAAGTGAAGACCAATGCCAGCCCAAGTTGAAATCAATTTATCACCGGAAGAAAAAAAGCAGTTAGAAAAGAATATAAAAAGTCGAAAAATATCGGTGAGATTGGCTGAGCGGTCAAAGATTATTTTGCTCGCTGCCAAGCAGGTTCCCAACTACCAAATTGCGAAAAAGTTAAGCATTGACATTTAGTTCTGGACACCCATAGATTGAGAAAACAATCCTGGACATCCAAAGCAGAACAAAACAGGACATCCAAAGAATGGAGAGTCGGAATCGGACGGACACAAAACTGGACACCCACTGGACACAAAACTGGACACCCACAGATTTGGACACTCTTCTGGATTAATGGACACGAAACTGGACACCCACAGATGGACACGAAACTGGACACCCACAGATTGGAAAGCGAAACTGGACGGAAAGCGTGGAGACAGTTCTGGACACCCACGGAGACGCCCACGGAGACGGAGACAGTTCTGCGGAGACAGTTCTGCGGAGACAGTTCTGCGGAGACAGTTCTGCGGAGACAGTTCTGGACACCCACAGTTTGGAAAAGGGTTCTGACTTTCCACGAAACGGCAATAACATTTCTGGACACCCATAGATCAGGATCTCATAGATCAGGATCTTTCTGGACACCCATAGATCAGGATCACCCATAGATCAGGATCACGAAACTGGACACCCAAAGATTGGCACCCAAAGATTGGCAATCCTTGGACACTCTTCTGGAGAACAACAAAACAGGACATCCAAAGAATGGAGAATCGAAATCTAGGGGCAGCTGATAAGCGGATTTCTGTAATTTAGCAAGGGGTGGGGCTAAGAAAGCGCTGGCAATCGCGCAGCCCGTGCACCCAGCGTTTATTTTGCTGCGCACAGACCTGGCGTACCGCTTCCGCCGAGCCCACCAAGCGTTTAAAGCGGCTTTCAAAATTGCGGTTTAGATAGAGCCAGTGTTTTGGCGAAATACCCAGCCGATTTAAAATAGGTGGGATGTTTTCGGAAATAGCGCCGCGCTTTTTAGGATGAAGCTGCCGGCCACTCCAGTCTACCAGCTCTAAATAGTGATCCAGCTGAAAAGGCAAGCCTTTAGGCATATCCTGGCGCTCCCCGCCCACCAGTGGCAGTAGGCTTTTGGGCTGCTGGCCTGAGATGGCTGTGTGTATGCGTTGCTGGATCGAAGTGTAATCGGATTCTTCTGGAGTTTTAGCGATACCGGCACGGATAGGGTTGAGGTCCACGTAAGCGAGGCAGGCGGCAAGGGCTCTTTCATCCAGCAAGGCCTGAGATTTGAAACGCCCTTCCCAGAAACGACCGGTGCAGTTGTCCTCGGCATTGGCCTGGCGGGCGATGGACTCGTTCAAGCAGCGCATAAACCAGCTGATATCGGTCAGGCGCTCGCGCCAAAGGGTTGTCACCTCCTGCAGTTTTTCCAGCTCGGCGGCATCCAGGGCTTCACCGCGAAGATAACGTTGGCTCAGCGCAGAACCTTTGAAAAGTTGTTGCCAGCGTTCAATTATCTCGATAGTGGACCAGGAGTTTGCTGTGTAGGTATCGATATAGAGCACAATATGGGTGTGGTTACTCATTACCGCATAGGCAGCGATATCGAGAGCAAAGATTGAGGCCAGCTTATGCATCCTGGCCTCAATCCACCGGCGCCGGTGCTCATAGTCTTTTCCGGATTTAGCATCCCTACCGCAAAGGAACGCTCTACGCACACAGCGGGAGACACAGTGATAATAGGGTGTCGCATCGAGAGAGATTTGCGTGCTGCGCGGAAGAGTCATGGATTTCCATCCTTAACTGTACTTATATCCAGTATTTTGATCATTCTGCCTGTGTTGTGTCAATTGGCTTGACGCTTTAAGCTTCTACTTTGGTGGATATCCAGAATTACTAAAAATTACTACTGCCCATTTGACGGCCAGACTTACTCCAATTTGCTCAATTCAATGTAGAAGAAATGGATTAAGGGCTCCTTGTGCAACACATCCCCCAAACTTGAAGCATTAACAATATAAGCCGCGCACTTAAAAACTTGGAACCAATTAAGAAGCTGTTACTCTATTGCTCTGCAACAAATCACATCATCAAGGATTAATGAGTGAAACGTACAATCTCTTTAATATTAACTTCCCTGCTCTGCGCCTCATGTGCCACCGTCAAGACAGTTAACCCAAGGGACAATCAGGTAGATATCGCCCATAGAGGCCACAAAAGCTATTGTGAAAGTATTCCAAGAGTTTACAGCGGCACGTCTTATTCCTTCTGTCTGCTAAATAGCGAACCCAGCAAAACTACAAATACTGGATCAACACTCAATCGTGTTCCCCTAGTCGCCATCGACGCTGCCTTTTCTGTGGCAGCAGATACAATTATTTTACCCTATACCGTAGTGACTCAGGCACAACACGGCAACATCAAAGTAAATTGATAAAGCCCAGCTGTGAATTTAGGGCTCTGGAGCAGCTGTCGACAAAGCCTCCCTGAACACAACCCCTTTATTTACAAACAATCTATACATTAATAACAGGCCGGGATCACCGCCCCATGGCTCGGCCTTCAGTAGAGCCTCAAAGGAAAAATCAAATAATATCGCATACTGAACAGTAAAAATAACCTTGAGTACCCCACCTGTACCACCGTTCCAACAAGATTCAACCCGAGCCATTAGAAAGCAATTGCCACCTGCGGAATATAGATACAATATAGAGGGAAGCCAGCCCCCAGTAACAAGAGATAATGATCGAGAGAGATAGTATTAACAGCGCGCAATCGCCATACATGGCTCATACAGCCCAGAACGCTGTGTACTCTTTCCCTCTCCCTTCTCGGCACCCCCGATGCAAAATAAAAAACTCTCTATAAGGACACTTGAATATGAGCGAGTACGCTGAATTTAGAGACAAAAATTTTAGACTGTTAGTACTGGAAAAATTGATCTACGACTACAAAATAATACAACCTGAATTCGATATTTTTCAATTTACTGAAACTTACACGGAAAGAGAGATAGATATCGAAGAGGAGGGTTACGACCCCATCCCTGAAGCCCTACACTATTTCAACTCCATTCAAATCAGAAAAGAATGGCTAACGGACATCACCAACCTCCATCAGGAAGGCGGCAACCCTATTTGGCTACAAATCATTCCCTTCTGGTGTGGCACTACCGACGACTTTGACATTCAATCCAGCGATGACGCCGACCTCCTACCCAATCTGGAAGAGTTAACTATTTTTTATAATGAGAAAAACCCAGAAATCTTAGAAGAGTTCAAAGCAAAAGGCATTAAAGCCAAGTGGCCCTAGCTCAAGAAAAGCCTTATTGAAGGGGATGTTCAGGGCCCACGCCCAGATAGGGCTGTATGTAATAGCCGCCACTAAGTTGGGGCGACATACTCAAGATGCACCAAAAGAAACTACAAATTTCAATCGGAAGGGCGCAGCTTGAGCGCCGTATATTCTCTCCCTGCGGTATTCCATAGAAGAACCTCTCTCCAAAGGCTAGCTTTCTGTAACCCGTACTATGGAAAAACAAAACTAGCTTACTTGCACCATCGTTCCTTCATTACTCAGCCATACCCGTAAAAACCCATTGGTCACCTACACAATATAGGTACAATACAGAGGGACGCCAGCTTCTTTATCCTCAAGCAACAATAAACAACGGCCGAGAGAGATAATATTTATAGCTCGCCTTCTTGTTCCACCAAGCCAATTTCAAGGCGGTCAAACCCTATAGAGGGGCAAGCCCTATAAAGTTCACTTACTGTGGAGATACCAACTTGCGATATCCGGCAATAGACATCACTAGAGGTATATTGGTGATCATTATGGCTCTCGACCATACTCGAGATTTTTGGACTTCAACTCAGTTTGACCCTTTAGATTTATCCCAATCATCCCTCGCTTTATTTTTAACCCGCTGGATTACACATATATGTGCCCCGGGCTTTATCTTCCTGACGGGATTAAGCGCATACTTCCACGGCAAGAAACTTAATTCCAAATCCGAGCTGGCAAAATTTCTGCTACTTCGCGGGATAGTACTCGTTATCTTCGAGCTAACCCTGGTCAATATCTCTTGGCAATTTGCCTATAATTTCGCTTTTGTGCAGGTCATTTGGGCTCTTGGAGTATCCATGATCATACTCGCAGGCCTAATCTATCTGCCAATGATAGGGACCACTATCGCCTGCCTAGCCATAGTCTCCTTGCACGGCTACCTAAATGACGACTTCATACGTCAACTACTCGGGGGCTATGAATGGCTTTGGATTCTTGCGCATGTGCGCACTGGTTTTAGGGTTTTTAACTTCGATATAGAGATCTTTGCTATTTACAGTATCATTCCTCTCTTTGCACTTATGTACCTGGGTTACGCCTTTGGACTGCTCTATGAGATGGCAAATAAGCAAAGAGAGCGTCTGCTTATGCTAACGGCGGCCGTCTTATCTTTGATATTTATTGCAGTCAGAATGATCGGCTTTGGAGATCCCAATGATTGGAACCCGCAGCAGGGATTCCTGGGCTTTATCAATACCGCCAAATACCCCATGTCATTCAGTTACATCTTGATGACCATGAGTATCGTTCTGCTGATTATGGCGATCGTTGAAAAGCGGCAAAATCGAATGTTGGATATCTTACTTCTTTTTGGCCAGGCCTCTTTATTCTTTTATTTACTACACATACCGCTTATCAATCTGTCCGCGCACTTATGGAGCTACTTGGAGTTCGGTGTTGCAACCAATTTCTTCAACGGCTCCAAAGTATGGCCTGAAGGCTATGAGCCTAATTTACTAAGAACTTATGCCTATTGGGTTGTTCTGATTGCGATACTCTACTACCCCTGTAAAAAATATCTTAAAAAGAAGAAAGAGAGCAGTTCAGTGATCTACTCCTACGTCTAGGGAGCGATACTTCTTTACTATATAGAATGGTCACCATCAGCCTGGAGGGGGCGCCCTCCAGGTTAATCGAAAGGAAATATAATAGATGTTAGAAAAGATAAACCAATGGATCGATCAGACACTTATTGACTTCAAGGACAAAAGGCAATCCTGCGATCGGTTCAGAGGAGAGTTTGCCGGGTATTACAGTGAAAGTTTTCTCTGCCGCAGCTACTTTGTTGTAGTTAATGATATCCCAAAACCAAAGTTCCCCGAATTGTACCAAATGGGCCTGGGTGATTTTGTCGATATGCAAGCAGCGGGTATCACCTATAAAGATACCTACTTTGTTAAAGCGCCCTATGCAGGGGATAGCTCCCTCCATTTTCACGAGCTGGTTCATGTCCACCAGTGGTCGCTATTGGGGGCAGAGGCTTTTATCCAGCGCTATATCACTGAAATCCAGACTCATGGCTACAATGATGCCCCCCTGGAACAAATGGCCTATAGACTGCAAGATAGATTTGAAGAGAGCACTGCGCCCACCGATGTTTTAAATTATGTGCAGAAGCACTTGTAAATAGTTTAGAGCCGCAGAGTTACTGTGTTCTAAAGTTAACTACCCTTAAAGCCACTTAGGTTAGTAGTCTTTCTTCCACTGTAACTCTACACTGCCGGAACCGCTATCACCGTCATCGGCACTTTGGAACTCCAGATTGAGTTTATCCCGCAGCTCTATTTGCATTTCCGCTTGCCAGGGGCTGAGGGGATCGGTACTTCTCTGCAATTCGATATAAATTCGATTGGTAATATATTTACCCAAACTCAATGCGTACTCATCGCCTTCATCCCCCTCCTCCTGCTCGATATTGAGCGTATCCAAGTGCAATAATTCGCGCGTCTTGGCAATGGGGTCCAACACTGCGCGGCCTGACTGCAAACTGCGCACAACGCTGACTAGGCGAACAGCCTGTAGTGGTGAAATATCGGATAGCGACTTACCAAATAGCAGCTGCGCCAGTATCTCATCTTGGGAAGCCGAGGGATCAGAGCTAAATGTAATATCGAGGTCGGCAGCAGTACCGGATATCTCAGCCGTTATCTCACCATCGCTATATTCATAGATGCCCTTTACCAGAATTGCGACTTCATTATTTTCGAAACGCACTTCTCCATCGTCTAAATCGAACTTCTTACCGAACAAATCAAAACTGCCACGCACGATGGTCAATTCACCAGAGGCTTTTGGCTTGGCAGCAGTGCCCCGAATATCGATTTGCCCGTGCAATTGCGAATTTAACCCAAGCCCTCGCACATAGGATTGCTGGTCCAGTACAACCTCGACATCCAGTTCAATTGCACTGAACAGCGGGGGAGATTGCTGTACTTGCACGCCATCGGTTTGAACTTCCACTACCTGGATTTCCGGCACACTACTGCCAATCCACTGCTCGATCTGTACCGCCAGTGGCTGCAAAGTGAAGCGCCCGGTAATTTTACTATCCCGGGCAGAGCCCGACAGGCGGGCATCACCGGATATGGCACCGCGCACACCTGGGGAGTTAAGCAAGTGGGCCTTGCTGAGGCTTAACACCAGATCAAGACTGGGGGCGCTGTCTGGGGGCAAGAAAACGGCGCCCTCCAAATTGATGCTACCCCCATCACCGTCCGTAGCGCTCCCCTGTACAATTCGCCACTCCTGCGGAGATAGCTGTGCAGAGAAATTAATATCGTCGATACGAGTGTGGCTGGGGCGGTGTTCATAACTGCCATCACTCAATTCGATCCCCCCCACTAAAAGGGGGCGCTGCCAGTTGCCGCTACCTTTGACATTAAAACTGAGCAAGCCGCGCATTCGGTGGACACGGGGATCGATATATTCCGCAATCACTGACAAATCGGCAGTGCCATGACCCTGCAACTGTAAGGGCACATTTTGCAGGCCGCCCTTGCGCTTACTGTCGGCAAATAACTGTGTGAGCAGTGGCGCGATCAATAGATTAATCTGGCTATTCACCGCATTGCTGCCACCGTGCTGGGCAAGCAGGGAGGTACGCAATTCCCCCTTGTCGGTTTGCCAGTCGAGCACTATCGATAGCGGTTGAACCTGAATCCCCCCCTGTCCTCGCCCCAGGGCTTCCCCGCTAATCCGCAGCTCACCGTCGAGTTCAGGCTGTTTTGGGCTACCGCCAATGCTCGCATAGAGGCTGACATCGCCATTGCTCGCCCTACCGCTGGAAAAATGCTTGGCCAGATCCGACAGATCCCCCTGACCGCGCAACTCTAAATCCAGACGCTCGGCATTCAGACTACCCAGTATCGACAACTGATTGCGACCGGCCCAGAGTAGTTCAATACTATCGGTTACCAGGCTCTTATCGCTGTAATCTACACTGCCCTGCAACTGCCAGGGTTCCTGGCGAAAATTGCCCTTGGCGACCAGATTGGCTTTGATTTGTGGATTTGAAATTGCGCCATCAACCCTGCCATCCAGGCTCAATTCCCCCTCCAGCGAGTCGGGCAGTGAAACACCGGCGAGGTCCGCCAGAAACAGCGGCAGGTTGCGCGCCCCCATATCGATTTGCAATCGATCCTGTCGCGGCTCAATCGAGCCGTCGGCCTGTAGCAGTGCCACCCCCACCCGACCCAACTGTTGGGCATCTTCGGCGAGGGCTGTCAGGCGGCTCTGGCTTTGCAGGGGTTTTGTCTCCCCTTTATCAAAACCCGAAGCAATCAGCGGAGACTGGGGGCCCCGATTAACGGGGGGGCCAAATAGATTGCCGTGACCATTGGTAAACAATTCCAGACGCAGATCGCTGACGGTAATTAGATCCATATCCCCACTGGCCTCCCCTTTCAAGTTAAAGGGGTAATCCTGCGCGACGCCGTCGGACTCCAGGTGAATCTTGAGCTGGGGGTTACTCCACGCCCCCTGCGCCGTTACTACGGACGATAAGCCCAGGCTCACCCCCTCAGCATCGGTCATTCCCAGATCATCCCGCAAGCTGATATCTCTGCCATCAAGCTGCCCGCGTACATCCAGCTGCTTCTGCTCAATATCGAGCTGACCGGCGATATCCAGCTTGAGTTTTTCCCCGCTAAGCTGCATCTCATCGATTGTCAGCGTATGCAGATCTCCACTGAGTGCTGCCGTCAACTCACCCTGCAAGTCGTGGTAAGCGCCCTCTGCACTCAAAGACAGCTTGAGATTGGGATTTTTCCAAGGGCCGCTAGCCTGCAAATGCAACTGGTGCAGGCTGCCGGACAGGGCGGTGGGAATCACCACGCTATCGCCCTCGGATAGTGCAGCCGTTAGCCGGCGAATCTCTTCAATATCCAGCTCGTCAATCTTGCCGCGCAAATCCAGAGCCTTCAAATGGGTATCTACAGTGCCGAGCACCTCGACCCGAGCAGCGGCAAAGTGCAAAGATAGGGCTTGCAGATCGATCACCCCCGCCCGGGTAGCTACCCGCCCCTCCAGTTGCAGGGGCTGCTGCCGATAACGGCTCTCCGCTTGTAAGCGGCCATTGATACTGGGCTGTTGCAGGGTACCCTGCACGGTAAGGTCGGCACTGAGCCAACCGCTGTCGAGAACCTCCTGCCAGGGGCGGGAGAGGCTTAGCGGGATCTGATTGAGGTTAGCCGTCACATTAACGCCGTCAGCGCTAACACTGCCTTTGAGGGTACTGCGCCGCTCATCCACCCGCAGCCCAATCCCTGTTGAAGAGAGGCGCCAGGGATTGATATCCACTTCGATACGCCCGCTGAGATCCAGTTGATGCTCCGCCAGTGGCGCCGCGATCGAATCGATATCCAGCAGTAGTTGCTGTCCCTGCCGGTACAAGGATACTGTACCGCGAGCATCCAGCAGCTGATTTTCCGGCAGCTGCAACCAGCGGCTGGCAAAACCCTGGCTCAGCTCACTGGTGGAGAAGGCGATCACAAAACGCTCACCCTGTGTCTCTCCATTGACGACGAAATTAAACCCGGAATCGTCCAGCTCACTAATATCGATAAATAATTGTGCCGGTTTATTCTGCCAGCGGTATAGAGCATTGGCTTGAATGGAGAGCGGGGGAATATTCCCCAGCTGGCTATCCACTAATTGCAGACGCGCTATATCCAGTTCCATCAACTGAAAAGCAGGTATGAGCAACTCCCACTGAGTCGGTGCCCGCCCTTCAGCGACAACTTCACTTCCCTCTGCGCTGGACTCTGCCAGTGCAGCGATAAGCTCATTGAGAGTATCCAGGTTGAGCAGTAGATCCCGGACCCCTACTCTCTCGATATCAATGGGATCGCGGGACAGGCTGTTGAACCTGATCTCCAGGTCCCGGGCTCTGGCCAGCGTATTGTCTCGATAATCAATTCTCAGGTGCTCAAAAAACCAAGCCCCTAACTTTTCACTGCGAATTCCATCCGCTTCAATATCGAGGTCCGCCACCCATTGCTCAGCGAGATAAAAAGCCCCTCGGGTAAGACTCTCACGCCCCGCCTCAGTGCTGAGAAAATAAATAGCAGACATCAGGAGCAACAGGCAGATGCCCGTTAGCAGGGAACCCCTGGCACCGAGGGAATGCCAAAACCCGCGCAGGAAAACCGCAAACCAATGGGCAAAGCCCTGTGCCAATAGGCTCAATCTGCGCATCAAAATGCCTGCCCCAAGCTCACATATACCTGATAGCGGTCGTCGATGTCCTCACGGCGATCGAGGGGAAAGGCGATATCCATGCGAATGGGCGCAAAGGAAGTGATATAGCGCACGCCAAAGCCCGCTCCCCAAAACAGGTCGGAAAACTTCGGCGATGGGTCCTCATAAGCATTGCCGCCATCGAAAAAAATCACCCCACCCCAGGTATCGGTAAAGCGAAACCGGCCCTCCAGGGAAATTTCACTGAGCCCTCGGCCACCGATGGCGTCGGAAAGGGACTCCTCACCATCATCATCAATTTCCACCAGTCGCGGCCCCAACTCCTGGTAGCCATAACCCCGTACAGAACCACCACCACCGGCATAAAAGCGTTCATCTGCGGGCAGCTCAAGATTCGACTCCCCAATAATTGCCCCCGCCCTTAATCTGAGCGCCAAGGTGGGCTGGTAGCGCCACTCACTAGCGGTCTTGTACGCGGTGAGCTGTAGGGTATTTTTGATAAAGGTGGTATTGGTATTTCTCAGGTCAATATAGGGTTTTACTTCCAGTGCAGAAGTTGCCCCGCGACGGGCGTCCAGGGGTTTGTCGGTTGTATTTAATTTAAAACCCAGGGGGAAAGCCAGCAGGGTGTAGTTTTCATCGGGGTCATCTTCATCAACCGCCCCTTCCACCTTCTCATCCACCTCACTGAACTTCAGTTCAATACCGCCACTCAGTGTGCGATGCGTGCTAATTTTTCGCGAGACCAGAGCGCTAAATGTCAGGGACTCTGAACTATAGGAATCGACATCTTCCCCCTCCAGAGCAATACTCCCGGTTAGGCGCTGCTTGTCATGGAAGAAACGCGGGATCGTCAGCTTGCCCTCCAGAGTTTGTTTCACCTCGTTCAGCTTGCTTTCAACCTCAATTTTCTCCCCGCGATGAAAAGCATTGCGATGTTCCCACGCGGCCGAAATACCCGCCCCCTCATCGGAGGTATATCCCACCCCCAAAGTGATTGTGCGGTGATTGCGCTCCTGAATAACAAAGGTGACATCCACCAAGCCATTGTAGGGCTCAGAAACCTCAGTATTCACATTGGCAACCAAGTTGGTGCGCAGCAGACGCAGCTGGGCCGCATCCAGTTGCGTGCGCCTGAAGCAATCCCCGGGTTTGACCTTCACCTTGTCCAATAGGTAATCCGCCTCAATGGAACTGGCTCCCTCAATGCGAACTTCGCCAATATGAACTTCAGGGCTGGGGGCCACCCGATACTCCAATCGCGCGGCGGCCTCCCGGTGAATCACGGTTGCCTGGTAACTGACATCAACGTTCAGCAGGCAGGCATTTTCATTGAGGTACTGGGTGATCTTCTCCGAACCCTCAAGCACTTTGCTGGCAATCAGAGGGTTTCCCATATGAATAGGCAAGCCGCTAAAACCCGCTCGCAAGCCGCTGGGCATTTCAATATCCAAACTCTTGATATGGTATTGAGGGCCGGGGGTTACTTTATAAGAGATCTGGTTATCGGCGACAGATTCATACACAGTGGCATCGTAATATCCCTGTGCACGCAGTAGTTTTTCCAGGTTGCCCCGCTCATAGTGGGCAATATCGGCCGGCTCTTCGTAGCTTTCCAGCACACTACTGTTTTTGCGCAGCTCATTGAGTTCGGTGGTCAATTTTTGTTGTAGCTGGGGGTCGCCCTGTAGCGACAGGGTAAAATCCGGTAGGCGATCCCAAAACGGGATAGCCGCTGCCAGGTGAGTTGGCAGTGCGCTCAGGGTAACAAGTAGGGAGACAAGGAGAATTCGCAAAGTCTTTATCCAGTGTCAGTAGCGGCTATTCCATAAAAATCCGGGCATCCCTCCCTTTCGCAAGCTTGTGTACCCAGCTGATCGCTACAGCTGGGATCGATCAATCGGCCTATTAAACGCCCAATAAGCCGATTGAGATATTTAGGGCTGGGCCGCTGTTTGGCTGGGCAGCAGTGGGTTACAGTTTTGGATAATCACCCGCCCCTCCAGAATATTGCCCTTGGAATACTCGGTGAAAATACACTGGTTGGTTTTCGGGTTATAATTTTCGATCCACAAATTATCCTCCTTCCAGGTAGCGCCAATGTGCCGGTAACCATCGGGCACAGAGATACGCATAACCCCGCCGAAGCGCTTCACAAACACCTGCTCATAGTGAAAATAGTACGCAAGCCAGCCGCCCAAAAAGAAAACCGCAGCCACGATTGCGCCAACCTTAAGGCTGCCCATACGGCTGCCGACAAAAAGGGCGATGATAACCAGGGAAATAATCGCTGCCCAGTAAAGATAAGTAACCATAAATCTCTTTCTACCGTGAATTGTTACTGTTGTTTATAGGGGCAAGGGTAGCGCAGAACCGCAGCAAACAAAATGGTGCCGGGTTACACCCCCTTACCGCTCACTCCACTTCAGTTCTGTGCCAACTCCGGCAATTTTTCAAACAGCGCCAGGGCCTCAGGGTTGGCCAGGGCCTCCTTATTTTTTACCGGCTTACCCTCCACTACATTGCGCACAGCCAGTTCCACAATTTTACCGCTGATGGTTCTGGGAATATCCGCCACCTGGACCACCTTGGCCGGCACATGTCGCGGGGTGGTATTAGCGCGAATAGTGGTGCGAATTTTCTGGGTCAGCGCTTCATCCAGCTCAATCCCCTCGCGCAGCACCACAAACAGTACTACCCGCACATCGTCCTGCCAGGGCTGGCCGATACAGATACTATCGAGCACTTCCTCGACCTTCTCCACCTGGCGGTAAATCTCTGCGGTGCCAATGCGCACACCACCGGGATTCAGTACCGCATCGGAGCGACCATAAATCACCACGCCGCCGTGTGCGGTAATCTCGGCATAGTCGCCATGGGCCCAGACACCGGGCCAATTTTCAAAGTAGGCCCCGCGATACTTGGCTCCATCGGGGTCATTCCAGAAGCCTATCGGCATACAGGGGAAGGATTTAGAGCAGACCAGCTCACCTTTCTCTGCGAGCACGGCACTGCCCGCATCACTCCAAACCTCTACCGCCATACCCAGACCGCGACACTGTAACTCACCAGCGTAGACCGGCAGTGTAGGGTTGCCCAGGGCGAAACAGGACACGATATCGGTGCCGCCGGAAATGGAGGACAGACAGAGATCCGCTTTTATATCCCGGTAGACATAGCGGAAGCCCTCGTGGGCCAGCGGGGAGCCGGTGGAGAGCACCGCGCGCAGTCTTTCCAGCTTGTGGCTCTCACGCGGCTTACAGCCACTCTTTTCCAGCGCGGCAATATATTTGGCACTGGTACCAAACACACTGATGCCCTCTTCATCGGCCATATCCCAGAGACTTTGCGATGCGGGATAAAACGGTGAGCCATCAAACAACACCAATGTCGCGCCACAAGCCAAGCCGCTCACCAGCCAGTTCCACATCATCCAGCCGCAGGTGGTGAAGTAAAACAGGGTGTCTTCGCGGCGCAGATCGCAGTGCAGGCGGTGCTCCTTCAGGTGCTGGAGCAAAGTGCCCCCCGCGCCATGCACGATACACTTGGGCACACCGGTAGTGCCGGAGGAGTACATGATATACAGCGGGTGATTAAACGCCGTTGGTACAAAGGAGAGCTCGCGAGCGGGCGCCGCAGCTTCGAAAGCTGGCAGTAGTACCGCTTTATCCAGCGGTTCTGCCGCTAGTACCTGAGCGGTTTCCTCCTCCGAACGCGCAACCGGCACCACCACCAGGGCCTCTATCGACTCGATGCGCTGCACGATCTCACGCAGGCGCGGCAGTGAATCGATAACCTTGCCGTTATAGAAATAACCCTCACAGGCAAATAATACTTTCGGCTGCACCTGACCAAAGCGGTCAAAGACCCCGTTGATACCGAAGTCCGGCGAGCAGGAGGTCCAGATAGCACCGAGACTGGTGGTGGCCAACATGGCCACGACGGTGTCGATCACATTGGGCATAAAGCCCGCTACCCGGTCTCCCTCAACAACGCCCTGGGCAACAAGGGCCGCTGACAGGCGCTCCACCCGATCGTACAGCTCCCTGTAGCTCAGCTCGCGGCGGCTGCCGTTTTCCAGGCGCTCGACCAGAGCCGCTTTGTCATCGCGATAGCGCAGCAGGTTCTCGGCAAAGTTCAGGCGTGCCTGTGGGAACCACTGGGCCCCCGGCATAGTATCGCCACTGAGAGTCGTATCGCCCCTATCTGCGGCAATCACCCCGGTGTAATCCCACAACTCCGCCCAGAAAGCTTCCCGGTTATCGACGGACCACTGGTACAGGGCCGCATAATCAGTGAGACCCAGCGAGTACTGCTGATTGACCCTGCGACGAAATTCATCCATCTGGGTGGTGGCAATGGCCTCTGCGCTGGGCTGCCAGAGCGGTTGGGGATTGTCTTTCATTTCAACAGACCTTGTGGCTCATTATTGTGTTGTCGAATCGCCCTCGCGGGCGCAAGGAGAGCAATCATGCCCTGCTCCACGACTTAAAACTATTTTAATCTTCTTTAGGTTTATTAAATAAAAGTTAATATAGCGCGACCGAGCCATCCCCAGGAGCCAGCCGCTGTGAGTGCCACAATTAAACAACTGCGCGCCTTTGTCACCGTGGCCCGCAGCCGCAGTCTGGCCCAGGCCAGCGCCCAGTTGCACACGTCTCAGCCAGCCCTGTCGATTGCCATCCGCAATCTGGAGGATGCCACTGGCGGCCCGCTTTTCAGTCGCGAAGCCCGCCAGCTCACACTCACGCCAGAGGGCAGCGAATTCCTCACCCGCGCCGAACAACTATTGCACAGCTGGGATCAATCCCTGGATGCGGTACAGCAAGCCTTTCGCCTGGAGCGGGGGCAGCTGCGCCTGGCGGTGATTCCCGCCTATGCACTCAACCAACTGCCGCAGTTGTTAGCCGATTTCCACCGCCAGCACCCGCAAATCAATATTCTGTTGGAAGATGTGGTAATGGAGCGGGTAACCCAAGCCGTACAGGATGGCAGGGCGGAGCTGGGTATCAGTTTTCGTCCGGACGATTTGGGCGGACTGGAATTTGTGCCCCTGCACCGGGATCGTTTTATCGCAGTTATGCCACCTCGGCACCCACTGGCGGATAAAGCCAAGGTGCGCTGGAGCGATCTGGCCGACTTTCCGTTTATTGCGATGAATCGCGGCTCAGCGGTAAGGCGCTGGACCGATGAGGCCTTTCAACAAAGCGGTAAAGCTGTCCACTATACCTGCGAAGCCAACCAGCTCAGTACAATCGGCCAGCTGGTGCGCACGGGCATGGGAATCAGCGCGCTACCCAGCTTGTGCGAAGTCCAAGTGCAAGAATATAGACTGGAATGCCGACCACTATCCGCGCCCGTAGTCAGTCAGGAGGTGGGGGTGTTATTAAAGAGCCGTGGCGCCTTGTCCGCACCGGCAACCGCGTTTTTATCTGCGCTCGCCGGCTGAGACTGCCGGGCAGCCGCACTCCTTGTTAGAGTGGTTACTGACCGCTGGTTGCGCGCAACATCCAGGCCGTTTTTTCGTGAACCCGCATACGGTCAGATACCAGGGCAACGGTGGACTCATCTTCACCCGCCTGGGCATCCTTTAAAACATCACGACAGGTTTTGATAACCTGCTCATGCCCTGCGGTAAGGATTTTTACCATTTCTTCCGCCGGTGGCACCTCAACAATTTCCTTAATAGAACTGAGCTGGGCAAAAGCCTGATAAGTACCGGGCGCGGAAACTCCGAGGGTACGAATACGCTCGGCAATATCATCCACCGCAGTGGCCAACTCGTTGTAATGCTCTTCAAACATCAGGTGCAATTCACGGAACAGAGGCCCAGTGACATTCCAGTGGAAATTGTGGGTTTGCAGGTACAAGGTGTAGCTATCTGCCAGCAAGTGCTTTAAACCGGCAGCAATTTTTTCCCGATCATTTTCACTGATACCAATATCAATTTTTTGCATAGTACAAATCCCTCGTCCAAAACTGTTGTCACCGAAATGGTTATAGGGTCATTTTGGTGGCTTTATACGCTTCTCACAAGCTATCGAGTCAATAGCCTATCTATATAGACAAGCCAGGTTTGCAGGGCACGAAAATGGCATAAAAATTTACCTGATCATTGCAGGGGAGGTTTATGGCAGTTTTTTGCCGATAAGAGAGAGGCTGCCAAAATAAAATTATTTATCACCCCCCAATTGAAAGCAGCAATCTCAGACGCCACAAACTGAGCAATGGCTGTGGCTCGGCAGCTGTAAAGCTTGCAAAGCAAAGGCTTCCGTTTCTATTAAGTGCAATTTATTCAAACTCGATACCGGCATATCCAGTAGGTATTTAATTGCCTCTAGGGCCTGCATACTGCCCACCACCCCCAGGGCTGGGCCAATCACACCTGTAGTAGAGCAGTTTTGGACTTCCGCCTCTCCCTGCGGGGGGAATAGGCAGGCATAACAGGGGCCCTTGCCCTCAGAGAAATCAAAACTAATCAGCTGGCCGGAAAACCCCTGCACCGAGGCCATTACCACCGGGCGCCCGGCCCGATAGCAGACCCGGTTAATTGTGTGGCGAATCTCCAGGTTATCAGTGCAGTCCAACACCAAATCCACCTGTTTTACCCGCTCACGCAACCAGGGCTCGCTCGCCATTTGACAGTGGGGGTAAATACGAATGGCGGGGTTGGCCGCGGCCAGTTGCTGAGCCGCCACCACGGCTTTAGATTTGCCCTGATGATTGGTTTTGTACAGCACCTGGCGCTGTAAGTTGGAGAGATCAATATGGTCACCATCCACCAAGTGCAACTCGCCAATACCGGCAGCAGCTAAATACAGTGCGGCCGGGCTGCCGAGCCCGCCCAAGCCAACAATCATGATACGTGCAGACGCCAGTTTTTGCTGCCCCTCCTCACCCACTTGGGGCAGCATAACCTGGCGACTGTAACGCTGTAATTCCTTACTACTTAACACGGCTCTACTTCCGCATGCTTACCTTTCAACAGGACATTAAATTCAGCAATTGCCTGCTTGTAATCTTCCGCTTTAGTAATAGCGCTGACCACGGCAATACTGCCCACGCCGGTAGCGATAACCTCAGCGGCCCGCTGCACATTAATTCCGCCAATAGCCACAAGTGGATAATCGGGCAATAGTGCCGCCATCCGCGCGAGTTTTTGTACACCCTGCAACTGATCCGACATATCCTTGGTGCTGGTCGCATAAATGGCACCAATCGCCAGATAACTGGGGCGATAACGGTAGGCCAACAATAATTCGTAGAAACCGTGGGTACTGATACCCAGTTTCAACCCCGCCGCTTGAATTGCCTGCAAATCAGCAGTCTGTAAATCCTCCTGCCCCAAATGCACACCGTAAGCGCCACACTCGATCGCCAGCTGCCAGTAATCATTGATAAACAGGCGCAGATTATAAGTTCTGCCGATAGCCACTGCCCGCTCAATCTGCTCGCGCAGGTCCTCTCCCGGATTTTTTATCCGCAGCTGTAAAGTGCGCACTCCCCGCTCTGCCAGGCGCTGCAACCACTCCACAGTATCCACGACCGGATATAAACCCAATGCCCGAGAGTCTGTGGCAGCAAACCCCTGAACAGGGGCGCGAGCCGTATCCAGGCCATAAT
Organism: Microbulbifer regidiadema (SeqCode); assembly: GCF_052466995.1. Classification (NCBI taxonomy): domain Bacteria; kingdom Pseudomonadati; phylum Pseudomonadota; class Gammaproteobacteria; order Cellvibrionales; family Microbulbiferaceae; genus Microbulbifer; species Microbulbifer regidiadema (SeqCode). Next base: position 4,809,148 of record NZ_CP174297.1, on the reverse strand, counting down.
CCGCCGCCCGCTCTTCACCGGGTAGCAATACCTCCGGGAAGTCCATTAAATCCAAAGGCCAGCCGCAGTGGCCTACAGGGCCGGCGCCAGCGCCGATATGTGCATTATTGGCGAGGCGCAGACCGCGCTGTACATAGGCCTTGCCCACAACACAGGCATCCCGCAACGGATAGCCCAGAGCACGGCAGGCGGCAATAGCGGAAGACAGGGTGCAGCCAGTGCCATGTATATCGGTACTCGGTACTTCCCGGCCAATAAACCAGTCGGCCTTGTCGCCGTCCCACAGTAAATCGGCCACTTCGCCCGGCCGCAGCTGCCTGTGGCCACCGGTCACCAGCACCGCAGTATTAGCCCGGGCGTACAACTGGCGCACAGCCTGTACGATAGATTTCGCACCCGCGACACGGGTCCCGCTAAGCCACTCCAGTTCATGTAAATTGGGGGTGATCAGATCGCACTGTGGCAGCAACTGGGCCAACACGGTTGCGGTAATATCCCCTTCTGTAAGCCCCCCTCCGCTGCTGGCAACCGCAACCGGGTCGTAAATAACCGGAACCGGCTGTACCCTTTTCAGCTGGCACAGGAAATCTGCCACGGCCACAACTTGCTCGGCATTGGCCAGCAGCCCGATTTTTATTGCGGCGGGGAATAGGTCTCGCTGTAAAGCCTGTAATTGGGAGGCCAAAACCTCTAGGGCGACAGTGTTAATCGCAGCCACTTCCTGCGTATTCTGTGCGGTATTAGCCGTAATCGCACTGCAACCGTGGCAGCCGAGATCGGCAAAAGTCAGCAGGTCCGCTTGTATACCCGCACCGCCACCAGAGTCGCTGCCGGCAATGGTCCAGACAATCGGTTTTTCCATTTGAAATTGATCGCGCATAAAAATCCTAATCTTGCAGCATGGTCTCTGCCTGCTGCCAGAACGGCATATCCAGGGTGGGGGTGCTGGGGCTGGCTGTCTGACGCCTGAGCATCAAGCCGGCATTAAAGGCGGCGCGCCCGGACTCCACGGCCAGTTTAAAAGCATTAGCCATCAGTACCGGGTGCTGAGCTTTGGCAATAGCGGTATTTAATAACACGGCATCAAAACCCAGCTCCAGCGCTTCTGCCGCCTGTGATGGCGCACCGATGCCGGCGTCGATAATTAACGGTACATCGCTCAAGCGCTCGCGCAGTGTTTGCAGGTTGTATTTATTCAGCAGGCCCTGGCCGGTTCCGATAGGGGCACCCCAGGGCATTAATACCTCGCAGCCCACATCCAAAAGTTTGCGACACAGTACCAGATCATCAGTGCAGTAAGGTAAAACTTTGAAACCGAGTTGAATTAATTCCCGCGCGGCTTCCACCAAACCGAAGGGGTCTGGCTGCAAATTGTAGTCATCGCCGATCACTTCCAATTTGAGCCAATCGGTCTGGAAAATTTCCCGGGACATTTTTGCCAGCTCCACCGCTTCTCGCGGCGATTTGCAGCCGGCGGTATTGGGCAGTAACTGACAACCGGACGCGCGAATATAATCCCAAAATCGATTATCCTGCTGCTGTGCGGGATTTTGCCGGCGCAGGGACAGGGTAATAATTTCCGATGCTGAGGCCTGTATCGATTCGCGCATAATCGCAGGGGATGGGTACAGAGCCGTACCCACTAAAAGCCGGCTGTTAAAGGTTTTTCCGTAAAGCGTTAAAAGATCGCTCACGTTTAACCTCCCACTACTGGGGCAACAATGTCGAGACTATCGCCATTATTGATCTCGGTATTGCGGTATTCTGTCCGGGCGACAAATCCACCATTGAGCGCAACGGCAAACGCCTCTCCGCAATAGCCCAGCTGCTGTAAAAGCGCGGCAAGCTTTATTGGGGACTCATAATTTTGAGTTTCACCATTAATTAATATCTGCATCAAACCACCTGTAACAGTTGTTGTGCCACTTGATTCTCCACCTGCGCCACCACTGCCGGAGCTAAAAGGTAGCCGTGACGGTAGAGGCCATTTACCCGAATTAGCCCATCTTCTCCGTGGATATAAGGCATATTATCCATAGTGGCGGGGCGACAATTTACCCGGGTCTCAATAATACGCGCCTCGGCAAAAGCCGGATTGAGGGAGTAAAGCGCCGAGGAGAGTTCCATACTGGAGCGCACGGAAATGGGCGACAGGTCTTCGCTCTCAATTTCCGTGGCACCAATCACCGTGCGACCATCGCTGCGGGGCACCGCGTAGAGCTTATAGCGCGGGTGGAGCAGACGCACCGGGCGCTGCAAAGCCACCTCCTGGGATTCCACCACCATCACCTCGCCGCGAACACCGCGCAAACCTTCAATCTGCCCCTTGGCGCCGAGACCACGACAGTCGATCACGCAATCAAATTGTTCGCGCTGCGGGGGTAGAGAAATCTGCCCAACTTCGCAACTTACCCTGCTGTTCTCCCGCAAGGTGACGCCACCTCGGCGCAATGCGCTGAGTAACGCGGGCAACAGGCGCTGGTTATCGATATCCGCCTCACCGCGCAGGTAAAGCCCCTGCTCAAAGCTGTGCAGGGCAGGTTCTAAGTTCGCCAGTGCACGGCTATCCAACGGCTGCACCTGCTCCCTAACGGACTCGCCCAATTTCCCCTGTAGCTCCCGCAGGAACTGCAATAGCTCACTTCTGTCCTTGCCGTGGGCCACCAGGATCGAACCCGCTCTGCGGTACTCCACTTGCTGCCCGCTCTGCTGCTCCAACTGCCGGGACCATTCAGACCAAAGCTCCAGGCTCTTCAGTCCCAGGGTGTAAACCTGTTTATCGCAGTGGACCAGTTCAGACAGTGGCGAGATCATACCTGCTGCCGTCCAACAGGCTCCCCCTCCCGCTGCCGACAAGTCACCAGCTTCAAACAGGGTGATATCCAGTTCCCGCTGGCAGAGCCGCCAGGCGAGCAAGCGCCCCAGCAGGCCGCCACCGGCAATCGCTATTTTGGCTTTGCTTGCGCTTGTCACAGACCACCTATCTTCGCAAATCCAAATCGGCACCGAGCGCTAAGCACTATTGACCCAGCGCAGCTGTGCTTCCCGACTTTTGGGGGAGGGCAATCTCCCCCAAAATACTTATCAGCCCTTGTGATAAATCTCACTGCCCATGTCTTTAAATTTAATCGACATTTCCTCCATGCCCTGTGCCGCTTCCTGCTTGGCGGCATAATCGCGCACGTCCTGGGTAATTTTCATCGAGCAGAATTTCGGGCCGCACATGGAACAGAAGTGGGCTACCTTGCCGGATTCCTTCGGCAGGGTTTCATCGTGATAGGCGCGCGCCCGCTCCGGGTCCAAACCGAGATTAAATTGGTCTTCCCAGCGGAATTCAAAGCGGGCCTTTGACAGGGCGTCATCGCGTTTCTGTGCCCGAGGATGCCCCTTGGCCAAGTCTGCTGCATGAGCCGCAATCTTATAGGCCATCAGCCCCTCTTTAACATCCTCTTTGTTGGGTAGACCCAGGTGCTCTTTCGGCGTGACATAGCAGAGCATGGCGCAACCGTAGGTGCCGATCAGCGCGGCACCGATACCGGAGGTAATATGGTCGTAACCGGGGGCGATATCTGTGGTCAATGGGCCGAGGGTGTAGAAAGGAGCGCCGTGGCAGTGCTTCAGCTGCTCATCCATATTCTCTTTAATCTTGTGAATCGCCACATGGCCGGGGCCTTCGATCATGGTCTGGACATCGTGCTTCCAGGCGATTTCGGTCAGTTCGCCAAGCGTGTGCAGTTCGCCAAACTGAGCTTCATCATTGGCGTCGGCAATAGAGCCCGGACGCAGGCCATCACCGAGACTAAAGCTCACATCATAGGCTTTCATAATTTCACAGATTTCCTCAAAGTGGGTGTAGAGGAAATTCTCTTTGTGGTGGGCGAGGCACCACTTGGCCATGATGGAACCACCGCGAGACACAATCCCGGTCATGCGTTTGGCGGTGAGCGGCACATAGCGCAACAGCACACCCGCATGGATGGTAAAGTAATCCACCCCCTGCTCCGCCTGCTCGATCAAGGTATCTCGGAAAACATCCCAGTTAAGATCTTCGGCAATTCCGTTGACCTTCTCCAGCGCTTGGTAAATTGGCACAGTACCGATGGGCACCGGTGAGTTGCGCAGAATCCATTCGCGGGTTTCATGGATATTGGCACCGGTAGACAGATCCATCACCGTATCCGCCCCCCACTTGGTAGACCAAACCAGCTTTTCCACTTCCTCTTCAATGGAAGAAGTCACAGCGGAATTACCAATATTTGCATTCACCTTGCACAGGAAGTTGCGCCCGATAATCATCGGCTCCACTTCCGGGTGATTAATATTCGCAGGGATAATCGCCCGCCCTTCGGCCACTTCCCGGCGCACAAATTCCGGGGTGATTTGCTCGGGAATATAAATACCATCACGTGCCTTCTGGTATTCACTCTCACCCATTTCCGCCGCCACTTTGGCCCGCCCCATATTCTCGCGCACTGCGACAAATTCCATCTCTGGGGTGATAATGCCACGGCGGGCATAGTGCATCTGCGATACATTCTGCCCCTGCTTGGCCCGGCGAGGACTGGGTAGGTTTTCAAAGCGAATATGGTCCAGCCCCTGATCCGCCATGCGTTTCTGGCTGTAGGCCGCCTGGCGAGAGTCCAATTTCTCAGTATCTTCGCGAGCCTCTACCCAACCCTGGCGCAGCTTGGGCAGTCCCTCGCGGACATCCACGTTGAAATTGGGCTCGGAGTAAGGGCCCGAAGTATCGTAAATGGTGAGGGGCTCATTGGGTTCCAACAGCGGATTCTCTGCGTCCCCGCCAACCACACTGTCCCCCAGACAAATCTGGCGGGCACCCACCTGAATACCGGGTGTTTCACCGGGTAAATACACCTTACTCGAATTGGGGAAAGACTGAACAGTGAGGTTCTCAAGGAACTCTTTCGCGGAATCGCGACTGGCAGCGCGGGAAGATTTTCCGACTTTACTGGATTGTTCAATGATCTCGGACATGCGTAACCTTAAAGCTTGAAAATTTAAAGGTCGCAGCGTCCAGGGCGCACACAAAGAGAAAAGCCGCCAAACTGTAAAAAACAGGCGACTTCAGATCTTGTTCCCTACGCGGGGGTTACCCCGATCAGGTTCAACGGATCTCGCAACAGCGATCTCAGCCCACAGGCACTCCGACAAGCAGAGCGCAGTATAGTGGAAGCTTCAAAGGATGAACAGGCGGCGTAAAAGTCCTCTAAAAAATTAGGCCGTTGTGAGGCTACAAAAAATAGAGCGATGTTATTGACGTCAAAACTCCGACGGACTTCAATTTATTGAAATCTGACCAGGAAGTCTAAAGCATTCACTGCTCATAATTTCTGAGCGCGTCCTACACTCCCTCACGTTTACCGTAGCAGCGAAAAAAATGATAACAATTTACGGCGAAAGTCGGTGTGGGAGAAAATAGCGTGTGGAATAAATATAGAGTTTTAGTAACCTTAAGTTTTTTGTGTATTCTGCCAATACAGACAGTGATGGCGGGGCCCTCTAAGTCTGTCGCTGCTGGCGACAGTATTACCATGGCATTCGGTGCAGACTGTACCCGCAATAAGTATTTCTGGGATCTATTTTGCCTTCTCGGCGGCGACCAGCCCGAGCACTCCTGGTTTGATGGCGATGATGAGTCAGTGGAGAGTGTCTATGATAAATATATGATCAACTCCCTCAGTATGATTGCCAATAAAAATGCTGCGGAATCCGGTGCAGAAATGCGTGATGGAGGAGACAATTTCTCGGCCCAAGCCGATCGGATTCTCTCCCAGAAAAATTTGGCCGATCATGTCGAAGTGATACTGGGAGGCAATGATATCTGCAATCGGGAGTGCGTCGACCCAGCTAACTGTAAAGATCCACTCTATACCGATAGTGAGTGGCGATCGGCAGTTCGCGCGGGGCTGGATAAGCTGGTCGATGGGCTCCCCAACGGCTCAACCATTGTTCTCGGCTCGGTACCCCGTGTACACGATCTCCGTGCCGCTGGCCTGGATAAGCAGAGCGAGGATTCCCGGGTAGACTGCGAGAGCGTCTGGTCAACCTTCGGGATCTGTCGCATCGCAACTAACGGCGGCAGTATGAATGGGGAGAGTTACGCAACCCGCTATAACGCTATAGGCGCAGCCCAACAGCGCTATAACGAAATCCTTGCTGAGGAGGCGCATAGCTACAATGGCACAAATGGCGTCGAAGTTGTTGCTGAATATACCGGCGAAAATAAATTAAATGCTGGCACTTTCCAATTTAACAAAGATGATATCGACGGAGGCGACTGCTTCCATCCCAGTATTCAAGGGCAAAATATCGTTGCCGACCTGTTGTGGCAGGGAAACCCAGATAAATAATTAATTTTTTCTGCTCGGTAAATTGGGGCCCGCAATAAAATTATAGCGGGCCCAGCTTAAATTACTCCTCGGAGTTCTCTTCAAAGTAACCAAGCTCTTCAACCACATACTGCAATCGATGTGGCAAACCTTTTCTCATAAAAGCGACATCAATAACCTTACCACTGGTAAGGGCATTCCACAGCTCATTCTGACCACTGTGAACCCAGCTATCGTTAACTCTCAACAGTACATCATTTTCCTCAAAGCCAAGTGCAGTAAAGAACTCATTGTCAGCCACGCCCTCCAAGCGCATCAAGTGGTGACCCTCAACCTCCAGCTCCGCTTTAATAAACTTAGCCTCAAGGGCCTCACGCTGCTCCAGCTGCTGCGCTAACCACGCTTGCCCAAGGGTCAATACCCCATCTGGATCAATAAGCTTTTTACCCTGTGCACCTTGAGGCTGTTCAATACGCTGGCGCAGTGACTCATCGTGCTGGAGGGAAGAAGTTAAAGGAATAACATTTTGACCTTCACCCTTCAGAGGTAAACGTTCAACCGTGCCTCGATTATCAATAACGGCATACCCCTCCTGTAAACGCTTTAAACTAACCTCCTTAAGAAGTGCTTGTCCCGGGAAGAAATACTGAGCCCTCTGCCCCTCCACCTCAATTAAAGCCCTGGACTTACTCTCCACACTCGACTTGCTAATACCCACCAGAGCAAGGGGAAGATTTGTTACGGGCAACCTGTCTTTATTATTTTTTGTCTGTATCCATGCATGATCTTGTTTGGGGTCTATATCGAGTTTGACCAACTCCTTTTCTATCCAATAAGCATACTGCTTAAAAGGTCGCTTTCCTTTTAGATACAGTCCATTTATAAACACAATCGGTACATTTTGAAGGCCCAGCTGTAAGGCTATATCCTGATCTTGTAGTACTAAATCTCTGTAGCCGCCCTCTTCTATACAGCTCACAAAGCGATTGCCATCCATTAATAAATGCCTGGCTGTCTGAGAGTAGGTTTCAGCGCCCAAATCGGGAGTTTTTGTATATAGAGCATCATGATATTCCCAGAAAATACCCTGCTCAGCGGCACATCGCGCAGAAGTCGCAGCCCTGATACCCTCCCGATGAAATTTCAATGGAAAATCGAAATTTACCTGGCGTACCCAGCCGGGATATTTATTTAATAACTGTCTCAGCATAGGCTGAAAAGACTTGCAGTGGGGGGATTGGTAGGAGCAAAAAACCGCAATAGTTACCGGTGCTTCGGGGTTACCCCTGACACTCCTGCCCTCGTAGGGGAGCTCTATACGCGGTGGTTCAGGAACAGGCAAAAGAATCTCAATATCTTTACCTACCTCTGTGGTTTTCGCAATTATTTCCTGTAATTTGTTGAGACGCAGTTTATGCTCCATTTCCGCAATATCGTGTAAAACAAACTGAAGGTTGCCATCTAGCTCTCCTACAGTAATTTCCTCACCATCAATCCTTGCAGCAATACTTTTCTGAGTAACTTTTTCTGCCCCTACAGTAACTTTTCCTGCCACCCTAGTAACTTCCACATCCTTGGAGCAACCACTAATGACACCCAGGCTCCCAACAGCCATTAATATGATTAAAGTACGCCCTATCCCACTCACAGGTAATTCTCCTTTTACCGGTTTTGACCAATCTTACCCGCCATTTCTCATTTCAGTCGCTTACAGTACGCTTTGCCCAAGCTCCATTCAAAAAATGAGAACCAGGCAAGTTTTTTTGGCAGCTAAGCTAACCCCTATTCCAGAGAAGAAATCCCCCCCAGACTAACCGTGAATGATTTAGCAAATCCATTCAATCCTGAACTTACTGCCCCTCCCACATAGACTTACCTTTAGCCGCCCACGGACGAAGTTATAAAATCAAGCGAATGACTAGATCATATCGAAATATGTAAAAAGAGCTGTTGATAAAAAATACCCACACAAGAAACGACAAATCGCCTACAAGAAGCAGCTGGCTGGACAAAATCAAGCCGCTATCCGTGATGATTGGAAATACTTGTAGAAGCGACAGCAAGAGCAGGGAATCAACAGTCAACTTGTAGGTGATCGACTTAGCTGTACTACAATTAATCAATGGTGCTCGACTAGAAACTTATTGCTTGAGTTACTGATACAACTACGGCAATAGATGAGAACACCGCGATATCGCTACTGTTTAATACCGTTATCTGAATTTACCGCCAGCTTACTGGCCTTAGAAAATAGATGGACAGATTAAGCACACTAATTACAGGCATTCTCAACAAAAAACCCACACCAGGTCACTTTTTTACATTCCGCAACAAAAGATCTAACCAATTAAAAGTGACCCCGGAGAGGGTGTTGACTTTTACTTCCCGAAATACACCTCCATCTCATTGCCATAAATGTCTGCTGTGAATTAATGAAGCAAAACCAACATACCTTTAAAAAATTATCTGAAATACAAGAGCTACAACAAATACAACTCGTTGTTGGCGGCTTTGGCTTTATAGGCCAATACTTGACCTGGGGACTATTAAAAAAAGGGTTTAATGTAGTTTTGATCGCTCGCAATGAAACCTATAATCGAGTCGAGCAACTAAAGCAGAACAACAGCATAGTCAACCCCCTCTATAAGGTTTCAAAGAGTGATTTTGATCGACTCACAGTCATATTAGGTGATCTGAATAAGCCAAACTTTGGTTTATCTGCGAAACCTTATAGACAGCTATGTTCTCTGCATATTGGCGCCATATGGAATAGTGCCGCTGACATGCACTATAGCTATAGTAATTTGCAGAAAAGCATAAATACTAATGTTATCGGTGTAAATCGGTTAATCGACATTGCTACAACAGCTAAATGTCGGCTCAATCAAATATCGACCGCCTTTATTGCCGGCAAGGCTTATGCCAATGGAGTAGCTATAGAGGAAACCCTCTATCGACCGAACAAATTTTTTAATGCTTATGATTATACAAAAAACATCGCAGAGAATTTAATCGCAGAGTCAAAAGACCTGGAATACACCATCTACAGACCAACCATTGTCTTAGGGGATTCTGTGAGCGGTTACACAAATTCTCAGTTGGGCTACTATGAGTATGTGAGACTGCTAAATCAATTAAAAGAGCAAAACATACAAATTCCCATCCACCTAAAATATCTTTCAGGCAGTTTTATCAATGTCATACCTGTTGATATCTGCTGTGAAGCCATATTAAAAATTTCAGGTAATCATGAAAGCACAAAAAACCAGTACTTTAACATTGCCGACTCAAACCCGATGACAGTCGATAAATTCATTAAATTCAATCGTGATTACTTTAAACTAGACCTAAGACAATCTCAGCATGAGCGCAAAGTATTAAACAATCTATCTGAAAAGGAAAAAAATGTACTTGAGAGTATTAGCGCTGCGCAAAATGCACCCTTTCTAAACAGTGACTTCAGGTTTTGCAGCAGTAACAGTCAAAGAGTGTTAGGTCGCCCTATCCAGAACCAATGGCGCAATAGCAAGAGCTATCTAAGCAAAATTGTAGATTATTTTTTAACCCAAGCAAGCTAGCAGTAAAAGCAGTCCAACCAAACATATCATGAACAAACCCAATGACATATTACTTTCTGATTACGCAGAAAGGATTAGTTACTCAGGGCCAAATGAAGATTCCAGATCCGAATTGAAGGCCCTGAATATCAATGAGAACGATAGTGTTTTATGTATTACTGGCGGCGGAGATCGTGTCTTAAGCCTCCTATTGGGCAAACCCAAAAAAATAACCGCTATTGACTTAAACCCCTGCCAAAACTACCTTTTGGAACTAAAAATAGCCGGGATACAGGCACTAAATCATGAGGAATTTTTGAGCTTCTCAGGCATCCTCCCATGCCAGGAAAGGCAAAACACTTATAACGAAATAAAACACCTACTATCAAAAAAAGCAGAACTATTTTGGGCAGAGAACAAAGCCATCATTGAAAAAGGCTTTATCTATGAGGGCGCTTTCGAAAAGCACTTCAAACTAATCAGTGTAATTATTAAAGCTATCCGCCCCAACAAAATAAAAACCCTAACCAGCCTAAACAATATTGAAGATCAACGTGAATTTGTTAGGAGCCAGTGGAACACCCCTGCATGGAAAACATTTTTACAGTTTCTTACCAACAAGTATTTCTTTAAGTTTTTTCTTAAAGATCCGGGATTCTACCAACACATCCCTCAAGCAATATCGGTTTCCGAATACCTATTGGGCAGAATGGATCACTCCCTAATGAACCATCTAGTCCTTGATAATTTCTTTATGACATTTCTGCTAACCGGAAAATATAACCCCGAGCAAGGATTGCCCCTATACTTAGAAAAAAACAACTACCCCCTAATTAAGGGTGCGCTAGATAACACGACCATAGAAATGGTAACGTCGCCACTAGAACAACATTTATACAACTCAAAAAGCAAAATTGATAAATTTTCAATTTCTGATGTTTCCGCTTACCTCAATGAAGAGAGCTTTGTTTCGCTACTGGATTCAATATATTTAGCCGGCAGTGAGAATAGCATCTTATGCATGCGCCACTTCATCACGAAAAGAGAAATTCCAGATACTATAAGAAATAAATTTTCCTTCAATTCAGCTCTCGAAAAAGAGCTAAACCATAGCGATATATCCTTTGTTTATAGCTTTAATGTTGGGGTGAAATGTGAGCGCCCATTTACCTAACGTCTTATCGGTGAATCCCACTAAGGGAGCTAGTGTTGCTCCCCAGCCTATTCCCCAGCCTATAGAGCTCTTAAACGTAACAAGCTAATACCTAGGGGGCAGCGTATAACTCAGATAGCGACAAAGACCCTGTATGCTAGAAAAAGCATTTATCGATATTTTTCAGGTAGAAAAAAGGGCCACCCTATTAGATGAGCCTTTTGGGAATTGGAAGTCTGGTAAACCCCTGCACCGCTTTAGACTGTCACAGGCACAGCTATCCTACCTCCAACCCAACGAGTTATCGGCTACAGCGACCTACACTGTATGGCGAGCAGTGCTCGCCACCCTGCGGGCGCCTTCGGCGTACCAAGCTGGCACCTTCGGTGCACCGCTTGTCACATGGCAGCGCAGGCGCTGCGAGGTAGTAAAAATATTTCACCGTATCCAAAAAAACAAAACCCCCGCAGGTTTCCCTGCGGGGGTTTCTTTTTTAGAAGCCTGACGATGACCTACTCTCACATGGGGAAACCCCACACTACCATCGGCGATGTTGCGTTTCACTTCTGAGTTCGGCAAGGGATCAGGTGGTTCCACAACTCTATGGTCGTCAGGCAAACTGGCTTGGGTTGGCGTTGGTCTTATAAGCAATCTGCTTGGCCTGCCGCGTTATCGCTGTTTGCCTCGGTCATTATTGACCGGCGATAACCCCAAATAAGTCGGTAAAACAATCTGTAGTAATACACCGCAAGCGATTATTGTGTGTCTTTCATTCCACAATCCGCTAGCTTGCGCTAGTCGTTAGTAACCATCTCTGTTGTATGGTCAAGCCGCACGGGCAATTAGTACTGGTTAGCTCAACGCCTCACAACGCTTCCACACCCAGCCTATCAACGTGGTAGTCTTCCACGGCCCTTCAGGAGGCTCAAGGCCTCAGGGAGATCTTATCTTGAAGGAGGCTTCCCGCTTAGATGCTTTCAGCGGTTATCCCGTCCGAACATAGCTACCCGGCAATGCCACTGGCGTGACAACCGGAACACCAGAGGTTCGTTCACTCCGGTCCTCTCGTACTAGGAGCAACTCTTCTCAAATCTCCAACGCCCACGGCAGATAGGGACCGAACTGTCTCACGACGTTCTAAACCCAGCTCGCGTACCACTTTAAATGGCGAACAGCCATACCCTTGGGACCGGCTTCAGCCCCAGGATGTGATGAGCCGACATCGAGGTGCCAAACACCGCCGTCGATGTGAACTCTTGGGCGGTATCAGCCTGTTATCCCCGGAGTACCTTTTATCCGTTGAGCGATGGCCCTTCCATACAGAACCACCGGATCACTATGACCTACTTTCGTACCTGCTCGACATGTCTGTCTCGCAGTCAAGCGCACTTATACCATTATGCTCATTGCATGATTTCCGACCATGCTGAGTGCACCTTCGTACTCCTCCGTTACTCTTTGGGAGGAGACCGCCCCAGTCAAACTACCCACCATACACTGTCCTCGATCCGGATAACGGACCAGAGTTAGAACCTCAAACATACCAGGGTGGTATTTCAAGGACGGCTCCACAGTAACTAGCGTTACTGCTTCAAAGCCTCCCACCTATCCTACACAAGTAGGCTCAAAGTTCAGTGCAAAGCTGTAGTAAAGGTTCACGGGGTCTTTCCGTCTAGCCGCGGGTACACTGCATCTTAACAGCGATTTCAATTTCACTGAGTCTCTGGTGGAGACAGCGTGGCCATCGTTACGCCATTCGTGCAGGTCGGAACTTACCCGACAAGGAATTTCGCTACCTTAGGACCGTTATAGTTACGGCCGCCGTTTACCGGGGCTTCGATCAAGAGCTTCGCCGAAGCTAACCCCATCAATTAACCTTCCGGCACCGGGCAGGCGTCACACCGTATACGTCCTCTTACGAGTTTGCACAGTGCTATGTTTTTAATAAACAGTCGCAGCCACCTGGTCACTTCGACCGGCCTCAGCTTAGGGAGCAAGTCCCATCACCAAAACCGGCGTACCTTCTCCCGAAGTTACGGTACCATTTTGCCTAGTTCCTTCACCAGAGTTCTCTCAAGCGCCTTGGTATTCTCTACCTGACCACCTGTGTCGGTTTAGAGTACGATTCACTATTACCTGAAGCTTAGAAGTTTTTCCTGGAAGCAGGGCATCAACCACTTCACCCACTAAGTGGGCTTCGTCATCAGCTCTCAGCCTTCTCATTAAAGAGTATGACCCGGATTTGCCTAAGTCATAAGCCTACAACCTTAAACATGGACAACCAATCGCCATGCCGGCCTAGCCTTCTCCGTCACTCCGTCGCAGTAATAGCGAGTACAGGAATATTAACCTGTTTCCCATCGACTACGGCTTTCGCCCTCGCCTTAGGGGTCGACTAACCCTGTCCCGATTAGCGTTGGACAGGAACCCTTGGTCTTCCGGCGGGGGGGTTTTTCACCCCCCTTATCGTTACTCATGTCAGCATTCGCACTTGTGATACCTCCAGCAGACCTCCCGATCCACCTTCAACGGCTTACACAACGCTCCTCTACCATGCTAATAAATTAGCATCCGCAGCTTCGGTTATCAGTTTGAGCCCCGGTATATCTTCCGCGCAGGCCGACTCGACTAGTGAGCTATTACGCTTTCTTTAAAGGATGGCTGCTTCTAAGCCAACCTCCTAGCTGTCTGGGCCTTCCCACATCGTTTCCCACTTAACTGATATTTGGGACCTTAGCTGGCGGTCTGGGTTGTTTCCCTTTCCACGACGGACGTTAGCACCCGCCGTGTGTCTCCCGCGATTGCACTCCTCGGTATTCGGAGTTTGCATGGGGTTGGTAAGTCGGGATGACCCCCTAGCCCAAACAGTGCTCTACCCCCGAGGGTGAGACGCGAGGCGCTACCTAAATAGCTTTCGAGGAGAACCAGCTATCTCCCGGCTTGATTAGCCTTTCACTCCGATCCACAGGTCATCCCCTAATTTTTCAACATTAGTGGGTTCGGTCCTCCAGTTGATGTTACTCAACCTTCAACCTGCCCATGGATAGATCGCCGGGTTTCGGGTCTATTGCCTGCAACTAAACGCCCT
>NZ_CP174297.1:4122500-4790000 GCF_052466995.1 Microbulbifer regidiadema (SeqCode) | reverse complement strand
TCAGCGAAATCAACTCGACTACCTGTTTAGGCCGCTAATTTGACAAAACTTAACTAGCCTAAGGATTGTTCGATCCAGCTTGGCACCTCTTTCAACATATTGGGGAGTTCAGATACATCGGTTCCCCCGCCCTGAGCCATATCCTTTCGACCGCCGCCTTTACCGCCCAGTTTGCCGGCAGCAAAACGCATAAGGTCACCGGCAGAAAGGCGGTCAGTCAGGTCCTGGGTCACCGCCGCTACCAGGGCGACTTTTTCATCTCCCGGAGCCGCCAGCAATACCACGCCGCTGCCGAGTTTGTTCTTCATTTGATCCGCCAGATCGCGCAGAGACTTGGCGTCAGCGCCATCAATGGAGGTTGCCAGCACCTTAAAGCCGGCCAAATCAATGGCCTGAGCGGAGAGGTCTCCGCCGGCACCGCTGGCCAACTTGGTTTTGAGCTGGGCGATCTCTTTCTCCAGCTTGCGGTTATTGAGCAAAAGCTGCTCGACCTTATCCGCCAAAGTGTCCGGGCGCGCCTTAAGCAAAGTGGCCACATGTTCCAGGCGATGCTGGGCCTGATCGAACAGAGACATTGCGTGGGCACCTGTTACCGCTTCGATACGGCGCTGACCGGAAGCGATACCGCTCTCACCAACAATACGGAGCAAGCCGATATCCCCGGTGCGCTTAACGTGGGTGCCGCCACACAGCTCCACAGAGAAAGCCCTGTCGTCGGCTTCACCCATTGAGAGTACGCGAACAGTATCGCCGTACTTCTCGCCAAATAGGGCCATAGCGCCCATGGCTTTTGCCGACTCGATATCGGTTTCGCGTGTTTCAACTGGGGTATTTGCGCGAATTTGGCCGTTCACCAGGGATTCAATCGCATGCAATTGTTTTGCCGTCACCGCTTCGGGGTGGGAGAAATCAAAGCGCAGGCGCTCGGAGTCCACCAGGGAACCCTTCTGGGTCACATGCTCACCCAACACCTTGCGCAAGGCCGCGTGCAATAAGTGCGTTGCGGAGTGGTTCAGCGCGGTGGACTGGCGAACATCAGCAGACACGGTGGCCTCAAGGGTTTCACCGACGGCAATAGCGCCTTTTAGCGCCTTACCACTGTGCAAGTGATGCGCGCCCTGCTTGGTGCAGTCGCGCACTTCAAAGCGGGCATCGGCGGCACTCAAATAACCGCTATCGCCCACCTGGCCGCCGGACTCTGCGTAGAAGGGGGTCTGGTCCAGCACAATCGCGCCCTCTTCCCCTTCTTCCAGGCGTTCAACCTGTTCGCCATCTTTAACAATGGCCAAGACTTTGCCGCTTGCCGCAGTCGCGCTGTAACCGAGAAACTCAGTGGCGCCATCCAATTCGAGGACATCGGTATAGTCCTGTTTAAACTTACCGGCAGCGCGGGCTCTCTGGCGCTGGGCCTCCATAGCGGCCTCATAGCCATCCATATCCAGGGACAGGCCGCGCTCACGGGCGATATCCTGGGTCAGGTCTGTAGGGAAGCCATAGGTGTCGTGCAGAGTGAAGACCAACTCACCGGGGATTTCACTACCCTCAAGAGAGCTCAGGGCATCTTCCAGCAGCGCCATGCCCTTATCCAGGGTCTTGGCAAACTGCTCTTCCTCTTTGCGCAGCGCGCTCTCAATTAACTGCTGCTTTTCACGCAGCTCCGGGTAGGCATCTCCCATCTGCTCTGCAAGCGCTTCTACCAGTTTGTAGAAGAAGATCTCTTTGTGTCCAAGCTTGTGTCCGTGGCGCACGGCGCGGCGAATAATACGGCGCAGTACAAATCCGCGCCCCTCATTGGAGGGCATTACACCATCGGCAATCAGGAATGAGCAGGAGCGGATGTGATCGGCGATCACCCGCAGGGACTTCTCTTCCAGATTGCTACAGCCAACCACTTCCCCGGCCGCTTTCAGCAGCGCTTGAAACAGGTCAATTTCATAGTTGGAATGCACACCCTGCATTACAGCGGCGATGCGCTCCAGGCCCATACCGGTATCCACTGACGGCTTGGGCAGCGGGTGCAACTCGCCATCAGCGGTGCGCTCATATTGCATAAATACCAGGTTCCAGATCTCGATATAGCGATCGAGATCGTCGTTATCGGAACCGGGGGGACCGCCGGGCACATCGGCACCGTGGTCATAGAAAATTTCAGAACTGGGACCGCAGGGACCGGTGTCGCCCATCTGCCAGAAGTTATCCTCGTCGAGGCGGGAGAAGCGCTCGGCACTCACCCCCATCTCTTTCAACCAAATATCAGCCGCTTCATCATCGCTGATATGTACGGTTACCCAGAGGCGCTCCTCCGGCAGGTTCAATACCTTAGTCAGGAACTCCCAGGCAAAACGAATCGCTTCGCGCTTGAAATAATCGCCGAAGCTAAAGTTGCCGAGCATCTCAAAAAACGTGTGGTGGCGTGCGGTATAACCGACATTTTCGAGGTCGTTATGTTTGCCCCCGGCACGCACACAGCGCTGCGAGCTGGTGGCGCGATTGTAGGAACGCTTTTCCTGCCCCAGAAAGGTGTCCTTAAACTGCACCATGCCGGCATTGGTGAATAGCAGCGTCGGGTCGTTGCCCGGAACCAGGGAGCTTGAGGGCACAACCGTATGGCCCTGCTCAGCAAAATAATTCAGAAAGGCGTCGCGAATTTGTGCGCTTTTCATCCGGCGTAATTCCACTTCGTTAGTTGAGTTTTATTTGGTTGGCCTCCGTGACTCGGTGTCACTTCTAGCCCACTATTGTGCGAGTCCCTGCTCGGGCATTCTTTTTTGAGCCAGCAGGTGGACGTGCAGGTGAAATACAGTTTGACCTGCGCTTCGACCATTATTAACCACCAGTCGATAGCCTTCGAGTCCCAGCTTGCGCCCCAGTTCTGCCGCAACCCACATCAGGTGGCCGAGCAGGGATTTATCCTCAACCTGAGCATCGGATAAATTCACTAGGGGTTTGCGTGGGATAATGAGGAGATGGGTCGGCGCTTGTGGCGCGCGATCCTCAATAACGACACATTGGTCATCCTCGTAGATCATCTCGGTAGGAATATCTCCCGAGATAATTTGACTGAAAACGCTGGGTTCACCCATAGGTTTATTTTTCCAGCTTTTCCTCGGCTGTCAGCTGCCGCGCTTCAGACTCCAGCATTACCGGTATGCCATCCCGTACAGGGTAGGCCAGGCCGCTGGCCTTACAGACCAACTCCTGAGTGTCCTCCCGGTATTCGAGCGGTGCTTTACTCACCGGGCACACCAATAGGCTCAGCAACTTTTTATCCATGTTCTACCCCACTATTTTCCCCCGGCAGTACTTCCGAGGGGCAAAAATGACCGCGTATCATACAATGCTTCATACGCTTTTACACGGTATTCACTCTCGCTTATGTTGCGCTATTTTGGGGTTTTACGCTTTTTTACCCTTGCGTGACAGCGGTGCGGCCTGCAACTACAGCGTTGAGATGACCGATTAACAACTCCCGAGCCAGGCGCCCCTCCTCCACCTCGTTAAATACCTCGTGGTAGGATTTCGGGAAACAGTGTAGCTGTTTGTTTTTTGAACCCAGCCGCTCAAACCATTTGCGGCTCAGCTCTACATCGACAATTTTATCCGACTCCGGCAATAGCAGCAGACAGGGTACAGATAGCCTACCCAGCCGCTCCGAGAGAAAGGTCCGCTCACGGATAAAAGCCTCGAACCAGCATAGGGATATGCTGCCATGCACTAATTTATCCTCGCCATAGCGCCTGACGACCTCCGGGTCCCGGGATAGCCAGCGGCTATTTATCCGGCTGGAGAGAAGCAACCGCGGAAACCCGCGAGCAAACAGTAACGCCAGCCACAACAAAAACCCTTTCGGCTCATTTTTAGCGCGAAACCCCGGCGCAGAGAGGCTTAAGCTATCGACCGAGCCGTAGCGGATCACACAGCCACAGGCGATAACCGCCCCCATACTGTGCCCGAGAAGGTGCAAACTAAGCCCGGGGTTTACACTTTTTACCAGGGCGATGAATTGGTTGAGGTCCTCGCTGTAAAGCGCAAAATCCTCAATATGGCCGCACCGCCCCTCCGACAGTCCATGGCCATAATGATCCAGTGCATAGACACTGTATCCAGCCCGATTCAGATCCCCCGCCAGCTCGCTATAGCGCCCACTGTGCTCTCCCAATCCGTGTGAAATAACCACGACACCCAGCGCCCCATCAACCCACCAACACCGGTAGTGCAGTGTCACCCCCTTTGTGACAAATTCCATTTCAACTTCCTTAATTTCCCTATTAATTCTTATTTCGCGGGCTACTCCAGAGCTTCGCGATACCTACCCAACATTGCCAAATGATTCATTCGAGAACGCTTGAGCAACGCTTCCTGCGCTGCCGCAACGTTTTCTGGGCGCCCCTGCCAAGCGGCGAGCGCCGGCTCCTGAAGCGCGCGCCCATAAGAAAAGCTCAACTGCCAGGGCTCAGCCCCCCGCTGGTTCATGGCATTGAGGTTGGCGGTGGCCTCTTCCGGCCCCTGCCCCCCAGAGAGAAAGTTAATCCCCGGTACTGCCGCTGGCACGGTTCGGCGCAAACTGCGCAGGGTATATTCCGCCACCTGCCCGGGGTCAGCCGACTCCGCTTTCGCCCCCGGGGTCACCATGCTCGGCTTAAGTAACATCAATTCCAGTATTACCCCGTGCTGGTGAAGAGCGTGAAATACAGAGTGCCAAACCCGCTCGTTCACCGCCGCACTGCGTTCAATATCGTGCTCGCCATCCATCAACACTTCGGGCTCCACAATAGGTACCACCCCCTCGGCCTGACACACGGCCGCGTAGCGGGCCAGCATCTCCGCATTTGCGCTAAGCCCGAGGCCCGTGGGGTTGTGGTGGCCGATAGCGTAGACCTCGCGCCACTTGGCAAAGCGCGCCCCCTGTACCTTGTACTGCCGCAAGCGCTCGGACAAGCCGTCCAGCCCATAGGTAATCATATCTCCCGGGGCTCCCGGTAAGGGTCCCTTGCCCTTGTCCACTTTAATGCCCGGCAGTATGCCCTGAGCTGCGGCCACTTCAGGCAGAGGGCGCCCCTCAATATCCTTTTGCCCCAGAGTTTCCTCGAACAAAATAACGCCGCTAATACACTCACCCAAGCCCTTGCAAGACAGCAGCGCGGCGCGATAGTCGCGCCGACTCTTCTCGGTGGAATCAACCCCGATAGTGGCAAAGCGCTTGGCGATAGTGCCGCTACTTTCATCGGCCGCCAAGATCCCCCTCTGGCCATCGACCAAAGCCGCCACCGTTTCCTGCAACTTATCGATCTGTGACATCTCACCCCTCCCTTCAGTTATTGTGCAAAGAGGATGGGCGGCCCCAGCTAAAAAGCCCTACAGGCTTTCACCGCCCTACGCCAGCCAGTTAGTAATTGCTCCCGCTCTACTGCGACCATTGCCGGTATAAAATCCCGCTCGATTTCCTGTAGACACTCCGGCAACTCCTGTGGCTGCCAGGTTCCACTGCCAATACCCGCCAGCAGTGCGGCACCTATAGCCGTGGACTCAATCTGCTGAGGGCGCTCGACGCGCAGAGAAGAGATATCCGCCTGGAACTGCATCAGGAAGTTATTGGCGCAAGCACCCCCGTCCACCCGCATATGCGTTATCGGTAAACCCAGGGCTCGCTCCATTAGGCGGGCCAGCTCGTCGCTCTGGTAAGCGATAGATTCCAAGGTTGCGCGCACCACCTCGGCTCGGCCAACGCCGCGACTCAAGCCGCAGATAGTCCCCCGCGCCGATGGGTCCCAGTGTGGCGCCCCCAATCCACTAAATGCCGGCACCAGGTAAACACCCCGGGTATCGGGAATACTCTGAGCGATGACCTCGGTATCCACCGCCTGCTGAATCATACCCATTTCATCGCGCAGCCACTGTATGGCGGAGCCCGCCGTAAACACCGCCCCCTCTACGGCATAGGCCGGCTTGCCCCGGGCATCGCAGGCCACTGTAGCCAGCAAGCCCTGAGGAAGCTCCGGGCGATCCTCACCGGCATAAGCCAACATAAAACAACCGGTTCCATAGGTATTCTTAATACTGCCGGGCTCGGTACATCCCTGGCCAAACAGCGCCGCCTGCTGGTCTCCCGCGACACCGCAAATCGGAGCTGACATACCGAGAAAGGCCTGGGGATCTGTATCGATAAAGTGACCTGCCGACGGCAGAATTTGCGGGAGAATAGATTCTGGGCACTGGAAGAAGTCGAGTAACTCCCTATCCCAGGCTTTGTTCTTGAGGTTATACAGCAGGGTGCGGCTGGCATTGGTGTGATCGGTAAGATGGGCCCTTCCGCCACTCAGCTTCCAGATCAACCAGCTATCCACCGTGCCAAAACACAGATCCCCCCTCTGGGCTCGGCTCAGCAGGTCGGGGTTGTGGCGGAATAGCCAGGTCAGCTTGCTCGCGGAAAAGTAGGCATCCAGCAATAGGCCGCTGCGCGCTCGCAACCAGTCAGACCGGCCGAGCGCCTCCAGCTCACGGCACACCTCGGCAGAGCGCCGACACTGCCACACTATCGCGGGAAAAACCGGCTCGCCGGTATATCTGTCCCAGAGAATGGTGGTCTCGCGCTGATTGGTAATCCCTACCGCCGTGATATCCGACGCGCAAATACCGCCGCGCTCAAGTGCTGCGGCACAGACCCGGAGAGTGACCGACCAAATCTCTTGCGCATCCTGCTCAACCCAGCCAGGTTGGGGGTAATGATTGGGGATTTCGGCGTAGCTGCGGCCAACCAAATGGCCCTTACTGTCGAAAATAAAGGCTGTGGTACCGGTGGTGCCCTGGTCAATAGACAGGATCATAGAGTTCTCGCGCTTATTCTTCTGGTCCCTTTCTACGCCTGAAAGAGCGGCCAAAAGCTATAGACCAGCTCCCCAGACACCGGTCAGAATATAAGCCCGATTAATCGCCGTCCAGCGCCCAGCCAATCGCATCGGCGGGAAATCCCCGATAAGCCAGATATCGCTGACGCCGCGCCCGCTCCTTCAGCCACTGATCTCTGGGGAGCTCAGCACTTATTGAGGCCCGGTATTTCCTCTGTAGCATTTCTGCGGCCAGCTCAAACCAGTCCACTTCCAGCTGCTCCAGAGCCCGAGTAATCAACTCACCGCCCACACCGCGCTGCTGTAACTCCTGGCGAATACGAATAGGCCCCTGCCCCCGCTGGACACGGGAGCGGGCAAATACCTCGGCAAAGCGCTGATCGGATTGGTAGTTGAGCTCCTGTAGACGCTCAAGGAGGGCTTCGAAATCGGCACCGGGGAATTTGGCCGCAAGCTTCTGCCTCAGTTCACGGCAGGAGTGCTCGCGGCGGGTCAACAGCTCAAGCGCCGCGCCGAAAAGCGCCTGAGCTGAATCAGCGGAGGAATCCGCTTTTGTGTACGGCATCTACTCTTCCGGTAACTCCACAGCCTCTTCAGAGGTGGCCGGGACCAGATCACCGAGCAGCTGCGCGCGCAACTGGCCTTCAATTTCGTTGCGAATAGCGGGGTTATCGCGCAGGAACTTAGTGGCATTCGCCTTGCCCTGGCCGATCTTATCGCCCTTGTAGCTATACCAAGCGCCGGCCTTATCTACCAACCCCATCTTCACACCGTAATCGACAATCTCACCGATCATGTTGATGCCTTCACCATACATGATCTGGAATTCGGTCTGCTTAAATGGAGGGGCGACCTTGTTCTTAACCACTTTCACCCGGGTTTCATTGCCCACCACCTCATCGCCATCTTTAACGGAGCCGATACGACGGATATCCAGGCGTACAGAGGAGTAGAACTTGAGGGCGTTACCACCGGTGGTGGTTTCGGGGCTGCCGAACATAACACCGATCTTCATACGAATCTGGTTGATAAAGATCGCCAGGGTATTGGTGTTCTTGATATTACCCGTGAGCTTGCGCAGGGCCTGGGACATCAGGCGAGCCTGCAAGCCCACGTGGGAGTCACCCATTTCGCCTTCGATCTCAGCGCGCGGGGTCAGGGCCGCTACGGAGTCCACTACCAGCACATCAACGGCACCGGAGCGCACCAGCATATCGGCCACTTCCAGCGCCTGCTCACCGGTATCCGGCTGGGATACGATCAACTCATCGACATTTACACCCAATTTTTCTGCGTAGATAGGGTCGAGGGCGTGCTCGGCATCCACGAAAGCACAGGTGCCGCCGTTGCGCTGGGCCTCGGCAATCACTTGCAAAGTAAGGGTGGTCTTACCGGAGGATTCCGGTCCATAGATTTCAACAATACGGCCGCGCGGCAAGCCGCCTATTCCCAGAGCCACATCCAGGCCGAGGGAGCCGGTGGAGATCGCGGGGATACGCTCGCGTTCCTTGTCCCCCATGCGCATCACAGTGCCTTTACCGAACTGGCGTTCAATCTGAGAGAGCGCCGCCTTTAGCGCCTTGTCTTTATTGGAATCCATGACCATTCCCGTATTTCTGAGCTGTATTGAGTGGTGGCAAGCTTAACGAAGGATTACTGTATAGGCAACCAGTAATTCCTCAAGCTGAGTACCAGCTCCACATTAAGTTGAGCACTGCCGGAAAAGAGGCCAGTGCTGGCCGCAAACGGGGAAAAATTGACCCGATGGACAGGCTCAAACCGGGTGCTCATAGACAATCGCCAGCATCCCCTTGAGTGCCTCGATCACGGTCTGCGCTTGCACCTCCGCCCGATTGCCGCTGAACAGGAAGCGCTTCGCATCGATCTGTACCGGCTCCTGCCCCTCCGCATGGGCCCAGGCAATCCAAACAGTACCCACCGGCTTCTCTGCACTGCCGCCATCGGGCCCGGCAATACCGCTGACGGCAACGGCGAGATTGGCATCCATCATCGCCAGAACCCCACAGGCCATCTGCCGTGCAACCGGCTCGCTCACCGCACCAAACTGCTTCAGATCGCCACTATCGACCCCTAGGACACTGTTCTTGATCCGATTGGCATAGCTCACAATTGATCCGTCGAACCAACTAGAGGCACCCGCAACAGACGTAATCGCTGCGGCAATCGCACCGCCACTACAAGATTCCGCCGACGACACTCGCCACGCTCTCTTTTCCAGCTCCCGACCCAGCTCACCGGCAAGTTCGATTATCTCTCTGTGATCCACTGTTTCATCCTATTCAACCGCCTCCAGGCCCCACCCTACGGAAGCGGGCCCCAATTCTGAATGTCGACCAGCGCCGACCTGCCCCCCATTTTAAACGAGCAGCGCCTCCGCCGAAAATTCAGCCGCCCTCAACAAAATTAGAACCTGGATTTACAGCAAGATCACACCGGCACCAAAAGATAAAAAATACCGCCAAACCACCAAATCCAACCTCTCCCACTATCTCAGCTAAAAATTAGAATTTAAATTTTAAAAGAGGTGTAAATTCAGCAAATAATTTCAACCGAACAGTTTAGAAGACAAGAAATAGCTTAATGATAAAAGGGCAAAAAATGTGCAAGGGCTCTTATCCACGCTGTCCGCCTCATTTTTTAATAAAATAATTTTCATATATGCGACAAGCTGGACCGCTCCTACGATAAAGGGGCCGCACATTCCCTTTGCAGCTGCCGGCTTTTTGTTAGTCTGTTACTGCTGTAGTAAAAAATAAGTACCAAAATAAAAAGCAGATAAACCTCCAAGCCCCACCAACAACAGTGGGCGCGAAAGTATAGCCATATAAAAACATAATGACGTTGGCGACCCTATAAACAATTAAAGAAAGACAAAATCATGAACTTAAAAAAATCAGCGATTGCAGCTGCGATTGTCAGTGCCTGTGTGTCTTCACTTGCCGGTGCGAAAACACTGGTATGGGAAGACAATTTCGATGGCGACAGTATTGATAAGTCCGTCTGGACTTACGATGTCGGCAATTCAGGCTGGGGTAACAATGAATTGCAAACCTACACCGACGACAGCGCCAATGCCTATATCGAAGATGGCAACCTTATTATTCAGGCGCTGCAAAATGATGACGGCAGTTTTACCTCCGCTCGTCTAAAAACCCTAGGTCGCATGACCTATCAATACGGCACTATTGAAGCGCGCATAAAACTGCCCGACCTAAATGCCGGATTGTGGCCCGCCTTCTGGCAGCTCGGTGGCGACTACGGCCAAGTGGGCTGGCCCGCCTGTGGCGAGCTGGATATTCTTGAAGCGGGCATGGCCGAGGCGCTCAGCGCCGGCACCGTCAACTCCGAGGTTTCAGGTGCTTTTCACTGGTGGCATGAGTCCGATGACTACACCGGCCAGGCAGACTACGGCCAATCGAAAAACCTGGTTGACGATTTCGGTTCCAGTGTGGACCTCACCGAGGACTATCATGTTTTCGGCATGACCTGGACACCCGACAGCATCGCCATGTGGGTCGACGACGAAGCCAATGAAATTATCAGCATCGGCAGTGAAGACCCGGCCTTTGACGAGTTCCGCCAGCACCACTTCCTGATCCTGAACTTGGCGGTAGGTGGTGTATTCCCGGAAATTTATACCAATAGCGAAATCACCGCACCTATGCCCGCTAAAATGTATGTGGACTATGTGCGCATCTACGACAACGACGACAGCAGTTACAGCACAGAAATTTCTCTGGCGGAAGACACGGCAAAAAATGGCGATATCGGCGTATTTTCTGAGAGCGCCAGCCTATCCGAATCGCTGGAGCTTGGCACCGATACAGAGCTGTATATCTGGAATCAAAACAGCATGGCTGCAACTGTTAGCAGCGATGCCGCCGAGGGTGACGAAGCACTGGAGTTAGAGATTACCGCTGGTGAATGGTTCGGTATGGGCTTTTGGATGCACTATGACCTGAATCTGATGAACTATGAAAACGGCCATCTCAATCTCAAAATGAAAACCACCAGCAGCCAGACTATCGGCATCGGAATTTCCAGTACTGGTGGCGGAGATGCCTGGATAGACCTGGTAGATGGCGACGATACCTACGGCTTTGAGCGCGACGGCGAATGGCACCAGGTCAGTATCCCCCTAAGCAAACTCGGAGTAGACTTCAACACTATCAGCCAGGCATTTATGATTCGCGGCGATGCTGCATCTGAAGACTTTGTTCTGGCCATTGACGAGGTCTATTTCAGCGAGAGCGTTGAAAAAACAGCGCCAACCGGTGTCTTCTCTCTCTACAGCGAAACCACCGAGGCCAACTCAACTTTCACCCAGGGAACTGACGGCAACCTGTATATTTGGGGCAACACCCTGCTGGAAGCCAATCAAACCCCATTTGAAGGTGAGGAATCCCTCTCCTTTTACTCCTCGGGTGCCGGCTGGTTTGGAATGGCATTTACTGCCGACAACTATTACGACCTGTCCGCCTTCGACAATGATTCCGCAATGCTGAATTTCGCTCTGAAGACCACTTCAGACACGACTTTTAAAATCGGCATGAAGAGCGGCAGCGTTGCCGATATTGGCCAGCAATGGATTGAATTTGCCAGCGGCTCCGACCCTTACAGCTTCACCCGCGACGGCGAGTGGCACCAAGTATCTATCCCCGTTACCGATTTCAGTAACGAGGTAGATATGTCCAATGTTATTCAGCTATTTGAACTGTTGGGCGTTGACGGGGATATCAGCGATATCGAGATTGACGATATCTATTTCTCCGGCGGAAGTTCAGACGGTGACGATAGCCATCACTGCCATCCGCACACTCGCAAGTGCCCCCCTCGCCACAAAGGGCATAAACATCACCGTGGCGGGCACGACCATCATCATAGAAACTGTCCCCCGCCGGCACAGTGCCCACGGGGTCCCCATAAAGGCTAAAAAATACAAAAGGGCACAGCCAGCTGGCTGCGCCCTTTTTTCTACTACACCAGCCAGTCTCTGCCACCAATATCAAAACTAGCCTGATCTGCCGACAGATATCACCTTTTACAGAGGCAGCCGAGCGTTACCAGCATCTAATTGCTCAGGAATTCTTCAGCTAAAAACATCAAACAATAAATATACACACTGTCATCACAACCCCTCGATTTAAACAGCCCTGAAAAGCTTTTCGGGTAAAACATTTACCAGCAAAAAACCAAAGAGACTTTTATTTTCTTGTAAAAAAATTACAAAAAATTATTTTTCAAGTGGATGCGACAAGCAGGACTGCAAGCACGATAAAAGGTCTGAATCCACTTTCCCGGAGAACAATCGTTTTGCTAGGCTTTGCCCGTGACAAGCGCCTGTTATTTCGAGTGAAATTCAACCAGCAACAATTTAGGTATCCAGTCTTCACTAATTTCACAAACAGTCCTTGATGTGTCACACCACCTACTATCAGGCGTTTTA
Source organism: Microbulbifer regidiadema (SeqCode) (assembly GCF_052466995.1). Classification (NCBI taxonomy): domain Bacteria; kingdom Pseudomonadati; phylum Pseudomonadota; class Gammaproteobacteria; order Cellvibrionales; family Microbulbiferaceae; genus Microbulbifer; species Microbulbifer regidiadema (SeqCode). The sequence continues at coordinate 4,777,688 of NZ_CP174297.1, read as the reverse complement.
TTCTTATAAATAATTAACAACGAAAGAAAATCATGACTATTAAAAAATCAGCGATAGCGGCAGCTATTGTCGGCACTTTTGTGTCCTCAATAGCCAACTCAAAAACTCTGGTCTGGGAAGATAATTTTGACGGAGACAGTATCGACACTTCCGTCTGGACCTACGATGTCGGCAATTCCGGCTGGGGTAACAACGAGTTACAAAACTATACCGATGATAGCAGCAATGCTTACGTCGAAGACGGAAAGCTGATTATTCAGGCGATACAGGAGAGTGACGGCAGCTTTACCTCAGCTCGATTGAAGTCCCTCGGGCGCCTGTCCTACAAATACGGAACCATTGAAGCTCGCATCAAACTGCCCGATTTGGACGCGGGACTGTGGCCTGCATTCTGGCAACTGGGCAGCGACTACGGTCAAGCCGGCTGGCCCGCCTGTGGCGAGCTGGATATTCTCGAAGGCGGTATGGCTGAAGCCCTCGAAGCCGGTGTCGTCAACTCTGAAGTTTCCGGTGCCTTCCACTGGTGGCACGAGTCCGATGACTATACCGGACAGGCGGATTATGGCGAGTCCAAAAACCTTGTTGAAGACTTCGGCTCCAGCTCCGATCTCACTGAGGACTACCATATCTTCGGCATGACCTGGACACCCGACAGCATTGTTATGTGGGTGGATGACGAATCCAACCAAATCGCCGCACTGACTGACACCAGTGATTCCGCCTTCGATGAATTTCGCCAGCATAACTTTTTAATTCTCAACCTGGCGGTGGGTGGCATCTTCCCGCAGATCTATGACAACAGCGAGATCACGGCGCCAATGCCCGCGAAGATGTACGTTGATTACGTACGTATCTACGACAACGATGACAGCAGCTACAGCACCGAACTCTCCCTGGCAGCCGATACGGCAAAAAGCGGCAACCTGGGCGTATTCGGAGACAGCAGCGATATTTCCAACTCCCTGGCGTTTGGAAGCGATATCGAACTTTACGTCTGGAACAATATGGAAAGCCAGTCCAGCCTCAGTGAGAGCGACGCTCTGGAATTCCAAATTGATGCCGGCGAATGGTACGGCATGGGTGTATGGATGTACTACGACCTAAATTTGATGAACTATCAAAATGGTCACCTAAACTTCCGTATGAAAACCACCAGTGAAGAGAGTATTGGCATTGGTATTAACAGTACCAGCGGTGGCGAGTCCTGGGTAGACTTGAGCGTAGAAGGCGATACTTTTGGCCTGGAGCGCGATGGGCAGTGGCACGAAGTAAGCATTCCCCTGAGTAAGTTTGGAGTGGATTACAACACCATTAGCCAGGCCATTATGCTGCGCGGCGATGCCCCGGCAGAGGCCTTTAGCCTCTCTATTGACGATATTTACTTTAGTGAGAGTGTGGCCAAAGCGGCTCCCAGCGGCACCTTCTCCCTGTACAGTGAAACCACCGAGGCAGACTCCACTTTCGAGCTGGGCAGCGATGGCAACCTGTATATTTGGGGTGAAACTCTGGTCGAGACATCCACCTCCCCCTACGAAGGCTCCGAGTCCCTATCCTACACCTCCGCTGGTGCCGGCTGGTTCGGCATGGCCTTCACCGCTGACTATTACTACGATATGTCGGCCTTCGACAACGATACCGCCACACTCAATTTTGCCCTGAAAAGCAGCTCCAGCACGACCTTTAAAATCGGTATGAAAAGCGGCAGCATCGACGATGTGGAGCAGAAGTGGATTGAATTTAGCAACGGCGCCGACCCCTACGGTTTTAGCCGCGATGGTCAATGGCACCAAATTTCTATCCCCGTAAGCGACTTCAGTGACGAAGTGGATATGTCCAACGTCCTCCAGCTGTTCGAACTACTGGGCGTAGATGGAGAGATCAGCGATATCGAGATTGACAATATCTATTTCTCCGGAGGCAGCGATAACTCTGGTGATGACTCCGACAATGGAGACGACGAGGGCGACAACAATGATAGTGGCAATCGGGACCTGATCGCACAGGCCAGCATCACCGCCAGCAGTGAAATCCAATCCATCGCACAAGCAACCGATGGCGACAGCACCACTCGCTGGGAGAGCGCTCATGGCAGCGACTCAGTATGGGTGCTCCTGGACCTGGATGAAGCGGAGGCGCTGAACACCCTGACAATCGACTGGGAAACTGCCAACGCAGCGGCCTATACGGTGCAAGGCAGCAATGACGCCAGCTCCTGGTCTACACTGGCCAGCTTTAGCGGCGGCACTGCCGGTGAGAGAACCGATGAGCACAGCCTGAGTGGTAGCTATCGATATGTGCGCCTGTACTTTACTGAGCGCAGCACAAGCTACGGCTATTCCATCTGGGAAATGGGCTTAACCGGTGGTGACAGCCAGGCTTCAAGTATCACTGCAACCTCTGAACTGCAAAGCGCTGGGCTGGCAATCGACGGAGACAGCAGCACCCGCTGGGAGAGTGTTCACGGCATCGACAATGTCAGCCTGACCTATGACCTGGGCTCTGTACAGTCTATCGACACCCTTCAGATCGACTGGGAAACTGCCAATGCCGCCGCCTACACCCTGCTCGGCAGTACCGATGGCAGCAACTGGACAACTATTGAGTCACTTTCCGGAATGGGTACAGGTGAACGCACCGATGCAATTAGCGTAGAGGGCGACTACCGCTACTTGCTGATTGATTGCACCGAGCGCAATACCCCGTACGGCTACTCCATCTGGGAAATCACTACTCTCTAAACCCTGTGGGGCAGCACTTTTCTGTGCTGCCCCTTATTCCCCCTTCGATTGCGAGGAAAATAATTCTAAATCCTCTGTATACAACTGCACCCTTGAGGCAATTTTTGTTCGCGCACCGCCACTATAGAAAAAAAAGGGCAATATCCCCTAAAGATAAACCATCGCTAAAATTGCACGCCCCTGTTTCACGTAGCTGCGATACAAATCCCCCACGGGGCTGCTCAAATCATCAACATCTACCCTTTTAAAGCCCAAAGATGAGTAAAAGGGTTCTAAATGTGCATAGGGGAATGTATAGGTATCGCTATCAAAGCGTTCCGCCAGCAGCGCCAATAACTGTCTCGCAACTCCCTGCCCTCGATAGTCCGCAGCAACAGCAACCCCAGCCAGCAGCTTAAAGGTTTCATAGCGCCGCAAATAACCACAAGCAATCACCTCGCCCCGTTCGCTCCGCACAACCCCGCAATCTTCATGGCGTTTGGCTTTGCCACGAAATCCATGCGTGCGATAAAATTTGTTCGCCAGCGGAATCTCTATATCCGCCAGCCACTGAACCCTATAACAAGGCTGCGTTTTCGCCATAAACCTGCCTCTATACCTCGAAGTAAAAAGATGCCCAGAGAGACCTGTAACACCTGCCTGCGCCCCCCCAATGTCTGCTACTGTAGCGCACTAGTGAAGCTGGCCAATACCGTAAAGGTGGTGATCATACAGCACCCACAGGAAGGGAAGCACCCGTTCAATACCGGGCGCATGGCCTACCTGTGCCTGAACAACAGCGAAATGCTTATCTCTGAAACCCTCGCCCCCCAACAGCTGGGGCAGCTGCTTAAAACCCCTAGCGCCCTACTCTACCCATCACTGCAGTGGCTACCTGAGACCCCCCAGTTAGACAAGGGCGGCTCTATCCTTAATCACAAAAACCAACAGGTAAAAATAGAGCAGCTCATTGTGATCGACGCCACCTGGAAAAAATCCAAAAAAATCCTTCACCTCAACCCCAGGCTTCAACAACTCCCGAGGCTAAATCTCAACGGAAACCTAAAGTCCACTTACACCATTCGCAAAACTACGGTTGCCGATGGTTTATCCACCATTGAGAGTATCGCCATGGCTATGACTCAACTTGAAGACAGGAGTGACTTCTCCAGTCTTTTACAACCTTTTGCAAAAATGATCAGCCTGCAACAGCGTAGCTATGCGCTAGAAACGACTTAATGAAAATAGAGATCGCTGCCAGTGAAACCTCAAGGGGAGAGCTGCACCACCATCGCATCAGGAAATATCAAGTTAGACACGCCTTGATAGGTCAGCACACACATAAAGACCGATAATGTATACCGAATAATCTTTCGATATCGCTCCTCATCAATCCTGGACTGAAGTCTAAAGCCAATAATTAGCCCCAAATAGGCAAACACAGTAACTGCGAACAGTGGCATCAGTGCCAAATCATTAAAGCCCGAATAGAACGATAGCACGGCAAACTGTATCAGCTTACCCATCAAGAAACAGATATTGGAAACAATAATTACTTCTCTCGATGACTTGCTTACCTCCAATAAATAAATCATCAATAGCGGTGCAATCGCATTAGTAGCACCACCAATCATACCTGCCAAGCTCCCCATAATGACCGGGAAAAGTACTGGCCGACTGGAAAGCTTGCAAAGATACTTCTTCAAATGATTGGAAAACAGATAAAACAGGATTGATATTGCCAGTAACAACTTGAGAAAGTCAGGATTTGCCCAGGTTAACAGCCATGCTCCGGAAAAACTTCCCAGCGACACCAGCAATATCACCAAAACATATTTAGAAAAATCAACCCTATAATCTCGACATCTATAAAGACTGAAAACAATGAGCAAAAGCGAGGGCAATAGGGTTAACACCACTGCGGTTTTCAGATCATAAACCAGTGCCAGAATGGGTGTGGCGAGCATCGGAAAACCGAAACCCAACGCCCCATGAGCAACCCCCGCTATCAGGATAAGTAGCAATCCTACTGCAACTATCTCTATGACCACTCGCTAAGTAACCCTCGATATAGCAGGCATATCAAAATACATTCGTTTAAGGCACCTTGCTCTATTCTTTATTCCAGTTTTTGTATGAAGGTGTCGCCGACTCAAAAGCACCGTCATTGTACAGAAAAAACGCTCTATCGCTATGGGATATGATCCCACCGTTCCCTGACTTGCCTATCCCTCAGCCCCCTAAATCAAGCTCACACAAGCCCAGCTATTTAACAAAACTGAAACAAGCTCTCTCCCCCCTAAATGGACAAAGTTTACCGGGACACAAAAAAACGTAGTGAACTGCGCCAAAGCAAGATAATTTAATAAAACCACAACAAACAACCCCCAAAAGAGAAAAGAAAGCGTCACAAAATAAAAAGTAGCAACGGCAAGCCCAGCCGATCAATCCACCCCGCAAGGTGGAACAACAGTCCATATATCAAAAATAAAACCTATAAAGTGGATCAGAGCCCCGCCGTTAAGGGCCAATCCCGCTTTCGAAATAAGCTGAGGGGAAAGCATGAAAGATGCCAAGGCGCGCAAATCATTTAAATGCAGATACCAAACAGCCCCAAAGAAAACATCCGACCAACCCCTGCCAGATGGCAGTCATATAAAGCTGAGCGCCGCCACTAAAGTGGCTGTCAGCTACTCTGAGACACGTAGGCATATACGCTTATTCAATGGAGAGGCACAATTCAGCATTTATAAAGATATAAGCTGGCCACTTATTATAGAATCGCGGCAAACATTGATCCGCACGCACAAATCCATCTTCAACATGGATCAGCGATATGGAGAAACAGAAGTCACTGTTCTAGAAGGGAAAATTATAGCCAGCCCAATAAAACAAACTAAAAATCGCAGTAAAGTCGAGAAAGGTGAAACACTCAAAACAACTGAAAACAGCACCGGAGCAATCAAAGCTTTTGACATTGCCACCTACAAGGACTGGTGTAGCGGCTATACCCAGGCCAACAATATCAGGCTGGCAGAACTTCTTATCAAGCTCAATCGCTTTACTGACATACCGCTGATAACCAGAGGGCGGGATACCAATAGGTTGTTGATCAGCGGAACTTACGACTTAAATCATATCGAAAACAGCATTCACTTACTGAGCAAATCCTATAACCTTAAAGCCACTAGAGAAGAGTTCCATATCATTCTCGAACAACTTGCCGAATAACTCCCTAATGCCCCCCCAAATGGATTTATTCCTCCCTGTAATACAGCCATAAAACCGTAGTTTCCTGTAATCTTTACAGCAAATACTGTCATTCTTAGTCGTTCTGCTATGACTAACAATACATAATTTGTTAGTCTAATTTACTCAGCTGGCAAGGAACACCAGGACTCCCCCCCTGGCTCAAAGACTCCTAACCTTGCCAGCTCTTTTTACTCCCACTTATTGCAAGTAAAGATACAGCCCAACAATACTATTCAACCGTATCTCTGCTCTCCTGCCTTAAATAACCAGCCGCATTTTCATCCTGCGCCAACTGCCGCTGTTCCATCATAGGTACTGCCCGGCTGCGCTGATTAATCGCATGAATATTTGAAGTATTTTCGAGGTCCCTACCGCTGGTAATGGAGGCAATGGACTCCCTATCCTTCAAGAAGCCTATCACATCATCCCTGATTTCAGACAGATCCCGCTCAGATTTATGCATTTCAAGTATATGCCTTGGATACTCTAAATTTCTCATACCAGATGCCGCAAAGGTACTGGAGACAACCTTGGTTACAATAACCCAGGGAGTAATTGAACTTCTTACCAATACATTTTCAGAACGTGTACTATCGTGTATGCCTGTACCTGTTGAAATTTTAGACTCGGTAAACGTACCTTCGCATTTAAAATAAACCAATAATGATTCAAATTGTATTTCTGCAAAAAAGATATGCGCAGCATTGGTTAAAAAACGGGCAAAGGTATGAAGAATAAATCCAACTAACAATAAGTGGATTAAAGTCATGCAGAGGGCTCCCCCCGCGGCAACATATTCCTCCAGCAAGGCCAAGCGCCCACTTTCCTGTGTTAAAGCAGTAAACTCCTGCTCAACAGCCGCAATAGATTCCGGTTGAAAAAATTGGATAATATCAATGAACGAATATGCCACCCAAATGGTTAATGCAGTGACCACAAGATAGAGAGCATTACCCACATAAAGACTGATATCGCGAATCCACCTGAATCTATCCCCCAGATCAACGGGGCGGACCGTAGGCTGCACCTCCTGGATCATTTCCCCGGTAAAGGAACCTTTGCCATCGATTTGCTCTACCAGATTTGGATCAAGCTCTCGATAAACCCGATTAGGCACCTCTTTGTAGCGGCGATTTGCCATCACAAGATTATCCAGGTTGATAAAAATCTCCTTCGGATGAACGGATTCCTGCCAGTTATCCCGCAGCTCGGAAACCTCTGTTACCGGATTCGCGACCTCACTTCTAAAACGCAACATAGCGACAACAGCAAAACTACAAGCTGAACCGACGATGACAATGCCTAAAATATACAGAAAAGGGCTAAAGTTCGGTAAGGCTTGGGCCAAAACAGCCGAAACACTAATTAGCTCATCTAAAGAAGAACCACCTTGCTTCGCAAAAAACTCGACTCCCAGGCTTAAGCCCAACCCCAGTAACAGAGGCACCACGATCGAGAATACAATCGTTTTTGCAATACTTCCCCCGGTAAGACTCGCCACACTTTTTTGGGCCTCTCGGGAGATACCACGACTCGCGGAGCGCCATACAACCAGCGTATACAGCAAAGCAATAGCAGAGTACATCGGAAATAGCTCTTGCCCCATATCGCCGGCAAAGCCGCTAAGACAAATAAAGGCAACAATGATATAGGAGAGTATAACCGTAAGCGTACTTACCCAAGCGCCAAACTGTGCTTGTGCCATATTCCGGATGGGGTATGGCATATAGAGCAGCCGGGGAAAGATACTGTGTAGCACTCGCGCCAAGAAGCCTTTGGGCTCAAGAAAGGTCGAGTTCTTGCGCCCAACTAACATCTCCTCCAGTTCAGAAGCGGTATAAGCGACTTCATTTTTCTCTTGAGACGCCGTGCTTGCTTCAGATTTGGAGTGATTAAAGGCCAGTGATACCGGATGGTTGCGCCCGACGAAAAATCGCAATAAAGCAAAAATCCCCCCAGACAAAGCTCGGATACCGCTTACCAATAAAGCTGCGCCGACAATAACCAGCACCCAACCATTGACAGGGTTCGATTTCACCTGGCCTGCAGCCATAAAGAGCAGGATCAGAGCCACAAGAGACTGCACACCGCCCCTGATTGCCGTAACTCGCCCCTCTTTCTTAAAAGGGTTCTTAAGCCCCAGATCAATTGAGCCATAATCAAATGCCATATACTACCCCCTCGGTACAGATCCCCATGCCTGAAGCTTAAATTCAAAACATATACACACTTTTTAAGTGTATGCAGCTTAAGGCTTTCCTGATCATATTTCACTCACTTTCTATACAGCTGGCAACAATAGTTAGTAAGCCAACTGTAACCTCCTGTGCGTCGCATGGATTTCTGCATAACTGGGTATTCTTGAAGGCTTGATAAATGCGCTGTAAGCCGCTCGCATATGACCTGCGCAGCGCCGAGCAGACAAGTTACCAATACCGGTCCCCAAGCCGGGGCATACAATTGACTTTATACCTTCCGAAGGATCTGACTTATTGAACTGCTGTACCGCATTTAAGATTGCTCGAAAAGCATAATAAGCATTTAGAGTACTGGAGATATCTTCTGGTACACGCATAGTTGGAGCTGAGATCAAATAGGGCCAATTCTCATGGGAAGTAGGTACTATTATCGCAGCCCCTACAGGTAGCTCACCATGAAAATCTCCTTTAATTTTCTCTTGTAAACGGTCTTCAACTCGAAAACCCAACCTATCCCTAATAGAAAGATCCAGCCCACCATCCATGATCCCAAAACTGTTTGCAGGGCTAACCATCGCATCAGCTGGCCTGGAAAATAAATCGCCCTCAATAACTTCAACGGTCTCCACACCTTCAAATACTTCACCCCAAGCATCTACAAGTTCTTTTGATTTATCAATTAAGTAGATTTTAGCAGGCAGCATATAAATCTCATTTTTAACAGAATTATTTACAGCCTCACAACTTACTCACCCGATAATCAACTGTAAAGTCTTTTATCCACGTAACTCCTGAACCACTCATAATTTCATTCCCAAGCTCTACATCAGCTATATATAATTCTTTGGAAATTAACCCTTCCTTAACTGCGTAGCTGAGAAGTTCTAAAGCAGGAATAGAGATCTTCATGGAAGGCTGTTTAAGCCTAAATGATACATACACCCAATTATTATCATTTACTCCCGACATATCCCTCCAGTCCTTATGGTACCAAACCTCCCATGCAGCACCATTAACCGTAAGCTCGCTATATTTTCTTCCCGCAGGACTAAAATGTCCCTCAGTAAAGTAGGTCCAAATCATAATTTCAGCAGCTATTACTGAACGATTTTGCTCATCCCCTCTATACTCCTCCGAGATTAACCACATAGTCGTGGCCGTATTATGGTCTCCATTTGACACACTTTCTGTATGATGTGAAATATCAAGTTTAGTAAGACTAGACATCTTCAAAGGAAATGAATCATCAAACTTAGGCTCTGGCGACCAAGGTGAAGATCCTACTTTTATTTGTGGCTGAGAATAAATCAACTGCCTTCCAAAGGGCCAAGACCAGGACCAACCAAACTGCAATTCACCATCTACCAACCGTTCCTTCAAACACTGGGTCCAAGGATCATCTTTTGCCGCATACTTATTCCAGACATTATTACTCAAAACTCCAAGCTTGGTTGGAGCACTGTAGAAATCGTCGCAACTTATAGTTGCCCCCTCAGGCTTAACCCAACCGACATCTTCACCAACAACCTTTGAGCAAAAAGAAAGAACAACAGAAAAAACCAAGATAAACCTCAAAATTAAACCTCACAGTCAAAAATCCAAATATAGCGACTAAAGTTAAATATCAAACAATCAAATATAGAAAAGTTTTAGATAGAACCCATATTGGTTTGTCTTACGAAATCCACAATCACAATCCACAACCATGAAAAAGATTAATGGTCTTTTGGAATTATAGATGGGCAGCTATATATTCTCTTATAAAGAGAGAATCAGGAGCTACTGGTGTTATCAACAATAGGGTAAAATCTCGACTGCGCGCAATCCACTCACATAAATTATACCTATAGCCACTTTTAACCAACAATCCCATTGTCAATGGTCAACCTCTCCCAAGCACTCACAACCCTAAGAACCACCGGTTTTTATCCATATTTTCTGTATAACGCACCCAAAATCAGCCAAAGATCTAGAACACCCTGGGTTTACTGGAATTATTGCCTTAGCCAATTTCAGAATCTCATCTCCTGTGAGATTAGAATATCCGTATATTTTCATTATTAATAGTCAACGCTTTTAGCTTGGATTCGTATCTAGCTCACCAAGAATCTAAATTGGTTATACCTTTTATTTAATCCAGCCACGGAGTTCTACAGTAGATTGTTTTTCCAAAAAACCTAAACCCTTCCCCCAAAAGTGATCTCTAGAATTCAACTTCTACACAGACACCAATAGGCAGAACACAAATTTTACGCCTTTATTCCAACATCTAGCGCACGGGCGAACGACCTGTTGCAGAGCCAAGCGCGAAGTGTGTATTTTTCCGGGATTTGTTAGCGCTCTACTCCTAATCGCTGAATAGACACGGCTTCTTCTGGATCATTTCAAAGTGGTGTTTCTTACAAAACGCACTGCCTTTAATGGCACCTCTTTGGCATACTTTGTTTTTACACCGTATATCTTCTCTTTCCGAACCAAGACAGTCATAAAAGTCTCGATCATTTTTTCTCTGATACTCCTCTGATGAAAGAGGCTTAAAATCCGGATGAGGTAAAAATGCATCATGTTCGTAATAGTATAGAAATGATTCAAGTAATAACTCGTCAGTGAGCTCGCAACCTAAACCTTTAGCGAATAAAACTATGCTTTCAATAGTGCCTGAATCTAGAGTAGAGACAAGTCCTTTCTCTTGTGTAATTAGTGGCTCATCATTTTCATCAACCTGATCATCTTCTAGTTCATCAACGTTAATGATCTGGCCAAGCGTGTCAAAATTCCAGCCCCCCCTTTTCCGGAAGATACAACCACCCCTCTTCAAGCTGCCCACTTGCACGTTTTAATATATTGATTAATGCTTCCATACTTCCCTAACATCTAACTCTCGGCTTAGGCTTTATACACATATCTGAATTCTATTCAAAGTCTCACATAAAGAAATAATCTACCTCCCATCGGAGCGGAGAAATAGAGACGCACCGATTACGCAAAAATGGGAGTGAATCGACAAAAATAGTGCATAGTTTTGGACGCCTCACAGCAGTGTTGTGTTAGTCTTTTATTGAATCTTCTACAAGTGCTCCAGAGGAGATCGTATTTTCTATCCAGTCAATGTAATAGGATACACGGACGTTATAGCCAGCATCTCCGTAACGCCCTCCGTAATAGGTCCGTAAATCCCTTTCGCTAGAATCCCAAGCAACTATACCCGCTAGTTTCCATTCTTGATCTTCGTTGATTAATACCGGACTTCCACTATCTCCTTTACCAGCCATACCTTCGAGCTTAACTGCTGTTTTAGGCGTATCAAAAACATAGGAAATCCAACGATCTTTAACCGTAGAAATTTCGTTGAATGCTCTCCGCAAGGTAGTACGATGCGGACTATTAGCTTTTGGTCCAGCATCTCCTCTCCCAGTGCTACCTTTACCAATTAGCTGTACAATTTTTCCAATTTCATCATCACCTCGATATAGAGAAATTGGCTTTACATCCGTAATTGGATTTTCAAGTTTGATGAGCGCAATGTCGTCTGTTGATGCAATAAACTCTTGAAGGCTAGACCCATTACCAGTCGCCAAGGCTTCTTTTATCAGTTTATTATCTGGTGCCTTATACCCGGGATGGACAATTACAGATGCTACCTTTCTCGGCTCGTTATTTAGATTGACTTCTTTGAAATGTTGCATACAAGCCACATGCGCTGCTGTAACTATCCACTGAGGAGAAATTAAAATACCGTGTCCCTCACCAGGAAAATCTACCAATGCAGGCAGCACAGATGAAGGAATTCGATATTCTTCATCTTCGGTGTCGTCACGAATAATGATCGCATTTACAGTAGATGATATGAACAACAAAACTAATAGCAAATATCCCTTCATTCTTCTTTTCCTCTTAATAAGGATTACTCGCCAAAAGGCTAACGCACGATAATCGGCTAGCGCTATATAGCGATGACAGCCTAGTGAAGGCCCATAGGGCCGGAATGCAACTCATCACCTTTCTATACGAGGGACCCTGAACCCCGTTAACTCTCTTCAAAAACTTCCAGTGCTGTATTAAGGGCATTTATAGATGATGGAAACCCTCCGTACAGCGACATCTGCCAGATAATCTCGCCGATTTCTTCTTTAGTTAAGCCTGCTTTCAATGCCCCTTGGATATTAACTTTTAGTTGCGGTGACGTTTGGCCGCCTATTGCCGTAAGTGCAGCAATGGTAGCGATATAGCGTGATTTTAGATCTAGCCCTGGCCTTGAATACTGCTGTCCATAAGCGAAATCAACCACAGATTCCCCGATGCCAGGTACGTACTTTCCATACCTTTGTTCTAGCACCTCTTCCATTCCAGGATTTACTTCTTCTACCAACGCCCTTCCCCGAGAAAGGGTATTACTAACCTCTGTTTTATCATTCATCAATTTTGTGTCCTTTGAAGGGGCATCCGAAGTGTTTGCGCGCAAAGTGCACCACATAGGCTGCAGTCCAGCTCCGAAGGGCTGGGTGAGCCTGCTTGGCCTTGTATGGCTGTTCTTGCCCGATAAATTTACAGGGAAAATACCATACTTTCTCCGCCAGTTAACTATCTGATTGGGACTCCACAATGATTCAACTGGCTTGTAGGGCTTATTAACTTAAAACGAGGGCACCCAAACGGAACTATAGTGCCAGCTTGTGGAAGTGTGCTCAGGTAGAGATTGGTGTTTGCAGAAACTACGAGCCACCTAAAAATTGACCGCCACAATAACGCCTAGCGTAGCTGTGCCCGAAGCGTAGTTGTTTTTGGATTAAATGAAGCGGCAGCGTAATGACCCCAAAAACAAACGGGGCTTTGGGCGCCAGGTTGTCGCCACTTGTTAGGCTTTTAAAGTGATTACGGAGTTATTCATCATGGTATTTGTCATAACTTTCTGACCACTCGCGTTCATAGCCTTGTTTTTTAAAGTAGCCGGTAAATATATATAGTGATTTTTCAAGCCAGGTTTGTAAGTCAGAGACTCCATGAATAACTTTACCTTCACTTTCATCATCAACAACTTGATCGGTCATCTCCCAAAAGAAATAGGCTAAATCTTTGGCCTCTTTCTTGCTGCTTAAATTTGAGCCGACTGAAACTATAGATTTTGCGATATTACAATCTAATAACTCGGCGTAATACAGCACTAAAGTTTTTGCTGGCTGATTGTATTCGTTAAAGTTCATCATGCTTTAAAAGTCTCTAATGCTAGTGAATCGATAGCTGTAGTGGTCTAATACTTCCGGACACTTCGCTAAGATGGTAAAACTACCAAGTGAGGTGACGTATGACAACAAAAGGTACACGCCGGCAATTCAAGCCGGAGTTCAAGAAAGACGCTGTAGCTCTTGTCTCTGAACAAGGCTATTCGATTTCTAAGGCCGCAGAGGCTGTAGGGACCACTGCTAATAACTTGCGACGCTGGGTAAAGGAGCTGAAGCAGGAAGAGAGCGGAGTAAGGTTGGATGCAGGCGAGCGCGCTGAATTGGATCGGTTGCGACGTGAAAACAAGCGCTTGCGGATGGAGAAGGAAATCCTAAAAAAGGCCAGCGCCTTCTTTGCGAAAGAAATGAAGTAAAGTACAGCTTCATCAAAGAGCAGAAAAGTAGCTTTCCAGTTAGGATGCTTTGCCGAGTAATGCAGGTAAAAAAGAGCAGCTATTACGATTGGTGCCATCGCAGTGATAGCTCAATAGATAGCCAAACATGGCAACTATGCCATCGCTTGAAGGCCTTATTTGCAGAATCTCGGCAGAGCTTGGGAAGCCGCCGACTAATGAAGCTATTACGCAGAGAAGGCTTTAAAATTGGGCGCTATCGAGTCCGAAAGCTAATGAAAAAGCTAGGTTTGGCAGTAAAATGCAAGAAGCGTTTTGCGTTGACGACAGATAGCAAACACCAACTGCCCATTGCAGAGAATCTTCTGAATAGGGATTTTTCGCCGAGTGCTAAAAATCAAGTTTGGGCTACGGATATTACATACATCTGGACGCTACAGGGATGGTTGTACTTGGCGGTAGTAATTGATCTCTATTCACGCCGGATAGTTGGTTGGCACCTAGATCGCCAGATGGAAACGGCTTTGGCGAGTCGTGCGCTGATGATGGCCGTCAATTTACGCACACCATCGCAAGGCCTTCTACACCACTCTGATCGAGGCAGTCAGTATGCCAGCCATACCTATCAGGCGTTGCTGAAGGAGCATGGAATGGTATGTTCAATGAGCCGTAAAGGAAATTGCTGGGACAACGCACCAACAGAACGGTTTTTTAGCAGCCTAAAGCGAGAGTGGCTAACGGGAAATCTCTATGAAACAAGGGTGGACGCGACAGCAGATGTGAGAGCCTACATTGCTTATTACAACTCACGCAGAATACACACAACATTGGGGGATGTAACCCCTATCGAATTTGAGAAATGTGCTTAAAGAGGTGTCCGGTTGGACTTGACCACAACAAGCAGCCATTCGTTGCCCAAACATCTGGAGCTTGCTAATAAGTTTAGTAATGGTCATTTCTTCAACAGCAACCAAAAAATAGTGCGCATCATCGCCTTTAAAACCAGATTCTGCGAACCGGTTTTGCCATCGAACAATTTTATGGACACTAAAGGGTAAGCGTTCAGCAATTTCTTCATTCGACAAATCTTCATCGGCAAGCAATATAATTGACAGACACTCTTTGATTCTCGCTGGTGTCTTACCACTGCGACAGAGGCGTTGAAAATCTTTACGCTCCTCATCTGTGAGGGCTATTGTTACGGGGGCGGGCATTGTCTGTATACCAAAAGCAGCAGCTGGACTACTAATTATATTTGAATATATTGTTCGTTATACCACACTAGGTTGCCTGTCAGATGCAGTCATCAAACTCTGTGTTAATGGTACTGCCCTGAATTGTTCAGGCCTTCAGTAGCACGAACTCTACCTACTATGCCTTCTACTGACTTCTACTGGTCGGTCAAAACCGATCTCTCAGTTTTCAGTTATTCCGTTAACAACTTATAGAGCTCCCAGAGTAAGACATTTAATTTTCTTCACATAGATGCTGGATTTATAAAACGCAGGCCAATTGTAGATGGAGAGCTTCATGGTCACGTGCCCACTGGCTCCGCCTACGTCACACCTCATATCCAGTTCTTGTACATCACCCATGAATTTGCGCTGGGCTTCCTCCAGCCAATACCTCACGATATTAACCTTGCCCTTTCGCTAGCCTTCGGCTCCACGAATACCTGGTAAGAGGACTTTCATCTCTCTAGTTAAATCCCATGTCTGGCACACACGCCTTAATAACGGGCAGACAAACCGAAGGGTTGTCTGCCCAGCCGCAGGCGATCGTTGATTAATTTGTTAAGCCTATTTTTGACAACCATTGTTGATAGCTTAGCTCTAGTTCATTTGGCTCACGAAAACGAAGGTATGAAATTGCAGCATTCGTACCTTCCTTATTGTAAATTTCCCTCAGTTTAGTTCGGATCTTATTGTAATGCTTTATTTGTGCTTCTATATTTGTTTGCCGCAAAGGTATTCTGTTAAACGGTAAGCGAGCTAGATACCCTTCAAATTCTCCTGCCTTGGCAAATAAAATATCATTGCCTTGATTCTTTTTCCGGAGCCTCATAATTGCTGCCTTAACACTCCATTGTTCTGAACTTCTTCCCTCCACTCGCTTAAGAAATTTAAGCATGTACTTTTCAGGATAAGGTGTTACTAGAGCAATCCATGCTGCCCAGCTTATCGATCCCCAGCAATGACGAACCAGGTCCTCATAAAGATACCTATCCATTGCGCATATTGTTCTATGGGTTTGATATAAAAACTCTAATGGCTCGCATTTAATACCTGGGAAATACTCAATAAATTTTTCATAGGGAGTAATTTCCGATAGTTTAAACGAGAGAAACGACTCACCACCTCTCAATCTTGAGAGAGGCATATACGGTGTGTGAGCCATATAGCAGTGTGAATCCATGTAGTGAGGTGTATACATTAGCACTATGTGGGCTTAACGCCGTGATAAATGGCTTATTTTGATTGTTTTGAATTTGTGCTATTTGAGCACAAATTTGAAGCGATTAAAATAGGTCAGATTTCATTACCTTGTTGAACGAAGCCGCTTCGCGGCAGAATAAACGCCTCACAAGCTAAGCTCTTTTCAGTCCAATTCGGACTGAAGATTAAAGGAGCTTATCATGACACCTAAAGAGCAGCGCCGTTTCAACAGCCTTTATCAGCGCCATCTACGCACCCTAAAACTGCAAGGGCTCAGCGAGAGAACTATTGACGCTTACGCGCGAGCTGTGCGGCGCTTGTCTGGGCATTTTAATGCCTGCCCCGATAAAATCTCAACCGATAAACTCGAACAATATTTTTCTGAGCTGGTGGACTCCCACTCTTGGAGTACCGTTAAGGTTGATCGCAATGGCCTACAGTTCTTCTGGAAGCATATCCTCAAGCGCAAGTGGCAGTGGCTGAATATCGTCAAAGCACCCAAAATTCAGTCGTTACCCGATATTCTCACACCACAGGAGATTACGCAACTTATCGGGGCGGCACGTAAACTGCGCTATCGTGTTTTTATTCTCACAACTTATTCCATGGGCTTGCGATTAAGTGAAACACTGGCTCTTGAAGTTGGGGATATTGATGCAGGGCGCAAGCAAGTACATATCCACCGAGGTAAAGGTCATAAGGGTCGCGGTGTCCCACTTCCAAATCTGACCTGCTGCACTCTACGCTCGCTTGCTATTTCCTTGCATTTCCGGCGATATGTCACGGGCACATCGGACCAGGACAACAATGAGCAGCCTATCTGTTAACCTGAGGAGGCTGTAATGCGCCTTGCCTCCGTGATCGAACATTATGAAAGTGCTCTACTGCAAAAGTATGGTGCCCGTCTACTACCTGAGCAGCGCCGAGCCATAGCGGCTATTCGTCACTGCCGTACCACTATGGCTGGTGAAGTACTGTGGCAGTGCGGGGCCTGCTCTTACTCTCTACTGAGTCCACGCTCCTGCGGACATCGCAATTGTCCCCAATGTCAGAACCATGAGGCCAGTCAGTGGTTAGATCGACAGAGCCGCAAGCTACTACCGGTGGAATACTTTATGGTGACTTTTACTCTGCCAGCAGAGCTGCGGGCATTAGCCTTGCACCATCAAAAAGTTGTTTATTCACAATTAATGACCACCTCTGCATAAACGTTAAAGAGCTTTTCTCTCAATGACAAAAAGCTCAATGGAGAAATCGGATTGACAAGTGTTCTTCATACTCAGACCCGGCGGCTGGACTATCACCTGCATTGCCATATTATCGTTTCCGGGGGAGCAGTAAATCGGGTTAAACGTCAATGGAGAAACTCCAAAGGCAAATATTTGTTCAATGGTGTCGCCCTCGCTAAAGTCTTTCGTGCCCGAATGCTTGAAGCCTTGCAAGCAGCGGGGTTGCAGATCCCCCACTCACCAGAGAAGTGGATTGTACAGTGTCAGTCTGCTGGTAGCGGGCAATCCGCACTTAAGTATCTATCCAAATACCTCTACCGTGGAGTGATTAGTGAGAAGCAAATACTGAATAACAAAAACGGAAAGGTAACCTTCCGCTATATTGAAAGTAAAAGCGGGGAAAGTAAAATCCGGACACTGCCAGGCGCTGATTTTTTGTGGCTGCTACTACAGCATGTACTCCCGAAGGGCTTTCGGCGAGTACGTGATTACGGCTTTCCGCATAGTAATGCCAAACGATTATTGCAGCTTGTACAGCTGACCCTCAAAGTTATTCTTGAAACGCTCAAACCAAGAAGTCGACCGTCAATGTGTTGCCCTAAGTGCAGTGCCCCCATGCAGTTTGTGCAAGTCTTTAGCCCGGGCTGGCTCTCGGACTGATGAGCAATCTCTTAGTAAAATATTGCCACTTACCAACAAGGAGGGAATAAGAGTTCAGTAGAAAACACTACATCCATTGGCACCAGAGAAGCCAAGGCTGGCGATCGTCTTTAAAAAATTGAACGATAAGAAACTCCAAAACATTCCACACTCTCAAAAAGATATTTTCTTATAAAGAGCGAGTCGGGCGCTACGGGCTTGTCCAACAACTGGATAAGATCGCGACTACGCGCGATCTATCCTTATTCGTTATACTCAAATCACATTACAAACAATCTTGAACATACATCTTACTATAAGGACATAAAAATTCAGCAGGTATGACGTAGTTGTTTTTTAAATATTCTTCTAAAGATGGCACATACATTTCATGGTAAGCATCGAAAGCGATATCGTATGTATTAAATTTCTTGCTCACAAATCTATCATACACTTCTTTGAAAAATTCTATTTCAACTTGGGTTGCAAAGCCTGGATTTGGAGATAATGCGCTATAGCCACTTCCTTTCCAAAAAAGAAGTAATGCAGTACCAGCATCACAATATGGGTGGTTTAAAATCGCATAAATGCTTTCTACCCCTTCATCATCCCAAGTATAGTGATCAGCAACCACATGCAACTCCTCTTTACTCTGCAAGCATGCGATAGTGACTATTTCATCGTCAGAAATATTAAATTGATCAGCCATATACCTCACGGCTTCATAATCTTTACCGTGCTTTAAACAAATATTATTCCAAGCTTCCTTACTAGGAATAAAACCACATTCAAAACATATAGATGCGCGTTTTTTCTGCTCTTTAGTTAACCTTTTTGCCATTTATTCCTCCAAACTAGACGTTGGCGTTGGTCTTGCCCACAAAAAGTAGACACTCTAACTATGCGTATTTTCACTCATACTCTGCTGGACTTACATAGCCCAATGCAGAGTGCCTACGAACCCTATTGTAGAAAATCTCAATGTATTCAAACACCTCAGATTTTGCTTGCCCTTCGCTTTCGAATGTTCCGGCATAGACCAGCTCGACTTTTAGCCTGATAAAGAATAATTCCATTGCCGCATTATCCCAACAGTTAGCCTGGCGACTCATACTTTACTTGCACTTGCTTTCGGACAAGAGATCCCGGTATTTCTGCGATAGATATTGCACATCCCTGTCAGAGTGAACTATTAGTCCAGGTTTTATTGGTCGTCACTCTAGGGCCATTTTCAATGCTCGACGTGTCAATTCATCGGTCATCTGCGAGTCAAATGCCCAACCTACAATACGTCGAGAGTACAGATCCATAACTACCGCGAGGTATAGCCACCGCTCCAGAACCCAGATATACGTAATGTCACTGGTCCAGCGGCAATTTGGTTGATCCACATCAAAGCAACGCTTAAGTAAGTTGGCGGAGACGTTAATGCTCCCCTCTACGGGCTGACTATATCGAAAGCCTTTGCCGTTTCTCGCTTTAATATGCTCCTGTTGCATAAGCTTAGCGACGTAGTTCCGCGAGCATGGCTCACCTAACTCTTGAAGCTCGCAAGCAATTCTAGGCGCGCCATAACGACCTTTAAACTCAACAAACGTCTCTCGGATTTTCTCGATTGTTCGTATCTTTCTAATCGTGCGAGCAGATGGCAATCGCCCCCGCCATCGATAATAACCCGATCTTGAGACTTCTAAACACCGACACATCAAGCTAACCGGGAATGACCCTACATGCTCTTGTATCAATGCGTACTTTACTCTAGGTGGTTCGCAAAGTACGCAGCTGTAGGTTCAACCTGTCAAGGCAACACCCTGTTTAATAACCTGCTTTGGTGTCGCAAAGTTCAGTGTTTTTCTTGGCCTGCTATTAAGCTCGTTAGCAACTTGATTTAGTTTCCTCTGAGTATGCTGCGCCAAGCATGTCTTTTTTGGAAAGTACTGACGGATTAAGCTGTTGGTATTTTCATTCGTTCCCCTTTGCCAAGGGCTCTGAGGATCGCAGAAGAAGACAGGAACACCTGTCTTTTCCGTAAATTCAGCGTGCTTCGCCAGCTCCATTCCTCGGTCCCATGTCAGTGATTGGAGAAGCTCTTTTGGCAGTTTTTTAAACCTAGCAACAAGCGCCTGGTTCACAGAAGTCGCATCTTTCCCTTTCAATTTAAGAATGATCGTATACCTCGATTTTCGATCCACAAGCGTGGCGATATGAGTGTTGTTTGAACCTGACACTAAGTCACCCTCCCAATGACCTAAAACACATCGTTCTTGTATCTCCTGAGGACGCTCCCTTATCGATGTACCGTTGACGATGTTGATAGTACCGCGCTCGCCTTTACGTGAATGTTGTTTGCTGTGACGAAGACTGTGAGATCGACGCAAATGCTTTACTAGCTTATGATGAAGTGCTGAACGCTCACGGAAGTACAGTGTTTTATAGATATTCTCTGCTGATATCTGCATTGATTCATCAGCCTGATATGTCTTCCATAACCAACCCGATATTTGCTCTGGAGACCACTTCAACTCTAATTTTTCCAAAACAAGCTTCTTTAGCCTCGGGTTTTGCTCAAGCAAATACGGCTTGGGGCGCCTTGCCATCCGTTTTGCACGGTTGTTTGCATCTACAGCTTTATAGTATCGTCGCCCCCGATTTCTCTGAATCTCACGCGAGATTGTGGATGGATTCCGATTCAAGGAGCGAGCGATTGCTCGAATACTTTGTTTTGCAGAAAGACCTGCACGTATTTCCTCGCGTTCGGCTAATGTGAGGTGTTGAGGAGATGGCTTTCTGGGTATTGGTTTAATTCCGCCAGTATCTCTCAAAACAGTAAAAATGGTTCCTGGCTTAGAATCTATGGCATTGGCAGTTTCACTAAAGCCAATGCCCTTTTTCCAAGCGTTGAAAATCCACTCTTTTTATTCTGCTGTAAATATGCGCTTCATTCAATGATCCCCCGATAGGCCATATTCCTACAGGGGTGTTGCACTGATCAATTGAATCTACAGCTGCGTACTTTGCGAACCACCAAGAGTAAAATACGCATTGATACAAGAGCATGTAGGGTCATTCCCGGTTAACTTGATGTGTCGGCGTTTAGAAGTCTCAAGATCGGGTTATTATCGATGGCGAGGGCGGTTGACAGCTCAACGCATGATTAGAAAGATACGAACAATCGAGAATATCCGAGAGACGTTTACTGCTTTTAAAGGCCGTTATGGAGCGCCTAGAATCGCTTACGAGCTTCGAGAGTTAGGTGAGCCATGCTCACGGAACTACGTCGCTAAGCTTATGCATCAGGAGCATATTAAAGCGAAAAACGGCAAAGGCTTTCGATATAGCCAGCCCGTAGAGGGGAGCATTAATGTCTCCGCCAATTTACTTAAGCGTTGCTTTGATGTGGATCGACCAAATTGCCGCTGGACAAGTGACATTACGTATATTTGGGTTCTGGAGCGGTGGTTGTACCTCGCGGTAGTTATGGATCTGTACTCTCGACGTATTGTAGGTTGGGCATTCGATTCCCAGATGACCGATGAATTGACACGTTTTGAACGTAGCGGCCCTGAATTTTCATACCTGAAACCCGCAATATGCAGATTTCGGGCGCACTGCCCCTAGACAGCTAGATATTTCCTCCCTATCAATAAGTTGACAAGCCCTGCTAACAGGCACAGCTGTTTAGTATTTTTTACTAACCCTAGATAATGAGTTATATTATATCCGAAAATACATTTAATATAACGGAAGGGGTGCTCGACCTTAGTTCGAGTCTGCGCCTTGATTTTTTCAGCTTTGCGCAGTTCAGTGCGCCCAGGAAGATTTTTCGATATGCTTGGCTTCATTGCTATGTGCCAGTCTAACTCTCGTTCCTTCAGCCCTTCACGTTTCTCCACGCCAATATAGCCAGAATCACCCAAGGCTCTTTTTTCATCTCCATGTAGGGCTCGCTCTACAGTTGTAATATCATGAGCATTTGCTGCTGTCGTATCAACACTGTGCTCTATTCCGGTCACATCATCGATGCCAACACACATCTTCATGCTAAAATACCACTGCCCGCCTTTTTTAGTTTGATGCATTTCTGGATCACGAGCTTTCTCGCAATTTTTAATAGAGTTGGGTGCATTGATATTCTTAACATCTACGATACTACCTTCTTTTAGTAGGACACCAATTCCTTTGAGATGACTGTTAAACTCTTCATAGAATCGACGTCCGAGTTGGTGTTTCTCAAGTAGGTGACGGAAATTTAGAATAGTAGTTTCATTAGGGATGGGCTTTGTAAGCGTCAGGCCGGCAAAATTAGGTATAGCCTCTATCTCAGAAAGAGAGTCTTCCATAGCCGGGCCGCTGAGGTTGTGAAAAATTTGTGTGCAGTGAATGCTCGTCATAACCCTCATTGGATAAGGTCACCTGCCTCGCCCTAGTCTTGGATAGAAGGGTTCTACCTTACTCTCAAGGTGCGCCCATGGAATCAGGTTATCAATTTGCTCAAGAAACTTATCTTTACGAGTTTTGCACGTTTGTTCCGGTATTCAGTTTCGGCAAAGCTGACCTGGTGCATGGTTTGTGTTATTTTTACTTATTATTGTTTACTGATATTTTACGTCATTTCGGCAGGAACTTATTCAGAGATTCCTTAGCACACTTCTGATACTTCCAAGCTGTAATGCGGTGTAGATTGAAATCTGATGCTACATGGGGTTAGATGCTAAGCCTTGTATTCAAACAGATCATGAGCCAAAAAGGGGTTTCGATTGCGAGTCAAAGAGCTGAATTAAAAATCACTGTAGCCAAGCTGTAATGCGGTGTAGATTGAAATCTGATGCTACATGGGGTTAGATGCTAAGCCTTGTATTCAAACAGATCATGAGCCAAAAAGGGATTTCGATTGTGAGTCAAAGAGCTGAATTAAAAATCACTGTAGCCAAGCTGTCAGAGCTCTGAAAGGGCCTCATGAGGTCTATGATCGTGAGTTACTCAGAATCATGGGATACTGATCATGAGAAAAATACCATTTACGTATCTATTCGTATTTTTTATAGCAGCTTGCGCAATTACAGATAGCAATATCAATTTGTATGTGGATTACAAAGCATATAATGCTGTAGTAACTGCATAAAATGTTAAACAAAAGGCCCCCCATGTATGTTACTGACAGTATACTCCACAATATGAACTTTAATCATCCATTAATCAGTGGTGAGCTTATTGTTTTGAGCAGATATATCAGCAACTAAACAGGATACTACCAAAATGTATCTGGAAAGCCTGGGTGTTTAACCGTCGATGGCTTTGATGATAACGAGCAGCCGGTAGTGCTAAATATCAAATATAAACATGAAGATATATGGAGAATTGATTACATACATGTTAATTATCCCGATACAGCAAAGGCTTTCAAGAAAGTTGTCCGCCGCCCTTTACAAAGCTTCTGATCGGTGCCAACAAAACGCTGCACTCGGCTCCGGCGCTATCGCGCCTCTGTGGGTGAGCTTGACGTTATAAGCTCTGTTACTAGCTGTAATTATTCCACGTTATTGTTAGTATAAATTCGATTATTTTATAACTCATACAAGGATGAAGTAAGATGTCACAAGGTAACCGTGCAATACCGAAAAAGAAATATACTATAGGAACAACTAACTATATTTTCAACAGAGTTGGTAAAGGAGGAGTTAACAGTAGTGCAGACATAAGGAGTATCATTTCATTATTAGAAAATAGAAAAAAAGATCCCTACTACCAAGAAAAACTTCATGGATTAAAAATCCCAAACCCCTTCTCCTCAAATATTATTCGGGAGTTAACTCAGTGTATTTCAGACTTTCAAGCCAGCATACAGGGAAGCAAAAAGGTTGATGGGGCAGTTGATCCAGCTGGCTCTACTATTTTATACCTTGGCGGGGTAAGACTTACAGGAAAACATATTATCGTAGATTTAGATCATCAAAATCTTTACGCTTACAATGGAAAAAATAAAATATATGAATTTCATTGTGCCTCTGGTGATAAAGGGCACCCTACGGCAATAAAGCCCTCTTTACACTATATATACAGAAAGCATAAAGAATACAGAAGCCGTAAGTATGATGCACAAATGGATTATGCGATGTTTTTTACAAAAGATGGTAAAGCTATTCATCAATCAAATGCTGTAAGTGTTACCTCCTTTTTAAAATTCTTTGGTGCTGATTCATTAGGATCTCATGGTTGTGTTCGCCTAAGTGAAGATGATGCCAAGAAATTATTTAGTTGGTCACCCATGAATACTCCAGTATTTATTGATATGGCTTAGGAGTTAGGGTTTATGAAAGCACTAATTTATCTAACTCTAGGCGTCCTCTTTGGAGGAAATGTTGGATATTTATATGTAGTCAGCATGTCTGACGATCGCAGTGAAGATATAATAAAAAGAGAAATTACCTTACTTAATAAGTATTCTAATATTCCTTCTTGTGAAGATTTAATAGATACTAAAGGTAGTATTACTCAGAAATCTGAAAATGGTAATCACATATTTTGGTCATACTTAAGCGAGGACAATTTGCTTAAAAAGGCTGTAATTTCATCAGACTTTGTTGTTGCATACGAAGAGGTTGAAAAAAAATGCGAATAACTAGGTCTCACTTATAATAAGCTTTTGAATAAGGACAGATACAGTTGGCTTTTGTTTCTACGTCGCTAATTATAGCCAACTATATTTTGCCTGTTAACAGGGCGTTATAACTAAGACTTGCCCGCATTTAGTAGATGCCCTGTGTAGTTAGTTTTAGCCCTAATACGGAAGTGTATTACGGGTAAGAAAAGAACTCAGACTTATATGGAATCTTTCCGCAGAAAAGCCTGGAGTAACAACGGCTTCTGTGGCACGAGAGCTAGGCGTCAACGCACAGTAGATTTACAACTGGCGTTGTCAATTTAATCGACTGCCTGATAAGCAGTTCAATAGTTTAGACGGCGTCGACTATTCCAAATAGGAAAGCGCTGAAGTTCGCAAGCTCAAGAGGGAACTGCATGAAGCTCGTCAGGAGGTTGAGTTTCTAAAAAAGGCAGCTGTAGATTCAATTGATCAGTGCAACACCCCTGTAGGAATATGGCCTATCGGGGGATCATTGAATGAAGCGCATATTTACAGCAGAATAAAAAGAGTGGATTTTCAACGCTTGGAAAAAGGGCATTGGCTTTAGTGAAACTGCCAATGCCATAGATTCTAAGCCAGGAACCATTTTTACTGTTTTGAGAGATACTGGCGGAATTAAACCAATACCCAGAAAGCCATCTCCTCAACACCTCACATTAGCCGAACGCGAGGAAATACGTGCAGGTCTTTCTGCAAAACAAAGTATTCGAGCAATCGCTCGCTCCTTGAATCGGAATCCATCCACAATCTCGCGTGAGATTCAGAGAAATCGGGGGCGACGATACTATAAAGCTGTAGATGCAAACAACCGTGCAAAACGGACGGCAAGGCGCCCCAAGCCGTATTTGCTTGAGCAAAACCCGAGGCTAAAGAAGCTTGTTTTGGAAAAATTAGAGTTGAAGTGGTCTCCAGAGCAAATATCGGGTTGGTTATGGAAGACATATCAGGCTGATGAATCAATGCAGATATCAGCAGAGAATATCTATAAAACACTGTACTTCCGTGAGCGTTCAGCACTTCATCATAAGCTAGTAAAGCATTTGCGTCGATCTCACAGTCTTCGTCACAGCAAACAACATTCACGTAAAGGCGAGCGCGGTACTATCAACATCGTCAACGGTACATCGATAAGGGAGCGTCCTCAGGAGATACAAGAACGATGTGTTTTAGGTCATTGGGAGGGTGACTTAGTGTCAGGTTCAAACAACACTCATATCGCCACGCTTGTGGATCGAAAATCGAGGTATACGATCATTCTTAAATTGAAAGGGAAAGATGCGACTTCTGTGAACCAGGCGCTTGTTGCTAGGTTTAAAAAACTGCCAAAAGAGCTTCTCCAATCACTGACATGGGACCGAGGAATGGAGCTGGCGAAGCACGCTGAATTTACGGAAAAGACAGGTGTTCCTGTCTTCTTCTGTGATCCTCAGAGCCCTTGGCAAAGGGGAACGAATGAAAATACCAACAGCTTAATCCGTCAGTACTTTCCAAAAAAGACATGCTTAGCACAGCCAACTCAGAGGAAACTCAACCAAGTTGCTAACGAGCTTAATAGCAGGCCAAGAAAAACACTGAAATTTGCGACACCACAGCAGGTTATTAAACAGGGTGTTGCCTTGACAGGTTGAACCTACAGCTGCCTTTTTAGAAACTCAACCTCCTGACGAGATTCATGCAGCTCCCTCTTGAGCTTGCGAACTTCAGCGCTTTCCTATTTGGAATAGTCGACACCGTCTTAACTATTGAACTGCTTATCAGACAGTCGATTAAATTGACGACGCCAGTTGTAGATCTGTTGTGCGCTGACGCCTAGCTCTCGTGCCACAGAAGCCGTTGTTACTCCAGGCTTTTCCGCTCTCTTAACTGCTTCTCTACGGAACTCCTCCGTATACGCCTGAGTTCTTTTCTTACCCATGATACACCTCCGTGTTAGGCCTAAACCTAACTATACAGGGTGTCTACTAAACGTGGGTAAGTCTTTTCCCTAACGCCTAGCACAGCGACTGGCAAAATTTGCGATTCAATTGCGATAGCAATTTGAGTGACTCTTTTGACAGTCCGTTGCTGCTACTTGTTAGCTGTATCTTTGAAATCAGCCTGCAATTTTTCAAGGTCAGACCACTCTGTATCTTTGTAAAAGGTAACTTGTTGTGGTCAAGTCCAACCGGACACCTCTTTAAGCACATTTCTCAAATTCGATAGGGGTTACATCCCCCAATGTTGTGTGTATTCTGCATGAGTTGTAATAAGCAATATAGGCTCTCACATCTGCTGTCGCGTCCACCCTTGTTTCATAGAGATTTCCCGTTAGCCACTCTTGCTTCAGGCTGCTAAAAAACCGTTCTGTTGGTGCGTTGTCCCAGCAATTTCCTTTACGGCTCATTGAACATACCATTCCATGCTCCTTCAGCAACGCCTGATAGGTATGGCTGGCATACTGACTGCCTCGATCAGAGTGGTGTAGAAGGCCTTGCGGTGGTGTGCGTAAATTGACGGCCATCATCAGCGCACGACTCGCCAAAGCCGTTTCCATCTGGCGATCCAGGTGCCAACCAACTATCCGGCGTGAATAGAGATCAATTACTACCGCCAAGTACAACCATCCCTGTAGCGTCCAGATGTATGTAATATCCGTAGCCCAAACTTGATTTTTAGCACTCGGCGAAAAATCCCTATTCAGAAGATTCTCTGCAATGGGCAGTTGGTGTTTGCTATCTGTCGTCAACGCAAAACGCTTCTTGCGTTTTACTGCCAAACCTAGCTTTTTCATTAGCTTTCGGGCTCGATAGCGCCCAATTTTAAAGCCTTCTCTGCGTAATAGCTTCATTAGTCGGCGGCTTCCCAAGCTCTGCCGAGATTCTGCAAATAAGGCCTTCAAGCGATGGCATAGTTGCCATGTTTGGCTATCTATTGAGCTATCACTGCGATGGCACCAATCGTAATAGCTGCTCTTTTTTACCTGCATTACTCGGCAAAGCATCCTAACTGGAAAGCTACTTTTCTGCTCTTTGATGAAGCTGTACTTTACTTCATTTCTTTCGCAAAGAAGGCGCTGGCCTTTTTTAGGATTTCCTTCTCCATCCGCAAGCGCTTGTTTTCACGTCGCAACCGATCCAATTCAGCGCGCTCGCCTGCATCCAATCTTACTCCGCTCTCTTCCTGCTTCAGCTCCTTTACCCAGCGTCGCAAGTTATTAGCAGTGGTCCCTACAGCCTCTGCGGCCTTAGAAATCGAATAGCCTTGTTCAGAGACAAGAGCTACAGCGTCTTTCTTGAACTCCGGCTTGAATTGCCGGCGTGTACCTTTTGTTGTCATACGTCACCTCACTTGGTAGTTTTACCATCTTAGCGAAGTGTCCGGAAGTATTAGACCACTACAACATAAAATGGTCCACCGCCTTCGTCCTCGACAACCTCAGGGATTACTTCCAAAATCCCAACAAATTCTGTTTCATCCCATTGAAGCACGATATTTCCTATGACTTAGTAGTGGTAGGACAGCCGGTTACCCTAACTGCCCCCACGCAGATCCGGACGTGCGGAACTACCGCATCCGGCTCTTCAATAATATATTCGCTCGTGTAAAGCACGAACCCTAATACCAGTCCACAAGTATACTGCGTTTGTATACTCGCGGTGGCTTTAGCCCAAAATATCCCAGCATTTCCTTTAGACTGTTCCAGTTGTAACTCTTGCGCTGACTCCGTCGATTGAGCCATTTGTGCATACTGTGTAGAACATAGCTGTACAAACGGGACAAGCTTCGACTGTTGTCTGGCAGACCGAAGTAGTTCTGGAAGCCTTGTAGCTTGCGCTTCAGTGTGGGCAGCCATTCTCTCAGACGCTCACTGCGCTTGGCTTTGATCCAGTGGTAGAGTGCTTCCATTGTGCCCTTCTGTTTCTTTGCGGCAGTCCGGCGCCTGAGCCTGGGACGTTTGTTGACGTCCAGGCTCCAGTAGAACTCAAAACCCAGAAATTGGAACTGCCGTTTTCGGCCCGGATGGAAGCGGCTAAAGCGCTTCAGGTGCGTTTTCTCGGGGGCTAACTGCAGGCCAAACTTGTTCAGCCGTTGCGGTAGTACCCGGTAAAAGCGCTCTGCATCCGTTTTCAATTGGAAAGCCGCTACATAATCATCGGCGTACCGGATTAGCATGGCTCTGCCACGCATACGCGG
Organism: Microbulbifer regidiadema (SeqCode); assembly: GCF_052466995.1. NCBI lineage: Bacteria > Pseudomonadati > Pseudomonadota > Gammaproteobacteria > Cellvibrionales > Microbulbiferaceae > Microbulbifer > Microbulbifer regidiadema (SeqCode). The sequence continues at coordinate 4,748,830 of NZ_CP174297.1, read as the reverse complement.
CTTAACCTTCTTCTCGAACCACAAATCCAGGACGTAGTGCAGATAGATGTTCGCCAGTACCGGACTGATCACGCCACCTTGCGGGGTGCCTGCTGCCGCTTTACTAAACTTACCATCTGGAGTTTGCACGCGCACCTTAAGCCACTGTTTAATCAGTGTCAGCAGGGCTTTGTCGTCGATACGAAGGGCTAGCATGCGCAGTAACCAGTCGTGATCCAGCTGATCGAAGAAGCCTTTAATATCGGCTTCAACGATGTAGCCGTAGCCTTTGAATTGCAGGTTTAAGCCAAGGCTATGTACGGCTTGGTGGGCGCTTTTCCTGGGGCGGTAGCCGTAGCTAAAGGGCAGAAAATCCTGCTCCCAGATACTTTGCAGTAGCTGCGCTACGCTCTGCTGCACCAGTTTGTCTTCCACCGTAGGCAGCCCCAGTGGGCGCTGCTTGCCGTTGCCTTTGGGAATCAATACCCGCTTAATCGCCTGGGTACGGTAGCGCTTGTCACACAGCCGTTGATGTAGGCATTGGATATTTTGTGGCAGACCTTGCCGGTAAGCTTCGGTTGTTACTCCATCGATACCGGGGCGGGCCTGCTTGTTGAGCTGGCCCCAGCTTTGATACAGCAGGTTGGAATTTAGCAGTCCGTATAAATTCTGAAACCTGTGCGCGGGGTGGCTCTGTGCTTTAAATGCGATGGCGTGCAAGGCGGTTGTCATAGTGTCTCCAGCCCTACTTTGTCCGGACTATGTTTCTGTTGCACACCGATATTACTGTCAGCCCCTTCGCCATGTAAGCGGCTTTCCCGCTCTCGGACTACTATGAGCTGATCCGACTTCCGAGTGGTCTTCGTTGGTTTCACCATTAGGCTTAACTTCCCTACCTGTTCCTTCAGGAACCTGCTCGGATCTCTCAAGTTCTCAATACCTCTCTTTCTACATGCCACGGCTTGATAACCCCGCCGATCCGCCACAACCTCACCAATGCGGTTGCTTTGCCTGGACTTCGATGGCGTTACACATCTCGTCGATCGGAGCTCACTTTATTATCGGAGCGATACCAGCACTTCAGGGTCACGATAACCCCTATGGCCTATAGAATTCTCTGTGTACGCTTCACATAGTTTGTTCACAGTGAGAAAAAAAATGAGTATATTTTTTTTTCCTTCTGCTCCGCCCTACGCGCAACACTCGATACGGGTGGCTGGTTAGGCCCTACCCGACAGGGACTTCCACCCTGCAAGAAGCATCAAGCTTAGCTTGACGCACTAACGCCTCAATAACCGGCAGCTGGAACGAAGCGAAGCGTAGTGTAAGCTGTCCGGCGCTGAAGGCGCGAAGTTCATTGATTTGTTAAGTATGTCTACGCCCACCATTCGCAGTAATTCTCAAAATCACTAGAATCAGGATCTAATATCTGTACATAAAAGCCTGACTCGAGATTGAGTTTTTGAATAACAGCCCTAACCTCAGCTGAGGTTACTGCACTCGAAAAATCAAAAAGGAAAGGTAGAATATCATTATCTTTTTTCCATTCACTTTCGAGATCTTTAGCAACTTCCAAACCAGAGTCCCAGCCGCCCTCATACATGTTCGCATAGTCATAAAGGCCCCATGCTGCAATGTCATCGGTGGCAGCATTATCACCTGACTCGTAAAAAGATATTTCCACTTTAGCGTGCCAAGGAAACACCCCTATATCTATGAGCTTTATTTTCTTATCTGATAGGCCTTGCCTGTTTATTTCAAAATATTCCAGCAGCGCTTTCTCGATTTTCTCAATACTATATTCCATAGCCACCTTAATACTTAACGCCTACAGCAGAGGCAAACCGAAGCAAAGCGTAGGTTTGTCCTGCTGGCTGTAATTGTTAGGGTTACCTTTCACTCGCGAACCAGCACTTTTTTAGTATTGGGATTGAAGTACACGTGCTTAACCAACTTAAAATTATCTTTCCCGACTTTGATTTCCCATACCTGCTCACCAGATTTGGCAAAATCTTTGTAGCCTTCTGACCAAGAAATACGTTCAGGATAAAGTACACACCAAGAAGTTTCTTCAAATAATAATGCACGCAATATATGAAGTTGAGCTTCAACTTCTGGTTCTGCCTCACCAACATAATCGGTAGGCAAAGGAGGGCAACTAATACCTTTTCGTTCCTCTCCTATCGTATAAGTACAAATTGATAACAAAAGTAAACAAAAAATCACCCTCATTCCTGACTCCTTGTAACTCTAACGCCTTGCGCACGGGCAGACAAACCGTAGGTTTGGTTGTCCAGCCGCGTAGCGGCGATTGTGCCGCAATTGGTTATGTGTAGTTAGCAGCCACATGCGATTTTTTTGCCTTCACTCGCATTCATACCGTTGGTTTCATAGCCATCTTTGCGCCACCAATCCAGGCCGCCCAGTAGCTCTTTAACCTCAAAGCCTAATTCTGCCATTTTTAGAGCGCCTTTTGTGGATGCGTTGCAGCCGATACCATCGCAGTAAGTGACATAAAGCTTGGACTTATCAAGATTTGATGTTGTCTCATGGCTCATGGTTCTATAGGGAATGTTTATTGCTGTAGGGATATGCTCATCTTCATAAGAACTTTCTGCCCGAGCATCAATAACAATTACGCTCTCTCTATTATTAATTGCCTCGCCAAGATCCCATGAGTCGGTTTCGTAATTTAGTTTTGTTTTATAGAAATCGATTTGATCCATCACTTTACTCTTGGTTTTACACATAACGCTTTGCTAATGGGAAAATACTGCGTATTGGCCGGAACGGCCAGCAGTAATTTTCCCAGTGAGTTTACGAACGAAATTTAGCAACTTGTTAGCACTACAACGTATGCAAAAAATGATCAATTATCGACTGCCTAATTTCTGGTGCAGTTTCTTGACTGAAACCGTGACCCGTTGGATAGGAATGATGAACGACAGAATACTTGAAGTGATGTTCTTTCAGGTAGTTAACAATATCATTAGACATTTTCGTTGAAGGCCATATATGATCTTTTTCCGCAGAAATAAGTAAAATTGGACCATTGATTTTTTCAAAGGCAAACATAGCCTTCTTAACATTTTCCTCGTTTTTTAATGCTGCTATAAACCTGTCTAATAGGGGAGCATCTTTATCAAGTTCTAAACTTAGTGCAGGAACATCTTTTCCGTTTAACGTCCAAGCTGAACTTGCCGTTGTCATACCATACCAAGCGACTTTACTTGGCGTGGTTACAGCTAAAGATTTTATTCGTTTATCATGAGATGCAACTAAAAAAGATAACTCTGAGCCTCTTGAACCACTGACAAATCCAATTCTTGACGAATCAATTTCTGGAACTGTTTCTAAATAGTCTATTGCATTAAAGGTATATTCCAATGGAATATGATCCAGTGTTTTCGATATGCCATCTTCTTTAAAAAAAGCAAGACCTAACACCGCAATACCATGTGGCGCAATCATTTTTCCATTTGAATCGCCCGTGCTGATGCCTCCTTCAGAACCACCAATAGCGATAACCACGGGAACCTTTTTATCGGTTACAGGGAGATAAAGATTTGCAACGAGATTTTTATAATTTACCTTTTTTACAATGTATTCATAATCTTTCGCATTTGCTTGATTGACTAAGAAACAAAAAAAGATAAAAAGACAAGTTGATTTAATACGCATAATTTTCCTTTGTAGTGCTAACAGTGTATTCAAAAGCAGCTGCATTATATCACCTGCCAATATATCCCAGGAGTAAGAATTCACCAAAACCCAAAAAACACATACAAATCAGTGAGTTAGCCAGCCCTAACATAAAAACACCCAAGTGGATATATTGCAGCTGCACCATATCTTGTTATTTTGCTCCTTTTGATCAAAAACATAAATCGTTAAAAATCAATAAGTTAGCGCCTATATTGATGTGGATATGTGCAGCTGCTTTTGATCTCCGATATTGACAGCATAGGGAAACAGCAAATACTGTATATAAAAACAGTATGAGAAAGTGTCATGGATGATATTCGCCCTAAGCTGCCCGCTAAACCAGAACGTTTTATGGATATCTTGCGCCAGCATATTCGCAAACAGGGACTATCGTACCGAACGGAACAGACTTACACCCATTGGATAAAGCGATTTATCCACTTTCATCGCTTGAAGCACCCTGCCGATATGGGGGCCGCTGAGGTTGAGGCGTTTCTTACCTACCTTGCTGTTCAGGGGCTCTGCGCAACCAATACGCAAAGAGTGGCATTGAATGCCATTGTCTATCTCTACAAACAGTTCTTAGACAGGGAAATCCCAGATTTGGATTTTAAGCTTGCCAAGAGGCAGCGGCGGCTGCCTGTTGTTTATAGCCGCGAGGAAGTGTTCGCAGTTCTCAGTCATTTACAGGGCCTTTTCAGATTGCAAATTGAGTTGATGTATGGCTCAGGGCTTCGCAGTGCCGAACTACTGTCTCTCCGAATAAAGGATGTGGACTTTAGCAGCAACAATATTTTTGTCCGTGGCGGGAAGGGGAATAAGGATCGCACTACCCTTCTGCCGAAAGGGATAGCTGAAGATATACAGCGTCAAGTCAAGCACGTATCTCTTCTTCACCAGCAGGATTTACTCGCCGGTTACGGCTCAGTTTATCTACCAGATGCCCTCGATCGAAAATACCCCAATGCCGCCAAACAGCTGGCCTGGCAATACTTGTTTCCCGCTAACTCTATCAGTCAATGTCCCCGCTCCGGCATATATTGAAGGCACCATATGCACTCATCCACATTGACGCGCCAAGTAAGTAACGCCGTAAGAAAGGCGGGAATCAACAAACCGGCACGCTGCCATGCATTTCGCCATAGCTTTGCGACCCACTTGCTCGAAGCGGGTTATGACTTGCGTACAACTCAGGAGCTGCTTGGGCATTCGGATATAAGCACTACCGAAATTTATACTCATGTCGTAAATCGGGGAGATAAAGGCGTTTTAAGCCCCTCAGATCGTCTGCGCAACATAAATAAAATTGAAGAGACTGAAGCTAACTATTTTGTAGAGAGCAAGATAGGGGAGGTGCTGGGGCTTAGCTTATTGGCCGCGCCTTAGCAGTGGGGGGATCGGATACCAGCTTGCGCCGGTATCCCAATAAAAAATATAAATATCGGTCGAGTTATCCCGGAGTGACATCACCATTTTGCGCGCGCTGGCGCAGGGCGTGATCGATCAGGACTAGGGCCATCATCGCTTCGGCGATTGGCGTTGCCCGAATACCAACACAGGGATCGTGGCGGCCTTTGGTTACCACTTCAATGGGGTTGCCGGAGCGATCGACACTGCGGCCAGGGATACGCAGGCTGGAAGTCGGCTTCAGGGCGATATGGGCAATAATATCCTGGCCACTGGAAATCCCCCCTAAAATGCCGCCGGCATTATTTGATAGAAATCCCTCTTGCGGAGTAATTTCATCCCGGTGCTCGGTGCCCTTCTGTTCCACGGAGTCAAAGCCCGCACCAATCTCCACACCTTTTACCGCATTAATACTCATCAGGCCGTGGGCCAAATCTGCATCCAGGCGGTCGAAGATCGGTTCGCCCAGTCCGGCGGGAACGCCGCTGGCGTGTACAGAGATACGCGCACCGATGGAGTTCCCCTCTTTGATCAACGCCTGCATATAGGTTTCCATTTCAGGAACCCGCTCCGCGTCCGGGCAGAAAAAGGGGTTTTGTTCCACTTGCTCCCAATCCAATTTCTGTACCTTGATCGGGCCCAACTGGGAGAGGTAGCCGCGCACTTCAATACCGTATGTTTGCTTCAGCCACTTTTTGGCAATGGCCCCGGCGGCGACCCGCATAGCGGTTTCACGGGCGGAAGAGCGGCCACCCCCACGGTAGTCGCGAATACCGTATTTCTGCCAGTAGGTGAAATCCGCGTGCGCCGGCCTTACCTGCTCGGCAATATTGCTGTAGTCCTTGGAGCGCTGGTCGGTATTTTCAATTAACAGGCCAATGGGTGTGCCGGTGGTTTTTCCCTCGAACACACCGGAGAGTATTTTTACCTGATCCGGTTCACGACGCTGGGTGGTATAGCGAGAAGTACCGGGCTTGCGGCGGTCCAGCTCCCGCTGGATTTCCTCTTCACTGATCTCCAGGCCCGGGGGGCATCCATCGACGATACAACCGAGCGCGGGGCCGTGGCTCTCGCCAAAAGTGGTGACACAAAACAGCTTACCAAAGGTATTGCCCGACATAGACGACTTTTCCAACTAGTAGGTGGTAAAACGGGATGAGCCCCAAAAGGGGCGAGCATTATAAATGATCTGCCCGCCCCGGTGCGCCAGCTGAGGGAAAAAGCACAAGTGTCCGCACAACCGGGCTTGCGCCCCTATCCCGGCAATCGAGATTGCCGGGGAGGCAAAAGGAATTACTCCTTATCGAAGTAGGATTGATAGGCGAGCAGTTCTTCCCGGCTGATGGCGAACACACCGTGGCCGCCATCTTCAAACTCCGGCCACATAAACGGCACTTCCGGGAAAGCCTGCTCCAGGGCTTCCCAACTATTGCCCACTTCGCAGATCAGCAGGCCCTCTGGCTGCAAGTGGTTGGCGGCTTCGCGCAGCAGGCGGCGGGTAAAGTCGAGGCCGTCACTACCGGAACCCAGGGCGATATCCGGTTCTGCGTGGTACTCCTTGGGCATTTCCGCTAAATCGCGGGCATCCACATAGGGCGGATTGCACACGATCAATTCGTAACTCATCCCCTGGAGGCCGGCAAAGAGGTCCGATTGCACCGCGCGTGCGCGTTCGTTCAAACCGTGGCGATTGATATTGATCTGCGCCACTTCGATCGCGTCTGCGGAAATATCGCTCACATCAATCCGCGCTTCCGGAAAGGCCTCGGCACAGGCGATACCGATACAACCGCTGCCGCAGCAGAGATCCAGAATCGCCAGGGGTTCCACATTGAGCCAGGGCTGGAAATTGTGGCGAATCATCTCGCCAATCGGCGAGCGGGGCACCAGTACGCGCTCATCCACATAAAAAGTCATATCGCAGAAGTGCGCTTCCCGGGTCAGATAGGCCGCCGGTACCCGCTCGGTAAAGCGCCGCTCCAAGATAGTGAGCACATCGCGGCGCTCCTCCATGGTCAGGCGGGCCTGGAGTATCTCCGGCTTGCTGTAGGGGGGTAGATGCAGGGCGTGAGTTACCAATAACACAGCCTCGTCCCAGGCATTGTCAGTGCCGTGACCGTAGTAGAGATCGGCCTCATTGAATCGGCTGGTCCCCCAGCGGATATAGTCCAAAACCGTGGTCAGCTCGTGGAGGCTGGATTCACGCCTTTCTATCATCGAATCTATCCTTAAGTACTATGTATCTCGTCAGAGTCTATTGTCACTTATATGATGGCCTCTGTTGTGGCTATCGAAGTGCCAGGCAATGCCCGAGGAGTGTAGTTTGGTTGCCGCCAATAAGCGACGAGTAACGCTGTGTGGTGATTGTATCGCCGCAATCCCAGGGCCATTTTATTGCCCAGTGCTACTCCCCATCGCTTGTATCCCGAGCAATCATTTATACGGAGTGATTGCACTGCACCACTGTTTCCTCAGCGGAAAAATACCCCGACAACGGCCATTAAATGAACTCCGACAGCCCCCAGGGTCCGCACGGATCTTTACTCTCGGGTTACAAACGCTTAGGGTAGCGCACCCGCCCTTGGGGCTGAGATGTTGGAAAGAGCAGCATGAACGAACATTACGCGCGAATTATTGAAGCAATCGGCGAAGATCCGCAACGCCCTGGGCTCAAAGACACCCCGGAGCGCGCCGCCAAAGCCATGGAATACCTGACACGCGGCTATAAACAGACCGTGGAAGATGTAGTCAACGACGCGCTCTTCCCGTCCGATTGCAGCGAGATGGTACTGGTAAAAGATATCGAGCTCTACTCCCTGTGCGAGCACCACCTGCTGCCGTTTATCGGTCGCGCCCACGTAGCCTATATTCCCAATGGCAAGGTCGTCGGCCTGTCCAAGGTAGCGCGCATTGTCGATATGTTTGCGCGCCGCCTGCAAATTCAGGAACAGCTGACCGTAGAGATCGCCGAGACCCTGCAAAAGGTTACCGGTGCCGCCGGTGTCGGTGTGATCATCGAAGCCAAGCATATGTGCATGATGATGCGCGGCGTGGAAAAACAGAACTCGATTATGAAGACCTCGTCTATGCTCGGTACTTTCCGCAGCAATCAGGCCACCCGCAACGAGTTCCTCTCCCTGCTGCGCCAGTAAACGCCACCGCCGTCTAGCGGCCGCCAGGGCCGCTTTGACCGAGGAGTAAATGCTATGCCTCACCTGATCATTGAGTATGCGAAAAATCTGGAAGAGAAGATTTCTGTCGCGGCACTGGTCAGTTCGGCCCAGGAGACGATGCGCAGTTCCGGGTTATTCGCCTCCCACACAATTAAGACCCGTGCCAAACCCTACGATCAATTTATTGCCGGGGATAATGGCGGTAGTTTTATCCACGCGGAGATCCGCCTGCTTGAAGGGCGCTCTACGCGGGAGAGAGAGGAACTCAGCTCTGCGGTTTTTAACAGCCTGTGCCAGTTTGCCGAGGGTGTTCCCGCAGTCTCGGTAGAGGTGCGGGAGATGGATGCCAGCTGCTATTCCAAGCGGGTGCCGTTTTAAGCACCGCCTTAGCTATCGGCTTCACCGCGCAAGAAAGGTCCGAACCACTCCGCTATCCCCCGGGCGCCGCTCTCCTCCAGGTGCAGGTGGTGGCTGCCGGGTATTTCCCGCGCCTTAATAGCGGGGAACTCCTCCAGCACTGGGCGCAAGCGCTCGAACATCTCCGCGATCCCCCCTTCAGCGAGCACCAGCTGCACCGGCATCTTTAATCGGGACAGGTAAGCCCGGATCTGCGGCTCATTGAGCTTGGCAGTAGAAGCCGCCATCAGGCGGGGGTCGTTACTCCACATATAGCCGTCTTCCACTGCGCGGGTACCCCGCTCGGTCAGCACCTGTGCAGCCCACTCGGTCAGCGGAAACATACCGTTTTTACGCGCTTCTACCGCTTCGTCGAAGGTGCTGTAAACCCGCAGCTTGCGCGCGGCGTAACGGGCCCGCTGGGCAATGGCCTTGGCGAGATTCTCCGGGGCTTTTTCATCCTCGCTGGAGGGGGGCACCAGACCATCGATCAGTGCCAGGCGCTTTACCCGGTCGGGAAAGGCGCCGGCGGTAATCACCCCGGCAATAGCGCCGCGTGAGTGAGCCAGAATGGAAAACTTGCGCCAGCCGAGCGCATGCACCGCACCCAGAATATCCTCCGCCTCTTCCCAGATGTTGTAGTTGGCATCGAGTGAACGGTGATAGCTGCGGCCGTGGCCGGGCATATCCACGGCCACCAGATTAATTCCACTTAACAGGGGGGCCAGGCGCTCAAAACTGGCGCAGTTATCCAGCCAGCCGTGCAGGGCGATGACCGGCTCTCCCTCCGGGTCGCCCCACTGGCGCGCGGCAATCGATTTATGTTCAAACTCGAGAGTGATCTCTCGGGGGGGCATTTGATTTGTCGCCAAAGCGCTATCCACCAGACAATGACTAAAACAGGTGGGGAAATGGTGCGACCCATCGGCAATATCTGCAATGACAGTTGTGATCAGTGCAATAGGGATTTGCGGGCAGGCACAGGCGGAAAAGTTACTCTGCGTGCTGCAACCACTCCAGCTCAGCACAGCCATTGGCCCACACTTCGGCACTGACACAGGCGAGACTGGCGGTGCCCATGGGGTGCTGATTACCGCTGCCACAGAGGCCATTGAGCAAGCTGCCCACCAGTGGCTGGTGGCTCACCAGCAGAAGCGGAAAGCTATCCTGGGCCTGCAAGTGATCGAGCAGCTGCTGTGGATCGGTATTGCCGATCAGCAGCGGTTCGCTAATAACCGGCAGTCCCAGTTGAGCGGCAACAATCTCGGCGGTTTCCTGGGTGCGCACATACGGGCTGGCCCAAATTGCCTTTACCGCCGCCAGCTCCCCGGCACGCGTTGTGCAGACCTGGGCAACCTGCCTGCGCCCGCGCTCTGTCAGGGCTCTCTCTGCATCATTGGCGAGCATGGGCTCGGCGTTGCCGTGGCGTAAAATAAACAGCTGCATGGGGCGTCCTCAGGGAGTGGCTCGTTGCGCTATCAGTAGCAGTAGAATATTTGTAGAGAGGGCCGCTGGTATTTATCCGGCACACTCACGGGCACCGGATAAACAAGCAGCTGGGGGAGGAATCAGTTTTTGTCGACAGGCTTATCGGCGTCGTCGGCACTCTCCTCGACAAGCTCGGGCTTTTCCCGCTGCTCCGCTGCGGAGTTGCCCAGGATAATAGCATCCTCGGCTTCATCTTCGGCCCGCTCCTTGTCCCGTATTGTTTCCGCAGCAACCACTTCCGCAGACACTTCTTCCGCACCCTCATAGCCAGACAAATCCTCTACGTCGGATTCGGGCCACTCGGAAAACGGGAAAGGCTTTTCGTCGGAGTTGTAAATCAGGAACTGAATCGCCTGATAAACGTAGGAGGAGAGCTGATCGCCAAAGCGGCGCAGATTATCGTTGGGTTTCCCATTGATAATCGAAAACAGGAATTGCAGTATCACTACCGCCATCAGTAGCCATGCGGCAACCTGAAGGCACACCGCAAACAGCACCATATAGATAAGGCGCACCCACTGGTTGCCGGAAGTAAGATTGCGCTTTAGATTGTCATTGTTCATATGAGGCTTCCATTTAAGGCTTGGCCGAGTAGGCCACATCAAAAGTTTGTGCGCCCGACATCAAATTACGAATCACCTCAGGAATCGGCCGCTGTTCAAATAATATGGCGTGAATCGCAGAAACCAAGGGCATATAGACACCCTTTTCGTCCGCTTTCTGCTTAATTAGACGAACGGTATTCACACCTTCGGCCACCTGACCAATTTCTGCGATGGCCTGATCGAGCGGCTTGCCCTTGCCCACCATATAGCCCACCCGATAATTTCGGCTGAGGTCTGAAGAGCAGGTTAAAATCAAGTCGCCGACACCGGCGAGGCCGATAAACGTCATGGGATCGGCGCCCATCGCCTCGGCAAAACGCATCATTTCTGCCAGGGAGCGGGTGATCAATAAGCTGATGGTATTTTGCCCGCGCTCTAACGCCGCTGCCATACCGGTGATGATCGCGTAAATATTTTTCAGCGCGCCGGCAAGCTCCACTCCAAATACATCACCACTGGAATATACCCGGAAAGTCTCCGAGTGCAGTGCCGATTGAATCGCTTTGCAAAGCGATTCATCTTCACTGGCGACCACCGTTGCAGTGTAGTGCCCCGCAACAATTTCTTTAGCAAAATTCGGTCCGCTCAAAACCCCGACCCGCATGCCGGTGGTTTCCTCGCGCAGGATATCGCTCATTAAGTGGAAACTGTCGTGTTCGATTCCCTTAGTGGTGGAGATCAGCATAGTGCCCGGCGCCAGCAGTGGGGCCACTTTTTTCACCACCTCGCGGAAAGACTTACTGGGAATCGCCACGAAGACGATAGTGCAACCGTCGAGCGCCTGCTCCAGGTCACTGGTAATCTGTAATTCCGGGTGCAGGGGTACGCCGGGTAGGTACTTGTGATTCTCTCGGGTATTGCGACACTCAGCCGCTGTCTCCGCACTGCGCATCCACTGGCGGGTGTCGTGGCCGTTGCCCGCCACAATGTTAGCAATTGCGGTTCCGAAACTGCCGCCGCCCAATACGGCAATAGCGAGGGGGTTGGAAGTTTCTTTTTGCATTGTCACACCGATAAAGCTACTTATAAGACTTGCGGATTATAGAGCTATGACCCGCTGAGCCCAATGGGGTCAAATTGTTTTAAACTTCTGCCAATTGTGCGAAACAGCACAGTAAATAACAAAAACGGCCCTCTGCCTTGACCAACCGATAAAATACCGCTCGATCCGGCAGGGGCCGTTTTCCAAGGCCGGCCAAGTCGAGTCGACTCCGCCGGCCAGCGCTTGGCAGCGATCGATAGCGCTGACTTAGCCGTGCATTTCCAGCAGCAGCGTATTCAGGCGGCGCACATAATCCGCCGGGTCCGCCAGCTGGTTGCCTGCGGCCAGGTTGGCCTGGTCCATAAGGATATTGGTGAGATCCGCAAAGCGATCCTCATCCGCCTCCTGATCCAGACGCTGTACCAGCGGGTGGGATGGATTGATCTCGAAGATCGGCTTGGCATCCGGCAGGGCCTGTCCAGCCTGCTCCAGAATGCGGCGCATCTGCGGGCCCATATCCTGTTCGCTCACTACCAGACACGCCGGGGAATCCACCAGGCGAGTAGTCGCGCGCACAGATTCAACGCGCTCTTGCAGAACGGCCTGCACTCGCTCAACCAGGGCACCGGACTCCTGCTCGACTTTTTCGCGCTCGGCCTTGTCTTCATCGCTCTCGGCTTCACCCAGGTCCAGCGCGCCCTTGGCCACGTCCTGGAACGGCTTGCCATCGAACTCGTTCATATGGCCGACGAACCACTCATCCACCTGATCGGTGAGCAGCAGCACTTCGATACCCTTCTTGCGGAATACTTCCAGGTAGGGGCTGGATTTGGCCGTGGCAAAGTTGTCGGCACACACATAGTAGATCGCCTTTTGGCCATCCTTCATGCGACCCGCATAGTCTTCCAGGGATTGATCCTGCTTCTCAGTATCGGCGTGGGTGCTGGCAAAGCGCAGCAGCTTGGCGATTTTCTCTTTGTTGGAGAAGTCTTCCGCCGGGCCTTCTTTCAGTACGTTGCCGAACAGTTCCCAGAGTTTCTGGTACTCGTCGCCATCTTTTTTCGCCAGCTTGTCCAGCATATCCAGCACGCGCTTGGTCAGCGCGCTCTTGATCGCATCGGTGTTGCGATCCTGTTGTAGGATTTCACGGGAGACGTTCAGCGGCAGATCGTTGGAGTCCAGTACCCCTTTTACAAAACGCAGGTACAGCGGCAGGAATTGCTCCGCATCGTCCATGATAAAGGTGCGCTGCACATACAGCTTGAGGCCGCGAGCGGCGTCGCGCTGGTACAGGTCGAACGGTGCGCGTGCGGGGATATACAGCAGGCTGGTGTAATCCTGTTTGCCCTCCACGCGGTTGTGGCTCCAGGTCAAGGGGTCGTCGAAGTCGTGGGAGATATGCTTGTAGAATTCCTTGTACTCTTCAGACTTCACTTCCGAGCGCGGGCGGGTCCACAGAGCCTGGGCTGCGTTGACCGCTTCAAATTCAGGCGCCTTCTCTTCTTGCGGCGCTTCGCCCTCTTCCGCTGCCGCCGGCATTTCCTCTTTCAGCATCTCTACCGGAATAGCGATGTGATCGGAGTACTTTTTGATAATGGAGCGCAGGCGCCAACCATCGGCAAACTCTTTCCCTTCCTCTTTCAGGTGCAGAACCACTCGGGTGCCGCGCTGGGGTACCTCAACGGTCTCCACAGAGTATTCCGCTTCGCCGTGGCACTCCCAGTGTACGCCCTGGTCGGCATTCAGACCGGCGCGACGGGTGAATACGTCCACTTTGTCGGCGACGATAAAGGCGGAGTAGAAGCCCACACCAAACTGGCCGATCAGGTGCGCATCTTTTTGCTGATCTCCAGTCAGCTGCTGCATAAACGCAGAGGTGCCGGAACGGGCAATGGTGCCGAGGTTTTCGATAACCTCATCGCGGCTCATACCGATACCGTTATCGGTAATGGTGAGGGTGCCCTCTTCCTTGTCAAACTCAATGCGAATACGCAGGTCTGCATCTTCGCCCAGTAACTCAGGCTTGGACAGCGACTCAAAACGCAGCTTGTCAGCGGCGTCAGAAGCGTTGGATACCAACTCGCGCAGGAAAATCTCCTTGTTGGAGTACAGCGAGTGGATCATCAGGTGCAGCAGCTGCTTGGCTTCCGTCTGGAATCCATGGCTCTCTTTTTGGGCCTCAACGGTCATCTATTCGGTCTCCCCGTATACGTCAATCGGAACAGAGAGCAAATATTGGGACCCGCCAGCAGGTTTCAAGGGGGGAGTTCACACTCACCAGTGAAGATCAGCGATCCCCACTGGCCTGAGCGGTGGCGAGATTGCCTTTGCCGGTAATATCGATCACAAAGTTGGCGGTGAGATCTGAGATAACACGGGACTCCGCATTCATCAGGATGGCGATACCCACTTTCAGCTTTTCCGAGTAGGCCACCGCCGCGCGGAAGCCCGCTACCCAGCCGCCGTGGTAAATAATACGGTCATCGCCGATGGTGTAGAGGCGCCAGCCCAGGCCGTAGCCCGCGTGCGACAGATAATCCCTCCAGACACGGTGGCGCATATGGCGCTGGGTGGCGACCCGCTCAGTGGTCATATCGGCGATCACTTCCGGCGACAGCACTTTGGGGTAGTAGCCCATCTGCGCCTTCAACCACTGCGCCATATCGGAGATGCTGGCATTTACCCCCGCTGCCGGCGCGGCAAAGTAGTACTCTTTCTCCACCTTCACCGGGCGCCAGCCGCTGCCGGTCTGGATATGCGGCGCCGCACGGTTGTTGGAGGCCATAAAGCTCTCCCAACCGACCGAGGCGTTCTGCATTTTTAGCGGGATAAAAATGCGCTTCTTTAACTGCCGGGCAAAGGAGACCCCAGTCGCCTCAAGAATCACATCCTCAATCAGGCTGAACAGTACATTCTGATAGCCGTAACATTTTCCCGGCGAACAGCGCGGGTCGATTTTGGCAAATTTGGGCAGTATCTTGCTGACGGGTTTGTTGTCCTCAAGATAGTTGTCGTAGGCATTGGGCGTCAGGCCCGAGGAGTGGCTGAGCAGGTGTTCCACCTCCAGCTGGCGGGACAGCGAGGGCGTTTTAAAGCTCAGGTCAGGCACATAGTTGACCACCTTGTCATGCCACTTAAAACGGTTCTCGTGCTCCAGCACAGTGGCCATGCTGGCGGCAAAGGTCTTGGATACCGACGCCAGGCGGAACACCGTATCCCGGTCCACCTTGCCGGACTTACCCCGGACTCTGACGCCATAGGTGTCCATCGCCACCACCCGATTGCCATCAACAATGACATAGGCGCCGCCGGGTATGGACTTACCCGCCATCATTTGTTTGAAGTAGCGGCCAAACTGTTTGGCCTTGTCGTCTATATCAGCCGCACGCGCAGGGAGAAACAGGCTCCCCAGAATTAACAAAAAAAGGAAAACATGTGCCAAAGAAGCGCACCTGCGATAGACAATATTGAATAGAATTGCAGGTCTCATAAATAAATCGAGCCGCCAAAGCAATCCGCTAGTTGCAGATAAGACTAGCAGCCAGCGGGCAAAAACTCTATTTAGGCGCCACGCAGGACTGACCGATGAATTCTAGTCTGCACTTATCTCAAGCGCGGGGACGGCTATGCCAATCGGCAACAACAGAGCTGGTATAAACAAAAAAACCGCCTTGCGGCGGTTTATCTTCGGGGCCCTGGGGCCCCTGCGCAAAAAAGCGTCTTACAGCTTCTCAGCGTTCTCGCTCAGGTAAGCCGCAACACCTTCCGGGGAAGCGTTCATACCTTTGTCGCCTTCCTGCCAACCGGCGGGGCAAACTTCACCGTGCTCCTGGTGGAACGCCAGAGCGTCAACCATGCGCAGCATTTCGTCAACGTTGCGGCCCAGCGGCAGATCGTTAACGACCTGGTGGCGTACAGTGCCTTCTTCGTCGATCAGGAAGGAGCCGCGGAAAGCAACACCAGCGTCAGCTTCTACGTCGTACGCCTGGCAGATTTCGTGCTTAACGTCTGCAACCAGGGTGTATTTAACCGGGCCGATACCACCGTCGTTAACGGAGGTGTTACGCCATGCGTTGTGAGAGAACTGGGAATCGATAGATACACCGATTACCTCAACACCGCGCTTTTCGAACTCGGCAAAGCGGTGGTCGAAAGCGATCAGCTCAGAGGGACATACGAAGGTGAAGTCCAGCGGGTAGAAGAAAACTACAGCCTTCTTACCTTTGATGGTTTCTTTCAGGTTAAAAGTATCGACGATCTCGCCGCTACCCAATACCGCTGCTGCGGTGAAATCCGGAGCCGGCTTGCCTACCAGAACTGCCATGAAAACCTCCTCAATCAATGATGGGTTGTTGATAATGCGTGATGTGTTCAATTTATAAGCAATAGTTATAAATTGAATGGGAATTCGTAGTGGGCCGCTATGATACACACCCACTTATTACAGGCCCATAAATTTTTTAAATCAGGCTGATAGCAGAACAGCTATGCGTGAACTGGGCCCCAAAATAGGATGACTCACCACAAAAATCGCACAAATTGCGAACAAAGAGGTTGAAATGCCATCATTCCGAAATCTTATTGACACTCATTCTCAGTTGCAATAGGATTTCGACTTAACTAATATTGAGTAAGGTTTAGACAGAGCCAATAGCCATGTATGTATGTATTTGTAAGGGCATAACTGACCGCCAGATCAAAGAGGCGATCTACGATGGCTCCACTTCGGTGAAGGCGTTGAGACGCCAATTGGGCGTTTCCTCTCAATGTGGGCGCTGCGCCGAGCAGACCAAAGAAATCATCGATGAGACTATGAGCGGGGGGATGATAGCCTCCGCCAATAGCGGGCTGTTCTACTCCGCCAGCTGACCCCCGCCAGTTCACCCTTAATATCGGTCGCAACAGTCTGGTGCGGCCGCCCCCCCAAAAACGCACCCCCAAGCCCATAGACTAAGCTGATTGCACGCAGGTGTACCCGGCGGCTTATGAAGCAGTATCTCGTACATCTCTAACGAACATCTCCACTCCAGCCTCTGGAGCGTCCCGCTGGTTATGATTCTGGCGGCCCTATCTCTCGCCGCCAGTCAATTCGACCCCCACCTAGTCGGGAATTTTATCCGCGACCGCGCCAGCTATGTCTATGCCATTCTGATCCTGCGCTCTATCAGCAGCGCAGAAAGAGGAAGCGATAACTGCGACATCAGCGTGCTAACCGCACTGGTGCTGACTTTAATCAGTGCTATCTACCTTATTTACTTTATTCACAATGTCGCACAGTCAATTCAGGTCGATAGCATTACCCACCGTATTCGCCTGGAATTTCAGCGGGCGGTAGCGCGCGAATACCCGGATTGCGATACCCCAAACTGGTGAAAAATATTTGATCCGGAGCGCCTCGATCTCGGTTCCAGCAAGGTCGGCATCCCCATCCCAGGAGAAGCTTATCCGGCGAGCAACCCCGAGCACACAATCCCCGCAATTCAGCCGGCAATACAGATCGCTATCCAACTAACTGCGGAGCAGAGCCTTGGTAGGGTATTAAGTCGGTCCGAACCGGCCAATTGCTTCACCAATTTTGCGGGAAGTTGCGCATAATTTGCAGTAGCCTTGGACTCTCTCAGTTCTCAATGCCTCACTGGAAAAAATTGTCGAATACGGCCGAACAAACAGTGTATTTATATGCCACCCGCCCAACGCACTGGCAAATAGATAAACAGGCGCTAGCGAATTATTTAAAATGCTTAGATAACGACAACCCTGCCTGTATAAAAAATAAAATTGACCAACAAACCCTTAAAGATAAATTAGCGTTTATTCAAAAAACACTGAAAGGTTGAAATACAACCCCGCAACCTAAATGAGAATTATTTTCGTTGCTATTTTTGGCCAAATTTGCGTTAAAACCCTTGTTTTTCCTGCATTCCGCAAGAAAAATTTTTTCTTGACTTGCCGCAGATCGCAACGCAAACTCGACCCCGATTGCGGCTGACAGCCTAAATAAAACCAGGCAAATCAACTAGCTGCAAAATTTAGTGACCAGCACTCTTTGGCAACTAAAAATATCAACTAATCTCTAGCGATTGATAAATAGGAATTCCCTGCAAACCCTATTGAGTTGGCAGGACTTCAGGAGCACAAGCTATGAAAGGCGACCCCAAGGTAATTGAGCACTTAAACAAAGTACTGGGTAATGAACTGGTAGCGATTAACCAGTATTTCCTGCACGCCCGCATGTACGACAACTGGGGTTTCAAAGAGCTGGGCAAACAGGAATATCACGAATCAATCGATGAGATGAAACACGCCGATTGGCTGATCGAGCGTATTCTTTTCCTCGAAGGTATTCCCAACCTGCAACACCTGGGCAAACTTCTGATCGGTGAAAATACCGAAGAGATGCTCAAGTGCGACCTGAAAATTGAGTCGAAAGCCATTCCCGACCTGCGCGAAGCTATCGCCTACTGCGAATCCGTCAGGGACTACGGCAGCCGCGAACTGCTGGAAAAAATCCTCGAATCTGAAGAGGAGCATGTAGATTGGCTGGAAACCCAACTGGAATTAATCGACAAAGTTGGTATTCAGAACTACCTGCAAACCCAGATGGAAACTGCCGCCGGCAGCTCTGGCAAATAGCTTAAGCCGTCTCACAGGCATAAAAAAACCGCAGTTGTAGCTGCGGTTTTTTTATTGTCGCAATGCCCTACCGTTTTTAGTCGGTAGCGGCACAAGAGCAAAAGCCAATATTAGCTCTCGTCTTCGCTCTCTTCTGCTGAAGCCTCATCGATCAAGGTTTTCAGCTCACCATTCTCATACATTTCCATAATGATGTCACAGCCACCGATCAACTCGCCCTTTACCCACAGCTGGGGGAATGTCGGCCAGTTCGCATATTTGGGTAGCTCAGCGCGGATATCCGGGTTGGCCAGAATATCAACGTAGGCAAAGCGCTTACCGCAAGCCATCATTGCCTGGGAGGCCCGCATGGAAAAGCCGCACTGGGGGGCGTTGGGGCTACCTTTCATGTAAAGCAGAATGGTGTTATCAGCGATCTGCTGCTTGATGTTCTCCAGTGTATCCATAAGCGTGAAAAACCTCAGGTGGTCGAAGCAAAAGTAAATATACAAGCACAATACCGCAATTCGGCATAGCGCACCGACGCTCATTGTACCCCAGCGAGGCCCGCAATAAGTACACCATAGCGCCGATGGGGCCAAAAACTGTAAATCTGCCACACTGGACACAATGTTGGAAATTGAGCCAAGCAGATAACACACACCCTATAAAGGCTGTGTTACCATTGCCTGGATCAATATAAAATGCAGATCAAAACAAAAAAACAGAATTTTCTGCGGAATGCAGATGTGTAAGACTTAAGGAGATGCCCCGGTGACCACCCCGACACTCATGCAAAACTACGGCGACCGAGCCCTCACCCTGGTGCGGGGGGAAGGCAACTATGTGTGGGATGATCAGGGGCGACGATACCTGGATGCCATCTCCGGAATCGCCGTCTGCGGTCTCGGTCACTGCCACCCCAAGGTCACCCTGGCCCTGCACGAGCAGATCCGAACCCTGTTGCACGTATCCAATCTCTACAATATTCCCGCCCAGGAACAGCTGGCCGACAAACTTGTACAGATGTCCGGTATGGACAATGTCTTTTTCTCCAATTCCGGTGCCGAGGCCAATGAAGCGGCTATTAAACTGGCGCGGCGACTGGGAAATAGCCGCAATATCGAAACCCCGCAAATCCTGGTGATGGAGGGCGCCTTTCACGGCCGCACTCTCGCCACCCTGACGGCAACCGGTAATAAAAAAGTCCAAGAGGGCTTTGGCCCCCTGCCCGAGGGGTTTCTGCGAGTTCCCTTTAACGATACCGCAGCTATCGAAAAACTGGCCGCTGAGCGCAGCGATATTGTCGCTGTGCTGGTAGAGCCGATTCAGGGCGAGGGCGGTGTGCGCCTGCCCTCTGCCAACTACCTGGGTAAATTGCGCGAGCTGTGCGATCAACACCAGTGGCTTCTGATGCTGGATGAGGTGCAGACCGGCAATGGGCGCAGCGGCAAAGTGTTTGCCTATCAGCACGCGGGTATACTGCCCGATGTCGTAACCACCGCAAAAGGACTGGGGAACGGTGTCCCCATCGGCGCCTGCCTGGCAAGAGGGGTCGCCGCACAATTATTTTCTGCCGGTACTCACGGCTCCACTTTCGGCGGCAACCCGCTCGCCTGTAGCGCAGCGCTGGCCGTACTCGACGCCCTGGAAAGCGAGTGGCTGATAGAGCGCGCCGAAGTACTGGGGCTGCGCCTGCTCCAGCAGCTACAGCAGCAACTATCCGCTTGCAGCCTGGTGAAAGAAGTGCGCGGCCTGGGGCTGATGATCGGCATCGAACTACAGCGGCCCTGCGCCGCCCTGGTAGACATGGCCCGCGAGCAGGGACTACTGATTAACATTACAGCCGGCAATGTTGTACGCCTGCTGCCCCCACTAACTCTCAGCGATGACGAGTGCCACCGATTGGCAAGCGATGTCAGTTCACTGATTCACCAGTTTGCACTGCAAGCGGTCTGATGCAAAAAAAGGAGAACGGCTTATGGCGGTCAGACATTTTCTTACCCTGACAGATTTATCCGCACAGGAACTCACACAAATTATTGAGCGCGCCATCGAATTAAAAAAACTGCGCGCACAGGGAATTACCACCGACCTTTTTCGCGGCAAAGTACTGGGGATGATTTTTGAAAAATCCTCCACCCGCACCCGCGTTTCCTTCGAGGCGGGTATGGCGCAGATGGGCGGCAGCGCCCTCTTTCTCTCCCCTCGCGATACCCAGCTGGGGCGCGGGGAGCCGGTTGAGGACAGCGCCCGGGTGATTTCCAGCATGGTGGATATGGTGATGATTCGCACCTTTGGCCACCAGGTGCTGGAGCGCTTCGCCGAGTACTCGAAAGTACCGGTGATCAATGCGCTCTCCGACAGCTACCACCCCTGCCAGCTACTCGCGGACATTCAAACCTATGTGGAGCACCGGGGCAGCCCGGAGGGCAAGGTGGTCGCCTGGGTCGGCGACGGCAACAATATGTGTCACTCCTATATCAATGCTGCGCGCCTGTGCAATTTTGAGCTGCGCATCGCCTGCCCACCGGGCTATGAGCCCGATGCCGATATTCTCGCTGCGGCCGCCGATCGCGTCACCGTGGTACACGACCCAGTCGCGGCGGTAACAGGGGCCGACTGGGTAGCCACCGATGTGTGGGCCTCCATGGGCCAGGAAACTGAACAGCAGATCCGCCTAAAAGCCTTCGAGAACTTCCTCGTGGATCACGAATTGATGAGCCATGCCAACAGCAATGCCGTCTTCATGCACTGCCTGCCGGCCCACCGAGGCGAGGAAGTCAGCGCCGAGCTTCTGGAGGACAGCAACCTGTCTGTGGTCTGGGATGAAGCCGAGAACCGCCTCCATGCACAAAAAGCCCTGATGGAATTTCTACAGGGCCACAGCCACTAGCCCGCCTAAACGATACAGCGGTTTCTACCGCTGTATCGCACCTGCCCTCTCCCCCTCATATCTTCCGGTGAGCCCCAACAGAGGCCATTGACACCAAAGTGCTCACAAAATCGCCAGATTCAACAGTTGGCACCAAAGACCCATTTACAGCCCGCCCAAGTGCCAAGATTAAATAACCGTCAGCAAACTGATTAATTGAGTACCACTTTGCTCAAAGAGCAGCCATTTGCAAATAGTTATTGCCGTTGTTAATTTACAGCGCCCAAGCTATTAAAAAAAATTGTAAGGCTTTGTACCCGATTCTCTCAGCCTGCACTCACTCCTTTGCAGCCCAGAGCTGACGGGCCCTGTCGCGAAAGTGGCTACTGACTCAGCCCCACTACCCACAATTTATCCACAAACAACTACAAAGTTATTCGCCTTGAACTGACCCGCCTACCGCATTATCTTGTAGCGCTCTCGGGGTATACCCCCTATATATTGGGGTAGGGACCTAAGAGCACCCCCATTTTATGGGGCAGATTCCGGCGCACCACCGCACTTTTTGGCGGCGGGCGTCAGGCGCTGCTTTTTTCAAAGCAGAATCAGAGGTAAGCGGGTGGAATGGAGCTTCCGCCACAGGCAACAGCTGGCACACTTTTTCAAGGAACCGGTGACAAGTCGCCTGTTTCCAGTATCCACAGCTGTGGATAAATACTGGCAAAGCGAAGGACACGCTCCGCCATGCCACGCAGTCATGTGGCCGCCGTTCATTTGAGCGCACGCGGACAGATAACAGTACAAACCTTTCGGAGATTTACATGCACACAGAGACAGGGCGCTCTCAAGCCGTGCCTGAGGAAAAATCAGGCACCTCCAGCGACCAGGCGACTGGCGGCACCACTCTGGCCGCTACTGCACCGGGCCAGATCCGCGTGATCAAGCGCAATGGCACCGTTGTCCCCTACGACGACAGTAAAATCGCTGTCGCCGTTACTAAAGCCTTTCTCGCTGTTGAAGGCGGCACTGCCGCTGCTTCCAGCCGTGTCCACGAGCAAGTTGAAGAGCTGGTCGAGCAGATCAGTACCACTTTCAAGCGCCGTATGCCCTCTGGCGGCACTATCCACATTGAGGAAATTCAAGATCAGGTAGAACTGGCCCTGATGCGTACCGGCGAGCACAAAGTTGCCCGCGACTACGTACTCTACCGCGAAGAACACGCCCGCCTGCGCGCCGAGAAAGAAAAAGCGGCCCAGAGTACGGAGCAAGCGGTCGATGCCCACCCCAGCATTCGCGTAAAGCAGGACGACGGCAGCCTGGTTCCTCTGGATATGGAGCGCCTGCGCACCGTTGTCAGTGAAGCCTGTGAAGGCCTGAAAGATGTCGACAGCGCGGCAATTCTTAACGAAGCCCTGAAAAACCTGTACGACGGCGTCTCTGAAAACGATATCAACACTGCGCTGGTTATCACTGCGCGCACTCTGGTTGAGCAGGAACCCAATTACACCTTCGCTACCGCCAGCCTGCTGCTGGACAAGCTGCGCTCCGAAGCCCTGCGCTTCCTCGGCCTGGCCGAGCGCGCCACCCAGCACGAGATGGAAAAGCTCTACGCCTCCGCCCTGCCCACCTATGTGCAAAAGGGTATCGAGCTGGACCTGTTGGACCCGGCACTGGCCACCTTCGACCTGGAAACACTCGGTAAAGCCTTAAAAGGCGAGCGCGACCACCAGTTCACTTACCTCGGCCTGCAAACTCTGTACGACCGCTACTTCCTGCACAGCGACGACATTCGTTTCGAACTGCCGCAGATCTTCTTTATGCGCGTCGCCATGGGCCTCAGCATCAACGAAGAAAACAAGAACGAGCGCGCGGTAGAGTTCTACAACCTGTTGAGCTCCTTCGACTACATGAGCTCCACCCCGACCCTGTTCAACGCCGGCACCCTGCGCCCGCAGCTGTCCTCCTGCTACCTGACCACGGTACCGGACGACCTGCACGGCATTTACGGCGCTATCCGCGATAACGCCATGCTGTCCAAGTGGGCCGGCGGCCTTGGCAACGACTGGACGCCGGTGCGCTCTCTGGGTTCCTATATCAAAGGCACCAACGGCAAGTCCCAGGGTGTTGTGCCCTTCCTGAAAGTGGCCAATGACACCGCAGTAGCCGTCAACCAGGGCGGTAAGCGCAAAGGCGCTGTGTGTGCCTACCTGGAAACCTGGCACCTGGATATCGAGGAATTCCTCGAACTGCGCAAAAACACCGGTGACGACCGCCGCCGCACCCACGATATGAACACCGCCAACTGGGTTCCCGACCTGTTTATGAAGCGCGTGTTCGAAGACAAAGAGTGGACCCTGTTCTCGCCGGCCGATTGCCCGGACCTGCACGACCTGTTCGGCACCGCTTTCGAAGAGCGTTACAACCACTACGAACAACTGGCTACCGAAGGCAAGCTGCGTCTGTTCAAGAAGATCCGCGCCCTCGACCTGTGGCGCAAGATGCTGGGCATGCTGTTCGAAACCGGCCACCCCTGGATCACCTTCAAAGACAGCTGCAACCTGCGCAGCCCGCAGCAGCACGCCGGTGTGGTACACAGCTCCAACCTGTGCACCGAGATCACTCTCAACACCAAGGCCGACGACGAAATCGCCGTATGTAACCTGGGCTCCGTCAACCTGGCTCAACATATCGGTGACAACGGCGAACTCGACCGCACCAAGCTGGCCAACACCGTAAAAACTGCGGTACGTATGCTCGATAACGTTATCGACATCAACTACTACGCGGTTGAAAGCGCACGTCAGTCCAACATGCGTCACCGCCCGGTGGGCATGGGCCTGATGGGCTTCCAGGATGCGCTGTACAAAGCCGGCATCGCCTACGCCAGCGACGAAGCCGTAGCCTTCGCCGACAGCACCATGGAAGCGATCAGTTTCGAAGCCATTTCCGCTTCCAGCGATCTGGCTGCCGAGCGCGGCAAGTACCAAACCTACGAAGGCTCCCTGTGGAGCAAAGGTGTTCTGCCACTGGATTCTATCCAGATCCTGGCCGAACAGCGCGGCCAGCAATTTATCGAACAGGACACCAGCTCCACTCTGGACTGGGACGGCCTGCGCGAAAAGGTTAAAGCCCAGGGTATGCGCAACTCCAACGTGATGGCGATCGCCCCCACCGCGACCATTGCCAATATCACCGGGGTTTCCCAGTCGATCGAACCGACTTACCAAAACCTGTATGTGAAGTCGAACCTGTCCGGCGAATTCACCGTAGTAAACCCCTACCTGGTACACGACCTGAAAGATCGCGGCCTGTGGGATCAGGTGATGGTTAACGACCTGAAATACTACGAGGGTTCTGTACAGAAAATCGATCGCGTACCAGAAGATCTGAAAGCGAAATACCGCACCGCGTTTGAAGTGGATCCGCGCTGGATTGTGGACGCCGCCAGCCGTCGCCAAAAGTGGATCGACCAGGCTCAGTCCCTGAACCTGTATATCGCCGGCGCCGACGGCAAAAAACTGGACCTGACCTATCGCATGGCCTGGTTCCGCGGTCTGAAAACCACTTACTACCTGCGCGCCCTGGCTGCCACCACCACAGAGAAATCCACTGTGAATAGCGGCACCCTGAACGCGGTAAGTGCACACGGCAACAGCAACGGCGCAGCTGCGGCGGCACCCGCTGAACAAGCAGCGCCCGCACCGGCCGCCGTGCCTCAGGCCTGCTCACTGGACGACCCGGATTGCGAGGCCTGCCAGTAAAATTTAAGCCCCTGTTTTTAAGGGGCTGCACTAACTCTCGGGGGAGAGCGTCGTAACCGCAAATGCGGGCATGACCATGCGCAGCGACCCCGGTCCACCCACTATTTAAACAAATGGTGGGGAATATCACCGGGACCGGGGATCGGCTGCGATTTCACCTCCGAGAGAAGCCAGTGCAATTGCCAGCGAAAATTCAGTGCAAATAAATGCACAAAAAGCGCAGCAAAAATTGATCTGGCACAGGATTTTCTGTGCCCAGGCGCGTTAAAAATACAAGCCTGTAAAGAATTATTACCGGTAAAAAAATACATCGGTATGCCATCCCTGGTTACGCTCAATCTGCGAGTAATACCCCAGGAAGATTTAAGAATTTTTTATCGAATTTTCGATAGTGAGACCGATCAGAAGGGCCAACTATGCTGAGCTGGGACGACATCGACACCAAGCCCCAACAACCTGAAAAAGCACCCGAACCGCAACCGGCGCCGGAGGCCCAGGCCAAACCCGTGCAGGAATCCACTTCCTACACCGCCGCTCCGGCGTCGCCTGCGGCCCAAAGCGGTTCCACTGC
Organism: Microbulbifer regidiadema (SeqCode); assembly: GCF_052466995.1. Lineage (NCBI taxonomy): Bacteria > Pseudomonadati > Pseudomonadota > Gammaproteobacteria > Cellvibrionales > Microbulbiferaceae > Microbulbifer > Microbulbifer regidiadema (SeqCode). The sequence goes on along the minus strand of NZ_CP174297.1, from coordinate 4,723,276 downwards.
TGTTGAAGCCGCCCGTGCAGCAGTTGCCGATATGGACCCGGCTCCCGGCCTGGAAGAACTGGAAATGGGTGCGGCCCGTATCCAGGTAGATGAAAAGCGCATTATCAATTGCCGCGCTGACCTCAACCAGTTGGTGCCCTTTAAATACGACTGGGCCTGGCAAAAATACCTGGACGGCTGCGCCAACCACTGGATGCCCCAGGAAATTAACATGAATAAAGACGTGTCCATGTGGAAAGACCCCAACGGTCTGACCGAGGACGAGCGTCGCATCGTGGAATACTCCCTGGGTTATTTCTCCACCGCAGACTCCCTGGTTGCCAACAACCTGGTATTGGCAATCTACCGCCATATCACCAACCCGGAGTGCCGCCAGTACCTGCTGCGCCAGTCTTTTGAAGAGGCCATCCACACCCACGCCTACCAGTACTGTGTAGAGTCTCTGGGCATGGACGAGGGCGAAGTCTTCAATATGTACCGCGAAGTGCCCGCAGTGGCCAAAAAAGCGGCCTGGAGCCTGTCCCACACCCAGGCCATCGGCGATCCCAACTTCAAAACCGGCACTGTTGAATCCGACCAGGAGCTGCTGCGCAACCTGATCGCCTTCTACGCCGTCACCGAAGGCATCTTCTTCTACTGCGGCTTCAGCCAGATCCTGTCCATGGGTCGCCGCAACAAAATGACTGGTGTTGCCGAGCAGTTCCAATACATTCTGCGCGACGAGTCTATGCACCTGAACTTCGGCATCGACGTCATCAACCAGATTAAACTGGAAAATCCACACCTGTGGACGGCGGAGTTCCAGCAGGAAGTGACCCAGATGATTCTCGAAGGTATGGAGCTCGAAGTGGCCTACGCCCGCGATACTATGCCCCGTGGCGTACTGGGTATGAATGCGAATATGATGGAGGAGTACCTCCAGTTTATCGCCAACCGCCGTCTCAGCCAGCTGGGTCTGAAAGAGCAGTTCCCGGGCGCGCAGAACCCATTCCCATGGATGTCTGAAATTATGGACCTGCGCAAAGAGAAAAACTTCTTTGAAACTCGCGTTATTGAGTATCAAACTGGCGGCGCACTACAGTGGTAAGCGCCTCCCAGTCAGCGAATTACTAAAAAGGAAAAAGTAGTCGCTCACAGGAAGAGAAGTATTGAAACGGGCTTAACGCCCGTTTTTTTTATCCTGTGACAATCGGCTCGATAAGCCCCTCCTACATTATTTTATTGGCAGCCGTGATCACCTTTTGTCTTCAATGGTTTCTTAACTGTCAAGCCAGCGCCGAAAGGCAGAACTTCTAGTCTTACTCGTTACTAATGGCTCATTCAGGCCGGAAAGGTATATCGCCAGAGTATCCTTACCATAAGCTTCAAAGCGCTGCACATACTCAATATTGACAATATCGCTGCGATTGATCCGAATAAATTTTTGTGGGTCTAGCTGAGCCTCAAGGTCAGTCACAGATTGCTGTATCAAAGCGTGACTCAGCCCACTCTGGTGATAAGCAAAGATAATACCTCGCTCCGCCCGCAGACAAACAATATCCTTCACCCATAAGACTTCCATACCCTGCCGCTTTCTCAATAGAAACCTATCCCTAAAGCTTGTGCGGGGTTCTTCCTGATTAGTGTTTCCACCTATAAAACTATCTTTTAACTGCTCGAAAGCCAACATAGCACTCGTAAAGCGTTTATAAGAAAATGGCTTAAGTAAATACTCAACCCCCATATTTTGGAAAGCATTCATCCAATAGGCATCATAAGCCGTGGTGTATATTATCGGGCAAGGTAAATCAATTTCACCTAACGCATGAAAAACAGAGCCATCGAGTAGCTCTATATCTGAAAAAATAAGATCCAGCGACACCCCCTCAAGAAAAAATTCTCGCACTTTCTCTACTTTATCCAGGGGCCCCAGAATTTTTGCCTGGGGATCATGTTTCAGTATATATCCCTTGAGCTTCTCAGCAGCTAGCGGCTCATCCTCTATTAATAGAATATTCATTCGATACTGTATTAATTGCCAATCAATGGAAGACGCAGCATAAAATCACCATCCCGCTTTATCACCTCTACCGATCTACCCAAAATTGCCTCAGATCTGACCTTCAAATTACTTAGCCCTACTTTTTGAGAGAGACTGCCAGTAACTTTTGGTCTAATTTTGTTGCTAACCTCAAGCCAGCGATCAACAATTTCAACCTTAATCGACAACGGATTTTCCTTATCTCCCTGATTGTGCTTAACCACATTTTCTAACGCCAACTGGAGAGAGCAAGGTAAAGTTGCATACTGGGATCGCACCGTCTCCCCACACTGAATATCCAACTTATAGGCGTTGGAAAATCGCTGAGTCAACAGTGACATATAATCATCTGCAAAAGCAAGCTCCCGCTCAAGACTTATTGTCTTACAATTATGACCATCCAAGATATAACGATAGATATTCGTAAACCTGTCGAGAAACTCATCAGCCTCCTCCGGCCTCGAAGCAATAAGCGCAGACAGAATATTGAGATTATTAAACAGAAAGTGGGGGTCCAGTTTCTGCTGCATCACCTCAAGTTGCTTTTCCAGCAGTAATTTCTGCACTCTCTCTAAGTCTAGCTGCCGAGCATTAATCCCCTCAACCAGCTGAAAGGCAATAACTGCACCGCTATTTAGTGCATGTAGCATAAGTAAACTTATTGACAGCAAGAGCACATGCCTCCCATCTATCACCTGCAAACCGAAGGCAAACTCTAAAAATAAGGTAAGAGCTATTGAAGCAAACAGGTAAAAGGAACAGCTAAGTATAAAAACTTTTATACACTTTTTAGCGGGTATCGCTGTATTTTCCTGTTTTGACACTATCGCCTTATAGGCTTTCAAGGTTAACCACTGGGAGAAAAAACACTGTAGCGCAATCCAAAAGGGCGCATCATAGTGTACCACAATAGGATTTCCCGGAGCAGCTTTTAGAAAGGCTGAATACAAGACAACCAAAATTGAAAAGCATAGGGTCAATATAATAGTGGCTGCCTTTTGCATTCTTATCGTTAACTCACTTACTGTGGAAGACTCATAATAACCTGCCCATTAACATCGAGAAACTCTAATTTTGCCTCTCCGTCCTTGGTAACTATTAGCTGTATACGTTTTTTCCCATCTGCATCGTTAAGCTGAAGTTTTGAATCTCCGTTTAACGTACCATAAAAGGCCCTTCTCGTTCCCCCAAGCTTCTCCTCTTTATACCGCCTCAAAATTTGCGCTACCCGCTCCCTGTCATTGCGTTTTTTGGCCTCAGTAAGCTCCTTGGACAACTCAAAATCCATATCCTGAGCTGGGCGATCCATTACTGTAAGGCCGGTTACCATATAGTCCAATTGTTCAATATGCTGAACCATAAGTGTTTGATCTTGGTTATACCGATCAAAGGAGAGATGCAACCCATGGCTGGTCTCATCGCCAGTTTGCCCGCCTCGAAATATAAATCCTCCATTTTCAGTCCCCTCATCGTTATAAAAAATCATTCCAGGCCTAGGAGAGGAGGGACGAAAGACCTCCCCACCTAGCTTTTCAACTCCCGGGGCCCTGTCTGAGTTTGCCAAAACCATACGTTTTAGCCCGCTTTTCTCTACAATATTTATCCTCTCAACAGAAATCTCTTCAAATTCAACTGAGCGATTATTCAGCCCTATATATATCCCTAGGCTAACTACACTTAGCACCAACAACACATTAAACTTGCCCTGATAACTTGGTACTTTTTCTTGGTTTTTCATATTGATTACCCTGCCTTTTTCAAGCTAAAGGTTATGGGCTAAAGCGCAAGCGTGGGAGAGGAAAATGATGAGCAGGGGGAGAGTTCTAATGAACAGGGGGAAAATGGGGACAAGGTTCGCAGCCAAAATGGCATTTTAACAACAAAAGCCAAACCAACTTACCACCTATCCAATATCGAAGTTGGCAAGAGTGTCATCACCCGACCATAAAGCACTCTCACTGTACTACTTTACCGAATTACGGCAGCTGAGCTTTTCAGGTAAAACGATAGGTCTATTCAGATAGGTCCATCAAGATACCGCCATAAGCAGAGATCTCAAAGCTGACTGTGCCCTTCCCCCCTTGCCTACGGCAATAGCACAGGCAATTACTACCGACAGCCTTACCAATTCACCAGTGATTCACCCCTTATCGATCGGGAAATCGCACCGGGTATAAAACCGGCGCCAGAAGGGCTTCACCGGCACGCCTGAGCCTCAAGAATACGGACAGACTAAAAGCTCCATAACCGTATTACTAACTTATCGAAGGAACTCTTAGCCAACTCCCCATATAAAAATAGATTTAAGTTCTAGCTGGACCGCCATTTGTTACCAGTGGCAGTAGCCTGGCAATTAAAACAATTTGGATACGATCTATTGTTGGCGCATAATACCCTGAACTGGCAAGTCTGGCAGCTGTCCCGTCTTACTTGAGGAGGCCTCCCAAAGTCTACCTCCCTTGAAACTCGTGAATGTGAATTTATCTATGAGCACCCCTGATTTAAACCAAATTATTGATCTCGACTGTGAAGACCGCTACGAACACTTTTTGAGTGTGACTGGAGAGGAACGGGAGGTCTGGATATTGGTTGATAGCCAAAACTGTTTCCTAAAAATTCATACCGATGAAGATGGTGGTTTCGAATACCTACCAGTATGGCCAAGTGCCGAGCTTGCCTGCGCTTATGCCGAAAATGAAGCGGGACTTACCCCAAAAAGTATCCCTCTGCCACAGTTCTTGAACAAGTGGCTGCCCGGCTTAAAAAATGACAATATTGAAATCGGTATATTCCCGGCACCGGACAAAAGTGTCTGGATTACCAATTCAGAGGAATTGGGCAGTGACTTGCGTGAGGAACTCAATAACTTCTAAGTTATCTCACAGCTTATGTAATAGCCACTTTGCAAGAAGTGGCTACCTAACCTATTAATTAAATTAGTTCAGAGCAAATCCAATCTTACTGGGAAAGTAAATCATCCAGCGCAACAAATCCTGAAAATATAACCTCTAATAGGGCAGTATTTTTCTAGACCCCAAAGAATCTTAATCCAGCAACAAGGCAGATAAGCTCAGCCCTGCGAACCTTTTATATTGCCGAGCAGCATCGCATTTGAAAATATAGACCGGAATATAATCAGCCCGTTAATCTATGCATTACGACGATTCCTGGAGCGCTCAGGTATAAAAAAGGCACAAACTATCGAGGAACGTCAGAGATACAACCTTATAGTTACCCAACTACGGCACACAGAAACTAAAAAGCCCGCTTAAAGCGGGCTTTTTATCAGCAGCCGAGTTGCTTACTCGGTACAGGCGGCGATACGGCCAGCTGTGTTCTTGCCCGCACCACAGTCCAGACCATCGGGAATACCGGTGTAATCTGGAGCCATAATACCGCCATTGCGCTGAGCGTCATGGTCGGTGTAAATGCTCGCCAAGTTGTAGGAGCGCGCGGTGCCTTTACTATCGTTGTCGCAGGAGAAAATAGCACTTCCGTAAGCAACACCCAGGAAAGTCTTGTATTCCTTCAGGTTTGACCACAGGTTGCGCTTGGCAGAGCCGGAGCAGTTCATCTGGGAAGCCAGGTTAATATAGCCATCATCCTCACCACTCAACAACAGAGAGGTAGCACTCTCGATACCCGGGAAGCCCGCATAGCCGCCGATAGTGTAAACCGGCGCTGCCAGGTTGGTACCGACATAGTTGCGCACAGCATAGACATCATTGGTTTGCAGATAGCGAACCGCCGAACACTCACGGCCAATAAACCAATCGTTGATCAGATCTTCGACCCAGCTGCCGTTACATAGACGGTCAACACCCTCGGTTCCAGTGATTGCACCACCGGTAGTAAAGATCGCTGCGATACCGTTAATAGCGGAGTCAAAATCCACTTCAACCGCATAGTCATCATTCAAGCCGGCAACGTTAACGGTTTCGGTTTCAGTTTTACAGCTCTTCCAGAACCAGGAACCACTACAAACCTCTGAGGTTGTTGTCTCGGTATTGGAATCGTACTGGTTGTAAGCGCGGTTATAATAGGGAGAGCCCTCTACCGCATTACCTGCGAGATACATCATCTGAGTCGCACCCTGGCTGTGTGCGATCACATAGAAAGTATCATCCGCAGCACACTGGTTTTCATGCTCGAAATCATCGCCTTCGCCATTGCGAATAGCGATAATCTGCCGGGCAATTTCACCTGCTGTTCCGTCGTGCCAATAGGGCATTTCGCCTTCATCGGTGGAGTTGTAACCTACCACACCGTAGTTTCCACCATTTACAAGCAGCTGCTCAATAAAGTCGCTCCCCGCATACTCATCAAAGTAAGTGCTACTCCAATAGTCTAAAGCCGGTTGCTCAAGGTTGCCCTGAGAGTCAATACGCTGCTTGATATGGCCCTCTTCACCGTGGCCGTGAACCAAGATGTAACAGTTGTCCGCACTCGCAGACGTCGATCCCAGGAACCCTGCCAATAGTAGGGAGAAGCTCGCACCCAGTCGCTGATAACGTGTCATTGTGATGTCCTTTTATTTTGCTCAGGCTTGATCCCAATTTTTTAAATTGTCTTTTTATATTGCCGAGACTGTTTTATGGCCTGCGAAAGGTATCCGGTTAATAAGCGCCAAGAATATGACTAATAGCGCCATATGGATCTTTAGGGCGACAAGTAGGGTGACCAATCGGTCAGAAATTTGGAGAAAACCTATCCTGATATGACCCAGTTTTGAAGCATCTAGCCTACTAAATCACTGTCACAAGAAAGCAAATCGATAGATAAGTGAGCGCTCCCTTACGGGGTTTAACCTCCCCCGGAAAGGTAGTTTATTTATAGAAGGGCACCTTACACTTTGTATAGATTTTAGCCAGCGTCAAACAAGGCGGGGGCAATTGCCCGGCTCCCATTTGTTACAGCGGCCACATTACAGGAGGCGTTTCTGAATAGCCCGCAATCTGTATGGAGGCTTTGATCAGGATGAAAAGATGTATATAAAAATCGGAGTGAGCACTAACAAGCAAAGGCACGGGGTACTGTAATGCTACTCCCATGTTTTAAGCGTTTAATATCAGAACCAGTGTAAATTAACTTGCGCTGGAAAAGTACGCCGCTGGCAAGGGGAGGCCCCCTTGCCAATTGACATATCAAACGGAAGAATTAATTAACGCTATTCGAATGATAAATCAGCGCCTGCCAAGTATTTTGCTGACCGCTTATATAGTTGTCATAAGTTGGATTCTTAATATAAGTCCAAGCCACTTTGCCCTCTCCTAAATACATAGGCTCATCCAGGCCACCCCAACCATAGTTTGGTAGTTCCATAGGTCCTTCGAGCACATTGAGATCCGCATCAATTTCCATGACGTAGTAAGCTTTTGGTACTAACAGTCGTTTAGAACCGTTATCAGCATAAATACGGTTATAGGCAAGGTTGTCGGAGATACACTGGAATTTTGCATAACCCAATAGATAGCGCCCATTTTTCAAGTCGATAAGCTGTGGATCACTTATTTGACAATCATCATCCGCCACTAACCAATTAAAACCCTGCCCTTCCATACTGCCTGTAGAACTGACCCTGGCAATACCAATACGGGTTAAAGAGCTAGAGTCTAATGCATCACCAGAATACAGGCCCTGCCTAGTCATTGTGGGAAAACTATCATCATCTTCCCAATAGCTATAACTCATATAAGACAGGAAACAGTTTGTCGTATCGTAATCTGCACAATCTTCATCAAAGGGACCCTCGGCAGACAGGTCAACACCGACTTCATCCTCTAAGAACCTATCCATATCTGCATCTGCAATATATTTAGGTGAGACAATCAGTGACAAGTTGGTATTGGCATCTACAGGCACCACCGTATGACCTCCGCCGTTAGAAACCATAACAGAGGTAGCAGGTACAAAATGATTAAAGCGGCCTTCAGTAGAGGAACTGGATGTTTCCATCTTCACCGCAATAGTGCCCAGTTGCCCATGGGTACTGCCGATCCAGTCATTCCAATCGCTAGTACAAATTGCTCCAAACATTTCATTATCCGGATTATAGAACGAGCGAATATTTATCACATGACCATCGCCGCAGGCCCAATACCAGCCACGATTATCCGTGCTACTCATATCCAGAGACCAATTGTCTCGATCTATGACGGTCAAACCCGCTGAATAATGGGAACTCCCATAGCCATCAAATACCCGTGCAGAAACAGAGAAACCGTAGCTGCTGCGCCCCTGGCTATCCTCTTCAACATAAAGTAATTCTTGTGCACCAAGGTGCGTTCCACCGTGCATTTTATTCACTACATAGGTATCAGGCACTTCACTTAACTGCTGGTTTTCCCACTCCAACAGCCAAATTTGTTCGTTGTAGCTGTAACTGGCATCTCGAATATACTGGAGCAAATCATTGTAATCGCCAGAGGCAAGATTGGAGATGATATAATCCATTTCCTCTTGCATATCAGATCCTTTAATCGTGCTAAAGGACGGTGAATCTCCAAAGTCAGTATCCGGAAAATTCGCCTCCAAACCTGCAAGAAAATCATCAAAAGTCAGCGTGGCATGCCCGGTAAAAAACTCGATATATTCACTGTGATTGGTCGCAACCAAAAGACCTATTTCATTAGCGATGCGGGATTCGATGGTGTCAATATTGTCTTCCATTTTCATCCAGGTTGAGCCATATTGCTCAACAAGGTCAGCCTCTACATCATAGCGCTCACTGGCTTGGTATTCCGTATTACACAATACTGCTACAGTGGAACAATCTGAACTCACTGCCACACCATGAGATTCATAGCACTGTTTTAACAATGTGGCATTGCCTGTGGGCTCAAAACTGGAAGTTGCAGGGTCGTACTGCAACTCATAAATAGAACCGTAAGTGGTATCCTCAACACCGGTCCCCTCGGCTAAAGTAGTGGAAACAAACATTCTCGGGGTATCGGTATCGATTGCACAAGTGGCTGTATAATTTCGGATAGGGATATCAATATCCTCTTCATCCTGCTCTCCATCGGTACGCGCAATATAGTGTGCCATCTGATATACCTCTCGGGCATTATTCATGCCCTCGGGTAAAGTGACATCAACAGCCGTCAACGATGCAAACCCCAAGTCAGTAATTTCCACATCCCCCAGTACAACAGTAGTGCCGACATTATCAGAGATCGGGGTATCTTCACTATCAGATGATCCCTGGCCACCACTACTATCTTGACTACCGCTACTGTCTTGATCACTATCTGTAGAGGAGGTATCCGTTTCCGCAGAGGAACCCCCACCACCTCCACATGCAGCCAACAATAGCATCAAAGAAAACGCCAATATTTTCTTATTTATTAGTAAACCCATTCGTTCTGCCCAACTTATATATCACTAAAATATTTTATTATTTACTTGCTGCCATCAATTGGTCAGGTATTTCCAATCTCAGAGCCGGCGTGAACTTTAAAATGATGTAATCGTTTTTCTGTGAAGCAGTTTTAGAAATGCTTTGGGAGTGATCAGCGGCCATCACACACCGATAAACGGTACTCGTTTACCGGATCGATAAAGCATGACTACTCAGGCAAAACTTAGCGATAGCTTAAGGGATAACCAACTTAATAAATTGTTACAACCGTAACAATTCGCTGACAATAAAGAAAACCGCTATAGTCTTGTCAAACCACTCTGAGATGGCCATCCTCTAACATCTCAAATACTCATAATATGGAAGTGTCAACATGAAAAGACTTGCCCTCTTAGCTACACTCATCATTCCCAGCTTTGCACTGGCAACACCTGAAATTACAGGCAGTCCACAAGACTTGCGCGGTCTGATTTATCCAGAGTCAAAAATTGTCACACTGCATGGCAGCGCAGAAGAAACAGCGTATTCAGATCAAGCCATTGTGAATGTTATTGTAACCACTCAAGAACCCCGCCTGTCAGATGCTATTGCCAATAACAGTGCTCTGCGTGAGCAGTTAACTCGCAGTTTGGTCGAAGCTGGTATTGATAGAGGAAAAATCAAGAACTCAAAGTTCTCATCTTCCCCTCAGTTTGGCTGGTTAGGCAAGAATCCATCCAGCTATAAAGTGATCAATCGGGTGGCAATCACCATTGATCAGGAGAATCATTTGCAAGCTATCGCACAGTTAACCGATGAAAATAAAGAAATCGAGATAGTGAGCACTTCATTTGAGCATTCAAAAGTTTCTGAATATACAAAGAAAGTACAATCCAAAGCATTGGCAAAAATTATGGAGCAAAAAGCAGACTATGAAGGCACGCTTGGCATTCAGTTAACGCCGGTGAATATCCGCACAAGAAGCCTCGGCTATCATGGTACAGCCGGTGCCGATGCTGTAGAGGAGGTTGTCGTTACAGCTGCCAGAGCTAGAAGTAGCGGGTTGAAAGACAGCACTTCACGGACCTATATAGAAAGAGAGACCAGCTCTTTCGATGAAGTTCAATATGAGGCTTCACTGTCAGTAGATTTTCAAGTGACGCCAGCGAATGTAGCTGATTAATTCTTTATCAACCGATAACATTGGCAGAAGTCTCTACAATATGGACTCCTGCCAACCTATGCCCCCACTAACTCTCTCAACCTACAGAGAGGGATAAGATCTGGCTAATCTCATTCAAACTGCGCTTAGACTGGGACTGCCAGATTTCAATTGCTTCTTTCAAAGCTGCCCAATCCTTCTTAGAGGAGGGAGATTTATCAACAACCCCCTCTCGAATCAGCGCGCGAATCGTATCGCTGGCAAAAACCAAGGTGTCGATCCCCATACGCCTTAAAAATACTTGTGCGGTTTTCCCCCCTAGACGATCTCCACCTTTCCTCAGGTACTGAAGGTTTTCAATATAGTTAGCGGTATTCCAATTAGAGAAATACTCCCCCAGACTCCCGTGTTCATTTGAGATATGCCAAAAGAAGTCTGCATTTCTCTGAATAGAGCGGGTTTTAGTCCAGTGCTTAATCATCCCTTCCTGCCGCATCAGGTCATCCAAAGCCTCCTCCGGTAGGCGACGACAGAAAGAAGCATCAAAACCATAAAAGATCCTCTCTATATCCGGCCATTTTTTTTCAACGACCTTCCAATTAAAACCAGCTTGAAAAACCGCACGAGATACCGCTGACAACCACTGGTTATCGGGTATCTCTTTTAAGAACTGTGCGGATTTAGGCTTAATCAGCCTTTCCTGAAGACCACCTAACCCGCCAAAACGATCAATAACCGGCGCCTCAATAGCAGAAAATTCGCGCATAACTTATAGCTTCCAAAAGATCTCCCTATATTCTACGCCGACAATTGAAAATTCAAAACAAGAGATGTTTTTGTAAAGGAGTATAAATAGCAATGTGCGATCAGCTCGACCTAAGAGATTGGTAAAATCAATTGATTTTATCTGACTCTACCGGAAATAATCCACAAAAAAAAGGGGAGCAAGCTCCCCTTTTAAATAAAACACCGCTAACAAATAAAGGTTGCTTAGCTATCTACAGCCAAGCAGAGATACTGCCTTATTTATCAAGCTACTTTACTGGGACTTTCTATCACTCTCACGATGAGTATCACCAAGTAAATCGAGGTAAAACGCATACTGCAAGGCCGTCTCTTTATAGCGGCGGAAGCGTCCCGAAGAACCGCCGTGACCGGCCTCCATATTGGTATTAAATAGCAGCTGATTTTTATCGGTCTTCAACTCCCGCAGTTTTGCCACCCACTTCATGGGCTCAAAATATTGCACCTGGGAGTCATGTAGCCCTGTGGTCACCAGCATATTGGGGTAGTTCTGTGCTTTTACCTGATCGTAAGGCGAATAGGAGAGCATATATTCATAGCTGTCCTTATTGTTGGGGTTACCCCACTCGTCATATTCATTGACCGTCAGAGGGATGGACTCATCCAACATGGTAGTCACCACGTCGACAAATGGCACCTCTGCGGTTACCCCTCGATACAAACCCGGCTCCATATTGACTACCGCCCCCATCAATAGCCCCCCTGCACTGCCGCCGGAAGCAAAGATCTTATCAGAGGCTGCATACTTCAATTGGCTCAAGCCCTTGGTAACATCAATAAAATCAGTGAAAGTATTCTTTTTATTGAACATCTTTCCGTCTTCATACCAAGCGCGCCCCAATTTTTGACCGCCGCGAATATGGGCGATAGCAAATACAAAACCGCGATCCAGCAAGGATACTATAGAGGAACGAAACCAGGGGTCGACGGTACTGCCGTAGGAACCATAGGCGTATTGCAGCAGTGGATTAGTACCATCTCTCTGGAATTTATCCTTGCGATATACCAGAGACACCGGCACCTTGACACCATCCCGTGCGGTAATCAGGATACCCTCACTCTGATAGCTCTGAGGGGCAAACCCACCGGGCACCTTATCTTGCTTAAGCAGTGTCAGATCACCGCTATCCAGCCGGGCCTCATAGATACTCTTTGGTGTCGTCAGGCTTGAGTAAGACACCCGCACACTCTCCGATCCCAAATTGGGATTGGCACTTAAGTCCAACTGGTAAACCGGGTCATTAAAGCCGACCTCAAGAGCCTTGTTGTTCTCTAAGTTAATGATCCGAAGCCCTGCCTGACCTGATTTTCGCTCTATCAGAGCGAGATGCTGGTCAAATAAGGTAAAGTCTTCCAGAAGAGTGTCACTACTGTGTGGTATTACCTCCTGCCACTTAGACTTATCCGCAGCATCGGCCATAGAGGCTTTCATCAACCTGAAGTTTTCGGCCTGCCAGTTGGTAAGAATATAAAACTCACCTCCCAGTTTTAGCGCCGAGTACTCGTGGTCTTTTTCCCGGGGGTGTAGGGGGGCAAAGTCTGCCAGCGGGGTATTGGCATCCAGAATGGACTCGCCGCTACTGGTCGTCGAGCTGTGGTGAATCCGCACCAGCTCCCCATCCCGGGATTTGGAAATCCAGGTGTAGAAGGCCTTATCCATTTCTTCATAAACAATAACATCGTCACTCTGTGGGGTGCCCAATGTATGTCGCATTACTTGATAGCCGAGCAGAGTCTGGCGATCTTTATTGATATAGAAGACGGTCTTATTGTCATTTGCCCAAACCGCAACCGGTGAGGCATTTTCCAGCTTGTCCGGCAGTAGTTCACCGGTTTTTAAATCTTTGAAGCGAATCGTGTAAACACGGCGCCCCACACTGTCTTCAGGGTAGGCGAGCAATTGATTGTTGGGAGATACGGCCAGGCGTCCAACACTGAAATAGCCGCTACCTTCGGCCAGGCTATTTATGTCCAGCATAACTTCTTCAGGCGCCTCTTGGCTGCCTTTGCGCCGGGCGTGAATCACATACTCTTTTTGTGGCAGGTAGCGACTGTAATACCAGTAGCCATTATAATAAACGGGTACCGTCGATTTATCTTTTTCCAAACGTCCAGTCATTTCCTCAAAGAGTAATTCCTGCAACGCTTTAGTGTGCTGCATTACCGAGTCGGTATAGGCGTTTTCTGCTTCCAGGTGCGCAATAACATCTGGAGCTTTGCGTTCATCATCGCGCATCCAATAGTAATTATCGATACGCTCATGACCGTGCATAACCAGCTTGTGGGGCACTTTCTTGGCCACAGGAGCAGAAACATCCTCGTTAAACAAAACTTTTTCCTCTGTTGCCTGGTTATTTTCCGCTTCACCACACCCCGCTAAACCGAGGGCGAGCAGTAATGTTGCCGCAGTTTTATTCATCAAAATTTATCTCTTTTGTGTATTCTTCTTTTACCCACCAATACTGCTTTATTGCAATCAGGTTAGAGCACCGATAAGTCGCATCACATCCCGACAAGGCCCCCTATGCTGAACACCAATAGGCAATTCTCAGTCGAGGACCTATTACCTGAAATTTTAAAGCCCCTATCTCCGGCAAATACTAACCCGTCAAAATCAACCAGCTCATTCCCGCAATAATCAGCGATGCCGTCACGCTCAGTATTGCCCCCTCACGCACCATATCCTGTATGCGTACCTTGCCTGTTCCGTAGGCGATGGCATTCGGTGCCGTGGCCACAGGCAACATAAACGCACAGCTGGCACTCATCGCCGCCGGTATCATCAGTACCATCGGCTCAAAGCCCGCAGAGGTTGCAGCTACAGCGAGAATGGGCATAAGCAAAGTTGCAGTGGCGGTATTACTGGTGATCTCTGTCAGGAAGGTTACGCTCAAACAAAGTATTACCAGCATTAGCCACAGCGGCATTGTGGTGAGGAAAGAAAGACCATTGCCGAGCATATCGCTTAGGCCGGAGCTGGAGAACCCTTTTGCCAGTGCAATACCGCCGGCAAACAGCAACAGCATTCCCCAGGGAATTGTTTCCGCTGTCTGCCAGTCCAGCAGGCGTCCGCCCTTGCCATTGGGGACTAAAAACATAGCGACAACCGCCGCAAGGGCCACAGTACCATCGCCGGCAGCATCAACCCCTATCAGGTCGCTCCAGCCACCGAATGGTGCATTGCGGGTAACCCACAGGAGAATAGCCACCCCAAAAACCATTAAGGTGCGCTTTTCCTCTGCCCGCCACTCTCCCACTTGCGGGGGCTCGATAGCATTTTTCAGATGGATATTACGAGTCAGCCAAAGGGCCATAATCGGCAGGGTCACCAGGGCGACAGGCAGGCCAATTTTCATCCACCCCAGGAAACTAAATTCTCGCCCCGTTACCTCCTCATAGATCCCCATAAAAATAACGTTGGGTGGCGTTCCCAGCGGGGTCCCCACCCCACCCAGGCTCGCGGCATAGGCAATCCCCAGAATCAGGGCAATACTCAAGCGCTGGTTATCAATCCTGGAGAGAATCGCCAAAGCAATGGGCAGCATCATTAGGGTTGTGGCGGTATTGGATATCCACATACTCAAGAAGCCCGCCGCCAGCATAAACCCGAGCACCAGCCTGCGCCCGCTGGAGACACCGACAATACGCAACATATACAGAGCGAGCCGCTCGTGCGCGCCGCTCTTCTCCAGGGCTTTGGACAGGATAAAAGCTCCCATTAGTAACAGAATGACATGACTGCCCAGAGAAGAGGCTACTTCGCGGTGATCAGCGACCCCAAATAGGGGCAGAAGAACAAAAGGCACCAGTGAGGTGGCGGGGATAGGCAGGGCTTCTGTAACCCACCAGATCACGGTCAGCAAGGTAATCGCTGCGGTTACCGCCGGTAGGTATTGCATTCCCATCGCGGCTAAAAAGAAATAGAAGGCCGCTGCCAAAAGAGGACCTAAAACTATAAAGCGCTGTCGCGCGATCGACATATCTGCCCCCAACGACTCCAGGGTTTAATTTTTATTGGTTATTGCTGTTGAGAAACTGGGCTCCGGCCAATCACCGCACGATCCAGGTCCCCTCAGGTAGATACACAAAATACAAGAAAGTGAGCACTCTGCGCACTACTTCGAAGTAATAAATTCCACTGGTCTACAAAGAATGTACAGAACAAAAGCATCTTGTTTGATTTTTGCCCACCCCTATGGGGGCTAGCATACAGTCGCCTGCTCGATAAAAAAGCCTGTGCAGAAAAAAGCTAAACAAAAGCGGCTGTTAGGGAGGTCTGCGCAAATGTACAATACTGACAAACCATTATTTATAGTTTTTTGAGCTTAATTCAAAGAGTGCTAATACCCACTCTGCACTAGGGAACCGCTGAATAATTCCGTGGCCCCCTAGAGCTATTCAAGCGAATAAAAAACGATCAGTTATTATATGAGGTACCTCTTGAAACACACCGCTCTTGCCGCTTTTATCGCGCTATTTAGCTCCAGTATTCACGCCGAAGAACAGCCTTTCTACCTGAAGGCTTCTCTCGGGTATACACAGTTTGACTCCGACAGCTCTTATACGATTAAAGAGGATTTAGACTCCGTCAGTTACGGGTTTACGTTTGGCTACCGGATCAATCAATATATCGCTATTGAGGCGGGAATGACCGACTTAGGCAAGCTAGAGCGGCGCTCTGGATACGAACTATACGATGCTGAAATCTATGGTGATCAAGATTATCAAACTGTCTTTAATGCAAGCTCTTATGACCACACTAAGACCGAGTACAAATCGTACAGTTTAGGAGCCGCTTTTACTAAGCGCTTTCAACAACACCTGAGCGCGGGTGTCCGTCTCGGTGTTCACCAGTGGAATACCACTTCCAGTGGTAGCGGTAATTACGAATATTCTATTGATTGGTACAGCCCAGATGGCGAGCTCTTGGAATCAGAAAGCTATGCTTGGTCTGGCGATTGGGGTGATGAGAAAGATAGCGGCACCGACTCCTACTATGGCGCAGTAATAAGCTGGTCCACCGGTGCCTGGGATATCGGTCTTGAACATACTCTCTATAAAATCGAGGATGAAAAAGCCAACTTTACCGCATTGGGGGCTACTTACAGCTTCTAATCCGAATCAAACTATCAGATTCTGGAGGAAGTGACTACTTACACTTCCTCCAGAGCCCGCCCCTAAAGCACCTTCGCCGCTGCTCCCTCCCCCTCAACTAAAATCCAGCCAGCTACTCTGTACAATTAAGCAGTATCCGGCAAACTATCGCCTGCGACAGCCAGTAAAGAAGAAAAGGCAAAGGGAATTATGAGCAATATACCCAATACTGTAGAAGTCTTGGAAAAACTCCGCTGGAATGCCCACCTGTGCAAGCACAGCCATTTTCGCGCATCCATGAAGGGGCGCAATTTGCATGTGCTATGCGGGGTTCCCATCGTTGTCGTCAACCTATTCCTCGGCTCACTGTTCTTCTCCCTGATCAATGCGGAGCTACCGGACTGGACCAAGTGGAGCGGTGCGGGACTGGCCCTGTTAGCCGCCTTGCTTGGCGGTGTGCAAACCTTCTTCAACTTTAAAAAGAACTATGAGGGGCACCGACAAGTTGGTAACGAATATCTGGCAATCGCCAGGGAGTGTGAGCGACTGATCGCCCTCTATTTTGACAGTATCCTGGATCTCGAACATCTCTCTAAAAAGATTTCAGAACTGAATACACGTTACAGCGATATCAATCAGCGTGCGGAAGAGTTTATTGTGTCAGATAAGGTATACAAACAGGCGGCACACACCCAAACTCAAAAGGCCGCGCGCGAGCCCTCTCTGGTGGAGCAGATGCGCAAACGCCAGGCCTCCGCACTGAGAATTGCCGGGGAACCGATTGAAGCCGTAGACGGTAACCACTGATCCGGTCCGCCGGCACTGCAGTACCCCCCTGAAACAGTAGCGCCCTCACCTCTACAGAACAAACAGTAAAATGCAGACAGATCACAGCAGCCATCAAGCAACCGCAAGCACTCACCCCTTGTGCTATTTGGCCACAGATATCGGCACCCCGAGTAATGTCGGGGGCTTATTTCGCATCGCCGATGCACTCGGTGTAGAGAAAATTTATTTAACCGGTGAAACCCTAACGCCGCCCAACTCCAAGATTCGAAAAATTTCCCGCTCTACTGAGAAGTACGTCCCCTACGAATATCACGTATCCGCCATTGATACTGCGCAAGCATTAAAGGCTAAAGGCTATCGATTAATCTGCCTGGAAATCACCTCGAACAGCATTGAACTGAAACAGGCTCCCATTACTAGCGGAGATAAAGTCTGCTTGGTATTGGGCTCGGAAAAGGATGGCGTAGCTGCTGAACTCCTGAAGATGGCAGATGCCGTGGTGCATATCCCTATGCAGGGGGTCAATTCTTCAATGAATGTCACTTCCGCTTGTGCCATAGCAACCTATGCCCTGCTGGAAAAAATTTAGGCGGGGACTTTAACTATCAGGTTCTTCTGGTTGGCGTAGTCTGGATCACCACCAAATCTTTTATTGCAGTTCAAACCATTGATTGCCTGAATTTCCGCTTGGCTTAAATTAAAGTCTGAAAGTAAAAAGTTGTTGCGCATATTATCCAGGCTTTCTGCTTTCGGAATAACGATACGGTGCTGCTGGATATTCCATTTCAAGATAACTTGCCCCGCCCCCACCCCGTGATCCTCAGCGATCTGTACGATTAATGGATCTGCCAACGGCTTGTCCTGGGCTTCGACACCACTCCAGGTAGAACCGGAGCCCAGCGGCGACCAACAGCAGATGGCAATTTTATGAAATTGGCAATAGTCCACCAGAGGCTGCTGAGTGAAATAGGGATGCAATTCAATTTGATTGCAGACTGGGGGAACCTCGGCAAAAGCCGCAAGCTGTTCTATATCCGTTTTACGAAAGTTTGAAACACCCAGGGCGCGCACTTTCTTTTGCTGGTAAAGCGCTTCCATCGCCTGCCAAGTTTCCCGGGTATAAGCCGGTACAGGCCAGTGGATCAAATAGAGATCCAGGTACTCGAGCTGCAAGCGCTCCAAACTGCGGGCAAACGCATCGTGGGTTTTTCGATTCCCCTGCTCGCTATCCCAAACTTTACTGGTAATAAATAGCTCGGCCCGCGCCAGGCCGGACTCTTTGATCGCTCTCCCCAGCGCCCGTTCATTGCCGTAAACTGACGCCACATCAAAGTGGCGGTACCCCACTGACATGGCCTTTAAAAGTACTTCCGTGACATATTCATCATCCTGTTGCCAACTGCCAATAGCAGCCATTCCCATGCCGAGCTGGGGTATCTCTACACCGTTATTCAATTCGAGAAAATACATAATCAATATCCTTTCAGATTCCGGTGCGGCACACCGGCGAGGATCTACAGCGCTTCTGAAATTCAGGGCGTACAGAAGTCAACGGGCTGTAAGCAGCGAGTTCACCCGCAGCGATTAATCAGTACACAAAAGAAAGATACCGTTTCCTATTTTTAGCTGGCGATCAACCGCTATTTGGGTGGCAGCGACCCCGCAAACACGGCACCACGGCTGACCCAATTATCCAGATCGACAGCCACAGCATCTTCTTCCACATACACCATACCTTTTAAGGGGCGCCCCGTGTAATCCATAGGGCGGGTATAGCGCTCAGACAGAGCCGTTTGATAATCATCAGGCCCAACGCGGACCATCAACTCCTCCCCGACAACCCCACAGGCCATATTGCCATTCAACATAAAAGCGAGCCCGCCAAACATCTGCTTTTCACTCAGACCTTCATTTCCCTGAAGTAGTTTGCGCACCTTTTCAGCCAGGTTTTCGCTGTACGCCATAAGTTCCTCCTTAATCTATTTTATTGAGCAAAAATTCCCCTTCAGATACGGTTTTTTCTGAACTGATTAACCACGATAAAATTAGAAAAGATTCGAATGGAGAAAATGTGAATACTAATCCCAATAAGATATTGGGTGGAGCGATGAGCAAGTACACTGTAAGTTCAACAGATAACTGCACCATAGCAAAAATGTTATTTCGAATAATTGCTTAAGTGTAGCAGTAAGTGAAGCTTATTCACTTGAAAAGAAGAGCGTTACGCCAGGAAATAAAAGGGCTGAAAACTGTTATAGAAGAGTTTGCTTGTTTATTCAAATTGTGGCGACCTGAAAAGGCCACCACAACCTGACAAACACCCCGGCCAACTAACCGCCGGGGTACTGATTTGTCTTAATCAACAAATACCCGCGCGTTGCGGAACAGACGCATCCAACCGGCGTCTTCGCTCCACTCATCCGGGCGCCAGCTGTTGTTGACCGCTCGTGCAACTCGCTCCGGGTGCGGCATCATAATCGTGACACGGCCATCTTCAGAGCTCAGGGAAGTAATACCGTTTACCGAGCCGTTGGGGTTGGCCGGGTAGGTCTGGGTAATTTCCCCTTTGTTATTCAGATAGCGCATCGCGATGGTACCGGAAGCTTCGCACTTCTCCAGCGCCTGCTGATCGGCAAATTCCACCCGGCCCTCACCGTGAGCAACGGCAACTGGCATATAAGTGCCCGCCATACCTTTAAACAGCACAGAGCTAGACTCTTCAATGCCCACCAGGGCAAAGCGCGCCTCATACTGCTCGGACAGGTTGCGCACAAAGCGCGGCCAGTGGTCGGCACCGGGGATCAGCTCTTTGATCACAGAGAACATCTGACAACCGTTACACACCCCCAGACCGAAGGTATCGTTGCGGTTAAAGAAGCCTTCGAACTGGTCGCGCGCGCGATCGTTAAACAGAATGGTTTTCGCCCAGCCCTCACCGGCTCCGAGTACGTCACCGTAAGAGAAGCCACCACAGCCCACCAGGCCTTTGAATTCATCCAGGGCCACACGGCCGGACAGAATGTCGCTCATATGCACGTCGACAGCGTTAAAGCCGGCGCGGTGGAAAGAGTGCGCCATTTCCACCTGGCTGTTGACCCCCTGCTCGCGCAGTACGGCAACTTTTGGACGAACACCTTTGGCGATATAGGGCGCGCTGACATCTTCGCTCATATCGAAAGTCAGGTTTACCGTCAGGCCCGGGTCATCCTGGGCAATTGCGGCAAACTCCTGCTCGGCGCACTCGGCGTTATCGCGCAGGGATTGGATACGGAAGCTGGTTTCCGACCAGATCTGCTGCAACTCCGCGCGGGAGCGCTTAAAGATTTCAACACCGTTATTGGTGATGCACAGGTGCTCGTTATTGTTCAGGTAACCGATCTTGTGGGTGGGTACGCCGACAGCGGCAAAGCGCTGTACCAGCATATCCGCTTCACAGGCGGGCACCTGTAGTACCGCACCCAGCTCTTCACTGAACAGCGCGGCGATCGGGTCTTCACCCAACTCGTAGATTTCCACGTCCATACCCACGCGGCCGGCAAAGCCCATTTCCGCCAGGGTTGTGAACAGACCGCCGTCGGCGCGGTCGTGGTAGGCCATGATCAGATCTTCGTTCAGCGCCTGCTGCACCACTTCAAAGAAGCCTTTCAGCTTCTTGGCGTCGTCCAGGTCTGCGGGCTTGTCGCCCAGCTCATTGTAGACCTGTGCCAAGCAGGAACCGCCCAGGCGGTTTTTACCGGCCCCCAGGTCCACCAGCAGCAACTCGCTCTCACCTTTATTCGTGCGCAATTGCGGAGTCACGGTTTTGCGTACATCGGTAACCGGAGTAAAGGCAGAGATTACCAGCGACAGCGGTGCGGTAACCGCCTTTTGCTCACCCTCGTCTTCCCAGGCGGTGCGCATAGACATGGAGTCCTTGCCCACCGGAATGGTAATACCCAGCTCGGGGCACAGCTCCATGCCCACCGCTTCTACGGTGCGATAGAGTTTTTCCTCTTCGCCCGGGTGGCCCGCAGCGCACATCCAGTTGGCGGAGAGTTTGATATCAGACAGCTGCTTCACCGGGGTACAGGCGATATTGGTGATCGCCTCGCCCACGGCCAAACGACCTGACGCGGGTGCATCCAACAGTGCCACCGGGGTGCGCTCCCCCATAGACATGGCTTCGCCGGCATAGCTGTCGTAGGACACGGTAGTCACCGCACAGTCCGCCACCGGCACCTGCCAGGGACCGACCATCTGATCGCGGGACACCTGGCCGGTAACCGTGCGGTCGCCAATGGTAATCAGGAAGCTCTTGCTGGCCACGGTGGGCAGGCGCAGCACCCGCTCAGCCGCTTCATTCAAATCGATATCGGCCGTGGAGAAAGCCTTGGTTGCCGCCTGGCGCGTCTGTGCTTCGCGATGCATGCGCGGCGGCTTGCCGAACAGTACCGACATCGGCAGATCCACCGGCTTGGAGTCGAACTTCTTGTCATTTAACAGCAGGTGTTTGTCTTCGGTGGCTTCACCGACAACGGCGTAAGGCGCGCGCTCGCGCTCACAGATCTGCTCAAAGCGCGCCAGGTCTTTCGGCATCACCGCCAGTACGTAGCGCTCCTGGGATTCGTTACACCAGATTTCCAATGGGCTCATACCCGGCTCATCGCAGGGCACATTGCGCAGCTCAAAGTTACCGCCGGTACCGCCGTCTTTGACCAGTTCGGGGAAGGCGTTGGACAAACCGCCCGCACCCACATCGTGGATAAAGGCGATGGGGTTGCTCTCACCCAGCTGCCAGCACTGGTCGATCACCTCTTGGCAGCGGCGCTCAATTTCCGGGTTCTGGCGCTGTACTGAAGCGAAATCCAGGTCTTCAGAGCTGGAACCGCTGGCCATACTGGAGGCCGCACCGCCACCGAGGCCGATCAACATGGCCGGACCACCCAGCACTACCAGTTTGGCGCCGGGGGAAAACTCGGGCTTCTCAACATGCTCTGCGCGGATATTGCCGTAGCCACCAGCCAGCATGATCGGCTTGTGATAGCCGCGACGCTCGCCGTCAAAATTCTCTTCAAAGGTGCGGAAGTAACCGCAGATATTCGGGCGGCCAAACTCATTGTTAAATGCCGCACCACCGATCGGCCCCTCGATCATAATATCCAGGGCGGTAACGATGCGCTCGGGCTTGCCGTAGTTGGCCTCCCAGGGCTGCTCCCAACCGGGAATGCGCAAGTTGGAAACGGTAAAGCCTGTGAGGCCCACTTTCGGCTTGGAGCCACGGCCAACCGCGCCCTCATCGCGAATCTCACCACCGGCACCGGTGCCGGCGCCGGAGAAGGGGGCGATCGCGGTGGGGTGGTTGTGGGTTTCCACCTTCATCAGCAGATGAATAGCTTCGTTGCTGAAACCGTATTCTTTGCTGTCCGGGTCCGGGTAGAAACGCCCCGCTTCACTACCGACAACCACAGCGGCGTTATCCGCATAGGCGGACAGTACGTTATCACCACCTTTCTGGTAGGTGTTCTTGATCATGCCGAACAGGGAGTGCGGCATCTCTTCGCCATCGATGGTCCAGGAGGCATTGAAGATTTTGTGGCGGCAGTGCTCGGAGTTTGCCTGGGCAAACATCATCAGCTCTACATCGGTGGGGTTGCGCTCCAGCTCCTGGAAGCTGGTGAGCAGGTAATCAATCTCATCTTCCGCCAGGGCCAAGCCCAAGGTGACGTTGGCATCTTCCAGCGCTTCGCGGCCGCCCTCGAGAATATCCACGCCGCGCAGCGGGCGCGGTGCCTCTTCCACGAATAATTGCTCCGCCTGATTAAAGTCGGTGAATACCGCTTCAACCATACGGTCGTGCAAACGGGAGGCCAGAGCAAGGCGTTCAGCTTCGTTTAACTCGACACCGGTAATGTAGTAGGCGATACCTCGCTCCAGGCGCTGAACTTTATTCAGGCCGGCGTTGTGCGCGATATCAGTGGCCTTGGAAGACCAGGGCGAGATCGTACCCGGACGCGGCACAACCAGGATCAGCTCGCCTTTCGGCTCGTGTTTTTCCTCGGTTGGACCGTATTGAAGCAATCGCTCCAGTAGGGCCATCTCCTGGTTATCCAGTGAGTCGCTGTCTGCAAAGTGAACGAACTCGGCGTAGAGATCGTCGATGGTCGGTTGCAGCGCGCGCAGTTGATTGAGCAGGTTTTTATGGCGGAATTTCGACAGTGCGGGAGCACCACGCAGAACTAACATTGCGGGAGATAGCCTCTTGTCTAAATGAGAAAGATTGCGCGAATGGGATTTCGCACAAGGCCCCGGAAATTTGAGAGGCGCAATTGTACCTGAAGCATCGCCACTCCAACACACCCGCCGGACACTTGGACACACATGAACCAATTAGTAATCTGAATGCTCAAAAGACAAACAAAATTGAGCGAAAATAAATCAATTTTGCGTCAAAGCCTGGCTCAACTAACTAAGTCTGT
Source organism: Microbulbifer regidiadema (SeqCode) (assembly GCF_052466995.1). NCBI lineage: Bacteria > Pseudomonadati > Pseudomonadota > Gammaproteobacteria > Cellvibrionales > Microbulbiferaceae > Microbulbifer > Microbulbifer regidiadema (SeqCode). The sequence goes on along the minus strand of NZ_CP174297.1, from coordinate 4,699,613 downwards.
AATGCTTTGCAAGCGCGTAGGTCACAGTGTTCAAAAGACAAACTGGGCAGATTGTCGCCAAATCATGTAAAATTAGCCCGCTGCGTCGCCCTATTTGAGTGGGAAACTGGCGCGCAGCGCCTTAGGCACAACACTAAATACACCAACGGACTAGCTAGAGGGACAGCCTATGATGATGAAAAGCCGTATGCTGCGCTACGTCCGCCGCGTGTGCAAAGGGATTGCCCTTTCCTGCTGCGCCTCCCTGCTGGTTGCCAGTAAAGCACCGAATACTCTGGAGCGTGTCAAAGCCTCCGGCGAATTGGTCGTACTGTCACAAAATGGCCCTACTACTTATTACGAAGACGCCACCGGCAACCCCACCGGGTTTGAATACGGTATGTTGCATGCTTTTGCCGAAGAGCTGGGAGTAAAGCTAGTTATTCGCGACGTGCATGACCTGGACGAAATGTTCAATCAACTGCGCGATCCCGAAAGCGGCGCACACTTCGCCGCTGCCGGTCTCACCGTCACCCCGGAGCGCCGCGAACAGGTCCGCTTCACCCCGTCCTACTTCGAGATCCGCCAGCAAGTCATCTATCGCGTAGGCCAACAGCGCCCGCGCAAGACCAGCGATCTCGAAGGGAAAAAGGTCGCCGTGATTGCCGGCAGTGCCCACGCAGAAGAAATGAAGAAACTCTCCGCCCGCTATACCGGGCTGGACTGGGAGGAAGTCTCCGACGTAGACGCCATGGAATTGGTAGAGATGGTGCAGGAGGGAAAATACAGTTATGCGATTGTAGATTCCAACGCCTACGCCGTTCACCGCGGCCTCTACCCCAACACCGCTGTCGCCTTTAACCTCACCCAGTTCCAACCGGTTTCCTGGGCCTTCCCGCAAAGTGATGACGACAGCCTATACCGCAGCGCCCGCCGCTTTATGTTGCGCGCCAATACCAACGGTATGATCGACCAATTGCGGGAGGAGTTTTTCGGCCATGTCAGCGACCTGAATGTGGGCGGCGCCCAGGCCTTTGCCAAGCGCAGCCGCGAGCGGCTGCCCAAATGGCGCGGCACCATGCAAAAAATTGCTGGCCAGTATGACCTCGACTGGCATCTGCTCGCGGCCCTCAGTTACCAGGAGTCCCACTGGAATCCCCGCGCCCGCTCCCGCACCGGTGTGCGCGGCCTGATGATGCTCACCCTGAATACCGCCAAAGACCTCGGTGTGAATCGCCTCAACCCCGAGGAGAGCATTGAGGGCGGCGCCCGCTATATCGTACAGATTCGCAACAAACTGCCGGAACGTATTCGCGAGCCCGATAGAACCTGGATGGCCCTGGCCGCCTACAACGTGGGCTACGGCCACCTGGAAGATGCCCGTGTGCTCACAGAGCGCATGGGGGGCAATCCAGACCTGTGGCCCGATGTGCGCGAACACCTGCCCCTTCTGGCCAAGCGCCAGTATTACAAGACCACCAAGCACGGCTATGCCCGGGGCTGGGAGCCGGTCACTTATGTAAAGAATATTCGCCACTACCAGGCCCTGCTGAGCTGGAGTAGCCGTATCGAAGAGCAGCGCCTGGCCGCTGCCAACGATGACGACGGCGGGGCTCTTGCCGATAGCGGCGCGCTGGAAGCAGAAGGCAGTGCCGCCCCCGCGCTCTGAGCCCCTAATCGAACTGAACTCTAAATTCCTACAGATCTTGCCGGTTTGCTGCCAGTCGCGCCCATGGGTACAGCGCCACCGCGCTTAATCCTCGACCTGAACACCCTGCCAACTCACCTGCCAGGCCTCGGGCAAAAATGGCAGGTCCTCGGGATCGTCAATATCGGTCAGCACTTGTAGGCGCCGGCACTGCATTGCGCACTCCTGCAATCGATCCAGGGTCTGCTGTGCCACCACTTCGGTGCTCCAACAGATATCCTCAAACAGGCGCGAATCGACTCGCTTTAAACCCAACAGGGTGTAACCGCCATCTTTTGCCGGATACATCACCGCATCAGTATCGACTAGGGCCTCAGCCGCAGCCCGGAGCCGCTCCACATTTAACTCGGGACAGTCTGTCCCCAACAAGAGGACTCCCGGGCCCTCGACAGGGGCGCTTTTTACCGCCTGCCACAGGCGCTGACCGAGATTACCTGCGCACTGACTGTAAAGCGCTACCCCCCGGGACAGTTTCAGCGCCTGCCAAAAAGGGTGGCCGGAGTCCGGCGCAACATGCAGCTCCACCGGCCCCAGGTCGGCCTTTAGCGCCTGCGACAGTGTGTGCCTCAATAAGCGCTCCGCCAGCGAGGCCGCACCGGCCTCCCCCAATACCGGGGCAAGCCGGGTTTTGGCATAGCCCGGCAGCGGAGCCTTGGCCATCACGACCAGGCGCAAAGGGGTTAATACGCGATCAGTCATAACGCTTTGCCAGGCTCTCCGCCGGTACGCCTCGCCAGTAATCAAAGCGCAGCCGCCACATCAGTAAAACCGTGCGCACAACACCGAACTTTTCCCAGCGGCGCCCCGAGGTTGTCACTTTTTTCCGCAAACAACAGGGACGATAGTCACGCCGCAGGCGACGGCTCAGCTCGATATCCTCCATCAACGGCTGCGCGGGGAATCCGCCCATACTGTCGAACAAGGCACGGCGCACAAAAATAGCCTGATCCCCCGTAGCAATACCGCTGAGCCGAGAGCGCAAATTAATCAGAGCGGCGATCAGGGGAAAGCAAAAACTGCGCCCCTCAATTTGAATATCAAAACGCCCCCAATAGGCAGTCTCCCTGTTTAGCTCTCCAATAGATTTGAGGGCCTGTGGCGGAAGCCGACTGTCGGCATGTAAAAACAACAGCCAGTGACCTTTAGCCATCTGCGCTCCGGCATTCATCTGTAGCGCCCGCCCCCGGGCGGCGTGTAGCAACGCCAAACCGGAGCTCTCCAGAATCTCCACGCTGCCATCGCTACTACCGCCATCGACGACAATAACTTCGACATCTTCCCGCGCATCCAATGCTTGCAGATGCTGTAATAACGGCGCCATTTGCTCTGCTTCATTGAATAGAGGCACAATCACACTGAACTGTATCACTTGCGCCTCCAGCGATTAAAAATTTCCAGACAGCGTAAAATACCTGCGGGTGCGTGCGCGCGCTTCCAATTGCCCGCCGCAAATTTATTCGCTTCACTCATGGTGGGGTACAGGTGAATCGTCGCGAGAATTTTATTCAGTCCCAAGCCGTGCTTCATCGCCAAAATAAATTCCGCAATTAATTCTGCGGCATTTTCCCCCACAATAGAAACACCCAGTATTTTATCTTTCCCCGGCACAGTCAGTACTTTGACAAATCCCCGCCGCGCACCATCGACAATCGCTCGATCTAAATGTTCGAGATCGTAGCGGGTTACCTCGTAGTTCACCCCCTGTTTGCGAGCAGCCGTTTCAGAGAGTCCCACACTGGCCACCTCGGGATCGACAAATATCGCACTGGGAACCAGTGAGTAATCCACGGCAAATTTCTTAAGGTCGCCGAAAAGGGCATTCACTGCTGCATACCACGCCTGATGGGAAGCCATATGGGTAAATTGATAGGGCCCGGCAACATCTCCAGCGGCGAGAATATGGCGAAAACGAGTGCGCAGGTATCGATCCAGTGGTAACTTGCCATTTTCCAGCAGGCCTATGTTTTCAAGCCCGAGACCGCTTAGCTTGGCCTTTCGCCCCAGCGCCAAAATTACCTCATCAAACGCCAGCCTGACTTCGCCCGCCTTGCTCTGTGCAAGCAAAATGCCACCGCGCCGAGCGGGAACACCTTCAAATTCAACGGCCTCATGACCCGTTAAAACTTTAACCCCATCGCCGGTGAGCGCCTCAGTAACGGCTGCGGACACCTCAGTATCCAGCTCCGGCAACAAGCGCTCGAACCGCTCAACTAAAACCACCTCTGAGCCGAGCCTCGCAAGCGCCTGTGCCAGCTCACAACCAATAGCGCCGCCGCCCAATAGCAGCAATCGGCGGGGCGGTGCCGACAGATGAAAGAAGCGCTGCCACAAAGTATCACTGGTCAGATAATCCACCCGATCGAGCCCGGGCAGCACTGGAACAATCGGTTCAGCACCGGTAGCCAGCACCACCGCCCGCGCCGTCAAAGTCTGTTCTCCGCCGCTGTTTAGGCCGATTTTAACCGTCCAGGGATCGAGTAGTTCTGCGTTTCCCAGCAGCACTTCCACCCCCAACTCGGTATAGCGCTCTGCGCTGTCATTGGGCTCAATCGCCTCAATCGACGCCCTGACATGCTGCATAACCCGGGGAAAGTCAATCACTGGCGGCTGGAGCACAACCCCAAACGCACCGGCACAGCGCGCCCTATGGGCCTGTCGCGCGCACATAATCAACGCTTTACTGGGAACGCAGCCGGTATTGAGGCAGTCCCCCCCCATTTTATCCGCTTCGATCAAAGTCACTTTTGCTTTTACTGCCGCAGAGATATACGCGGTAACTAAGCCCGCCGCACCGCCGCCAATCACAATTAAATTTCGATCAAATTTCTTAGGCTTCTGCATAAAATAATTATCCGGCCTGACGCCTGTACTTAAGCCAGCGGAGTAGGTATTTTGCCATCAAGGGAAACACCCCCAACAATACAAAAGACAACAGCAGTGGCATAGATAAAATATCTTTGAGGCTTTCCACCTGTGCCAACTGGGTACCTGCGTTGACATAGACTACCGTAGCCGCCAGCATTCCCAGCTGGCTGACCCAATAAAAGGTCCAAACTTTAATATGGGTAAGCCCCACCAGAATATTGATCAGAAAAAAAGGAAAGGCCGGCACTAATCGCAGGGCAAAAAGATAAAATGCCCCCTCCCGATCAACCCCCTTGTTAATCACTTGAAGGTGCCCGGAAAAGCGCCCTTGGATATAGTCGCGAAATAGATAGCGAGCCAGTAAAAATGCGAGAGTAGCGCCGATACTCGAGGCAAAAGAGACAATCACGGTTCCCCAAAAGAGCCCAAACAGTGCGCCGGCGGCAACCGTAAGAATGGCCGCTCCCGGCAGCGACAGCCCCGTGACCAAAATATAAAAAACAAGAAATAAAAAAGCGGCCACAAAGGGCGACGACATCTGCCAGTGCTTAAACTCCTCCGCCCCACTCTTTAACTTCTCCAGGCTCAGCCAGTGATGCAAATCGAGTGCATAGAAGAGTGCCACCAATCCGACAATAGCGACCAACAGCAAAATTTTTTTATTCATAGCTCCCAGGTTCCATACTCCAGCACTAGAGAGCCCCAGCGCAACTACTGCCCTGCCCGGCCGTACAGCCGTAGCAGTGGTCGGCCACACAAATATCTGAACCCTGCAAGTCCACTTCGAGTAAATCGCGCAGATGTAAACGGCCGGGAAGCGGCATATTGAGCTGTTGATTAAAATCACAATCAAATAGGTTTCCCTGCCAATCGACACTGACCAGGTTGCGACACATCACAGCGGCAAGGTTATCGGCACTGTAACTGCGCTTAAGTAACGCCATATAGTCGTGGAACTGCCCTTTTGAAATCAGCATCGAACCAAAGCGCTTGATCGGCATATTGGCGAGGGCGAACAAATGATTGAACTCAATAGAGAAGTGGTCGGCCAGCTCGCGCCGGTAATCCGCCTCTAAGGCGCCCTGCTCCGGCGGTAAAAAAGGCCCCTGGGGGTTGTAGACCAAGTTGAGCTGTAGGCCACTGCCGGGCTTACCGTAGCCCAGCGTATTCAATTTCTGTAGCGCGGCGATACTCTTGTCAAAAACCCCTTTACCCCGCTGCTTATCCACGTTGTCGATGGAGTAACACGGTAGGGAGGCGACTACCTCAACCTGATTCTGAGCGAGAAATTCAGCAGTATCCTCCTGACCCGGCTCAAACAGGACAGTCAGGTTACAGCGATCGATCACATGCACTCCCCGCTCTCGCGCCCCGCTTACCAGCGCGCGAAAGCCCCAGTGCAACTCCGGAGCACCGCCGGTGATATCCAGTATGCGGGTTTTGCGCGCAGCAATCACTTCCAACAACAGCGCCAGGTTTTCATCAGACATCATTTCCGTGCGATTGGGCCCGGCATTGACATGACAGTGCACACAGCGCTGATTGCAGCGGTAGCCAATATTGACCTGCAAGGTCTCAAGCGCCTTGCGGCGAATGGGCGGAAAATCCGACTGTTCCAGCAGGGGCAAGGTCTCAAGCATCGATATCGCCGCTCCACTCTTCAAATAGTGCTTCTGTCGGAGCCAGCAGGGGTTTTATTACTGCTTGTTTTTCCTCCGGCATCGCCTCAAGAGGGGTCACCAAAGCGCTTAACAGCGCCGTATGCGCGGAGGACTCCGGCCGCTCAGTCCCCAGCATCCGTATCGCCTCCCGCGCAACCTGCTGCGCGCGCGCGGCGTTTTGTTGCAGATTGGCAATGGCGATTTCTGCGGTTACCGCCTCTTCGCGCGGGTGCCAACAATCGTAGTCCGTCGCCATCGCCAGCGTGGCATAGGCGATCTGTGCCTCGCGGGCCAGCTTGGCCTCCGGCATATTAGTCATACCGATCACCGATGCCCCCATACTGCGATACCAGTGCGACTCGGCACGGGTAGAAAACTGCGGGCCCTCAATACAGATATAGCTACCGCCGCGATGTAACTGAATAGGTTCCCCGGCTTGGGTTAGGGCAAAAGCCCGCGCCAAACTGTCTGCGACAGCGGGGCAAACCGGGTCGGCCATAGACACATGGGCAACCGCCCCAGCGCCAAAAAAAGTGCTCTCCCGGCGACGGGTCATATCGATAAAGTGATCGGGAATCAGCATATCCAGCGGCCGCACCTGTTCCTGTAGGGAGCCCACGGCGGAGAGTGAAAGAATATAGCGCACACCCAGTTGGCGCAGGGCGTGGATATTGGCCTGATAAGGCACCTCGGAGGGGGTCAGGCGGTGGCCGCGCCCATGGCGGGCGAGGAAAGCCACAGGGATACCTTCGAGCTTACCGCACACGATGGCATCTGAGGTGTCGCCAAAGGGCGTGTCCATCCGAACCTCATCCGCGTCCCTGAGCCCCGGCATATCGTAAAGACCACTGCCCCCAATTACCCCAATCAAAGCCCTCGCCATGTTCACTCCTAAACAGTTGGTTTTTCCGCAGTATAGGAGCGCACGCCGAGCGTGTATATCACTGACACTCAGGCAAAAATCAGGCGCTAAAACGGCATCGACAAAGGGGAAAGGCAGCGCTAGATGAGCCCTGCTCCGGTTGAGATCGCAGCCAGCCAGAAAACCCCCTCTTGTATACAGGCTAAACTACCAGCTATATTTACCCGGGTATAAATATTTAACCCGGATAAATATAGGAAAATACAGTGAGTGCTGACTACATCGCTATCAATCAACAACAGATCATCGCCCGAGGAACACTGGAAACCGTTATTCGCCAAGTGAAGGAGATGAATACGGACCCCGAGCCGATTGTTTTCGAGGCGGAAAGCTGCAAACGGATTGAACTGGATTGGCATAGCGACACCCAGGTGTTACTGGCAGAGTTAGCTGCGAACACAGCCGCCCGCAAAAGCAAGCGTGGGCGCCCCAAATTAGGGGTTACCTCCGGGGAAGTTACCCTGCTGCCCCGCCACTGGGAGTGGTTGCGTCAACAGCCCGGCGGCGCCTCTGTCACACTGCGCAAACTGGTAGAACAGGCACAAAAACAGCTCTCTCCCGAAGAGCGCATCAGCGGCAAGCAACAGGCACTGGATAAATTTATGCTGTTAGTTGCAGGGGATACCCCCGGCTTTGAGGAGGCCAGCCGCGCCCTGTATAGAAACAGTCTGATCAGCTTTGAAAAAGCCATCCACTCCTGGCCCGACGACCTTAAAAAATTAGTACTAAATAAATTTAAAGCGATTGCGGAGATGCACAGCGGTAAGCTGTAAAACGGATTTACTATGTACAAACCACAAGACAACCTATTTGTTAGCGGCGCCTTGCTGCCAGTTTTTCTTAAAAGTGCCGTGCCGATCGCCCTGGTAATGCTGGTAAATGGTTCATTTACCTTACTGGATACTTATTTCCTGGGGATATATGCCGGCTCAGATGCCCTTACCGCCGTCACTTTAACATTTCCGGTCGTGACACTGATGGTAGCCCTATCCTCTTTGATCTCCGCAGGCTACTCCAGTGTTCAGGCCAGACTTTTGGGCGCCGGGGAAAAAGACCAGGCAAAACACGTTTTCTCCCAGGCAATCACTTTAGCATTAATCATTTGTGCTGCATTGATGTTGCTATTTTTTCTGGGCGGCTGGCAACTAACCCTGTTGATGTCAGGCAATGTAAAACACCTAGCGGAGATGAGTTACACCTACCTGGTCATACTTATACTGTTCTCACCGGTATTTTTTATTGGCACTGTCAATTCGGATACCTTGCGCAGTGAGGGGAAGCTCCGCCTAATGACCTTCGCCTCCCTTTCGTCAGTACTACTCAATGCCATATTTAATTATATTTTTATCGCCCATTTAAAAATGGGCGTAGCCGGCTCTGCTTACGGTACAGTGTTGGCAAAAACAATCACACTACTACTCGTCGCAGGTTATCGCCATTTTGGACGGACAGTTATTGATACGCAGATTATCCATTTATCCAAGCAGTATAATCTGTGGTCGAAATTTATCTCCCTGGGGTTGCCAACCAGCTTAAATTATATCGGCGTATCACTGATATTTGCTTCCGTAATTTTCACTATGCAAATCTGGAGTACGGGCAATTACGATTCGACTGCCGCTGCCTACGGTATCAGCACTCGCATTATGACCTTTATTTTCCTGCCACTGCTGGGTTTCAGCCAAGCTTTTCAGACCCTGATTGGCAGCAATGCTGGGGCTAAAAACTGGTCCCGCGTCGACAGCAGTATCAATATCGCTTTAACCGTAGCATTCACCTACTGCCTAGCGCTACAACTCAGCATATTAATGCTCAAAGATACCTTGGGCGCCTTATTTGTCAGCGACCCACAAATTATTGCAGAGGTTGCCCGTATTCTGCCGATAATGACGCTTGTCTATTTTTTGGCGGGACCCTTAATGATAATCAGCACCTTCTTCCAGGCTATTGGCGATGCCAAGCGCGCAGTCATTCTCGGGGTAACAAAAACCTACCTCTTTGTGCTGCCACTTATTTTGATATTACCGCTACTATTTGGTGAGGTGGGGATATGGTATGCCGGGCCTATCGCAGAACTGCTGTTACTGATTTTAACTATTTGTGTACTTTATCAGCGCGGTCGCGATCACGGGCACAAATATGGTTTATATAACACCCAACAGGTACCCTCTTAAGTCTATTTTTGCACCCGCCTCGGCTTTGTACTCTTAGCCCAAGTATCAATTGAGCAAGGGAACCTACGGCTCCCTTGCTCAAGCGAAGAAAAATACCCCCTCAACTCAAGGCAACGGCAAAAGAGCTGGGCAAGGTCTGGCGCTTGGCATCATAGAGATATGACAGCATATCCAAATCGCCTTCACTGGGGTTCCAGCTAGAACTGTTTACCTGGTTGGGCGATATTTTACAGCCGCCGCCAGGGGTGTTTTTTAAGATTCCCAGCGCCTTTGCCTGGTCGTCATACATCATGATGGACTTGCCATCGAAAGCCGAGCCATGGGTTAAAAAGCGGCTTAACGTTTGCACCCGAGTTTGATGTTGCAGGGAGTCCAGAGTGTTCTGCACCGCGAGAGGGGCATCGGAGCGCATATGCTCGTGGGCAAGACCGAGCGTGTGGCCAATTTCATGGGGAAGCGAAGCTATCGCCGCTCGATCAGAGCGCCAGTTTACCCCGCAATATTGCTTGGTATCGTTGGTAAATCCTACAGTGGCACTGCTGCGATCATCCATAATGGTAACCACCCCACGGCCAGCCATACCCACCGGTAGAAATTTAACCGCCGCAAATCTAAACTTGCGATAAATACAAATTTCCCAGTGAGACATGGCCCTTTTTACCGCATTGACATAGGCGGCATCCAGATTTGGGGGGATGTAGTATCTCACCACACCATTTGGCCAAACCCCACCAACCTCTTCATTTCTGTCCAAAGAGAACCCCCCAAAACTTATCTTATAAGATATTTTTCGAGATTTTTTGTCTATTGCTAATCCCATATCGCTAAAGCTCCTGAAATTTTTTTTGTTATCGGCCGACAAAGCAACACTGCCGTACCAAGACTGGCAAGTCAAAAACCAGCTGAGCTAGCTAAAAAGTAAAAAAGGGAAACAAATCACAAAAAATAATTCAGCCATTGCGCGCCCGCATATATGCCCATTCAAAAAAATACAGAGCCCCGCAAATAAAACAAAAACACCCCGGGTAAAAATCGGCAGAAATCTCTTATAAAACAAGGCGTTCACCTACCTTCAGGCAGGGATAGAAAAAATGCTGAACAAAACCTAACTTCCGGTCAACACCAGAAAAAGCTGACAAGCTGTAAAAGTGTACAAATTGTGAAAGTGTAAAGGTTGGTAAAGAGACGAGAAAAAGAAGGCTGAACATCTCCCCAGCCGACTAAGCTGGTGTGTTCACACCCATAAAAAAAGCCACCCAATGGGTGGCTTTTTTGAAAACTAAAAGTTGGCAATTGCTTACCAGCCAGTAATTTCCTTCAGAGCGTCGCCGATCTGAGCCAGGGAGCGCACGGTTTTAACACCAGCGTCTTCCAGAGCAGCGAACTTCTCGTCAGCGGTGCCTTTACCACCAGAGATGATCGCGCCCGCGTGACCCATACGCTTGCCGGGAGGAGCAGTTACACCAGCGATGTAGGAAACTACAGGCTTGGTAACATTTTCCTTGATGTAAGCAGCCGCTTCTTCTTCAGCAGTACCACCGATCTCACCGATCATAACGATTGCTTCGGTCTGCGGATCGTTCTGGAACATTTCCAGGATATCGATGAAGTTGGAACCCGGGATGGGGTCACCACCGATGCCCACACAAGTGGACTGGCCGAAGCCGTAGTCGGTAGTTTGCTTAACCGCTTCATAGGTCAGGGTACCGGAACGGGAAACGATGCCCACTTTGCCCGGCTTGTGGATGTGACCCGGCATAATGCCGATCTTGCACTCACCCGGAGTGATAACACCCGGGCAGTTCGGGCCGATCAGGCGCACGCCCAGCTCGTCGCACTTCACTTTAGCGTCGAGCATATCCAGGGTCGGGATACCTTCGGTGATACAAACAATCAGTTTGATACCAGCGTTGGCCGCTTCCAGGATGGAATCCTTACAGAAAGGCGCAGGTACGTAGATTACGGAAGCTTCAGCACCGGTCTTCTCTACCGCTTCTTTAACGGTGTCGAATACTGGCAGGCCCAGGTGAGTCTGACCGCCTTTGCCCGGAGTTACACCACCAACCATCTTGGTGCCGTAAGCAATCGCTTGCTCGGAGTGGAAAGTACCCTGGGAGCCGGTGAAGCCCTGACAGATTACTTTAGTGTCTTTGTTAATCAATACTGACATGATTATTTACCCTCCGCAGCTTTAACCACTTGCTCAGCAGCATCGGTCAAGCTGGTAGCCGCGATAATGTTCAGGCCACTGTCGCTCAGAACCTTGGCGCCCAGGTCTGCGTTGTTGCCTTCCAGACGCACAACAACCGGTACTTTAACGCCCACTTCTTTTACTGCACCCACAACGCCTTCGGCGATCATGTCACAGCGAACGATACCACCGAAGATGTTGATCAGTACGGCTTTTACGTTCTCGTCGGACAGGATGATCTTGAACGCTTCAACAACGCGCTCTTTGGTCGCGCCGCCACCAACGTCCAGGAAGTTAGCCGGCTTGCCGCCGTGCAGATTTACGATGTCCATGGTGCCCATGGCCAGGCCAGCGCCGTTTACCATGCAGCCGATGTTGCCATCGAGCGCTACGTAGTTCAGGTCGAACTTGGCAGCGTGCGCTTCGCGCGGGTCGTCCTGGGAAGGATCGTGCATTTCGCGCAGGTCAGCGTGGCGGTACAGCGCGTTGCTGTCGATTACCACTTTGGCGTCCAGGCAGTGCAGGTTGCCTTCGGTGGTGATTACCAGCGGGTTGATTTCCAGCAGGGCCAGATCTTTTTCCTGGAACATTTTTGCCAGGCCGAGGAAGATCTTGGTGAACTGCTTAACCTGAGTCGGGTTCAGGCCCAGTTTGAAAGCCAGCTCACGCGCCTGGTAAGGCTGAGCGCCTACCAGCGGATCGATGGTGGCTTTCAGGATTTTTTCCGGAGTCTCTTCCGCTACTTTCTCGATCTCAACGCCACCTTCGGTGGAGGCCATGAAAACGATACGACGGGTAGAGCGGTCAACAACAGCACCGAGGTACAGCTCTTGATCGATATCGGTGCAGCTTTCAACCAGGATACGGGAAACCGGCTGACCATTTTCGTCTGTTTGATAAGTTACCAGACGCTCGCCCAGCCACTTTTTGGCAAACTCTTCAATTTCTGCCTTGGAATCTACCAGCTTTACACCGCCAGCCTTACCGCGGCCACCAGCGTGTACCTGGGCCTTTACTACCCACTTATCACCGCCAATTTCGTCAGCCGCTGCTGCTGCCGCTGCCGGGGTTTCCGCTGCAATGCCTTTGGAAACCGGCAATCCGTATTCCGCAAACAGTTGTTTGCCCTGATACTCATGCAAGTTCATAGTCAATACCAATTCACATATAAAATGTGTTTACTAATTGCAGATCACTCTGCACCTGAGAGAGAAATTTAAAATTTCCGTCGTTGCAAATTTCAAATTCCACAAATGAAACCGGGGCAGCTAATCAAGCAATAATTAGCTGCCCCGAAATCGAAAAATAATCTTACTTGCGCTTCTTGCGATTTACGGTGTGAATCGCATGGCCGTGCACGCCCAGTGCCGCTTCTTTCACGGCCTCAGACAGAGTCGGGTGTGCAAATACCGTCATACCGATATCTTCAGCGCTGGAGCCAAACTCCATCGCGATCGCCACCTGCTGCACTAGATCTGCCGCAGACGGGCCAACAATGTGGGCACCCAGTACGCGGTCAGTTTCCGCGTGCGCGATGATTTTCACAAAGCCCTGGGTATCGTTGGCGGCCATAGCGCGGCCGTTGATCGCAAACGGGAAGCTGCCTACGTTGTAGGGCTCGCCATCGGCTTTCACCTGCTCTTCGGTGCGGCCAACCGCAGCGATTTCCGGGTGGGTGTAGATCACGTTGGGGATCACGTCGTAGTTCATCATCGGCTTCTGGCCGGCGATGCGCTCGGCAACCACAACACCCTCTTCAGAGGCCTTGTGCGCCAACATCGGGCCGCGCACCACATCACCAATCGCCCATACGCCCGGTGCAGAAGTCATGCACAGGTCGTTGACGTAGATGAATCCGCGCTCGTCCATCTTCACATCGGCATCTTCAGACAGCAGGCCTTCGGTGTAAGGGCGACGGCCGACGCAGACGATCAGCTTGTCGAAAGTTTCCTGGTGTTCTTTACCATCTTTGTCCTGGTAAGTAACAACCACTTCCTCGCCTTTCACTTCGGAGCCGGTTACGCGGCAAGCGAGGCGGATATCCAGACCCTGCTTCTTGAAGATCTTCTGGGACTCTTTGGCAACCTGTTGGTCCATGATTGCCAGGAACTTGTCCATGGCTTCCAGAACAACCACTTCGGAGCCCAGGCGGTTCCATACAGAACCCAGCTCCAGACCGATAACGCCAGCGCCGATAACACCCAGGCGCTTGGGCGCTTCGGTGAATTCCAGCGCGCCGCTGGAGTCGACAATAATTTTATTGTCTACCGGAGCGGGCGGAATATTTACCGGTACAGAACCGGAAGCCAGAATAACGTTTTCAGCTTCGTAGACGGTGCTGTTGCCTTCGTCGTCGGTCACTTCCACTTTCTTGTTCGCCAGCAGTTTGCCGGTGCCGAAAATGGAGGTCACTTTATTGGCAGTGAACAGGCCGGCAACGCCGCCGGTCAGCTTGTTAACGATCTCGCCTTTGCGCTCGATCATCTTGCTCACATCCATCTTGACCTTGCCGACTTCAATGCCGTGCACGTCGAGAGCGTCTTTGGCCTCGTGGTACTTCCAGGAGCTATCCAACAGAGCCTTGGAGGGAATGCAACCTACGTTCAGGCAGGTACCGCCGTTTACGTATTTGCCTTCCTTGTTTTTCCACTTTTCAATACAAGCGGTCTTCAGGCCCAGCTGAGCGGCACGGATGGCAGCGACATAACCACCAGGACCAGAGCCAATTACGATTACGTCAAATTTTTCCGACATGATCAGTTCCAGATATTTCTAATGCAGTGTGATCGAGGGGGCCCGCAGGCCCCAGGATTTATTGTTTAAACTTCGAGCAGGATACGCGCTGGATCTTCGATCATTTCCTTGATCGCTACCAGGAAGCCAACCGCTTCCTTACCGTCGATCAGACGGTGGTCATAGGACAGCGCCAGGTACATCATCGGCAGGATTTCCACCTTGCCATTTACCGCCATCGGGCGCTCCTGGATCTTGTGCATACCCAGAATTGCCGTTTGCGGCGGATTCAGAATCGGAGTGGACAGCAGGGAACCGAATACACCACCGTTGGTGATGGTGAAGGTGCCACCGGTCATCTCTTCGATAGACAGCTTGCCGTCGCGGGCGCGAACACCCAGATCGCGGATATTGTTTTCCATATCCGCCAGACCCATGTTTTCCGCGTTGCGCAGAATCGGCACAACCAGACCTTTCGGCGAGGAAACCGCTACACCGATATCCTGGTAACCGTGGTAAACGATATCGTTGCCATCGATAGACGCGTTCACTGCGGTGTAGCGCTTCAGCGCTTCTACTGCAGCTTTTACGAAGAAGCCCATAAAGCCCAGACGAGTGCCGTTGTGGGTCTTCTCGAACAGGTCTTTGTAGTTCTTGCGCAGGTCCATAATCGGCTTCATGTTCACCTCGTTAAAGGTGGTGAGCATGGCGGTGGACTGGGACGCGTCCAGCAGGCGCTCGGCGATACGCTTGCGCATACGGGTCATAGGAACGCGCTTCTCTACGCGCTCACCCGGAGCTACCGCAACTTCAGCAGCAGCAGCGGCGGCAGGTGCAGCAGCGGCAGCCGGCGCAGTACCCGCTTTCATTACATCTTCTTTGAGAACGCGACCACCCTTGCCAGTGCCTTCAACACCGGCCAGGTCTACACCCTTCTCTGCAGCCATTTTCTTGGCAGAGGGCATGGCAATTTTATCGCCAGCTGCGGGAGCTGCGGCTTCGGCAGCCGGAGCTGCCGCTGCTGCCGGGGCAGCGGCTGCGCCAGCGCCCGCTTCAAACTGGGCAATCACCTCATTGGAGAGAACGGTATCGCCCTCACCCTTGATGATTTCAGTCAGGGCACCATCGGCAGGTGCAACAACTTCCAGCACAACTTTATCGGTTTCGATATCCACGATCAGCTCATCGCGGGACACCGCTTCACCGGGTTGCTTATGCCAGGTGGCGACAGTTCCGTCCTGAACAGATTCAGGGAAAGTTGGCGCTTTAATCTCGATCGTCATTTTTTCTGTTTCCTGAGATTGACTCTTCACTTATTACTGCCGCCGGTTACTTGACGGTCAGCGCCTCGTTGATGAACTTATTCTGTTCTTCAAGGTGCGTGGACATATAGCCCGCCGCAGGTGCTGCGGATGGGGCGCGGCCCACGTATTCCAGATCCAGCTTCGGATGGGTCTCCGACAACAGACGACGCAAGTGGTGTTGGCTGGAGTACCAGGCGCCCTGGTTCATGGGCTCTTCCTGACACCAGGCGACACTCTTGATCTTCTTGAATGCGGATACCGCTTCCACAAACTCTGCGTCCGGGAATGGGTACAGCTGCTCGATTCGCACGAACGCAACATCTTCCTGTTCGCGCTCCATGCGGGCTTCCAGCAGGTGGTAGTAAACCTTGCCGGAACACAGAACCAAGCGTTTCACTTTGTCTGGATCTACGCCCTGGTCCTGGATCACATTGTGGAAGCGGCCTTCGGCCAGCTCTTCCAGGCTGGAGGTGGCCAGCTTGTGACGCAGAATCCATTTCGGGCTCATAATCACCAGCGGGCGGCGCATGGGGCGCACTGCCTGGCGGCGCAGCAGGTGGAAGATCTGCGCCGGAGTAGTGGCGTTACACACCTGGATATTGTGCTCGGCACACAGCTGCATAAAGCGCTCAAGACGCGCAGAGGAGTGCTCTGGGCCCTGGCCTTCGTAGCCGTGCGGCAACAGCATTACCAGGCCGCACATACGGCCCCACTTGTGCTCACCGGAGGTGATGAACTGGTCGATCACAACCTGGGCACCGTTGGCAAAGTCGCCAAACTGGGCTTCCCACACCACCAGAGATTTAGGTGTGGTGGTGGCGTAGCCGTATTCAAACGCCAACACCGCCTCTTCGGACAGCAGCGAGTCGTAGATATAGAACGGCGGCTGGTCTTCAGACATGTGCTGCAAAGGCACATAGCTCTGGCCGTCTTTCTGGCTGTGAATCACCGCGTGGCGGTGAGAGAAGGTTCCGCGACCCACATCCTCACCAGTAAAGCGGACCATAAAGCCCTCTTCCAGCAGGGTGCCGTAAGCCAGAGTTTCCGCCATGCCCCAGTTCAAGGGCAGTGCGCCACCGGCCATTTTGCGGCGGTCTTCGTAAATCTTGGAGACCTGGCGCTGCATCACAACGCCATCGGGCACGTTGGTCATACGAGTGGCGACATCCTGCAACTTCGGCAGTGCATAGCCGGTATCGGCGGGCGTATCCCAATCGTGACCCAGGTAGGGGCTCCAGTCCACAAACATGGAGGAGTCCGGCTGCTTCACCAGACCGGTAGCCACGTCTTCACCCGCATCCAGCTTGTCGCGGTAATCGTTGGCCAGCTTGTCTGCGGCAGCCTTGTCCAGGATGCCCTCGCCCACCAGCTTCTCAGAGTAAAGCGTGCGGGTGGTTTTGTGCTTGCGAATGGTCTGGTACATCAGCGGCTGGGTACCAGAGGGATCGTCGGTCTCGTTGTGGCCGCGACGGCGGTAGCAGACCAGATCGATAACGATGTCTTTCTTAAATTCGTAGCGGTAATCCACCGCCAGCAGCGCGGCCAATACGACCATTTCCGGATCGTCGCCATTTACGTGCAGCACCGGCGCATCGATCATCTTGGCGGGATCGGTGGAGTACTCGGTGGAGCGGGCGTCTTCGCGCTTACTGGTGGTAAAGCCCACCTGGTTGTTCAATACGATGTGCACCGTGCCGCCGGTATAGTAACCGCGAGTCTGGGACATCTGCAGGGTTTCCTGCACCACACCCTGGCCGGCAAAAGCCGCATCGCCGTGGATGTTGATCGGCATCACCTTCTCACCGGTGCCGTCGTTGCGACGGTCCTGGCGGGCGCGCACGGAACCCACTACCACCGGCGCACTGATTTCCAGGTGCGACGGGTTGAAAGCCAGGGCCAGGTGAACTTCACCGCCGGGGGTCATCACGTTGGAGGAGAAGCCCTGGTGGTACTTCACATCACCGGAAGTATCGAGGGTTTTCTTGCCTTCAAACTCTTCGAACAGGTCAGCGGGGTTTTTACCGAGGATATTCACCAGGGTATTCAGACGGCCGCGGTGGGCCATACCGATCACCACTTCCTTCACCCCGTAGGTACCGGAGCGACGGATCAGGGCGTCCATCATCGGGATCAGGCTCTCGCCCCCCTCGACACCAAAGCGCTTGGTACCCGGGTACTTGGAGTCCAGATGGCGCTCCAGGCCTTCAGCGGCGGAGAGGCGCTGCAGGATTTCAACCTGGATATCGTTGCCGAAGTTGGCTTTGGACTGGCTGCGCTCAAGGCGCTGCTGGAACCACTGCTGCTCTTCCAGGTTGGAGAGATGCATGATCTCTGCGCCCAGGTTGCCACAGTAAGTATTCTCCAGGCCCTCGACGATTTCACGCAGAGTCGCCTCCTCTTTGCCGAGGAACAGGCTGCCGGTATTGAAGGTGGTGTCGAAGTCACCTTCAGTCAGGCCGTGGTAGCTCAGCTGCAGGTCGGGCACCTGTTCGCGGGCCATCAGACCCAGCGGGTCGAGGGTCGCTTTCTTGTGGCCGCGATGGCGGTAGGAATCGATCAGTTGCAGAACTTTAATCTGCTTGCGCTCGTGCTCAATATTGGCCGAGCCGGCCGCACCGGGAGCGGCTATCGGGCGCGCGCGATGCTTGCTGAGCAGCTCAAAGTGCTGGCGTACAGCGGCGTGGGAAACATCGCTGCTGCCTTCAACGCGGGGGAGGCTATCGAAATAATTGCGCCACTCCTCGGGGACACCGTTGGGGTCGTGCAGATAGGTCTCGTAAAGCTCCTCCACGTAGGCAGCATTGCCCCCGGAGATATGGGAGCTACGCCACAGCTGCTCCATGGTACTTTCGTGCATGTTGATGCCTACCTCAATTGCAGTGTGCTGATCTTCTCTTGAGCCACTGCGCTTTCCTTTCACTCACAAAAGGGGAGGCGCACAAAGCCACCTCCCCTTTTCAGTTTTTTACCGGTTAAAACCGGCTTTTTGTCATTTGCTTGGCACCCTACCTGGCGCCGGGCTCGCGAAGCGCGAACCCCAGCGGGCCGATAATCGGCCGCAGCATCCCCTACACGGCGCGGGTCAGCAGCATATTGCGGATATGGCCGATCGCGCGGGTCGGATTCAGACCTTTCGGGCAAACATTGACACAGTTTTGAATACCGTGGCAACGGAATACACTGAAAGGGTCATCCAGGTTGGACAGGCGCTCGTCAGTGGCCAGGTCGCGGCTATCCGCCAGGAAGCGGTAAGCCTGCAACAGGCCGGCCGGGCCGATAAACTTGTCCGGGTTCCACCAGAAAGACGGACAGGAGGTGGAACAGCAGGCGCACAGAATACACTCGTACAGGCCGTCGAGCTTCTCGCGATCTTCCGGAGACTGCAGGCGTTCGATCGCCGGAGCCGGCGTATCGTTTTGCAGGTACGGTTCGATCTTCTTGTACTGCTCGTAAAACTGTTCCATATCCACAACCAGGTCGCGGATTACCGGCAGGCCCGGCAGCGGGCGCAGAACCAGTTTACCCTTGGGAGCCGCTTCAGACAGTGGCGTAGTACACGCCAGACCATTGCGACCGGAAATATTCATACCGTCGGAGCCACAGACGCCCTCACGGCAGGAACGACGGAAAGACAGGGTCGGGTCTTCGGCCTTCAACAGCTCCAGAACGTCCAGCACCATCAGGTCTTTGCCCTGGGTGTCCAGATCGTAGTCCTGCATGTAAGGCGCTTTGTCGGTTTCCGGGTTGTAACGGTAAATGCTTACTTTCAACATACTCTATTCCGCTCCCGAATCAGTAAGTCCGAGCTTTCGGTTCAAAGGCTTCCATGGTATTAGGCGCGAAGTTTACCGCACGCTTGCCGACACGTTTTTCCGTGGGGAAATACATAGAGTGGCACAGCCAGTTTTCATCATCGCGCTCCTGGAAGTCCTCGCGGGCGTGAGCGCCGCGGCTCTCGGTGCGAGTCTCTGCGGCAACCGCCGTAGCCTCGGCAACTTCCAGTAGGTTTTGCAGTTCCAGCGCTTCAACACGGGCGGTGTTAAACGCGCGGCTCTTATCGTCGAGGCGCACATTCTCAATACGCTCGCGCAGATCTGCAAGCTTCTTCACGCCTTCGGCCATAAAATCACCGCGACGGAATACGCCGAAGTGGTTCTGCATCACGCCCTGCAGCTCTTTGCGCAGGTCCGCAGCCTTCTCACCTTTGTCATTGGTTTCCAGGCGGTTCAGGCGCGCCATAGCGGCTTCGAGATCGGACTCGGAAGCTTCGCGGTGCTCGATACCTTCGCGCAGGGACTTCTCGATAAACAGGCCGGAAGCGCGGCCAAATACCACCAGGTCCAGCAGGGAGTTGCCGCCCAGGCGGTTGGCGCCGTGTACGGACACACAGGCGACCTCACCACAAGCGTAGAAGCCATCGATAATCTGATCGTTACCGGCAGCGTCCTGGGTCAGCGCCTGACCGTGAACATTGGTGGGAATACCGCCCATCATATAGTGACAGGTAGGTACTACCGGGACTGGCACTTTGACCGGGTCGGCGTGGGCGAAGGTCTTGGACAGCTCACAGATACCCGGCAGACGGCTGTTGAGCAGTTCTTCACCCAGGTGATCGAGCTTCAGGAATACGTGATCGCCTTCCGGGCCACAGCCGCGGCCGTCGAGGATTTCGAGGACCATAGAGCGAGCCACAACGTCGCGGGAAGCGAGGTCCTTGGCATTGGGGGCATAGCGCTCCATAAAACGCTCGCCATCTTTATTCACCAGGTAGCCGCCCTCACCGCGACAACCTTCGGTCACGAGTACACCGGCACCGTAAATACCGGTGGGGTGGAACTGCCACATCTCGATATCCTGCACCGGCATACCGGCACGCAGGGCCATACCGACACCGTCACCGGTGTTGATGTGCGCATTGGTAGTGGAGGCGAAAATACGACCGGCGCCGCCGGTAGCGAATACGGTCGCCTTGGACTTGATGTAAACCACTTCGCCATCTTCGATGCACATGGCGATCACACCCACAACCGCACCGTCCTGGTTCTTCACCAGGTCAATCGCAAACCATTCGTTCAGGAATTCGGTTTTGTGCTTAACGTTGTTTTGATACAGGGTATGCAGCAGTGCGTGGCCGGTGCGGTCAGCAGCGGCACAAGTGCGCGCAGCCTGGCCACCGCGACCAAAATCCTTGGACTGACCGCCAAAGGGGCGCTGGTAGATACGGCCTTCCTCAGTACGGGAGAAAGGCAGACCCATATGCTCCAGCTCAAATACGGCCTCAGGACCTACGGAGCACATATATTCGATCGCGTCCTGGTCGCCGATATAGTCGGAACCCTTAACGGTATCGTACATGTGCCAGCGCCAATCATCGTTGGGATCTGAGCTGGCGATCGCACAGGTAATGCCGCCCTGGGCAGATACCGTGTGAGAACGAGTCGGGAATACTTTGGTAATCACCGCAGTTTTATAGCCGGATTGGGCCATCTGCAGGGCAGCGCGCATACCGGCACCGCCGCCACCAATTACAATCCCGTCAAAAGAAATAGTACGCATGTTCGCCATTGCTTATACACCCCAAAGAATTTCAATGCCCCACACCGTGTACAACACGGCAACCGCAGCCAAAATCACTTCTACGAACAAACGCAGAACAGTGGCTTTACCGCCCATCATCCGGTTGGTGATGTAATCGGTAATCACGGACCAGAGGCCAATCCAGGCGTGAATAATGGTGGACAGCAAGGCAACCAGGCTGAACACACGCATCCAGCGCTGGGCGAACAGTTCGGACCAGGCCTGGTAGCCAAAGTCCTGACTAAAAAAGATAAAACCCACTATAAAGAGGGTGTACGCAAGCAGTATTACCGCAGTGACTCGCTGGTAGAGCCAGTCGAAAGTGCCGCTACGACCAAAGCTTGTTACTGTTTTTACCACAACCAAACTCCCGCCAGAAGAATAAGGATTACAGCCAGCGCCAGCACTGATACAGCACTGCGACGACCGCCTTCGAGGCTTTCACCTATCCCCATATCCATAAACAGATGACGAACACCTGCCAGTATGTGGTAAATAAGTGCCGCCAGAGATGCCCAAAGAATGAGCTTGGCAGGGATACTGCTAAATATCGCTGCGATTTCGGCGAATCCCTGCTCGGATTCCAAACTGGCATCGAGCATCCACAGTAATAGTGCAACAACAACGAAGAGCACTACACCGGAAATACGATGCAAAATGGAAACCACAGCGGTAGCGGGAAGCTTTATAGTGGAAATGTCTAAATTGACAGGTCTGTTTTTGTTCACAGGAAAAACACCTTGTTGCCCTGAACGACCGGGCGCCCGTTAGCTTTTCAATGGAGGGACGAGCTGCTTGCAGATCACTTTGCACTCGACCAGATAAAGCCTTACACAAAGTAGCCGTACCATGGCGCAAGCCGCGCGGATTATAGGCATTCACTAGTCAAAACACAACGAACGCCTGCAATTACGCCGGCTTCCCGCCAGTATCGCGCAACAAAGCCGGAATCGCGGGATTTCTCCAGAGATTCCTGTGCACTATCTAGACAAATACTCTACGAGCATGGACCGAAACCGGATATCCTGCCGGCAATAGACTGATGGTCCATTCCTTTTGGTTTGACAATTTGCGGCTCGGCACTTAAGTTTGGCCCCGCTCAAAAGGCCGCCAGCACCCGAAAGCAGCGGGAAAAGGCCGGCATAAGAACATTTTTAGGAGTCCGCAATGTCCGATAAAAAAGCGCAGCTCACAGTCGATGGTATCGACGGTGCCCTTGAGATGCCCGTTCGCTCCGGCACCCTCGGCCCCGATGTGATCGATGTCGGCGGCCTGACCGGCAAAGGCTTATTCACTTACGACCCGGGCTTCGTATCCACCGCCTCATGTGATTCCCAGATCACCTTTATTGACGGCGGCAAAGGCCAACTGCTGCACCGCGGCTATCCCATCGAGCAACTGGCAGAGAAATCCGACTACCTGGAAACCTGCTACCTGCTGATGAATGGCGAGCTGCCCAACGCAGAAGAAAAAAAGAAGTATGTAGACACTATTATGTCTCACACCATGGTTCACGAATCCCTGGTAAACTTCTTTAAAGGCTTCCGTTACGATGCCCACCCGATGGCGATGATGTGCGGCGTAGTCGGCGCCCTCGCCTCTTTCTATCACGACTCCCTGGATATCACCAATCCAGAGCACCGTGAGATCTCCGCCCACCGCCTGATCGCCAAGATGCCAACCCTGGCAGCTATGTGCTACAAGCACTCCCAGGGCATGCCCTTCATGTACCCGGACAATAGCCTCAGCTACTCCGAAAACTTCCTGCACATGATGTTTGGCAACCCCTGTGAGCCCAGCAAGATCGATCCGATTGTCGCCAAGGCAATGGACATCATCTTCCTGCTGCACGCAGACCACGAACAGAACGCCTCCACCTCCACCGTTCGCCTGGCAGGCTCCTCTGGCGCCAACCCGTTCGCCTGTATCTCTTCCGGCATTGCCACCCTGTGGGGACCCGCTCACGGCGGTGCCAACGAAGCGGTACTGAACATGCTGGAGGAAATTGGCGATGAGAGCCGTATCGACGAGTTCGTACAGCGCGCCAAAGATAAGAATGACCCCTTCCGCCTGATGGGCTTCGGCCACCGCGTCTACAAGAATTTCGACCCCCGCTCCCGCGTAATGCAGGGCATCTGCGATGAAGTTCTGGGCGCCATGGGTGCAGAGAATGATCCGCTGCTGAAGATCGCCAAGAAACTGGAGAAAATCGCCCTTGAGGACGATTACTTCGTAGAGAAGAAGCTCTACCCGAACGTAGACTTCTACTCCGGCATTATTATGAAAGCTATCGGTATCCCCACCGATATGTTCACCGTGATCTTCGCCACCGGCCGCACCTCCGGTTGGATTGCACACTGGAATGAAATGATTTCCAACCCGTACAAGATCGGTCGCCCTCGCCAGTTGTACACTGGCTACCCGCAGCGCGATTACGTACCGCTCGAGCAGCGCTAAGCTCAAGCAAAAAACCCGGCCACGCCGGGTTTTTTATTGCCCTAATAATTTAAAATAGCGGCAGATACTCTTTTTGGTTTTCTCAACGCTAATCAACTGTATTTTGTTAAAATTCTAAAAGCAAAGCGCTGGGTTGTGACTTAAGTCTCAATTTTGTAATTTTACCCAATCCCCCTCCCCTCCAGCAGTTAAACCCGCTGTCATCCAATGTAAAATCCGACCCGCCCGCCGGGCTCCAAATAGCTTTACTTTCCTTAAGCTACCGCTCTTAGCTCGCGGAGCGATCAGACTTAATAACAGCTTTTAAAAATCTACTGGGACTAAATTCATGCTTAGTTTTATTTCCGGGATGTTCCGAAATAAGAAAACAGAAGATGCAGCGGACCTTGAAGAGAAGTACACACGCAGTTCCTACGCAGGAGCTAAAGGTGCCCGCACCATCTCTTACGACCCCACTTTAATCAAAGCACTGGAGGATGATCACCGCACCCTGATCAGCATCTTTCAACGCATGTGGTCTGAAGGTTTCGAGAAAAAAAATTATCGACAGCTGTCACAGCTGCTGACCCAATTTAAGTCCGGCTTTCAAGCTCACCTGATTAAAGAAAATGTGCGCTTTTATGTGTACCTGGAGCAGGCCCTGGCTGGCGACGCCCACACCCTACAGGTGGTCAAAGATTTCCGCACTGATATGAATGAGATCGCAAATACGGTTGTACAGTTTTGTAAGCGCTACAACCACGAAGCCTTTACTTCGGAAATGGTGCGCGATTTTAAAATGGACTACCAGAAAATTGGTGAAGCACTGACCCGTCGAACAGCGCTAGAAGAAAAAGAACTCTATGTCCTCTATCAGCCCTCATAAAAGCAACATTTAGTTTTTTTATTAAAGGTAGTGAGATATTTAACCTATTAATGCCGATAAGAAACAATAGCTTACCCTAGGCATATTATTTTTACAGTCTGCTGCCCACAAGGATGGGGCCGCACACTTTTTAAACAGAAATCGCCATATAAAAAACCGAACCCCCATCCTCTGCTGCCTCTTAATTTCTCCAATTAACACCCGCGTCAAACAACCTCAAGTGTTAGCAGCCGCATACCCCAAACGCGCCTAATTTCAGGGACTCATAGCTAACGGCAGTCCGCTTTAGCCTACAGTGCCCGGGATTACAAAATAGATTTAGGCCCCAGCACAGACCTAACCTCGACAGCAATCGCCTTAAAACCAAACAAAATATAAGCACTGAAATTGGGCAAAGCCCTCACCTCAGTCCCGCAACCTCCAAAACTGCCCACACAAGTTAAGTTTAGTTATTTTTTCGGCTGCACCGGATTATTTAACCCCATTCTCTATCGTCATCAATCAATTGGTACTAGACCTTTATTTAATTTTGTTTAAATATATAGGAATTAGAATTCAAAAAAATAACCTATAATGGGAAATTAGTCTAAGAAATTTTATAAGCCTTGTGGCAAATAATTCAAAAAACATAAAGACTAATAGAGAGGCCAAAGCAGTCCGGGGGGGAGGTATGGCGGAGCTAGACGACGCACTTGTCGAGCAGCAATCAAGTGGTATCCATGCTAGCGATAGCAGTTACCCAATTTACGTAATTATCGGCACAGGTCCTGTAGGTGTGCGCTGCGCACAAAAGCTACTGGAGTTCTGTGATGAGGCTCAAATTGTAATCTATGGAGCAGAGACAGAGTCGCCCTACAACCGGGTTAAACTCTCACAATATTTATCCAGTCACGTAGAGCTGGAAGAGCTTGAAAACCCCATCCTCAGCCACAGTGATCACCGCCTTGCCGAATATATTGATCGCAAGATCGTCTCTATTAACCGCTCACAAAAAACCGTTACTGATGCCGATGGGAATATACAGCCCTACTCCAAGCTGATTATTGCTACCGGCTCAAACCCTATTATTCCAAAGATCCAGGGGGCGGATCTGCCGGGTGTTTACCCCTTTCGAAGCCTGCGCAACACCCAGGACCTGCTGGCTTTAAGGGAGCAAAATGCTGATGTTTGTGTTATCGGCGCAGGCGCTCTGGGCCTTGAAGCGGCAACCGCATTAAAGACCCCGAAAAATCATGTCACCCTGCAATCTCGAGGCCACTTGCTGAGCGGGCTCCTAGGTGAGGAGGGTGAAGCCTTCCTTAAATCCGCCCTCACTGCACTGGGTGTAGAATTAAAAATTACAGACACCCTGGTAGCTATCGAGGAAAATGCGAGCAAGCGCATACTCACTTTTGCCAGTGGTGAACAAATTTCTGTGGATGCTATTGTATTGTGCACAGGAATTAAGCCAGAAATTAGCCTGGCTGAGCAGTGCGGAATCTCCACCGAGCGCGGCATCGTGGTCAATGAATGGATGCAAACTTCCGACCCAGATATTTATGCAGTGGGGGAGTGCGCTGAGTTCGAGCAAAAAGTTTACCAGCTGGTCCGGCCGGGATACGAACAGGCAGAAAGTTGTTGCGCACATATTCGCCGCAATCACGGCGGCGCACCGTCATCATCCCCCTACTCCGGCAGCTATAGCGACATCCAGCTAAAAATTGCCCACATCCCCTGCGGAATTATGGGGGAGGTAACTGCGAAGAACCTCGAGCAACAAGAGGGGGTGGAGAGCCATATCTACCGCAACCGCTTTAAGGGGACATATAGACGCCTATTTACCCAAGGCGAATATATCGTCGGGGCAACTTATATCGGCAGCTGGGATGAAGCCAATGAATTGCGCCAAGCCGTAGCGCAAAAACAAAAAATCTCTCTGCGCACACTCAAGCACTTTGACAGTGAAGGGCGGGTTTTTGCCAAAAAATCCGGCAATAGCATCAAAGATTTCCCCGATAGTTACCTAGTTTGCCAATGCAACTCTGTCACCAAAGGGGAATTATGCAAAGCCATTTCCGCTGGCAAGCGCAATTTAAATGAGTTACAGCAGGCAACCACTGCTGGATCAGTGTGTGGTAGCTGCCGCCCACTAATGGCTGAACTCTTAGACGCACCAGTTCCAAACCTGGTCATGCGCCACTCAAAGGGAATACTGATTACCTCAATACTCTCATTGATTCTGATTACGCTAGCTTTCTTGATGCCTCCAGCTCCCGTTTCCTCCTCGGTGCAAACAGCACTTTTCTGGGAAAAACTCTGGTACGACAATTTTTGGAAGCAGGTTACCGGCTACACCATTTTGGCCATGTGCCTTTTCACCGCCGCTCTCAGTCTAAGAAAGCGCTGGAAAAAACTCAGCCTCGGCCATGTTGATCACTGGCGCTATGCACACAGTGTTACCGGCTTGATCGCTCTAATTGCGCTCGCCGTCCATTCGGGGTTTCGCCTCGGTGAAAACCTGAACTTGGCATTGATGCTGGTATTTCTGACGGCAACCGCCACCGGCTCGCTCGTCGGTGTTTTTATGGCACGCAACCACCACTGGACTGATTTAAAGCTGCGCGAACACCGCAAGTGGTGGTCCCGCGTTCACTATGCCCTGCTCTGGGCTCTGCCAGCTCTCCTTGCCTACCATATTTTTGCGGTTTATTACTTCTAGATGAAATCTTATCAATTTAAATTCTGGCACTACGGCGTATTGCTGACGCTGATTATCGGCTCCGCCGTGGCGTACAACCTTAACGTCGACGATAAATCCGTATTTATCAGTGGGGATGCCACTCACGGTCACCACCAGATTGAGCTGGCTTGCACTTCCTGCCACACCGACGGCTTTGCCGGTGAGGATGCTATTCAGCAGGCCTGCCTGAACTGCCATGCCGAAGAGCTGGAGCTGGTAGATGACTCTCACCCCCGGCAAAAGTTTTTAGACCCGCGCAATGCGGTACTGCTGGAAACACTGGATGCCCGGCTATGCGTCAGCTGTCACACCGAGCACAAGCCGCAAATTACAGGAGAAATGGGCGTCACCTTAGCGGGCGATTTCTGCTTTCACTGTCACAGCGATATCGCCGAGGAGCGCAGCAGTCACAAAGATCTCGGTTTTGAGACCTGTGCGAGTGCGGGCTGCCACAACTATCACGATAACGGCTCGCTCTATGAGGATTTCCTTATCGCCCACGTTGACCAGCCCGATTTACTGGAAACTGCAAAGCTTCCCGCGCGTACAGCGGTTCAATCCTGGCTGAATGAAAACCCGGATAAAGCCCCCCTGCAAATTAGCCAGGCAGATATTAGCCAGGCAGACCATGCTGCGGAAATTACTGCCGCCTGGGCACAGAGTATTCACGCACAGACGGATGTGAACTGCAGCAGCTGCCACGCCGATGGGCAGATGCAGTTCAGCAGCGTAGAGATTGTCGAGCAATGTGCCAGCTGTCACAGCGAACAAAAAGAATCCTTCACCGAAGGCAAACACGGAATGCGTTTGTCCAGCAAGTTGGAAGAAGGATTTATTCAGCGGGTCGGGGCCATATCCCCGCAGCAGGCTCGCCTGCCGATGAATGCCGATGCAACGGATGAATTGAGCTGCATCAGCTGCCACGGCCCCCATGAAGTGGATATGCAATTTGCCGCTGTAGAGGCCTGCCTGGGGTGTCACAATGACGAGCACAGTCTCGCCTATCAGGACTCCCCCCACTTCAGCACCTGGCAAACAAACCCCGAGGGTGGCGTCAGCTGTGCCAGCTGCCACTTACCCCGGGAAACTCATGGTGAGCAGGTCGTGGTCAATCACAACCAAAACCACAACCTTCGCCCCAATGAAAAAATGATGCCCGTTTGCCTGAGCTGTCATGGAGCCGAGTTCTCCCTTGCCGCTCTCGCTGACAAAGCCCTGATCAATAGTAATTTCAAGCATAAACCCGCCGAGAAGCATGAGACTTTCGAGCTGATCCGCGAGCGTATTGCAAGGATTTCCAAAAGCAAAAACAAGCAACATCAATCCCAATAGGAGGGGAATAATATGCGTATCGTCACTTGTATTATCGCTGGGCTAGCCCTGCTCACAGGCTGTGAGAAGAACCAGGGAGTTGCACCAGAGCGAATGGCAGATGCCATCTTTGCGGTTATCGAGGCAGACCGGGCCAACTACACCAATAAAGTAGTAAACCGCCTGCAAAATGAGGAAAAAATTCTCGATGCCGACGAGCATTGGCAGGATAAAAAATTACTGCCACTTCCCGCGCAGATGATGCGTATGGGGGCAGAGCGCGTTGCCGAAAAGGACTCTGGATTTAATTATGCCCTGCTCTCCCTGTGGCCAATCAACAAGCAAAACAAGCCGCGCACCGAAATGGAGAAAGAGGGCTTACAGTACGTAATTGACAACCCGGGCAAGAATTTTTACGGCCGTGAAAAACTGGGAGGCACTGAGTACTTTACTGCGGTATATGCCGACGTAGGCGTATCACCTGCCTGCATCAGCTGTCACAATGACCACGTGGATACCCCGCGTACTGACTTTGAACTGGGCGACACCATGGGTGGCGTTGTTATTCGAATCCCGCTCTAATTAATCGATAGCCAAGCTCGGATTGTGAGATCGAGCAACTTACCCGATGAAGGTTGCTGCCTTAGAAGGGTGATGGACAAATGTAACCATCAGGGAATAACGATTAGATAGTATCAAAAGAGTGGCGGCCGAATTCATTTCGACCGCTCCCTCTTTCAAGCTGACTGGTTCTACTCCCGCTACTACCTCGCTGAAATCATTCAGACCAGTGGTCACCCGCTGTGGGCCTATTTCCGGGTCAGTCCAGTCTCCATTACGGTCCGCTTTTTCTTGGGCTTTGCTCCGCAAAGCACGCCTAGGCATTACTATATTAAGGTCAGATAACCACAGAGCAAATAATTCAAGCTGACCTGGTGCAGAGGGCAATGCCAGCGATAAAGTCAGCGCAACGGATCGATAAGTCCCTGCAATCCCTCGACTTTAATTTCCAGCGCCAATGCCATCAGCTGCCCCAAACGCCCCTCGGGAAACCCCTTTTTGGCAAACCAAAGTAAATACTCCTCAGGCAAGTCTATTAATAGACTCCCCGCGTATTTTCCAAATGGCATCTCAAGGCGGGCCAACGCCACCAAGTCCTGTTTATCAAACACTGCTATCCCCCCTAAATACCTGTAATGAAACTTCCGCTTTGGATTTGCTGGCAGCGTAAGCGGACCCTACACTGACTGCGATATTACTCGGCCTGCGCCGATCTTCGATACCTCAACTTTCCAGCAGCAGGGGTGCCTATGCATATCAAAGCTATCAAATATCTCAGCTTGGCCGCGATATTGACTGCGGGCCTTGGAGGTTCAGGCTGTGCCAATATGAGTGATACCGACCGCCGCATCGGCACTGGTGTCGGTATAGGTGCCGTAACAGGCGCCCTGATTAGTGGCGGGCGCCCCGGCGGTACTGCCACAGGTGCCGTGCTCGGTGCTGG
This sequence comes from Microbulbifer regidiadema (SeqCode), assembly GCF_052466995.1. Taxonomy (NCBI): domain Bacteria; kingdom Pseudomonadati; phylum Pseudomonadota; class Gammaproteobacteria; order Cellvibrionales; family Microbulbiferaceae; genus Microbulbifer; species Microbulbifer regidiadema (SeqCode). The sequence goes on along the minus strand of NZ_CP174297.1, from coordinate 4,669,643 downwards.
AGCCGGCTACCTCTACGACAGGAATAAAAAACGCAGGGATTACTATCGCTATCGCGGCCGCTACTATCGTTATTAACTGATCGCTTTTATCCTTAAATAGCGCGAGGCACTCGCGCTATTTAACTCATTATCAGCGGGCCCGTGAATCTCCAACTCAGCAAGAGAAAATTTACAAAAGTTTCGTTTTTGTTTTTGCGCAGCGCTCGCAGCGATATTCAGTGACTAATTTCCCTTGCTTCACATCAAACTTGCGCTCAGTAACTACTTTCCACTTGTGAAAGCCCTCTCTACACAGAGTACTGCCCTTGTGCTTTTGCCAAGTAGTTTTTCTTTTAAAAGGAATCACATCTCCCATTAAGCCACCTCCCCTGCGGCATGCCCTGAAGCCCAGGCCCACTGAAAATTAAATCCACCGAGCCAGCCGGTAACGTCGAGAACCTCACCGACAAAATAAAGCCCCGGCTGAGTTTTACACTCCATAGTTCGAGAAGAAACCTGTGCGGTATCGACCCCGCCCAAAGTCACCTCAGCGGTGCGATACCCCTCAGTGCCTGCCGGCATCAACTTCCAACTCTGCAGCTTGTCACCCAGCTGTTGTAATTCCACCTCCCCAAACTGCTTTAGAGGACGGCTGCTGATTTGTGCCCGCTGCAAGAAAAACTGTACCAGCTTTTTACTCCAAACTTCTGCCAGTACACTGTGCAGGTGGCTATCCGGACTCCGCTGTCGACGCTGCAGCAACCACTCCGCCAAGTTTTTATCTGGCGCCAAATCAAATGTCACTGCCTCACCTTCACGCCAGTGACTGGAGATTTGTAAAACCGCAGGGCCACTTAGCCCCCGGTGAGTAAACAGCATCTGCTCGTGAAAGCTGCCCTCAGCACAAGAGACTGTCACCGAAAGAGAGGTCCCAGGCAGGGTGCTCTGGCGCTCCAACTGGCGTTTATGCTGGGTAAACGGCACCAGTGCGGCTCGTGTCGGGACTATCTCCAGTCCAAACTGCTGGGCAATCTCATAGCCAAATCCACTCGCCCCCATGGTGGGGATAGAGAGACCGCCGGTAGCCACGACCAGGGACTCACAGGCAACCGTTCCCATACTGGTTTCGACCCGATACCCCTGCCCCACTGCTTTCACCTGGGTAATACTACAGCGAGTGCGGATTTGCACCTTGGCCGCACGGCATTCCGCTAACAACAGGTCGACGATATCCCTGGATTTATTGTCACAAAAAAGCTGACCGAGGGTTTTCTCGTGGTAGGCAACCCCGTGCTTCTCAACCAGGGCAATAAAATCCCACTGGCTATAGCGGGCCAGAGCGGACTTACAAAAATGGGGATTATTACCGTAAAAATTCTCTGCCGTAGTGTAGAGATTGGTGAAATTACAGCGACCACCACCGGACATCAGAATTTTTTTGCCGACTTTATTGGCGTGATCCAATACCAGCACACTGCGCCCGCGCTGGCCCGCTGTGGCTGCGCACATCAGTCCCGCCGCCCCGGCGCCGATGACTAACACATCGACGCGATCGGGCAACTGACTGGAAGAAACCTCTGTCATAGATAAAAAATCGTACCGCAGTAAAACCGATAATCAGGTGCGGGGCAGAGTCACGCCGCGCTGCCCCTGGTATTTACCGCCGCGATCGGCATAGGACACATCACAGATTTCATCGGACTCGAAAAACAGCATCTGTGCCACACCCTCGTTGGCATAGATCTTTGCCGGCAGATTAGTGGTATTGGAGAACTCCAAAGTCACATGCCCTTCCCACTCCGGTTCCAGCGGCGTCACATTGACGATGATACCGCAGCGAGCATAAGTGGACTTACCCAGGCAAACCGTCAACACAGAGCGCGGAATGCGGAAATACTCCACTGTGCGCGCCAGAGCAAAGGAGTTTGGCGGGATAATGCAGTGATCGCCCTCCACATCCACAAAGCTGTTCTCATCGAAGGTCTTCGGATCAACCGTGGCTGAGTGAACATTGGTAAAGATCTTAAATTCACGGGCACAGCGCACGTCATAACCGTAGCTGGAAGTGCCGTAGGAGATGAGCCGGTCGCCATCGTCATTATGGCGTACCTGACCGGCCTCAAAAGGCTCAATCATGCCGTGCTGCTCTGCCATGCGGCGAATCCACTTGTCGGACTTGATACTCACTCCGTCCCCCTGAATAGAATAATTAGTGCTCAATTAAAGAGGCCGAATCATAGCCGGTTTGGGCTGTGCAAAAAAGTGGCAATGCAATGATTTCTCACTTGCTGCCACTGAGTGAATACTGTATAAATCAACAGTATAACTGTATGCACGTACAGACTTAACCGGAGATATAGGCCAGATTCGGTCAAGATTGAGGGATGAAATCGTGGGTGTTGTAGAAAAATTTATAGAAAACAATCCGTTAGAGAGTCGACCCAGCTACCAGACAGCGGCAGAACTACTCCCCATAAGCGATATCTGGCCAGCGGCGAATGAGCCCCGACGGCAACATACCGGCATTGCCAGTGGCCATCCCAGCCTCGATACACTCCTTGCAAGTAGCGGTTGGCCCCGAGGGGCCAGTATAGAGCTCTTGCTCGATCAGACAGGCATCGGCGAACTCACACTATTACTTCCGGCGCTGGCCAATCTCACTCAGAGCGGACAGATGGTCATACTGGTCAATCCCCCCTATATCCCCTACGCCCCATCACTGGCCAGCAGTGGTATCTGCCTGGAGAACCTACTAATCCTACACCCCCGGGGCCTCAAGGATACGCTTTGGGCGATAGAGCAATCCCTGCAATCCGGTGGCTGTGGTGCCCTGCTCAGCTGGCAGGGACGCCTGTCCCCAGCTCACAAAGACCTCTGCCGCCTACAGCAGGCAGCGCGCAATGGCGACTGCCTGCACTTCCACTTTCGCCCCCAGAGTGAATCGGCAACCCCCTCACCAGCACAGCTACGGCTACAGCTCGAACCCGAAGAAACACAGCTGGCGCTGAAGCTCCTACAGCAATCCGGCGGCCCCTCTGGCCAACATCTCTACCTGGCGAGAGCGGCGCAATTGGCCTGCCGCGAGCAGCCGCTACACTAAATAGCCCCGGAGTAACCCGATGCTTTGGCTCTGTATTCAATTTCCCAGGCTCCCTTTGGAAGTGCTGACCCGCGCACAACAACAAGGAGGGAAGCCCTCACCTCAAGTAGTTGTTGAGAAACAGCTGGTAATTGACCGCAACACTGCTGCATCCCAGTGTGGCATAGAGGCCGGCCTCAGTATCACTACAGCCTTGACCCTCTGCGCGAATTTGCAGCTATTACAGCGCGACCCCCAGCGGGAACAACGAGAGCTGCAGCAACTGGCCCAATGGGGTTACAGTTTTACCCCACTGGTCTCGCCCCGGCCGGCAAGCCCTACAAGTCATAGTGAGAGCACAACGGCCCAGCTCTACCTGGAGCTTAGCCGCTGCCCGCACGCCAACGGCGGCATCAGGGCATTGCTGGAACAATTGGATTGCGAACTTGAGCAAATGGGGATTAATCACCTAATGGGGCTCGGCCACAGCCCCAGTGCGGCCTATATGCTGAGCCAGTTAGCGGAGCACCGGCAGTGGCTCGCACAGACCAACACCCCGCCCAGCCCCCAGCAGTGGAAACAGTGGATCAACTCTGCCCCGAGTAAATTGCTCGATTGCGATAACAAAACCATCGCCAAGCTCTATGCCTGTGGCATCAAAAGAGTAAGCCAACTGCTGGCCAGCCCCCTCTCAGAGGTAGGCTCGCGTTTTGGGCACTCATTTGTGGACTACCTGGCACGCCTGAGTGGAAGCCGCCAAGACCCCGTCTGTCTCTATTCGCCACCAGTAGAGTTCCGCAGTGAACTATTTTTCCCCAGCCCCCTGGATAGTAACGAACAACTACTGTTCCCGATCGGGCGTCTGCTCAGAGAGCTCTGCTCACAGTTACAGCGACGTCAGCTTTACGCCCCACAATTGCACTGGTATATGGTTTTCGGTCAGAGTAAAGAGCACTTAATCAGCGTAGAAGTCTCCAGCCCACAACTCGACCTCCAGCATTTAATCGCCCTGACCAAACTACAACTGGAAAGCGTAACACTCGAGCAACCGATACAGTCTATCCGTTTAAGCTGTAATCACCTGCTTCCTCTAGAGCAGGAACTGCGGGATGAGGGCTTTTTTAACCAAGGCAATCGAGTGCAGCGCAAGCGGCGACTTTTAGACAAATTAAAAGCCCGCCTCGGCCATCAAGCTCTCTCCGGGATCAGCCTAAAAGAGAGCGCTCTCCCGGAACAAACCTGGCAAAGTGCAGACGCCCTGATTATTAAAAGTCATTCTCGGGGCCAACAAATTACCCCCATCAAGGCACCGCGCCCCAACTGGCTACTACCCCGCCCCAGCAAATTGGAAAGTACTGAGGGGAAATTATTTTACCAGGGAGAGTTGCAATTATTACAGGGGCCAGAGCGAGTTGATGGCCACTGGTGGCAACACGGACGTCATGGACGGAATTATTACATCGCAAAAAATGCGGGAGAGCAGTTCTACTGGGTTTTTCAGGATCTTACGACGCAGGAGTGGTTTTTGCATGGGGTTTATAGTTAGCAACACTTCGGACAGTTTTGAGGGGGAAATTGGGGGCGTGGTGCTGGAATCCATGGGCGGAGACTGAGAGAATAAGGTTTACGAAGTCTAATTAACGCAGTAACCGCCCATGGAAGACACAATTAAAACAGTTTTTGCCAAAATGTCCAGTGTTGGTAAGCCCCAGCAGAAATTTATGATGGCTCTATTGTCGGTACTGATGGTCTTTCGAGGCAAGGCGACCTATCTGAATCTGGCCAGATTCAGTACCTCAAGTGAGAAACGTTATCGACGCTGGTCACATAGATGCTTTGACTTTACCCAGTTTAACACCACATTATTTGCCAGCGAACTCCAAGAAAATCGTGAATGTGTCGCCGCTACTGATGCCAGTTTCATCAGTAAATCCGGCAAAAAGACTGATGGCGTAGGGTGGTTTTATAACGGCAGCGCTGGAGAATCACAACGCGGCCTTGAGATCTCTACGATCAGTGTCACCGACTTGAAGACAAATACTGCCTATGCCATAGATTCCCAGCAAACGATCGATGAAGAAGGGAAATCGAGGGTTGAACAATATGTGAGCCATGCTCTCAAAGTTCTACCGAAGTTGCTTGATCTTGGGATTAAATACCTTGTAGCAGACGCATTTTATAGCAAAAATTCATTTGTTAATCCAATTCTTCAGGAAGGAATGCATATCGTTGGAAAGTTACGGATTGATGCTAATTTGCAGTGGCTATACGAGGGGCAATACAACGGTCAGGGACGCCCTAAACGGTTTGACGGAAAAGTTGACCTTGAAGATTTATGCCGTTTTGATTTTGCTGGAATTTTTGATGCTCAAGTTAAAGTCTACACGAAGGTGGTGCGCGCCAAATTTTTAAAACGCGCCATACGCGTGGTGCTGCTCAAGACTATCGATGAAGATAAAAAAGGAAGTGCGCTACTGTATTCTACAGATACGAATTTAGATGCAGTGAAATTGGTCTCGTACTACAAATCAAGATTTCAAATAGAGTTCTTATTCAGGGATGCGAAGCAATACACCGGATTAACTCACTGCCAATCCGTACGAAAGGAAGCCATAAACCTTCATGTTAATGCGTCGCTGACAGCGCTGAATTTGCTAAAATTTGAAGATCGCAGAGAGACGCAGACAGATGCATCTACAGTTATCTCAATCGCCAGCTGGAAGCGCCGCAAGTTCAACCAGCATCTGATGAATAGGGTTTTTAGCAGCTTAGGTCTGGACCGAAGCTGTGAAAAAGTCAGCTACATTTATGATCGCTACAGCGATTACGGGGCAATTGCGGCATAAAAGTGTCCGAAGTGTTGAGTTAGGCAAACCCCGGATAATTCCTCAAGAAGTCTAGCCTTCGAAGCTTTAAAAAATATTACGAAATCATTCGGAACTATAGAATCACAGGGTTAATGGCACTCGAAAAAGAAGAGATTAAATTACCTGACCCCACTGAAATTTCTCACAGGCAGGTGTGCCTCACCCATATTATCAACCTGGGATTTTACACTTAAAAAAACCTTTAAATCCATAATTACAGGCCTTTAGAATGAAAATTTATTCAATAAAACACACTAACCTTCCACACAGATCGGCATCCTCGAACTCAATCACCCTTAAGTATTTAGGTTATACATTTGCCCCCGCATCCAACTCAGAACAGTAAAAACCGATCGAGATTTCCATTCTGCGACCCCATAAAACCCTGGTTTCGTAAGGCTTAGCAGTCTTTCAGGACAGAATATTTCTCCGCTAGAGTCACATCATCACACTTTCCTCAGAAAATTGGTGAAGTACTTATAGACAGAAACAGGCAAAATTGATCGAAACCAATACTTTAAACCAATTGAGACGGAGAAGACTCCACGATAAATACTCAAAAAAAATAATCCAGAAAAATAAAATGGCCTTATCCAAAAACCATGAAAACTCAAATGCTTAACCTTAAAAGCCAGATCAGACCTATCTGTGAGAAAAATTTTATGCTTGTCATACCAGCTATTGACTGCCTGGAAGTCCTTCTTCAGTGAAAGCCTGCCAAAAACGTCACTATCATCCACGATAGTAAGCACATCCTCAAGCATTAAAAACTTCATACCCGAATTTTTTAGTCGAATCACATAATCAGTATCATCACCGTAACCTAAATTTACATCCCAAAGAACTTGAGATGCTAACGCTCGTGAAAAAACAATTCCTGGGGTAGAAAAAAAACCATCGTAGCAAAAAATATACTCTGAAAAATTAAAATCTGAAGAATACAAGTTTACTGGTGATACGGACTCAGAAAATGCGCGCCTAATCAAAACCCTAGAACAAACAACAAAACCAGAATCCATATGGCTGCGATAAAAGTCCAAAACATCAAACCTACCTACAACAAAAAAATCGTCCGAATCCAAATAACATATATAGCGACCCCTTGCTAATGATAAACCTTTATTTCTAGCCGCAGAGGCTCCTTGATTCTCCTGGAATATATAAATAAAATTATCCACGGTGATCGATTTTAAATATTCGGCGGTGCCATCCGAAGAACCATCATCAACAACTATGACTTCTAAATCTTCACGATTCTGATCCAAGCAAGACTGAATGGCCCGACCAATAGTACCAACCCTATTGAACGTAGGAATAATTATACTATAGCTATACACTTTTACGAAAACCTTCGACGGATTTTAAAATCCCATACCAATAATACAACAGACAATGGATAATATATTGAGTAACGGAACAGTAGTTTAGGCTCATCAAAAATACGGTATAGCCAGCGCAAGTCAAATTTATCGGCCCACTTAGGATAGTAGTTAACATTCGACCTTGACTGATGAAAAAAACCACCGCACGTAAATCCTGTCCCCCTCCATCCCGCATTCCTGAGCCCCAACAAGAATAACTCTTGCTTTGGCGACCCCATTCCGACAACTACTAGATCAGGTTTTTTTTTGCAGATATCATTAATGACAGCCGCTTGATCACTCTCGACCTCAAAAAAACCATGATGGAAACCAACCAACTCAAGATTAGGGAATACACTAAGGATACTATCTATAGCATCTGATATCGCCTCCTGAGTAGATCCAACAAAGTAAACTGCTTGCTTATTTTTCTCCGCATGTAAAAATACCTTAGGTGCAAGTGAGGTCATATCAAAACTCGACCTTTTAAAGCTTCCAACACCTATGATTCCCAAAAGAAAAACCAAGAGTTGACCGTCAATCAAAATTCGCCCCTCCACAAACCCCGACTTAAAAAACTCTCGCAACCTAAAGTATGAATACATATTGATAAATATATGGGTACAGCCCTCACTCCAAGTATCACCAATCTTACTGGAAATTTTCATATTGAACACCCAACAAAATAACACCTTCAAACAAGCAAGACCTCAACGCACAAAAAACAAAATCAATACGGATAAGTCAACTTAAAAACAACACGCTTGAAAAAAACTGATATTTTTCTTTTAATCTTTACAAAAGAAAACAACTTAAAATACATTCTGATCGAAATTGACCTCTGGCACATATATTTTATCATTAACAACTGGTGCCGTCTTTGATTTAAAGTCAACCTCTCTTTATGCTTTCTATAAAAGGCCAAATAACCAAACTTTTTCTCTGGATAAGCAGTAATTCTATCATCCCCACCTACATGTATATATTGCCCAGCACATTTAGCCTTCTCTGCTTGACCATACTTTTCAACCATCCTTAACCACATATCATAATCCTGGGCCGAGGTTAGGCTTTCATCGAAAAATCCAACATTCTTAAACTTCTCCAAAGAGGAGAACACCTGATTTCCTACATCATTCTGATATCTAATGCTAGACAGTGTTACAACTTCTGGCCTCGCCGTTGGCTTACGTGAACCATCTGAAAATACAAACACATCATCCGAATAAACAAAAGCAAGTTTTTCTGAGTAGGCCGAATGCAATCCAGATAACCGGCCGGGCAGCCACTCATCATCATCATCAACACCTGTAACATATTCACCCCAAGCCAGCTTTATAGCTAAATTCCTAGCAAAACAGGCTCCCATATTTTTACTCAATGCATAATATCGTAAATTTACATTTTTTCGAGAAAAACTCTCAAGTACACGCAAGCTATCATCTGAAGAACCATTATCCACAACAATAACTTCAAAACTTGGGTGACTTTGATTCAAAATAGAACTTAAGCAGCGAAAAAGTTTTCTTGCCCTATTACATGAGACCACATAAACAGAAACTTTATAATCTAAGGTTTTTACAAATGGCATAAAACTCACAACTGAAACCCAACCCCAATATAACCAATCAATATTTGACCAGTTAGACAATTAGAAAATGGAATATTTCACATTAGCTATAAAAACAAGACAGCCCCAACAAAAAGAAACTCTCCATAAATTACATACTTTAGACTCTTCAAAACCCCTAAAAAACCACTCGGCAGTAAAAAAAAACCCATAACAAAGTAGCATATAAAGAAATTAACTGAAAAACTACACAAAAGAGCCCAGCAAAGAGTTTCTATAGATCCAAACCAAATACCCACCCCCATAGACACACAATTTGTGAAACAGGAAAAAACACCAAGCTTGAAAAGCAAGTCGGGGCGGGCTGCCGCATGAAAAAATGAGCCACTTGAACTTAAAACAATCTGGACAGGCAACGAAAGTGCCAATATCTTTAGCACTGGAATAACCTCGCGCCACTGAGAACCCAGCACAACCGCCACCACAACATCAGCATATAGATAAACCCCAACTCCAACTATGATCGCCACCAAAGATAATTTTCTGACGTATAAATTATGAACATATTCAATTTTTTTTAAGTCATCCCTTGAGTTGGTGAGCACAGGTTGAATTGCGGGGTTCATTGCAAAGGTAATGAGCATTAAGGGGTAGCGCATTAACCCGTAAGCTCGCTCATACACCCCCAAGCCTGAAGCACCGAAGTACCTCCCCACTAAAAGGTTGTCCAGACTTCGAGAGAAAAAATTTGCAATATTAAACCCCATCTGATTACATGAAAACTTAAACAAAGATCTCACCAAATAAAACTCCCCCCCAAAGCGAGGCTCACCGACTTTTGACTTTAGGCAAGCCACCCAAAAAAAACAAAATTTCAAAACAGATAAAATAAAAAACCTAAATGCCAAAATTAAAATAGTATCAACAAATAAAAATAAGACAAAAACCAGCATTAAAGAAATTATTTCAGCCCAGAATTCACAATAAGCTATCGGCAAGAAAAAATGTTCCCTCTGCAAAATCGCCAATGGCACAACCGAAAGAGAACCAAAAAAAACAGATAGCGCTAATGGTATAGCCAATCGAGCATCAAAGCTCATCTCATACAGCAAGCCTACAAAAGGGTATATCAACCAAAAAACAACACCGACTGTTATGCCTGAAAAAAAAGTAAGCGTAAAAACCCCATCCCTAAGACCTAATGATATTTCCTTTTCATTAATTATAGCCGGTACAACACCCAATTCAGAAATTATTTGAAAGAAAAAAATAAAAACCTGCATTGCGGCAAAAACACCATACTCCTCTGGCGAAAACAATCTTGCCAGCGTCATTATCGATATCAATTGAGCGAGATAAACTAAATATCTTCCACCAATACTCTTGGGAAGAGCTTTAAGCAGAGCTCTCCAGGCATCATCTTTTTGCATTGCACCCCCAGTAAATTACACCTTGAAATATATCCCCAAGAGAAACTTCTCACGCACCCCTTAAAATTAACCGTTCTGATATATAGAATACAAAAGAGCTTCAGGTTAAAGCTGGAAAACACACCAGTATAATTAAATGAAAACCTAAAAAGCATTGCGCAAAAAACATCCCCCGATGAAACCAAAGGCTTCAGCTGTGTTTTATACACATATTTGAACCCTATTCAAAGCCTAATACAGAGGAATAGCCTAACTTCCCGACTGAAATCGCTTGAGCCTTACGGTAAATCTAGGGCCGTCCCTGGAGTAGAGCATATGCTGATTAGATAGTCGTCAGTATCCCTCGCGAGTTAGGTATCTGATCTTACCTACATTAGATGGCGTTGAAGCTCTCGATACCCTTGTAGAGCTTATCGGAGCAGTAATTTTCACTGGAGCATTTGTGTACAAAACTTAGGGCTTCAGTTACAAGCCGATCAAAACCGACGGCTTGCCCCCCATTTCTAATGGGGCAAAATAGCCACTCTCCCGGCAGAAAAGGCAATGGGATACCGCTGACAAATTTCCTCACCCCTCTAATAAAGCCTTTTTCTAGAATCTGGAGATACTGACTGCGTAGTCCCTTATGCTTTATTTTACAAGACTCAGACTGCTCGCTCGCCTCATGACAGCTGCTTTGCATATTCTACGGCAATTCATATGCCAGAATTGCTATGGGCTTGTCAAGTATTATTGGAGCACACGCACCTTCCTGTCAGGGCTAGGAGCCCCCTTTCGGACTAAAAATTAATTTTCATCTTAGCCTAACTTGGGAGGGGGCACTTTTCTACTTAGCTTAACCCTTTCGATAACCATCATTCTTATTCAACAACAAGTTGAACTGAAGCTTGAAGGGAAAAGGTGAGCGCTCCTGCTTGCCAATATATAGATGGCAAAATATATATAAAGATCATACCATATAACAGCTCTAGCCCGGAGGCCTGAAAAATTTATGCTATATGATATGAAACCCAGGTGGAGACCCCACCATCAGAGTAGCCTAGCTACATTATATCGAACAATCGATTTAGTAGTTATTTTAAGCTCTCTCTTTCTGTGTTGCGCATTACTTAATCATGAAGTAACAAAAAACTGGCTTTTTATTGGTTTTCTTAGCTCAACCTTATTTATTTTTTTTTCCGAATCGGTAAACTTATACCGATCCTGGAGAGTTGATACCTATACCCGCATGCTAGGGTTGACGCTTATTAGCTGGGGCCTTGTTTGCACATCTCTTCTTCTGATTACCTATTTCAGCAAAACAGGAGAAGCTTATTCTCGGCTGGTCATTGGGTTTTGGTTTCTAAGTACGGCCGCCTCCCTATCTCTATGGAGATACCTTTTAAGAGTTATACTTTTTCATATTCGCTCTCACAATCACAATACTCGCACAGGCGCCATTCTTGGCATTACCCAACCTGGCATACAATTAGCGGCTGACTTAGCAGAAGAATCTCACCATGGCATTCGAATCAAAGGGTTTTATAGCGCGCCTGAAGCAAGCTCATGTGACCAAAAATTAATTAGGAATAAAAATTTCAATGTCCTTGGGAGCGTTAATGATGCCGTTTCAGAGGCAAAGCTAGGGAAACTAGAATACATTTATATTGCTTTGTCCATGAAGGATGAAGATCAAATACAAAATATATTAAGATTATTTTCAGATACAACAGCAACTGTATACATCCTTCCAAACCTTTTTGTTCAAAGCTTTCTTCATTCGCGCTGGCATCAAGTAGGAGGCAGCAGTATACTAAGTATCTACGACACCCCAATCGAGGGTATCAACAGCTGGATTAAGCGCTCCGAAGATTTATTGCTAGGTTCTATTCTCCTAATTTTATTCTCACCTCTTATGGTGTTAATTGGACTAGCAATAAAAGCCACCTCAAATGGTCCGATTATCTTTAAACAGTTAAGGTACGGACTCGATGGCCGCCCCATAAGAGTATGGAAATTCCGCACAATGAGCACTCTAGAGAATGGGGCTCGCGTTGTGCAAGCTCGCAAAAATGATCCTCGCGTAACCGCAATTGGACGCTTTTTGCGTAAAACTTCTCTTGATGAGCTACCGCAGCTCATTAACGTTATTCAGGGAAAAATGTCTATTGTCGGACCTCGACCACATGCAGTGGCTCATAATGAGCACTTCCGAAAGCTAATTGACGGCTATATGCTTCGACACAAAGTAAAACCGGGTATTACTGGTTGGGCACAAATCAATGGCTTTCGCGGTGAGACTGACACTACCGACAAGCTGCGCGCAAGAATTGAATGCGATCTTCATTATATTAACCACTGGTCAATCTGGCTAGACATCAGGGTATTGCTCTTAACTCTACCGACAGTTATAACAGCTAAAAATGCTTACTAGGGTGCTACAATTGGAGCCCCATTTAACCAGAATCTTGGTCCTCTGGAATCTATCGAGTTGTTTGACTGCTGACTCAGGTAATAGATAGACATAAAAATATATACAAATAGAATAATGAGAATTAACATACTGCTCAATATTCGTGTAAATACAGAAATTTTCAGCACTACTTCACCTTGGTGGCTAACGGGCGGTGTTAGCCACCATAGAATACCCATATACATAAGCATCAATGTTTGAGGGATAGGCATTACAATAATTCCACTGAGTAATGAATAGATCCCTGCACATATTGATGAAAGAAAAACCCCCTTTAACACCTGAGCTTTCTCTTCAGCTTCATGCTTAATAACTTTAAAGCATCGATGCAAAATTAGAGCAGCCAAATATATTAAACAGCAGGTTGCCACCCCCCCCCACTCATAGAGGAATTGAAGAATACTATTATGCGGGTGCCCTTCATATCTTATAAAATCTGTAAAGGCATAAGCTCCTGGCCCAGCCCCCAGTATTAAGTGAGCTGCCGACATATTCTCGACCAACTCCTGCCACATATAAATCCGACCGGAGCTATGTGTACGAAAAGGGGAATCCGCTCCTTGAACAAATTCGATATTCAAAATATATAGCAGCGCCCCGTAAAAAAAACACACAGCTAAAAAAACCAATAAAGCCCAAACTATATACCGCCTGCAGTTCCTTAAGAATAAAAAAGCAATGACGCCAGTAGCAAGCACAGATAACAGCAATCCACGCGCACCTCCCGAAAGAGCCAAAAATAAGTTTATGAAAAGCAGCACTACAGCAAGGCTTCCCCACCGGGGATGAAGTATAAACATCACTAAGCATGGGATAAAGAAAGCTTGGATTTGATTGAAAAACCTTATCGAGACCACAAATGGATAGAAAACACTTGGTCTAATAGAACCAGTCAAGTAAACGTCCAATACAAAGTAGATTGAAGACTTGAATATCAAACAGGAGTGAAGGAAGAGCAGTACAAATATAAGCTTTTCAACAAGAGCCGCCTTCTGGATATAATAGCCAGATAAAAAAATAGAAAATAAGAGCGCCCAGTGTAAACTTTCAAACAGTGACTGGGGAGTATTTTCCGAAAACAACGCTCCCATAAAGAGTAATATAAAGATTAGTATGAATATATTCTTACATGTCCGCGTATCGGAATTTTTAAACAGGTCACCCCAGGGATTTGTTACTGCAAGAATAAAGGAGAGCAGGGAAATGAGAACAATTTGCGATGATCGCTTAAAATCATATCCACTCATTTCAAGTGTTAAGGGTACTCCCAAGAGCCCTAACGAGAACAGAAACCAAAGAATAAAGCTAAAAAATAGAGTCCAAGAGATTATTTTATTTCTAGCTATAAAGTAATCAGCCCTAAAAGCTAAATGATTCATTCAAAAGGTTCGCTAAAAATGAAAAAACCGCTATATCTAGCGGTTTTTTCATTCAGATCAATTAAGTGTTGCGACACTCGGCAGGAACATATTTCATATTGTTGGTGCTAACACCCCCACATGCCCATGTAACTCCACTACCGGTCGAGGAGGATGTCGGGGTAATAGTAAATGAAACATCGTTGGCATTACTCGCCATAGTAACAGTAATAACTCCCGAGGCATCTGCACATGCCAGGCTAGCCACACTACCAACCGCAGATGTAAATGTATTTACACCAGTACAGTTACCAGAAGTAGCAATTGCACCACCATTATTGGCAATATTCTCAGAAATAGTCGCTTTCGCACCGGAGGCCAGGGTAAGGCCTTCAGAAACACGAGCACGAACTGTGTAATCTTGGTAAGCCGGAAGGGCAACTGCTGCCAAGATGCCGATAATCGCAACTACGATCATCAATTCAATAAGAGTAAAGCCCTGTTGCTTTTTCATTGTAACCGTCTCCATACAGACTATTGATAATAGTGAATCCCGTGAGGACATCGCTGAGTAATATACAAGCTTCATGCCAAAATTAACAAACATTTATTTCAGCTGCTTACCGCAACTATTTTATTAGTTACGCGACCACCTGCAGGGGTAGGCAAACAGCCTAAAACTGACATAACCTCCTCACACCTGACAAAAATTGTCACTCCCTGGCGTTTGACGGCCAGCTTGTAGACCTATCGCTAAGTGTTCAACTTGTTGGCTCATGTTCATTATTTCGCTATATTTCGCCTGATGCTCAAACATACATCTTAGGGGCTTCTGAATAATTTCATAACAGTTCTACGAGCTCTTGAAAGCTGCAGGTGTTGTGTGCAACTCGCCGCAAATGGCTGCAGCCTATACTGAAGTTGCAATCCGGCAGCAAGGCTTCCGAGTCATTCACATTCTAGAAGCTAGAAGCATCGAAGAGTTATACAATACCCCTAGATTTAAAGCTCAGCGCCTTAAGCAGAAGCACACAGTAACCTATATCCGGCAGTGTAACCAATGACAGTTTCTCCTCTTAGCGGCTTAGCCAAACGTTTGGTTGCCGATCAAATTTTCGACGAACCAACCGCTCTATCCGCAATTAAGGCGGCCCGCAGAGAGACTCAAAGCTTTGCCCAGCATATAGTGGAGGCCAAGCTAGTTAAAAGCTCAGAGCTTGCCCAAATTGCTTCGCAATCATTCGGCACGCCGCTATATGACCTTGGGAGCTATAATTTTGAGTTAATCCCCAAAGGCATTATCGACGAAAAGCTTATCAGTAAACACTTTGCTCTACCGCTGTATAAGAGGGGCAATAGGCTGTTTGTGGCGGTGGCAGATCCAACCAACCTTGCCGGCCTAGATGAGATAAACTTTAACACCGGACTAAGTACTGACCCCGTCATAGTAGAGGCCGATAAGCTGGCCAAGGCTATCGAAAGCTACCTGTCCCAAAGTGAAGATATGGGGGCAGGCCTTGATGGCATGGAAGACGAAGAACTCGACAGCCTTGATGTCGGCGAAAGCGATTCCGATCATCACAATGACGAAGAGCCCGGTGGAGATGAAGCACCTGTAGTCCGCTTTGTAAACAAGGTGCTTCTCGATGCGATACGCACTGGCGCTTCGGACATCCACTTCGAGCCTTATGAAAAATCCTACAGGGTGAGGTTTCGCACTGACGGGGTCCTACATGAGATCGCCAAACCCCCTATTCAGCTCGCCTCTCGACTTTCTGCGCGCCTCAAAGTGATGTCCAAGATGGATATCTCTGAGAAACGAGTGCCTCAGGATGGCCGCATCAAGATGAAGCTTTCCAAAACCAAGGCTATCGATTTTCGCGTTAATAGCCTGCCAACTCTGTGGGGGGAGAAAATTGTTCTACGTATTCTTGACCCCTCCTCCGCCAAGCTTGGAATCGATGCCCTGGGCTATGAGGATGAGCAAAAGCAAATCTATATGGACGCCCTGGCCCAGCCGCAGGGAATGATTCTGGTTACAGGTCCTACCGGGTCCGGGAAAACGGTCTCTCTGTATACCGGGCTCAATATTCTCAATACCCCGGAGCGCAATATCTCCACTGCTGAAGACCCGGTAGAAATCAATCTGGAGGGAATTAACCAGGTCAATGTTTCTGCGAAGGTCGGCCTCAACTTTGCCGAGGCCCTGCGCTCATTCCTTCGACAAGACCCGGATATTGTTATGGTGGGAGAAATCCGGGACCTAGAGACGGCCGAAATCGCCATTAAGGCGGCGCAAACCGGCCACTTGGTGCTATCAACCCTACATACAAACTCAGCACCGGAAACCCTGACCCGCCTAATGAATATGGGCGTTCCCACTTTTAATATTGCCACCTCTGTGAGTGTGATTATTGCACAGCGCCTAGCTCGAAGACTGTGCAATGAATGTAAAAAGCCGATTACACTCCCTCCTGAAGTATTAGAGGCCGAAGGTTTCTCAATGGTCACAATCCCCACAAGTGACTGGAGCATTTTTCAACCAGTGGGCTGCGAACACTGCTCTAAAGGCTATAAAGGGCGCGTAGGTGTGTATGAAGTGGTTCGCATTACTAACGGCATCTCCAGAATTATAATGGAGGGCGGCAACTCCATTCAAATTGCCGACCAAGCGCGAGAAGAGGGCTTTAATAACCTGAGAATATCCGCCCTACGCAAAGTCGTGATGGGGGTTACCAGCCTGGAAGAGGCCAACAGGGTGACCAAGGACTAACAGCTGGCTGAGAAACTAAAATTCAGGGGCTCGCTGAATTCGGCATATAGCGAAAAATATCAGGCTCAACCCAAGCCTGAAGAAATGAGCTGTATGCTCTAACATGTTAGCGACAACCAACGTGAAGAATAGAGTATTAACTCTTGTATTTTAGAGAACTATATGCAAGGGATAGAAAGCAGGAAGAGCAGATATGGCTAGTACCACAGCAGTTGAGTACATCTATAAGGGTGTGGATAGCAAAGGGGCTAAAGTTCAAGGCGAGATCAGCGGCACTAGCCCCGCCCTAGTTAAAGCCCAGCTGCGTAAGCAGGGCATTATTGCCAACCGTGTTCAAAAGAAGCCCAAACCCCTGTTTGGAGGCGGAAAGAAAAAAGTAAAGCCCGCTGATATTGCACTTTTCACTCGCCAAATGGCTACCATGATGAAAGCGGGTGTCCCCTTGGTGCAAAGTTTTGATATTGTTGCAGACGGCCTGGATAATCAGGGGGTTAAAGAATTAATCTTTAAAATTCGCGATGAAGTTTCCTCTGGCACTGCATTTGCTGATGCTTTACGCAAGCACCCGCTCTATTTTGATGATCTATTTTGTAACTTAGTTGCCTCAGGTGAGCAATCAGGCGCTCTTGAGACCATGCTGGATAGGATTGCCACTTATAAAGAAAAAACAGAATCTCTGAAGGCAAAAATTAAAAAAGCTATGACCTATCCCATTGCAGTGATTGTAGTGGCAATAGTCGTAACTTCAATTTTGCTGGTCAAGGTTGTTCCACAATTTGCAGAGACATTCTCCAGTTTTGGGGCTGATCTCCCTGCATTTACTCAGTTAGTAGTCGGCATGTCGGAGTGGATGCAAGCCAACTGGTTTATTGCGCTAATAACTGTAATCCTCGGTATCGGGGGCACTATTGAAGCAAAAAAACGCAACAAAAAAGTGGCTGAATTTTTTGACCGACTGATCCTAAAACTACCGATTTTGGGGCTCATTACCTACAACTCAATCTCAGCTAGGTTTGCACGAACGCTCTCCACTACATTTGCCGCAGGGGTCCCCCTTATCGATGCCCTGAAATCAGTGGCGGGCGCCACCGGTAATAGCCTTTACGAAGAGGCAACACTTAAAATCCGAGATTCAGTCGCTACCGGTATCCCCCTCAATGCTGCCCTGCGCTCTTCAGGACTTTACCCAACTATGCTGGTACAAATGGCAGCTATTGGTGAGGAGTCCGGCGCCCTAGATGAAATGCTTGGTAAGGCCGCTGATTATTATGAAGAAGCTGTAGACAACCTAGTTGACAATCTCACCACACTTATGGAACCACTGATTATGGCTGTACTGGGTATCCTGGTAGGCGGCCTAATGATCGCCATGTACCTACCGATCTTCCAGCTGGGTCAGGTTGTTTAAAAAATGCTAGAGATTTTCCTCCTATATCCAGCGCTACTCTCAGGTAGCGCTTTTATTTTAGGCCTAATCGTAGGCAGCTTCCTCAACGTAGTAATCCTGCGTCTCCCAGTTATGATGGAGCGGGAGTACAAGCGGGATTTCTATGACCACTTTGATGATATAGAACCCTCTGCCGCAGAACAGCAGGAGCTAAAAAAGCCCTTCAACCTGCTGCTACCCCACTCCCACTGTCCCAAATGCCAAACTGAGATCAAGGCCTGGCAAAATATCCCGGTTATTAGCTACTTACTACTTCGCGGCAAGTGCCGCTCCTGCGGGACCGGTATTCCCAAGCGCTACCCAGTGGTGGAGTTAATTACCGGCATCCTAACTGCTGTCGTCGTCTGGCAGCTGGGGGCCACCTGGCAGGCGTTGGCCGGATGCATCTTTACCTGGGCCCTTATCGCCCTGACAGGTATCGATTTTGATAAGCAACTACTCCCCGACAACATCACCCTACCCCTGCTCTGGGCCGGTTTACTGATCAATATTTGGGGGGTGTTTGCCCCGTTGCAGGACGCAGTTGTCGGTGCTATCGCCGGTTATCTGTCACTCTGGTTGGTGTTCCATATCTTTAAGATTGTTACCGGTAAAGATGGTATGGGTGCCGGGGACTTTAAAATCCTGGCGGCCATCGGCGCCTGGTTTGGCTGGCAGGTGCTGCCGCTGGTTATCTTGCTTTCCGCCGCCGTCGGCGCCGCTGCCGGTATCAGCTGGAGTATTGCGATGGGGCGGGATCGCAATTTACCCATCGCCTTTGGCCCCTACCTCGCCGGTGCCGGCTGGATCGCGATGCTCTGGGGGGATCAAATTATGGGGTGGTATCTCAATATCTCTGGACTTGCCAGCTAAAGCAAACGGCTCACTACTCCCCAGCCAATTGCATTACTATGACCCCAGCCAGCTATCTGACTGGGGTCTTTATTTTTATCGCGACCTTTTTTGAGGGGGCTAGCCAGTGCTTACAATAGGTTTAACCGGTGGAATCGGCAGTGGAAAATCAGCGGCGGCTGGATATTTCCGCGATCTAGGTATTCATGTGGTGGATGCCGACTGGGCTGCGAGGGTGGTAGTACAACCGGGAAAACCCGCCCTGGAACAGATCGCCCAGCACTTCGGTAGCGAAATACTACTTGAAAATGGGGAGCTAGACCGGAGCAAGCTGCGCACACAGATATTTGACGATCCGGGCGAACGCCAGTGGCTGGAGAGTCTATTACACCCTCTGATTAGACAAGAGATAATCTCCTCGCTAAACGAAAGCCAGGGCCTCTACGCGATTTTGGAGTCCCCCCTGCTGATTGAGTCGGGCCAATATAAACTCGTTGAGCGGATTTGTGTGGTCGACCTTGCCGAGGCTGTGCAGCTTGAGCGTGCCTGTGCACGAGATAACAGCCAGCGGGAGCAGATTCGCAAAATTATGGCTGCCCAACTGAGCAGGGAGCGGAGGCTAGAGAGAGCCGATGATGTGCTGGACAACGCTACAGACTTGGCCGCGCTTAAAACTCAGGTAGAACAGCTCCACCAAAAGTACCTACAGATTGCCCAGTCGAAAGAATCGGGCTAAGTTAATTAGAGTACAATTCCAATCCAGATTACTGTTAAGCCCAAACTATCTTATGCCTAAATCCAGCGTAACCCCGACACTCAACTGCCCCACCTGCAAAAAGCCCATTGAATGGAGTGATAAGTTTCCCTTCAAACCTTTTTGTAGTGAACGCTGTAAGCTGATTGACCTGGGGGAGTGGGCCAGTGAGGGACACAAGATTCCCGGGGAATCGGTATATGACGATGTACTGAGTGATGACCTGGACCCAAACAAACCCCGCCACTGAGAGCAAGTATCCAACCCCACCTGAACAGCTGCCGCTCAGCAGCTATTCAGAGTGAAGCCAAATTGATAAGGGCGCTAGGAAAAGTGCCCTTTGACTGCCGCAATAATCGCTTGATTGGCATCGGGAAAGTGGAACTTGTCCAGTTCGTCGACAGATACCCACTTGATCTCCTGTTGCTCCCGGCCGAGGGCTTCACCGGCAAACTGTGTCACTTGCCAGGTATCCAGCAACACGGTTTTCTCCGGGTAGTCGTGGCGAATTTCTACCAGCGGCCGCAGCTCCTGTAACTCAATCGCCACCTCTTCAAGCAACTCTCTGTAGAGCGCGTCCTGTACAGATTCGCCCTGCTCCACCTTGCCACCGGGAAACTCCCAGCGCCCCCCCATATGCAAATGGTCGGGGCGGCGGGCAATTAGGATTTTGCCATCCTCTCGGATCACTACACCAACAGCGACATGGACAACCTTACTCACACTACTACCTCAAGTCCGATATTCTGCGTTGATAGTGACATACTCGTGGGAGAAGTCACAGGTCCAGATATGCTCACTGCTCTCACCGCGCCCCAGCTCGATTCGGACGGTAAATTCAGGCTTGGAAAACACCTGCTCCCCAGCCTGCTCCCGATATTCTGCGGCGCGGCCACCGGCACTCACCACCTGTACGTCATCGAGGAAAATCTCCACCTTCCCGGTGTCCAACTCGCCTTTAATCGCGTTGCCGATCGCCATTACCAGGCGGCCCCAGTTGGGGTCTGAGGCGTAGAGTGCCGTTTTCACCAAGGGCGAGTCACCCACCTCAAAGGCAACCTCCAGGGCCTCTGCGCTACTGAGCGCACCATCCACTTGTACGGTAACAAACTTGGTTGCACCCTCACCATCTTTGACAATGGCCTGGGCGAGCTCTATATGCACTTCCGTAATTGCCCTGCACAGCTCCCGATAATTGATAGCCTCGCTATCATCGATCACCTTCCCCCGCGCAGCGGTTGCCATTAATACACAGGCGTCGTTCGTTGAGGTGTCCCCATCTACGCTAATGCGATTAAAGGAAGCTCCCACGGCCTCGCGCACCATTTGCTCCAACAGAGGTTGCGCAATACCGGCATCAGTGGCGACATAGGCGAGCATGGTCGCCATATTTGGCTGGATCATGCCGGAGCCCTTGGCAATCCCCACAACCGTGATTTCCTCACCGTTAATCTTGAGTTTACGACTCGCAATTTTGGGCCGGGTATCGGTAGTCATTATGGCTTCGGCCGCCCGCTCCCAGCCAGCGGGCTCCAGCTGTGCAGTAGAGCTTGGAATTGCGGCGAGCAATCTCTCTATGGGTAAGTGCTCACCAATCACTCCGGTACTGAAGGGCAATACCTGTTGTGCAGAAATTTTCAGTGCCTCCGCCACAGCTTCACAAGTAGCCCGAGCATCCGTCAACCCCCTTGCACCCGTAGCGGCATTGGCATTGCCCGCATTGATCACCAGAGCTCGCACATCGCCTCTGGCAATATGCTCTTTCGCAACCGTAACCGGGGCTGCACAAAATGTATTCTGAGTAAACGTGGCCGCAACTGAAGCTCCTTCAGCAAGTTCAATCAGCAGCAGGTCGTTGCGCTCCCAGTCTTTGATCCTGGCGGGCACACTAGCGAGGCGAACCCCTTCAACAAGGGGAATGGATGATTCAGACATAAAAATAACAACTTAGGGCTATACAGCGCTGGCAAACCCGAACCCCTGTTCACCGGAGCGAAATAGCGGAAACCAATGATTGATCAATATTATTGAAGCCTCACCCCGGCAAGGCAAGGCAAAAATAGATTTATCTGCGGAATAAATATTAATTTCCGCAGAAAGTTTTTTGATCGGACAAAAAAATACCCCGCTAAGCGGGGTATTTTCTCAATCTCGGCAGTGGAAAATTAGCTCTGGGCAGAGGAGGCCAATTTACCGTGGCACTGCTTGTACTTCTTGCCGGAGCCACAGGGGCAGGGATCGTTGCGGCCAACTTTAGGGCCGCGACGCTCCGGTGCCGGAGTGGCCGGCTGCCCGCTGGACTCGCCTTCTGGAAGCGCTGAAGCCTGAGCGTGCTGTAATTCGAGCTGCTGCTTGCGCTGCTCTTCCAGACGGCGCTGCTCCATCTCTTCTGCCTGCTCGCGAGTCATAGGCTCTACGTGGGCAAGGATACGCACCACCTCATGCTTGAGGTTCTCCAGCATGCTCTGGAACAGGTGGAAGGACTCGCGCTTAAACTCCTGCTTGGGGTTTTTGTTGGCATAGGCCCGCAGACCAATGCCCGCACGCAAGTGATCCATGCTGGAAAGGTGCTCCTTCCACAGCTGGTCCAATACCTGCAACATAATCTGACGCTCAATTGTCGGCATCAGATTGGTATCACCGGAGGACTCCGCAATACGGGAGACCTTGGCTGCATAGGCCTCCTGCGCAGCGGTGGTAATTTTCTCCCGCAGACTCTCCTCGTGCAGGGTGCGGTCTTCGTCGAGCCACTGCTGTACCGGGAGCTGAATCCCCAGTTCACCGGAGAGCTGCTGCTCCAGAGCTGGAATATCCCACTGCTCTTCCACGCTCTGCGGGGGAATAGAACCAGAGACAATGCCACTGACCACATCTTCACGGATAGCGGAGATGGTGTCACTGATGCTCTCGGCTTCCAGAAGCTCGTTGCGCTGGCCGTAGATCACCTGGCGCTGATCGTTGGCTACATCATCATACTCCAGCAGCTGCTTGCGGATATCGAAGTTACGACCTTCCACGCGGCGCTGGGCTTTTTCGATAGCGTTGGACACCATGCGGTGCTCAATCGCCTCACCGCGCTCCATTCCCAGCATCTGCATAAAGTTCTTCACCCGATCGGAGGCGAAGATGCGCATCAGGTTATCTTCCAGGGAGAGATAGAAACGGGTAACCCCCGGGTCGCCCTGACGGCCCGCACGGCCGCGCAGCTGGTTATCGATACGGCGGGATTCATGGCGCTCAGTGCCGATAATATGCAGGCCGCCGGCCGCAATCACCTGCTCGTGACGCTTCTTCCAGTCCTCTTTGGCTTGTGCCAGTTCCGCTTCCGTCAGCTCGCGCCCCTTCTCCTGGGCAAACGCTGCCGCCTCCGCCTCCCAGTTACCACCCAGCACGATATCGGTACCGCGACCGGCCATATTGGTGGCGATTGTCACCGCGCCCGGGCGACCCGCCTGAGCGATAATCTGCGCCTCGCGCTCGTGGTACTTGGCGTTGAGAACCTGGTGCTTAATGCCCGCCTTTTGCAACTTGCGGGACATCTCTTCCGAGGTCTCGATAGAGGCGGTACCAACGAGAATCGGAGCCTGCTTTTCACGACAGTGCTTCACATCCTCAATAATCGCTTCCATCTTTTCTTCCTGGCTCAGGTAGACCAGGTCGTTGAGATCTTCACGCTGAATTTCTTTATTGGTGGGAATTACCACCACATCCAGGCCGTAAATTTGCTGGAATTCAAACGCCTCGGTATCCGCCGTACCGGTCATACCGGCGAGCTTGGGATAGAAGCGGAACAGGTTCTGGAACGTTGTAGAGGCGAGAGTCTGGCTCTCACTCTGGATCTGAACGGTCTCTTTCGCTTCCAGCGCCTGGTGCAGGCCCTCGGAGAGGCGGCGGCCCGGCATGGTCCGGCCGGTGTGTTCATCAATTAACACCACCTGACCGTTTTGCACGATGTAGTCCACATCGCGGTTAAACAGCACATGAGCGCGTAAAGCGGCGTGCACATGGTGCAACAGGCCCAGGTTTCCAGGGGCGTAAAGAGACTGATCTTCCTTCATTAATCCACTGCGCGACAGCAGATCTTCGATCAATAGGTGGCCCTGTTCGGTCAGCTCAACCTGGCGGGTCTTCTCATCGACAGTGTAGTGCCCTTCCCCACCCTCTTCGGCGCGCTCCAGCTGGGGAACCAGTTTGTTCATCGCCATATAGAGGTGAGAGGAGTCTTCGGCGGCACCAGAGATAATAAGCGGGGTACGCGCTTCATCGATCAGGATCGAGTCCACCTCATCGACAATGGCGAAGTTTTGCGGACGCTGGGTGCGGTCCTCTTTGCGCAACACCATATTGTCGCGCAGGTAGTCAAAACCGAATTCGTTGTTGGTGCCGTAGGTGATATCAGCTTCATACGCCGCTTTCTTTTCTTCCGGCGGCTGCTGGGAGACAATAACGCCCACCGTCATACCCAGGAATTCGTATACCGGGCGCATCCAGTTGGCATCCCGCGAAGCCAGATAATCGTTCACCGTAACAATGTGAACGCCCTTGCCTTCAAGTGCATTCAAGTAGGCCGGCAGGGTTGCAACCAGGGTTTTACCTTCACCGGTGCGCATCTCTGCGATACGCCCCTCGTGCAGGGTCATACCGCCGATCAGCTGCACATCGAAGTGGCGCATACCCATGGTCCGGCGGCCCGCTTCGCGCACTGCCGCAAATGCCTCAGGTAGAATTTGATCGAGCTTTTCCCCGTCAGCGAGCCGCTGCCTAAACTCATCCGTTTTCGCCCGCAGGCCTGCATCGTCAAGCTTCTGGAAATCCTCTTCCAGAGCGTTGATCTTCCCCACGACCCGCCGCATGCGCTTCAGCTCGCGGTCATTTTTTGAACCAAAGACCGATTTAATCAGTTTGCCAATCATTATTTAGAAACCACTTATCTTATTTGCGCTGTCGGCGCTAATACCGGGCAGATCGATGCACCGACACTCCTTTATGCGAGAGGTGCAAGTAAACAGGAAGGCGCAAGCGCTGGCAACTCTTATGCCAAGCTACCAACAATTACGCGTAAAGGAAGGATAGTTCTTATCTGCCTGTGCGGCGGATGTAGCTGGCCGGGTCAACCGTGCGGTTATTTTTGTAAATCTCGAAATGGACATGGGGTCCAGTAGAGCGGCCACTGGAGCCCATCAGGGCAATAACCTGGCCTCTCTTGACCACGTCACCCAAGCCCACTTTAAGTTCACTGTTGTGCCCATAGCGGGTGGAGTAGCCATTGCCGTGATTGATCTCCACCAGCTGGCCGTAGCCGTGACGCTCATCGGCCCAGGTGACAACACCGGCGGCCACCGAGACAACGTCAGAGCCCATTTTGCCGGCAAAATCCACGCCCTTATGCCAGGTTCTGCGGCCGGAGAAAGGATCGGTGCGGTAGCCATAGCGGGAGGACATCCAGCCCTTGCTGATGGGGCGGCCCGCTAAAAACTGTTCATCCTCAAGCTTGAGGTTCGCCATCAAAGATTCGAGCGTATTCAGCTGCATCTGGCGATCTTCAATCTGGTGAGAGAGATCGCCGATAACTTCGAGAAACTCGGGGGGCTGATAGGGTAACTCAGAGGCACCGGCAAGGCCCGGGTCTTCCGGCCCGCCAATAGCCGGCGCACTGCCAAATTCAAACTCGCCTTCATCGAGGTTGGCGACAGAGGTTAAACGCTCACCGAGAGCATCCAGGCGGGTCAAGCGCGCCTGTAACTCGGCAAGTTTAACCGTAAGGGCCGCAAGCTGCTCCCGCGCCTCTCTGTCCGCCTCAGCAATTTCTGCCTGCTGCTTGCGCAGGGCGCGGTTCCAGGCCTTGGCGGTGCGGGAGTCAAACAGATCCGTTTCGGTAACCGGTAAATTCGCCCCCAGCAGAAACGCGCCCACAGGGAGGCTCAGCAGACACAAACCCAACAGGGCCTTGCTCAAGCTGCCAAAATTAAAACTGCGAGTCGCACCGCGATCGTTGACCAGGATTACTTTCATAGGGGCTGTGAGGAGTTCGACATTTTTTAATTTTCATTAGCCCCGATACATAAAGCCGAGGTGCCAAACCCGTAAGGGTACCAAAAATCTATAGACTTTCTGTGAAACAATCATACAAAAAAGCCGGCAGTATAATGCCGGCTTTTTGCGCAAGTATCAAACTGCCAGGATAGGCTTGATATAGGAGATCGGCGCCTCTTCCTGCTCGCCCTCAAAGGTGACCATTTCCCAGGCATCTTCCTGGGCCATCAGGTGGCGGAGGGATTTGTTGTTCAGAGCGTGGCCGGACTTAAAGGCTTTGAACTCACCAATCAGGCTGGTACCCAAGAGGTAGAGATCGCCAATTGCGTCCAGAATTTTATGCTTCACAAATTCGTCTTCATATCGCAATCCACCTTCGTTCAGAATACGGTATTGATCGATCACAATTGCGTTATCAACAGAACCGCCCTGCACCAGGCCCTTGGAGCGCAAGTATTCGATTTCATGCATAAAGCCGAAGGTACGGGCGCGGCTCACTTCCTTTACGAAGGAGGTGCTGGAAAAGTCCACAGACGAACTCAGATTGCGCCCCTGGAAAACCGGGTGGTCAAAGTCAATCGTGAAGGAGACCTTAAAGCCGTTAAAAGGCAGGAAGCTGGCAACTTTATCGCCATCCTCTACGGTCACCGGCTTCTTGATGCGCAGGAACTTCTTCGGAGCCGCTTGCTCCTGGATACCTGCGGACTGAATCAGGAATACAAATGGGCCGGCACTGCCATCCATAATGGGCACTTCTTGCGCGGACAGCTCGACAATCGCGTTATCAATGCCGAGACCCGCCATTGCTGAGAGCAAGTGCTCTACCGTAGCAATGCGAACGTCACCCTTTTCCAGGGTGGTTGAAAGGAGAGTATCGCCGACATTTTCCGCGCGAGCCTCGATTTCAACAACCGGGTCCAAATCGGTTCTGCGGAACACGATACCGGTGTCTACGGGCGCTGGTTTAAGGGTAAGTACAACTTTCTTGCCAGTGTGCAGACCTACGCCAGTGGCGCGAATAGCATTCTTAAGCGTGCGCTGTTTGATCATGAAACTATCTTTTCCCCGTCGGTGGACCACGCCCCTAAGGCGCAGTAAGCCATCGATATTAGCACAATTGCGACGCCAATACCAATTCTGGGCGAGTGGTCACTACAATAGAGCACCACCTACCTACTGAGGATAGATCAAGCAAAGATTGCAGCGCCAACGCATATCACTACGACAGCATTCTAAAGTCGTCAGCTCCGCAAGCGCTGTTAATAATTGTTAATTATTTTAGATAATTATTGCGATTTATTAGTTCCGGTTCAAAGTCTCTGTAAAACAGGGCAAGAGTCCACCCATTCGACGAGGTGGACTCGAGCAAAGGCCGCACCGCAGCGGCAATACCCAGCCGGAGCCGGGCAGACATGAGCGGTGTTCTACCACTGCGGTAGCGCTGCCCTAGTCTGCCTGACGGCGCAGGAACGCGGGAATATCCAAGTACTCCATATCCGCATCCGCCGGGTTCAGCGTAGAATTCGAGCGCTTGGGGCGCTCCGCATCACTGCGCGGACGCGGGTCAATAGCTTCGCGATTCACCAAACCTGCGGAACCGTGACCGGTGTGAGCGGCGTGGTTATCGCGGGCTTCGCGGGTTTCGCGAACCGGCTCGCGGGGCTCCGGGCGGCGAGAGCTATCCACCACCTTGACCGGACGCGCTGCCGGGGTGCCTTCGCCGAGGCCCGCCGCCACTACGGTCACTCGCATTTCATCGCCGAGCTTGTCATCCACTGCGGTGCCAATAACCACAGTCGCCTCATCGGAGGCGATTTCCTGGACAATCTCACCCACTTCAGAGTATTCACCCAGGGTCAATTCCTGACAGCCCGCCTCTTCACTACCGGTGATGATGTTCACCAGGATGCCGCGAGCGCCGGCCAAGTTGACGTTATCCAGCAGCGGGCTGCGCACCGCTTTTTCGGCCGCTTCACGCGCGCGGTTTTCACCGACCGCCGAACCGGAGCCCATCATCGCCATCCCCATTTCAGACATCACCGTGCGCACATCGGCGAAGTCCACGTTCATGATGCCCGGGCGAATCATCAGATCGGCAATGCCCTGTACTGCACCGAGCAAAACGTTATCCGCTTCTTTATATGCGGATTTCATCGTGATCTTACTGCCGAGCACTTCCAACAGGCGATCGTTGGGAATAGTAATCAGGGAGTCAACTTTATCGCGCAGCTCAAGGATACCCTCGTCAGCTACTACCGTGCGCTTGCGCCCTTCAATCTTAAATGGGCGGGTAACCACTGCAACGGTGAGAATGCCGAGTTCTTTGGCAATCTCAGCAACAATCGGTGTACCACCGGTACCCGTACCACCACCCATACCGGCAGTGATAAATACCATATCCGCACCGGTCAATACCTCAGCAATGCGATCGCGGTCTTCAAGCGCGGACTGGCGACCAATATCCGGGTTTGCCCCTGCGCCCAGACCGCGAGTGATTGTGTTACCCAGTTGCAGGATTGTGCGAGCCTCAATATCTTTGAGAGCCTGTGCATCTGTGTTTGCACAGATAAAGTCTACACCCTCAACATCATTGGCGATCATATGCTTAACTGCATTACCGCCGCCGCCGCCGACACCAATCACCTTGATGACAGGCTTATCCTGTACACTATCAACTAGTTCGAACATTGCTGTTCCCCTTTTTTGCTCATGTCGAATTTTACAGCCATGCCTAAAAAAAATCCCCCCGGGATGGCTTAATCTGGTTGCACTCTATTACAAATTTCCGCGAAACCAGTGTTTTACCTTATCCCACCACTGATTATCGTTGCGCACAGGCGGTATTTTGCCCTCTCGAGCCTCTTCCTGCTGCATCGCATACATCAATAATCCAACTCCAGTGGAATAAATTGGGTTGCTGACGATATCCGTCAGACCCGCAATACCCTGTGGCACTGCAAGGCGAACCGGCATATGGAATATCTCCTCAGCCAGCTCAACCGCGCCCTCCATTTTTGAAGAGCCTCCAGTCAGTACAACGCCCGCCGCACACAAATCTTCAAAACCACTGCGACGCAACTCAGCTTGCACTAATGTAAACAGCTCGTCGTAGCGCGGTTCAACAACTTCGGCCAGTGCCTGCCGAGATAAATCTCTGGGCGCACGATCACCAACGCTCGGCACCTTGATGGTTTCACCTTCGCGAGCGAGTTTTGCCAATGCGCACGCATATTTGATTTTCAAATCTTCAGCGTGCGGTGTCGGTGTGCGCAAAGCCATCGCAATATCGTTAGTGACCTGATCTCCGGCAATCGGTATTACACCGGTATGCCGAATAGAGCCACCAGTAAACACTGCAATATCGGTAGTCCCCCCACCAATATCTACCATGCACACCCCCAACTCTTTCTCGTCTTCAGTCAGGACGGCATAACTGGAGGCCAATTGCTCTAGGATGACATCTTCTACTTCGAGGCCACAGCGACGAATACACTTTTCAATATTTTGTGCAGCATTCACTGCACCACTCACCAGGTGGACTTTCGCCTCAAGGCGTACACCGGACATCCCCAGAGGCTCTTTTACCCCCTCCTGGTTATCAATCAGGTACTCCTGCGGAAGCGTGTGCAGAATTTTTTGATCCGCCGGAATTGCCACAGCCCTGGCTGCATCAATAACCCGATCGAGATCCTGCTGGGTTACCTCGCGGTCTTTGATGGCAACTATACCGTGAGAGTTCAAGCTGCGAATGTGACTTCCCGCAATCCCTGCGTACACAGAGTGAATTTCGCAACCCGCCATCAACTCAGCTTCTTCCACCGCGCGCTGAATAGATTGCACAGTTGATTCAATATTAACCACTACGCCTTTTTTCATTCCGGTGGAACGATGGGAGCCGATACCGACAATATTGAGTTCCCCATCACCGGATGCCTCACCGACGATAGCAACTACTTTAGAGGTGCCTATATCCAGTCCAACAATCATGCGCTGATCGGATACCTGTGTCATTTTTGTACCAACCTCGCTGAGCCGTATTCTGATTCAGGGCCTGCTATCGGACCAGAACACAGCGTTCGCTTTTAAACTTTTATCTGTAAAGCAGCCACCCGAGCTGCCTCTATATTTACTTTTCTTCGTCTTTCCACTCAACCGCCACGGCATTGCTGTAGCGTGTATCGACACTGACGACCTTTTGTAGATGCGGCGCCAGCACCCCGCGACTCAAAAATAGAAAGCGGTGTACCCGCTCCAATAAAGCATCATGGCCGAGTTTTAATTCAATTCCCGACACCAACTCCAGATGCCAACCACTCAGGTCATCAAATGACAACCGTTTTACTTCCATATCTCGGGTGGTCAACAACCCGGCGAGCGCTCGGTACTGCAACATGATCCGCTCTACCAGTTCTTCATCCCCGGCCAATTCCGGTAATGCCTGGACACTCATGTGCGCCGGTCGCGGTAATAAGTCCCCGCTCGCTACCAGCAGCTTATCCTCACCCCAACTGGCGAGAGGCTGTGCCTCAGTGATATCTACTTCAACCCCCTTCGGCCAACGCCTGCTCACTGAAGCGGAAATAATCCAGGGATTCGCGAGTAATGTCTGCCGCATTGCCTGAATGTCTGCGGAAAAAAAACCGGCTCGCAGGTGAGGAAGGAGCGCGTCCCTTAATTCCTCTTCGCTTACCGCATTAAAAGCCCCGCGTACTTGCACCTGCTCCAGGGCATCAACATTACTGAGTTCAACCGATGGTGCCCAACGCCACAGCCAGACCCCACCATATAAAAGAGCTGAAAAGCTCGCGAATATCGCCAGCAAAAAAAAACACCGTCTCCAGTTCAGGCGGAGTTTCTCTGTATCACTGGCCCCGAGAGGGCTCGCACCGCGAGCAGTCTTTTTTTTCCTCCCGGCTGATTTCGTTTCAGCGCTTTTCACTAACTACTCAGTCCTCACCGCCAGGCTCGCCCAGGCGCCACTCGGCCAACCTCTGCGAAAGCGCACCGACATTACCGGCGCCCTGAGTCAGAACAATATCACCGGGCTCCAACAAATCGGCCAATACCGGCGGCACCTGATCAATCGTCTCCATAAAGATCGGATCCACCTGCCCCCGATTGCGTATGCTGCGGGCGAGGGTCCTGCCATCGGCACCGGCAATTGGCGTTTCGCCAGCACTGTACACGTCGAGCAAGATCAATTTATCGACTTCGGACAACACTTGAACGAAATCTTCGAACAGGTCCCGAGTCCGGGTATAGCGGTGGGGCTGGTAAATCATAACCAGTCTCCGATCCGGCCATCCATCCCGCACCGTTTTCACTGTGGCAGCGACTTCTCGTGGATGGTGCCCGTAATCGTCCACCAACATCACCTTGTTCGCTTGCCTATCATCACTTACCGCATATTCACCATAAATCTGGAAGCGGCGGCCAACACCCTGGAAGCCTTTTAGCCCGCTGCGAATCGCCTCATCGCTAACGCCTTCATCACAGGCGACGGCAATGGCTGCTGTCGCGTTGAGGACATTATGAATACCTGGCGTATTCACAGAAACCTGTAATAGGTCCCCCTTGGGTCTCTGCACGCTGAAATGACTGCGCAGCGGCTCCTGCTTTACTTCGACAATGCGGTAGTCATTGCCCTCATCAAACCCATAGGTCAGCACCGGGCGAGAGAATTTGGGAATAACCTCCTGAACATTGGCATCATCCCCACAAACCACGGCCAGACCGTAAAACGGCAGGTTGTGCACAAAATCAATAAAGATCTGTTTTACCTTCTCGAAGTCGCCCCCATAAGTTTCCATATGGTCCGCATCGATATTGGTAATCACTGTCACCATCGGCTGTAGGTGGATAAAAGATGCATCGCTCTCGTCCGCCTCCGCCACCAGATAGCGACTTTCACCCAGGGCCGCATTGGCACCCGCAGCATTGACCAGGCCTCCGATAACGAAAGTCGGGTCTTTTTTATCTGCGGCAAAAATTGCGGCGATCAAGCTGGTAGTCGTTGTCTTTCCGTGAGTTCCCGCCACAGCGATACCATAGCGGTAGCGCATCAACTCACCGAGCATTTCGGCGCGGCGCACAATGGGGATTCTCTTCTCCCTCGCCTCTACCAACTCCGGGTTATCGCCGTGTACCGCTGAGGAGTTAACTACAACATCAACGCCGCGAACATTTTCCTCACTGTGCCCGATTTGGACTTTAACACCCAATTCACGCAGCCGGTCGGTTACCACAGATTCACGCAGGTCAGAACCGGATACTTCGTAGCCCTGATTCTGCAATACCTCTGCGATACCGCTCATGCCGGCGCCGCCAATTCCAATAAAGTGAATTCGGCGGATACGACGCATAGCCGGTACCGCATAACTTTTATCTTCGCTCGTCCGCACTGAAGACATGACTTTAACCTTCACCCACTTATTCTTTATTACCTGGCCCGGGCCAGCTCTTCGCTGCAAGCATTCACCACCTGCTCAGTCGCATCCGTTTTTGCCGCTCGCCGCGCGGCAGTCGCCATTTGTAATAGCTGCTGGCGATCCTCTAACAAGCCCTGTAGTAAGCCAGATAACTTCTGCTCATCCATTTCCCGCTGCTGCATAACAATCGCTCCGCCGGCATTTTGCAACCACTCGCCATTACGCGTCTGATGATCATCAATGGCATAGGGGAAAGGCACCATAATTGCGCCGACACCCGCAGCGGCAATTTCAGAAACCGTCAGCGCCCCGGAGCGACAGATAATCAGGTCCGCAGCGCGATAGGCCCCAGCCATATCCGCAATAAAAGGGACCACTTCAGCCTCTACCCCCGCCTCTCGATAGGCCGCTCTGGCAACCTCCAGATGACGCTCTCCGGCCTGGTGGACCACGGTGGGGCGCAGGGAGGGCTCCAGCAGCGCAATCGCCTTTGGGACCAACTCATTAATCGCCACAGCACCGAGACTGCCGCCCAAAATCAAAAGGCGCGGAGACGACTGACTGCCAATGCGCGTGTCAGGCTCCGGCAGCGCTGCAATTTCTTTGCGCACCGGATTGCCCACCTGCCTGGCACCGGGCAAACCACTGGGGAAGGCCTCAAGTACCTGACTGGAAATCCGTGCCAACAGGCGGTTGGTAGTTCCCGCCACCGCATTCTGTTCGTGGATAATCAGCGGTATGCCCCCGAGGCGGGCTGCAACACCGCCCGGCCCCGTCGCAAAGCCGCCAAAACCGAGCACCGCGTCCGGCTGCACCCGCTTAACCACCACCCTGGCCTGGGCAATTGCCCGCAAAATTTGCAGGGGCGCTTTGAGCAGGGCCAACTTCCCCTTGCCCCGGATACCCTCCACCTTGATACAGTGCAGCGTTATATTCGCCTCCGGTACCAAGCGGGATTCAATCCCGCGCGCGGTACCTAGCCACTCCACAGTGGCCCCCTGTTCCTGCAATGCCCTGGCCACCGCCAGCGCCGGAAATACATGGCCGCCGGTACCACCGGCCATCAACAAAAATTTCTTGCCGGAAAAACGCTTATTTACTTCAGACATCAAACCGCCTCTCCGCTACCGCTCTTTATATTGGACTTGGGGGAATGAAATATTGGCAGCTGGCGCAAAAGCTCAAGCCCACCACTACCATTTTCAGCAGGCTGCTTTAATTCAGCCTGAATCCGCATCGCCAAGCCGAGTAATGCACAACACACAATCAGGCTACTGCCACCAGAGCTGACAAATGGCAGAGTCAACCCCTTGGTTGGCAGCAGGCCAGAGGCAACGCCCATATTGACGAAGGCCTGCCCTGCCAATAGCACCGCCATACCAAAGGCCAACAGTGCCGCAAAGAACTTCTCCTGCACGAGAGACGCCCTTACCAGGCGGAGCAGCGAGTAGGTGAGCACAGCGAAAAGCCCAACCAGCACCACACCACCGAACATCCCCCACTCTTCCGCCAGGATCGCAAAAATAAAATCCGTATGGGCCTCGGGCAGATAAAACAGTTTCTGCACACTATTGCCCAAACCGACCCCAAACCACTCTCCGCGGCCAAAAGCGATCAACGACTGGGTCAGCTGATAGCCACTGGCAAACTGATCCCCCCAGGGGTCCAGAAACGTCAGCAATCGCTGCAAGCGATAGGGACTCATCAACGCCATTAGCGCCAGACCACTGGCAGCGGCCGCCACCAATAAAAAAGTGTGAGGAAGGCGCGCGCCGGCCAAAAAAACCATCGCCAATACAGTGCCAGAAAGTACAACCACCGAACCGAAATCCGGCTGCAAAAGCAGCAACAGGGCAACCGTTGCGAGAATCACCACCGGCACCATAAAACTGCTCCAGTGACGCAACTGCTTATTTCTGCGGGTTAGAAAACTGGCAAAAAATACCAGCAAGCAGAACTTGGCCACTTCGGCGGGCTGCACCGTGATACCGGCAAATACCAGCCAGCGCCGGCTACCGTTCACCTCCCGACCAATCCCCGGCACCAGTACCGCAATCAGTAACAGGCAGGCAAACAACAGTAGCGGCCAGGACAATCGCGACCAAATCGCCAGGGGAATCTGACTGACGACAAATCCAGCCACGCCACCGACCAGTAAAAAAGCCAAGTGGCGCTTGAGGAAATACCAGGGGTCAGCATAAATATCTGTAGCGAAGGCAATGGAAGCCGATGCCACCATCACCACGCCGATACTAGCCAGGACCAGGACACTGAGTAACAGCAGTCCATCCTGCCATTCGCCGTGCCGATGCTCTATTGCCAGAGCGCTCACTGGACGCCTCCAGCGGTATCGCATAGCGCCAGAACTGCCCGGCGAAAATCATCGCCGCGCGCTTCAAAATTGCGATACATATCAAAGCTGGCACACGCCGGTGATAACAAAACGTAGTCACCGCTGTGTGCCAATTGCCTAGCTTCAGCGACCGCCTCCGCCATTGAGGTGGCCCTGCGAACTTCGCACTGGCCGTCAAAAACGTCGGCCAACTTGTCTCCATCCACACCGATACAGACCAGGGCCCGCAGTGCCCCGGCACTTTTTCGCAAGGGCGCAAAGTCAGCTCCCTTGCCGTCACCTCCGGCAATCAGCACTATTTTACTGGTTGCCGTCGACAGGCCATCCAGTGCCGCCTGGGTTGCCCCCACATTGGTGCCTTTTGAGTCGTTGACATAAACAACACCGTCAAAATCAGCTACGCGCTCACAGCGGTGCTGCAATCCGCGAAAGCTGCGTAAAACTTTCAGCATCGCCTCGCTCGGCAAGTCCAGTGCGTAGCCCATCGCCAGAGCAGCCAAACCGTTGGCAATATTATGCTTGCCGACCATGGCCAGATCGCTCACCGGCAATAAAACCTCGGTTCCCCGGGCCAACCACTTCTGCCCTTGATGTAAACGCAGACCAAACTGATTGAGATCCGGCTGATCGAGTCCAAAGCTCCACTCGCGCCGCTCGCGGGAGAGAGGCCCCTGGGATAAAGGGTCCGCGCGATTTATCACGAACTGATCCGCTCCGCGATAAATGCGCTGTTTGGCCCGGTGGTACTCCACCATACTGGGGTAGCGGTCCATATGGTCCGCACTCATATTTAAAACGGTGGCGACAGTGGGGGCCAGGGAGTACGTGGTTTCCAGCTGAAAACTGGAGAGTTCCAAAACAAAAATTTCTGGCAGCGGCTCCTCGAGTAAGTCCAGTACCGGCACACCGATATTGCCGCCGACACCAACGCTCAAACCAGCCTCTTCGACCATCTTCCCCAGCAGTGTGGTTACTGTACTTTTTCCGTTGGAGCCGGTGATTGCAGCGAGCTTTGCGCTCGCTTGCACTCGGCTCAGGGCCTGGGCAAACAGCTCGATATCGCCAATCACAGGGATGCCATCGGCGATCGCTTGCTGCAACACCGGTTCCGCAAGCGCCACCCCCGGACTGGCAATAATCAGGCTCGCGGCGAGTAAAGTGCCCGGGCGCAATGGGCCGGTTTCCACTGCCACCTGCGGGAACTCCTGACGAAAAGCTTCGAGTCCCGGCGGGTTATCGCGACTGTCTGCCACGACCGGCGTATGGCCGTGACGCAGCAGGTAGCGCACCACCGATTTCCCGGTAGCGCCAAGACCTATTACTACTTTCTGCTGTGAAGATGTCGCGATCAGGCTCATTTATCTATTTATCGAATTTTCAGTGTTGCCAGCCCGGCCAAAACCAGAATGACGGTAATAATCCAAAAGCGCACTATGACCCGGGGTTCCGGCCACCCCTTTAATTCAAAGTGGTGGTGCAGAGGCGCCATGCGGAAAATTCGCTTTCCCGTTAACTTAAATGATGCGACCTGCAAAATTACGGAAACCGTTTCCATTACAAAGACACCGCCCATAATGAACAGGACAATTTCATGGCGGGTAATCACCGCGATAATGCCCAGTGCCGCACCCAGTGCCAGGGCGCCTACGTCCCCCATAAATACTTGGGCCGGATAGGTGTTAAACCATAAAAATCCGAGCCCGGCACCGCCGAGGGCCGCACAGAACACCGCCAACTCTCCAGCGCCGGCAATGGCCGGGATATGCAGGTAGTTGGCAAACTCCATATGACCAGACAGATAAGCGATAACCCCAAGGGCACCACCCACCATCACGGTGGGCATAATCGCCAAGCCGTCGAGACCATCGGTCAGATTCACTGCATTACTGGAGCCAACGACCACAAAGTAGGTCAGCAATATAAAAGTTACCGGCCCCAGGTTTATCGCAACATCTTTAAAGAAGGGGACAAAGAACTGGGTTTCTGCCGGGCTTGAGGCACTCATGTACAGATAAATAGCCGCACCTAAGCCCGCGATGGACTGCCAAAAATACTTCCAGCGGGCGATAAGACCACGGGGGTTTTTGTAAACGACTTTTTTATAGTCATCCACAAAACCTACAGCACCGAACACAAAAGTCACCAGTAAAGTGACCCACACATAGCGGTTGCTGAGGTCGGACCAGAGCAGTGCCGAGGCGAAAATCGAGGCGAGAATCAGTGTGCCCCCCATCGTTGGGGTGCCAGATTTACTCAAATGGCTTTGCGGGCCATCATCCCGAATCGCCTGCCCTACCTGCAAATGGTTTAACCAGTGGATCATGCGCGGACCCACGAGCAGTGAAATACCCAGCGCCGTCAACGCGGCCATAATTGCGCGCACGGTCAGGTAGTTAAACAGCGAAAAACCGCTGACGTGTTGTTGTAATAGCTCCGCTAGCCAAAGCAGCATTACTTCTCCCCTCTGCTATTGCCAAGCAGTGCCTGCGCGACTAATTCCATACGGGCGCTGCGTGATCCTTTAACCAAAACTGTGGTTTGTTCATCCAGTTGTTGAGTGAGAGCAGTAACCAGGGGTTCCCTCTCTCGATAATTGCGCAGAGACTCTTGTCTCCCCGCAGAAAAGGCCATACTGGCGGCAGTGCCCAAGGGCCCCAGGGTAAACAGCGCATCCAAACCGCGCTCCCGCGCCAAAGCGCCAACACTTCGGTGCATTTCCTCGGCATCGGGACCCAACTCCGCCATGTCCCCCAATACCAAAATCTTTTTGCCCGAACGCTGTGACAGTAACTCAATAGCCGCGCCTACTGAGCCCGGGTTCGCGTTATAGCTGTCGTCGATAACTGTTGCGCCGGCAATACCGGCCTGCTCTTGCAGGCGCCCTGCGACGCCATTCACGGTGTTGAGTCCGCTGATAATTTCCAGTGCAGGTATTCCTGCGGCAAAAGCACAGCCCGCCGCAACCAAGGCATTGTGAACGTTGTGTTCACCGAGTAATTTCAGACTTACCGGGTGGGCAACACCTTCGATAACCAGGTCAAAAGAGGGGCAACCACTGGAGTTCAATACAATATTATCCGCGTGGATAGGGCACTCATTGGACAACCCAATAGCCAGGGTTTTTACTCCCTCGGGGATATTCTGCAACCAATAATTCGCGTAGTTATCATCGCTATTGATCACCGCCGTCGCCGATACGTCCAAGCGGGTATAAATCTGTCCTTTGGCTTTGGCGATCCCATCAACAGAGCCAAAACCTTCGACATGTGCCGGCATTACGTTGTTTACCGCAGTCACCTGCGGCTTGCCGATACTACACAGGTAACCGATATCATCGGGACCATTAGCCCCCATCTCGAGAATCAAGGCATCGTGCTGTGCTGTCAGCCCAAGCAAAGTCATCGGCAACCCAAACTGGTTGTTTAGATTTCCCTCGGTGACACAGGGCGTATGGCTCTGAGAAAAAATGGCTGACAACATCTCCTTGACGGTGGTCTTGCCACAGGAGCCGGTAATAGCCACAACCAATCCGTCAAATTGTTCGCGGCACTGTAAGCCAATTTGCCCCAGTGCGATCGTGGTATCTTCAACACGCCACTGTGGCAAACTGCAACTGGGCACTTCGCGATCGACAACCAAGCCCAGTACCTGGCCATCCAGCTCACCGACAAAGTCATGCGCATCAAAATTTTCACCAACCAATGCGACAAACAGAGACTTGGGGTCGAGCTTGCGGGTATCGGTGCAGACCTGTGCAAACTCCACAGAGCCATTGATCAGTTCGCCACCAAAACGGCGTTGCAGTTGCTCCAGAGTAAGGGGCTTAATCACCTTGGCTCTCCTCGCCTTCACTGAGCTGGCCCGTATTGTCCACGCGCGCTTTAAGAGCAGCCGCAGCCTGCTCGCGATCGCAGAAGTGAATTTTTTCACTGCCGATAATTTGGTAATTCTCGTGACCTTTACCGGCGATCAACACAATGTCTCCCGGCTGTGCGGCAGATACCGCTTGAGCAATAGCGGTTGCGCGATCAGCTTCCACTTCGATATTGCTGGCGGCGCCCTCGAGAATATCGTCGATAATTTTTTGCGGATCTTCGCTGCGGGGGTTATCGCTGGTCACAATGGCACGGTCTGCCATTTCCGAGGCAATACGCCCCATCGCCGCGCGCTTACCTGTATCCCGGTCACCGCCACAACCAAATACACAGCACAAATTGCCGCGACAATAAGGGCGCGCGGCCGCTAGAGCGGCCCTAAGGGCATCTGGGGTGTGGGCGTAATCTACCAGTACGCCCACCTCGCCGGCGCCCTCAACCAGGACTCGCTCCATACGCCCCGGCACCGCTTGGATAGTGGGAAAAGCGGCGAGAATATCTTCAAAAGGCATACCCTCTGCCGCCGCTGCGGCAACCACCGCCAGGGCATTGTGGATATTGAAATCACCGATTAGGGGGGCGTGTAACTCGCCAGAACCCCAGGGGGAATTGAGTTTTACAGAGAACCCCCGCTCGTGGCGGCGCAGATCGGCGACATGCAAGTCGCCCGCCTGCAAGCCATAAGTCAGAACACGCAGGCCGCGTAATTTACAGCGCTCCGCCAGCTGGGCACCAAACGGGTCATCCAGATTGATAATGCCGCGCTTTAGTTTCGGCAGCCCGAAAAGCTTCTCTTTGGCCGCGCCGTAAGCGGCCATATTGCCGTGATAATCCAGGTGGTCGCGGCTCAAATTGGTGAAAATTGCCGTATCAAAAGTCAGCCCGTGTACACGCCCCTGGGAGAGCGCATGTGAGGAAACCTCCATCGCCGCAGCGGCAACGCCCCTATCGCGGTAGCTGGCGAAATCCGCCTGCAAACTCACCGGATCAGGGGTCGTTAGGCCCGTCTCTCGCAATTCGATTTGGCTATCTTTCCAGATACCGTTGCCAATGGTGCCTATCAGTGCGGCACTGCCAAAGTGGCGGGCCAGCAATTGGGAGATCAAATAGGCGCAGGTGGTTTTACCGTTGGTACCGGTCACTCCAACCAGGTGCATTTCACCACTGGGATTGCCGTGGAAGCGCGCAGCAATTTCCCCTACCCGCTTGGCCAGACCGGGCACACTGACCACCTGGATGTCATTGCGACTTTTGCACTCCAGCTTGTCGCCGTCGGCGAGTACCACCGCAGCGCCGGCAGCAATTGCCGCATCGATATATTCACGCCCGTCGACGACAGAGCCGCGCAAAGCCATAAATGCGTCACCGGCTTTAATCTTGCGGCTGTCCAGGGCAATACCACTGACAGGAATATCGGGTATACCGGCGTAACCCGGCACCAATTCTTTGATGGAAACAGAATGTTGTTCGCGCTGACTCACGATTTTGAACCCCTCTCGCTTAACTGCGCGGCCAATTGTCCTTCCGCCGATTTAATTTTTTCCGGTGGAACCTGCAACAGGCGCATAGCACCAGTCATCACCGCACCGAATACCGGCGCGGCTACTTCACCGCCGTAATATTTGGCGTGACTGGGATCATCAATAACAACTACCGCGGCAAGGCGCGGATTATCAGCGGGAATAAAGCCCGCAAATACCGAGCGGTAGCGATTATCCGCATAACCACTACTGCCAACTTTGTGTACAGTGCCGGTCTTGCCGGCAACGCGATAACCCTCTACAGCGGC
The DNA here is from genome assembly GCF_052466995.1 of Microbulbifer regidiadema (SeqCode). Classification (NCBI taxonomy): domain Bacteria; kingdom Pseudomonadati; phylum Pseudomonadota; class Gammaproteobacteria; order Cellvibrionales; family Microbulbiferaceae; genus Microbulbifer; species Microbulbifer regidiadema (SeqCode). Next base: position 4,629,264 of record NZ_CP174297.1, on the reverse strand, counting down.
AAGGCGACCGGTGCCGCGGGAAATCACCGTTTCCAACATCGCTGTAACCTGCTGCGCCAAGGGCTCTTCGATAACCTGCTCAGGCGTTTCCTGCGCTTTGTCGGCGGATAAAACCAGAGAAACCGGGCGCTTAACCCCGGTATTCGCCAGCACACTGTAGGCTTGGGCCAATTGCACGGCGTTGACAGTTAAACCGTAGCCGAAGGCGAAATTGGCCCGCTCGATTGGGTGCCAGCGACTGCGAGTCGGCAGAATACCCGGTGCCTCACCGGGAAAGCCGCTCCCCACAGCTTCGCCCAGGCCCAAGCGATAAAAGAGTTCGCGCAGAGAATTTGGTTCCAAATCGAGGGCAATTTTTGTAATTCCCACCTGGCTCGACTTGGTAATAATTTTGGTGAGATCCATTTTCCCGTAATTAATCGGGTCTACCAGGGTTTTCCCCGGCACCCGAATATATCCCGGGCTGGTATTTATTTCTGTTTTTGGCGTGTAGCGCCCGGTCTCCAAAGCCGCCAGTACCGTCAAAGGCTTTACCGTAGAACCCGGCTCAAACTGATCGATCAGCGCGCGGTTGCGCATGGCTGCCGACTTAACGCCCTTGCGGTCATTGGGGTTAAACGAAGGTTGATTGGCCATCGCCAACACATCGCCGCTCTGTGTGTCGAGAATCACCATAAAGCCCGAAGCGGCACCGTTTTCCAACACCGCTCGCTTTAATTCCCGATAAGCCAAATACTGTAGGCGCATATCGATAGACAGGCGTAAATCCCTGCCCGGTTGCGCCTCCTGGCGAATGGCTAAATCCCTTACCGTGCGCCCTTTCAGGTCTTTAATTACCTGGCGAGATCCCGCCTGCCCCGACAGCCAGTCATCGTAGGCCAACTCCATCCCTTCCTGGCCGCGATCGTCGATATTGGTAAAACCGAGAAGCTGGGCCACCACTTCTCCTGCGGGATAAAAACGCCGATACTCTTTTCTACTGAAAACACCGGTAATTCCCAGCGCCAACACCTCTCCAGCTTCTTCCGGGGACAGGTGACGGCGCAGGTACATAAACTCTTTATTGCGGTATTTTTCCAGGCGCTCGCCCAGTTTGGAGGGTTGCAAATCCAGTGCACGGGCCAAGTGCGCTAAATTTTCATTATTTATTTCACGCAGTAATTTGGGGTTGGCCCACAGACTGTGGACCGGGGTACTGACGGCGAGCAGCTCACCGTTTCGGTCGACGATAGAGCCTCGATACGCGGCAATTTCCTCGGTGCGCAGAGTTCGCGCTCGCCCCTGATCCTGCAGGAAACGGTATCCGCGCTCAGCCGCTGGCACCACTTGCAGCCTGGCCAAATGAAATACCAGTGTCAGGGCGAGCAGGCACAGCGAAACCGCCACCAGCGCAAAGCGCCAGCGGGCAATACCCGGCTGAATATCCTTTTTCTTAACTGCGCCCATGTATTCCCAATTGGCCTTATCTATTTATTCTGCGCCCAGGCTGAGCATGTCACTCTCCAGGCCTGAGCTGCAAAGCTCAACTTGTGCAAACTCTTTTTAATTATCTAAAGGCCAAGGCCCCCCAAAAACGCAGAAACCCCACCGGGCAAACAGCAGGGTATTTACGTCTTAATCTGGAGGCAGCTAGAAGCTAATCCACTACCACCAGTACCTGCTCCGCAGGCGCAGGCATATGCATCTTCAATTTTTCTTGTGCGACCTGCTCGACCCGGCTATATGCCGACCAGGCACTTTTTTCTAAAAGGAGCCGCTCTTGTTCATAGCGCAGCTCATCGTGATTTTTTTGTGCCTTACCCAGCTCGGCGGTCAACTCTCGACTGTGCTGGGTGGTATGGATGACAGATAGGGATGACACTATTACCCCTATCCACATCACTCCCACTCCGAGCAAGGCCTTAGCGGACATCAGCTCAGTTTCCAGACAACTTTTCTGCCACCCGCATTACGGCACTGCGGGAGCGCTGATTTTCGTCGACTTCTACGGTATTGGCCTTCACCGCCTTGCCCACTGAACGCAGCGTCTTGGTTATCTGGCTATCCATAACCGGAAGCCCCCGAGGCAACTGGGGACCGCGCTCTTTTTCCCGGATAAAACGTTTTACCATGCGGTCTTCCAGGGAGTGGAAACTGATAATCACCAGGCGCCCACCGGGTGCCAGTAACTGCAAGGATTTATCCAGCGCACTCTGCAGGTCATTCAGCTCACCATTGATATGGATACGAATGGCCTGGAATACACGAGTCGCGGGATGCTTGCCCTTCTCCCAAGCCGGGTTCGCTTCCTTCACAACTTCGGCAAAATCGAGGGTGCGTGCAAACGGCTCTTCCTGCCGACGCTTAACGATGGCAGCGGCCATCCGCCGGGCAAAACGCTCCTCTCCGTACGCCTTGAACACCCTGGCCATTTCGGCCTCGGCCTCAGTGTTGACCCATTCCGCAGCACTGATCCCCCGACTGGTATCCATGCGCATATCCAGGGGGCCATCCTGCATAAAACTGAAACCGCGCTCCGCCTGATCCAATTGCGGCGAAGACACACCCAAATCGAGCAGTATCCCACTGACCTTACCGGCGGCTTGCCCGGCAGCCTTATCCATATCGGCAAAAGACCCGTGCCAAATGGAAAAGCGGGACTCACCGGCAAATCTCTGCTCGGCAAACTCAATAGCCTGAGGGTCTTTATCCACCCCCACCAACTGACCTTTGGGCCCTAGGCGTTCGAGAATTGAGGCACTGTGCCCTCCCCGGCCAAAGGTGCCATCGATATAAAACCCGTCCGGCTCGGTCACCAGAGCGTCTACGGCCTCGCGCAACAACACACTGCGATGCAATTCTTGAGACACCCCGTACTCCCCTTATAAAGAGAGGGATGCCATTTCCTCAGGCATACCCTCTTCGTTTTCACTATCGTCGAGCCAGGACATCCAGCGCTCCTCACTCCAGAGCTCCAGCTTTTTCCCCTGACCCACTAACATCAATTTCTTTTCCAGCCCCGCGTACTCTCGCAGCGTCGGGGGAATCAACACCCTGCCATTGCCATCTACCTGTAGCTCACAGGCATACCCGATCAGCAGGCGCTGAGCGCGCCGAGCCACTTTGTTAAAACTCGGCAAGGCTTCTATCTTCGGAAGAATTTGCTGCCACTGGGGCGATGGGTATACCAGCAGACAGCGCTCCTCAGTGTGAGCTGTCACCACCAGACAACCCGCACACTCATCCAGCAGCCTATCGCGCACGCGTGCCGGAATTGCCAGACGCCCCTTGGCGTCCATGTTGATTGCGTGGCTGCCCAAATACACGTTCAGTGGTACTCGCTTTGGAGATCGCCCTATCGCGATTTATGCCTGAGTGGCGGGCCCGAGGAGAAAACGGCTCGACTTCAGGTGGACGGTGTAAACACCCACTCACCTGTTACGAATAAACCACAAATTTCCACAATTATCCACTTTTCCCCACGTTCGACACTATAAAACTGGTCGACACAAAGTCAAGGAATTCGACCGCAAAGCCCCTAACCGCCCCCTGTAAAATCGCGGCCTCCAGCGAGGCGGCGGAAACGGCTCCATTTGACACTGTCGTGCCCCCAACCCTAATCCGACCTCTCAAGCCCGCAAGAAGTGAGCTGCGGCTGCATATTGGAGAAGAGATATACACGGCGGGAGGGGCGTAGGACTCGCGGAATCGGCCCCAACTTTAGAGGCAAACAAAAAAGCCCGGCGAGTGCCGGGCTTTCGAAATTGTTGAGCTGGCCTGTAAGCCGGGTTCTGTCGAGGACAATCATTCATCTGGGATGCCTGTCACCAGACACCTCAAGCGACCTACCCGCCCCCAGTGCGGGTCACACCTATAAGGGGGCCTATTTGGTCTTGCTCCAAACGGGGTTTACCGTGCCGCGGACTGTTACCAGCCGCGCGGTGCGCTCTTACCGCACCCTTTCACCCTTACCTGTGCTTCCCCAGACCGAAATCGAGGGAGGCCATCGGCGGTCTACTCTCTGCTGCACTTTCCGTAGGCTCACACCCCCCAGGCGTTACCTGGCGTTCCACCCTATGGAGCCCGGACTTTCCTCCATCGCACAAGGCGACAGCGATTGCCCGGCCAGCTCGGCGCGAAGATTAAAGAGGCGACAGGCGGATTGCAACAGGCAATTGCAGCAATCGACGCCTTATTTTTGTTCCAGGCTCCAGTTGTACAGAATTTTCTTCTTTACTCCGGTGATTTCGGCAGCAATCGCCGCTGCCTTTTTGGGCGGCAACTCCGCCAGCAACAGTGACATGACCCGCTGGGCCTCGCCGTCCAGTTCGCTGTCGCGGGAGCGCTGTGCGCCGCGCACCAACAAAACAATCTCTCCGCGCTGCTGATTGCTGTCAGCGCGAACCCACTCCACCAGCTCCGCCAGGGGCATCAACTGAAAAGTCTCGAAGGCCTTGCTGACCTCGCGGGCAATCACCGCCTCTCGATCGCCGCCAAACGCGCCTGCCATGGCCTCCAGGGTGTCGGCGACCCGGTGTGGGGCCTCGTAGAACACCAGGGTGCGGGTATCCCCCGCCAGCTCCTGTAGAGCCCGCTCACGGGCGCCGGACTTAGCCGGCAGAAACCCTTCAAAGCTGAATTTATCACTGGGGAGACCGGCGGCACTCAGTGCGGCGACAAACGCACAGGCTCCCGGTATCGGAGAGACCTTGATTCCGCGCTCCCGAGCTTCACGCACCAGGCGATAGCCGGGATCGGAGATCAGCGGCGTACCCGCATCGGAAATCAGGGCAATGGTCTGCCCCTGCTCCAGGCGTTGCAAAATCTGCTCGGTGCGCTTGTCATCCGAGTGATCGTGATACGCCATAAGGGGTGTATCGATATTAAAATGGGAAAATAATCTCTGACTGTGACGCGTGTCCTCCGCCGCAACCAGATCGGCACATTGTAGAACTTCGATCGCTCGCGGTACCATATCGGCCAAATTACCAATGGGCGTAGCGACAATGTAAAGCAGCGCCTGATCCGGCCCCATAGCTGTTCACTCCAAATATAAATATTGCGGGAGAAGATTATGTCCGCCTCTTCCCGGCGCACCTCTACTGTAATCACCAGAATGGCAGCTGCCTCACTGGCAGTAGCACTGGCGGCTTGCCAGACACCGGCCTCCCGGCCGAACGTTTACCAGCCGACCTATGCGGCCGGCCACACTGTCAGTCGCAGTGAGGCTGTACGCATGCTGCGCAGTGCCGACACCCTGCCGGCGCCGGCGCGGGATCAACAGCGTCTGCAAGCGGCCGCTATTCTATACGAGCTGGGGGATAAAGAGACGGCAAAAGAGGCGGTAATTCAAATTACCCCCGCGCAGCTGGACGACAACCTCTTTGCCAGCTATGCGCAAATCTACGGCAGTTTGCTCGCCGCAAACGACGATTTCTTTGAGGCCCTCGACCTGGCGACATCTCCGCGCCTGGAAAATGTATGGTCGCAGCTGCCACAGAAGACCGCCCTGCCCCTGCGCAGTCTGCGCGCCGATCTGTGGGGGCTTTTGGGCAACCTGGACAGCGCAATCGATGAGCGGCGTGAAATTACCTATATCGCTCAGTCTGATGAGGCAATCAGCGAGAACAACAACGGCTTTTGGCATCTTCTGACCCAACTACCGTCCAGTGAACTGAAAAGTCGCGCCACGCAGAGCAATGACAGCCAGATGCGCGCCTGGTATCAGCTGGCCCTCCTCGGCCGCGACACCCAGACGGATATCAGCTCGCAGCTGACCGCCCTCAGCCGCTGGCGCGAGCGCTGGCCCGCCCACAGCGCCAACGCCCACCCGCCCCAGGCATTGCAGCTACTGGAGCGCCTGGCCACTCAGCGGGCCGACCGCGTGGCGCTCCTGCTACCGCTATCCGGCCCCCTGGGCAGCGCCGGCAGGGCAATCCGGGATGGCTTTATGGCGGCCCACTACACCGCCCTGAATGCCGGAGGTGCCACCCCGAAAATCATGGTTTACGACACCGGGACCGATCAACCCTTCGAGGAGATCTATCAGAGCGCCGTCGATGCCGGTGCGCAGATGATTGTCGGCCCCCTGGACAAGAGCAAAGTGGCCAACCTGCTCGCCACTGAGAAGCTGCCGGTGCCCACTCTCGCCCTGAACTACGGCGACCAGGGGCGCCTGACCACCGATCTGGTCCAGTTTGGCCTGGCGGTTGAAGATGAGGCGCGGCAGATCGCCCAGCACGCTTACCGGCAGGGCAAGCGGCAGGCGATGGTTCTCGCTGCGGACAGCAGCTGGGGGCAGCGCGGCGCCGAAGCATTCGAACAGGAGTGGCTGCGCCTGGGCGGATCGGTGAGTATTCGCCGGACCTTCAGGGACAACAGCAAATTCTCCGCCCTGGTCAGTGACGCCCTGCTGATTCCCGCCAGCAACGCGCGCAAGAAAGCCTTGCAGAGCCGTCTGGCGGCAAAACTGCAATTTACCCCCCGCCGCCGCGACGATGTGGATATGGTATTCCTCGCCGCCCAACCCCAGCAGGCGCGCCAGCTCAACCCCATGCTGACTTACCACTACGCCAGTGACCTGCCGGTTTACGCCACCTCCCACGTCTTCGGTGGCAATATCAACCGCAACCGCGACAGGGATATGAATGGTATCCGCTTTACCGCCCTGCCCTGGCTGTTTGAAAGCAACCAAACCAAACAGGATATCGAGGAGCAGGCGTCACCGGCGCCGGCCTTTGCCCGCCTGTATGCCCTCGGTGCCGATGCCTTCCGCCTCTACCCGCGCCTGCCCATGCTGCGCCAGTTCCCCGAACAAAAAGTGCACGGCCTCACCGGCGCATTGAGCCTGAGTGCCGATGGTCGCATAGTGCGCGAGCAGATGTGGGCGCGAATCGACAAGGGGGTGCCGGTCCCCATCACGACAGTAGAGCCCCAACTGCCGCAGCGGGAACCGATCGAATTAAGTGGGAACCGTGAAGCTTTTTAAGGGCTCAAGCGGTGCTGTCGGCAACCAAATGGAGGCCGTCGCAGCCCGCTATTTGCAGCGCGCGGGGCTCACCTTACTGGAGCGCAATTATCGCAGTTCACACGGAGAGATAGACCTTATCGCTCGCGACAGCGATACTGTCGTGTTTGTGGAGGTGCGCTTCCGCCGCAAAAGTCAGTTCGGCGGGGCCGCAGCCAGCGTGGATTCACGCAAACAGGCGAAGCTATTGGCCACCGCCAGCCGCTATTTGCAACAACAAAAACTGGACTGTCCGTGCCGCTTCGATGTCCTTGCCATAGACGGCGATGCACAAAACATTCAGTGGATTAAAAGCGCTTTCGAAGCCTGAGGCGCAACCGAGATTTACCCCGTCAAGTTATGGTGAGCCAGAGCTCACCTGAATTAAGGACACAATGGAACAGCGAGTCGTAACCCTTTTTCACCACAGCCTTGAAGCCACAATGAACGCTGGCGAGATACTGGCCCCGCTGATTGCAGAAGCCAGCGAAATGGTGGTGCATACACTCTTGGCAGAGAGCAAAGTCCTGCTCTGTGGCAATGGTGTCAGCGGCGCCCTGGCGCAGAGTTTTAGCTCGCAACTAACCGGTGGCTTCCAGCGCGAACGCCCCGGCCTACCGGCGATGGCGCTCAACAGCGACGGTGTTTCCATGGGAACCGTCGCCCAAAATCACGGCAGCGCCGACACCTTCGCCCACCCGGTTCGCGCCCTGGGACAGCCCGGCGACCTGCTCGTGATCATCAGTAGCGACGGGCGCGACTCAAATCTGGTGCAGGCCATGCGCGCGGCCCGCGATCGGGATATGGGCATACTCGCACTGACCGGCGGTGACGGCGGCGACTGCGCCGCACTGCTCGACACCCACGATATTGAACTGCGCGTGCCATCTGATGTCGCAGCAGAGGTACACCAAGTACACCTTCTGACTATTTTTTGCCTGTGCGACCTGATCGACAGCAGCTTGTTCGGTGGCTACGAGGAATAAACAATGAACAACAGAAAGTTGACCCTGGGGAAATATCTATTGGCTGCCCTCACCGCAACCACCTTGTTAGCGGGATGCAGCACCGTACTGGAGGCCACCCATGACGGCCCGATACAACAGGACCCCGGCCAGCGCTCTTTCGGCACCTATATCGATGATCAACGTATCGAAACGGTGACCACCGTTAATATCAACAAGGCCCACCCGGACCTGAAAATCTCCAACATCAATGTCAACTCGTTTAACGGTGTCGTCCTCCTCACCGGCCAGGTGCCCAGCCAGGAGCTGCGCCTGTTGGCCGGACGCACGGCGGAACGAGTGCAGAATGTGCGCCAGGTCTACAACGAGATCCAGGTGCGTGGCAAGGTCAGCCTACTGGCCAGCACCAGCGATACCTGGCTGACCACCAAAGTGAAAAGCAACCTGCTTGCCAATAAAGAAGTGGACAGTGGCCGTATCAAAATCGTGACCGAAAATGGCGTGGTCTATCTGATGGGACTACTGACCCCCGCCGAGGCCGAGCGTGCGGCCGAGGCAACCCGCTCAATAGGTGGGGTGCAAAAAGTCGTGAAAGCTGTGGAGTACATCAACTAGTCGCCCACAGACGGCATCCACAAAAAACGGAGGCCAAGGCCTCCGTTTTTTTATTGTGCTCAGGTAAGCAACTTATACCCGCTCAATAGCGACCGCTGTGGCCTCACCGCCGCCAATACAGAGGCTAGCGACCCCTTTCTTGGCATCGCGCTTTTCCATAGCCGCCAGCAGGGTGACCAGGATTCGAGCGCCACTGGCACCCAGCGGATGCCCCAGGGCACAGGCGCCGCCATTGACATTGACCTTCTCCCAGGGCAAGTCGAGCTCGCGCATTGCGGCCATAGCCACAACCGCAAATGCCTCGTTAATCTCGAACAGGTCCACATCTGCCGCAGACCAACCGGCATTTTCCAGCAATTTGCCCATAGCACCGACCGGAGCCGTAGTGAACCACTCCGGCTCACGGGCAAACTGGGACTGCCCCTTGAGCACCGCCAGAACTTTCACACCGCGCTTCTCGGCTTCACTTTTGCGCATCAACACCAGCGCCGCAGCGCCGTCGGAAATAGAACTGGAGTTTGCTGCGGTTACAGTGCCGTCTTTGCGGAACGCCGGTTTCAACTGGGGGATTTTGTCCGGGCGGGCATTGCCCGGCGCCTCGTCGACACTCACCTCAACCTCACCTTTACGCGAGGCAATGGTCACCGGAGCGATTTCCCGGGCAAAGTCCCCGCCCTCAATCGCCGCCTGGGCGCGGGCCAGGGATTCCAGCGCGAAGGCGTCCTGCTCTTCGCGGGTAAAGCCGTATTTGTCGGCAGTGGACTCGGCGAAGGTCCCCATCAGCTTGCCATCGGCGGCATTTTCGAGACCGTCAAGGAACATGGAGTCCTTGACCTCTCCGTGGCCCAGGCGCATGCCGGAACGGGCCTTGGCGAGCAGGTAGGGCGCATTGCTCATGCTCTCCATACCACCGGCCACGATAATCTTGCCCTCACCCATCAGCAGGGCATCGCGGGCCATCATCACGGTCTTCATCCCGGAGCCGCACACCTTGTTGACGGTGGTACTCGGGGTGCCCACAGGAATACCCGCACCCAGTGATGCCTGGCGCGCCGGGGCCTGGCCGACGCCGGCCGGGAGCACACAGCCCATCAGCACTTCATCGACATCCGCAGGTGCCACACCCGCATCCTCCAGGGCCGCACGAATCGCCGCAGCACCTAACTGCGGGGCAGTGAGGACTGAAAGGCTGCCCTGCATAGCGCCCATCGGCGTACGCGACATTCCGACAATCACTACGGGGTCCGAAGTTACATCACTCATTCTGGCTGCTCCAAGTTCTGTGCCGCCATCCCTGTGGTGGCGGCAATTGTTTTAATGTCGCCGCATTATAGCCGAAGCCCTACCCCGCTTCGCCAGGGGCTGCGGCTAATACACAGCAGTATCAGCCCAGCGTGTTACTATTTACGCCACCAACAGGGATAAATAGGGAAGTGCTATGGGGTCTACAGGATTTATTGTGCTGCTCAGCGTTGCCGCACTATTTTTTTACATAATCAGCATTTTCAACAAACTGGTTTCACTTAAAAACCGCAGTGAAAACGCTTTTGCGCAGATCGAGATACAGTTAAAGCGGCGCCACGACCTGATACCCAATCTGGTGGAGAGCGCCAGGGCATATCTGAATCACGAGAGGGATACTCTGGAGGCGGTGATCAGTGCGCGCAGTAGCGCGATTTCAGACCTCAAGAGCGCGGCCCAAAACCCCACTAATGCCGCTGCAATCGATAAGCTCGGCCGCACCGAGGGTCTTCTCAACGGCGCCCTCGGCCGTCTGAATATGGTGATTGAGGCCTATCCGGAACTGAAGGCCGACCAAACCCTCACCGAACTCAACGAGGAGCTCAACAGCACCGAAAACCGGGTGGCCTTTGCCCGCCAGGCCTTTAACGACTGCGTCACCAGTTACAACATCTATAAGCAGAGCTTCCCTCCGGTATTCCTGGCCGGCCTCTTCGGGCATCGAGCCGACGCCAAGCTGCTTGAGTTTTCGGATTCGGAAACCTTGCAAGTCGCGCCACGTATCGAGTTTTAAGCTATGAACTTCTATGTTCAGCAGGATAAAGCCAAGCAGAGCAGCCGCTTGCTGGTCTGCCTATTCGCCTTGGCACTCATTACCCTAATCACCCTAACCACCCTGGCGACAGCGGCAATGGTGTCGCTGTCACGCGGCCAGACCTTGCTTCCCTCAGATATAGTGCAAGTCTTGGGCTGGGAAACCCTCGCCTCAATCGCCTTTGTCATCGCCGCCATCGTCGCCCTGGGCAGCCTGTACAAATTCCATCAACTCTCCTCCGGGGGAAAAGCTGTGGCCGAAGCCCTCGGAGGACACAAGCTCAATATTGCCGCGCGGAGTGAACGGGAAAAGCGCGCACTTAATATCGTGGAGGAGATCGCTATTGCAGCGGGTATTCCGGTGCCCGATGTCTACCTCCTTGAAGACACGGCCATCAATGCCTTTGCCGCCGGCCAAACTCCCACAGACGCCGTTATCGGCCTGACCCGAGGCGCATTAGAAAAGCTGACCCGGGAAGAGCTCCAGGGCGTGGTCGCTCACGAATTCAGCCATATTCTCAATGGGGATATTCGCCTTAATAGCCAGATCGTCGGACTGTTGCACGGCATCTTAGTTATTGGCCTGCTGGGGCAACTTTTAGCCAGAGGCCCAGCCCCCCATAGCCGCACAACCCCAGCAAGATATCCACTGCTGGGCCTGGGAATAACCCTGATCATTCTCGGCTATAGCGGCACACTGCTCGGCAATCTGATCAAGGCCGCCGTCAGCCGGCAGCGGGAGTTTCTTGCCGATGCCTCCGCAGTACAATTGACCCGCAACAATCTCGGTATTGCCAGCGCACTGAAAAAGATTGGCGGCTACAAATCGGGCTCACAACTCAGCAGCTCCAATACCGCAGAGTTTAACCATATGCTGCTCGCCGTTGGGGTGAAACACTCGCTACTCAACCTCTTTGCCAGCCACCCACCGCTAGCGGTGCGCATTAAAAGACTGGAGCCCGCCTGGAATGGCCTCTTCAGCAGCGCGGAAAAACCGACAAATAGTGCACCGCAGCCGCCCTCCCCCGGCGAACTGCAAAGTGCGCAGCTCGCCATGGCCGCGCCTACAACACCTTTCCAAGCCGCACTGGATGCCGTCGATAACAGTATTGCCAAACCCGATACCCAGCAAATTGAACTGGGCCATCAACTGCTGGACTCCATTCCAGCGTTGATTCAACAGGCTGCGCACGAGCCTTTTAGCGCCCGAGCACTGGTTTACCATCTTCTTTTACACAAAGATAAGGCCGAGCGAGACAAACAGTTGAAGCTCTTGCAGAAAATCGCCCACCCGGCGGTTATCCGGGAGATGCAAAAACTTAAGCCGCACATGGAGGCACTGCCGAGCAATGCCCGCCTCGCCTTGATCGACTTGTGTATTCCCGCCCTGCGCGCGCTGGTTCCACAGCAGTACCAGGTTTTTAAGCGAAACCTGATTAAGCTCTTGCACAGCAACGGGAAATTAGAGATTTGGGAGTGGGCCCTGTACCGGGTCTTGGTGCACGCACTCGACAACACCCCGGATCGACAGCGCCTCTCCCACAATAAACACGCCAGCAAGGATGCCGCACGCTTTATCCTTGCCGCCGTCGCCCACGCGGGAAACAGCCAGTACCTGCCGGCAAAGCGCGCCTACGAACAAGGACTTAGCGCCCTTAACCTTGAAATCACCCCGCTGCCCGGTAGCGCCGATATCACCCTGCCGCGACTGGATAAAGCCGTTGCAATTGCCGGCCTTATCCCGCCCCTGGAAAAACCCAACCTGCTGAAAGCGATAGTGATCACCCTGAACCACAACGGGGTTATCAAGGCGGAGGAGATCGAATTACTGAGGGCCGTCGCCGACAGCCTGGATTGCCCGATGCCGCCAATTATCAATAGATCCCACCAATAAAAAGTGCGTTAAATTCACTATTTGTAGCAGCATTGATACTGATATCGACGCTGCTGCGCCCTAGTGCTGGTAAACCGGCCCAATACCCACACTCCACAAGATAACTGAGCCAATAAGCACCGTAACCATCATAACCAGCGCAACCGTCAATACCGCACAGGCGTATAGGAAGGCGCGCTCCTTATTCATATTCATCAGAATCGGGATACCGGCAAAGACCAGGTAAATCGAATAGACCCCGGCAATACCGACCGACGCCATCGTCAGCCAGGGGTGAGGGTACAGCACCACAATACTCGCGAGGAAGATTGGCGTAGTAATAAACACCGCAAGGGCAGTGCCCTCATAGTGGCGTGTCGGCTCATCGCCCTCCACACCATATGAACGCGCCATCCAGTTGATAAACTCTCCCAGGCAATAGACCCCCAGTAGCAGTGCAAAATAAGTGACGACCGACAACACTGCCGCACTCTCAGGAGTCAGCTTTGCCAGGTGCCCCCCAACCTGGAAGCCTACCCGGGTTACACCAAAGTAACCGGCCACAGTAGGTATCAGTGCCAAGAGCGGTATATGCGTTACAAATACCTCAAAAAATGAATGTCGATCGGCGCGAATCGCCTTCCACTCTTTTTCCGGATTGGTCAAAATACCGATTGTATGACTGAGTAACCGCACGCCAAATCTCCCTTCCAATGCCCTGCCTTGCAGTATCGGTGGCGCACAACAGATTAACCAATGCCGAAAGGGAATTAGACGTCACTTTTAAATTTACTTGATTTATATCAGCCGTGAATAGACAGGCAATTGCGCCCACTGCGCTTTGCCTTATAAAGCGCCTGGTCGGCAGCTTTGAGGATAGCCTCAGGTTTTCTTAGCTTTTTGCTGCGATGGGCGACACCGATACTCACAGTAATTTTTATTGGCTTTCCCCCGCCCCGCCCTCGGAAAGAAGCCCCCGCTGAAAGACGCCCCGATGACCTTAGCCTCAGCGGGTAGTTTGCGATTTTTTCTCTGATCTCTTCCAACCGGGCCTCTTTTGCCTCGCGATTGCGCCCCGCAAGATAAATGGCAAACTCCTCTCCACCGTAGCGAAATACAGTACCGCTAGCGTGACGGGCGAGTTGTGCGGCGACCATTTGCAAGGCCTGATCCCCCACCTGGTGGCCATAGCGATCATTTAGCTTTTTAAAATAATCGATATCGACCATAGCGAGGCTGTAATTCCATGCCGGAGTTAGCATCTGATAGCGAAAAGCCCGCCTGGAGTGAAGCCCGGTCAGCTCATCGCGAAACGCCAACTCATAACTGGCTCCCAGTAGCGATGCAACCAGCAGGATTCCCGCTACAGAGCCAATAAACTCGAGGGGAAGACTCAACCAGACGCTAAATAGCAGCAAAATAATGCAACTAAACAGACCCATTGCCGTGGGGCCAGGGTAGAGAAACAATAAAGCAAAGGCGCCGAATGCAGAGATACCGCCAATCAATTGCGGCAGAGTAAACCCGGACAACCCAGCGGGTAAACTTTCCAGTGGAAATACCAAATTCAGGGGGGAGCAGCAGTCGTAGAACCAGGCAAAACCCACCCCCTCAATCAGTAACAGCAAGCTCCACAGCAATCCAAAAATACTGAGTACACTGCGATCACGGCTACAGGTAAACAGAACCAGATTTACCGCAACCAGTGAGAGATAGAGGGGAAGGTCCCGCTCTAGGCTCGGGAGCAATTGGGCTCTGGCGCCCATATATAGGGCCATAATAAGTAGCGCTGCAAGCGCCACCCGGCTGGAACGAAACCCCAAACCGAGCAGTCCCGCCATCCCCAACAACACAATAGGCAACTGCGGGCTGTATAAAGGGGTCAGGTCGATCCAGGGGAGGTACTGCGCAGTGAGAAGCACCAGAAGCATCCCTGGCAGCCAGATAAAGCGCAGCCACTGAAGATACGGCGGCATGATATTTGCGGCAATAATAGTTAGCCAGCCATTATACGGACTTGGAGCAAGCCCACACCCGGAACCGCATCACAGAAAAGGGGGCGGGAGCTGGCAGGGCTTTAGGAATTCACCCTGCCAGGGAGGAAGAGCGCTATTTAACGACTCGCAAGGCTGGCTTTTTCACCGATTTTTTACCCAAACTGGTGGGTGGAGTCGGCTCTGGCGGCTCTGGGGTTTCCTCGGCCTCAAATACCATTCCCTGCCCATTTTCCCGCGCATAGATGCCGACGACAGACCCTACTGGGACCTGAATATCCGTCGGTACGCCACCAAAACGAGCATTAAACCTGATGGCGTAGTTGTCCATGGTCAGGCTGGCAACCGCTGATTCCGAGATGTTCAGAACTATCTGGCCATCATCGTTTACATGCTGCTGCGGCACCAGAACACCAGGGAGGTGTGTATCAACCAGAATATAAGGAGTGCACCGGTTATCGGTTATCCACTCGTAAAACGCCCGCAGGATATAGGGACGATTGGATGTCATAGCCGGCTTACTCACCAGTATCCCCTCAACGCATTTCCCGTTCGTATTCAGTCAGGCTCTGCTGGAATGCTTCGCGAGCAAACAGGCGATCCATATAATCCAGCAGCGGTTTCACCTGCTTGGTTTTTGGAAGGCTGATTTCAAACTGCTCGAGACGCCACAACAGCGGGGCCATACAGCAATCTACCAGAGAGAACTCTTCGTTAAAGAAATATGGCAGATCGGTAAACATCGGCGCAATACCAACCAGGTTATCGCGCAGCTCTTTGCGGGCAGAGGCCGCGTCCTTACCACCAGCCAGGATCTTGTCCACCAGAGGACACCAGTCGCGCTCAATACGGTGCATAATCTGGCGGCTCTGAGCACGGGCAACCGGGTACACCGGCAACAGCGGCGGATGCGGGAAACGCTCGTCCAGATACTCCATCATCACCTTGGTCTCAAATAGCACCAGGTCGCGATCTACCAGGGTCGGCAGGGAGTTGTAAGGGTTGAGGTCAGCGAGTTCAGCTGGTTTATCATCGGCGTCCACATCGGTGATATCGACGGAAACCCCTTTCTCGGCAAGTACGATACGCACTCGATGGCTATAGTGGCTGCGACCATCGGAGAAGAAGGTCATCGAGGAGCGCTTGTTGGTAGGCACACCCATGTTCAAACTACCTCAAACTTTAAGCCGGCTAGAGCCGACCTTTTATTCAAAATATAAAAGGGCAGTGAGCAAGCTCACCACCCATTAGAGACAAACTATCGACGGCTTTAGTGGTGCACGTCCTTCCAGTATTCGCGGTTCAGCAACCAGGCGAAGATAAAGAACACAAAAATAAATGCCAACACATAGAAGCCAATACGTTTGCGATCTTCGGCTATCGGCTCAGCGATGTACTCCATAAAGTTGACGAGGTCATACATGGCCCCATCAAACTCTTCCGGAGTCATGGAGCCTTTCACCTTGCCCACTTCCAGACTACCACAGGCGGCATCCATAATCGGGTTACCGAGCTCATCGCGAACAATTTTACCGTGGTCGCGCTTGGGACCGGGAGCGCATTCCTGCAAACCCTGCAACTCCATCAGCACGTGGGGCATAGCCACACTCGGGAAGACCTTATTATTTACCCCAGTAGCACGACTGTCGTCCTTATAGAAGCTACGGAGGTAAGTGTAGAGCCATTCCGGTGAGCGCGAACGGGCAACCAGCGTCAGGTCCGGCGGCGCGGCGCCGAACCATACCTTGGAATCATCCGGGCGCATGGAGATCGTCATCAGGTTACCGATCTTGTCGTCACCCAAAACCAGATTCGCCTTCATCAACTCAAGCGGGATATCCAGATCAGTGGCCACACGCTCCCAGCGGGAGTAGTTGGCACTGTGACAACCCATGCAGTAGTTGACAAAGTACTTGGCGCCGCGCTGCAGGGACGGTTTGTCCTGCAGATCGATATTGATGTGATCCAGCTCCACTTCAGATTCTGCACCTACCGCTTTAATCGGGATAAAGGTCAGCAGGCCGACAACGATAATACCGATAAACAGGATGCCGAAAGTTTTACCACCAGACGGGCTGGTTACACGCTCGGGCTCTGGGTAAACCTCATCGCGGCTAGTCAACCAAGGCAGTATTGCAAAGAAGCCAGCCAGCAACAGGGCTGCAATACCCACAAAGGTATTCACAAAACCGTTCTTACTCGCATCTTCATCGCCAAAAGTAAAGTTTGCGAATGCCATCCACAGGAACAGCACTGCAAAAGCCCCACTAACAATCCACGACCCCAGTCCTTTGCGCGCCTTCGGATTAGACCAAATAGGCATGGTCATGAAGAAAGCAAAGTAGAACAGGGTTCCCACTTGAGACAGGAAGTTACGTCCCGGAGTTGGAGATTTAACACCCAGGTAACCGAGGATAATAAACACTGCGGCAAACAGGAGCAGCAAACCCTTGGGCAACCATCCTTTGTAGCGGATCGAGCGAACCGGGCTCTTATCCAACCAAGGCAGTACAAACAGAATTGCAATAGCAGCACCCATTGCAACAGTACCCAGGAACTTAGCCGGCAGAGGACCAATATCGATAGTTACGGCACGCAAAATTGCGTAGAACGGTGTGAAGTACCAAACCGGTGCAATATGCGGTGGTGTCTTCAGCGGGTTCGCTTCTTCGAAGTTAGCGTGCTCCAGGAAGAAACCGCCCATTTCCGGGAAGAAGAACACAACGGTGGCGAAGATAAACAGGAATACTGCAATACCTACCAGATCGTGAACAGAGTAGTAAGGGTGGAAAGGCACGCCGTCTTTGGGGATACCGTTCTCGTCCTTATTCTTCTTGATCTCGATACCGTCCGGGTTGTTGGAACCCACTTCGTGCAATGCGAGGATATGCAGAACGACCAACAGCACCAGTACCAGCGGCAGCGCAATCACGTGCAGGGAGAAGAAGCGGGTCAGGGTAATACCGGAAATCAGGTAGTCCCCGCGAATCCACTCAACCAAGGTGTCGCCAACAGCGGGGATTGCTCCAAACAGAGAAACAATTACCTGGGCACCCCAGTAGGACATCTGGCCCCAGGGCAGTACGTAGCCCATAAAGGCCTCTGCCATCAGCACCAGGTAGATACACATACCGAAGATCCACACCAGCTCGCGGGGCGGCTTATAAGAGCCGTACATCAGACCGCGGAACATATGCAGATATACCACTACGAAGAAGGCGGACGCCCCCGTCGAGTGGAGATAGCGTATCAACCAACCCCACTCCACATCGCGCATGATGTACTCAACCGAGGCAAACGCCTCCTCGGCAGAGGGGTTGTAACTCATAACCAGCCAAATACCGGTCAACAGCTGGTTAACCAGAACCAACAGAGAGAAAACGCCGAAGAAATACCACAGGTTAAAGTTTTTGGGCGCGTAGTACTTGCCCATGTGCTTATCCCAGGCCTGGTAGATCGGTAGTCGCTGATCTACCCAATCACCAAAATCTGCGAGCCATTTCATGCGGTGCCCTCCTGGTCTACGCCAATCACGATTACATCGTCGTTCTCATAGGAATATGGCGGCACCTCCAGGTTGGTAGGCGCGGGAACACCGGTGTAAACGCGGCCAGCCATATCGTATTTGGAACCGTGACAGGGGCAGAAGAAGCCGCCCATCCACTCGTCGCCACCCAGATCGGCAGCGCCCACTTCCGGGCGGTACATCGGTGCGCAACCCAGGTGCGTACACAGGCCAACCAATACCAAAAGTTGCGGCTTGATGGAGCGGTTTTCCGGGTCTACATAAGCCGGCTGAATAGATTCCTCGGAGTTGGGGTCGCGCAGTTGCGGCTCCACTTTCTCCAGATCTTGCAATATTTCCTCGGTGCGGCGCACAACATAGACCGGCTTACCTCGCCACTCTACGGTGACCATCTGGCCCGGTTCAATTTTGCTAATGTTGTATTTAACCGGAGCGCCTGCAGCTTTCGCCTTGGCACTCGGCTTCCAGGAAGCGACGAAGGGAACGGCAACCCCCACCGCACCTGCACCACCAACAACCGAGGTGGCCGCAGTTAGAAAGCGGCGCCGTCCTACATTTACACCGTCATCACTCATGACGTAGTTCTCCCATCACAGCGACCCCCGTTAGCCCGGAGATGCACTGGCCCAAACCCAAAAAGTCTTGAAAGAAGTCCCGCCCGGCAGATTGCCCGCGCGAATAAACCCCACAAATCAAGCGGATACAAATCGGCGCAATGTTAAAGAAAATGCCAATTTGATACAAGGCAATGCTATGGGGAACGTCGGGAATCACGCGGCGAAACCGCGATAAATCCAGCAAAGTCACAAGAGCGCTGGATAACCACAGATACGGGTATAAAAAAGCCCGGCAGAAGCCGGGCCAAAAAGAAAGCTTAACGCTTGGAGAATTGCGGCTTCTTACGCGCTTTGCGCAGACCCACTTTCTTACGCTCAACCTCACGGGCGTCGCGGGTAACATAACCAGCGGCACGCAGCGGTTGACGCAGCGCTTCGTCGTACTGCATCAGGGCACGGGTCAGGCCGTGACGGATAGCACCCGCCTGACCAAAGGAACCGCCACCTTTAACAGTAACAGTGATGTCGAATTTCTCGACCATTTCAACCTTTTCCAGCGGCTGACGCACGATCATGCGCGCCACTTCACGGCCGAAGTATTCGTCCAGGGTACGACCGTTTACGCTGATCTTACCTTCGCCTGCTGTGAGGAATACACGAGCAGTAGAGGTCTTGCGGCGGCCGGTACCGTAGTATTGAGTAGTTGCCATCAGATTTATTCCCGTTTAGATCGCCAGTTCAATCGGCTGTTGAGCCACATGAGGATGTTCACTGCCGCTGTATACTTTCAGCTTCTTGAACATGGCACGACCCAAAGGACCTTTCGGCAGCATGCCTTTAACGGCGCTTTGAACGGTGCGCTCGGGCGCTTTTTCGATCAGCTTTTCGAAGCTGATGGATTTGAGACCACCGGGGTAGCCGGAGTGGCTGTGGTAGATCTTGTCTTTGGCCTTGTTACCGGTCACGCGAACCTTTTCAGCATTAATTACAACGATGTAATCGCCAGTGTCCACGTGGGGCGTGTATTCAGGCTTGTGCTTGCCGCGCAGACGGGTTGCGATCTCGGCAGCGATACGGCCGAGGGTCTTGTCCGCAGCGTCAACAATGTACCAGTCGCGTTTTACCGCTTCTGGCTTGGCACTGTAAGTCTTCATGTTATAAACACCTGTAATATGACCCCCAGAATTAGGGGCCGTCCCACAAAAGAGCGCGGATAGTACAAAAGGAGTGTACGCTTTTCAAGCAGAAATTACCCGACTCGACAGACTCACTCTGGGCGGTGCGGCCGCTCCAAATATTCGCGGGACTGCATCTCCAGAAGCCGACTCACTGTGCGCTCAAATTCAAACTTGAGGTGGCGACCGTCGTACAGTTCCTCCGCCGGAACTTCCGCTGAAATGACCAATTTAACGCTCCGGTCATAAAACTCATCTACCAGGTTGATAAAGCGGCGCGCCTGGGCGTCCATCCGCTCATCGAACTTTGCCACCGATCCGAGGAGCACCGTATGAAACTCCCGGGCCAGCTCGATATAGTCATTTTGCGATCGCGGCCCATCACACAGGTCCACAAAATCAAACCAGGCAACATCGTCTGCTACCTTTAGGGCTCGGATCGGGCGCCCCTCTACCTGCAACTGAACTTCGCTGCGTACCTCGCAACCGCTGACACTCAACTGGGAAAAGCTCTGTTCGAGATTGCTGTCCGCCTCGCTACCCAGCGGGGAGTGATACAGCTGCAATATCTCCAGAGTGCGCAGCCGGTAATCGGTCCCCCCGTCCACATTGACAACTTTGGTATGCCTCTCCAGCAGATCGATTGCCGGGAGAAACCTCGCCCTCTGCAATCCATCCCGATACAGGCCACTGGGCACAATATTTGAGGTCGCCACCAGGGCCACTCCCCGGCGAAACAGCGCATCCAGCAGGCCGGCCAATATCATGGCGTCGGCGATGTCCGAGACAAAAAACTCATCAAAACAGAGCACCCGAGCGCGGCGCGCAATCTTGTCCGCCACCTTCTCCAGCGGGTTCTTCTCTCCAGCGTACTCCTTTAGATCCTGGTGGACCCGCCGCATAAAACGGTGGAAGTGGGTGCGCTGCTTTTCTGCAAATGGCAGGGACTCGAAAAATGCATCCATCAGATAGGTTTTGCCGCGCCCAACCCCGCCCCAAAAATAGAGCCCCTTCTCGGGCTCCGAGGCGCCGCCGCGCAAACGGGCGAGGAAATTAACGATTGCTCCACGCTGGGACCTGGCCACAAGGCGCTGGTGAAGATCCTGCAACTCCTCAACCGCCCGGCGCTGGGATTGGTCTTCGAGAAAATCAGGGCGCTGCAGATCGCTCTCATAGCGCTCGAGCGGAGAAGAAAATAGTGGTTTGGCGGGCAACATAGAGGAAAATTTCTTCGACTACTGAATAACTGGCGCGCACTCTAACAAATTCAACCAATCGGCGCATAGGTCACAATATACGTACAGTCGACACTTCAGACTGCGGTGCAACCACCCGAAATAGCCAGCCCTCCCTGCAAACTGGCAGTGGACGCCGGCCATCCCACCGCAATTCGCCGACAACCTTAATTGTCAGTGTAATAATCGCGTATACTGGCCGTTCAATTATGGGGCCGCAGCAGAAGTGGCGCAAAGTGCAGACAGGCGCACAGCCGGGCTGAGGCCGCCCCCACGAGGTGACCGGTACAATAAAAGCAAGTTGAGGAGGTGCAAGTGCACTCTACATCGGTATTAATTTTAGTCGGCGTCCTCGGTATGACCCTGGGTGCATTCCTCGCTTTTCTTGCGGTGCGCGGGCGTACCAGCGTGGAGCGCTCGGAGGAGCTGGAACAAAAGCTGCGCGAGGCCAACAACAAGCTTGAAGACTTCCAGCTACAGGTCAACGACCACTTCGATCAAACCTCACAGCTGGTTCACAACCTCACCGAAAGCTATAAAGAGGTTCACGAATACCTATCAAACAGCGCCCTGCGCCTATCCAGCCAGGATATTGGCCGCCAGATGCTGAAGGCGGGTAGCGGTCAATTAAAAGACAATGACCAGCAACTGCAAGATATAGAGCCACCTCGCGATTGGGCTCCGAAAGAACCCGGCGCCAAAGGCACTCTGGCCGAGGACTACGGCCTCGAAAAAGAAACTCACGAGAGCAGCTAGTGCAGCACAATCGACACTGCACAAATCGCAGCTGATGCAGCTTTTACAGCAATAAAAAAGGCGGGTAATTACCCGCCTTTTTTATTGGGCAGTTACAGGCTCTGATAGTAGTCCATCAAAATCTGCGCCACTTCAGGTCGAGAAAACTCCGGGGGCGGTGCGATACCATCACCGAGCATTTCGCGCACTTTGGTGCCCGAAAGCAGGATAAAGTCCTCTTTGGTGTGATCCGGCACATCGCGCATCATCACTACCTTATTCAACTTCTTGGAATAAGCAGTGTGGTCGGCGCGGAAAATCTCAATTTCAAGAGCGCCTTCAGGCACCTTCTCATTAAAGATTGTCTGCGCGTCAAAAGCACCGTAATAGTCGCCAACACCGGCGTGGTCGCGCCCAACGATCAGATGGCTACAGCCACAGTTCTGGCGGAAGACAGCATGCAGCACCGCTTCGCGGGGACCGGCATACAGCATATCGAAGCCATAACCTGTCACCATCACCGTATTTGCCGGGAAGTACAGCTCTACCATTTTGCGAATAGAGGCATCGCGCACCGGGGCGGGGATATCGCCGGGCTTAAGCTGGCCGAGCAGCATATGGATCAACACACCGTCCGCTTCCACGCCATCCAGGGCCATCTTGCACAGCTCTTCGTGCGCGCGATGCATCGGGTTGCGAGTCTGGAATGCCACCACTTTATTCCAGCCGCGCTCCTTAAACTCATTGCGAATTTCAACTGCGGTGCGAAAGGTATCCGGGAAGTCACTTTGGAAGTAGCTAAAGTTCAGCACCTCAATCGGACCTGAAATCAGAGTTCGACCGGCAGATTTGAACGTTGCAACGCCGGGGTGTTTCTCATCCAGAGTGCCAAACACCTGTTCCGCCATGGTATCCATCTGCTCTTCAGAGATGGTTTCAATCGCCTCAACATCCATCACGGCGAGAACCGGGTTACCCTCTACATTGGGGTCACGCAGGGCAATACGGGAAGCGCCTGCGATCTCACTGGCATCTTTAACAACGTTAACAACCGGTACCGGCCAGAACAAACCGTCAACTGTGCGCAGGCTTTCAGCAACGCTCATCGCATCCGCCAGGTTCATATAACCGTGCAACGGATTAAAGTACCCCGCCCCGAGCATTACCGCATTAGCGGCGGCAGCAGAACTGACCACGATTGACGGCAGGGACTCCGCCTCTTGCATCAGCTGGTGGTGTCTTTCACTGTCGTATACAAAGCGCGGCTGAAGCTCAACACTGCCATGAGGGCGAACTAGGGACATTTAGGTCTCCAAATAAATAGTAGTTACCGGTTAGTCTTAAAATCTCGACTGGCCATTATACGCATCTAGCGCAAGTGACCAATGTCAACGGGATATAGCAGTCACATTATATCGTGCAAATACAACTCCCCGAGCAATCGCGCCAGCCCCCAACTCGCTATAAATCACTAGAACAAAAGTATACGGGAACATAAGAGCAGCTATACCAGGCGGTGAAAATATAAGCACCCACCCTGTAAGCCCACAAAATAACCAGCGCATCGGGGTCGGGCCACAGGGTATTTATAACTCAGCACAAGCGTACCGCGAAACAGGCTTGCAGCGGGGGCAGCAACAATTTCCTCTATCCGGCGTTATGCGCAGCGATTCCACCTGAGGACGTGTGTATAATCATCCCAAAGAGGAGTCACGAGTGTCACAGAACCGATTTCTACAAGATTGGGCCCTACCCGCCTTGATAGGCCTTGCCATGGCCGCCCTACTCTTGGTTATATTCCCACAGCTTCGCGGTGCCCCGCCCAAGGCCAGCGAAAACAATATTCAGAGTCCCACGTCTTATGCCCACGCTGTTAATATGGCGGGCCCCGCTGTAGTTAATATATATACTCGCATGGCCATGCCGCAGCGCCAGCACCCCCTGTTTAACGACCCCCTTTTTAGGCGCTTATTTGACAATATGGACGTCCCGCAAAGGCAGAGGATGCAGTCCAACCTCGGTTCCGGAGTGATCGCCAGCGACAACGGTTATATCTTAACCAATCATCACGTAGTCGATCAGGCGGATGCTATCGTTATTCTGCTGGCCGACGGCAGAGAGGCGCAGGCAAGACTCGTCGGCAGCGATGCAGATTTTGATTTGGCCGTTCTCAAAATTGATCTGGACGGCCTGACCTCAATTTCTGTCGGAGAACCCGACAAAGCCCAGGTGGGCGATGTCGTCCTGGCTATTGGCAACCCTTTCGGGGTTGGGCAAACCGTGACTCAAGGCATTATCAGTGCAAAAGGCCGCCACCTTGAGAACTCCGGCACCGGCAGCTACTTGCAAAATTTCTTGCAGACAGATGCCGCCGTCAACCCGGGAAACTCCGGGGGAGCACTGGTTGACTCCCGCGGCCGCCTGCTGGGTATCAACACCTCAATCCTCAATCAATCCGGCTATTCTGGCGGTATCAGCTTTGCCATTCCCGCCAATATCGCCTTCAAGGTAATGCAGGATATTATTGCTTACGGCCGCGTCGTGCCCGGCTGGCTCGGTATCGAAGCCACCGGCATCAGCCCGCAAATGGCCAAGGAGTTCAATTTAAACTCTATCGGCGGTGTCATGGTGACAGCCATCTACAACGAAGGCCCCGCCTACACAGCGGGTCTCCAGCCTGGGGATGTCATTACCCATATCGATAACCTGCCCATCGGCGACGGCAAGCAGGGAGAGGCCACTATGGCCACCCTGCGCCCCGGTGACACCATCTCGATTACATTTATTCGAGATGGAATCTCCCACACGGTGAATGCCACGGTTTCAGAAGAGCCCCAGACAAAGACCACAATAGAATAAACCCTTAAGGGAGAGTCTCTATGCGTTCGCTAGTTTTAGCCCTGTTTTTTGCAGTCACTGCAACTTCTGCAGTAGCGGGAGATCGAGAGGATTTACATCAACTGCTGACTGACTTTATCAGCAAGGCTGCCACCGACGCCCAAGCCCACCAACGCTTCTGGGCCGAGGACTTGGTATACACCAGCTCCGCTGGAGAGCGCTTTGGGAAAAGTGAAATTCTGCAAGGGATGCAAACCCCGGCAACAGAGCCCGTAACAATGAGCTATGCCGCCGAGGAAATTGATATTCGGTTGCTGGGGGACGCGGCTGTTGTTGCATTTAAACTGTCTGCAAATGACAGCGGCAAGGATGAACAGAGTTATTACTTCAATACAGGGACATTTATCAAGCGCGGCGGTGAGTGGCGCGCACTCGCCTGGCAGGCTACTCGCATCCCCTCGGCAAAATAAGATTTTTATAGGCACCCCGGCAAAAGAAAGCTGCCGGGGCGCTTCACTCACAAATCTTTAACCCGAAAACCCGCAGAGCGGGCATGAGCCTCCAACCCCTCTCCGAGAGCGAGAGTGCGCGCTACGCGCCCCAAGGCATCCGCACCTTTTGCCGAACAGTGAATCACCGAGCTGCGCTTCTGGAAATCGTAAACTCCCAATGGAGAGGAGAAGCGGGCTGTGCCACTGGTGGGGAGAACGTGATTGGGACCGGCACAGTAATCACCCAGAGCCTCGGCCGTATAGCGCCCGAGGAAAATCGCTCCGGCATTGCGGATTTTTGGCAGGTAGGCCTCTGGAGTAGCAACAGAGACCTCCAGGTGCTCCGGGGCAATCCGGTTAGAGATTTCTATCGCCTCCTGTACGGACGCCACCTGGATCAAGGCCCCGCGATCAGCGAGAGAGCGAGCGGCGATATCGGCTCGGGGCAGTTCGGCCAGGAGCCGCTGTAGCGAAGCCTCAACCCGATCGAGATACTCCGCATCCGGGCACAGCAAAATAGACTGGGCCTGCTCATCGTGCTCAGCCTGAGAAAGCAGGTCCATCGCGATCCAGTCGGGCTCGGTTTGCCCATCGCAAATCACCAGGATCTCAGAGGGGCCCGCGATCATATCGATAGCGACATGGCCAAAAACAGCGCGCTTGGCGCTGGCGACAAAAATATTGCCCGGCCCCACAATTTTATCGACTGCGGGAATAGATTCGGTACCGTAGGCTAGCGCCGCTACCGCCTGGGCACCACCAATGGTAAAGACCCGGTCCACTCCGGCAATTGCCGCCGCCGCCAATACCAGGTCGCTCAGCGCCCCCTGCGGCGCTGGAACCACCATATTAACGGCATCCACTCCAGCCACCTTCGCTGGAATTGCATTCATAAGCACAGAAGAGGGGTAACTCGCCTTACCCCCGGGCACATAAATACCGACACTTTGCATCGGGGTAATTTGCTGCCCCAATACCGTTCCATCGGCCTCTGTATAATGCCAGGACTCCTGCCGCTGGTGCTCGTGGTAGCGCTTAACACGATCAGCGGCAACTTCCAGGGCCTCGCGCTCTTCAGCGCCAATGCGCTTCAGAGCCGCAGTCAGCTCAGTAGCCGGAAGAATAAAGTCATTCGCACTTGCAAGGTCTCGGTGGTCGAATCGATTGGTAAACTCGATAACAGCCTTATCGCCCTGGGTCCGCACCCGCTGCAATATCTCAGCAACGGTGCTTTCGACCTCTTGGTTCGCCACTGCTTCCCAAGCGAGTAACTGCTTCAACTGCCCATCGAAATCTATATCGACTGTATTTAGCCGGCGAATTATTTTGTTCGTCATAACACTTCAGAGATCTACTTGGTTTGTGCGACGGCTGCGGCGAGCTTTTCAATCAGACTGTTGATTGGTGCATATTTCATCTTCATGGCTGCTTTATTGACGATCAGCCGACTACTAATTTGCGCAATGGTCTCGCGAGCTTCGAGGCCATTGGCCTTTAGCGTATTGCCGCTATCCACAATATCCACGATCTCATCGGCCAGATTCATTAGCGGCGCGAGTTCCATAGCCCCATACAGCTTAATAATATCGACCTGACGCCCGATCGAGGCGTAATGCTTCTTGGCACTTTGCACAAACTTGGTAGCGACCTTGATGCGGCCACCGGGCAACTGCCCGCCTTTGATACCCGCTGTCATCAGGCGACAGCGGGCAATACCCAAGTCGAGGGGCTCATAAATACCATCAGAGCTGTGCTCGAGTAACGTGTCTTTACCCGCTACACCGATATCAGCAGCACCGTGCTGCACATAAGTTGGCACATCCACACCCCGCAGGAGAAGAAGATGCACCCCTTCGCAATTGGTTGGAAATATCAACTTGCGACTCTTGCTGAGATCCTCAGCAGGCTCCAATCCCGCCGCCTTGAGAAGCGGCAAAGTCTCCTGAAGAATCCGCCCTTTTGTCAGTGCGATTGTAATTTGTGCAGTCATTATGATTTACGCCAGTCCATCATTGGCTCTAAAGGTTATTTGGCCCCAATCAGCCTGGGACACGCCGAATATTCGCGCCGAGCTGTCGTAGCTTCTCTTCAATACACTCGTAACCGCGATCAATATGGTAAATACGATCTACCAGAGTCGTGCCCTCCGCCACCATACCGGCAATAACCAGGCTCGCTGATGCGCGCAGGTCAGAGGCCATTACTGGGGCGCCTTTGAGTTTTTCCACTCCGGTGACAATCGCGGTATTACCCTCCAGAATGATATCCGCTCCCATTCGATTCAGTTCATGCACCTGGATCAGGCGATTCTCAAAGATTGTCTCGACTACCGTCCCCTTGCCTTCAGCCACAGCATTCATTGCGGTGAACTGCGACTGCATATCTGTGGGAAAAGCGGGATAAGGCGCTGTGCGGAAGCTTACCGCTTTGGGGCGGTTGCCCTTCATATCCAGCTCGATCCAATTGTCGCCACAACTGATATGGGCGCCGGCCTCTTCAAACTTGAGCATCACCGCATCGAGGATATCGGCGCGGGTATTGAGCAGGCGTACCTTGCCCCTCGCCGCAGCGGCGGCGGCCAGGAAGGTGCCGGTTTCAATACGGTCCGGCATAACGGTGAATCTGCAGGGGGTGAGTTTGGGCACACCGTGAACACGCAGGGTATCGGTGCCGACCCCTTCGATCTGAGCCCCCATCGCAATCAGGAATTCAGCCAAATCGACGATTTCTGGCTCGCGTGCAGCGTTGTGCAGCGTTGTCGTTCCCTCGGCCAGTACTGCGGCCATCAGCAGGTTTTCAGTGCCGCCAACCGTCACTTTTTCCATGACAATATTGGCACCCTTGAGACGACCATTGGAGCGGGCCCGGATAAAACCGCCGTCGATGGTGATCTCAGCCCCCATAGCCTCCAGGCCTTTAAGGTGAATATCGACCGGTCGACTGCCAATTGCACAGCCACCGGGGAAGGAAACATTTGCCACACCATGCCTGGCCAACAGGGGCCCCAGGACCAGAATTGAGGCCCGCATGGTCTTAACCAGCTCGTAGGGGGCGGTCAGGTCATTGACTGAGCGGGGATCAATTTCAACACCCAGCTTTTCATCAATAGTGACTTCACACCCCATACACCGGAGCAGGGTAATCATGGTGGTAATATCATTGAGGTGCGGCAAATTATCGATTTGCACAGGCCCATCAGCCAACAAAGCAGCAGCCAATATCGGCAGGGCTGAATTCTTCGCACCGGAAATCCGCAGAGTCCCGGAAATTGGGCTGCCACCCTCTATTATCAACTTATCCATTCGATCTCTTATCTAGATCGCCAACACCTCAGCGGCAATGGCAGGTTAACGACTGGCTTCTTCTGGAGTCAGAGTCTGCATTTGCACGGCATGCAAGGTGCCATCGGCGATCTTTTCACCGAGAGCGGCATAGACAAGCTGTTGTTTTTTTAAACGACTCAGACCTTCAAAGGTACTGCTCACCACAGTCACCATCAGGTGACTACCTTCGAAAGCCACTTCAACAGTGCTATCGGGGATTTGCCCTGTGATCAGGGACTTGATTTCGTCTGGTTGCATAGGAGGGAATTGCGATTAGTTAAAAACAGCTCGCAAGTGTACTTGAATCAAGCGGAGTGCGCAGCTGCGCACTCCAAAGTTCGCGGATCAGCTCACTTTATTCGCCGCATCGTCTGCCGCCGACCAATTGGAAATCACCTTGTCGATGTCTCCATAGGTCTGCATTGACTGCGAGAACTGGCTGCGGAAAGTCTTACCTAAGTTGACCCCATTCAGAATGACATTAATCAACTTCCACTGGCCCGCCCGATTGCGCACCAAGGTATAGGAAACTTTTGTTACCCCCTCTTTACTACGCACCTCTTGCAGCACGTTGACACGATTGCCCTGGGGCGTAGTACCGGGGTTAATCACATTCACGTCCAGATCGCCAAAATTGACTACACCGCGCGCAAATGTTGCGACGAGATCCCGGCGGAAGGCGTGGGTAAAGCGAGAGCGCTGCTCAGCGGTTGCCTGCTTGGCGTAGCGCCCCATCACGCCGCGAGCGATAAAATCGAAATCAACGACCGGGGTAAGTACCCCTTCAACAGCACTGTAGTATCTTTGCGGGTCTGAATTCGCATACTGGGCATTGGATCGAATCACCCCCAGCAGCTCATCGGACACCCCTTTAATCATAACGTATGGATTCTGGGCAGCATTGGCTGCAGGCACTACTGCAGATACAAAAACAACACAAAGCGCAAACCTAATCCATCGCGACAAACCGTACCGGCCAATCCAAAATGATACGTTCACAAATTATCTCCAGTTAGCAAATCATTCCTTGGACGCATATGGCGCAATTTAGTGCCATATTTGTACCACATATCAATCCTCCCGCAGCCCAACCGAGACTGTGTCGATCATCCATTGAGTGACATAGCTGACAGCGGAGACGGCAAACTATACCATGACCGCATCGGGCAATGTGGCGGTGTACGAGTGTGTCATTTGGCACATTGGGAAGACATACTGACTTTTTCCACCGCTACCAGCCCGCTAATATAGATTAGCACGACAGCAAAAAGGCGGGCCCCTTTCAATTAATGGGCCCTTAAGACAGCAAATTATCCCCGCTGTCGCATAAGCTAACACTGAGATTGTCGCAGACTAGGCGAACCTTACTGTGACATATTAAAGAGCGCGAGAGTGATTCGAGGTAGTTGATGACACAAAATCTAATTTTGGAAGCCGGGCGCCGCACCGTCCGCATGGAAACTGAAGCGGTAGCAGCACTGGAAAACAGAATTAATGGCGAATTCCAGCGGGCCTGCGAAATGATTATGCAGTGTCGCGGCCGCACCATTGTTACCGGCATGGGTAAATCCGGGCATATTGGCCGCAAGATCGCTGCAACCCTTGCCAGCACGGGAACCCCGAGCTTCTTTGTTCACCCCGGTGAGGCCAGCCACGGCGATCTCGGCATGATCACCCGGGACGATGTTGTTATCGCTATATCCAACTCCGGCTCCTCCGCCGAAGTCCTCACCCTGCTCCCCCTGCTAAAACGCCTGGGCATCCCGCTGATTAGCATGGCGGGGAAAACTGACTCTCCCCTGGCACAAGCTGCGGAAGTCAACCTGGATATTTCCGTAGCCACAGAGGCCTGCCCACTCAACTTGGCACCCACCTCTTCAACAACCGTAACCCTCGTGATGGGTGACGCACTGGCAGTTGCCCTGCTTGAAGCCCGCGGCTTTACCGCCGAAGATTTTGCCTTTTCCCACCCCGGTGGCGCCCTCGGACGCAGACTCCTGCTGAAGGTCGAGGATGTGATGCACGCTGGTGACGAATTACCCCAGGTAAATCCAGAAACCCCACTAGCAAAAGCCCTGCTGGAAATGACGAGCAAAGGGTTCGGTATGACAACCATCGTCAACAGCGACGGTGAACTGCTCGGAGTCTTTACCGATGGAGATTTGCGCCGGGTCATCGACCAAAAAGTCGAACTCGATAAAGCAATTATGGAAGAAGTAATGAGCCGTCGTCCCAAAACGGTTTCCACTGACACCCTTGCCGCTGAATCTCTACGAATTATGGAAGATTACAAAATCACCGCATTAGTCGTGGAAGATAAGGCGCACCACCCAGTTGGCCTACTCCATATGCACGATATTCTGCGCGCCGGCGTTATCTGAGATAATAGCGAGCAATTATTTATGATGAGCGGGCCATGCCCGCCCCCACAGGTAAAGAGAGATTACCCCGGTGATATCCGAACAAAAGATAAATGACTCCTTGAAAAATATCCGCTGGCTTGTTCTGGACGTAGATGGCGTCCTGACCGATGGCAAGCTCTATTTTGACAATAATGGCAACGAGCTTAAAACGTTTAACACCCTGGACGGGCACGGCATAAAAATGCTGCAAAACTCCGGAGTTCGCGTGGCAATTATTACCGGCCGGCGCAGCAATGTAGTAGAGCGCCGCGCACACGATCTGGGTATTAATAAGCTAATCCAGGGTCGCGAAGACAAGTTTGCCGCCCTACAGGAGCTGCTCGCTGAAGAGTCTTGCCGACTGGAGGATATTGCCTACGTCGGCGATGACTATCCCGACCTTCTGGTGATGACCAAAATCGGCTGCCCTATTGCGCCACCCAATGCGGCCCCACCGGTGCGCGAGCGAGCCCTGTGGATCACCGGTGCACGCGGCGGTGAAGGTGCCGTGCGCGAGGTCTGCGACCGCATTATGATTGCCCAGGGGACCTTTGACGCGGCACTCGCCCCCTATATCGGAGAAAAGTAATGCGCTCCTGGCTGCCTCTCGTACTGGTCACTCTACTTATCAGTGCCGGACTCTGGTTTTCCGAGAGTCCGCCAGAGCAACTCCTGGGCAAAAGACCCACCCCGCAACAGCAAGACCGCGCTGCGGACTTGATTATCAAGGGGGCGGAGACCCGCCACTTTGACCAGACGGGCAATCTGGCTTACCGCGTGGACGCAGAAGAGATCACCTACTTTCAGTTCAAGCGCCGGGACCGGGCTAACCTGAAAGAACCGCGCATGCTGTTCTATACCGACGACACCGCCAAATGGGCAACCCGCTCCAAGCGCGGCACCGCCTTCAACCGCGGGAAGCGCATCGTGCTCAATGGCGATGTACAGATTGATGAACTCCCCACCCCGGATGGCGTCAAATTAGAGACATCGCGAATCACAATCTTCCCCAACAGGGAATTCGCCGAGACTGACAAAGTTGTTATTATTAGCTCCGGCCCCAATCGCACAGAAGGTAAGGGGCTGCGCGCCTACCTGAAAGAAAACCGGATGGAAATCCTGTCCGATGTAAAGAGCAGCTATGACACCCAATAACCGCCACTTTTCGCCCCTCAAGGCCCTTATCGCGATTGCACTGGCAGCAATTACTGCTGCTGCGCAGGCATTGCCCGATGACCGGACCCAGAAAATCTCTGTGGGCTCAGACTCCATGTCGGCCGACCGCGCCAACCACCTGGTGGTTTACAGTGACAATGTAGTCATCACCCAGGGCTCCCTGCAAATCAGGGCAGACCGCGTCGAAGTGCACTTTACCGAAAGTGATGAAATCAGCCGGGTGGTAGCCGTGGGCCGCCCAGCACACTTCCAGCAAAAGATTTTAGAGAGCCAGGAACCCGTCAAGGCCCGCGCTGATCGCATAGAATACGCCATCAGCTCCGAAGAGTTACAGCTTATCGGCGAAGCTTATATCGATCGGGATGGCAACACTCTGACTGCCGAAAAAATTGACTACGACCTCGCGACGGAGCAAATGAGCGCCCGCAGCCAGCCGGGCCAGGGCAGAGTTGAGATGATCTGGAAGCCTGAAAGCAGCGAGACCAGCGAACCCGCCGACACCAACGCCAGCCAGTAATCCAGCCAGACTCCAATGCCAGTAAACAGCGCTATTTACAATGATGTAATCCGCAGCCATATAGCGCTGCGGTCAGATTTCAGGATTCACTATGCCAACGCTACAAGCGTTACACCTCGCTAAACAATATAAGAAAAGAAAAGTTGTTCAAGATGTCTCTGTCAGCGTATCCAGCGGACAGGTTGTCGGCCTGCTGGGCCCCAATGGAGCCGGCAAAACAACCTGTTTTTATATGATTGCAGGGCTGGTGCAGGCTGATGCCGGGCAAGTCCTAATTGATAGCGAAGATATTACCCGCCTCTCCATGCACGGTCGCGCCCGCAAGGGTATCGGCTACCTGCCCCAGGAGGCCTCTGTTTTTCGACGTCTATCGGTACGCGACAATATTCTCGCAATCCTTGAGACCCGCAAGGGACTCAATCGGGCGGAGCGCGAAAAACAGGCCAGGGAGCTACTCGAAGAGTTCAATATTACCCATATCGAAAACAGCCTCGGCATGGCCCTGTCTGGCGGAGAGCGGCGCCGGGTAGAAATTGCCCGCGCCCTGGCTACAGACCCGAGCTTTGTACTACTCGATGAACCTTTTGCCGGGGTCGACCCCATCTCGGTAAACGATATCAAATACATCATCCGCCACTTGCGGGACAGGGGTATCGGGGTATTAATCACAGACCACAATGTGAGGGAAACCCTGGATATCTGCGAAACCGCCTATATCGTCAGCGAGGGCCATATTATTGCCTCAGGCACACCGGATGACGTCCTGGCCAACCAGCAAGTCCGCGAGGTGTATTTGGGACACGAGTTCACCATTTAATGGCAAATGATGACAAGTATAACAAAATACCCCAAATACCGAGAATTTCATCATAATTTATGGGTGAATTAGCCCCTCCCCTAGCGGCTATCGGCACGCTTATTGCTTGTAATAGTTAGGGGGCCGGGGTAGTCTGCGCCATCTCGGGTTAACTTTGATAGACCCATTGTCGCACTGGCCTGCAACTCTAAACTATGAAGCAGTCTCTCCAGCTCAAGCTCGGCACACAGCTAACCATGACCCCACAGTTGCAGCAGGCAATACGCCTCCTGCAACTCTCCACGTTGGATTTACAGCAGGAAGTCCAGGCAGCCCTCGACGGCAATCCCATGCTGGAAGTTGAGAGCGAAGATTTGACCCCAGCGGCAAATACGGAAAAAAACGCTCAGCAAGAACTACCATCCAGTACGGGAGAGGATTTAACCCCCACCGCGAGCGAGGAAAAAGAGCTTGGCGATGCCGACTGGAATCAGGATATTCCAGCAGAGCTGCCCGTTGATACCCAGTGGGACGATATTTACAGCAGCTACAGCGCCCCAACCGAGGGCGAAGACCCCAACTTTGAGCGCAACACCGCGATCGACACACTGCAAGACCACTTGCGCTGGCAATTAAACCTCACCACCCTGTCCAGCCACGACAAGCGAATTGGCGAGCATCTTATTGACGCCATCAGCCCCAACGGCCTGCTCAATACCACAGTTAACGATGTTGCCACCTCTCTGCAGATCGAAGAGGATGAGGTGGTTGCCGTCCTTAAAGCCGTGCAACAATTCGAGCCGGCCGGCTGCGGAGCCCGAAACCTGCAAGAGTGCCTGCTGCTACAACTACAGCAACTGCCTGTGGGGACCCCCTGGCTAAAAGAGGCGCAGACCATTATTGAGCGCCACCTGGAACTGCTCGGAAAACGGGACTTCAGGCAGCTCAGCCGGCGCACACGCCTCACTGAAGCCCAGCTCGGCGAGGTCATCCGCCTTATTCAGACGCTCACCCCCAACCCGGGGGAAGAGTTTAGCGGCGAGCAGCCCGCCTATGTTATTCCCGACATTATTGTGTCGCGCAAGGAACAGCGCTGGCTGGTCGAACTGAACCCCGAAATCACCCCCAAGATCCGTATCAATGGCCACTACGCCTCACTGGTAAAGCGAGCGGACAACTCGCGGGAGAACAACTTCTTGCGGGATCACCTACAAGAGGCCCGCTGGTTTCTGAAAAGCCTGCAGAGCCGCCACGACACCCTGCTGAAGGTCGCCACTTCGATTGTGGACAAGCAGCAGGGTTTTTTTGAGGAGGGCCCCGAGGCGATGAGACCCATGGTTCTGGCGGATATTGCTGAAACCATCGGCATGCACGAATCCACGATATCCCGGGTCACTACCCAGAAGTACATGCTGACCCCGCGCGGAGTCTTCGAACTCAAATACTTCTTCTCCAGCCACGTCAGCACCGACTCCGGCGAAGACGCCTCATCCACGGCGATTAGGGCCCTTATTCGCAAACTTATCGATACCGAAGTCCCCAGAAAGCCGCTGTCCGACAACAAAATCACCCAAGAATTGGATAAACAGGGGATTAAGGTTGCACGTCGAACGGTAGCGAAATACCGCGAATCCATGGGTATCCCCTCGTCAAGTGAGCGGAAACGGCTCGTTTAGCCCCCCCCCCAGAACCGCCAACCACCCTGACCCCAAAACAATGGCCAGTCACAAACCTCTGGCGCCCCTACCGCCCCGCCTGTAACCAAAACCCAAAATTTGAGTGTATCCTTCCATTCTGGCCCACTTCCTAGTAGGGTTGCGACCCGTTAGGGGGTGAGCGCCGACTTGTGATGCACCTTTAAGGAGAAATCCATGCAGATCAATATTAGTGGCCACCACGTCGACGTTACCTCACCTATGCGCAGCTACTGCGAAACCAAAATGGAGAAGCTGTCCAGGCACTACGACAATATCACCAATGCGCAAGTTATTTTATCTGTCGAAAAGCTGATCCAAAAAGCTGAGGCGACCGTACATATTAATGGTCACGATCTCTGCGCTGGATCTGAGGACAGGGATATGTACGCGGCAATTGATGCGCTCACCGATAAGCTGGACCGCCAACTGAAAAAACACAAAGAGAAGTTGCAGAACCATCGCTGAACTATGACACTGGAAGCATTACTCTCTCCCCGCCTCAGTCTTTGCCACCTGGCGGGGAGTAGCAAAAAAAAGCTCTTACTCAATATTGCCCAGGCCATCGCCGAACAATATCCCCAACACGATTCCGATACGGTTTTTAACCAGCTGATCGCCCGTGAGCGCCTGGGCTCCACCGGAATTGGCGACGGCGTCGCCATTCCCCATTGCAGATTGCCCGGCTGTGAAAGCCCCATCGGGGTTCTCTGCACCACCGAACCTGCCATTGATTTTGACTCTGTGGATCGCCAGCCTGTCGACTTGCTGTTTACGCTTCTGGTCCCCGAAGACGCCGAACAGGAACACCTGGATACACTGGCAGAAATCGCCGCCCTGTTTTCCGACAGCCTGGTAAGGGATAAGCTAAGACAGGCACAGAGCAGCGATGAACTCTACGCCCTGGCAATTGATAGCACCGCAGCCGCCTGAGAGCGGTCCGGTAACTGGCACTCAACGCTGAAATTTGCCCCGGTGCCCAGGCAGTACAATAAGCGAAATAATAAAGACTTGTGTAAAGAGGAGGGGTCCCCATGCGCTTGGTGATTATTAGTGGCCGCTCCGGCTCGGGTAAAAGCTCTGCCCTACAGCTGTTGGAGGATGTCGGCTTCAACTGCATCGACAACCTGCCCACCAGCCTACTCCCAGAACTGGTTAAGCGGGTCAGGGCGCAGCCACCGAAAGAAAATACCCCGCTAGCCCTGGGGGTCGATGCCCGCAACCTCTGGCAGGACATCAGGCAAGCTCCCGGCGTTATTGAATCCCTGCGCCAAAGCGGGGTTCAGTGCGATGTGATTTACCTGGATGCGCGGGAACCCGTATTGGTACAGCGATTCAGCGAGACCCGGCGCAAACACCCCCTCAGCAACGATTGCACCCACCTGTTGGAAGCCCTCAACCAGGAAAAAGAGCTGCTCACCCCCATCTCCACCGTTGCGGATATGGTGATTGACACCAGCTCCCTGAGCCTGCACCAGCTGCGCGAACTGATAAAAAACCGCGTGGTGGGCGAACAATCCAGCAGTATGGCGATCCTATTCCAGTCCTTCGGGTTTAAGCACGGGGTGCCGGTGGATGCGGATCTGATTTTTGACCTGCGCTGCCTGCCCAACCCCTACTGGGAACCGAGCTTAAGGGAAAAAACCGGTAGGGATATCGAAGTCGCAACCTTCCTGCGCTCACACCCAGAGACGCTAAAGATGGAGGCCGATATCACCAGCTTCCTGGAAAACTGGCTGCCCTCTTACCAAAAAAGTAATCGCAGCTACACCTGTATCTCTATCGGTTGTACCGGAGGGCGGCACCGATCCGTCTATATGGTTGAGCAGCTGGTAAAAAAGTTTTCCAAAGAATTCGCCAACGTTCAGATTCGTCATCGGGAACAGCAAAAGTAGGCTTTTATCGATCAGCGCCATGCAGAAACAGCAACTGACCATCATCAATAAACTCGGCTTGCACGCCCGCGCCGCCAGTAAGTTTGCGCAGACCGCCTCCCGCTTCTGCTCCACCATCAAAGTGCACTGTCAGGGCAAAGCCGTAGATGGCAAAAGCGTAATGGCACTGATGTTACTCGCCGCCGGCAAAGGCACAGAGCTGGGACTGGAGGTAGAGGGGGCCGATGAATCTGCCGCCCTGGAGGCCATCAGTTCACTCATCTCCAATCGTTTCGGCGAAGCGGAATAGAGGCCGGTATACTATTGCCAAACCGAGGCCCACTCACAAACACTAAATCGTTGAGCTTTTACACTACCTCCCATTTTCACCACTAGCAGTAAGGACTTTTTGTGCCCAGCTCTCCCCAAGCCGAAATCAAGTTCCGCGCACAGAATCAGCTGGGTGAGCTGTATGCCGCGCTAGATAGCGGCACGGGGCAAGAAGTCCGGCGCATGCTCAAAACCCTGACCCCACAGAGCATCGCCCAATTACTGGAGAGCTCCCCACCGCGTATTCGCCAGGTACTTTGGAACCTTGTCGATCGGCAAACAGAGGGTGAGGTTCTACAGGAGCTCACCGACGATGTGCGCAGCCAGATCCTCGCCACCATGGATACGGAGGAAATGGTGGCGGTGGTGGAGGGCCTCGATGCCGACGACATCGCCGATATACTGCAACAACTGCCAGAGCGAGTCGTCGCCGAAGTACTCTCGTCGATGACGGAAACCGACCGCCTCCGGGTCGAAAGTGTCCTCGCCTACGATGAGAGCACAGCCGGCGGCTTGATGGATACCGACACCATCTCCGTCCGCCCCAACCTTACACTGGATGTGGTGCTTCGCTACTTGAGGCGCCATGAACAGTTGCCGGAGTCTACCGACAGCCTGTTTGTTGTTAACCGCAGAGGCCAATATATCGGCCTGTTACCGCTGTCCAAGATTCTCACCACAGATCCATCGGTAACTGTTCGCGAAGTGGTCAATACCGATGTGGAACCCATACCCGCAGATATGCCCGACACCGAAGTGGCGCGACTGTTTGAAAAATATGATTGGATTACCGCGCCGGTAGTCGATGAGGACAACCGCCTGCTGGGACGAATCACCATTGATGATGTGGTCGACGTCATCCGCGAAGATGCCGACCACTCCCTGATGAGCCTCGCAGGCCT
The DNA here is from genome assembly GCF_052466995.1 of Microbulbifer regidiadema (SeqCode). Classification (NCBI taxonomy): domain Bacteria; kingdom Pseudomonadati; phylum Pseudomonadota; class Gammaproteobacteria; order Cellvibrionales; family Microbulbiferaceae; genus Microbulbifer; species Microbulbifer regidiadema (SeqCode). The sequence continues at coordinate 4,591,206 of NZ_CP174297.1, read as the reverse complement.
CGACGAGGAAGAGGATACCTTCGCCCCAGTAGGGCGCACCGCGCGGCGGCGAGCCGTTTGGCTGGGTATTAACCTACTCACGGCACTTCTCGCCTCCTGGGTGATCAGTCTGTTCCAGAATACCCTCGACAAGGTGGTCGCCCTGGCAGTGCTAATGCCTATTGTCGCCAGTATGGGGGGCGTGGCTGGCAGTCAAACGCTCACCGTGGTCATTCGCGGCATGGCCCTCGGCCAGATTGGCCGCAGCAACTTGAGCTGGCTGCTCTCCCGTGAACTGGGCTCGGCGGCACTCAACGCCCTGCTGTGGGCTCTGGCGATGGGACTGATCACGGCCATGTGGTTTGACGATATATGGATCGCCGTCATTATCGTCGCCGCCATGGTCATCAACCTATTAACCGCTGCGCTCGCCGGGGCCATACTGCCCGTTGCGTTGCGCGCTATGAAAATTGATCCCGCCCTGGCCGGTGGTGTAGCACTGACTACAGTCACCGATGTAGTGGGCTTTATGTCTTTTCTGGGCTTGGCCACTTGGTACTTTAGCTGAGTAGCCTCTGAAGCAAACCCCCTTATTTACCGAAAGCGAACCGAAGATGTACGAATACGACGACTACGATGACGACCTGCCAAAAAGTAAAACTCAGGTCAAAAAGGAAATGCACGAACTCCAGGACCTGGGCAAGCAGCTGACCGAGCTCTCCAAGGCCCAGCTGGCCCAAGTTCCTATCGACGAGGACCTACTGGAGGGCATCGAGACTCTGCACCGGATCAAATCCAACGAAGCGCGCCGGCGCCAGATGCAGTACATCGGCAAATTGATGCGCAGTGCCGACCAGGAGGCCATTGAAGCGGTATTAAACCGATTTAAAGAGCGAGACCAGCAACACCTGCGTTTCGATAAGATGGCCGAAGACTGGCGCAAACGCTTACTGGAAGAAGGCAATAGCGCCCAGGGTGAGTTTTTTAATCAGTACACCGGTATTGATCACCAACAGCTGCGCCAATTGATCAGAGATTCCCACCGGGAGATCAAAAATAATAAGCCGCCAACCAACCAGCGCAAACTCTTCCGCTATCTTCGCGACTTTTTTATTCAAGAAGCAGAATAAGATCTCGGGGGCGCTCAGTAGCAACCCGCTGCCAGCGCCCTAACCCTACTTAAACCTTGGGAGATTATGGTGTTTTCTTGTCTTCCGGTGCTGGGACAAAATCCAGGGCGAGGGAGTTGAGACAATAGCGCAACCCGGTTGGCTCCGGACCATCTTTAAAGACATGCCCCAAGTGCTCCCCGCACTTTGACAACACCTCTGTGCGCTTCAACCCCCAGCTGTAGTCGTCCTTTAAGATAATATTTTGCGGGTAGGCTACGTCCCAGAAACTGGGCCAGCCAGTGCCGGACTTATATTTTTGCTCAGAGCTAAAAACCGGTAACCGACAGCCCGCAGTGATATAAGTCCCTTTTTGTTTGTTGTACAGAAGCTGCCCGCTAAAGGCGCGCTCAGTCTCCTTTTCCCAAAGAATATTGTAGCGCTCCTGCGGCAGAATCTTCTTCCACACCGATTTGGGAATCTGTTCGAGATCAGTCCCCTCCGCAATATGCCTCTCGGCCTCGGCGACCGTCATAGTCTGATCGCGCTGCGGATCATCCGCCGCCGTGCAGGCCGAAAGGGTAACGGCGGCGACAACTAGGGAAAGTGAATACCGTGCCATCTGCAATGCTCCTTTTACAGGGAATCAATGAGATGGCTTTTGCATTACGCCATTAAAGCTCAGGCCGCAGGTGGGCGCTGCTCGTCAGAGCTCGCCTCAACCTGTGACTTGCTGTCCCCGTGCTCCAGGACCGCTCCCTGGCGTTTAGCGCCATCTCCATCAAACAGCTTCTCAAATCGCATTTGTGGGTCCGCCCAACCACCGCTGATGCGGTAGCTCACGCTGGCAACCTTTTTAACCTGCTTTTTAAACGCCTTACTGATCAGGTAGACCCCCGCCGCTGCGGGCAAGCCCCCAGCCAGGGCGGCAACCAGAGCCAGATTGTTGCCTACCGGCAAGGTGGCTACTAAGGTCAAATCCAGATCTTCGCGGAGCAAGTTGACCCGCCCCGCCATTTGCAGCTCACTGGTAGGCCCCTCCACCTGGATTGGTACCGCAATAAGCAGCTGGCCATCGCCCTCAAAGACCACTTCACCGCGCACCCGATCAAAGGCCATACCGCTCTTGTAGAGATCGGAGAAATCAAGGCGCAGGCGCCGGGCCCAGGTATCAAAATTAAACAGTGACAACAGGCGCAATACGGTAGAGCCCGTGGCACCCGTTGAGCGCAGGAAGCGGCCATCGCGAATATCAATCTTAAGCTCCCCGGAGAGAAGGCTGCCCTTGGCCTGTGCCGGAGAACCCGCCCATCGAAAAGCGGTAGCAAAACTCGCGGACTTGCTCTCAATCAGCGGCTCATGCCCCATCTTGCGCTGGATATCTGCGAGGTCATCGGCCACCAGTCGACCGCTAAATTGCGATGACTCCTGACCCTCGGCATCCCTCGCCCACACCAGCTCAGCGCCCAGTTCCTCACCCCGCTGACCCTGTCCTTCGAGGCGGAACCCCCTTACCGTACCGTGAATATCAGTCAGCACCAGGCGATCCGTCGATGATCTCACCTTAAATGACCAGGGGCCCAGTACCTCCTCACCGATTTGGAGGATTTCGGTGCTGAAATCGATCTGCGGCACACTGGTAAAATCAAATCCGGCCAAGGGGTCTGAGACCACCTCTTCCACAAAGGGGTCCAGAGGAAATGCCTCAGTGTCAGGCTGCGGCTGTTTTTCAGGCATAGGGAGGCGCAGATGCGCGAGTTGCAAGCGCAGCGGTGCGCTGCCATCCAATACTCCCGTCAGATCCCCGGCCGCCATTTCACTATCAAATTTGAGGCTCCAGTCTGCCCCCACGCCCTCGCCGCTCACGTGGATATGCTCAATATCCACAGAGCCTAACTGCAACTGATCAGTACTGACATCCAGGCGTATCGGCAGTGGCGTACCGGTAGTCTCGACATCCTCGGAGGGGAGAACTGTTGCGTCGGCAAGAGCTTTGTCAGTGTTCGGGAGCGCCGGCCCAGGGGATTGATAAATACCCAACAGCGACTTCCAGCGGGGGAGATCCACCGTGGAAATATCTCCGGTCACTGTCAGCGCCCGCTCGGAGGGCAGATTTGCCTCGGCATTCAAGCCGATTGCAGCGCGCTCCAACTCTCCATCAATCAGCCAGAACTGGCCCTGCAAATGCTCGCCATAGTCCATATGGAACAAGCTGCCCTGCTCCCCAATCGGCACCCGCAATACGAAATGAGTTTCTGCCTCCGCCGCCTTGCCCAAAGGCTCAGGCAGGTTCACGGCCACACCGGTCAGGTTGGAGGTGAGTTCAAATACAGCCGCGTAGGGTACTTCCTCGGACTTGGCCGGAATGGTCACCAGGGCCTGGTAGTCCATTTCACCTTCCAGCCACTGCAACTCCGGCCGCGAGCTCCAGTCATACACCGATTCAACCCGTGCGCTGCCGTCGATAACCACCTGGGTATCCCGCGCATCCCCCTCGCCGAAATGGCGGATGCGCGCAGTCAGTGGCCGCCCCCACAGCTTGCCGGTCAGCCGGGTTCCCTCAAGGCCGGTGCTACTGTCGTACTTCACCCGGCCATTTAATGCCGTTGTATCCAGGCGCAGGCCTTCCAGTTGGAGACCACCGCGACTCAAATTCAGTTCGATCTGCTGCTTGGACATTACCGCTGCCCGCCCCAGAGGCAGTGTCAAAGAGACAGCGCCATCCAGCTGTCCGCTCAGGGCCCAATCATCAAAGGCGCTTCCCAGGTGATCTCTGAGCGGGGATTCACGCAACAGCCGCAGCCCATCGGCAGCGGGCCCAACCACATGGGTTTGCACATCCAGGCGCGAACCTCCGTTCGCCTGTGGGGTCACTGCAACCTGGATATCTCCCGCATCCATATTCCAAAGCTTGGCCCTATCGGCGTTGACCCGCACCCTGTCATCATCGAGCAATAAACGGCCATCCACATCCCTGACCCCGGGCCAATCACTGGCGTAATCCAGACTCGCACCAGAAAAGTCGAGCGCCAACTGGATAGTCCTGCGCTCGGGGTGACCCGCCAGGGCGCGGAAGGATTCATCCTCGCCATCCGGGCTATAACTGCTGCCGCGATAGATAAAGGCCGCACTCTCAACGCGCCCCCGATTATTGGTGCCCAGGCCGGTTTTCAGCCATTTGCGCAAATCTTCACTGACTACAAAGGGCACCAGCTCTTCCTGGACAAGTACCTGCGTATCTTTCAATGACAGGGAAAGCACCAAATCCGCCGGTCGCGTCTGGGCGTGAAAAGGTAGCGACAGCATAAACTGGCCACCGACTCGACCGAGCTCCCCCTCCAACTTCAGTGGCCCCGACAGAACACTGACCTGGTTTTCCGCCTTATCGACATCCCAGGCGATGGTGCCGCCGGCCTGCTCAAACCCAAAGGCGTTTTTATACAGGTTGGGGAAGTGCGCACCGAGAGGAGTCCCATCGAGTTCAACCCAACCGCTGGCACCCTCTACTTGCAGGTATCCGCTCAACTGATTAATCGCCGGAGCTCCCCGAAACGCCTCCACGGCAATATCGTTCAAGTTGGCACTGATCTCTAACTGTCGCCCCGCACCCGCTCGCAGGCGTACACTGTACAGCTGGCCTCGGGGTTTTAGCGCACGCAACCACTCATCGGCAGCCCCCTCGAGCAGTGACAAGCGATTTAAAATACCGCTCCAACCAGCGAGGTCGACCACATCGGCCATCAGGGCCAGTCCCTCTCGATCGCTGTGAACCTGCAAATTGAGCGGTGGCATTTGCAGGCTCTGCCAATCGATTTCAATATCCTGCAGCGCTAAACGCCAGTACTCTCCCGGCAACCAGCGCCCCGACAAGTCTCCAGAGAAGGCGCGCAGCGGGGCTAGGATATGCCCCTCGATATCCCCGCTTTTCTGTATATCGGCCAGGCTCTCAACCTGGGCCAAGTCCACTTGTCCCACAATGCGATACCCGCTGGCGGCATCGCTGTGCAGCCACAGGCGGCCATCTGCCCACTTCCTGCCCCGCCAGTGAAAACGATCGGGCAGCGGTGTCAGCTCATGGAGCAAACTGACAATATCCTCATCGAGCAGCAGCTCATTGAGCTGCATATAGCCGCGCAGGGAAAAGTGCTCTTTATCTTTGGGGTTGCCGCGCCCCTCCAATACGAGCCGCAGGGTCTCCTCATCAACCTGACGGCTCTCCCCTTCACGGGAAATAAATGCCCTTGCGGTCAAGCGGTGGAGACTCCCACTATTTTCCAATTGAATTTCCGGCAGATTGATTTCAGCCAGCTGCTCATCGGGCAGGCGGACCGTAATAGCGGCATCGCTGATTTGGATTTTGGGGCTCAACTGAAACAGGCGGGCCGGATCTGCCGCTTTGGCATTGGGCGCCGTACTGCCTTCCAGTTTTAGCGGGACATCGGGAAAACCCTGTAGGTGCCAGAGGCCGTTTTCATCGCGACTGAGCCCGGCGGAAAACTTGTGCATTTGCAGGTCTTTCCACACCAGCTCCCGGTGCCAGAGGCTGGAAAGCAGATCCAGTTGGAATAGGCCGTGCCCCATACCCAACTCGCCATTCTCCCCCAAGCGCAGCCCATCCAGCTGTAGAGCTACCTCTAGGGCCTCCCAGCGCAGGGAGATGCGATCCATCTGCACCGGGACACCCAGCTGCCCGGACAGCCAGCGACTAATCTGCGGGCGATAATTCTCCACTTGTGGCGAAAGCAGTCGGCCCGTCTGCACGATAATGGCCAGTGCGATCACCAGGCTTACCGACAGCAGCCAGAATTTTCTTGCAATCCAGCGTATTACCGCCATCGCTATAGCCTCACCACCGTGCAGATATGGGCCCAGTGCCGACAACAGACACTCGGCCCCTGCGGGCGGGTGAATAGAGGATTACACAAGAACAATGTCATACTGCTCCTGGTTGTATATAGGCTCTACCTGGAACTGAATAGGCCGGTCGATAAACTCTTCGAGATCGGCGACATTGGCCGACTCTTCATCGAGCAAGAGATCTATCACCACCTGACTGGCCAGCACCATAATTTTTTCACTATCGTAAGAGCGCGCCTCGCGAATGATCTCGCGGAAAATCTCGAAGCAAACCGTCTCTGCACTTTTTAGGGTTCCCCGCCCGCAACAGACCGAGCAGGGTTCACATAAAATCTGCCCCAGGGACTCCCGGGTCCGCTTGCGGGTCATTTCCACCAAGCCCAGCTCGGAAACCCCGGTGATACTGGATTTGGCATGGTCCCGCTCCAGGGTCTTCTCCAGCGTGCGCAGGACTTGCCGCTGGTGTTCCGGATCTTTCATATCGATAAAATCAATAATGATAATCCCGCCTAAATTCCTCAAACGCAACTGGCGGGCAATGGCTGTCGCAGCCTCCAGGTTGGTCTTGAAGATAGTCTCTTCCAGGTTGCGATGGCCAACAAAAGCACCGGTGTTGACATCAATGGTGCTCATCGCCTCTGTCTGCTCTACGATCAGGTAGCCACCGGACTTCAGGGTTACTTTATTGTGCAGTGCCCGCCTTATTTCCTCTTCGACACCGTATAAGTCAAACAGCGGGCGCTCACCGGGATAGTGCTCCAGGCGTCCGGCTATTTCCGGTGCGTATTTACTGGCAAACTCCGCCGCGCGACCATGAGCCTCACGGGAGTCTATACGAATCTTTTCCGTATAAGGGCGCGCGAGATCACGCAGTGCACGCATAAATAGCGGCAGATCCTCATAAATCACCGAGGGCACAGGGCGCTCTCTGATACGCCCCTCCAGCTCGCCCCACAGTTTGTACAGGAATGGGATATCCCGCAGCAGTTCTTCCTCGCTCACTCCCTCGGCAACGGTGCGCAAAATAAAGCCCCCGTCGGCGGATAAACCGTCTTCGGCAAGGCGCAGAGAAGCCGCCTCAACCAACTGGCGCAAGCGCTCGCGCTCACTCTCGTCTTCGATGCGGTTGGAGATACCGATATGGCGGGTCTGCGGCATATACACTAAGTAGCGGGCGGAAACCGAGAGATGCGTAGTCAGGCGGGCCCCCTTGCTGCTGATCGGGTCTTTCACCACCTGCACAACCAGTGACTGCCCCTCCCGGACTAAAGCGCGGATGTCTGCCACTTCGGCATCCCGCGCCTCCATACCTTCGTCGTCGAGGGGGGCAATATCCGAGGCGTGGATAAAGCCCGCGCGCTCGAGACCAATATCGACAAAAGCTGCCTGCATGCCGGGCAGTACACGAATCACTTTTCCCTTATAGATATTACCTACAATCCCGCGCCGCGCGCTGCGCTCCAGGTAGACCTCCTGAAGTACGCCATTTTCTACCAGGGCCACCCGGGTTTCGGTCGGCGCGACATTAATTAACAGCTCTTCGCTCAAGATTGGCCCTCCTGCCAATAGGGAATTCCCGCATGATCCAACATGGGGACCAGAGCTTCCAGCGGGAGCCCTACAACATTGCTATAACTACCACTCACAGCCTCAACCAAAGCGGCACCAAAACCCTGAATACCGTAACCACCAGCTTTGTCGGTGGGCTCTCCGGTATTCCAGTAGGCCTCTATTTGGGATTTGGATAAATGGCGAAATTTGACCCGGGTTTCTACCACCCGGCTAAACTGGCGCTCCTGCGAATGCAGGCATACTGCGGTGAACACCGAGTGCTCCACTCCCGACAGAGTCCGCATCATCGACTCAAAGTCAGGAAAATCTACCGGCTTTTCCAGCAGCGTCTCCCCCGCCACAACCACAGTATCCGCCCCCAGAGACCAGAGACCCTCAGGGCCACCGACAGCCCGAAAGCCCGCTGTGGCCTTGTCGTGGGCCAGGCGTTCTATGTACTCAATAGGGCCTTCTGCGGGCTGCTGCTGTTCTATAACAGCGGGGGATAACCGGGAGAAAGACACCCCAATTTGAGCTAATAGCTCGGCGCGGCGCGGCGAACCCGAAGCCAAAAGAAGCCGATTGTCAGAAGCACTTTTTGTCACTCTAATACATATTCCCTGTGGACCAGCGGCTGATTATAGCGGCACTGTTCGAAAATTAATCAATTTTTTACACTGATTTACAGTGCCGACGAGACGGTCAACGAACGTGTAAACGCCTGGAAAGGCTTCCCAGCCACGGGGTTACCCAGGGCCAGAGCAGGGCTGTGGTCAGGGCTGGCCACAGGAAAGTCAGCCCGGGCACCGATTTGCCTTCGAGGCCGTGTACCCAATTGCCCACGACTTGGTGGATGCCCACCAACACAAATACCCACAGCAGTTGCTGGGCCGGGTTAAAAGCTCGGGTGCGCTGATAGGTGAGCAAGCTGAAATAGGCGAGAACCGATAGAGCCAATGCGTGGGTTCCGAGACTCGCCCCGGTGACTAAATCCTGCAAGATACCGATCATCCAGGCAAATCCCACCCCCAGGCTCTGGGGCATACGCGTAATCCAGAATATCACCAGTAGAGCCGGAAACGCCGGGCGAAACCAGAGCCACTCCTGTGGCAGGGGCATAATGGCGAGCAGCAGTGACAGCAGAATAGTGACCGCAATGAACCAGCGGTTATTCGCTTGCAACAGAGCGCCCTCCATCACCGATAACCGCCAGTACAAAGCGACTGCGATTCATCCGGCCTCTGGGCAGTACCTCCGCCTCGACAAAAGGCTTACCCGGATCTCTCTGCACCGAGACAACCTCACCGACCGGATAACCTGCGGGAAAGCGGCCGCCCAAACCAGAGCTGAGTAATAAATCGCCCTCGCGGATATCGCTGGTATTGGCCAGGTGGCGCAGTTTCAGGCGATAGAGGTCACCGGTGCCCTCGGCGACGGTGCGCATACTGTTGCGCAGGACCTGTACGGGAATGGCGTGGCTCGAGTCCGTAATCAGCAGGATGCGGCTATAGGAATCGCCCGCCTCAATTACCTGGCCCAGCAAACCGCTGGCATCCATTACCGGAGTGCCGATATCAACGCCGTCATCGCGGCCCTTGTCGATCAGCAGCACATGCTCCTGGGGGTCCGGGGTGACGCCGATCACCTGGGCCACCAGTACTCGATCATCGACCATTTCTGCCGAATTCATCAGCTCTTTCAGGCGGGTATTCTCCGCTTTAACTGCGGCCAGCAACTGGCTGCGCTGCTCCAGCAACAGAACCTGGCGCTTGAGGCGGCTGTTCTCTTCTTGCAGCTCCTCGCGCGAGCGAAACTGCTCATCCGCCCAATCACCCACGCGCTCGGGAGTTCCTGTTACCCAGTAAAGTGGAGCAACAACCCCGGATAAGCGCTCGCGCACCGGCTGGAACCAGTTGGTGTAATGGTCGGAGACGATCAGTGCGATGGCGAGTATGACGAGAAAGCCCAGGCGGTATTCGGCAGAGGGACCGCGGGTAAATAGCGGCTTCACAGGCAACCCCCTCTTAGCAGGTCAAATCAAACATGGTGAGAACAGTACAAGCCCCGAAGACGGCTCGCACTGTTTTTATTACAGGGAACTTGCGGACACAGCCACAAGCTCCCCAGCAGGTTACGCAGTACTGTCTACTAGTTAGACATCAGGTAGAGGCGGTTGCTATCCAGCATATCCAGTGCCTTGCCGCCGCCGCGGGCCACACAGGTCAGCGGATCGTCGGCAACGATCACCGGCAGGCCCGACTCCTCCATCAACAGGCGATCGAGGTCGCGCAACAGGGCGCCACCGCCGGTCAGTACCATGCCGCGCTCAGCGATATCGGAGGCCAATTCGGGGGGAGATTGCTCCAACGCGCTTTTGACCGCCTGTACAATCCCGGTCAGCGGCTCTTGCAGGGCCTCGAGGATTTCATCGGAATTCAGGGTGAAACTGCGGGGGACACCTTCGGCCAGGTTGCGGCCGCGCACGTCGATTTCGCGAACCTCACTGCCCGCATAGGCGCAGCCAATTTCTTCTTTAATTCGCTCGGCGGTCGCATCACCGATCACACTGCCGTAGTTGCGACGCACATAGTTGACGATAGCCTCGTCAAAGCGGTCACCGCCGATGCGCACAGAGTCGGAATAAACCACACCATTCAAGGAGATAATGGCGATCTCAGTGGTGCCCCCACCGATATCCACCACCATGGAGCCGCTCGCCTCCTCGACATTCAGGCCGGCACCAATTGCAGCGGACATCGGCTCTACGATCAGTGACACTTCGCGGGCGCCGGCGCCCAGGGCCGACTCGCGAATTGCGCGGCGTTCCACCTCTGTGGATTGACAGGGAACACACACCAGCACTCTCGGGCTCGGGCGCATCCAGCTGTTTTCATGCACCTTCTTGATAAAGTGCTGCAACATTTTTTCAGTCACCTGGAAGTCGGCGATAACACCGTCCTTCAGGGGCCGAATAGCCGTAATATTGCCTGGGGTCCGGCCGAGCATGCGCTTAGCTTCGACTCCGACAGCCTCAACAATTTTCTGACCATTGTAGTGACGTATAGCAACGACAGAGGGCTCGTCGAGTACTACGCCGCGATCGCGAACGTAAATCAGCGTGTTGGCAGTTCCCAGGTCGATGGAGAGATCACTGGAAAACATACCCCGCAAACGTTTAAACATGGAATTCGATTACCTTGTACTAATTGTCAGCCCCCAGGTCGGGCACTGCGGGCGCGGCTTCTTTTATGGATATAAATCCTACTTAGTCCGCATAAATAATTCTGAGTTCCGAGCCGCATTTCGAATCGGATTCTACGCAAAATACCGGAGTCTCTCATCACTCGGCAGGATTCGGCAAACTCTAACAACCGCTAGGCATCAGAGCAAGGCTGAAGGGCGGTCATTTGAGGCCCGCGATTCATTACTGCCCGGGCCGGTGAGAATATTACCCCATTGTGCTAAATTTGCCGGTTCTGCCCGCTGAACTAATCCGGGCAGCTTTCGACTCGCAACTCAAGCTGGAGGAGTCCATCACCATGGCAGTGGATACGCAAACTGTAGAAAAACTCGCGGAGCTGGCCCGTATCGCCATATCCAAAGAAACCATCGAAGAAGTCAGCAGTCGCCTCGGAGAGGTTTTGCAACTGGTCGACCAGTTACAATCCACCAATACCGATGGCATAGCCCCGATGGCGCACCCGCTCGACGAAGTGCAGGAACTGCGCACCGACACAACAACAGAAGCGAATAAGCGCGAAGACTTCCTCGAGCTGGCTCCCCAGACTGAAGAAGGCCTCTACCTGGTTCCCAAAGTAATTGACTAACAGCCCAACACTGACAAAGTCCGCTTTAATACCCAGCCCTCAGCCCGCCTAGAGCCTTTAAGGGAATAACATGCATCAGCTTACTATCGCCGAGATCATCCGTGGATTGCGGAGTAAAGAGTTCTCAAGTACAGAGCTAACCCGCCATTTACTCGGCCGCATCCAGCAACTGGACAGTAACTACAACAGTTTTATTAGCGTCACCGAAGAGAGCGCCCTGGCGCAAGCCGCAGCCGCCGACCAGCGCCTGGCCAGCGGTGAGGCAGCGGCACTGTGCGGCGTGCCCATCGCCCACAAAGATATTATTTGCACCAGGGGCATACGCACCAGCTGCGCCTCCAAGATGCTGGATAATTTTATTCCCCCCTACGATGCCACCGTTGCTGAGAATCTCAACACCGCCGGCGCCGTTACCCTGGGCAAAACCAATATGGATGAGTTCGCCATGGGCTCCTCCAACGAAAGCAGTTTTTACGGCCCGGTAAAAAATCCCTGGAATACCCGCTGTGTTCCCGGCGGCTCCTCCGGCGGCTCGGCTGCGGCAGTTGCTGCACAACTGATACCCGGCGCCACGGCCACCGATACCGGCGGCTCTATTCGCCAACCGGCAGCGCTCACCAACACCACCGGCTTGAAGCCCACCTATGGGCGCATCTCCCGCTATGGCATCGTGGCCTACGCCTCCAGCCTCGATCAGGCCGGCCCCATCGCCCGCAGCGCCGAAGATGTGGCTTACCTGCTGTCCGCCATGGCCAGCCACGACCCGAAAGATTCCACCAGCCTGAAACAGCAGCCCACTGATTTTACCGCCGGGCTGAATAACCCGATTGCCGGACTCCGCATCGGAGTGCCCCGGGAATACTTTGGTGAGGGCCTAAACGCTGAAACCGCAAGCCGGGTTCAGGAGGCTTTGCAAGAGTTCGAGAAACTGGGTGCGCAACTGGTCGATATCAGCCTGCCACATACCCAGTTGGCGATACCCGCTTACTACGTGATTGCCCCCGCCGAAGCCTCTGCCAACCTGTCTCGGTTCGACGGGGTGCGCTATGGCCACCGCTGCGAGGAGCCCAAAGACCTGCGCGATCTCTATATGCGCTCCCGTGGCGAAGGCTTCGGCGAAGAGGTACAGCGCCGCATCCTGGTGGGCACCTACGCACTGTCCGCCGGTTATTACGATGCCTACTACAACAAAGCCCAGCAGGCCCGGCGCCTGATCAAGCAGGACTTTGTCGAGGCATTCGAAAAGGTGGATGTGATTATGGGCCCCACCACCCCCTCCCCCGCTTTCGAACTGGGCGCCAAGAGCGCAGACCCGGTGGCGATGTACCTGGAGGATATCTACACCATCGCCACCAACCTCGCCGGACTACCTGGCATGTCTGTACCCTGTGGCCTGGTAAACAATATGCCGGTGGGCCTACAAATTACCGGCAATTACCTGGATGAGGCGCGCATGCTCAATATCGCCCACCAATACCAACAGGTAACCGACTGGCACAAAGCCAGCGCCGTATAAGGAGATAAATTGTGGAATGGGAAATCGTTATCGGGCTGGAAATACACGTCCAGCTCTCCACCCAGTCAAAACTCTTTTCCGGCGCCAGCACCCGCTTTGGTGCCGAGCCGAACACCCAGGCTTGCGCCGTAGACCTGGCCATGCCGGGCACACTGCCGGTACCCAATGAGGAAGCATTTCGCTATGCGGTAATGTTTGGCCTGGCGATGAACGCGGAAATCGGCAAGCGCTCGGTTTTCGAACGCAAAAACTATTTCTACCCAGACTTGCCCAAGGGCTACCAGACCACCCAATTGGAGCAACCGATAGTCGGCCCCGGCGAAGTGGAAATTCACCTGGAAGATGGCAGCAGTAAAAAAGTGCGCTTGCACCACGCCCACCTGGAGGAAGATGCCGGCAAATCCCTGCATGAGGATTTCCACGGCATGTCCGGTATCGATCTCAATCGCGCCGGTACGCCGCTGATTGAGATTGTCTCTGAACCGGATATGCGCAGCGCTGCCGAAGCGGTGGCCTACCTGAAAAAAATTCACAGTATCGTAACCTACCTGGGCATTTCCGATGGTGATATGTCCCAGGGCTCACTGCGCTGTGATGCCAATGTATCCGTGCGTTTAAAAGGCGAAGAAAAACTCGGCACCCGCACAGAATTAAAAAACATCAATTCTTTCCGTTTTGTCGAGCGCGCAATTAAAGTCGAAGCCGAGCGTCAGATCGACATCCTGGAAGACGGCGGTACCATTACCCAGGAAACCCGCCTCTACGACGCAGACAAAAATGAAACCCGCTCTATGCGCAGCAAAGAAGTGGCCAATGATTACCGCTACTTCCCCTGCCCTGACCTGCTGCCAGTTGTACTCACCGATGAATATGTCGAGCAACTGCGCAGCATTCTGCCAGAACTGCCTGATGCAAAAGCAGCCCGCTTCCAAACGGAATACCAGCTATCCGCTTATGATGCAGATCAGCTGACACAGGAGCGTGCCAGTGCAGACTATTTTGAAACTGTGAGTAAATCCTGTGGCGAATCCAAGCTTGCCGCCAACTGGATTAACGGTGAACTGGCAGCGCTGCTCAACCGTCGTGAACTTACTATTTCACAATCTCCGGTTTCTGCCGACCAGCTAGCTGGACTAATCGCACGGATCAAAGACAACACCATTTCCAGCAAGATCGCCAAACAGGTGTTCGAGGCTATTGCCGACGGCGAGGGCAGTGCCGATGAGGTGATCGAAAAACGCGGTCTGAAACAGGTTTCCGACAGCGGCGCTATCGAACAAATGGTGGATGAGGTGATCGCTGTAAGCGATGCTCAGGTAGAAAACTACCGCAAGGCCGATGAATCAAAGCGCCCCAAAATGATGGGGTATTTCGTCGGGCAAATTATGAAAGCGTCCAAGGGGCAGGCAAACCCGCAGATGATCAATAAAATCCTTAAACAAAAATTAGATGCACTGCTTTAACTCACAATATTTTAACACCTGGGGCGGGCCCTGCCCGCGCCTTATTTATCTAGCAAGGATATCGTTTTGAGCCAGAAAAAAGACAAACAGAAGGTCCTCGGAGAAGTGTTTGATGAGGAGCGCATTGCCGGCTTCCTGGTTGGCGAAGCCCCCACAGGCGTCAATCGGGATTACCACCTGCTCGAACGCGCCTACCGCAGTATGAAAGTAGAGAGCTTTGCCACTTTTGTAACACTGTTTCTCGCTGAGGGCCTCGACCTGAACAGCCCCGGCCCCGACGGCAAAACCCTACTGGCACGCATTGGCGAACACCGCCAGGGCGCTGAGTATCGCGAAATATTAAAAGCCGCTGGCGCCAACTAACAACCCCTGAAAATTCGGGCATTGCACCAGCGAGAGGTGAGTGTATGACTTCAAACCCCGTTCACGGTATCGACGCACTGGTGCGCGGTATCCACTTAATTAGCCGGCGCGAGTTGCGCCCCTTTATCCTGGTGCCACTGCTGATAAATCTGGTACTGTTTATTCTTATCAGCGGCATTATGATTTCACAGCTGGGCGGACTCAGCGATTATATCGGCAGCCTGCTCTCCCACACTCCGGTCAATACAGAAAATATGTCCTGGTGGGAGGCGATGATGGCCAAGGGTGCTGCCTGGGCTGCCAGTGCTTTTCGCTGGCTGGCCTGGATTATTGCACTACTGGTGCTTTTCCTGTTCTTTCTTGCCTACGGCTATTTATTCAGCGTTATCACCAATATCATCGCCGCCCCTTTTAACGGGCTGCTCGCCGAGAAGGTCGAGGAACTGCTCACCGGCAAAGCTCCCCCTGCCGAGCCGATAATGCAAATGGTGTCGCGCACCCTGGGCCGAGAGTTGCGTAAGCTCGGTTACTTCGTGTTTTGGGGGCTAATCGTATTTATTATTGCCATGCTCACTAGCTGGACCATTATTATCCCCATAGTGCTCACCGCCGCCTGGGGCGCCTGGTGTATGGCAATTCAATACGTCGACTATCCACTGGATAATAACCAGCGTCCCTTTGCTGAATTAACCTCAGTACTGCGCCGTCGCAAACTCACCACCCTGGCCTTTGGCGGCAGCGTAATGCTGGCCAAAATGGTGCCCATTTTAAATATCTTTATTATGCCTGCGGCCGTTGCCGGTGGTACCGCTCTGTGGATTGAGAGGCTGCGTATTGAAGGCAACCCAGATTCTCAAACTCCAGTGCTTCAGTAACCCCGCCTAAAAATACACAGTCCTCTCATGCAGAGGGCTGTGTATTTGACATCACCGACCTGAGGTTTTCTTTTTTTTCAGAGCCCGATACCAAGGCTGCTGTCCCCTGGCAATATAAGCCGTTGCCGACAAGCACTTGGCCAAATATTCAAGCTCCCGCGTCAACGCCTCCCCAGAAAGCCCCCTGCCGATCATCTGCTGGAGCTTGTCTGCCAACAGTGCATCGCGCAACCCCTCAGGCCTCTGAATACCCGCAGACAGAATTTCTGGAATCCACTCAGATAGCTCGCGCACGCTAATCCAGTCATTTCCCTGTTCGGGATAGCCAGAAAAATCCGTATCAAATGCCAGGCCTGAATCGTTACTCAAAAAGGTATCGTTCAGCTGTTGATTGGAATCTTTGAAGTGCATAAAGAATTGCCGGGCATCACTCCGCGATGGTATCAGCTGAGTGTCATCCTCTTGCATCATTGGCTTCAGCTTAATCAGCTCGGACTCCGCCACCCCCAATGCCAATAATTTATGGGTGAGTAAAAACTCCTTTCTTGCCACACCCTCATTCACCTGCCGAGCCGACAGTTCTACATCGCCCTCAAGCAAACTGAGGAAGTCGCTCACAATATCGCCACCGTGCAAGGCTTCCCGACTAAAAAGTCCAACCTTGAGGGCATCGGCTCCAAATACCGACGCCCACACCTTTAATTTGGCAAAATAGTCGTAGTAGATCTCAATATCCTTACTGAGGGAGGGAAATGCCCCTTCGTCGTGGCCAAGTAATTTACTTGAGGAGCTCCGCTTGGACGCGGCCCCTCTCGCCCCTTGTTTTTTAAAGGATATCGCCTGTAGATCTTGCCTACGCAGGTAAACAATCACCACAACCTTATCGAAATGCTTGGCACATACTCGCTGAACGCGCTCAATATCATCACGCTGATACAAGTAGCAAAGGTGCTCTGCCGACACTATAGTTCGGTCGCTGCGCCTAGTAGCAAGCAATTTATCGAAGCGTGAATTAACTTGAAAATGGAGCTGCTCTCTCTCCTCGACAACGTCAACACAGCTAGAGGAATTGCCCTTTTTTCCCAGGGAGAGGAATTCGAAGCCGGCCCTATTCAGGGCCTGTTCTTGCTCTTTCATCGCCAACTGAAGGGAGCTGGAGCCGGTTTTATGGAAGCCGATATGTAGATAGAGGGTGCGCATCGGAGTATTAACTGTAATTTTTATTGAGTGGGGGAGTCAGCATGCGAGCCACTCCAGAATTGCAGGAGCAACGCTAAACAGTGGGGCTTGGCCTTATTGCAACAGGCTAAAATACCTAACTTTAGGGCAGGATTGAGAACTCAAAATCCACCAAGGCCATTAATACCGATGCTGCAAGGGTAACAAGCCCTTGCAGCAACAGGGAAAGTCAGTGCCGGCGTGGGCGGCGATGCCCACCAGAGCCTCCGCGACGTCCATCGCGGTCACCGTGACTGCGTTGAACTTTTACTTTGGGAGGTTCCACCAAAAGCTCTTCCGGCGGTACTTCACACTTGAGCTTGCCACCGAGCAGCTGCTCAATGGGCTCCAAACGCATAGCGTCATCTTCACAGGCAAAACTGATAGACGTGCCGGTTTTACCCGCTCGGCCAGTTCGACCGATGCGGTGTACGTAATCTTCAGGTTCTTCGGGCAGGGTAAAATTCACCACATGGCTAATGCCGTCGATATGGATACCGCGCCCGGCGACATCTGTAGCCACCAGCACCTTGGTTTTGCCGGACTTAAAGTCATCGAGGGTGCGAACCCGCTTGTTTTGCGCCACTTCACCGGAGAGCAGACCGGCGGAAATACCGTGGGCGAGAAGCTGCTCGTGCAAGCGGCGACACTGGTCGCGGCGGTTGGCAAACACGATCAGGCTATCCACCTCTTCCCGCTGCACAATGTTATAGAGCAAGGTGTACTTTTCTTCGCTGGCAGACAGATAGACATGCTGCTCCACCGAATCCGTGGCCACGCGCTCCGGCTCAATCTCCACAACTACCGGGTCATCGGTCCACTGCTCCACCAGATCATCAACCTCAGGGGTAAATGTGGCAGAGAAGAACATGGTTTGGCGGTGGGTTTTGCGTGGGGTCTGGCGCACAATGCGGCGCACCTGGGGGATAAAGCCCATATCCAGCATGCGATCCGCTTCATCGATCACCAAAACTTCCACCTGATCCAGGTAGCAATCCCGGTTGCCGACAAAGTCCAGCAGACGACCCGGCGTAGCCACCAGGATATCCACCAGGCGCTCATTCAGGTTTCTCTGCTGCTTGTCGTAATCCATACCGCCAACCAGAGTGTGAATCTCCAGGTCGGTATGTTTACACAGCGCCTTGGCGTCATCGGCAATCTGCATCACCAGCTCGCGGGTCGGAGCGATAATCAGGGAGCGGGCTTCACCGGCATAACGCTCCCCATCAAAGGGATGCTTGAGCAGATCGTCAATTACAGTGATCAGGAAGGCGGCGGTCTTACCGGTACCGGTTTGCGCCTTGCCCACCAAATCGTGGCCATTGAGAGTGTGGGGAAGGGAGCGGCCCTGGATAGGTGAGCAATACTGGAAACCCAGATCGTAAATAGCGTGCATCAACTCATCGGGCAGTCCCAGGTCGTGGAAGCGTACCTTGTCCTCCTGCTCCGCCACCTGGAATTCATCCAGGGACCAGGGTGCCGAAGCCTTCGGCGCCCTGCTGCGCTGGCGCCCTTTTTGAGCACCTCTGCTACTGCCCCTGCGCGACTTCCCCTCCGCCTGTGCGGATTTTGTACGCCCCTTGGCAGCCTTATCAGACGGCTTTTGCCCTTCTTTTCGGCGCTCGGAGCTGTCTTCTCCCCGGCGGGAGCCCTTATCCTCTTTGGAGGAGGAACGGCGGAACAACTTTCCTATCAAGTGAAATACTCGCTCAAATGTTCAAATAATCGGCGAGTATAACATCTCTAGGCACCTCCCTGCCCGCTATAGTGACGGCACAGCCAGTAATCCACACTGAAAAAGCGCCCAGCCCCACTACAAAATAGCGCCAACAGCATAATGAAATAGGTCGCTGCAAACTCAATACCGTTCTTTAGAATAGTTACGCCGCCAGTTTCCATTAGCCATTCGTAGTTACCGTGCTCTTTCAGTAGACCCACAATCTTCTCTTTGCGCACCGAGGCCCCTTCAATCAAATCCTTGCGCCACTCCCAGGGCACACTCAGGGTTTTATCCGGCAGCGCCGACCAGCCGTACTCCCAGTGGACCGTGGCCGCCGCCACCGCCATCACAAACATCAGCGGAATCACCGCCAGCCGGGTCGCGCCTCCCACCAGGATAGCGACACCGCCAACAAGCTCCACCAGTGCAGTCATCCAGGCCATCAACATGGGCGCCGGAAGGCCCAGGCCCCAGTCGGGGTTGCCAAACCAGGCGGCAATATCTTCGATATGGCTCACCTTATTCATACCCGCGAGGATAAAAATCGGCGCCAGATAAATCCGCAACAACAGCGGCCCCAGCCAGTCGATCTTGCGCGCATAGCGCACAAAGCCTGTGTACCCGCAGCTCAGGCGATTCATAACACCACCCATTTAGCTCACTCCATCATCAGCGTCTCTGTTCACTTTAGTCGAGTGATAGCGCCAATTCTTACACGGCACCCAGTTCAATCCGACGAAAAAGACCTATCGCTGCTCGCAGACCTCGAGTCGGACAGCAGCCACAGCGCGAAGTAGAGACCTCAAGAGAGTAAGCCCGAGCACAAGAGACTCAGTGGCGCGGGACCTCCGGCTGCAAATCCACTGCTGCCTCACCCTGGGGCTCCAAGGCCAACGCATCGATATTGGTAACCCCATCGCCCAGTTGTGCACAGGGGGCGGTTTTATCCCAGGCCACCCAGGCCAGGTCATCGAGGGTAATAGCCTCGCCCTCGGCAACAGCTGCCTGCAAGCGCAGGCGATAGCCTTTAACCGCCTGTTTGTCCAGCGGCGGGAAGTCGACTCGAAACGCCTGCCAGTCGTCCCCGCCGATTGCAACAGTGCCGAAACATTCCCGCTCCGCAGACGCCAACGATTGTGAGAAGGCGCGCTTGCGAGGGGCGTATTCCAAACAGACTTGTAGCGACTGTGGCTGCGTCGAGCGGGCGTAGCCGAGCAGCGAGTGAGATGCCTGTGGCGCCGCCTCCACCAACCGGTGAAAGCCACGGGTAACCGCCCCGGCAAGGCCGCCGCTATCTCCGCGCAGTACCATCGAGTGATCTCCCGAACGGGCAGTTCCCGCATCGATACTACTGGCGGGGGACAGGCGCCAGGTGGAAGGCTGCCCAGGCAGCAATCGATCGGATTCAAAATCACCGGTCACCAACAGATCGCGGCCGCTGGTACAGCTCGCCTGTGGGTCAATCCCCTCGAGCGCCGGCAATTGCTGTTGCCAGGTCAGCGACAGCTTGCCCGCCCACAGGCCCGGTGTAGGCGCCAGCGGAGCAGTGCCAGCGCTCGGCGCCTTGCGGGCTCGTTTACCACTATCCGGCAAAATAACCCCGTGTCCGCCACTGGCCGACAGAGACAGTCCATTTAGAAAGGATTGATGCTGTAGGCGGCGGAGAATATGCTGCCGCACAGCCCCAACCGCAGGTGTGGGCTGATAGTGCTGAATATAGAGCGGCGCCACCTCAGCCCGCACAAACTGCTCGCCATCCATCCATACGTACAGCAGCGCAGATCGGTGGGTCTCCTGAAAGTACTGATCAAATAAAAAATTGCCCAGGGAGTAGGCGATAAGCTTGCCCCGATACAACTCAAAGCCGTGCAGCACATGAGGGTGATGGCCAATAACCAGATCGGCCCCCCGGTCAATGGCCAGCTTCATACGGCGCTGGCTGAGTTCAGTGGGCGCGTAACTGTACTCTTCACTGCCGTGATACTGCACCACCACCGGGCGCTGCTCGGCGGCTTCGCGGGCCACTGTGCGGGCTATATTCACTTCACTGCCGAGGGCGGCCCCGGCTTTTTCTCCCTCGGCCACCTGATTGGGGGAGAAGTTACCGCGCCAGCCCACAAAGCCCAATAGGCTGTATTGCTGTGAGCCCCCTTGCAGCAGAGCGCTCTCAAGCGCCTGGGGCTCATTCAGCCCGCCCCCTGAAAATTTCAAGCCGCTCTCCCGCAGGGCGTCGAGCGTGCTTGTTACCCCGGCATCGCCAAAGTCATACAGGTGATTATTGCCCAAAGTGACGTAATCGATGCCCGCCCATTTTAATGCCGCCAGGGTGAGCGGACGGGAATAGAAAGTGACACTTTTCGGCGTTTCCGTGCCGGGCTTATCACCGACCAGAACCGCTTCCAAATTGACTGAAGCGATATCCGCATCGACAAGATATGGTTTGATCGGGGCCAGCAGCTGCTTAAACTGTGCGGCATCACTGCTCTCACGCAGCAGGGGCTTGTCCCCCTTTAGCGGCTTGTAATAACGCCGCCCTGTCATTAAGTCACCCGCAAAAGCCAACATCACCCGGCCGGGTTTTCGGGCCACCAGGGTAACGTCGGGAATTTTTCCATCGCTGAGCGTTAATTCATGGGCGGAAAAAGTATGGGTTAGGGGGTAGTAGCCGGCCGCAGAAAATTTAAGCTGATAGATATTTTCGGCAGCCAGCGTCAGGCGGAAGTTGCCCTTGCGGGTAAAAACCACGCCATCATTATTATTGATCTCAACCCCGGTAATCGCTTTACCCTGCTCATCCACCACTCGCCCAGTAATAACCGTATTATGCGCTGCGGTTTTGGCAGACAGCCCGGTCGAGAAGATTATACCGGCCAGTAGCAGGCTAAAAACCTTGATTAATTGGTGGCCCTTTCGCCCTATCCCGTTCATCTTCCCCCCCCCCCACAGCCGATGGCTTTTTAGCGTTATAAATTTACCCGCGCTGCGCTTATTGCACAGCTACTGTTCCAGCATCGGGACGGCGGGGATCAGAGGCACCATAAAACAATCCCTCTTTCCACATAATGGACTGCACACTGCCCATGGCCCGACCCTGTTTCACCTGCTGCCCTTTTTGCAGCAACAGTTTGATGGTATCCGGACTAAAGCCAGGCTCCAGTTCCAATTGGTCCGGCAGCCATTGATGGTGAATTCTGGGCGCGTGGACCGCATCGGCAATATTCATTTGGTGGTCCATAACATTGACCAATACCTGCAACACCGTAGTGATAATACGACTGCCTCCCGGGCTGCCAGTTACCACGTAGGGTTTGCCCTCGCGAAATATCATGGTCGGTGTCATTGAACTCAAAGGGCGCTTGCGCGCGGCAATGGCATTGGCCTCCCCTCCCACCAGACCAAAGGCGTTGGGCACACCGGGCTTCGCGGAAAAATCATCCATCTCATTATTCATCAGAATACCGGTACCGGGGATCACGATTCCGGAACCGTAGGAAAAATTGAGGGTATAGGTATTGGACACCGCATTGCCCTGCGCATCCATAACAGAAAAATGGGTGGTGTCAGGGCTCTCATAGGGCGCGGGGTTGCCCGCGTGGATTTTTGCCGAGGGAGTCGCGCTTGTCAGCGAAATACCCTCGGCCAATTCCCGCGCATAGGCTTTACTGGTGATGCCGGCAATCGGCACGGCGAAGTGATCCGGATCGCCCAGGTGTTCACTGCGATCCGCGTACGCGCGCTTCATGGCCTCCGCCAGTAGGTGGGTGGCATCGGCACTGCCCGCACCCATTTTGCCGATCGGAAACTGCTCCAGGATGTTGAGCATCTGAATAATATGGACACCGCCGGAGCTGGTGGGCGGCATTGATATCACCTGATAGCCACGGTAATCGGTGGAGACCGGCTCGCGCTCTTGCACCCGGTAGTTGGCTAGGTCATCGCGGGTAATCAGACCACCCCCCGCTTGCATCGCCGCAACAATTTTATCGGCGATTGCGCCCTGGTAAAAAGCCTCCGGACCGTGTTTTGCCAGCTGTTTTAAGCTCCACGCCAGATCCTTTTGCACCAGTACCTCGCCGGGCTCGTAGGGAACACCGCCGCGCTTGTAATAGGCTTTGGCTGTGGCCGTATTGGCCGTGAGCCAGGCCTGGCGACTTTTCAGGTTCTCGGCCAAATCATAGGAGACCACAAAACCTTTTTCTGCCAGTTCTATCGAGGGAGCCACAACCTCTTGCCAACTCATGGTGCCGTATTTTTTCAAGGCATAGGCCAGCCCTGCCACAGTGCCAGGCACCCCCGATGAGAGATAACTGAAGCGGGCTTTTTGGGTATCTACATCGCCCTCGGGATTCAGATACATATCCCGGTGAGCCGCCGCCGGTGCCATCTCGCGATAATCGAGCGCCAGTACCTTGTCTTCTTTGGCCAGGTAGACCAGCATAAAGCCACCACCGCCAAGGTTTCCGGCCCTGGGTAAAGTTACCGCCAGGGCAATGCCCGTAGCCACGGCCGCATCTACCGCGTTGCCGCCCCGGCGAAGAATGTCCGCACCAATTTCACTGGCCAGCTGGCGTTGGCTTGACACCATGCCACCAGTGCCGATTACCGGGTGGTGAATACTGTCATAGCGGATAATCGCTGCGCTTTCATCCACATGACTTGCCGCCTCACTCGTCACAGATACGAGCAGCAGCGTTGTCAGCAGAAATGATGATATCAACTGTTTGCTTTTCTCAACCATCAACATAACTCTTCTCGCTCTTATTTTTAACCCACGACCTGCATCATCTCGCCAAGCGTTTGCGCTGCCCGATATTGTTCAAACTGTACCGAGCCTGCCGCGCTAATTCGATAACCGTAAACCGCCGGTGCCGGTAGGGAGTTATAATAAAATGGATTGGAAAAATAATACGCACCGGTATCGTGGAGCATGACATAATCGCCACTGTCGAGCTTTGGCATTACCCGCCGATTGGCGATGACATCTCCCGAGAAACAGCAGGGGCCGGCAATATCCTGCTCGATAAAATTCTGTGTCTTACTGGCACCGCGACTATCGAAAGAGGATAAGCGCAGAGGCCAGGCCTCCGGCATAAAAATAGTGCGCGCGGCAATCTGGGCACCGGCGTGAGTGGTGACAATATGCCGTCCACCACTGTTTTTGGCGTATTCCACCCGAGATAAAATACAGCCATTTTTCGCCATCACCGCGCGGCCAAACTCGGTTTTCACTTTAAACTCGCCCGTGAATAGCGCGGGAACTTGCTCTTTCAGGAAGTCGGCGTACTGACGGTAGGTGGGTGTCACTTTATCACTGTAAAAATTCACCCGCAGACCTCCGCCAATGTCAATTGAACGGATACGCTGCTCTCCGGCGCGTTTGTTAATCTCCTTGGCCAGCGCCACTACCTTGGCGATCCCCTCCGCCATCAGATTAAAGGGGCAGCCCTGGGAGCCAACATGGGTATGGATCGTATTGAGCCAGGGGTACTTCAAATAGTCATTGATAATACGCTCACGATTACCGTAATCATCAAGGGCCACACCAAACTTGGAGTGTAGCCCTGCGGTACTCATCGCTTTAATCTGACCACTGCCCACTTGAGGGTTAATTCGATAGCCCAACTCGCCGCAAGTTGGGTCATTGCCCAGGATCTCTTGCACCCGCGCCATTTCATCGAAATTATCGATATGTAAAGTGGCACCCAGGGATAATACCCGGCGAATCAACCCGAAGGTTTTTGCCGGCTCATCAAACACAATCTGATCGGCAGTAAAGCCCGCATTCAGTGCCTGCTCCAGCTCACCGGGACTTGCCGTTTCGGCACTCATGCCGAGTTTTTTCAGCAGCTTTAATACCGCCGACATACCATTGGCCTTCACCGCAAAATGATGCGTAAAGTGTTTTGGAAAAGCCTGATGTAAAGACTGTACCGTGTGCTCCACCCCGGCAATATCCACAAAACCGACCAGCGGTTCCTCTGCACTCAACAGCCCCTGCTGAATTGCTGCTTTTGTCAGCAGCTCATTGGCGGGGTTTACGGCAACAGCATCGGTTGCATATTTATCAACAAATTCATAATCATTCATTGCAATCCGCTCCCCCTAATTAACGCTTTATAAAAAAGCAAAAATTATTATTCACTTGATATATTCCCGGGGCTCCACCCCAACAAACTGCTTTTATTTAATCCAACCCAACGGTTTTGGCATTGGGCCGGCGGGGGTCTGAAGCCCCAAAATAATAGCCATCGTGCACCATAATCGATTGGCTGCTGCCCATAGTGCGCGTCTCCTCAACCCTGTGCCCTTTGGCCCGCAACAGCGCCATACTGTCGCGGTTAAAACCCGGTTCAACCTCGAGAATATCCGGCAACCACTGGTGATGAATACGCCGCTCATTGGTGGCCTCGGCTATATTCATTTCATGGTCAATGACATTGCTGATTACCTGTGTCACCACATTGATAATGCGGCTGCCACCAGGACTGCCCACCAACAAAAAGGGCTTGCCCTCTTTCAGCACGATTGTCGGTGACTGTGAACTGACCGGGCGCTTACCCGGCTCCAGCCGATTTGCCTTGCTTGCAGAAAAACCTGTCGCACCCTCAACATCCGCCTGCACAGAAAAGGTATACACCTGGTTATTCATCAATATCCCCGTTCCCTCGACCATATGGCCGGTACCAAACGAGTTAGCCAGGGTGTAGGTATTGGATACCGCATTACCTTCGGCATCGATCACCGAAAAGTGTGTGGTCGAGGGGCTTTCCTCTGGCAAGCTGTGTCC
Source organism: Microbulbifer regidiadema (SeqCode) (assembly GCF_052466995.1). NCBI lineage: Bacteria > Pseudomonadati > Pseudomonadota > Gammaproteobacteria > Cellvibrionales > Microbulbiferaceae > Microbulbifer > Microbulbifer regidiadema (SeqCode). The sequence goes on along the minus strand of NZ_CP174297.1, from coordinate 4,565,941 downwards.
GCCGAGCTGCTCCGACGGCGTTGCGCGGTCGAGTTTGATCGTTGTGGCAAGCTGGCCTGCGCGCTTTTTATCGATCAACCATTGCTGTGGAACCGGGTAAAAATCCGGATCGGCCAAGTGCTGACCGCGATCGGCAAAGCTGCGCTTCATCGCCTCGGCCATTACGTGGAAGGTCTGTGCGGACCGCCCCCATTGCGTCAGAGGGAATTGCTCGAGAATATTCAGTGTCTCAATAATCGCCACACCACCGGAACTGGGCGGCGGCATAGAAACAACCTGGTAGCCACGGTAATCACCCACCACCGGGGTTCTGTACTTCGCGGTATAGCCTGCTAAATCTTCGCGGTCAATATGGCCACCCTGCCGCTGCATAGCAGCAACAATTTTGTCAGCAATGGCCCCCTGATAAAAAGCCTTTGGGCCATGTTTGGCAATTTGCTCTAACGACCAAGCCAGATCAGCCTGAAGCAGGGTTTCTCCAGCCCGATAGCTGCTGCCATCGGCCTTAAAATACGCTTTCGCGGTAGCGGTATCCTGTCGCAGCCACTCGCTTTTGGCCTGCAACAGCTGAGCCAGGTCGTAATTGACCACAAAGCCCTTGGCAGCCAGCGTAATCGCCGGCTGTAACAACTGCGACCAACTGAGCTTACCGCTACCGTGGTCCCGCCACGCCCGATGTAAACCGGCCACAGTGCCGGGAACACCTATAGCGTGCCAGCTGCGGCTGGTCGCTCTATTTTTGCTGCCATCACTGTTGAGAAAATCTGCGGCCGAAACACCACTTGGGGCCGTCTCGCGATAGTCGATTGCAACCGTTTTTTTACCGTCGGCGCGGTGGACCAACATAAAGCCACCGCCACCCAAATTACCCGCTCGCGGCAGTGTCACCGCTAGCGCAAATCCGATGGCAACCGCCGCGTCCACTGCGTTGCCACCGACCTCTAAAATCTGCACACCGACATCGCTGGCCAGTACATTTTGTGTGGCCACCATCGCGCTGCGCCCCACCACCGGATGAAAGACATCCTCATAGCGAACAATCCCATCCCGGCCCATATTGTAAGGACCACTGGCGGCAAAGTTGAGAGGAGACAACACGGCGAGCAGCATCGATATCAAGCTGGCAACTGTATGCTTACGAATGGTCAAAACTACAACCTCTTCTTATGTTGTCGTCGTCACTGATTGTATTTAAGGAGTAGAAGGCTCTATCGGATACACCGTCAAAATCTCGCTGATAATGCCGGCTCAGACAGAGCTTCAAGAAAAAAGGGGGAGTTACTCCCCCGTTAAAGTCCAACAACAAAGCGCATTAAAAGTTCTTTGCCACATCGAGATAAACATAGCGGCCGCGATTGGAATAGAGGCTGCCGAAATAGCCCATTTGCTCATCGGCAATATCTGGCTCTTCATCAAAGATATTATTCATACCCACACGAACCCTTAGGCCATCTCTCATTCCGCCGGTAAAGCGGTAGTCCACATTTGTGTTAACCGTTGTATAGCTATCGATAGGCAGTGCGGTATCAGGTGCCGCAGTATCGCTGTCAGCCAGGGTACTGGTATCTGTCACAGCACTGGTGTACTGGGCAAAAACACCCGCGCCCCACTGACCCTGACGCCAGTTCATCGACATGGTGGAACGCCAACGGGGGCGGCCATCCTCGCCGATCAGACTGCCGGCATTGCTGGCCACCTCTCCGGCATCAATCAGGATTTGCATTTCCTCACTGGGGTCCTGATCAAATTTAATGAGATAAGCACCGTTCCATTTCAGATCAAAATTGCCGATGTCGGTATCGAAGGAATACATCGCACTAACGTCTACACCGCTGATATCGCGCGGGTCCAGATTGAGGTATTCATCCAGGAATAAAATGGGTTCACCCACGGAACCATCGCTGGTTTCTGCGCGAATAACATTGGGGTTGTAAGAACCCTGCTCACGCAGCACCGCATCCAGCGCCAGGCCATTGCTCGCACCGAGAATACCCACCACACCCTCTTGTCTGATATCCCAATAGTCAGCGGTAAAGGTGAAACCATCAAATGGTGTTAAGACAAAACCGTAAGTGTGACTCCAGTTTTCCTCCGGCTGTAGATCGGCATTGCCCAGACGCTGCTCTTCCAAGCCCACCGATTCTCCGGTCACCGGGTCGGTACGGGTATTCACCACCGATACGGCGCCCTGGTGCAACTGCATCAGGTTGGGGGCACGGAAGCCCTCGGAGTAGGCACCGCGAATTTGAAACCAGTCGTTGACGTACCACGATAGGGCCAACTTAGGCTTGGTCACACTGCCCACATCCGAGAAGTTTTCATGGCGTAGCGCCAGCTGCATATCCAGGCTGTCTACCAGAGGTAGGTCGCGCAAGAGTGGCACCAACATTTCGGCATACAGCGACATCACCCGACGCGAGCCGCTGGCATCCGGCGATGCACTGCTGCCCATAATGTCACTGACATTCACCAGCTCACCGGTCACCTCATCGGTAAATTGGATAGTGCCATCGGAACGGTCATCACGATTCTCATCAAAGCTCTCCTCGCGCCATTCAATACCGGCAGCCAGGCCCACATCCCCAGCCTGGAGACTGAACAGATTAGCATTGGAGACTTTGAAATCTGCCAGAGCCAGGGTGGTTTTACTCTGTCTTTTTACATTGATACGGAAGGTATCCAGTACCTCCTCGGAGTTGGGCGTGGGGTCGGTGAGACTGGTTGGGTCATCCACATCGAGACCGCTAAACAGGTTGTAGGCATCTTCGGTATCGAGCATCAGCGACTGCTGAAATAGGCTGTGACTGACGCGGTTATCGGTGCTGTCTATGGTCTCGGCCTCACTGTAAACCAAGCCGGTATCCCAATCCCAATCACCCCAGTTACCGCGCAAGCCACTCACAAAACGATAGCTGGTGTCGACCACATTAATCTTGCGCAACCCAACGTCGTAAGGGGTGAAGGTTGTCAGCGTAAAGCCGAGGCCCTCATCCGGTACATTCTCATCACCGGCAGGCACAATTCGATTGGGGTTGAGGGTACCATCATCAAAATACACGGGACCAAAGGGGTTCCAGTAGTAATCTGCCGGCACTTCAAAGCGGCTGTTGGAGAGCAGACCGGCCGCTTCACGCACCCGATCGACCTCCGCTCGGTAATAGCCCAGCTCGTTATAAAATTCCGAGCCATTCGCCAGCTCATGGGTCAGGAAACTAAATAAATTGATCCGCTCAGAATCTGGTGACAGCATCCGCACAGAGTTTCGGTTGCCGCGCAGTGCGCGGTCGCCACTGCCATCATCCAGACAAATATCAGAATCACTCAGCGAGTAGGAGCAATCACTCGCGTCGACACTCGATCCGTCGTCCTGCACCAAATCGGTTGGGCGCACATGCAGCAGACCCAGGTCATCAAAGTCAAAAGCGCCCCAACCGTGGATGCTTGAGCGGTTATCAAGGCTGGTATCCCCCTCAAACAGAGAGTCGCCAGTAAAAAAGCCGCGCAGGTCGGAATTGGCCGAATAATCGCGCTCGCTCGCATAAAAACCGTTCTTGTTATAGTAGGTTCCAGTCAAGTTCAGCTTGGTGGCACCGTCATTAAACTCAAAACCGTTAGCGCCATTCACTGTGACTTCATCGAGTTCAGTGCCCACTGAAGAACCGTAGCGCACATTGAGCACAGCGCCGTCGTAGTCCTTCTTCATCACATAATTAACCACCCCGGCAACCGCATCCGCCCCGTACAGTGCGGCAGCGCCATCGCGCAATACCTCTACCCGTTCCAGGCCATTGACTGGCAGGGTATTGGAATTCACAGTCACCACTGGAATATAGTTTTCGGTCTGCGTGCCCGGGTGCAATACCATGCGACGGCCGTTTAACAGCACCAGAGTATTGCCGGTGCCGAGGCTGCGCAGGTTAATAGAATTAACATCGCCACGCGCCGCATTTACCCCGGTCGTCACCGACTCGTTAAAACCAACTTGTCCCATCTGCGGAATAGAGCGCAACAACTCATCCCCAGAAGCCGCCCCCATGAGTGCAATATCCTCCTCGCCAATAACCGATACCGGCAGAGTACCTTCGACATCGGCCCCCTTGATTTGGCTACCGACGACAGTAACCTCCTCAAGCGCACTAGACTCAGTATTTTCCTGCGCCACGGCCAAAGGTGCCATTAGCAGAAGTGAGCAACTGGATACTAAATTTTGCCTGAAAAGTGAGCTGAGTTTAGATCGTTTTAAAAATGCCATTTCAATCCCCTCTTATTTTGTCGCTGTTGTGGGAAAGTGTTTTATTCGGCCCTGAACCCGAACCGTAATTATGCTGAAAATATTTTTATCATCTATTGACTTTAATTAACCCACGTATAACCTGTGTCTATTACCCAAAGCTTTTATAACGATAATATGGGTCTGAAATGCGCCTCCGTCATATTGAAGTCTTCCATGCCGTATACAACACAGGCTCCATCTCCGATGCAGCCAAATTACTGAACGTATCTCAGCCATCGGTCAGTAAAGTATTGAGTCATGCAGAGATGCAGCTCGGGTTCAAATTATTCCTGCGGGTAAAGGGGAAACTGGTCTCCACTTCCGAAGCTCACTCGCTTATCGAAGAAGTTCGCAAGATTTACCAGCAAATCAACGCGATCAAGAAAACGGCGGAGAATTTAAAAGAACACACTCACGGCCATATTCGCGTGGTTTGCATGCCTGCATTGGGCCTGAATCTTCTGCCGGATGCGATTAAGCACTACCACAAAAAATTTCCCAATGTGACCTTTGACGTTAAAACAAAACACTACGATCAAGCGATAGAGTCAATCTACGAATACGAAAATGACTTGGCCTTGGTATTTACTGACCGCAACCATCCCAGCATTGAAGCCATAGAAATTGGAACCGGGCAACTGGTGCATATTGCTCCGGCAGACTCGGCCAGCAGCGAGCGAGAGCAGATTAAACTCAGCGATATCGATAAAGAAGGGTTTATCTCAATCTCCAACACCGGACCCCTGGGCGATCTATTGAGCCAGCGCTTTTCTGCTGAAAATATTATGCCTAAAACCTCCATTCAGGCACAGACTTACTACCTGGCCAAAAATTTGGTGGCGCGGGGACTCGGTTTTTCTATTTTTGATGAGTTTACCGCTGCGGCAGATAATCGTGGCGAGGTGGTCAGCACGCCTTTTAGTCCGCCGATAGAATTTAAACTGAAGTGCTTCCATCACGCCAACCAACCCCTGTCAAAAACGGCCGCAGACTTTGTTGAACATATCAAAGAGGCCTTTATCGCTTTGCGCGCCAAGTAACCCCACAATCAAAAAATCACAATAGCTCCCGTATCATGTAACCCGCGAGGGGTCACCGTCCAGGCATCAGTCAGCTGCCGGTACTGGGGCGGTGCTCAGGACCACGGCCGATTCCTCCGCTGGAACCGCAGACCAGCCGTTGTCACCCTGCCGATAGAGCGCAAAACCGTGCACCGAAATACTATCCCCCGGCCGGTTGCCACTGGCCTCCAGCCCCTCAATTCCCCTCTCCGCCGCGTTTAACAACTGGTGCAGGGGGCTGCGCCCCTGGCCATTCCAAGCCGCAAAACGCCACTCGCGGCGCAAGCGCAATTCCGCGTGATAATAAACCACCCATTGATCGCGCTCGCCGGCAGTATTGCCCATCCACGGCTGGGTGCCGTAACGCTTAAAGTGCTGCACCTGCCACAGGCCATCGCCAAAGGCGCTGTCGAGCTGTACCTGCAAATTGTGCTGCAACTCTGACAGAGCCGGCCCTCTGGAGCAGCCGGACAGTAGCACTGGCAACAACAGGATAAATATCCGTGCGCTACAGCGTTTTTTCAAAAGACAAATCACTCGCAACCCCTCTAAAACATCCACGACAAGCCCATAAAGAGCTGAATAACCAGGGCGTTGGTAATATCGATAAAAAATGCTCCCACCAACGGCACGACCAAAAAGGCCTGTGGCGATGGCCCGTGGCGCGACACCAGAGCCTCCATATTGGCAACAGCGGTGGGAGTTGCCCCCATCGCAAAACCACAGTGTCCCCCGGCAATGATGGCGGCATCATAGGTTTTGCCCATCACCCGAAATGTCACAAAATAGCAAAACATCATCACCGCAATCACCTGAACACCGATAATCAGCAACATAGGCCCAGCCAGGCTAAACAGCTCCCACACCCGCAAAGACATCATCGCCATCGCTAGAAAAATCGACAGCGACATAGTGCCCCACAGATCAACACAGGCAGTGCTGACCCGATAGCGACCGCTAAAATCCAGCAAATTGGTAACCAGCACCGCCAGTAGCAGCGGTATTAGAAAAGCCGGAATGACCAGTCCGGCCGCTACCAGCAAACCGTGCAAGCCACTCCCGGCCAACATGCACCCGACGAGTAAAAACAGGGTCTCCATCATTCGCCGTGGAGTGACCGTATCTTTGTCGTCAACATCGTAGGTCACCATATTATCGCTATGGTCTTTGCCTTGACTGGGCTTAAGGTTGTGCTTGCGAATAAGCCGCTCGGTTACCGGTCCGCCAATCAAACCACCCAGCACCAGCCCAAAGGTCGCCGTTGCCATGGCGATTTCCAGCACCCCCTGTAGGTTGTAGATATTGCTGAATAAATCCGCATAGGTAGCGCCATTGCCATGGCCGCCCGACAGGGTGACCGAGCCCATCACCAGACCAAACAGCGGATGCATATCCGCCGACTTGACCATCAACACCCCAATAAGGTTCTGCACTATCAGCATCACTGTGGCCACAGCCAGAAACAGCACGACTTTGGGGCCTCCCTTAATCAATAGTTTGACACTTGCCGCCAGACCAACGGTGGTAAAGAACATCACCATCAGCGGGTTTTTCAGGCTCATATCAAAAGAGAAAGAAATATCAAACAGCGTGTAACCGAGGGCCGCGAGCAGTGAAAAGATCAGCCCGCCCACCACCGGTTCGGGAATACTGTTGCAGTTCAAAAATGGGATAGCGTGCGACAGGTAGTAGCCGACGATCAGGATCAGCATTGCGATCAGCAGGGTGCCGAGAAGAGATACCTCAATGACCATATTTTCATTATCTTTCTTTAATACGACCGAAGTAGTCGAAGTGGCAACAATGACACCATCTTACACAACCTCAATGCCCGGCGATCTTTCCAATTTCGCCCGCCCCATAGCGCCAGGTTATGCCTGCCCCAACCCCGCTTCACGACTCACCGGCCAGCCTCTCAACCCCATCCGCTTTTACCCCAGAGCCGCCAAGTCATAAAAAATTCCGCTATAAACACTGGGCGCCAGTGGGCTTTAGTCTTAGAATGCCCCTCCACCTGAAGTGACTGACCGTTTTGCGGTCACCCCAACAAACCGAAGGTGATCGGATCGGGCCAACCCGTGGCGCAACAACCACACAAACCTCCAGCGGCCCCGGCTGATGCAGCACAATCACATACACAACACCTGTAATTTGGCTTTAATTTGTTCAAACTGTATAAACGTGCCATTTCCACCGAGTTATCCCATCTGACCACCTTGGGAGGCCCCCTGGTGATCAGCAACCTGGCCGTCGTAAGTATGGGGGTTGTCGATACTCTGGTAGCTGGACGCGCCAGTGATGTGAGCCTTGCCGGACTCGCTTTAGGAGCCAGCATTTGGGCGGTTTGCGCAGTGACGTTGATTGGCCTGCTCGCCGCTATCTCCCCTGTCGTGGCACACCTGCGGGGAGGCCGCGACGAAGAGGGTTGCGCCAGGCAATTGCAGCAAGGGATGTGGATCGCACTGATTGGCGGCATCCTGGTTATATCTACCCTGCTCACTGTCCCCATTTGGAGCCACTGGATAGACATAGAAGAACCGGTGCGCCAGGTGCTGGAGGGCTATGTACTGGCGCTGACGGTTGGCACCCTGCCCTTTGCTGTGGGCACCGCCTTGCGCGGCTATTGTGAGGGCATGGGGCAGGTACGCCCAGTCATGCGTATCTATATGGCCGCTGCCATCTTGAATATTCCCCTGGATATTATCCTGGTGTTTGGCGCCGGCCCCATACCGGCAATGGGGGGCGTGGGCTGCGGCTGGGCCACCGCTGCCGTCTGCTGCCTGATCGCTATTGCTCTTTACTGGCACGCCAATACCGACCCTGCTTACCGCACCCTCAAGTTGAAACTACTGCCGCCGCGCCCTCACGGCCCAACACTGCGCCACCTGTTCGCGATCGGCCTGCCCATCTGCATCGGGGCTACCAGCGAGGTGACTTTCTTTGCCAGCCTCACCTTTCTACTGGCCTCCTACGGCAAGGAAATTGTCTCGGCACATCAAATCAGTATGAATGTGGGCTCAATTTTTTACCTGGTAGCTCTGGCCCTGGCCCAGGCCCTGAGTATCCGCATTGCGCAACTGCTCGGACAGGGGCGGCCAAAGCGGGCGCGCTTCTGCGGCAATGTAGGTATCAGCGCGGGACTGATCTATGCACTGGGTACCGGCGTGCTTCTGATCAGTCTGCGCATCCTGTTTGTTAAGGCCTATACCAGCAACGAGGAAATTATTGCGGTAGCCGCCAACCTGCTTTTGTTCTGCGCCGCATTCCAGTTGGTGGATGCCGGCCAGGCAATGACCTGGGGCGCCCTGCGCGGCTACAAAGACACCAGGGCCCCGATGATGATGCAACTCTTCTCCTACTGGCTGGTGGGGCTTGTTAGTGCCTATTGGCTCGGCGAGCTCTTCTGGGGTGTCTACGGCTACTGGGTCGGGATCTGTATTGGTTTGGGAACGGCTGCCATTCTCCTGGGGATTCGCTTCTGGCGAACCAGTCGCAGAGCGGTCGAACAAACCTACGGACACGCGTAATTTGGCGCATATCACATCCCTCGGGAACGTATTGACTATACTGGCGCTCCAAAGTCCCAATCAGTGCCGGACCTAAGGCTCTCCGGCACCCCCAGATATATGAAGTTGACCGGAGTGCCGAATGACCTCGCGCCTAACCCCCAGAATGGCCCGCCAGCTGTTAAGCCTGGCCCTTCTGCTGTCCTCCTCCCAGACCCTAAGTGCCAGTGACGGCAGCGGAACACAAGCCGAAGAGATACCCCAGGCCGCCAATTTACAACTGGATCAGCCGGTTATTACCGAACTGGGACCACCCAGCGAGGCCGATACCACAGCGGCAGATTCCGAACCTGCAGGCGATAACAGCGAAGAGACCTCTCTGCCAAAGGCGGAAAACCTGCAACTGGATCAACCGATACACGAACTGGAGCCCCAGCCCACGGCAGAAACAGCCGCAGATAACCAAACCGCAGAGCAAACTGCGGCGAGCGACACTGAGCTGCCGGAGCCCGGCACGATTTCCCTGGAGCCGGGAGAAGTTGCCAAGCCCCTGCGCCTGCTGGGCTCTGAAGTCCCCCCGGCAACCTCCACGCGCCTGGCCTGGTCCCCCAGCCAACACTTCGAAGGGGTCTATAGTCCCACAGCGGTACTGGTGGTTAATGGCGCCAAACCGGGGCCGGTACTCTGCCTGACCGCAGCGGTGCATGGCGATGAATTGAACGGTGTGGAGACAGTGCGGCGGGTGATGTACGACCTGGATGCCGAGCACTTAAGCGGTGCGGTAATCGGTGTACCTATCGTCAACTTGCAGGGCTTTCACCGCAGCTCCCGCTACCTGACCGACCGGCGCGACCTGAACCGGCACTTCCCCGGCGATCCGGACGGCTCCTCAGCCTCGCGAATTGCCCATTCATTTTTCCACGAGGTGATCAGCCACTGTAACGCCGTGGTGGATTTGCACACGGGTTCTTTTTATCGCACCAACTTGCCACAGTTGCGCGGCGATTTGACCAACCCCAAAGTGGTGAAAATGACCCAGGGCTTTGGCTCCACGGTGGTACTGCACAGCGCCGGAGCCAAGGGCACCCTGCGCCGCGCCGCCGTAGAGGCCGGCATCCCCACCGTCACCCTGGAGGCCGGGGCGCCGATGGTGCTCGATGAACTCTCGGTAAGCCACAGTGTGAAAGGCATCCGCACACTGCTCAATCAATTGGACATGGTGAGCAAATTCCGCCTCTGGGGCGATCCCGAGCCGGTTTACTACACCTCCACCTGGCAGCGGACTTCCACCGGCGGGGTTATCTTCAGTGAGGTGCAGCTGGGGGAGTTTGTGCGCGAAGGGGACCTGCTGGGAACGGTGACCAACCCAATTACCAATGTGCGCACGGAAATTCGCTCCGAGCACAACGGCCGCATTCTCGGTATGGCATTGAACCAAGTCGTGCAGCCGGGATTTGCCGCCTACCATATCGGCCTCCAGGCGCCCCAGGAGCAAATCAGTCCACCCCAGGAAGTGGTCGCGGAAGAGTCGGTCGCTGAAAAATCGGAGAGTAAAGTGCCGGCCACACCAGAGAAACAGCAGTCGCCGACGGAAGGTGAGGAATAACCCCTCTGCGGTCAATCGCAAGGCGCTTGCCCCGGCTTATGGCAAGCGCTGCGCTACACCCGCGAGCCGGCCACCCGCTGCGCATTCAGTGGCCAACTTGCGCGCCCCACTATTTTTGTCCCAGAGTAATTCGCTCCCAACCGGCGTAATCCCTGCGGCTTGAAACCCGCTGCAATCCCACCGCAGAAAAAATTTCCCGCACGCTATCGGCCTGTTGCCAGCCGTGCTCCACCATTAGCCAGCCGCCGTTTTCGAGATAAGCACTCGCTGTTGCAGCGATATGCTCAATATCTGCCAGGCCCTGCCGCTCCGCCACCAGCGCAGAGCGCGGCTCAAAGCGTACATCGCCCTGTACCAAGTGCGGGTCAGCGGCATCGATATAGGGGGGATTGCTGACGATCAGGGAAAACGGCTGTGGCGCCACATTGGAAAACCAATCACTCTGGATAATTTCTACATTGTGCAGCTTGAGGGAGCGCCGGTTCTCCTCTGCCAAACCGACCGCAGCGGGGGATTTTTCCGCTGCAATAATTTCCCAGCCCGGTCGCTCCGACGCCAGAGCCAGGGCAATCGCCCCCGTGCCCGTGCCCAAATCCAGCGCCCGCAACCTGCCCTGGGGGAAAAACTCCAGGGCGGTCTCTACCAGTAATTCAGTGTCCGGGCGGGGGATCAGGGTGGAGGCATCCACCTTCAGAGGCAGAGACCAAAATTCGCGCTCGCCGATAAGGTGCGCCACCGGCTCCCCCGCCTGTCGGCGCTGGAGCAACTGGTCAAAGCGCGCCTGCTCAGCTTCATTTAATTCGTATTCCGGCCAGGTATAGAGCCAGGTGCGCTCGCGCCCCAACACACTGCCGAGCAGAAGTTCTGCATCCAGGCGCGCGCTGTCGCTATCGGTTAACTGGGCGCAGCGCGCAATATTTTCCTTGACGCTGGTCATGGAGAAAAACCTATAAAAACGCCGCTCGAGGCGGCGTAAAAAATCGGGAATTATTGGGCTAAAGCCGCCAGCTGGTCGGCCTGGTACTCCGTGCGCAATGGCCCGATCACCTCCTCCAGAGCCCCCTGCATAATCTCATCGAGCTTGTAAAGGGTGAGACCGATACGGTGATCGGTAACGCGGCCCTGGGGGTAGTTATAGGTGCGGATGCGCTCCGAGCGATCGCCGCTGCCCACCAGGCTGCGGCGGGCATCGGAAATTTCCTGGGCCGCCGCCGTCTCCTGCGCAGTATTGAGCTTGGCTTGCAAGAGTGCCATCGCCTTGGCTTTGTTTTTGTGCTGGGAGCGCTCGTCCTGACACTCCACCACAATCCCGGTGGGAATATGGGTTAAGCGCACAGCGGAATCGGTTTTGTTAACGTGCTGACCACCGGCACCGGAAGCGCGGTAGGTATCCACACGCAAATCCGCTTTATTAATTTCAATCGCGTCGCGCTCATCCGGCTCCGGCATTACCGCCACCGTACAAGCCGAAGTGTGGATGCGCCCCTGGGATTCTGTTTCCGGCACTCGCTGCACCCGGTGCGCACCGGACTCGAATTTTAATTTTGCGTAGACATCTTCACCGGCTACGCGGGTGATAACTTCCTTGTAGCCACCGTGCTCGCCGAAATTTTCACTGACAATCTCTATGCGCCATCCCTGCTTCTCCGCGTAGCGGGAGTACATGCGGAACAGGTCACCGGAGAAAATAGCCGCTTCATCACCACCGGTGCCCGCACGAATTTCCAGGAAGACATTTTTTCTATCGTTGGGGTCCCGGGGCAGCAGCAGAGTCTGCAACTCGCGCTCCAGCGGTTCCACCTGGCCCTCGGCCTCGCGCAGCTCCTCCTGAGCCATTTCGCGCATTTCCGGGTCGTCCTCCCCCAGCATCTCCCGAGCCGCGAGCATATCTTCCTGCAACTGCTTGTAGGCGCCGTAGCATTTCACCACTTCTTCCAGCTCAGAATACTCCCGGGACAGGTCGCGGAATTGATCCTGATCGGCAATGACCTCGGCATCGCCCAGCAGCGCAGACACTTCCTCGTGACGCTCAAGCAGGGTGTCCAATTTATTCAGTAACGATTCTTTCATTGATGCTTTTTCTCTAAATCGATATCGGTGAGATCATCCAACCCAACGACCTCGCGAGCGATACGCAAACGCTCAATATCCCCCTCCGCCGTGGCTTTTTTCAGACTGACGGTGGGCGCATGAATTAGTTTATTGGTGAGGGAGCGGGCGAGCTGCTCCATCAGTCGACGGGGCTCCTCGCCTTTGTCCAGCTGCAACAGCACCCGCTCAAGTTCGGAAGCACTCACTTCCAGGGCCCGCTGCCGGTAGCTGCGAATACTGTCCACAGCCTCCAGGGAGCGGCTCTCCTTGGTAAACTCTGCCGCAGCCGCATCGACAATTTCCTGAGCCGCCTCCGCCGCCTTCTCGCGGGAGCGCTTGCCCTCGTCAATCACCCCGCGCAGATCGTCCACCGTATACAGATAGACATCATCCAGCTCGCCAACTTCTGACTCGATATCCCGGGGGACTGCAATATCCACCATAAACATGGGCCTGTGACGGCGCTTGCGCAGCGCCGATTCAACCGCGCCTTTACCCAGGATCGGCAGCTGACTGGCGGTGGAACTGATAACGATATCCGCGCGTGCCAGATGCTCCGGAATATCCGCCAGCAGGATTGCCTCGGCCCCGAAACTCTCGGCGAGCAGCTGGGCCCGGCTCAGGGTGCGGTTGGCAACGATAACCTGCTTGATGCCCTGATCGAGCAAATGGCGGGCAACCAGTTCCACGGTCTCTCCCGCACCGATCAGCAGTGCGGTCTGCTTTTTCAGGTCGGTAAAAATACGCGAGGCCAAAGAGACAGCGGCATAGGCGACAGAGACCGGGTTTTCGCCAATCGCCGTTTCCGTGCGCACCTTCTTGGCGACGGTAAACACCCGCTGGAAAACCCGGTGCAGCTCGCTGCCAACGCTGCCGGATTCCCGCGCCACGGCATAGGCGGATTTGATCTGGCCGAGGATTTGCGGCTCGCCCAATACCAGGGAGTCGAGACCACAGGCGACGCGCATCATATGGCGAATCGCCTCCTCGCCGCTGTACACATAGGCACAGCTCCTGAGCTGCTCCAGGGGTACCTGGTGGTATTCAGACAGCCACTGCAATAGGGCTTCCGCATCCAGGTTTCCATATATTTCGGTACGATTGCAGGTAGACAGGATGGCCAGCTCGCGGCACCCCAGTGCTTTTCGCGCATCTCCCAGTGCGCCGGGCATCACCTCGGGGGCAAAGGCCACCCGCTCGCGCACTTCGACCGACGCGCTGTCGTGGTTGATACCCAGGGTAAGAATTGGCATAGACTTCCGTTAGCATTAAATCTTAAAAGGCGGAAACCGCACTGGGAGCGCATTTTCATAGGCTGTCGCCTCCCTTGCAAGCACATGAGCCAGTAAAATTGCCCGCCGATTTGGCAAGAGCCCCAGCCCACGACCGTTCTAACCCCGATTCACGACTAGAATTATATGGCGATAATCGCTTAAAACACGCCAATTGCCAGTCTTTAGCGACAACGTATGGACACGATCTATGCTCCCTCCTCGCGCACTACAACGCCCCACCCATATTGACAACCACCTGCTCAAGCTCGCCGCCGTGTTTTTGTCCCTGGCGCTGACCGCCTGCACGCAGAGCCAGACCTCAGCGGCCCCCACCGAAGAGCCGGCGACAACAACGCAGGAACCGCAGAGTCTGAAAGAAAAGACAGCCCCGCAGCCAGCCGCAGCGGAGGTCAAAAGCTTTCCTATCGATACCTTCTACACGCTCTTGGTCGCCGAAGTTGCCGGCATCCGCGAGCACTACGATATCGCACTGGCCAACTACTACCGCCAGGCGGAGATCACTAAAGATGCCGGGGTTGCCGCCCGCGCAACGCGTATCGCCCGCTTCTTAAACGCCCGCCAGGCCGCTTTGGACTCCGCCCAGTTGTGGGTGGAGCTGGAACCGCAAAGTGCCGATGCACAACTGGCCCTCACCGTCGAGCTGGCCCTGGCAGGCAACTTACACCGAGCCCTAATTCACGCCGCCAAGACCCTGCAACTGGGCGGCGATCCGCCCATGCAATCCCTCGCCGCCACGGCCATTGGCCACGAACAGCTGACCGCGCAGGCCAAGCGGGAGTTTGCCCGACTGGCCGAGGACTACCCCCTCAATGACGAGGCCGTACTCGCCTACGCCATGGTGCTGCGCACCGAGCAAAAATTTACCCGCGCCCTCTCCCTGGTACACCGCGTGCAGGAGCGGCACCCGAACCAATTGGATGCCCCGCTGCTGGAGAGCCACCTGCTGGTTGATCTGGGCCGGCGCCAGGAAGCCATTGCCCTGCTCGAACGACTTGTCGGTATTCACCCCTCCGAGAGCCCGCTGCGCCTTCAGTATGCCCGTCTGCTTATTCGCGAGGACCTGGCCCTGGCTCGCCAGCAGTTTGCCGAGCTGGTGCGACAGAGCCCCGAGGATGGCAACCTGATTTTTTCGCTGGCCCTGATTCAATATGAAACCGATCAGGCCGACGAAGCCAAAATGCTCTTTACCCAACTGATCGAGCTACAACAGCACGAATCCGCTGCACATTTTTACCTGGGTGGCATCGCAGAAAAATCTGGAGACTTTTCCAGCGCAGTGAAACATTTCCGCCAAGTGGGCCCCGGCAGCGATTACGTGGAGGCCATTACCCGGGGGACAGAATTACTGGCGAGCCTGGGGCGGCACAACAGCAACCGGGAGTGGTTTGCCACACTGAGGAAAAAGCACCCCAGCCAAGAAGAACATTTTTATCTGATGGAGGTCGAATTACTGCGCAAAAGCGGTGAGGCCGACGCGGCGCTGCAGCGAATAGAAGAAGCGTTAAAAATTAACGGCGGCAGCGGTCGCTTGATCTACACCCGCGCGCTGCTGCACGATGAACTCGGCAATACACAACAATTCGAAGAGGACCTGAGAATCCTGCTGGAAAGGGACCCCAATAACGCCACGGCCCTCAACGCTCTCGGCTATAAACTGATTGATGACAAATCGCGCCACGCGGAAGCCTATCGATTGATCAGCCGCGCCCTGGAACTCGAACCGGAAGACCCGGCAATTATCGACAGCATGGGGTGGATAGAGTACCGTCTGGGTAATTACGCCGCTGCGGAAAAGTACCTGCGGCAGGCGATGGATAAACATCCCGATCACGAAATTGCCGCACACCTCGGCGAAGTACTTTGGGTTCAGGGAGACAGGGAAGCGGCACTGAGAATATGGAGACGAGGCCTTCTGCTCAATCCCCACAGCAAGCTTATTCCGGCCGCCATGCAGCGCCTACAAATCAAAGAGTCACTGGAACAACATGCATCAGATCACTGACCAAATAACCGCGCGAAAATTCTATTTATTCCTGCTGGCCTGCCTGGCAATAATAGTTTCTGCCTGTAGTGGACAAAAACCTCAGCCGGAACCCCAGCCAAACGAGCGCAGTGAAAAGCCAACACCAAAAACGGTAGTGGAATTTACCCAGTGGAATCTCAAAGGCAAACTGGGCGTGCGCTCCCCCAAAGAAAACGGCAGTGCCAACCTGGCCTGGCTCCAGGGCGGCGCTGAGAATTTTCGCCTGCACTTAAGCGGCCCTCTCGGTGCCGGCACCACGGTAATTACCGGCTCCGCCGGTGGCGTCAGTTTGGTGCGCGGCAGTGAAGCACCGGTTTATGCGCGTAACCCCGCGCAGTTGACCCAAGAAGCACTGGGCTGGCCCCTACCCGCCCGGGAAATGTTTTACTGGGTGCGAGGACTGCCCGCCCCCGGCGCCAAAAGTGGTGAAAAACGCAATGCCGAGGGCCAGCTGCAAAGCCTGCAACAATCCGGCTGGGCGCTCAGTTTTAGCGACTACCGCAAGGAGGGCACCTTTGTCCTGCCCACCCGGATAAAAGCGCAAACCAACAGCCCCGCAGGCCCGGTATCTGTCACCCTGGTGATTAAAGACTGGGGGTTATAAATGCCGAAAGCGCAGCATACGGGTATGATGGCGAGCCTGTAATTTACCGATCCACTGTGCCCCATGCTGCTAACCCTGCCCGCCCCTGCAAAACTCAACCTGATTCTGCGTATTCTCGGCCGTCGCCCAGACGGCTA
This sequence comes from Microbulbifer regidiadema (SeqCode), assembly GCF_052466995.1. Taxonomy (NCBI): domain Bacteria; kingdom Pseudomonadati; phylum Pseudomonadota; class Gammaproteobacteria; order Cellvibrionales; family Microbulbiferaceae; genus Microbulbifer; species Microbulbifer regidiadema (SeqCode). Next base: position 4,549,345 of record NZ_CP174297.1, on the reverse strand, counting down.
TCACGAGTTACAAACTTTATTCCAGCTTCTCGATTACGGCGATTCACTGGAATTCAGTGAGCGCAGCGACGGGATAATCAGCGTGGATGCCGGCACACTGGATGTGGCGGAAAAAGACAACCTGGTATTTCGCGCTGCGCAGCTATTGCGCCAGCACGCGGAGCCTGCGCGACAACATTCACTCGGTGCGCATATTCGCCTGATAAAAAAATTGCCACACGGCGGCGGCATCGGTGGCGGCAGCAGTGATGCGGCAACGGCGCTGCTCGGGCTCAACCATTTGTGGCAGTGCCAATTATCCATCGCTGCACTGGCAGAACTCGGGCGGCAGCTGGGTGCCGATGTCCCGGTTTTTGTGCGCGGGCACACCGCTTGGGCCGAGGGGGTTGGCGAAAAATTAACCCCAGTGGCTACCGAGCAACGCCACTATTTAGTGGTCTCAACTGGTTGCGAAGTGAGCACCGCGAAAATTTTTTGCAATTCAGGTTTGACAAGAGATTCAGTCGCAATTACATTAGCGGCCCTTCGCGAGGAGCAGGCCAACGAGATGCAACTCGACAGCGAAAAACTGGAACAACTTTCCGGTAACGACTGTCAGCAACTAGTTGAAAAGCTCTACCCTGAAATACGCGATGCCAGAGAGTGGCTCGAGCAATTTGCTCCGGCACAACTCACCGGCACCGGGGGTTGCATTTTTGCAGCATTCCCCACGGCAGAGGCAGCCCTTGCGGCACAGGCCAAACTGCCAAAAGCGTGGCAGGGTTTTACAGCGACAGGTGTATTGGTCTCACCGACACACCGAGCGCTAGCGAAAATCTCCTCAACCTACTGAGGAAACATTACTGGGGCGTAGCCAAGCGGTAAGGCAGCGGGTTTTGATCCCGTCATGCGAAGGTTCGAATCCTTCCGCCCCAGCCACTTTCTTTATATGCAATGGCACATTCAAAAAACCGGTTCCGACATGATTCAGTCTACACTGATCCAACCGGCCCAGGCCATTCGCACAGGGCTTCAGCAAGCCACCCCCCAATTTTTACCGAATCCTGAAGGCCGACTTGAGCGCAAGCGCCCGATGGTTGTGCGAGCACGCACCCAGAGCAACCCGTTGAGCGAAGGAAAAAACCGTGGCCAAAACCCTGTTTTTATCCGCGCAGCAGTGCGCCGCCCAACACAAAAGTGTTGCCGCAAAAACTCTGTCTGCTAGCAAATATGCAGACATCTACACTTCAATTCACTTCAAGACAGAATTAAAGGAACTCGCAGTGGCTGACTTAATGGTCTTTACCGGCAACGCAAACCCGGAACTGGCGCAGAAGGTTGTCGACCATATGGCGATCCCCCTGGGTGAAGCCACGGTTAAGCGCTTCTCCGACGGCGAGATTGCAGTAGAAATTACCGATAACGTGCGCGGCCGCGACGTTTTCGTGGTGCAATCCACCTGCCAACCCACCAACCGCAACCTGATGGAGCTGATCCTGCTGGTAGACGCCCTGCGCCGCGCCTCCGCCGGCCGCGTGACCGCAGTAGTTCCCTACTTTGGCTACGCCCGCCAGGATCGCCGCGTAAGATCCCAGCGCGTGCCGATCTCCGCAAAAGTGGTAGCCGATATGATGGTGAGTGTGGGCATCGACCGCGTACTGACCGTCGACCTGCACGCCGAACAGATCCAGGGCTTCTTCGACGTTCCCGTGGATAACGTTTACGGCTCCTCTGTCCTGCTCGACGATATCGAGCGCCAGAAGTACCAGAACCTGGTGGTGGTATCCCCAGACATCGGCGGTGTTGTACGCGCCCGCGCCGTGGCCAAGAGCCTCGACTGCGACCTGGCCATCATCGACAAGCGCCGCCCGGCCGCCAACGTTGCCGAAGTGATGAACATTATCGGTGAAGTCAGCGGCCGCACCTGCCTGCTGGTAGACGATATGGTCGACACCGCCGGCACCCTGTGCAACGCCGCCAACGCCCTGAAAGAGCACGGCGCCGAGAAAGTTGTTGCCTACTGTACCCACCCGGTACTATCCGGCAACGCCATCACCAACCTGAACAACTCCGTTCTGGATGAGCTGGTGGTTACCGACTCCATCCCCCTGGGTGACAAAATGGAGAAGGCACCGAAAATTCGCCAGCTGACCCTGTCCGCCATGCTGGCCGAATCCATGCGCCGTATCAGCAATGAGGAATCCCTGTCCGCCATGTTCCGCTAGGAGCTGGTCGAGCCAGGTATCCCTCGCCCCGCACAGCGGGGCACTTTGCCTTTAGCGCTGATTCCCGTAGAATACGCGCCCGCCCGGCACCGCCGGGCAATTACTTTTGGGCCCAGTGCCCATTTAACATCCATGCCAGAGCGCTCCGGTCGCAGGTCACTCTGGACAGACAACCCGAGGTTTATCCCATGTCTGATATTAAATTGAACGCCATTGCCCGCAGCGATGAAGGGAAAGGTGCGAGCCGCCGCCTGCGTCGCCTGGAAGGCCGTGTACCCGGCATCATCTACGGCGGTGAAGCAGAGCCTGCTTCTATCTCCCTGCTGCACAAAGACCTGACCAAAGCTCTGGAAAACGAAGCTTTCTTCTCCTCCATGCTGACTGTTGACGTAGACGGTAAAGAAGAGAAAGTTATCCTGCGCGACCTGCAGCGTCACCCGGCCAAGGCCCTGCTGCTGCACATCGACTTCCAGCGCGTATCTGCCAACACCAAAGTACACGTTAAAGTACCCCTGCACTTCCTGAACGAAGACAGCAGCAAAGGTGTTAAAGCTGGCGGTATCGTTTCCCACACCCTGACCGAGCTGGAAGTTAACGCTCCTGCCGGCAAGCTGCCCGAGTTCATCGAAGTGGACCTGGCTGACCTGGAAATGGACGGCGTACTGCACATCTCCGACCTGAAACTGCCAGAAGGTGTTGAGTCTGTGGACCTGAGCCACGGCGAAGACCACAACCTGGTTGTAGCTTCTATCCACAAGCCTCGCGGCGCTGTAGAAGCTGAAGCCGAAGCTGGCGAAGAGTAATCGCTTTGGCTGCGGCACCGGATACCCCGATTCAGTTAATTGTCGGCCTGGGAAACCCCGGGGCGGAATACGATCGGACGCGACACAACGCCGGTGCCGACTTTGTTGTCGAGCTGGCCCGCCAACACGGCGCCCAGCTCAGCCTCGACAGCAAGTATCACGGCCTCAGTGGCCGTGTGCGGGTCGGCAGCCAGGATATCCGGCTGCTGATTCCCACCACCTATATGAATCGCAGTGGCCAATCTGTCGGCCCACTGGCGAACTTCTTCAAGATTCCCCCGGAAGCCATTCTGGTCGCTCACGATGAGCTGGACCTGACCCCCGGTATCGCGCGCCTGAAAGCCGGCGGCGGTCACGGTGGACACAACGGCCTGCGGGATATCATCGCCGCACTGGGCAACAACCGAAACTTTATGCGCCTGCGACTCGGCATCGGCCACCCCGGCAGTTCGAGCGAAGTGGCCCGGTTTGTACTCCAGCGAGCCCCCAGGGCGGAACAGGAAACACTGGCTGACGCCATCGATCGTGCGATCGACGTACTGCCCACCGCCGCCTCTGGCGACTGGGGCGCAGCCATGAAAACGCTGCACACCAATAAGTAGATCCCACCCGGCTTGCCTTTTGTCGCGGAGATCTCGGTAGTGTGCTGCGCTAAATTGCCGGTATTCTCCCGGCTGGCCCGGACCCTTTGGTGGCCGAGACACCCCGCCCACCCAAAATCCCGCCAGCACAACCACTACCGGACTTCAAACGCAATAAGCAGAGTGCGCGCTGTGCGCCTCGGGCAAACGGAAAAATATCACCATGGGTTTTACTTGCGGTATTGTCGGCCTGCCTAATGTGGGCAAATCCACCCTATTCAACGCATTGACCAAAGCGGGCATCGATGCGGAAAACTTCCCCTTCTGCACCATCGAGCCCAATGCCGGTGTGGTGCCGGTACCAGACCCCCGCATCGACAAGCTGGCTGAGATCGTCAAGCCGGAAAAGGTCATTCCCACCACCATGGAATTTACCGATATCGCCGGTCTGGTTGCGGGCGCCTCCAAAGGTGAAGGTCTGGGTAACAAGTTTCTCGCCAATATCCGCGAGACCGACGCTATCGCCCACGTTGTGCGCTGCTTCGAAGACGACAACGTTATCCACGTCGCCAACCAGGTACACCCGGTAGCGGATATCGAGGTGATCAACACCGAGCTGGCCCTGGCCGATCTGGACACCGTGGAAAAGGCCCTACAGCGCTTTACCCGCGCCGCCAAGGGACAGGACAAGCACGCGATCAAGATGAAAGCGCTGCTGGAAAAAATCCAGCCACACCTGGATGAAGCCAAGCCGCTGCGCTCTTTCGAGCTTTCAGAAGACGAACTGGCAGACCTGCGCGAGCTGAGCCTGCTCACTATCAAGCCCACCATGTATATCGCCAACGTGGACGAAGATGGCTTCGAGAACAATCCGCATCTGGATGCTGTCGCTGCCATCGCCGCTGAAGAGAACGCGGTACTGGTACCTATCTGCAACAAGCTCGAAGCGGAAATTGCCGAGCTGGACGACGAGGAAAAGCAGGAGTTCCTGGAAGAGCTGGGCATGGAAGAGCCGGGCCTGAACCGCGTGATCCGCGCCGGCTACCAGCTGCTGGGCCTACACACCTACTTCACCGCTGGCGTGAAGGAAGTGCGCGCCTGGACCATCCCCCTGGGTGCCACCGCTCCCAACGCCGCAGGCAAGATTCACACCGACTTTGAGAAAGGCTTTATCCGCGCCGAAGTGATCAGCTACAGCGATTACATCGACAATAACGGTGAAGCCGGCGCCAAAGACGCCGGCAAATGGCGCCTGGAAGGCAAGGACTATATTGTTGCCGACGGCGACGTAATTCACTTCCGCTTCAACGTCTAAGCGCCTCGCCTTTTTTGCCTCCCCACCTCGGGGAGGCATGCCCACCAGTGTAAACACCATGGCTCAATCTAACTGGAAAGTCGGCCTGCCCCTGACGCTGATTACCGTATTTATGTGGGCCGCCCTGCCCATCGCCTTCAAAGGGCTGCTCGAATATATCAGCCCCGGCACCGCCACCTGGTATCGCTTTGCCGGTGCGGCACTGCTGGCGGGCCTCTACTACGGCCAGGCACGCAAGTTACAGCTCAGGCCGCTATTCAGTCGCGATCTGCTGCCTTTTACCGCCCTCGCCATTATCGGCCTTCTGGTGAACTACCTCACCTACGCCAGCGGACTCAAATACATCACCCCCGGCGCCGCCCAGGTTGTCATCCAATTGGCCCCGCTGCTCCTGCTGATCTCCAGCGTGCTGTGGCTAGGGGAGCGCTTCTCCCCGCGACGCTGGGGCGGCGTAGCACTGGTAGTCACGGGCCTATTGCTATTCTTTAACCAGCGCCTGGATGAACTGACCAGCGGTGCCGGCGGCGACTACCTACTGGGACTCGGCTATATCCTTGTCGCTGCCGCCGCCTGGGCGGTATACGGCTTTTTCCAAAAGAAAATATTGAGCCACGCCACACCTCAAGACCTGCTGGTAGTAATCTATATCGCCGGCACCCTGTGCTTCCTGCCGATGGCTGAACCACTGAAGGTTTCCCACCTCGGCTGGCTCGAATGGCTTCTCCTGGCATTTCTCACCGCCAACACGCTGATCGCTTACGGCAGCTTCAGCAAAGCGCTGGCGCACTGGGAGGCATCCAGCGTCAGTGCGACCCTGTCTCTGGTGCCAGTGGTCACCCTTTTGTTCAGCACCCTGATCAGCCGCATCTGGCCCGACTATATTGCAGTGGAGCCGCTCAACTGGATCAGCTGGACTGGCGCCGGCGCCGTTGTGCTCGGTTCCGCCCTCGCCGCAATCCGCTCCCGGCGCCGTTCTGAGCCCCTTTAGACACCAGATGATAAAAAACGCTAACTATCTGAAAAGAATACAAAAAAAGTGTTGACACCCCCGGCCCATCGTTTAATAATGCGCGCCCTCGGGACAGCCGAGACAACAAAAGAAATGGCAAGGTAGCTCAGCCGGTTAGAGCGCAGCACTCATAATGCTGAGGTCGGGAGTTCGAGTCTCCCCCTTGCTACCATTTCAAATCGCAGAGACTATTCTTTGTGAACCTTGAAACTGGGGCGTAGCCAAGCGGTAAGGCAGCGGGTTTTGATCCCGTCATGCGAAGGTTCGAATCCTTCCGCCCCAGCCATCTTCCCGAATTATTCAGCCGGCCCGATTCAGGGCAGCAATCAAAAGCCAAATAGTTTATCTGCACAGCACCCGCCAGAAAACCTCTAGCGAACGCCACTATTGGCCAATTACTCCGGCAGCGCCACCCTATTCGCAACAACCTCAACGCCATCCGCTTTTAGGTCGGAAGTCGCAAGGCTGCGCCCTCGCTCTCGCTCCCTGCGCAACCCCAGGGCTCGCAGCCACTCGAATCCCGCCAGGCAGAGCAGCAGTGCCAGCAGCACCAGTGGGCCGCCATAGCCCCTCAGGGCCTCCCTCTCTGACACACAGGTCCACAGAAGCTGCACAACGCACAGAAAGGCCACTATAAGCAGTGTCGGCTTGCGACCCAGCAGGCTGACCGCAAAGACGCCCAGAGGCGCTCCCAGGGCCACTACCGGTGCCGCCGCCAACCAGTTCCCAAACACCCCCGGCTGCCAATCCCCGGCCAGCGACTTCACCAGCACCCCGAGCACCGAGCAAAACGCCATAATGACCACCGAGGTGGGGATTGCCACCTTGAGGTCGACGCGACTCAGCAACACCAGCGCCGCATACACCATCATATCTACACCCACACCGGTCACCGCCACCACACAAAAGCCGGCAAAAGCTCCCAGCAGCAGGCCGACGCGAAAATCTGTCGGACACTGGGGATCACCGCCGTGCTCGCAGTCGGTAATTTCACTGAGTCGGTACAAATGGAATATCCCAAAGCTGCCCCACAGGACGGCAAAGGAAAGCTTTACCCAGAGCTCGGGGATTAGCGGGGCAAACAGCAGGATACCGGCGGGAGTGGCCAGCAGGGAACCCAGCAGTGCCCCTCGCAACATCGACCAAGCCAACTGCTGGCGCCGACAGAGGATAAACAGGCTGGCGCTCACCATCCCTATCGACTGCACCGCAAAACTAAAATCCCGGCCGAGGCTCGCCGGCATATCAAATAGCAGCACCAGTACGGGAAAGCCAACGGTACCTCCCCCCATAGGCGTAGATCCCGCCGCATAGCTGCCGAGCGCCATCGCCAGGGCCATAGAGCCGTGCTCAAACGCCAGGGCCAGGTTATCCCCCTGCGAGATCAGAAACAGCCACACAGCGTAAAACAGAGCCAGCCAGGCGAACCAATAGCGGAGGGAGAGTCGCACCACGTTTTTCATCTTGTTATTTGTGAGCTTAAGCGTCAGAGGAGGCTAATAGTGGTACGAGTGTAAGATGGGATCAAGACAAGATTTTACAGGCCGCCTCCCCGCTGGCTATTGCCCGCAGGGAGGGATTGCCCGACAGCTGCAACTATCGGGCGAAACGCGATTAGTTCAGGCGCTTCTTGCGAATCAGGTTTTGAACCTGCATGGACGACATCATGGAGGCGTAGATAGCAGGCAGAGCGCCGCGCTTGCGCAGCTCCAGGAAGTCCTCATCGGACAGCTTGTTCAGTTTCTCCTCATCGATCACAAAGAAACCGGTCAGATCGTAAGGCTTGTCGTCTTCGTTCACCCGCAGGGTCAACTTCTTCTGGGTCAGCAAGTCCTTGGATACCAGGAACTCGATAAAGGAATCTGTTACCGCAACACGCTGAGCAGTTTCAACCACCGCCTGGGCGCGATTCTTCAGGAAGTCAGTTTGCTCGCCCTTATCATCGAACAGCGCCTCGCCCTCAGAGTCACCCAACATTTTGGAATCCTCATCAATGCACAGCACCGCCTGATCCGTATTGTCTGGGTTCTTAACCAGGACGAAGGGATAGGTGCGAACCTGCAAAGGAATATAGCTGCCGTTCCAGCCGTCAGCGCCGGAGAACAGGTTTTCGCCGGGGCGCAGGCCGGTGAGCGCCACCACTTTAAACTGCTCAGTATTCTGGTCTTTAACGAACAGGATCGGGTAGCTCTGAGCCGCCTGTACGATTTCCTGAACCACCAGCGGCAGGATGTGGTTGCCGCTTACATGGTCAAACGTAATGTCCTGGGTGAGTTTCAGGTTGGCATGTGCCTTTTTATCTAAAGCTTTGATCTGTGCCATAAGTACAACTCCTAGCTACTTTTATAGTTACTAAATTTTCAGAGATACCCTAACGTACCACTTTTTTACGCATCTACGATGACGAATGCCTCCCGGCAGTCACCGGAAACCAAAGCCCGCATTAAACAGGGAAGAAGCCCAACAGGCAAACAAAGTCCACCGCAACTAGCCTAAAGACAAATTTATTTGATAAAAATCACACTACTTGAGACCATCAAGCCAAGTAGAGTCACCGCCTGCGCCCCTCTCAGCCCCCCTCAAAATCTACAATTGAACACAATTCAACCAGCTTCAACAGGCAGTTCACCGATGCATCCCCGCTGCGCATCAGAAAATTGCTATCGCCATAAGGAGTGAATGTTTAAACGACCAGGAAAGGCTGGCTGCGGGACGGCGCGAACACCACAAAAATCGATGCTGCCGCTGTATTGCCCAGAACCTGGCTACCTGCATCGCAGCTATCGACACACCCCGTCGGGCCACACTGAAGCACGCAAGTTCGCAAGAAAAGAAAAGGGCTTCAGAGCACTATAGCGGAAGAAAATTCGAACGAAATACCACCAGCCGCCCACCGGGGACGCGACATAAAAGCAGTACACAAAGGGGAATTGAAACTATGCGCAGCGCGGAGTTGTTGAAGGCTAACCACACAGCGCCTAGGCAAAAAAAGTGGAGGCCAGGACCGGATTCGAACCGGTGAAAAACGGTGTTGCAGACCGTCGCATTTCCTCTCTGCCACCTGGCCATAAAAAAACCCGGGGTCTTCGCTCCGGGTTTCTTATACATTGCGGAAGCGAAAGCGCCTCCGGACAAATTTACATAAGCGCGCAAGTTGCTTGGCAGCAACTGAAACAAAGGCGTTTTAGCAAATTGTCTCGTCAAGTTGCGGCAAAGGATAATAGAACAAAGGTACTATTTCAACTGTTTCTATGCACTCGTGGTGTACTGCGCAACTCCAAGCTTATGGCCCAATAGGGTTTGGCTAGCGCCTTTCACGAGCCCCCTGATAAGTTCTTGCGTTAAGAGCTAATATCTCTTGGACAACTCTCTCGGGTTCATCATTTTGCGGGAAGTGATAACTTTTATCGGTCAAAACAATCCTCCCTTGAGGGAATTTGTTCGCCCAATTTGCATGCAACTCCCCCCACATCTCGCGCGCCTCGTCAACAAAGAAAAGAAGAGAGGGGTTCTCATACTTCTTAATCGAAGCGATCACAGTGACAGGGATATCTGGAATTTGCGGGTAATCCGGCAGAGGGCGTTTAGACCAGAAATCCAGATATTGATTTGACATGCCGTTTTTCAAGTCGTCCAGCTGTACCTCGGCAATTTGCTCATTCGCCAGTTTCAAATCCAGAGCCCGCATAATATCTACATCGTGCTCCGAAGATGGTTCAATTAGCATCAGTGCAGCCACTTTATTGGGATATTGTGCCGCAAAGGTACGCGCGACATGAGCACCGTAGGAGTGCGCAATATAGGTAACCCTACCCTCAACCCCCAACACATCTAATAAAGCGCTCGCTCCCTGCGCGTAATCCTCAGAGCTAAAATGTCTTTTTATTGGCGTAGAGTTGCCATTGCCAACTCGGGAGTAGCGTATTACCCGCGCATATTTTACCAGCTCCGCATAGATCGGCTCCCAATCATCCATTCCCGCAGAGCCTCCTGCCTCAAGGAATAAGGTGACATCACCGGAACCCATCATCTCGTATTCAATGCGGTACTCACCAACATCAACCATTTCCGGCTTGGCGGCAGCACTGGAGGAAAGAGCAAAAATTATTAGCAGGAAAAATATGCGCATCACAAACCTCAGCTATAAATTGAAATTCTTATCGTACCCCAGAGGGCCGCTAAGTAGCGGCAAGCCTCGGCGTCAAGCGAGCTTCATTACCCGGCCCTGGCCGCTTCGGAACCAGCTGAGCCAACCCCAGTGAAATTAAAGCCATTAATGCCCCAGCAAAAAATACCATGGCTGGAGAGCTCAGCCAGAGCAGACCAAACAGTACGGGAATAACAACTGCGGCAATATGATTAATAGTAAAACTCACCCCGGCAGAAGCGGCGATATCCCGCTCATCAACAATTTTCTGGAAATACGTTTTGAGCGCAATAGCCATAGAGAAAAACAAGTGGTCAATAATGTAAAGTGCCGCCGCAATGGCAGCGCTCTCCGCCAAAGCATAGCCGGAAAAAACCAGTATTAACCCAATATATTCCAACGTGAGAATACGACGCTCACCAAATCGAACAATAAGTTGGCCAACTTTAGGTGCAACATATAAATTAAGAAGATGGTTCACCGTATAGAGTGCAGCTATCTCCCCCACGCTATAGCCAAACTTTTCCACCATCAGGAAGCTGGCAAATACTATAAAGATCTGCCTGCGCGCCCCACTCATCATAGTCAGTGCATAGTAGAGCCAGTAGCGTTTACGCAGGATCAGCTTTTTATGCTGACTGTGAGACTGGGGAAACTGCGGAAAGACAGCCCAGGCGCCCAAAGCAATAACAACTGTTACACCACCGCCGATTAGATAAACCCACGAATAATCGAGCCCTGCAACATTCATCAGCCCCCACACTAAAGCATACGCCAGCAGTGCAGCAAAGGAGCCGGCCGCCGCCATACGCCCCATCCAAATCGCGGAAGTTTGCTTGGGAAACCATTGAAGAGCCAGTGAGGTCTGCAAGGTCTCATAAAAGTGAAATCCCACAGACATTAATAAAGTTGTGAGCAATAGTCCGGTAAGTGATGGGTAAAACCCTGTTAGCATCACCCCAAGCCCTGTCACTACCAGAGAGAGTACCGCCAGGCGCTGCTCCCTAAGCAGCAATAGTACAAAGACTACCAGAAAGGCTAAAAATCCGGGGATTTCCCGCACACTCTGCAACAGACCAATATCCGCCCCAGTAAATGCGGCTTTTTCAATAACAAAGTTATTGAGCAATGTGTTCCAAACAGAGAACGAAATCGGTATCGAAGCAGCTAAAATTAATAGAAGCACTTCAGGCCGGCGAAGACGTTGTAGCATGAGTGAACCCCCGCAAAAGGAGATCGCAATATACGCCCTTATTACATAACTGTAAAACTGTGAAAACAATAACCTGAAAAGATTCAGGTCTGGAATATAGCAGGATAACCGATAGGGACTGTCAAAGTAATAATCAACAATACGCACCGGCTTCCACAATTAAGCGTCACAAAATAGGCGCGCTATTGATATCCCAAGGGAGCGGTTAACCGTCAAAACCAAAATTTAAACCGACTAAACCATAAGAACGCCCCGCCCAGGGCAAAGCATCAGAGACCGATAAAGTTGGCCCCAAGAGCCCTCAGCGCCTTCAGTAGCCTCGCCAAGTGATACGGCACTGAAAAGATGGTACGCCTGCTTTGGACTACAGCGATAGTAAATCCAGTCGACACCTTCCCAACTTGACCTATGCTTTACCTACCACAAGCCCTGACGCCCAATAACATGAAAGCTAAGGAGAGAAATGCATATCGATACCAGGCGGCTTTACTATCTCACTTTCACCCTGCTCTTTATTTCCTGGCACCCCTTATTGGCAAACGCAACTGCACAGGAGGATCACCTTCCCGATCAACTTAACCTCAACGAATGGAGAGTACCCTGGCAGGGACTTCCCAGGGACCCGCATGTAGATAGTAAAGGGGACGTTTGGTTTTGTGGCCAGGCAGGTAACTATATCGGCCAATTTATACCGATCTCAGAAAAATTTAAGCGATATGATATACCTGAAGGCACTTACCCACACAACCTGATTGTCGATGCCAATAATGTTGTCTGGTATGCCGGCAATCGCAACGCTTATATCGGTCGCCTCAACCCCAAAACTGGAGCCGTCAAGCGGTATCCAATGCCCGAGGGGATCGAGGACCCCCACACCCTAATCTTTAATCAAAATGGCAATATCTGGTTCACCGCCCAGCACAGCAACCGCATAGGTCTCTTAAATGTGGATAGCGGCAAAGTGCAAGCTGCCACACCGCCAACGGCCAATGCACGCCCCTACGGGATAAAAATTGATCCTCAAGGGTACCCCTGGGTAGCCTTATTTGGAACCAATAAACTGGCCCGGGTAGACCCGGAAACGATGGCCATTCGCGAGATTAGCCTGCCCCGCCCAGATGCCCGCCCCCGCAGGCTGGAAATAGATCCAAGCGGTAATATTTGGTACCTAGACTACCCCCAAGGCTACCTGGGCCGCTACACCCCAACGGAGAAAGTATTTAAGGAGTGGAAGCTACCAGGCGAAAGTCCCCGCCCCTACGGAACAGCACTGGACAATAGCAAGCAACTCTGGATCGCCGACACAGGCACCATACCAAACACCATCTTGGCATTTAATATAGAGACAGAAAAATTTACAAGTAGGACCCCTGTACCAAGCGGGGGCAGCATAAGATATATGTATTTTAACGATAGGGATGGCAGTTTTTGGTTTGGCGTTGATTCAGGATTTCTGGATCAGGCAATACCAAAATAAAGACCCGTATTCAACACTGAATTGCAGCAGCCTAAAGAGTGATACACTTCAAAGTTAAATTCAGACCCTAAAAAGTAAATCTTAATGGATACTAAGCAGACAGGGGAAGCGTATGACACAATCACTCACCTATGGGAACACAAAGAGTTCAACAGAGAAAACGGCATTATCCAACATAAACGAGCATTTAATTTCAGCAAGAATAGAGAGCTAGCACTGGATGTGGGTTGCGGCTGCACAGGAAGATTTATCAGTCTTTTACAAAATGAAGGCTTCACCCCGGAAGGGGTCGACATTTCAGAAAACATGATAAAAATTGCCAAAAACAAACACCCTAATATAAAGTTCTACCACCAAGATATATGCAAGTGGAAAGCCACAAAAAAATATGATTTTATCAGTGCCTGGGACAGTATTTGGCATATCCCAATTGAAAAACAACAGAAAGTTCTAATAAAATTAGTTTCTCTCCTTAACAAGGACGGCATTCTAATTTTCTCTTTTGGCGGAACCGACAAGGAAGATTGCCATACAAATAGTGCAATGGGTCCAGAGTTATACTACGCCACCCTGGGCACCAATAGATTGGTAGAGCTTATGATTGAACTGGGGTGTATTTGCAGGCACCTTGAATACGATCAACCCCCAGAGCTTCATGCCTACTTGATCGTACAGAAAATATAATCGCCCCTACAACATAAGCCTCCTCCGCTTACTACCGGGGGCAGAAGGAAAGAATACACTGCACTCACGACGCACCCTGTTGATAACGGTGTTAACTGAACGGGTAGCAGGGGCCGTCATAACTCCCATAAAGACTATTCTAGTGGTGGCTGCCAATCAATTACTGGTTTCACCCCTTCTGTATTACACAACCAAATAATAGCCTTAACCCCAGGCTTGATCTTTCCCGCAGTATCAAAGAGGCTCCCCCAATCAGCATCCCGAAAAGTGTTGCCCCGAAGACGGAACTGCCCAAGAGTCCCCTGCCAATCCGGCATGGCAAACTTAAGAAACTCCCTTGTCCCATAGTCAGTAGAAATCCATACTTTAACTTCATCACCGGCTCTTTCAAGCCTCTCCACCGTCCCCTGCCAGGAAGTCAGTTGATTGCGATTACAAGTCACATATTCCGGAACAGCAAGTCTTTGAGCGAGCAGATCAGGACTACTGAGAAATATTAAGACAAACAATAAATATCGAGTGTTATTCATAAGTCGCTATAGAGAATAGGGGGGAGATAGCCTCCCCCCAAGAAATGATTAGAGCCCCCGATAAGTTATGCTTTGCTCGTCTGCACGGGTAGCCTGTCCCTCAGTGAACTCATACATACAGCTATCATCCGTGTAATCCATAAAGTTTGTTACCGGATCTTCCCCAGCAGCATTTCGCCCTCTGGTGCAGGTATCGCGCCCGACCGGACAGCCATATGCGGCCGATCGCTCAGCAGGCGTATCTGAAACATAATCTCCCTGACCCGAACATCCCCCCTGGAAGGTGTGATATAGGCCCAACCAGTGGCCAACCTCATGGGTTAGGGTGTCGCCCTCATTGTAGGGCGATGCGTCTCCACCAGGCACCGAACCCGTTAAAATAATAACGCCATCATCCAGAGGATCGGAGGAATAGCTGCTTGGGAAGGTGGCCCAACCGAGTAAGCCACCTTCGAGCTCAGCGACATAAATATTAAGATCAGAAGCATCACCTTCGCGCAAAGAAGACTTCATCGAACGCTCAGCTGAAGAGTTATAACCAACATTGTACCAAGAGTTATTAGCCGTAACCGAAGTAGAAACCAGGTTGAATGTAAATGGCGTATTTGCATAAGCATCATTTAGCACGGCCATTTGAGCATTGATTTCTCTATTGGAAAGGGCGCCATTATTAGCGGTATCAGTAATCACGTGAAAGTATACATCAACAGTTACTGACCCATTAGGACGCAATGTGTGAGCCACACTGCTGTCACTCGAGATTCCACGCAGTGTAGTAAAGTGCTGCTCTTTCAATACAGCCTCCTGAATGGAAGGGTGATCTGTTCCACAGCGTTTTAGCCCACTATTATTAGCAGCCTCAACAGTGGAAACACTTTGAGCAAAACCAACAGCGGATGACGCAAACACACATAGGGACAAAGCAGCCTTTGCCGAGATACTGGAAATAGCCTTTCTCATAACTTGGACCTTAATTTTATTATTAAATTACACTCCCCATAAGAGCCCGCCAACTTTCCACGCTCAGACAGATATTTGTCAATAGAACTAATTCTTAAACTGATAATAATGTCACCAAACCCTTTAACTCGGCGGAACATTCAACAAAACAATTAAAAAAAACAATCCGCTCAGCAAAAACCTGAAAAACAAAATCATGGTCACAAAAAAAATAGTTACAAATGAAATTTATTTTCAGGACAAGTATAAGCGAACACTCACGCACACCAAAAGCAAAACACCAACCAAAAAAACATCTAAAAAAATCAACCGAGAAAACTTAAAACCTTAACTCAAATCAATATCAATTATTATTTCAACAAGAGAAGTGCCTTACCCAGGGCTACCCCATATAAATCGGTGCAAAAACAAACAAAACAGACCTAAAATAGCTATCCCCTTTGATGGGCAGAATGTTTTTTAACAAAATTTAAAACACCAAAAAAAGTCGGCCATTTCTAGGCTATTTAATCTGTCACTGGGATAGCTCCCCGAAATCCATTAAGAGCCAAGTAATTTAAGGGTAATTTCTAGTCACGGGAAGCAGTATCTGGTTTTTTTTAAAATGTTCGCATAATAAAAGATACCGCATTGAAATATTACCCCCCTATAGTGTACTAACTTAATGCATGCATATAGCAGGCGGACCTTGATTTAAGGAACAGCCACCAGCGCAGTATTTAATGGCTGCCGCCTTATCGAAACAACAGGAACCTTCAAGTATTTTCTAAAACCTCTGCGGTCATTTATCCTGCCGTATTTCTGCTTTGCAAGCTGGTTCACCGTGGAGGTAAGACGACCTTGACAGATCTGTAAATAGCCTTCACTCAAGGGTGTATTCGTAGAACCCCTGGGCACGTAATCGCGCAATATTAAGCGCATACCCTCTACTATTTATCCATGTGTCGATCCATTCTGCACGCCGGTGCGCATCGGTAATATATTTAGAAAATTCTTCTAGCTTCTCCTGTATACAGTCGTCATCTGCATTAAAGTTATTGCTAGTCACTTCAGCAGCGGCAGTATTAATAAATGCACCGATCAGTTCCGGGCTCTGCGCAAATGCCTCCACCAATTCAGAATGATAGCCCTCCACCAGATCCTCGCCGCACTGGCCATTGGCGGTGGTTGCTCGACAGGCCAATATCTTGAGGGTGTCTTTTGTAAAACCGTGCTGCTGAATAATTCTCTCTATCTGATAGGCTTGGTGCACCTCATGATCCAGGTCCGAAAGAAGTAGCAAGTCGGTATATAGAGGGATGTATCTGGCGTTGTGTAGGCATAGGATTGCAGCCCCAGCCTGGGCCAGATGATTTTCATAATCTTGCCATATAACAATGCCGTTATTTCTTGAATAACGAATGATATTCTCAATAAAGACAATGGCTTTTGCAGTCAAGCTCTCGTCCCTACAAAAGTGCTCAAATAGCTCTTCTTCGTCAATGATTTTTTCTGGTATACGAGTTTCCACCGCATAATATAGTTGATTATAACGAGTCAACTTATAATCAACGTTACTATCTATCGAATAGGAGTAATCAACCATTTTGTCGGCGATAAAGTGTAAGTTATCTAAAACATTAATATTGCAGACTTCGATTGTGAGACAGAGCCCATCATTCTTAGCAGATAAATCAGTACGCATAAGCTATTCTTAAGGCCTTTTAGGGGGGGGAACTTCAGAGTATTACATATTACAAGACTTCGGACAGTTTTGGGGAGAAAATTTGGGGTGCCGTGGTGGAGCCCATGGGCTGACACTGAGAGAATAAAATTTTCCAAAGCTAATTAATGCAGTAACCGCCGATGAAAGATACAATTAAAACAGTTTTTGCCCAAATCTCCAATGTTGGTCTTACCCAGCAGAAATTTATACTGACTCTATTGACCTCATCAATGATCTTTCGGGGCAAGGCGACATATCTAAATATGGGCAGATTCAGATCCTCAAGTGAAGGGCGCTATCGACTCTGGTCGCACAGAGACTTTGACTTCACCCAGTTTAACACAAAACTATTATTAGTGAATTCCAGGCTGATCATGAGTGTATTACTGCTATCGATGCCAGTTTCATCAACAAATCTGGCAAAAAAGCTGATGGATTAGAATCGTTTTTACACCAACTTATATGGGACAGACCTGACTACTCATACCATTCGTTTTTTCACCCAGGAAAAACTGACGGGATAACCCTTCTGCCTTTATAAAATTCTTTATTTTGCTGAAATTCCAGCGCTAACTTAGCAGCTTCTTCTTGACCAATTGATACTCTAGTAATTTCTTCTTCCGTTAGCTTCACACAAATATCAACTTCAAATGCCCCTCCAGAAAAAAAAGTTAGGTACCAATCAGTATCATCCTGAACCAATAAGTATGAATAAGGCTCTTTAAAAACTATTTTCATCTTTTCTCTTCGCACTATCAGTTGCATCAGAAACACTCATTTTCTTACAGGCTCCCATCTATGGGTGTCTAGAACTTGCCTGCATTCATTTGTCTAAAAAATACTCTGCAAATCAAAAAAGATGTCTATTTTACTCGTTTTTACATATGGGGCAGCCCTGGAGGGAATCGGAACTTAGCGACACGTGTTGCCTGCTCTTTCATTGCGTGAGCAACTACTAAATCATTTCTTACCTTAAGCCAAAACCTTTAAAGCTTGATCAGTAAGAGATACTCTATGACTATTTACATAGCTTAAAATTTCGGTTCTTTCATTATCAGAATATGAAGCAAATGTACTTTTAGGCCATATGTTAAATTTATTGAGACAGCTCTCTAAATATCTCTTTTTTTCCCATCAGATAATTTCTCTGAAAGCACTCTCGGCAACAGTTCATACAATTTGATATTGTATGAAGAGCTAAGCCAGAAAAAACCAGGCAATAATCTTTCATCAATAACCTTATAGACTTCATAAAATGCCTCTAGAACATCTTTAGTGCTTGAGACAATTACAAACCTCTCTTTAAAGTCATCGTACCCCTTAAATTCTTCAAGTTTTGTATTTTTGACATATTTATAATTCCCCTCTAAAAGGTCCTTTAGGTTTCTTGCAAAATTATCCATAACCACTCCAGAATTGGTCTTATGGGTAGATTAAGTCGAGTGACTCCTTGTACCTTACCCCCTATAGTCACCCAATCTTTCATTGTACGCTGCCGTGCGCCCCCGACAGCCCCAGGATCACTAATATCATTCAAATAAGAAGGGCCTTTCCCAGAAATCTGTAACATACCCTTACTATTAGAAATAGTCTATATCAATTCAATAGCTAGCCACTTTATACACCCTATAATCGTCTCAACCTAGTACAGAATATATTCCTGTAACTTTTCTATCCTCAACTATATTTACACCCTCAACATTTTCGTGGAATACCATATATTTACCAACTAATAGTGATCAATTCTTACTATTAATCCAGCGGGCATATAGTGATGATATAATACAGACATAAAAAAAGAAGATGCACGGTATCTGTCAACGTAGTTGTCGCGTTTAAGGTATCAGCTCTTTAACAATTTTCCGGATTCAGAGTTACCAATTCCGACAAGCTGATGTTTCTGGTTTCTCCTGACCAGCGGCGGGGGTTCTTGGCCTTCGCAGCCTCAAGCACCGCTTTGCGCTGGATCAGTATCTCGTGAGCTTCGCCATTATGGCGCTGCTCAGGTGTCACGTAGTTCAAGCCACTGTGGCGATGTTCGGTGTTGTACCACTAAACAAACGTCAGTACCCAGTTCCGAGCTTCATCGATTGTTTTGAAGCCAGTTACCGGGAAGCCCAGCCGGAACTTCAGCGTCTTGAACAATGACTCAGAGTAAGCATTCTCGTTACTCACCCGGGGACGGCTGTTCGAGGGCGTTATGCCAAGGTCGTACAGTTTCTCCAAGAAGGTCGCCGCCTTCATGGGGCTGCCATTATCGGAGTGCAGTACAAGAGGCTTCTTCTTGGCTGCCAGGTGCTCCCGCCAGTAGGCTTTCTCGATAAACTCACAAGCCAACTCTCCTGTCTCACGCTCATACACTTCATGGCCGACGATTTTCCGGCTGTAAACATCCATGACCAGATACAGGTAGCACCAGGTTCCGCATGCTGGCCCCGGCAGCCACGAGATATCCAAAGACCACAGGTAATTTGGCTCTGAGGCTTTGTGTGTGGTCACTGCTCGCTTTTTCTCTGGTGCCTTCTGCCGGCCTCGGCAGTGAACCTGATCATGCTCTCGTAAAACTCGATAAAGTGTCGATTCAGAAGCGAGGTAATGGCCCTGATCCAGCTGGTCGGCAACAATAAATGCTGGCGGGCAGCTTCGGTATTCAGGTTGGTTACACAGGGCTACCACGGCTTGACGCTCCTTGGCGGTCAGCTTGTTCGATGGCTCCGGCCTGGGCACCACGGGCCTCTGATCTTCTCTGACAACCGCATCAGTGGTCCAGCGTTGATAGGTGCGTAAGCTCACGTTCAGCAAGGCACAAGCCTTAGCCAGCCGGGCTCCGCTGCGATTGGCTTCGGCAATCAGGGCAATGGTTTGCTGGCGATCTGGAAGGCTGGTCATTCGTCCTCATCTTTATGGCCCCAGATCGCCTCGGCTTTTTTTTGACAGTGTGAGCAGCGCAGCGGTTTCTGCGAGCGCCTTCTCCTTGCGTTGCAGCTCTGCCTCAAGCTTTTTAATACGCTTTTTCTCGGCCTTACTGGCTTCCTGGTTGCACTTCGACTGCTCGTCAGATACAGCATTAGCTGACATGCAGGTCGCTTTCCAGGCCTCAATCTGCTCGGCAAAAAGGCCGTTTTTGCAGCAGTATTCACTGAGTTCCGCCTCAGTCATCGGGGCGGTCTCAAGGACGATTCTGAATTTTTCTTCGCTACTCCAGTTTTCGGGAGTGGCAGAGTTGGACGGCAAAACAGCACCTCGTTGTCTAGCGGCTTTGCGCCAATTGTACAGGGTGGCGGTACAGAAAAATTCTGGACCCCCATCAAGTAGAAAATATAAACCGCCAATTCTATTGGCATGATCCCATGCAAGTACTCGACAGCACGATTACCGCCCTTTTATCCAAAAGCAGCGACTTCCAAAATCTAACCAGAAATTCCCAGTATTTCATTTCCTTTACCTGTAAACCAAAGAGAAAGAGCCGCCAGATGGTCAGCTAGCCCTATTGCCGGCACCACCCTTCAGTCTTTGGCTGTCCTAGATCTTCCTAGATCTTCATTTTTGGCTGTCCTAGATATTAAGATCTTGCTTGTCCTAGATCTTGTTGCCTAACTGGCTTCGCCGGACCTAACCCGTGCGGGACACGCACGAATCGCCTACAGGATCTACCGAGTTCCGCGCAAAAGACATCAATACATGCATCAGGTCAACAGACTCCGGAGACCGATGTAGATACTCACAAGAAACGTATCCACCTCTGTTGCCTTCCCCATCACCCAACAAGGTCAGCGATCTCAAATCTTGTTTTCGGAGCTCAATACTGAGCCTGTATCTTCCCCTGTCAACGCTTAACACTGGCCGTTACCGAACAGCGCCCATGACTCGGGGCCCCAGCGGTTTGCTAAACCTTACCGGGTAGAGGGCTTTCACCTCCAATCTTTTGCCGATTTATCTCGGCGCACTGGGTGTCCAGAACTGTTTATTTTAAATCCTTTTTAGACACAAAAATTTTCGTGATACATTCCTTTCCATCAATAATATTTGTTTCAACTTGAATATTCTTAAGGTTGGCTATCTGGTCGTAAACAAAAGGGTTCATACCATCAACTGAATGCTTTGCCTCACATAACAAATAGCGATTCCCATCATCATCGCAAAACACAAATGAAAAAATCTCACCACCTTGAGAGCCAGAAAAACTTACGCGCTTTCTCATAATTATTTAACCTTCTTCGGGTTTGAATAGGAAACTTTACCCGTATTTTCTGGCAACCAGAATTGCGTTAGAATCTGGGTTCCTCCTCCTTTATATAACTTTCCTGAACGCGATGATTGTGGACCAACTTCACCCAAGAGCACTTTGGAACCCTTGCCAATCTGAACATCAACTATATTGTCCATAGTGTTATAAACCGACTTACCATGCTCATCATAAAATGGACTTAACGGATCAGAGACTGGGCCACTGGCTTTGTTTAGACGTAACTTTTGCAGCCGCCCCTGAGGGTCGTAGTCCCGCTGACTCTCCAGGCCATTACCGTGCTGACGCTGACTCTCCCGACCCAGTTCATCGTGACTGATGCTGGTAATCAGCTGATCGGCATCACTACCCGCCGGGCGGCGGAGTTGAAGGCCTCAATCTATGGGTGTCCAGAAATGTTCCTCTCAATCTACCAGGTTTTTGAATCAGCAGATCATCAACTTGTCGACTCCGACACTTATCAACAAATTCCAAAGCATTATTCAAATCCATTTTATATAATTCATATGCATCTTTTGTAATTTCATAGTACTCCTCATAGTCTGCATACTCATTTCTCACCGGTATTGACACATAAAACCTCCTCGAGTCTTCCTCAATACCGATAGAAAATCGTTCTGCCCTATTAACCGCTACATCAGTAAATTTCATTGCTATTCCTAAAGTAACTATCCAGCACTAATTTCAAAAGCTTTGAATTTTTCCAGTAAAAATCCAGGCCACTCTCCATTAAATAGTTGTGTTAATGCTTCTCCAGGGGCAATGTCATTTTTCTGGCAAGTCAAAAGGTAAGAGCGGATAAGACAGAAGGCTCTTGCGCCTTCTTCAGAGCGAAAGCAACCCGAAATCTTTTGCTGTACCTTAGTCATTCGAAGATCTCGCTCCCCCTGATTATTAGTGAACGGTACTTCAGCACGCTCCATAAAACGAAGGACCCTTCAGTCTTCGGCTGTCCTAGATCTTCCTTTACCTACTTCTGCTTAATGTAGCGGCCCCTAAAGAACCTATTTATTTCTTTATTATTTGGAATCAGATTAAGTAGATTAATCATAAAAATCTTCGGATACACTTAGAAGTTGGAATGCGACCACCTGATTCACTTGTGTTATTATTGTGTGCAAACATTCTCTGCGCCCACAAACCAGTTTCACCTTTTGCTTTTCCTCCTGGGCTCCCGTCCCCCTTATATAGTCGGATTTTCAGTCTACGCCCCCAAATCGAACGAACCACAAGCGTTTTTCACCATAACTTCTGATACATGCATTTCATTAAGAAAATTTTGATTGTAATTTGAAGAACACTCTAGATAACTTCGTGCACAGTTAAGCAACGCCAACAGTTTCCGCCTCTGACCCGAAGAACTACCATTTTTGACAACCGACTCCAGTGCTTCCTCATATTTCTGAAGATACTCTCGAACAGTATCTTCATCTGACTCAACAAGTTTAGCGCTAATAGCCTTGATTGTTTTTTCAAGCTGCTCAATAAGTTTTTTATCTTTAGCCAAAGAAACACCTTTGATAGCCACCTCCAAATAGAAAGCCCCCTAATACCTATATGCCATTTCTCCGACCAACCTTCTAGCATTAAGATTTGATCGCCCCACTGCAACATCGCAAAGCCAATTAGCCCTCCATAGAGGGTTTAGCACAGCTATATTTTTATTCGCTCTGATTTTATTTCTTAGCATTACTATTATTAGATACCTTAGACTGCTTATTTAAAGTCAAAAGCCCCCACTTTTTCAGAAACTATTAACATAGTGATCCCCACCGGAGTGCTTGCACATTAAATTTGGCACAAGAGTTCGACAACGGCACTCAAACTTAAATTGGATTTGGTTATTTTTTCTATATAGCGAAAAAATGACACAAAACTCTGGATACTACAGCCTGGGGAGCCTTAACTTTTACAACTTGGACTTTACAGACAAAACTATCCACTCAAAAAACTCTAAAGAATCTTTATAATCCCCCAGATAAGGAGCTATAGCACAGCTATAATTAATACATAGCAGCAATTCTTCAATGCTAGAGCTAGATGCCTTACCTTCTTTAAACTCTGAGTTGATAAACTTCCACAAGCTTCTAGCCTTGCCAGCATATTCATCCCCCCATAGCTCTTGGAAAAGGCTAGTAGGATCAAAAGATCTGGCAAAGCAGTCATAATCAGCCACACCCGCATTCATCAAAGGTAACTCTTCAAGGGTTGGCCGCATTTTTAACTCATTATTCATAATAATTAAACCAAGTGTGTTAAAAAAAGAATAGACGCACCTCTAGCCTGATCTCTGCCAACTATCGGGACAACCATCAAAATCAGCTAAAATATCGCTTTCAGCAATCAAGCCATAAAGGTACTCGGCAGAAAAACTATCAATCCTGATGATATATTTTTCCTTTAAAATAGACTTCGTAGGAACACTCTGAATCTACAACTTTACCCCAAGCCATAAGATTATCAAACATATTCAATCTTCACCTCATATTTCCTATTTCAGCTTACATAAACCTGTCTTGATGACCCTATAATTTACCCGCATGTTCCCGCACCATCCAAATCGATGCTTTACCTTAGACACACTAACAAGCTGGCAACACTCAATACCACCGAATACACTTTAGATAAGCCGAAAGCGAATTGAGGTAAAAACTATTCAACAACCTGCATTCAAATATGTGCGGCCGCCTACATGGGGGCCGACAGGGCCTTCTCAATAAACGCTGGGTACACGGGCCTACACTTCCTCTCAGCCACTCCGAAGCACTCGATAGCACGATTGACGCTCTTTTACTTTTACAATAAAGAGGAAGAAAGGCCAGAAAGGAGATAACGCTACCCTCCCGCCTCTGGATGTCCCAGCTCCCAAACCTATGGACACCCAAAACAAGCGTTTACTATGAGTGTTTAGAACTGCTTACTTATATATTTCTTAGGTCAACGGGGCGCCAGGGAGTTGCTTCGACACTTCCCGAAAAACACCCAAAATTTTTTTCAAAAAAAATATAATATCTTCATCCTTTTGCCTAAGATTCGGCAGAATCTCTTCAAAATTTAAATTTGGCTCATTAAGAAGCCAAACCGCTGCCTTTTTGCAGCGCTCCATCTCACTGAAGTTATAGTTTTTGCAAATATACTTATTTAACGCTTCATATTTTTTCTCATCATGAACATCTGGTATATAATATAAGAAATATAGTACAGCACCGATGCCTTCTGGCTTCCTATTTTTCATTAAAAATCCACCCAATCTTCGGGTATGTCATCGCCCAGTTTCCACTCATCTGCATCTCTAAACCTTTTATGTGGTGTTGGCTCCAGAGCCGAGCCATCATCTTTCCAACCAGATCTCATGACCTGGTTCAAGTGATTATGATCAACACTCCTATCTTCTAGCTATTTGCCAGAGAGGGGATAGCGCTATCCTCCCATTTCTGGATGCCCTAGGCTCCCCAATCTATGGACGTCCAGAACCAGGGGTATGATCTATGGGTGTCCAGAAATGTTCTTTCCTGGGTACACGGCATAAGCGACTGCCGACGTCTCCTCTCAGCTACGCCCTGCTAATCTACTCCTGCCTCAAGTACTAAACAGCACGATTACCGCCCTTTTATCCAAAAGCAGCGACTTCCAAAACCTAACCAGAAATTCCCAGAATTTAATTTCCTTTACCTGTAAACCAAAGAGAAAGAGCCGCCAGATGGTCAGCTAGCCCTATTACCGGCACCACCCTTCAGTCTTTGGCTGTCCTAGATCTTCACTGGTGGACAGGATTAAATACATAGGTAGATATTGTACCCAACGTGCTACCCCTTCTCAGCTCCTTCTAGAATTTTTTTTAAAATTTTGTTTCCTTTGCGATAGGCAAAATCAGCATGTGTGTTTAATTTATCCTTATACTGGCTTAAATCACCCGCTTTCTTAACCCCTAACAAGTAATCTTTTACAAGAGTAGACTCCAAAGAATCTAGTTCTAAAAATAAATTTGACCCTGGCAATTTATTGGCATTTTTCTGAGCCACATATGATGAAAAATTTGCAAGAAAGTGAAACAAATCTGATTCTGTAGGAGATAAGCCCTTTATAAAATCAATAAAAGCATCGTCGAACTTCTTACCATTCTCTGGGGATGCTTTCAAAAATGTATTCACATGACCACTTATATTCGCCCCATGTAAATGCCCTTCGTAATCAGGACTTGGGACAAAGTAGACGCCACGCCCCCTAAAGAAGCAATTTGTTTCTTTGTTATTTAGAGCCACTTCAAATAGATTAACCATAAAACTCACCGAATACGCTTAGAATTTGAAAAATGATTCATTAGTTCATCTACACTATTATCGTGTACGATATTCTCAGCCCCTATTAAAGCAGCCTCACTAGTCCCACCTTTAGTTTTTCCTCCAGGTATCCACTCTCCCTCATATGCACCGTCTTCACGACCATCAGGAATGTCATAATCAAACCTTGTATCCCCAGGCTCTACTACCACATAAACTATCTTCTCATCACTCAAATCCACATTACCTAAGCTCAGCTCATCCCTTAAAACAGTCCAATCACGACCAGATGACTCGTATTTTTCAATGACAGCATCCATTTCAGATCGCAAACCTACAAATTTACGTGGAGGAAGATTTGTAAATTCTGGGTTTTCCATCCAACCTTGAACAGCAATAAATCCAGCCCCTTCATTCTGAAAACTATCTAAATGAGCATTAATGTAGGACTGCGGCAAGTAAGTTGATGGATCTGGTCGTTTAAGCTTTTCAGTGCGGCTACCCATCGCAGCGACTTCTTTCATTTTTTGATATGACTTAGCCGCTTCTGAACTATTTGCAAAGTACCCTTTAGTGTTTCTCTGAAACTCATTCCAAGAATTCACTGGAGGACAATCTTTACTAGTTAGTCCGTAGGGATCTATCCAAGTTACTGGATTCGGTACATACCTATAATTATTCGCCCCACCCAGCAACCCAATCGGGTCCTGCTGAGTAAACCCCCTAACTTCTGGATCATAATACCTAAACCGATTGTAGTGTAGCCCGGTCTCTTCATCGAAGTACCGTCCCTGGAAGCGAATCGGTTGCTCTATCCGATGTTCATGGGCTAAAGCAATATTGCCATAGCTCTTATAGGCAACACTCCAAACTACTTTACCTTCCTGATTGGTAAGGGTGTCAGGCGTTCCCAGATGATCCAGGTGGTAGTGGTAAACCTGCCCTTTCTCTTGCTTGCCTTCCTTTAACGCAACCGGCTTGAAAGTACCCGGTTCAAAGTAGTAGGTCCGAGTATTCAGGTCCTGCCGAGTTTGGATATCAGCTTTATTTTCATGAAGTAGGACATCCCCATCCCAGAGGAAGCTGGTTTGTTCACTGTTAGTTGCCTTGCCAATACGACGGCCGAGCGGGTCGTACTGATAGTGAGTCTCCTGCTGAAGCTGTTCTGCCCCTTCTTCCAGTTTGAGCTTTTCTACCCGCACCAACTGTTGACGAGTATTGTAGTGATAGCGGGTTTGCAGCTTCTGCCCTTTGCCACGCAGTTCGGCAATGCGGTTGCCATGAATATCGTAGCGGTAGTGGGTATCACCACGGAAAGCTAAGCGATTGCCTTTGATCTGAGTGGCATTGGCCTGTTGTTTCGCTTCATCTTTTGAGTTGGCGGCGGCGAGAATATTGTGTGTGGGATCGTGCACAAAATATTCGGGGTTAGGGCCATCAACTTGAGTAAGGCGGTCTAGGGCGTCGTAGTGGTAGCTGCGAGTGCCGCGCAGGCTGTCCTCGATCTTGGCAATCTGACCGGCTTTGTTGTATTGATAGCCGCGCTCCAATATGGAATTTGTATTTTGGGTTGGATCAGAGACTGGGCCACTGGCTTTGTTTAGACGCAACTTTTGCAGCCGCTCCTGAGGGTCGTAGTCCCGCTGACTCTCCAGGCCATTACCGTGCTAACGCTGACTCTCCCGACCCAGTTCATCGTGACTGATGCTGGTAATCAGCTGATCGGCATCACTACCCGCCGGGCGGCGGAATTGAAGGCCTCAATCTATGGGGGCCTCAATCTATGGGTGTCCAGAAATGTTAATGGGTGTCCAGAAATGTTAACACCCTACAATTGGGGGGGGGGCAGGGGCACGCGTTCCTAGTGGTCCATGCGGTAAGTAATATTACTTAAGGAATTGTATTTTCTTTCTTTATGCGTGATTTTTATGTTTAATTTTTTACAGCTAGAAAGTCATTAGTTACACAATTAACCGCATGGACCACTAACCCTCTAAAACTTGAGTAAAAAAACATCACGGGTGGAAAATACTCCAAACTTCATCTATCAAACCCTCAAAATACTGATTAGATTTTTTACGTTCTTGAAAATCATCTCGCCAAATCATAAAGTCTGAAAAACTCCCATTGCCAGCATACATAGACTCAAAAGTTTCACTTACTTTCTTTATTTTCTCGGCACAATCCCCATCCTGAGAGTCTATTTTCCTAATGATCAAGTCAATTCCGTTTATCCAGTTTGATTCGCCTTCAGCAACCAAAACATCTCTTATTTCTGAGAAGAGAGCTCTCAATCTCTGTAACTTTTTATTCAAGGTTATTTCCCTCCAATTGGAGATTCAGATACAACTTCAACTCCTTCAATATCCCAAGGAGTCTGCACAAAAATTTTTGATTTATTCTGGCCTCCTAAGTAAAATGTTCCATGGGTATCCAGAAATGTTCCCCACTGGTGGGCGGGGAGCGCCGGGATATGCCTAAAGGCTTGCCTTTTCAGCTGGATCACTATTTAGAGCTGGTAGACTGGAGTGGCCGGCAGCTTCATCCTAAAAAGCGCGGCGCTATTTCCGAGAACATCCCACCTATTTTAAATCGGCTGGGTATTTCGCCAAAACACTGGCTCTATCTAAACCGCAATTTTGAAAGCCGCTTTAAACGCTTGGTGGGCTCGGCGGAAGCGGTACGCCAGGTCTGTGCGCAGCAAAATAAACGCTGGGTACACGGGCTGCGCGATTGTCAACGCTTTCTTAGCCCCACCCCCTGCTAAATTACAAAAATCCGCTTCTCAGCTGCCCCTAGATTCCATCGCTCCCGACTCTACTCTCCCCTAATTCCTTACGAGCGCCCCAAAAGATCTTTTAACGCCAAACTACCATCTATTTTGAGAAAGATATACCAGCCACCAAGTAGTGGCGCAAAAATTTTTTCCTAGATTCCGATTCTCCATTCTTTGGATGTCCAGGAATGTTTTGTTCTGGATGAAAGTGCCCTCGCCGCCTGTATGGCTTATGTAGACCTCAATCCGATCCGTGCCAATATTGCCAAGACACCTGAAAAGTCTGATTACACTTCGATTCAACAGCGTATTCGTGCGGCAGTCTCAGGTAAGCAGCCCAAAAATCTACTTCCGTTTGTCGGCGGTGAGCGTTTGAATATGCCGAAAGGGCTACCTTTCCAGTTGGATCACTATTTGGAGCTAGTGGACTGGAGCGGCCGGCATTTAGACCCCAGAAAGCGAGGTTGTATTGCCGAAAACACGCCGCCTATTCTGGAGCGGCTCGGTATTTCACCCAAGCACTGGCTCTATCTCAGCCGGAACTTTGAAAGCCGCTTTAAAGGCTTGGTGGGATCGGTAGAGGTTGTACAAAAAGTTTGTGCTCAACTCGATAAACGCTGGGTACACGGTATAAGCGACTGTCGGCGCCTCCTCTCAGCTACGCCCTGCTAACCTACCCCGGCCTCAAGTACTCAACAGCACGATTACCGCCCTTTTATCCAAAAGCAGCGATTCCCAAATCCTAACTAGCAATTCCCAGCATTTCAGCTCCTTTACCTGTAAACCAAAGAGAAAGAGCCGCCAGAGAGGGGGCTAGCTCTATTGCCGGCACCACCCTTCAGTCTTTGGCTGTCCTAGATCTTGCTGTCATTCTCTTTAAGCTCCTTCAATCTCCTTAATCAAAGAATCAGCCATTTGGTGCCCAGAGTTTAAGGCTTTTTTAGCCCAAATTAAAGCTTCGACTTTTTCACCCCCCCCCATTAATTTTATAGCGTAATTATACTGAGAATTCACATCACCCAATTCGGCACACTTCTCTAGCCAATACGCTTCTTTATTTTCATCCCACCGTGAGAATGAATAATAATTTAACATCTTTAATGCAGCCTCTAAATTACCGCTTTCTGCGCGGTCAAGCGTCTCTTCCAGCTCACCTTTCTTAATTGAACATATTGAACCGGTAGAAACTGGCTGACCATTAGATTTGTCTGAATTCACCAAGAAATGTGGGACATCAATTGGTTTAGGATCTGGTGGATCTATAGGCATAATCACCCCCTTCAATTAGTAGGTTTATATAAATAAAACTGACCTGGCTGATTGTAATCAATATTATCGTCAGGAGTTATCCCCCAGGCTTCTGTCCGGCCATCAGGCCAATACCAAAGCAAAGCAAAGTATCGGGTGCAGCAACATCTGTATTGAGCTCATTCGCTAACTGCTGAGCATAGCAGTTCCTATTAGCCTTATAGTTACCAGTATTACAAGAATATAAATAAACCTGCATATTTGGCTTATACTTAGAGCTTGACTGAATAATTTTAGCCAATTGTGATGGGCTCAACCTATCCCCATCCTGATTCACAATCGTGTTAGGATTACCATGCCCACCAACAATAAAGACACTTTCATTGTTAGGCACATTTTTTGCCGAAAAATGTATTTGTTCATTCGTAGAAAATAAATTCAGATCAACACCTTTGAATGTATCTGTCAATGGATCATAGTTTTCAGGGGGACAATCCTTACTAGTTAGTCCAAATGGATCTACCCAACTTACTGGATTAGGGGCATACCGATAATTATTCGATCCCCCCAACAACCCAATCGGGTCCTGCTGAGTAAACTCCCCTACCTGCGGATCATAGTACCTAAACCGATTGTAGTGTAGCCCTGTCTCCTCATCGAAGTACTGCCCCTGAAAGCGAACTGGCTGCTCTATCTGGTTTTCATGGGCTAAGGCAATATTGCCATAGCTCTTATAGGCAACACTCCAAACTACTTTACCTTCCTGATTGGTAAGGGTGTCAGGCGTTCCCAGATGATCCAGATGGTAGTGGTAAACCTGCTCTTTCTCTTGTTTGCCTTCCTTTAGCGCAACCGGCTTGAAGGTACCCGGTTCAAAGTAGTAGGTCCGAGTATTCAGGTCCTGCCGAGTTTGGACATCGGCTTTCTTTTCGCGAAGCAGGACATCGCCATCCCAGAGAAAATTAGTGTATTCACTGTTGGTGCTCTTACCAATACGGCGGCCGAGCGGGTCGTACTGGTAGTGAATCTCCTGCTGAAACTGCTCTACCCCTTCTTCCAGTTTGAGCTTTTCTACCCGCACCAACTGCTGCCGACAGTTGTAGTGATAGCGGGTTTGCAGCTTCTGCCCTTTACCGCGCAATTCTGGTAATTCTGCGGTAATTCTGGACACCCACCAAACAGAAAGTATAAACCGCCAACCCTATTGACAAAAGATTGAAACCCCACAGAATACTGGATATTTATACACACAAATGCGCGTGTAACCGATGACTCTACCGCGAAGCACCCAGATATCTCTTGATGCAACACCGTACTATCACTGTGTCTCCCGCTGTGTACGGCGTGCATTTCTCTGTGGCAGAGATACTGAATCCGGAAAAGATTACGAGCATCGGCGCGAATGGATTGAAAGCCGTATGCATAAATTAGCCGAGGTGTTTGCGCTAGATATTGCCGCCTATGCAGTAATGAGTAATCACTACCATATTGTGCTCTATATCGACACAAAATCGGCTAACAAGTGGTCTCTTACAGAGGTAATTACTCGCTGGAAAAAACTCTTCAAAGCCTCTAGCTTGGCCCAACGCTATCTTCAGGGTGATACCCTCGATCACGCTGAGGAAGACAGGCTAAAAGAAGTCGTTTTCCTATGGCGGGAGCGTCTAATGGATATCAGCTGGTTTATGCGCTGTTTAAATGAATCTATCGCCCGTCGGGCCAATGCTGAAGACAACTGTACCGGCCGCTTTTGGGAAGGCCGGTTTAAGTCTCAGGCTTTACTGGATGAAAGTGCCCTCGCCGCCTGTATGGCTTATGTAGACCTCAATCCGATCCGTGCCAATATTGCCAAGACACCTGAAAAGTCTGATTACACTTCGATTCAACAACGTATTCGTACGGCTGTCTCAGGTAAGCAGCCCAAAAATCTACTTCCGTTTGTCGGCGGTGAGCGTTTGAATATGCCGAAAGGGCTACCTTTCCAGTTGGATCACTATTTGGAGCTAGTGGACTGGAGCGGCCGGCATTTAGACCCCAGAAAACGAGGTTGTATTGCCGAAAACACGCCGCCTATTCTGGAGCGGCTCGGTATTTCACCCAAGCACTGGCTCTATCTCAGCCGGAACTTTGAAAGCCGCTTTAAAGGCTTGGTGGGATCGGTAGAGGTTGTACAAAAAGTTTGTGCTCAACTCGATAAACGCTGGGTACACGGTATAAGCGACTGCCGACGTCTCCTCTCAGCTACGCCCTGCTAATCTACCCCTGCCTCAAGTACTAAACAGCACGATTACCGCCCTTTTATCCAAAAGCAGCGATTTCCAAAACCTAACCAGCAATTCCCAGCATTTCATCTCCTTTACCTGCAAACCAAAGAGAAAGAGCCGCCAGATGGTCAGCTAGCCCTATTGCCGGCACCACCCTTCAGTCTTTGGCTGCCCTAGATCTTCTCACTCCAGGCCATTACCGTGCTGACGCTGACTCTCCCGACCCAGTTCATCGTGACTGATGCTGGTAATCAGCTGATCGGCATCGCTACCCGCCGGGCGGCGGAATTGAAGGCCTCAATCTATGGGGGCCTCAATCTATGGGTGTCCAGAAATGTTAATCTTAAGTACATCAACTTTTTGAGTAGTTCGATATGGGGTCTGTATCTTTGGTTCAACAACCTGTAGAGCACGGTTAAATCCATCTGGATTTATCCCTAACTCTGTAGGCAAGGTATCTGCACTCAAGGAATAATAATTACCCTGAGGTGCACCTCTCGTCTGGAATTGGAACAGCTGCTTACCACTATTAATAGTTACGATATCCACTGGCTGTGTGAAATCGATCCCTGACAAGTGAGATGGAATATCTACTTCATCAAAGCCCTGTGACTTGTAGAAGTTGAAAGCAGTTTCCTGTCTTCCCCTAACATTAATACCGGTATGCAGATCGCCAGTCCGGCCGGCCATACTTCTCATTCAAATATGCACGACGAGCCGCCGTAGCATCAACACTGCTGTTTGGAACAACACTACTTGGCTTCTATGAACGCTTTTTCCGCTTTTACAATTTCCTCAGCTAGTTTTGAATCAAATGGCCAGCTATCTGCCACCGCACGCGAAAGACCTAAATTTCGCTGACTCTTTTCTGGTAAAGAATCCGAACTCAAAGTGTCATAAATTTTCTGAAGCTTTTGTCTAAAAGCTTCCTTCTGTACCTTGGGTACATTAACCAGTTTAGGATCTGGAGAGCTAGATAGCTCTCCGTCCAAGGCTTCAATGGCAGATTTGACTAGCTTTACTGCATGCTCCACTGAACTCATCTCTATGGCTCCAATAAATCGTTTAGGTCTAATATATATTTCTGAACTTGACTACCTTCAACACCTACACCCATTGAAGATGCACGCCCTTCAAGAATTGTTGTCTTAGGCTTAATTTGAAATTGCTTCATGTAAGTCATTTGATTCCATTCAGGTTTCAATGCCAGATTTTGTCTTGAAGCTGGAAAAGTCTCAAATAGATAACGGCCTTTTTCCCACGCATTCACATTGTCGAAATACCTGATACCGAATTCACTATCCGTAGCCTGCCTCACATTGAGAGTCTTAATATCAAAGCTCTCTAAAACTTGCTTTCTGAATTCTCGTGGAACTCCAGCATCTTTTAAGACCTGAGATGCCTCCCTAACCCCTGAATACCTTTGTCCTAAAACACTCTCTAATTCAGGCGTAGATATATTGTCAATCTTGTTTGGAACAAAACCCTTCTGTACTTGCGGCCCAGCAATAGCATTAATTTGCCTATACGAGTCTTCCTTCGCTGCCGTTAACCCCGACGGGTCTACCCATTCAACCGGATTAGGCACATACTGATAGCTATTCGATCCACCCAACAACCCAATCGGGTCCTGCTGAGTAAACTCCCCTACCTGCGGATCATAGTACCTAAACCGATTGTAGTGCAGGCCAGTTTCTTGATCGAAGTACTGCCCCTGAAAACGAATCGGCTGCTCTATCTGGTTTTTATGGGCTAAAGCGATATTGCCATAGCTCTTATAGGCGACACTCCATACTACTTCACCTTCCTGATTGGTAAGGGTATCCGGCGTTCCCAGATGATCCAGGTGGTAGTGGTAAACCTGTTCCTTCTCTTGCTTGCCTTCCTTTAGTGCAACCGGCTTGAAGGTACCCGGTTCAAAGTAGTAAGTCCGAGTATTCAGGTCTTGCTGGGTGTGGATATCAGCTTTATTTTCACGAAGCAGGACATCCCCATCCCAGAGGAAATTGGTGTATTCACTATTGCTGCTCTTACCAATACGGCGGCCGAGCGGGTCGTACTGGTAGTGAATTTCCTGCTGAAGCTGCTCAACGCCTTCTTCCAGCTTGAGCTTTTCTACCCGCACCAACTGTTGGCGACAGTTGTAGTGGTAGCGGGTTTGCAGCTTCTGCCCTTTGCCGCGCAATTCGGCGATGCGGTTGCCATGAATATCGTAGCGGTAGTGGGTATCACCACGGAAGGCTAAGCGATTGCCTTTGACTTGAGTGGCATTGGCCTGCTGTTTGGCTTCATCCTTTGAATTGGCGGCGGCGAGAATATTGTGTGCAGGATCGTGCACAAAATACTCGGGGTTGGGGCCATCTACCTGGGTGAGGCGATCTAGGGCGTCGTAGTGGTAGCTACGCGTGCCACGCAGACTGTCCTCAATTTTAGAAATCTGGCCAGCTTTGTTGTATTGATAGCCGCGCTCCAATATGGAGTTTGTAATGGAGTTTGTACTTTGGGTTGGATCAGAGACTGGGCCGCTGGCTTTGTTTAGACGTAACTTTTGCAGCCGTCCCTGAGGATCATAATCTCGCTGGCTTTCCAGCCCATTGCCGTGCTGGCGCTGGCTCTCCCGGCCCAGTTCATCGTGACTGATATGGGTAATCAGCTGATCAATATCAGTGCCTGCGGGGCGGCGGTGCAGGCTTTGGAATTGGCCGGCGGGGTTGAAGGCGAAGTTGAGGACTTCGCCATCGGGCAAGGTTGTGGCGATACGGTTACCAGTGGCATCGTATTGATGGGTAAGCTTCTCTTTGCCCTGCCAATCCGCAGTGACGCGGCCGTTGGCATCGTATTCCCAGCGCAGTTTGCGCTGGCTATTTTCCGCTTCGATTAGCTGACCGCTGCGGTTGTAACGGAAATTGGTAATCCCATCTGGAGTCACTTCTTCCAACATACGCCCGAAGGGGTCGCGTTCAAAGATGGTATCGATACCCTTGCCGGTATCAGGATCAGTTACCGCTCTTGAAGCGATCAGATGGCCGGCGCGGTTATAGGCATAGCGGGTTACGCGGCCGTCGAAGCCCACTTCTTCAATCAGACGTTCGTTGAGGTCATATTTAAGCTGGTAGCGCTCGCCATTTTCATTGGTGAGGCCAACCAAGTTGCGCTCGCCATCGTAGTGGTATTCCAGGCGGCTGCCATCTGGATTGGTGCGCACCTTAACCTGGCTGAGGCCGTCATAGGCGTAGCAGGTAGTGCGGCCTTCGGAGTCAGTAATTTCGGCAAGCAATCCTTGGGCGTTGTAGCTGTACTGGGTGCGGGCACCATCTGGGGTAATAACCGCATGGATACGATCCTGAGAGTCGTATTCGTAGCGGGTGACTTGGCCGGGGGCGTGTTGTACTTCTTGCAGGCGGCGAGCCATATCATAGCGATAGTGCTGGCTGCGGCCCATGGGGTCTTGGATTGCTGCCAGCCTGCCTTCCGGGTTCCACAGGTAGCGGGTGGCATTGCCGAGGGGATCGGTAACGCTGCCGATCAGACCGACCGGGTTATAGCTGTAGCGGGTGCTGTTGCCGAGGGCATCGGTGGTGGCAACGATCTGGCCGTTTTTGTTGTATTCGCGCTGCCAGGTATTGCCAGATGGGTCGGTGACTTTGCCTGGCAAACCTTCGCTGTTGTATTCAATGCGGTGGCTATTGCCGGCGGCATCGGTCTTTTGTACTAGGCGCCCCTGATCATCGTACTGATAGATCTCTTCGCGCAGGCTGCCATCATCGCTGGGCAGCTGGACCTTGGTTACCTGACCCAGCTCGTTGTAGCTGTAGAGCATCTCTGCACCTTCGGGGTCGCGGTGATAAATCGGTAGGGCGCGCTCATTAAAGCGGAATCGCTCCTCGCCACCACGGGTATCCGTCACCGTAACTCCGTGGCCATCCTCGTCCCAAGCAAATGCGTAGTTGTAGGTGGCCTGGCCATCGATGGGGTCGCCCCATTGGCGTATGCAGCGAGCGGAGGGGCCCTCTCTATCCCATTCAAAGTAAAAGCGGTAGCCGGTTTTTAAGGTGCGCTTAGAGATGACATGTTGCTGGTATTCATAGTGCTCACTGTAGCCATCCGCATCGGTGGCTTTTATCAGGTCGCCTTCGTCACTGTATTCGTACTGAGCCAGTATTTTAATATGGCCATCGCGAGTTTCTTTTTTTAGCTCACCCATGCGTAGGCTGTTGCGCTGCCCTTCCGGTGGGCTGATATGCAGGGCTTCGCCGAGACTGCTCTCAATACAAATCAGGCGTTTGCCAATATAGTGGAACAGGTAGTAGTTGCCGTAGCCATCGCGAATTTCAGAAAGCTTTAGAGTGCCACTCTCGCCTATTGCCTTGAAATGTTTTTGTACGCCATTTAAGGCGCCGTAGGGACTGATCACCCAGTGCTCATCGCTTACTTGGGTGAGGGAAAGCTTTTCCACCACATTGTGGCTGCGCCCGCTATTGCCCGGTGCCGGTAAACTAATTACCCGACCTTCGGCATCGTAAAACTTTACGGTTTTATTACCTGGAACCAGGCGCTCGTTTAAGGTGTGTGCCCAGCCGTGGCCCAGACCAAAATCCTCGCTATTACTACTGCGATAAGATCGAGTCAGAGTTAATGGTAGCGGGCCATCCAGCACCGCATCCACCAGGGATAAAAACTCCTCCCCGGTTTTCAAGTTGATTGGATCACCGCTGTGACAGGAGTCATCTGCACAGGGGACAACCTCACCTTCAGGTGTCTGCCCCACTGTAGCAGTTGCGTTGTCAGGCTCGTTGCTATCGTTCGCTTGACTATTCTGAGTACTATTTGAATTACTGCTGGCGCTACTGTCGGAATTGCTATTGCTTTGATTACTGCTGGAACCACTAGAGCTTCCAGAGCTGGAACTACTGGAAGAGGGGCCGCCAGAACTCTCGGGCACGGCAGCCTCAGTGGAGCTAAAGTCAGAAAAGCTGGCGCTGCCGCCCTTGGCCCCTTTTTCCTTGGAGTCCAGCAGTCGCTGTTTTTTCAGCTTGGCTAAATCCAACATTAGCTCGCCAACCTTTTCAAACGACTTCAGCAGGCGCGCATTTTTAACCATCGCCGCAGCGGCACCGACACCGCCGGCAAGAACAATCGTGAGAATAATCTCAAAGGCACCACCACCGGCCATTTCGGTCATTTCCAGGCTGTGCTGGGCTTTTACATAATCTTGGGCAAAGCGGAAAATAATATCGCGCAGGGCTGGGTCATCGTAAATAAGCTGGGTAACATCCAGAGCCAGTTCCAGCTGCTGCCGGGTGATCGAGGAGGGATCAAAGCCGAGAACATCGACGATTTCCCGTTGCAAGGCAGTGACATTCTCCCGGTGAGACTCTTCAAAGCTCTTGTCATGTAGGAAGTAGTCCGCTGTGGCAACTCCCAGCTTATGGGATTGGCGTATGGGATTGAGCATCAGCGCTACTTCAAGCACATCTTTGGTCCACACCGCCAGGCCCCAGGCGGCATTGCCCAAACCTGTGGCCCCGCTTTCAATATAGGCGCCCACTTTTTCCAGAGTGGAGCGCTGTTCGTGTTGCCGCTGGATCTGGGCCGCTTCGGCGCGCTCTTGGGCGATAATTTGCTGTAACCCCAGACGGATTTTAACGATTAAGTCCGTTTGCTGGTTTTCCTGTGCCGCAATAGCAGCGGGCGCCTGTTCGATAATTAGGCGATTCTGTACCAGAGCATGGTAAATTTCCCGCGCATGGATAGATAAATAGCTCGGGGGCTCGGATGCCGGCTCTGAAAACGGCGTGCCGAAGGTGCTGGCTTGGAGGCCGTTATTGAGAGGGAAGAAATGAGTGTAAATCTTCTCAATAACGGCATCGTCGAACATAGAAAGTAAATGGCTGGCATCCACCTGCATCGGGAGTGCAACTGAATCACCCCCCACTGTCCTGACTTCGTACTGGATACCCTGCTTATTTTCAACACGTAGCTGCATAATAATTCTTTAAATACTCACGTCTAGGAAAGAGTAAATTCAGTTCATAGTGACCTAAGGGCCAGCGAGGCACCCCTGGGCGATGGAACAATCGAATTTATTCATTAGACTCAACTCCAGGAATTGGAGCCCAGCGGTCACAAATAG
This sequence comes from Microbulbifer regidiadema (SeqCode), assembly GCF_052466995.1. Lineage (NCBI taxonomy): Bacteria > Pseudomonadati > Pseudomonadota > Gammaproteobacteria > Cellvibrionales > Microbulbiferaceae > Microbulbifer > Microbulbifer regidiadema (SeqCode). The sequence goes on along the minus strand of NZ_CP174297.1, from coordinate 4,511,770 downwards.
GTGACTACTTCAAACAAAGCCGGTGTCGATTAAATTCGAAACGTTAAGACCTGCCAACAACACACCATTACAAGAGGAGCCCACTGAAGAAAATATTCTTAGGAAAATAAGCACTATTAAGTACTATCGCCCTATAAAAATATTAACTATTAGATTTTTCATTCTCCCCTATTGGGGGCAAATGAAAAACCTTTGTGGCGCCAAATAAAACACGGGGCGGAGATCTATTTTGCGAGATTACCGCAAATTATATGAAGGTGGTAGATAATAAAGCGGTAAGACAGGAGCAAGAATATCTTGGGGGAGGAGGGGTAAAACTCAACTATAAAATTAATCTAAGCTTATTTTCGATAATTTTTTACTATATAGAAACAAATAGCACCGCCGTATTAGAAAATCATCCTTTAAATCGACTTTGCAATGCAAGTATTATTCATTTACTGAATTGTTTTTTATTAGGAGAATTAACAGCCAAGGATCGATAAAAATATTTAATTGAAGAATATTGAAGGCACAGCAGTATTGGGCTTTAAAATTTGTGATGGCTATCACAGTGGATTTTCCACGGCAAGGTGAAGAACGGCGAGAAAAATAGCAGGCGACAGGTGATTAGTCGCAAATAATTGAGAGCCGGCTAACTGGAATAGGCCCATCGCACCCAACCAGCAGGTGCGTGGACCCTTAGTCGAAGCCCTATTCGATCTCTTTAATACGCATAGAGTTGGTATGTCCACCCATATTCAGGCGTTCACCCTGGGTAATCAGTACCCGCTGGCCTTTCTGCAAATCGATACGTGAATTTAAGACCTCGATAACGGCTTCAGTCAGGTGTCCGAGGGGGACAGAAGCCGGGTCAAAGCTCACCGTCTCTACACCGCGTAGCAATACCAATTGACGGGCAATACGGGGATGCCGGGTCAGCGCGTAGATAGGCAAACGGGTATTGGCCCGGGACATCATCCTAGGGGTGCGGCCGGACTCGGTAAGCGCCGCAACAGCACACAGGTTTTCAACCCTGGTTGCAACATCGATTGCCGCCTGGGCAATAACCGTATCAATAAGCGCAGAAGAGCCGTGATCGTCAGCGGTATAAGGAACGCTGCCCAGGTACTGTTCAGCACCAATAATTACGTCGCTCATGGATTCCACAGCAGCGACTGGATATTCACCCGCTGCGGTTTCCGCAGACAACATCACTGCGTCGGTACCATCCAGTACCGCATTGGCCACATCCATTACCTCGGCGCGAGTGGGAGTCGGGCTGGTGATCATCGACTCCATCATCTGGGTCGCGGTAATCACGCCGCGATTAAGGGCATTGGCGCGGTTGATTAGCTTTTTCTGCACGCCCACCAGGGCCGGATCACCAATCTCTACTCCCAAGTCACCCCGGGCTACCATAATAGCGTCGGAGGCCAGGATCAGGCTGTTCATTTGCGCATCGTCGGCAACCGCTTCAGCCCGCTCCACCTTGGCGACAATGGCCGCTTGACTGCCGGCCTCTGCCATGGCTCTGCGCGCGGTTTCCAGGTCTTCTGCACAGCGGGGGAAGCTGACTGCGAGAAAGTCTACTTCGAGTTCTGCTGCCAGCTTAATATCCCGGTAGTCTTTTTCTGTCAGTGCCGGTGCGGACAAGCCGCCGCCCAACAGGTTGATGCCCTTATTGTTTGACAACTTACCGCCCTGTAGTACACGGCAGTAAAGCTTGCTCGGCGTAGTACCCGTCACTTCCAGGCGAATCTTGCCATCATCCAGCAGCAGGATATTGCCAGACTGGCAGTCACTGATCAGACTGGGATAGTCCACACCGACACGGTGCTCATCCCCCCCTTCAACTGGGCAGTCCAGATCGAGGGTAAACTCATCATTGTTTTCCAGCTGCACACTGCCCTTGGCAAAACGGGCAATCCGAATCTTCGGTCCCTGCAAATCCCCCAAAACCGCAACAATTTTTCCCTGCGCTTCGGCGGCATTGCGTACCTCTGTAACCCGGCGGCGGTGATCCTCTGCCGAGCCGTGGGAAAAATTCAGGCGCACAACGTTTACCCCCGCGCGAATCATTTCGTCGATTACGCGGGGTTTATCAGTACCGGGGCCCAGGGTTGCTACGATTTTTGTATGGCGAATCATAAGATCCCGTCATCTAGTCGATTTAAAAGAAGGTTTAGAGAGCTATCAAACAGAAATCTTATCTCCATCTAATAGCCCTCAGTAGTGAAATTACCGCTATGTAATGCACTGAGAGGATCAGGCAGACTCGGCAATCGGCTGGTTCAGTTGCAGTGTCTCGGCCATCGCCAGACTGGTGTCGAGCATGCGGTGAGAGAAGCCCCACTCGTTGTCATACCAGGCCATTACTTTCACCAGGTTACCATTCACGCGGGTATGGTTGGCATCAAAGTGACTGGACGCACTGGTATGGTTAAAGTCGACCGATACCAGGGGCTGATCGCAGTAGGTCAACACACCGCCACTGGCCTCGGCAGCTTCCTGCATAATTTGGTTTACTTCCTCAGCGGTAGTATCGCGGCTGGCGATAAACTGGCAGTCCACCAGGGAGACATTACTTACCGGCACTCGAACCGCCATACCATCGAGACGACCTTTCAATTCAGGCAATACCAAACCTACCGCCGCAGCCGCACCCGTTTTGGTGGGGATCATATTGTCCGCCGCCGCACGGGCCCGATAAATATCTGCGTGTACCGCATCCTGGGTGTTCTGATCGTTGGTATAAGCGTGCACGGTGGTCATAAAGCCCCGCTCAATACCCAATTCGCGGTGCAGTGCTTGAGCTACTGGCGCCAGACAGTTAGTGGTGCAGGACGCATTGGAAACCACGCGGTGCTCAGCGCTGAGGTTGCTGTCATTCACACCGTAAACAACCGTGAGGTCCGCATCTTTTGACGGCGCAGAAATCAGTACCGCAGCGGCACCGGCTTCAATATGAGCCGAGGCAGACGCGCGATCGGTAAAGCGGCCGGTACACTCGAGAACTAAATCTACACCCAATTGCTTCCAGGGCAGCTTGGATGGGTCGCGCTCCTGACAAACTTTAACTCGATCACCGCCAATAACCAGTGTTTCGCCATCGACTTTAACCTCTGTGGCAAAGCGACCGTGGATAGTATCGAAGCGGGTCAGGTGAGCATTAGATGCTACCGGAGCGAGATCATTAATTGCGACTAGCTGAATCTGATCACTGTAGCCGGATTCATAAATAGCCCGGGTGACATTCCTGCCGATACGACCGTAACCATTAATGGCAATTTTAATTTTCATCTCGCTTTACCCTCTTTATATACTTGTGCTTATTCAGATGCACCCACCCTGGGTGCAGCATACCGAGTGTGTCAGTTGTTATGGGGATTTAGGTTTCAGTGCCGCAGCCTGTTGTGCCAGTCGAGTAATCTCTGCCCAATTTTGTTCGCGAACCAGCGCGCTGCTGGCCATCCAGGAACCGCCCACACAAACCACATTGTCCAGCGCCAGAAAATCCGAGGCATTTTTTGGACCTATGCCACCGGTGGGGCAAAAGCGAACCTCCTGTAGCGGGCCGCCAATGGATTTCAGCATTGGCACTCCACCGGCTGCCTGCGCGGGGAAAAATTTTTGGTAGCGATAACCGCGCTCATACAGGCGCATAACCTCTGAAACACTGGCGGCACCGGGCAATAGCGGTACTTCGCTGCCTTCAGCGGCCTCCAGTAATTGGTCGGTTGCGCCGGGGCTCACCATAAAGCGAGCTCCGGCATCGATAGAGCGATGCAGATCATCACCATTGAGCACAGTGCCGGTGCCCACGTGGGCTTCTGGCAGGTGTTTTGCAATTTGCTCAACCACTTCCAGGGCAGCTTCAGTGCGCAGGGTTACCTCAAGTACTTTCAGGCCACCTTCAATTAAGGCGCCAGCGAGAGGGAGGGCATCCTCGGCTTTATCAACAACCAGTACTGGGACAACGCCAGCTACCTGCAAAATCTCGGCGATATTTTTCTGCATCAGTTAATTCCAAATCGTTCGTTAAGGCGCCCAGTAAACAGTGACGGGTTTTAGTCCCTGCTTGAGAATACTGCGCACCGGCATTTCCATCTCGTCGCTGCCGAGCAATGCCTCTCGATAAACTTTTAGTTTCTCTTCGCCAGTGATCAACAACTTGATATTGCGCGCCTGTAAAATTGCACTCAACGTTAAAGTCATACGCTCGGTATTGGAGCCGGTAACTTCACTTTGATTGGCAATAATGGCACTGCATAATTTTTCCGATTCAGGATTTAGTGCATCCTGTAATCCCTGCGCATGGGGGAACAGTGATGCGGTGTGGCCATCACTCCCCATACCCAACAGGCAGACGTCAAACGGTTTTTGCAACTCGCTGTAAGCCTGCTCACACTCGTTTTCGCCTTCAGCAGCCGTTGGCTGTGTATTTTTCATGCCCAAAAAATTGGCTTCAGCACCAAAGTTCTGTAACAGCGATTTTTCAATAAAGGCAGCGTTACTACCGCTTTCATGCTTTTCCACCCAGCGCTCGTCGACAAGAGCCGCTGTAATTTTCGACCAGGGCAGCGGGCGCCGGGATAATTCACGATAAACCGGTTCCGGCGTGCTGCCGCCAGACACTAGAAAGCTGGCGTGACCGCTTTCTTTGATACCTTTTTGCAGCTCGCTGGCGCAGTCGTGGGCTAGAGCCTGTACCAGGCGCTCGCGATCTTGAAAAAATTTTTCTTCAGCCATGGATTCTTCCATTTATCTTTGTAGAGGCGGGCACTACATCAAGAATATCGGCGCCCGCCTCCCAGGTTATTACTGCGCGTTAAACCAGTGGCGGTCACTGCGTGACAACAGGTCGTGCGCCCCTTCTGGGCCCCAGCTGCCTGCTGGATAGGCCTGCGGCTGGCTGTCAGTTTCGCGCCAGTGCTCAATAATCGGGTCCACCCATGCCCAAGCAGCGGCAACTTCATCGCGATGGATAAAAAGTGCGGGGTTATTTGCTGCGGCATCCAGCATCAGACGCTTATAGGCGTCGCTGCGGAAGCTGTCATAAGTATCCGAGAGGGTTAAATTCAATTCAGCCGGTTGCAGCTCAGTGGTGAGGCTGTCCATTTTTTTCGCCATCAATACCAGCTTGATACTCTCCTCAGGCTGTAGGCGAATAACCAGGCGATTGGGGACAATCTTTCCGGCAGACTCGTCGTAAACACGGTGAGAAACGCTTTTGTACTGCACCACAATTTCGGCACAACGCTTTTCCATACGCTTGCCGGTACGCAGGTAAAATGGCACTCCGGCCCAGCGCCAGCTATCGATATGTGCGCGAATAGCGACAAAGGTTTCGGTTGAGCTGGTTCCACCGTCGAGTTCATCGAGGTAACCGGGCACATCGCTGCCATTAATCTCACCGGCCACGTATTGACCGCGCACAACGTTTTCATCGACCAAATTGCCGGTGAGCGGGCGCAACGCCTCCAACACCTTAATTTTTTCCGCTCGGATATTCTTCGCCGACATACTGTTGGGCGATTCCATGGCGATAAGGCAGAGCAGTTGCAGCAGATGGTTTTGCACCATATCCCGCATAGCACCAGTTTCATCATAAAACCCGGCACGCCCTTCCAGGCCTACGGTTTCTGAAATACTGATCTGGATATGATCAATGCTTTTTGCATCCCAAAGATGCTCAAACAATACATTGCTAAAACGCAGGGCGAGAAGGTTTTGTACCGTTTCTTTACCGAGGTAATGATCGATACGGAAAATACTATCTTCCGCAAAGTAGCTGGCAATTTTACTGTTAATTTCATCCGAGGTTTGAGCGTTATAGCCCAGTGGCTTTTCCACCACAACTCTGGAATTTTCAGTAATCAGGCCTTTTAACGAGAGGTTTTCACAACAGGGACCAAATACTGCCGGCGGAATCGCCAGATAGAAGATGCGAACCCGCTCTGGGTCGGCACCGAGAATTTCTGTCAGGTGATCCCACTGAGCATCGGGTACGGCAATATCCAATGCAAGTGGAGACAGTAATTGGCTAAACTGGTCCCAACTCGAAGCACAGTATTCACCTTCGCGAAGGTACTTTTGCAGTGCTTGATGGGCTGTTTCGATATACTGATCAACATCTGATTGACGGCGGCACACCGGAAGGATGCGGCAACCCTCAGTCAAGCTGCCCTCTCTAAATGCTCGGTAAAGTGCCGGCAACAACTTGCGCAGTGCAAGGTCTCCGCCTCCACCAAATAACACCATATCAAAAGGGTTAATCATAAATTTTGCTCTGAGATCGTTCTTGTCCCGGAGCCTTTGGGGCTCCGCAATAGTCAATAAAGTATGCTTGCCCCGGTCTCTGCACCGCTGGCAAGGCCGCGCATATTAGCGAATAGTTCACGGCCGGTACCACGGGCATTTTCAGAGAGGTCGCACTGGGCCGGTTCGCGAGCATCGAATTCAGCCTGATCGACCAGCACGCGCAGAACACCGACCTCAGAGTCAAGTTCAATCATGTCGCCCTCTTGCACCTTGGCAATCGCACCGCCTTCCACGGCTTCCGGCGACATGTGAATAGCTGCCGGGACTTTTCCGGAGGCACCAGACATGCGCCCATCGGTAACCAGCGCCACTTTAAAACCGCGATCCTGTAGCACCCCCAGAGTTGGGGTCAGCTTGTGTAGCTCCGGCATACCATTGGCACGGGGGCCCTGGAACCTCACCACCGCCACAAAGTCGCGCTCCAGCTCGCCCGCTTTAAAGCGCTTCAACAGATCATCCTGGTTATCCAGAACAATAGCGGGCGCCTTCACTTTGAGGTGCTCGGATTTCACCGCAGAAACTTTGATCACACTGCGACCGAGATTGCCTTCGAGGAGCTGTAAACCACCGTGCTGGGAGAAGGGGTCAGTGGCCGAACGAATTACCGTCGTATCACCACTCTCCTCTGGGGTTGGCTTCCAAACCACGCCGCTAGCATCGCTGTTCAGGAAGGGATCTTCGCAGTAGGGCTCAAGGCCGGAATTGCCGAGCACCGTATGCACATCATCGTGTAACAGTCCGGCGGAGCGGAGTTCGCGAATCAGAAACTGCATCCCGCCGGCTGCGGCAAAATGGTTGATATCCGCAGTGCCGTTCGGGTACACATGGCACAGCAGCGGCACCACCTCAGAGAGGTCGGCCATATCCTGCCAGGTCAGCTGGATACCTGCCGCACGGGCCATCGCGATTAGATGCAGCGTGTGGTTGGTCGACCCACCGGTAGCCAGCAGCCCTACAACCCCATTGACGAACGCCTTTTCGCTGAGAATTTTAGCTACCGAGGTATGCTGGCTGGGCTCAGTAATTTTCACCAGCTGGGCCACTGCCGCCTCGTTTAATGCCGCACGCAAATCGGTACCGGGATTGACAAAGGAGCTGCCGGGCAGTTGCAGTCCCATAATTTCTACCAGCATCTGGTTGCTGTTGGCCGTGCCGTAAAAAGTGCAGGTGCCGGCACTGTGGTAGGAAGCGCTTTCCGCTTCCAATAGTTCGGCGCGCCCGACTTTGCCCTCGGCATACAGCTGGCGAACGCGAACTTTTTCCGCATTGGACAAGCCTGTGGGCATTGGCCCTGCGGGTACAAAAATTGAGGGCAGATGACCAAAGGATAGGGCGCCGATCACCAGACCGGGAACAATTTTGTCGCAGATCCCCAGGAATATGGCCCCTTCAAAAACATCGTGGGAGAGGGCGATGGCGGTAGACATGGCAATCACATCCCGCGAAAACAGGCTGAGCTCCATACCGGCGCGCCCCTGAGTCACCCCGTCACACATCGCCGGTACGCCACCGGCAACCTGGGCCGTAGCACCATTGCGCACAGCCGCCGCCTTCAAATGAGCGGGGTAGGCACCGTAGGGCTGGTGCGCGGACAACATGTCGTTGTAGGCGTTGACGATTCCCAGATTCGGCCCTCGACCGGAGGCTATCAACTGTTTTTCGCTTTCCGGGGACGCAGCTATCGCGTGGGCCAGGTTGCCACAGGACACATGAGCCGTTGCCCGATCTTCAATATGCGCTTTCTTTACCTGCGCCAGATACTCAGCACGAGTCTCTTCGCTGCGCTTAATGATGCGTTCGGTAACGGCCTGAACCTTGCTGTGAACCATGACTATCCCGTATTAACTCTGTTGAGGTGGTCTCGTGAACCAAAACCACCGAGGTCACCTATCAGTGGCTCGGGCCACCTGTGATTATCTTTCCGTGAAGGGCCTCGCGGCCGCAGAGCTCCCATTGCAACTCTTTGGTTGTAGTGCCACTGGTGGCCTATTACCCAATAGAAAATTTGAAACCTGGGGAACAAACTTGCTTTAACAAGCTATTGGCAGCCAGGAGCCTTTGAACCTGCGGCTACAGTGCCTCTGCTACCTGATAGAGAATTCTGGGGTCGAGCAAAATCCATATTCCGGACTTCCCCTCGCCATAGAGGCGCATGTTAGTGCCCCTCCAACACCGCAGCCTCCTCCCCTCTAAGGTGGTAGAGGCTTCCGACGCCCAACTTGGGTCCTCACCCAATTTGTAGTCCCCGATCTTATTGACGCGCATTATGTAGTAAAACTACAAAAACTTTCAAGGGCCCCTGGGCGAACAACACGGGCAGCCTGTAGGGCAAAACAAAATATTGGGGTTATTTGACGTGAAAATTGTCATATAGACCGATAAATAGAACTAAAAAGCAGCAAGCAGTCATCGCCTGGAGGTTTTAGCAACCCTTCAATGTAGAATTTTTACAGCTGGACGACAGGACCCGCGCTTGCGCAAGAGCATAAGATCAAAAACTACAAAACAGGCCCGAAAGAGGAATTGAAATACCCGCAATAGCGCCTATTACGAGTCCATAACTGTTAAAATCCCAGCGCCCGGCGATACTCTTTTGTGGACACCCTGTCGCCCCCGAGTCACGGCTCACGTAAAACTGATAGATATATGAAAGTCACAATTAACGATGTTGCGGAGCGCGCGGGCGTATCTATCAAAACCGTGTCCAGGGTGATCAATAATGAGCCCTCTGTGCGCGCAGCCACCCGGCAAAAAGTGCTCGACGCGGTAAAAGGCCTGAACTACACCCCCAACCTCGCCGCACGCAACCTGGCCGGGACACACGCCTACTCCATCGCATTTATTTATGACAACCCTAACGCCTATTACATTATCGATATGCAAAACGGCCTACTGGAGGCCTGTAGAGCGCAAGGGTATGAATTACTTATCCACCCCTGTCACGCACAGGCCCCCACCACTCCCAGCGATCTGCATAAATTGGTCGAACACGGCAAGGTCGCAGGGCTGGTCTTAACCCCGCCCTTTTCCGAGTCGCCCGCCTTTATTGCGGGGCTTCGATCCATGGATGTGGAGTTTGTGCGGATTGTTTCCTCTTCCTGCAAGGAAGATGGCGAAGAGCGCGCTATACAGATTGACGATCGCCAGGCCGCTTACAATATCACCCGGCACCTGCTCTCTCTCGGCCACAAGCGCATTGCTTATTTGAGCGGGGGGACAGAGCACCTCTCCACTCTGGGGCGCCAACAGGGGTACTGCCGGGCTATCGAAGAGGCCGGGTTAGCCGTAGAGCAACCATTGATTATTCAGGGCGAGTATTCATTTGAATCCGGAGAAATTAACGCGGCCAAAATTTTGGGGGGCGACAACCCGCCCACAGCAATATTTGCCGCAAACGATGAAATTGCAGCGGGGGCATTATTTGCTGCGCGCATGTTGGATATTGATGTGCCCGGGCAGGTCTCTATCGCCGGCTTTGAAGACAGCCCCTTTTCCCGGCAAACCTGGCCCAAATTGACCACCGCCTACCAACCCAACCGGGAAATCGCGCGCTCAGCGGCTGAGCTAATACTTGCGCAAATTCAAAATAAAGGGGCAAGAGAAGATAGCGACGCGGAGACAGAAGCGGAGCCCCCACGCCGCTTCACCCCCGAATTAATTGTTCGGCAATCCACCGGCCCCGCACCCGAGTAATCGCTTGAAGTGGGATTAAGGCTAAGCCCTTCGATAAGTCTCGCGGCCCCGGCACCAGGTCCTGCTCACCCGCAGGGTCTCATCCAGTAACACCATATCCGCCCGGGCGCCCTCGGTAATAACACCTCCTCCCAGGCCGAGAAATTGTGCGGGGTACAAGCTCGCCATACGCAATGCCTCCGGCAATTCAACCCCGCACCAATCGCGGATATTTCGCACCGCACCGATCATATTCAGGTGCGAGCCCGCCAGCTCCCCGGTGCTGGAAGTCAGCTTGTCCCCCTCTCGTGTAACCACCCGGTCAAACAAGGGGAAATGGGTTGCCTCGCTCCCCACCAGTGACATCGCATCGGTAACCAAAAGCAACTTGCCCTGTGGCTTCGCCTTCAAAGCCAGTGTGATAGCCCCGGGGCTAACGTGGTGGCCATCGGCAATTAATCCACACCAGGCGTCGTCCCGAATCAGTGCCGTGCCCACCATACCGGGCTCGCGGGAATGCAGTGGAGACATTGCGTTGTACAAATGGGTAAACCCCGTTGCCCCCGCATCCAGCGCCGCCTCAACCAGGTCGGCACTCGCATTGGAGTGACCGAGGCAGACATGGACCCCGAGAGCCACCAACTTGCGGATATCGGATACAGCAACACACTCCGGTGCCAAAGTCAGCAAGCGAATCCCCAGATCTTCCCTGGCGTAGAGAGAGAGCTCCTCATCACTCAAAGAGCGGATAAATCCCTGCTCGTGAGTCCCCTTTTTGGCCTCACTTAAATGCGGCCCCTCAAAGTGCACGCCGATCACCCCCGGAACACCCGCAGACAGCGCCTCGCTCACCGCATCGGCAGCTTGCTGCATCACCGGCAACTTATCGGTAATCAGCGTTGGCAGGAACGCACTGGTACCAAACTGGCTGTGGGCCTCGCCAATTCTCTCAAGCGCAGCAACCGTGGGGTCTTGATTAAACAGCACGCCGCCACCGCCATTGACCTGAATATCAATAAGGCCCGGCACCAATAAACCCGGCAGGCATTCCACGGTGGAACTCACACCACCGCCCACCGTAGAAATGGTGCCATCCTCCCCGATAGTGACAGCGACATCCGCCAGGATGCGCTCACCATCAAAAAGCTTTTCTGCAATTAGGGTAACCCCCACTGTCCCCTCCAAATCTTATTTTCTCTAGGCGGCCTCTGAATAATTCTGTGGTATCTCTTTAGCGAATTATTCAGCGGCTCCTTAGATTGTCTGAGTGATTTTTTTTAAGCCCGCCGGCTTGTCGGGATCAATTCCCCGGCTAACCGCTACATGGGCCACATCAATATAAAAGCGCTGTAACAGTGCCAGCGGTGCCACTCTGGGGTGTACGCCTTTACTGGGCACATGCAAATTAATCAGTGTCGCCCCACGCCGCCGGATTTCATCAATCTGTTGGCTGTGGGCGGGAAATGACTCATCCTCAATGGAAACATTCACCACTGTCAACTGCCCCTCCACCAGGGTGACAGGGCCGTGTAAAAATTCGGCACTGGAATAAGATTCCGCGTGGATATTGCACACCTCTTTTAACTTGAGGGCCAACTCCCGCGCAATGGCATAGCCCGGCCCCCGCCCCAGAACCACCAGGTTTTTCACCAGCGCCAGACTTTCCGGGCGCAGCTGAATCTCTGCCCGCACCGCAGCCCTGAGAGCCTGCGGCAAGTTTTGCAAGGCATTGTTCAGAGCGGCACCCTGAGTCCAGCTCGCCACCACCTGCAATATGGCAGACAGGGTGGCCAGGTAACTCTTGGTCGCCGCGACCGCTTTCTCCGGGTTTGCCTTTAAGGGAATAACCAAGTCGACCAAATCCGTGATCGGAGCCTGTTCATCGTTCAATAAAGCGATGGTATAGGCCCCCTCCTCCCGCGCCATGCGCGCCTGGGCCAGAATATCCGGGCTTCTGCCAGACTGGGAAATAACCATAACCAGGGCGCCGTCGAGCTTTAACCTACGCCCATAGACGCTGGAGACAGACAGCGCGGCAGCGCAGGTTGGCGTGCCGGTTTCAATTTCTATCAGGTACTTGGCAAAGACGCCTGCGTGATCGGAAGAACCCCGCCCGATCATCATGACAAAACGGGGGGGCACTTGACGCAAGCGCTCTCCCAGGCGAGACATTATTGTGGCATTGGAGCGCAGTTGCTCGGCAATCCTTTCCGGCGCCTCGCGAGCTTCAGCTTCCATAATCGTACTAATCATATAATACGCCCCGCTTGATTTACTCAAAAAGGGCCCACCCCCAATCAACACTGGGCTCCACTTTTCAGTCTACGCCTTAGCGCTATCGCACCTCCGCTTTTTGGGTCCCAATAACTGCCATTACCTGAGGATATTTTATGCGGCGCCAACGCTATCGACACCTCTATTTCTGCGGGAAATGGATATTCACTATTCCTTTTTCATCTATGCTTAAGGCATCCTTATCAGCCGCCGCCAGCGCAACCCACAGGACAAATCAATGCCCCAACCCCAGGGCAAGTACACAGTACAAAAACGTTATTTTGTTGTACTGCTTTTAGCCGCCTGTCTACTCAGCAGCTGCTCCAGCATTCAATTTGCCTATAACAATATCGACTACTGGATACGCTGGAAACTGCGTGACTATATCGACTTAAATTCCCAGCAGACACTGGAGTTTCAGGGGGCCCTCAATAGTTTTTTTCAGTGGCACCGACAAACACAATTGCCAAAATATGCCGATTTTCTACTTCAGCTGGCCGATAAAGTGGATCAAGGCCAGTTGGAAAACCCGCAATTGGCCCCCGTTGAACAGGAGGTCTACCACTTTATCAACAGCGCCAGTCGCAATGCCTACGACCTGATACTGCCTATTGCAGCACAGCTGACACCGCAGCAAGTTGACCAGCTGCAATACAACCTGACAAAGAAACAGCAAAAAGTACTAGAAAAATGGCAGCGCTCCCCGGAGAAAATCAAACGTCACCGCGACCGGCAAATTCGCCGGGAGAGCAAGCGCTGGCTCGGCAGTTTGACCGAGCAGCAAAAACAGCTAATTGCAGCTTGGGTAGAGCGAATAGGATACAACCCGGTTTTGCGCAATGAGCAGCAGCTGATTTGGCAAACTAATGCCATCGACTTACTCCGTCAGAAACCTGAAGGCTATCTGGAAAAATTGCGCGACCTACTGGAAAACCCAGAACAACTTTGGTCTGAGCAATATCGCGAGGCGCAGAAACAGCGCAAAACCCAGGCGCGTGAATTGGGAGAACAGATTTTATCCAGCACCAGCCCCGCCCAGCGCCGCCATTTGAGCAAAACTCTACGCGACTACGCCCAGGATTTTCGCGTACTGGCCAGTGAATAGTCACTCCAATCGACGCCCCACTGTGAACTGCCTCTCAAAGAGTACCCTATAACTCCGTTAAAAAAGATTCAACAGAAACCAATTATCATATGTGATTTCCTACTGACGAAACCGACCTTAGACTGATAAGCTCGCCCTCTCAATTTACCAGCTAGGGGAATTCAAGTGCATATCGAATCCGCCACACAAGAACAATTGATCGAGTGGGAAAAAGAATTGAGTGCCCACTACGACAAGATCTGTCGACACGAGCTAAGCCTGGATATCACTCGTGGCAAACCCTCGGCGGAACAATTGAAACTTTCCGATAAACTGGACGGCATCCTCTCTGCGGATTACCGCACAGCGGACGGCACTGACACCCGCAACTATGGCGGGCTGATCGGTCTGAGCTGTGCGAGAGAGCTTGGCGCCGAAATGCTCCAGGTGCCGGTCAATGAAGTGATTGCCGGGGGCAACAGCTCCCTCACCTTGATGTATCACGCAGTTGTCACCGGATACCTGTTTGGCTTTGCCGGCAACAAGCCCTGGCGTGAATTAACCGCGCCTAAATTTCTCTGCCCGGTTCCCGGTTATGATCGCCACTTTAGCATCTGCGAGCAGCTGGGCATCGAAATGATCAACGTGCCCATGGGCGAAGACGGCCCCGATATGGACCTTGTCGAAAAGCTGCTTGGCCAAGACCCGGAAATTGTCGGAATCTGGTGCGTCCCCAAATTCTCAAACCCCACAGGGGTAACCTACAGCCGGGAAACCGTAGAGAGATTGGCACAACTGGGGCAAATTGCCGGTGCGGGTTTCCGCATATTCTGGGACAACGCCTACTCTATTCACGACCTTGGCAACCGTGTAAGCCTGGCGAATATCCGCTCTGCAACCCTGGAAAATGGCACCGTAGACTCCGTTTTACAGTTTGCCTCAACCTCAAAAGTCACCCATGCGGGCGCAGGTGTCGCGTTTGTCAGCGCCAGCCAGGCAAACCTGGATTCCCTCAAGGCCCAAATGCAGGCAATGACTATTGGCCCGGACAAGGTCAACCAACTGCGGCACTCGCGTTTTTTCACTGAGCACACCAGCCTGGCAGAACACATGCACAAGCATGCCGATATTCTTCGCCCCAAGTTCGAGTGTGTTCTGGAGCATTTGCACAATGCCTTTTCCGATGCGGATATGGGCAGCTGGGAAAAACCCGAGGGCGGCTATTTTGTGTCTTTTAATACACTTCCCGGCTGCGCCAAAGCTGTGGTAAAAATGGCGGCGGATGCCGGGGTAAAATTAACCCCCGCCGGCGCTACCTTCCCCTATGGACAAGATCCCAAGGACTGCAATATTCGTATTGCACCGAGTTTCCCACCACTGGAAGAGCTGGATACGGCCATGTCTATTTTTGTCCTCTGTGTAAAACTGGTGAGCTTGCGTAAAAAACTTGCAACCATTTCGTAGAAAAATAAACCTCAAATAAACTTTTCTACACCACCGAAAAAGGCAGCTTAACGCTGCCTTTTTTATAATAAGCCTCTTCCCCCTCAGGCGTGCAAATAGCGTTTGGCAAACTTTTTATCCACTTTGGACAAATCGACCACTACCAAACCATCCACAGCATCACAAAAATCCGGGTCAATATTAAAGGCGTGGAAACTGGTCCCACCGGGCACGGTAACAGAGGCATACTTTTTAAATAGAGGGGGCAGCTTTACCCCCTCCTCGCCCAGAACTTGCTTTAATTGACGCATATCGGATAGCGTATCCCCGAGTAATTCAGGCAGTCCTGATTGCGCCTGCATAAATGGCAGGCGGGCATCGCCGAGGGGATTTTCAGGGGAAAAGTAGTGGGAAAAATAGCGCACAATGGCCGACTTGGCCCTCACCGAGAAGGTCCCGGGCATTGAGACTGGGCCAAATAGATAGCGCACCTGTCGCCGCAGAACCCACTGCCCAATAGCACACCAGAGCAAGTCCAGGCCGCGTCCTCCCCAATAGTCCGGCAAGAGAAAACTACGCCCCAATTCCGCAGAATCCGGCAGGCATTGGCGCGGCGGCTGCGGGTAGTTAAACAGAGTACTGCTGTATATCTCATCTGCCGCGAGAGCCCCGGTCGCCGCTATGCGATAGGCCCCGGCTATCTGGTGACTATCCGCATCCCACAACAGCAGATGGTCATAGTGTGCATCAAACGCATCCCAGTCCCGACTCTGCCCACTCCCCTCACCGACCGCGCGAAAAGCGATCTCCCGCACCCGGGCCAACTCCCGCATAACCGGACAATCTGCTTTCTGCCGATACAGGCGCACAGAGAGGGCGCCCGCCGCAGAGAGCGATGCACAGGACTCCACCACCTGCGCCACCTCAGTCTTCGGCTCGGCTTCGGCAATTAACTCCGGCCCCAGGGCGGCAGGCGCTCGATGTAAACGGTAGACATGCTCGCGCCACAACGCGGCTTTGGCCCGAGAAGTCAGGGGCCAGCGGCGAAAGTGCTCCGCCTCCAGAGGGCGGCCAATGCGAATATCGATACTGCGGCTGGCCTGTTTAAACATCTCCCGGATCAGCCATAAAGTAGAGAGGGGCTTATTCAGCATGGAGAGAGCATAAAACCAGCAGGAGTTCCGCCCAAGTACTTGCACCGGCAGAATGGGTGCAGCTTTTTTTTCCGCAAAACGGACAAAACCCGAATTCCAGCGCCCGTCCCGCACGCCCTTAGGGGTGAGCCTGGAGACCTCCCCGGCCGGAAAAATAATAGTGACTCCCCCCGCCCCCAGGTGATTGTAGATCCGCTCAATATCTCCCCTGCACGTGCGGCCATTAAAATTATCTACCGGCAATAAATACGAGCGCAGCGGGGTGATATTCCACAGCAACTGGCTGGCTAGCGCGCGCACATCTTTGCGCACACGGGCAACCATATCAATCAGCGCCAGGCCATCGAGGCTTCCCAGCGGGTGATTAGAGACAATGACCAGTGGCCCACGGCGGGGTATTCGCTCCAGTTCGGAGGGGTTGAGTTCATAGCGAAAATTTAGATCGGCAAAAACCTGGCGAATAAAATCCAGGCCACCGAGGTGGGGATAGCGGCGAGTAAACTGTTGCAACTGCTCTTCGCAACAAATTTTTTTTAGCGTAGCCGAGGCCAGTTTGCGCGTGGTTTTTTGCGGGGCTGCGCTGTACCAGGCATTTTTTTGCAAAAGACTCTCAAGCTGAATCATGCCGCAACCACCTCCTTCATAATGCTGGCGATCTTTGGGCTGCGATGCCAGTTTAAGAGTTTCAAACTGCCGTTTTGCTGCTCGACCACCGCACTCATAGAGTCGACCCAATCACCACAATTTGCATAGATCACCGCACTGCCAGACACGCTTTTATGCCTCAGTGCCGGCCGGTGAATATGGCCACAGATAACGCCGTCAAATCCCCGCAAGATCGCCTCGCGGGTGGCCACCGCCTCAAAGTCGCTCATCATCTGCCGGGCGGCGCTCACCCGATTTTTTATCTGGCTGGCCAGGGACCACCAGGGTTTATTAAAACGATTGCGCCAGTAATTAATCCAGCGATTAAAGCGCAGCATCAGGTAATAACTGCGGTCACCAATGTGATAGCTGATCGGGTTAATTTTGATGCGGTGTTCAAATTGATCGCCGTGGGTCACCCAGAGGCGGCGCCCCTCTGAGGTTGTGTGAATACAGTCTTTTTCGATGCGGATATTACCGAGACGCTTGCCCACCCAGCTGCGCATAGGGGCGTCGTGATTTCCGGGGATATAAATCACCTCGGGGGTCAAACTGCTCAATTCAGACAGCATTCCCAGCAGCAGTGAAGAGGCCTGGCACCACGCACCCCGCCCCTGAGCGAGCGCCTGCATATCAAAAATATCCCCCACCAGATAGACCGTATCCGCGCGATTCTGAACCAGAAAATCTGCGAGCCGGTGAGGTTCACTGTCCCTGCTGCCCAAATGGACATCGGAAATCCACAGTGCGCGATAGCGATTGCTCATAGCAAGGTTCCCGTCTATAGCGATTATCGGCCCACAGATACTGAGGCGGATACGCGGCAAAAATATCGGTCGTCGCTTGAGCTAAGGCGCCTCTGAATAATTCCGTATCTGTTCTGTTGTTAGCACATGGAGGTCAGCTCAACGGACCGCGCTGATCTTCAGCCCAACCACTTTGCAGCGATTTGATGACAGACGGGAGGATTTTTATAGAAGGTTCTATTACAGGGGGGAAGGGTATAGCGGGGGCTTGGGGACTAAAAACCGGGCCTAAAGCCCGGTCTCGCAGCGAGTAAAAGGGAAATCCTACTCGGTGTCTTGGGGATGGCGGATCGGCGGGGCAAAGGGGAATTTAGCCACCTTGTCACCCTTAACCTCAACGATCTTGCCGGTGCCCTCTTTTTCAACCTCATCGATGCGTACAATACTGTGCATCGGTATGTATGAACGGGTTACCGAGGCAAATTCATTTTTCAGCTTTTCTTCACTGGGATCGACCACCAACTGAGCCTTTTCCCCAAAAACAAACTCCTCCACCTCGATAAAGCCGTACATATCGCTCTGATAGATGGCCCGGGCGTAGAGTTCATACACTTGGTTTTGGTTGTGAAAAATCACTTTATAAATCGGGTTGGCCATAAGTCTCTCAGGATGGGGTAGACCCCGAATTTGATCAAAGGACGGGCAAAGGGAGCCTCTAAGCCCGAAAAAGCGCGCAAGAATAGCACAGGTTCGCAACAGCTAATATAGCCATCTATGCAGTGCCGGGTCGTATCGCTATAATGCCCAACCCCAATTGTTGACCAGTTTTTAACCAGGCGCGATATGTCCGAAACATCGGTGAAAAAGCTATACATTAAGACCCACGGCTGCCAAATGAATGAGTACGATTCCGCGAGGATGCGCGATCTACTCGGCGAGTCCCACGACATGGTACCTACCGACGACCCCAATGAGGCCGATGTCCTATTGGTCAACACCTGCTCTATCCGCGAGAAGGCCCAGGAAAAGCTGTTCCACCAGCTGGGCCGCTGGAAGAACCTCAAGGAGAAGAACCCCGAGCTGGTGATTGGTGTTGGCGGCTGCGTAGCCAGTCAGGAAGGCGAGGCGATTGCCAAACGCGCGCCCCATGTAGACCTGATCTTTGGCCCCCAAACCCTGCATCGCCTGCCGGAGATGATGGAGACCAAAGAGCAGAAAAGCGGCGCTGTCATCGTCGACGTGAGCTTCCCGGAAATCGAGAAGTTCGATCGCCTGCCACAGCCTGAGGCCGACGGTGCGACTGCATTTGTCTCCATTATGGAAGGCTGTTCCAAGTACTGCACTTTCTGCGTCGTCCCCTACACCCGTGGCGAGGAAGTCAGCCGCCCAGTGGCCGATGTACTCGAAGAGGTCGCCCACCTAGCCGACCAGGGCGTGCGCGAAGTCAATCTGCTGGGACAGAATGTGAACGCCTACCGAGCCACCGGCGAAGACGGCCACGAAGTGGATTTTGCCGAGCTGATCACCTACGTGGCGGCGATCGATGGTATCGACCGCATTCGCTACACCACCTCGCACCCGGTCGAGTTTTCCGATGCGCTGATCGATGTCTACGCCCAGGTGCCGGAACTGGTTAGCCACCTGCACCTGCCGGTACAGAGCGGCTCCGACCGCATACTGATGGCGATGAAGCGCGGCCACACCGCGTTAGAGTACAAGTCCAAAATCCGCCGCCTGAAGAAAATCCGCCCGGATATCTGCCTGTCTTCGGACTTTATTATCGGCTTCCCCGGCGAGACCGACAGGGACTTTGAGGCCACCATGAACCTGATTCAGGATGTGGGCTTCGACATCTCCTTCAGCTTTATCTACTCCCCTCGCCCGGGCACTCCCGCTGCCGACCTGGCAGATGACACCCCGGAAGAGGTGAAGAAACAGCGCCTGCAACTCCTGCAAGCCCGTATCAACCAGCAGGCCGCAGCGATTGCTCGCCGCATGGTGGGGAATACTGAGCGGGTTCTGGTGACCGGGGTATCGAAAAAAGACCCGGGGCAACTACAGGGCCGCACCGAGAATAACCGCGTAGTCAACTTCCGCGCTGACGACCTCGCCCTGATCGGCAAGTTTGCCGATGTTGTGATCGAGGAGGCGCTGCCAAACTCCCTGCGCGGCACCCTAATTACATCCGAGCTGGAAGAAGACCTATTCTAACGGCAATTACCCCAAATGCCGGCAGGATATACCGCTAAAGTACATCCTGCCGCCAAAATAAGCTCAATTGCCCCCTTAAATTACAAGCAGTAATTAGAATTAAGTAGAGTTAGAACCTATTTGTAGGAATCACCTCTTTCCTCCAAAGGGAAAATGGGTATACCCTAGGAATATAACCCCTGGACTAAAGGTGCCGGAAACCAATTTGGAAACACAAACCCTCGCTCACAGCATCACACTCGAGCCCAATGACGCACGCCGTCTTGCCAATCTCTGCGGTCAATTCGACCAACACCTACGCCAAATAGAACAGCGCCTGGATATCGAAATTCGAAATCGCGGCAACCAGTTTTCATTTTATGGTGACGCCAAATCCGCACGCGCCGCTGGCGAGCTACTCAGTCAGCTCTATCGGGAAACCGACGGCAAGGACTACCTCACACCGGATGAAATTCATTTGGCCCTGCAACAGGCGGGAGTTGAGGAACTGGCCAATAAAGCGGGTGACGGCGGCACCAGTGAAACCGACCAAGTGGTACTAATTCGTACCAAAAAATGCTCGGTGCGGCCTCGGGGACTCAACCAGCGCAAATACGTTCGCGCGGTGCAAACTAACGATATCAATTTTGGCATCGGCCCTGCGGGCACGGGCAAAACCTACCTGGCGGTAGCCTGTGCGGTCGAGGCACTGCTCAAAGATGAGGTTGAGCGAATTCTTCTGGTGCGCCCCGCCGTTGAGGCCGGCGAGAAGCTGGGGTTTCTCCCCGGTGACCTGAGCCAGAAAGTAGACCCCTATCTTCGCCCCCTCTACGACGCGCTCTACGAGATGCTCGGTTTTGAGACGGTCGGCAAGTTGATCGAGCGCAACGTTATCGAAGTCGCGCCACTGGCTTATATGCGCGGGCGCACACTGAACAACGCCTTCGTTATCCTCGATGAGAGCCAAAATACCACCCGCGAGCAGATGAAAATGTTCCTCACGCGGATTGGCTTTGGCTCCACCGCTGTTATTACCGGGGACCCCAGCCAGGTCGACCTGCCGCGCGGGCAAGCTTCCGGGCTGCGCCATGCCGTGGGTGTACTGGAGCGGGTCAATGGCATCAGCTTTACCCACTTTAGGGCCAAGGATGTGGTGCGCCACCCCTTGGTACAGCGTATTGTGGAGGCTTACGATATTCATGAGGACGAGCAGGAGAGAGGTACGCTCGATCGGGTTGCCAATAAAGCCGATGAGAATGCCGCATAGAGTCCACAGCTGAGTTATGACTGATTTAACACTCGATGTGCAGCGGGCCAGCCGCTGCGACCAACTCCCCACCGATGAGGCTATCAGCACCTGGGTGTCCAAAGCTTTGGCCGGTCACCGCAATGAAGCGGAACTGTCGGTACGAATCGTGGACGAAGATGAAAGCCAGGCACTCAATCACCAGTACCGGGGCAAGGATAAACCCACGAATGTTTTGTCCTTCCCCACGGATTTCCCCGCAGAGCTGGACCTCCCGATGCTGGGAGATCTTGTGATCTGTGCCCCGGTAGTGGAGCGGGAAGCGCAACAGCAGAACAAATCCCTATCGGCGCACTGGGCACATATGGTGGTCCATGGCACACTGCACCTTCTAGGTTACGACCATATCGAAGATGCAGATGCTCAAATTATGGAAAGTCTGGAAACCGGGTTGCTCGCCAACCTCGGTATTGCAGACCCCTATGCCCCGCTGGATGCAGCGGGATAATAGCTGCTGTACCAACGAGTAAATGGCAAGCCGCTACTGAATTTATTTACAAACGAGAGAGCCCCGGAGCATGGCCACTTCCATGACCACAGACGAACCCCCAAGTAGTCACTCAGCGAGTAAATCCCGCGCGAGTGAAAAAAGCTGGCTGGAAAAACTATTCAGTGCCTTTTCAGCCGAACCCAAGTCTCGCGACGAATTGTTGGACATCATTAAGGACGCTGCGGAAAACCAGCTGGTAGATGCTGAAGCCCTCTCTATTATCGAGGGTGCCCTGGACGTTTCCAGTCAGCAAGTCCGCGAAATTATGATTCCGCGCTCGCAAATGGTTGTGGTGGGTCTGCACGATAAACCGGAAGAGTTCCTACCCAAAATTATTGATTCGGGCCACTCCCGATTCCCTGTCGTCGGCGAAAGTGTCGATGATATTCGCGGGATATTGCTCGCCAAAGACCTGCTCCCACTCCTGTTGAAAGGTTTCGACGGCTTCCAGCTGGAAGACCTGATTCGCCCCGCCAATATTATCCCCGAGAGCAAGCGCCTGAATATTCTGCTGCGTGAGTTCCGCGAAAATCGCTACCATATGGCGGTGGTCATCGACGAGTACGGCGGTGTATCCGGCGTTGTGACGATCGAAGATATCCTCGAAGAAATTGTCGGCGAAATTGAAGACGAGACCGATGAGGAAGAGGCGGATAGCTATATCCGCAAAGTGGGGGAAAACGATTTTATCGTAAAAGCCCTCACCCCCATCGAGGAGTTCAACGAATTTTTCGAGAGCGCCTTTAGTGACGAGGAGTTCGACACTGTCGGCGGCCTGATTATGCAGTCATTTGGCCATTTGCCCGGCCGCGACGAAGCCACCCAGCTGGGCGACTTTATGTTCCGGGTGCTCTACGCAGACAGCCGCCAGATACACCTTTTGCGGGTTGCCCATATGCGCAAGCCGCCGGAGGAAGGCAGCTGAACCGCGCCCAACACTGCACGCTTTAACACACCGATACCCCGCCCCAGGCGGGGTATTCTGACAACGATTTTATGCGCAGATTTTTTTCTCCTCTCGCCAATGCTGCCGCTGGCGGGTTGATGACACTTTCTCTGGCCCCGTTTAACTACTGGGTTTGCGGCCTGCTGTCTCTGGCCATCTTTGCCTGGGTTATGCTCTCTGCGGGCAGAGGGCGCACACTGCCGGGGCGCAAAACCTTTGCCCTCGCCTTCTGCTACGGCCTGGGCCTCTTCGCCAGCGGCGCATCCTGGGTCTATGTTTCAATTACCAATTTTGGCAACTCGTCGGTTCCATTAGGGCTGGCCCTGACCGGGAGCTTTGTCGCCATTATGGCGCTGCTACTGGCCGCCCCCTTCTATTTTCTCGGCCGCTTTACCGATAACAAATTCAGCTTTGCCCTGGCCTTTGCCGCACTCTGGTTTATCAGCGAGTGGTTGCGCAGCTGGGCCTTCACCGGCTTCCCGTGGCTCTTCGCCGGCTATGGCCACACCGAGACCTGGCTGGCGGGCTGGGCGCCGGTACTGAGTGTCTACGGCATAGGCCTGCTCCTGGCATTCACCGGTGCCGTACTGGCCCTGGCCGTCAGCGGCCGCCTGTCACCGCTTAAACGGCGCGGCCCTATTGTTCTGCTCGCAGCGGCACTGGCCCCCTGGCCAATAGGCGCCGCGCTCTCCCAGGTAGAGTGGACCACAGCCCAGGGCCCACTGATCAGCGTTGGACTGGTTCAGGCCAATATTCCGCAGGAAAAAAAGTGGTTGCCGGAGTTTCGCGGAGAAACGATCAGCCGCTATCAGGAGGGCACTCGCGCCCTTAGCGATCGAGATGTCGACGTGATTATCTGGCCCGAGGCCGCCCTGCCAATGCTCTACAGACAGGCCCCCAACCTGATGCAGGCACTGCAACGCAATGCCGAGAGTACCGATATCGACCTGATCACCGGCATCCTCTATGACACGCGAGATCCAGCGCGGGGGAGCGTCAGCATTCACAACTCTGCAGCGGTGTTTGGCCAGAACCCCAGCGTTTACCACAAGCGCCACCTGGTGCCCTTCGGTGAGTATGTGCCGCTGGAGGATTTTATTCGCGGCACTATCGAATTTTTTAACCTCCCCACCTCTTTTATCCGCTCGGGCCCCGACGAACAATCCCCACTGCGCGCTGCCGGCGCCAGCTGGGCGCCGCTTATCTGCTATGAAATCGTCTACCCGCAACTGGTTGCCGACTCGGCGCAGTCATCGCAGATACTCCTGACCATTAGCAACGATGCCTGGTTCGGAGCCTCTATCGGCCCGCTGCAACATATGCAGATGGCGCAAATGCGCGCGCTGGAAACCGGCCGCTATCTGGTGAGAGGAACCAATACCGGGGTAACCGCTATCGTGGACCCCAAAGGACATATTGTTAAACAGCTGCCTCAATTTGAGCGCGCCACTATGAGCGGCGATATCAGAGCCATGCGCGGCGCAACGCCGTTTATGCTCGGTGGTATTTCCCTGGTATTTGCCCTGGCCCTGCCCATGTTGGCCCTGGCCCTGTTTTTACGCCGCAGGGTGGAACCCCAACCCAACGCCCCGATAAACGGCGAACTATCCGATTAAGACTCCCCAGCGGCCACCCTCCCATTTAATCCCGGCGGGTGGCCCGGACAAATCACCACCGCTTTATATCACTGCTATGCTGCATTCAATTTTGTAGCGAAGATAAGGCAGGGCAATTCCCCATGCATTGCTTGATTAGCGGTGGTACCGGGCTTATCGGCAGGCTCTTTTGCCAGCACTGGCTGGATCGGGGCAATACCATTACCGTATTGAGCCGACACCCGGAGCGGGTGCGAAGCCTGTGCGGAGAGTCCGCCAGTGCCTGTCGCGACCCCGCCGAGGTGAGCCAGCCCGTAGACATAGTGGTGAATCTTGCCGGAGCCCCCATCTCCCGTCGCTGGACAGAAAAATACCGCTCTACGATTCGCAGTTCACGCCTGGGGACAACAGAGCAGCTGGTGCGCTGGACTCTGCGGCAGAGACAGAAACCGAGTTACTTTTTATCCGGTTCCGCAATCGGCTATTACGGCAATCGCGGTGGGGAGCTATTAAAAGAGGGCAGCGCCCCGGGAGGCGGTTTTGCCGCGCAACTGTGCCGGGACTGGGAAGCGGCCACCGCCCCCCTACAGCAGTGCGGCGTCAAGGTGGGCATTATCCGCACCGCCATAGTACTGTCGATGCGCGGTGGCGCCCTGCCGCAAATGCTGCCCGCCTTTCGTCTCGGGCTTGGGGGGCCGATGGGTTCCGGCGAACACTGGATGAGCTGGATTCACGAGGAGGACCAAGTCGGCCTGATGTTACACGCCATCGACAACCACCTGTGCCAGCCCTTTAACGGAAGTGCACCGGAGCCTGTGACCAATAACAGCTTTGCCCGGATTCTGGCCAAAGAGTTACATCGACCGGCGATTTTTCGCACACCCGCCTGGGTGCTAAAAATGATTTTTGGAGAGATGGCCGATGAGTTGTTACTGACCAGCGATCGGGTTGAGCCCTGTACCGCAGTGGAAACCGGCTATAGCTTTCAATTTCCAACACTTGAGCAGGCACTTGCAGACCTGCTCAAAGGGGACGGCGCTATCACTAAGGCCAGCGCCTGACGGGGGATTTGTTAGGCGGCGACCATATCACTCGCGAGCGCCTGGGCCAGATAACGGCGGCTGGATTCACTGGTCACCAGATCGGCGTGGCAGTCCATTGGCGCCGAGCCCACCCACTGAGCGTGCCAGCGATACCAATTGGACTCCTCGGCTTTTACCCGGAGTTCTATAAACTCCACCTCCGCCGGTGACAAGTCGAACTCGCGGACTATCTGCCCGGCAAAGGTTTCAAAATTCTTGCTGAGTTGAGCGCCGCTATCATCGCCGGCACACAGGAACACCAGTGTGCGGCCATCTTGCTCAACCCGTTTGAAGCCGATCCAAACAGCCCGATTCAAGCGGTTGTGTAGCTGTATCGGAGAGAAAGAAAGTGGGATGCCCTTTATCATAAGGTTATCTCAATTATTGTTATGCTTCTTACCCACAAAAGCCAATTCCCACAAAAAGAGTATCACCAGGGAGGCCTTGTGGCGCCAGTCATCCTAATCCCGGTACAACTAGCAATCAAGGAAGTTTATAAAGAATTGTCAGCTCTTCCAGCGTGAAACCCCATCTCTCTACCCTTCCTCAAGCCTATGAGATTACATTTTTCAAAAAGTTCCTTGGGGAGTCTCTAAATCACTCCCCCCTATCGCTGCGGGCCTTGGGTGCCCACTTTTCGAGACGCTCGCTCTGAGAGCCTCAACAATCTCTAACCGGCGGCAGGGGTCTCCAGCGGTACCAAACCCGCGCCAGTATCTCCCGCCAATAGACCTGAGTTCTCAGCAGGGAAACCGCACTGGGCAACCAGCGCCCCAGACCGCTTTGTACGCGAGGCATCAGCTCAGCGGCACTCCCCACCGGCAGGGGCTGCACCCGCAGGCCCGCGCGGGTAAAAGTCTCCGCTGCGCGGGGCATATGCCACCAGTGCGTGGCCAGTAAAATCGACCTCACCTGAGCGCGATGCAAAATATCCGCGCTATTGACCGCATTCTCCGCTGTCGTACGGCTGCAATTATCCTGCCAGGTAACCGGCAGCGAGAATTCCGCCACTAGCCTCGCCATCAACTCGGACTCCGCCAGTTGCTCCCCCGCATGCACCCTACCACCGGATGCCAATATCGGTATTCCCGCCGGGGCTCCCTCCAGAGCCCCGATCACTCGCTCAAGGCTCGCCGCAGAGAGTCTTTCTCTCTGCGAAAAACGCTCCCGGTAGCGCCCAGCACCCAGTATCACGAGCGCCTCGGGGTGGAAGTTGGGTTGCTCTGGCACCTTGCCCAGCCGGTTTCCCAGCCAGGAGGTAAAGGCCGGAGTTGCACTCACCCAGAGTACACTAAAAGAAATAACAGCCAGTGGCAGGGAGGACTTCTCCAACAGCGAGCCGGAAGGGGAGAAGCGCAGCATAAAGGCCAGCAACAACCCCAGTAGTGGCAGCAGCGGCGGCATTAGAAGGCTCCCTACCACTGAATAGGCCCCCGTCAATCTTCCAAACCACCCTCAATCTGTCGGAAGCAGCCGTAGCCGCACCGGTGGCAGGGGGTAATCTGGGTATTGAGTGGGGGCATTGCCCGATAGCCACAACCGAGACACTGCAACTCCTCATCGGCGCCAACGAATTCACCCGCCAGGGCCCAGGGTTTGCCCTCTTTGATACAGCGCATTAAGTTTGGCCAAGCGGTTTCGGTCGGGTCCGCCGCATTCAACAGCCACTCTCCACTGCGCTCCTCCAAAGTTTTTAGCTCCCCGCCCAACCCGCGGATATAACCCGCCGCGCGGTGCAGATCATCTTTTAGCCAAGCGCGCAAAAATGTCATTTTATTGGCGGTAAGATTCTCGATAGCCAGCTCACCCTCGACCAAATCCTCAAAGTCTTCGCGAAACTCGTTGATCAGATCATCCTTCGGCGGCAACTTTGGTTCCTTCGTCACGGCATCCCTCCTATAATCTCGCGTTTAGGCATCGTAAAAGATGCACCGGGAGCGGAACTTGATCGCGATCAATCTCTAACTATTGTCACGCGCTCACCGCCCCAATAAACACTGAATAGTTTCCCGCAAATTTTGATCACAGAGTATAGGTCCCGAATCGATGGAAGAGCAGTACACCCCCTCCGCAGTCGAAGCTTCCGCCCAGGAGTTCTGGGAGGCCGAGAAGAGCTTTGAAGTAAAGGAAGACGCCGGCAGGGAAAAATTCTACTGCCTATCCATGTTCCCCTACCCCAGCGGCAAGCTGCATATGGGGCATGTGCGCAATTACACCATTACCGATGTAATTACTCGCTATCAGCGCATGCAAGGTAAAAACGTATTGCACCCCATGGGCTGGGACGCGTTCGGTCTGCCCGCAGAGAACGCCGCGATCCAAAATAAGACCGCGCCGGCCAAGTGGACCTATGCCAATATCGAGTACATGAAGGGCCAGTTGAAGGCCCTCGGCTTTGGTTTTGACTGGTCCCGCGAGCTGGCCACCTGCCAGCCCTCCTACTATCGCTGGGAGCAGTGGTTCTTCACCCGCCTCTACGAAAAAGGCCTGGTCTACAAGAAGAACTCTGCGGTGAACTGGTGCCCCCACGACCAGACCGTACTGGCCAATGAACAGGTAGAAGATGGCGCCTGCTGGCGCTGTGGCACCACCGTTGAGCGCCGCGAGCTGGCCCAGTGGTTTATCAAGATCACCGATTATGCCGAAGAGCTGCTCGAAGACCTGGACAAACTACCCGAGTGGCCCGAGCAAGTGCGCACCATGCAGCGCAACTGGATCGGCAAGAGCCGGGGAGTAGAGCTGAGCTTTGCCCTGCCCAAATCTATTGCGGGCATGGACCACTTCGATGTGTACACCACCCGCCCGGATACGCTGATGGGTGTCACCTATGTCTCCCTGGCTGCCGAGCATCCTATCGCCCTGGAGCTTGCCGAGTCCAACCCCGAACTCAAAGCCTTTATCGCCGAGTGCAAAAAGCAGTCCCTGTCCGAAGCCGATATGGCCACGATGGACAAGAAAGGCATGGATACCGGGCTCAAGGCAATTCACCCCATCAGCGGTGAAGAGGTCTCCGTATGGGTGGCCAACTATGTACTGATGGATTACGGCTCCGGCGCGGTGATGGCAGTACCGGCCCACGACCAGCGCGACTGGGAATTTGCGCAAAAATACCAGCTGCCGGTGATACAGGTTATCGCGGCTGCCGAAGGCGAGTCTGTCGACCTGGAGCAAGAGGCCTATACCGAGAAAGGCAAACTGGTAAATTCCGGCAATTTTGACGGCCTGGATTTTGATGGCGCCTTTACGGCGATCTCCGAAGCACTGATTGCCGCAGGTAAAGGCCGGGTTAAGACCAACTACCGCCTGCGCGACTGGGGTGTATCCCGCCAGCGCTACTGGGGTGCGCCCATCCCCATGTTCAACCTGGCCGACGGCGGCGAGATCCCAGTACCCGCAGACAAACTGCCGATCCTGTTGCCGGAAGATGTCGAACTCGACGGCGTTCAATCGCCCATCAAAGCCGATTCCGAATGGCGCAAGGACGAACTCAACGGTACACCCGTAGAGCGTGAAACCGATACCTTTGACACCTTTATGGAGTCGAGCTGGTACTACGCCCGCTACACCTGCCCCGATTTTGAGGAGGGCATGCTGGACCCGGACCGCGCCAACTACTGGCTGCCGGTCGACCAGTATGTCGGCGGTATTGAGCACGCCATTTTGCACCTTCTCTACGCGCGCTTCTTCCACAAGCTGATGCGCGACGAGGGCCTGGTCAATAGCGATGAACCCTTCAAGAAGCTGCTGTGCCAGGGCATGGTGTTAGCCGAATCCTTCTACAAAGAAGAGCACGGCCACAAGACCTGGATCAACCCCGCCGATGTGGATGTTGAGCGCGATGACAAGGGCAAGCCCACCAAAGCGATTGAGCGAGCCAGCGGCGAACAGATCACTGCCGGCGGCGTGGTGAAGATGTCCAAGTCCAAAAACAACGGCATAGACCCCCACGCTGCGGTTGAGGAGTACGGTGCCGATACCGTGCGCCTGTTCACCATGTTTGCCGCGCCCCCGGAGCAGACTCTGGAGTGGCACGATGCCGGTGTGGAAGGTGCCAGCCGCTTCCTGCGCAAACTCTGGAAAACCGTTCACGCGCATATCGCTGCGGGTTCCAGTGCAGCGCAGATCGACCAGCAGTCCCTCAATGACAAGCAACAGCAGCTGCGCCGCAAAACCCACGAGACCATCCAAAAAGTGGGCGACGACTACGGCCGCCGCCAAACCTTTAATACCGCTATCGCTGCGGTTATGGAACTGCTCAATGAGGTTGGCAAGCTGGCGGATCGCAGTAGCGAACAGGGGCTGGCCGTAGAGAGAGAAGCCCTGCAAGCAGCGGTCCTGCTGCTGGCTCCGGTAACGCCGCATATCTGCCACCAGCTGTGGCAGGTGCTCGGCAATAGCAACGCCCTGATCGATGCCCCCTGGCCGCTAGTCGACGAACAAGCTCTGGTGCGCACCTCGATCACCTTGATCGTTCAGGTCAATGGCAAGGTGCGTGCAAAACTGGACGCGCCGGCTGATGCGGACAAAGAGAGTCTGGAAAAGCTCGCCCTTGCCGATGAAAACGTCCAGAAATTTATCGGTGAAGCTACGGTGCGCAAAGTGATCGTGGTACCCGGCAAACTGGTAAATATTGTCGCCAAATAAAGATCCGCAACAAGATCGCCGGGAGTCTCACTCCCGGCCCGCTTTAGTCTGCTTCCTATAGCCGACAAGACCAAGGCAAGTCGTTATGAAAACCATCGCAAGTCGAGCCGCCACTCTCCTTCTCGCTATCACTATTGCCGGTTGCGGGTGGCATCTAAGAGGCGCACCTAAAAATTTCCCGCCCGGAAGCACACTCTATATCTCCACAGAAAATCCGCGCAGTGATACCGCAGAGCAATTAACCCGGCTGTTAAGAAATGCGGGAGTATCCATGGCAGAGTCTCCTGCGGACTCCGACTATTCACTGGTAATTCACCAGGAAACGGACAGGAAACTGACCGTCGCCGTAGACTCTGAAGGGCGAGCATCGGAATACGAACTGATCAGCAGTGCTATTTATAGCGTGCGCACCGGTACCGGCCAGGTTCTCCTCAGTAAAGCCAAGGCCGATGTTTACCGCACCTTAGAGTGGGATGTCGATGAAATTGTCAGTAAGAGTGAAGAGGAAAATACCCTGCGTGCAGAGATGCAGCGGGAGCTTATTGGACGAATTATTGACCGCTTGCGACGCATTGATGTCAACGCACCTCTAGAAGATAAAAGTTACTAGGTTAGTCCTGCCAATGCGCATCAATCCCCAGCAACTACAGCAAAACCTAAAAAAAGGTCTCGCGCCAATTTATATTATCTCTGGTGACGAGCCCTTAATAGTCCAGGAGTGCTGTGATTTAGTCCGCTCTACGGCCAGGAAACACAACGTCACCGAGCGCGAACTGATTCATGCAGAGCACAACTTCGACTGGGGCACGCTGCTTGCCTCAGCCGGCAATATGTCTCTATTCGCCGAAAAAAAGCTGATAGAAGTGCGTGTACCCGGGGGAAAACCCGGCGATAAGGGCAGTAAAGCCCTGCAGGAATTTGCCGCCCTGGCCAATCAGGATCTGCTCCTGTTACTGGTACTGCCCAAACTGGACAGGTCACAGCTCAACAGCAAGTGGGTAAAAGTCCTGGAGCAATCTGGAGTACTGGTCCAGGTATGGCCGGTAACCGCCCAGGAAATGCCCCGCTGGATAAACCAGCGCCTTGCGGCAGCCAAGCTTTCCGCAGAGCCCGAGGCAGTGCAAATACTGGCCGAGCGGGTCGAGGGAAATCTACTTGCTGCCAGTCAGGAAGTCGAAAAACTCAAGCTCGCAAACCCCGGCGAACAAATTACCGTAGAAATGATGGAGCACAGTGTTACCAGCTCCGCGCGATACAGTGTTTTTGATCTGATTGATACCATACTCTCGGGAAATGCTGCCAAGGCCGTTAAGACATTAGATGGACTGCGTGTTGAAGGTATTGAGCCCCCGATCGTCCTCTGGGCTATTACCCGGGAAATTCGCACACTGCTCGATATTATGGAAAAGCTCGACCAGGGCCAGCCCCTGGCCCGCTTAGTGAGACTGCAAAAAAGACAACCACTGGTGCAAGAGGCCTTACAGCGGCTCAAGCAGAAGCAACTTGAAAGCCTACTCGTTCGCGCACGCGCTATAGATACGGCAATTAAGGGCGGCAGCGGGCAACAATCCCCCTGGACCGGCCTATTGGCACTAACCCTTAATTTTTGCGGCCAGCGAATACTCTGAGTAACTTCCCAATAACTCAGCTTACCAGGCCTCTACCCGCTTAAAAAAGATAATGCCAGTCAGGTTAACTGACTGGCATTCTTCAACAAGCTAGCTTTTTTCACTTCTACTAACAGGATCAGTTCTGAGTGATACTGGCAAAGTTACCCGTGCCACCTGAGACGGTATGCCCCCCCTGAATAATATTGGCCGTATTCAGTGTGCTGGTCTGATTTATCATTGCAATATTCTCGTAGCCGTCCTGACTAACATAAGCAGAGAGCTCAAGGCCCGACTGAACGACAGTAACCAGGCTATCAAAAGTAACCACCTGCTCAATTTCCGCCAGGTTTAAGTCGCCAAACTGGTCGATATCAGCAATATCGGAAAAACCATAAGAGCGACCCAAAGCCTGATTACCGTTACCAATTTGGTCGACATCCAGCAGATTGGAAACTCCAACCTGTGCAAAGTCTATAGTATTGTTATTACCAGCCTGTACCAGATTCACGATACCAATTGCACCGCCTTGATTTACATTAGCCAGATTATTCGTTCCATTCTGGTTAATATTAGTAATAAGAGGACTGCCCCCCCTCTGATAACCAAGAGCAACATTTGAATAACCCAACTGCAAGACAGTAAACGTATTGCCAGAACCATATTGTTCAAGATCAAACGAGTTAAAATCACCACTCTGCAATAGATTTAGGGTGTGTTCATCCCCCTCCTGGTAAACCGTCGCCGAGTTAGAGTTGCCCACTTGACCACCGACAAAACCATCGGGCGAAGACGGCCAAGTACTGGCCCAAATAGCATTGCCATTACCCAACTGCGCGCTGGAAAAATAGTTACCATACACCTCCTGCCGCAGGCCCACGATATTGTCACTCCCCTCTTGGTACATTTCTGCGCTATTGTGGCTAGAATCGTTAATCGCAGTGCCCTGGGTTAAGTAGATCATATTCTCACTGCCAAACTGCTCAGTATAAGCCGCATTACTGGAACCGACCATTTGCTGAACCGTTGCGAAATGCCCTTCCCCCTCCTGATAAGTCTGCGCTGTACTATCTATTTGTAGCGTCTGCTCACCGGAGGTCAGGTTTCGATCACCAACCTGAGTTTGATCGGTATGATTACTGTCATCTGAATTCTGCTCGGCAAAAGCCCGGTTATTATTACCGTCCTGCCATTGAAGAATCACATTATTAGTTGCAGCAACCCCTTGAAAAGCTTCTGCATAGTTATCCTCACCAAACTGCACCTGTTCACTGTGATTACCATCGGCCTGAGCCTGACCTACACCAACGAGCAAAGCAATAGCCGCAACAAGTTTAATCCTCTTCATTTATCAATCTCCCCCAAGTTAAAATTTTAAATACGGGCAAAAAGTGTAATACCTTAACCACACCGACCAGATCACTTGGCCATCGCCGAATTGCGCGACAAACCAAAACTTCACCATCAAACTCGATAATTTTTTCGGGAAATATTTAGCCAACCCAGCCAATTGATATCACATACAACAGACGTTTATTTCATTTTTTTAGGAGAGATAAAGGATTGGCGCCATTACAGGCAGCATATCTTAAAAAGATTACCGCCCCAATAAATAAACCGACCAACAACCCCACAACATCCCCAAATTACAGAGAAATCACGCAGTTATTCGGAAACGCCTTAACTAAAGGTTATAAAAATATAGGCTTTGCGCCATATTACTATAAAGCCAATATCAGACCCCTTGTCTGCCTGGTACTAGTGCAGCGTATTAAATAGATTGCCGATATATAATGTGAGCTTCATTTGGCGATTAAGTGAAGACCAATGCCAGCTCAAGTTGAAATCAATTTATCACCGGAAGAAAAAAAGCAGTTAGAAAAGAATATAAAAAGTCGAAAAATATCGGTGAGATTGGCTGAGCGGTCAAAGATTATTTTGCTCGCTGCCAAGCAGGTTCCCAACTACCAAATTGCGAAAAAGTTAAGCGTTGATGTCAATACGGTGGGCCGATGGCGCAATCGTTTTGCAGAAAAGCGTCTGGCAGGTATAGAGAAGGATTTGCCCAGGGGGGCTAATCATGGCGGTAAGAATTCAGAAGAGCAGGCAAAAATCCGCTCGAAAATTATCAAGATGACGACAGGAAGTAAGCCAAAGGATGGGACACACCGGACAACGCGAGGCATGGCGAAAGTCTTAGGAATTAACCACTCTTTTGTCAGCAGGGTATGGCAGGAAGTGGGCCTTAAGCCTCATCTAACCGAAAAGTTCAAGGTGAGTAACGATCCTGCTTTTGAAGAAAAATTACGCGATGTTGTTGGCTTGTATATGTCACCGCCAGAAAATGCTATTGTCTTTTGTGTGGATGAAAAAAGCTCGATTCAGGCCCTGGATCGGACACAGCCTAGACTACCCATGAAACCGGGGCGGTGTGGCACCATGACCCATGATTATAAACGTCACGGGACAAGCACTCTTTTTGCCGCCCTTAATACGCTGACTGGTGAGGTCATAGGTGAGTGTAGAAAGCGCCATCGTCATCAGGAGTTCTTAGGCTTTTTAAAGACCGTAGAAAAGCAAACACCCAAAGAACAGGATCTTCATCTTATCGTCGATAATTACGCGACTCACAAGCATGAAAATGTAAAGCGCTGGCTCAAGAGAAACAAACGAGTTCATCTTCATTTTATTCCGACCAGTTCATCCTGGCTAAATCTGGTGGAAAGATTTTTTGGATTACTCACAGAGAAGCAGTTGCGCCGAGGGGTATTCACCTCAGTCAAGGAGTTGGAAACGGCTATCGTGAAATTTATTGAAACACATAATGAAGCCAAGAAAGCTTTTGTGTGGACGAAATCTGCTGAGGAAATTTTATTGAAAGTGGAGCGTGCACGCCAAGCACTCTCAAATCAGCAATCTATTTAATACAGTGCGCTAGGTTAGTCCTGCCAATGCGCATCAATCCCCAGCAACTACAGCAAAACCTAAAAAAAGGCCTCGCGCCAATTTATATTATCTCTGGTAACGAGCCCTTAATAGTCCAGGAGTGCTGTGATTTAGTCCGCTCTACGGCCAGGAAACACAACGTCACCGAGCGCGAACTGATTCATGCAGAGCACAACTTCGACTGGGGCACGCTGCTTGCCTCAGCCGGCAATATGTCTCTATTCGCCGAAAAAAAGCTGATAGAAGTGCGTGTACCCGGGGGAAAACCCGGCGATAAGGGCAGTAAAGCCCTGCAGGAATTTGCCGCCCTGGCCAATCAGGATCTGCTCTTGTTACTGGTACTGCCCAAACTGGACAGGTCACAGCTCAACAGCAAGTGGGTAAAAGTCCTGGAGCAATCTGGAGTACTGGTCCAGGTATGGCCGGTAACCGCCCAGGAAATGCCCCGCTGGATAAACCAGCGCCTTGCGGCAGCCAAGCTTTCCGCAGAGCCCGAGGCAGTGCAAATACTGGCCGAGCGGGTCGAGGGAAATCTACTTGCTGCCAGTCAGGAAGTCGAAAAACTCAAGCTCGCAAACCCCGGCGAACAAATTACCGTAGAAATGATGGAGCACAGTGTTACCAGCTCCGCGCGATACAGTGTTTTTGATCTGATTGATACCATACTCTCGGGAAATGCTGCCAAGGCCGTTAAGACATTAGATGGACTGCGTGTTGAAGGTATTGAGCCCCCGATCGTCCTCTGGGCTATTACCCGGGAAATTCGCACACTGCTCGATATTATGGAAAAGCTCGACCAGGGCCAGCCCCTGGCCCGCTTAGTGAGATTGCAAAAAAGACAACCACTGGTGCAAGAGGCCTTACAGCGGCTCAAGCAGAAGCAACTTGAAAGCCTACTCGTTCGCGCACGCGCTATAGATACGGCAATTAAGGGCGGCAGCGGGCAACAGTCCCCCTGGACCGGCCTATTGGCACTAACCCTTAATTTTTGCGGCCAGCGAATACTCTGAGTAACTTCCCAATAACTCAGCTTACCAGGCCTCTACCCGCTTAAAAAAGATAATGCCAGTCAGCTTAACTGACTGGCATTATTCAACAAGCTAGCTTTCTGCACCCCTACTAGCTTCTCAGAATCAGTTCTGAGTGATACTGGCAAAGTTACCCGTGCCACCTAAGAAGGTATGCCCCCCCTGAATAATATTGGCCGTGTTCAATGTGCTGGTCTGATTTATGGTTGCAATATTATCGCGGCCTTCCTGACTAACATAAGCAGAGAGCTCAAGGCCCGACTGAACGACAGTAACCAGGCTATCAAAAGTAACCCCCTGCTCAATTTCCGCCAGGTTTAAGTCGCCAAACTGATCAATATCAGTAATATCGGAACTACCAGCAGATTCACCAAAAGCCTGATTGCCGATACCAATTTGGTCGACATCCAGCAGATTGGAAGATCCAATCTGCGTAAAGCCTATAGTATTGTTATTGCCAGTCTGTACCAGATTCACGATACCGCTTGCACCGCCTTGACTTACATTAGCCAGATTATTCGCTCCATTCTGGTTAATATTAGTAATAAGAGGACTGCCCCCCCTCTGATAACCAAGAGCAACGTTTGAATAACCCAACTGCAAGACAGTAAACGTATTGCCAGAACCATATTGTGCAAGATCAAGCGAGTTAAAATCACCACTCTGCAATAGATTTAGGGTGTGTTCATCCCCCTCCTGATAAACCGTCGCCGAGTTAGAGTTGCCCACTTGGCCACCGACAAAACCATCGGGCGAAGACGGCCAAGTACTGGCCCAAATAGCATTACCATTACCCAACTGCGCGCTGGAAAAATAGTTACCATACACCTCCTGCCGCAGGCCCACGATATTGTCACTCCCCTCTTGGTACATTTCTGCGCTATTGTGGCTAGAATCGTTAATCGCAGTGCCCTGGGTTAAGTAGATCATATTCTCACTGCCAAACTGCGCAGTATAAGCCGCATTACTGGAACCGACCATTTGCTGAACCGTTGCGAAATGCCCTTCCCCCTCCTGATAAGTCTGCGCTGTACTATCTATTTGTAGCGTCTGCTCAACGGAGGTCAGGTTTCGATCACCAACCTGAGTTTGATCGGTATGATTACTGTCATCTGAATTCTGCTCGGCAAAAGCCCGGTTATTATTACCGTCCTGCCATTGAAGAATCACATTATTAGTTGCAGCAACCCCTTGAAAAGCTTCTGCATAGTTATCCTCACCAAACTGCACCTGTTCACTGTGATTACCATCGGCCTGAGCCTGACCTACACCAACGAGCAAAGCAATAGTCGCAACAAGTTTAATCCTCTTCATTTATCAATCTCCCCCAAGTTAAAATTTTAAATACGGGCAAAAAGTGTAATACCTTAACCACACCGACCAGATCACTTGGCCATCGCCGAATTGCGCGACAAACCAAAACTTCACCATCAAACTCGATAATTTTTCCAGGAAATATTTAGCCAACCCAGCCAATCAATATCATACACAGTAGACATTTATTTCATTTTTGAGGAGAGGCGAAGGATTGGCGTT
The DNA here is from genome assembly GCF_052466995.1 of Microbulbifer regidiadema (SeqCode). NCBI lineage: Bacteria > Pseudomonadati > Pseudomonadota > Gammaproteobacteria > Cellvibrionales > Microbulbiferaceae > Microbulbifer > Microbulbifer regidiadema (SeqCode). The sequence continues at coordinate 4,475,079 of NZ_CP174297.1, read as the reverse complement.
ATTACAGGCAGCATATCTTAAAAAGATTACCACCCCAATAAAAAACAAACTAAAAGGACGCCAACCTCTGCACTACTATTGTGATGATATCACAATAAAGAAACCGACCGACAACCCCATAACCCCCCTAGCTTACAGAGAAATCACGCAGTTATTCAGAAGTGCTTTAACTAAAAGTTATAAAAATGAAAGCCTTGCGCCATATTACTATAAAGCCAATATCAGACCGCTTGTCTGCCTGGTACTAGCCCAGCAAAAAACATCCCTGAAAGCACTGATCGCATTCAATATACTGGACTAACTTATAGTTACAATATTATTCCAACTCTATTGGACAATATAAACAGATTGCTCAACACCAAACTGGAGCACAGCAGCCAGGCTGAAGAATTCTTGCCCGGTTTAAATTTTCAATGCTCTGAACAGCTTTACACATAAAAACCAAGTCCCGTATAAGTCGGCGCTAATGGATAAGTTTAAATTCTCCTAATATCTACGGACATTCCCCAGGAAAGACTGAGAAGCAAAAGGCTTATAACAACTCTGCGGATAGATTGTGAGATAAACTAAAAAGCAGCGATAGAAGTCACAGACAGCGAGTAAGACAATAAGATTTGCGCTATTTTTAGTAAAGCGGGCTTTAAGTATCACCATTAAAAACCAGTGCCAGTTAGCTTAACTGCCTGGCACTGGTTAAGGAAACTACTTAGAAAGCTGCAGATGTCCCACTACCGCCTTGTGAGACGGTGGCGTAATTGCTGTTGCCAGTCTGCATGATACTGGCCGTGTTTAGTGCGCTAAACTGACTAACCATAGCAATATTATCGGAACCGGTCTGAGAAATATAAGCCGAGTGCTCAGAGCCATTCTGATACACGGTGATCATATTGCCAGTACCAACTTGATAGGCCTCTGCCAAATTTAACTCACCAACTTGATCAATATCTACATTATTGGCAGTACCATCACTGTAACCAAAGCTATAGTTACTATCGCCGTTTTGATCAATATTTACCAGATTAGCATCTCCATACTGAGCAAATTCAGTAGCATTATCCGCTCCAGATTGCTCCAAATAAGCGGTATGGTTAGTCTCATTCTGGCTAATATTGGCAATATTATTATTTCCTGACTGATACCCCCAAGAAGTGTTTGAAGAACCCAACTGTATGATGGTAGATATATTGTCGGCACCATACTGTGTGAGATTTAAAAAATTAGCATCACCTTCCTGCAATAGCTTAGCGCCATTCTCAAAACCATCCTGGTAACTATAGGCAGCATTATAATTACCTAATTGACCACCCGTAAAAGGGATAGGTTTGTACCAGGGGCTACTCCAAATGGTGTTGTTTTCACCATACTGAGTACTAACAAAGTCATTATTTTCGCCTTTTTGTTGATGCAGAAAAGCTCTGTTACCACTACCTTCTTGGTACCCCTCTACATGGTTGAAATCAGAACCATAGTGTTGAGCTAAACGGAGGATATTCTCACTGCCGAATTGCACAGCATAAGCGCTGTTGTAGGAGCCAAAACTGTTTTTAATCTCGCTTTCGTTGCCCTCCCCTTCCTGGTAACTCCCACCTTCACTATCTACCTGATAATGCTGATTAGCATAGGAAAAATTACGATCGCCGATCTGGGTTTGGTTAATATAACTATTATTTCCTGACTGCAGGATTGCATCAGCATAATTGTTATTACCTTCCTGCCACTGATGGACATCGTTATTAGCTGAACCCTCATTCTGAATAACCTCTGCGTAGTTAGTCTCTCCGAGCTGCGACACGGTGGCGTAATTACTGTTTCCAGTCTGCATAATACTGGCCGCATTTAGTGCGCCAACCTGGCTAGCGATAGCAATATTATCGGAACCATTCTGAGTAACATAAGCCGAGAGTTCAGAACCAGACTGATACACTGTGATCATATTGCCAATACCAACCTGATAAGCCTCGGCCAAATTTAACTCACCAACTTGATCAATATCTACAGTATTGCCAGTACCATCACTGTAACCAAGGCTATAGTTGCTATCACCTTCCTGGTTGATATCTACAAAGTTAGCATTTACAAGCTGAGAAAATTCCGCAGTATTAGCTTCACCCACTTGCACCAGGTTTGCAATGTTATCGACTTCAAATTGCTCCAAATAAGCAATATTCTCAGTCCCATTCTGGGTAACATTGGCAGTGTTATTATTACTTGTCGAATATTCCAACTGTGTGATGGTAGCTATATTACTAACACCATACTGTGCAAGTTCCACAGAATTATTATCACCTTCCTGCAATAGATTCGCGATACTCTCAAAACCCTCCTGGTAAATATAAGCAGCGTTAAAATCACCTCTTTGCCTACCGCTAAAACCATCGGAATCCCTGCTGGCCCTGATAGCATTACTATCACCATATTGAATTCCTACAAAGTAGTTACCCTTACTCGACTGTTCCAGACCTGCCACATTTTCATTACCCTCTTGGTAAATACTTGCGTAGTTGTAGGAGTTGTAACCAGATTTTTGGGTTAAAGAGAGTGAGTTATTATTACCAAGCTGTGTGGCATAAGCACTGACGTGGGAGGTGAACCACTGTTCGATAAAGATTATATTACCCTCCCCCTCCTGATAGCCTGTCAATTCACTATCTCCACCCTCTTGAATGACCTCGACTAAGTTTGATATGCCGACCTGATCGATAGTTCCCAGATTAAAATCTCCAGACTGCTCAAAGTCCACCGTATTAGAGTCACCCATTTGCGCTAGATTTACAATGTTATCATCGGAATAATGAGTTTGATAACTTCTAATATAATTATCAACCCCGCTCTGGGAAATATTAGCAATATGATTATTGGCATAATTAGATTGAGAACTTCTAATATAATTACCAATCCCGTTCTGGGAAATATTAGCAATATGATTATTGCCTGACTGATAAACCCATGAATAATGTTCAGAACCCAACTGCAAGATAGTCGATATACTGCCAACACCATCGTGCAGGCTGGCGGACAGATAATGATCATAACCGGTTTGCAATAGGTTTACGGTATCCTCAAAACCTCTCTGCGAGATATAAGCATAGTGGTCATCGCCGAATTGGCCACCCAAAAAACCATCCGGAGAAGGGTGCCAGGCGCTACCCCAAACAGCGCCGTTATCGCCATATTGATAGATCATAAACCCATTATTATCCCCCTGCTGGTACATGGCAGTCGTGTTACTTCTACCCACTTGCCACACATCCCCCGAGCTAAAGTCAGAATTAGAATCTTGAATTAAATGGGCTATATTGTTAGTGCCATACTGAGCGAGATAAGCATCGTTATAGGAGCCTGACTTCTGAAGGAGGATACCTGAATTACCTTCTATCCACTGATAGCTTCTCGCTGTACTGCCTATCTGCTCGTATTGCCAGATCTCAGCCTCATTACGATCGCCGAGCTGATCTTGCTCAATAGAGTTACCATCCGCATAACTCTGCTCTACATAAGCCTGATTGTTATTGCCTTCCTGCCACTGATAGGCGGTATTATTAATTGCCTCCGTTACCTGAGTAACCTCTGCGTAGTTAGCTTCTCCGATCTGAGTTTGATCGGAAACGTTATTGTCGGCCAAAGTCTGACTTGAACCAACAAGCAGAGCAATAGCAGCCGCGAGCTTAATTTTCTTCATCTATTAACTCCCCTAAAAATAAACTTTAAATAACAGCAGAGTAGTGCAATACGTTAATCATACTGCACCCGTTACATCTCATAATCGCCAAGTAAACTGCGCGACACAACTAAACACCCACAACCACTTTGAATAATATTTGCCGGACTTCCGGGACTAACTATACGTACTTTCTCGATAAAATCTGCGGGCTTGTTTTTAAATCAGCACCAATTAGCTTAACTAACCGACATTTATTTAAGGGAATTACTTAGAAAACTGTAGATGGCCCACTACCACCCTGCGAGACGGTGGCGTAATTACTGTTTCCAGTCTGCATAATATTGGCCGCATTTAGTGCGCCAGCCTGACTGACGAGCGCAATATTATCGAAACCGGTCTGAGAAATATAAGCCGAGTGCTCAGAGCCATTCTGATACACGGTGATCATATTGCCAGTACCAACTTGATAGGCCTCTGCCAAATTTAACTCACCAACTTGATCAATATCTACATTATTGGCAGTACCATCACTGTAACCAAGGCTGTAGTTACTATAGCCTTCCTGGTTGATATCTACCAAGTTAGCATTTAAAATCTGAGAAAATTCCGCAGTATTAGCTTCGCCCATTTGCACCAGGTTTGCAATGTTATCAACTTCAAACTGCTCCAAATAAGCAACATGCTCAGTCCCATTCTGGGTAACATTGGCAGTGTTATTATCACCTGACCATAAATCAAACTCCAACTGTAGGATGGTAGCTATATTACCAACACCGTACTGTGCAAGATCCACAGAATTATTATCACCGTCTTGCAATAGATTTGCGATATTCTCAAAACCCTCCTGGTAAATATAAGCAGTAGTAAAATCACCTTCTTGCCTACCGCTAAAACCATCGGAATCCCCACTGGCCCTGATAGCATTCCTGTCACCATATTGAGCACCTACAAAGTAGCTATTCTTATCCGACTGCTCCAGATCAGCCACGTTTTCATTACCCTCTTGGTAAATCTCTGCGTAGTTGTAGGAATAGTTGAAACCATATTCTTGGTTTAAATTGAGTAAGTTATTATTACCAAGCTGTGTAGCATAAGCACTGGCCTGAGAGGTGGCCGACTGTTCGCTAAAGATTATATTACCCTCCCCCATTTGCACTAGATTTACAATGTTGTCATCGGAATAATCATCAGGTTGGTAACTATGAATATAATTATCAATCCCGCTCTGGGAAAAATTAGCAATCATATTATCTCCTGCTTGATAACTTCTAATATAATTATCAATCCCGTTCTGGGAAGCATTAGCAATATGATTATTACCTGACTGCGAAACCCTTGAGTTATTTTCAGAACCCAACTGCAAGATAGTCGATATACTGCCAGCACCATAGTGCTGGTAGACGGTCAGAGAATGATCATAACCAGTTTGCAATAGGTTTACGGTAGCCTCAAAACCACTATGCGAGATATAAGCATAGTGGTCATCGCCGAATTGGCCACCCAAAAAACCATCTGGAGAAGGGTGCCAGGCGCTGCCCCAAACAGCGCCGTTATCGCCATCTTGATAGATCATAAACCCATTATTATCCCCCTGCTGGTACATAGCAATCGTGTTGCTTCTACCCGTTTGATGCATACTCCCCGAGCTAAAGTCAGAATTAGAATCTTGAACTAAATGGGCTATATTGTTACTGCCATACTGAGCGAGATAAGCATAGTTATAGGAGCCTGACTTCTGAAGGAGGATACCTGAATTGCCTTCTATCCACTGATTGCTTCTCGCCGTACTGCCTATCTGCTCGTATTGCCAGATCTCACTCTCATTACGATCGCCGGTCTGATCTTGCTCAATAGAGTTACCATCCGCGTAACTCTGCTCTACATAAGCCTGATTGTTATCGCCCTCCTGCGACTGATAGGCAGTGTTATTAATTGCCTCCGTTACCTGAGTAACCTCTGCGTAGTTAGTCTCTCCGGTCTGCACTTGATCAGAAAAATTGTTATCCGCCAAAGCCTGACTTGAACCAGCGAGCAAAGTAATAGCGGCAGCGAGCTTAATCTTCATCATCTATCGACCTCCCTAGAAATAAAATTTTTAAAACAGCAGAGTAGTGCAATACTTTAATCGTACTGCATTCGTTGTACCTTATGGTCGCCAAGCAAACTACGCGACATAATCCAACAACCCAACAACCCAATAACCCAATAACCCAATAACCCAATAACCCAATAACCCAATAACCCAATAATCCAACAATCCAATAATCCAATAATCCAATAATCCAATAACCCAATAACCCAATAACCCAATAATCCAATAATCCAATAATCCAATAATCCAATAATCCAATAATCCAATAATCCAATAATCCAATAATCCAATAATCCAATAATCCAATAATCCAATAGCACTTTGGATATTTACAAAATTTTCGCAACTGTATATCGCACAGTGTGACTGTAAGTCATGAAACTTCCGGGACTCTTAAACTATACACACCTTTCCAAAAAAGTTGGCGAGCTCCCTTTTGAATTAGAGTCAGTCAGCTTATCTGACTGACTCTGATTTAAGAGGACTGCTTAGAAAGCAGCAGATGACCCATCACCGCCGCCCTGAGAGACTGTGGCGTAATTACTGCTGCCAGCCTGCATAATATTGGCCGTATTCAGTGCGCTAGCCTGGCTGACAATAGCAATATTTTCGGAACCGTTCTGGGCAACATAAGCTGAATGCTCATAGCCAGACTGGTCCACGGTCATCATATTGCCAACACCAACTTGAGAGACCTCCGCTAAATTTAATTCTCCAACCTGATCAATATCTACATTATTGGCAGTGCCATCAGTGTAGCCAAGGCTATAGTTACTATCGCCATCCTGATTGATACCTACCAGATTAATATCTCCAAACTGAGCAAAGTCCGCAGTATTATTGTCACCCGTTTGCACTAGATTTGTAATATTGCCAGATCCAGATTGCGCTAGATATGCGAAATGATTAGTCTCATTCTGGGTAACATTAGTGACATTATTATCACCTGACTGATAACCAAAAGAATAACTGGAAGAACCCAACTGTAAGATGGTAGATATATTGCCAACACCATACTGCGAGAGTTCCAGAAAGTGAGTGTCACCGCTTTGCAAGAGATTGGCGGTATTCTCAAAACCATCTTGGTAAATAGAAGCAGTGTTATAATAGCCTACTTGGCCACCCACAAAGCCATCGGGAGAGGAGTACCAGGTGCTGTTCCAAATAGCATTGCTATCGCCATGTTGAGTACTGAAAAATTCGTTACCTTCCCCCTGCTGCTGTAGAACACCCATATTGTCACTACCATTTTGGTACATCTCTGCATAGTTGAGATCGGAATAATAGTATTGATCTAAATGCAGCATATTCTCACTGCCAGACTGCGCGGTATAAGCACTGTTGTAGAACCCTGCCCACTGATGGATAGTACTTAAATTACCCTCTCCCTCCTGATAGCTACTCGCCTCACTGCCTATCTGGTTGTCTTGCCAGGTGTAGGTCCAATTGCGGTCGCCGATCTGAGTTTGAGCAATATAATTGTTATCCGCATAACTCTGGTCTGCATAAGCCTGATTGTTATCACCCTCCTGCCACTGATAGGCAGCGTTATTAGTTGCATCTGTTACCTGAGTAACTTCTGCGTAATTGGCCTCTCCGATCTGCGTTTGATCGGCAGTGTTATTATCCGCCAAAGCCTGAGTTGAAACAGCGAGCAAAGCAATAGCGGCAGCGAGCTTAATCTTCGTCATCTATCGATCTCCCTAGAGATAAAATTTTAAATAACAGCAGAGTAGTGCAATACTTTAATGGTACTGCACCCGTTGCACCTCATGGTCGCCAAGCAAACTACGCGACACAACCAAACAATCCACCAGCACTTTGAATACTATTGACAGAATTTCCGCAACCAACCTGACTAATTAATGCCACATTATTTACGCCACTGCATATCGCTATATGCATGGTTATAGACCCAGCCTGAGATATCACCACACAATAGGAATCGATGAGCCACGGTATACAAATACTATTATTACTGCCCTCCTATATCAGGTTGAACTGATCGTAAAAGATCGAACTGGGAAGCTTTAGTAGACTGTAATTACCCAACGGTGAAATCCGAACCAAGCTACCCATAACTGAATCTTTCCTCAATAAAGGAAGATCCCGACCCCCTTACCCTGCAGACAATTAATCGATTTCACCTAAACCAGAAGCCCCACATGCCGAAAGCGGAAAACAGCGAAAAGAAATAAAATCACCGCCCTCTACTTAGCTGCATCGCCGTAAATAAAAATCAGCAACAACATAGAGAAAATATAGACAACTATAGATAACGATCAACAAACCTTAAATCAGAAGAAAGAATATATTTAGCAAAAAATAAACTAGAAAGCGTAGAACTTTTGCATGAAACACGAGAACCAAAATACAAAAACATAAAGCACGACAAATCAAACAACCCCACAAAGAAAAAACTTATACCACCCCCCACAACCCAACAAATAAAGATAAAATTCTAAACTACCATCAACACAGCCTTGCGTGGCATTACAGGCCAAACAAAACACCTCAAATAAAACTTAATTAAAATAAAAACTGAGACATTCACAACTTAAAAACCACTTCAAACAGCATCAATGGCGCAGCTATCATTGCCAACTTAGTCGACACTTATCGAACTGGTATTTTATGTTTAGCCAGCACAGGCATTATCGATCAGAATTTGTCATACCCACGCTACCAAAATGATAAAGCAGTGGATTTAGCTTTTCATGATCAAACATCCTAAACTTGTAAATAGTAGAAAAAGTGTGGGGAATCTCAATAAGTCTACACCAATAGAGCTTGGCAGAAAATTTTTAACTGAGGAGTTACAACCGGGTTAAAGACGCCTACCTTCTGCACTGAGGATTCTGACTCAGCTACAAAAGAATAGAAAACGCTCTACTATCAGCCTGCGTAAGGCCAATCGTATTCAATGGGCTGACGAGGTATTGAGCGGAGAAAAAACATCCTTCTATTAGCCACAACCCCCTAGAAAAGTCCCTATAAAGCAAAGGAGTCAACTGGGGTCAAAAGGATGATACACTTCAGAGTTGAATGCAGGAGGGAATATATAGAGGTGACTGTTACAATAGCAATTAAAGAACTAATGCCAGCCAGCTTAACTGACTGACATTAGCTAAGATAGAGCTAGCTAAAAATTAGTTTTGAGAGATAGTAGCAAGGTTATTGCTGCCAACCTGCTCAACACTCGCCATATTTAATGCGCTAGTCTGATTGATATAGGCAGCATTATCGTAACCACCCTGTCCAACGTGAGCAGAATGCTCAAAACCAGACTGGGCTATGGTGATCAGGTTTCCACTGCCATAATCTTGATGTACTTCGGCCAAGTTCAGTTCGCCAGACTGATCAATATCCACAGTGTTGGCAACACCATCACTATAGCCAAAGGTATAGTTACTGCTGCCAGTTTGGTCGATATTTACCAGATTAGCCTCTCCATACTGAGCAAAGTCAGTAGTATTGAAGTCACCAGTTTGCACTAGATTTGTGAGGTTATCAGTTCCAACTTGCGCTATAGAAGCGAAATTATTAGTCTCATTTTGGGTAACATTGGTAACGTTATTGTCACCTGACTGATAACCAAAAGAAGCATTGGAAGAACCTAGCTGTAGGACAGTAGTGGTATTGGCAATACCGTACTGTACGAGATCCAACAAGTTAGAATCACCGCTTTGCAATAGGTTAGCTGTATTTTCAGCGCCGTCCTGATAGGTATAAGCAACGTTAAAATCACCTACTTGGCCGCCCAGAAAACCATCAGGAGAGGGGTACCAGGTGCTGTTCCAGATACCATTGTTATCACCATACTGAGTGCTGTAGAAGTAGTTACCCTCACCCTCTTGCTGAAGGACACCCATGTTATCAGTACCATCCTGGTACATATCTGCATAATTAAAGTTGGAGCCAGAGTACTGATCTATATGGAGCATATTCTCACTGCCAAACTGTACGGCATAAGCACTGTTGTAGGAGCCATAATTCCACTGATGAATAGCGCTTGAGTTACCTTCCCCATCCTGGTAACTCATAGCTTCACTGCCCACCTGGGTACTTTGTGAGGTGTCAGAGAAATTGCGATCACCCAGCTGGGTTTGATCTATATAATTGCCATCGGCGTAACGCTGATCTGCATAAGCATAATTGTTATTGCCCTCCTGCCACTGGTAGGAAGCGTTATTAGTTGCCTCAGTTACCTGGGAAACCGTTGCATAGTTAGCCTCCCCGAGCTGTACTTGATCAGCGAAGTTATTATCGGCCAAAGCCTGACCGGAACCAGCGAGCAAAGCAATAGCAGCCGCAAGCTTAATTTTTTTCATTTACCAATCCCCTTAAAACTAAAATTTCAAATAACAGTAAAATAGTGCAATTCATTAATCGTACTGCACCAGTTGCACCGTATGGTCATCGCCAAACTGCGCGACAAAACCAAACAATCCATCGCCATTTTGAATAATGTTTGCAGAATTTCCGTAACCAATCTGACTAATTAATGCCACATTATTTATCCCACCCTGTATTGCTGTAGCTTGGTTGTAGGCTCCAGACTGGGATATCGCAGCATAATTAGAATCGCCAAGTTGTTGCACTAAAGCTGTATTGGCATTGCCCTCCTGCATCAGGATGGCCTGATTGTAAAGCCCGGACTGAGTAACTTCTGCCTGATTGAAATCACCCACCTGTGAGACCCGAGCCAAATTACCCAACACTGAATCCTCTCTCAACAAAAGAAGATCCAAGGCTCCCTGCCCCACAGACAACTCATCAAGACCGTCTAAATCAGAAGCTCCACACACCGAAAGCGGCAAAACCAGAAACAGAAATAAAATTACCGTTACTCGCTTAGCTGTATTTATCACTAACCACCTCGCTGTAAAGAACGATTAACAACTATAAGAAACAACATGAACAACTATAAATAAAAAATAATAAACCTTAAATCAGAAGAAAGGATACATTTAACAACAAATAACCAGAGGAACTTAAAACTTTTGTATGACGACAATAATTAAATATGGAAAACACAAAGCCTGCAAAAAATCTATCACAACAAATTACACAAAAATACAAAAAAATGGGGCCGCCTCACTCTGCAACTCCAGAACTCTAAGGCAACCCCAGCGTATTAAAGCAAGATTTTTAGACTTAAAAACTACAAGCGCAGCAAAGGCAAATATAAAAAATTATTATAATATTTTTACTGGCGCCGCCGCATATTCACTAAGCACGGACACAGGGTACTGACTATTATCTTTCAGGGCCCACAAATTAGAATTAACACCTTGAGAGATAAGGTGAATTACCGCCGATTCTATTGCCGACAGAACGCACAATTGTGCGGGATCATTAGTTGTTGAGCCCGCCTCAATCTCAAGTAGACGCTTATACTCAACAAAATTGTAAACATCCCCCTGAACCTGCTTGGATAAAATTTTCTTACTGGTTAAAACACTACTGAGCACTCGCCCACTACGCACATCTATAGCACGTAAATTAACGGTAACCTCATCGACACGATACTGTTCAGAAATACCAATACCAAAATAGCGAGCACCAGCTCCACCTGTTTCAATATTGGTATCATATCCAACAATACCACCTTCAAGCATAATATTGGCCGACATTAGCGAAGGTAATTCAAATACGGGGCTTGTAGAGTTATCCTGCTCCTTCAATGCTGCCCTGATGATCTTCCTCTCAGTTAGCAGATTTTGTAGCCCCTCCCGCTCAAGGGTTACAAACCAGCCTGATTCGTTCAGCACCTGAACCAGCATAGCGGCAGCGCCCTGAGTCACTGCGGTCGAAAATGAACTGGAGGGTGAGGGCTTATATTGGCCAGTTTGATCGCTAAAACCATACACTGCGGTTACGATTTTTCCTCTGGGAGCCGGCAAACTCACCAGGTCCGTATAGGTACTCATTCGATCGGTCAAGGTTGCTTTTTGTTGGCCGGAACCAAACAGTGACTCCTTAAGCGAATTAACCGAACTACAGCCACCAACAGCAAGAAAAAAAGTAAGAACAAATATTCTTGATAACATTTCACCCCTCCCCACGAAAATCTAAGATCACCAATGCTATTTAACTAGTTGCTCGGGTTTAGACCCACTACGACAATTTCAGATATCTCACCTGTTACAACATCAGTAATCGTGATTGTCAGTTCACCATCAATATCAAGAATGTTGACAATATAGTCATCAGTTACCAAGGTACCATCATTGCCATTCCCTACATCTGTCAGCAACTGTGAGAGCAGACGGGACTCCAGTGTGTCAGTAAAGCGATCCAGAGAGGAGGTCTCAGAATATGGAGAACTTGCAGAATCCGGGTCCTTTTTATCATTCTGCGCGCTGGCATTATTTAATAAATAGGTACCATTGAGAGGGTTACCCCCAAATGATGGGTTAACCGGTGTATACACCAACTCAGTTGCACTCACCACCCCAGAAAAAGACAACAAAAAAATAACTGTTGCAATCTGCTTTTTCATTATATTTCATCTCCCGCTAAATCAACATTTTGAGACAAAAGACTCTGTAATCTTTGCTGCCGAACATTATTATTTATCTGTGCCGCAGCTTGCCCAACGATTTCATCAAACTTCCTGCGCCCGGGATAAATCACTGTTTTGAAAACTTGTTTACTTTCAAAAGTCACCCAGACAACACTTCCCCACCTCGCCGACGGTCTCTCGTGTACAGTAAGGTTATAATCAAAACCCACCATATTAGTCGAAATATAAATAGAAAGAGATCTGGCAAACTCATGCCCAATACCACTTACGGTATTATCGATGATCAACCCTGTTAACAGGGACTCCTCGGCGCTTTGATCTTCTGTATCCTGGGCGAAGCTAGTGCAAACAATACATGAAAACACGATAGCAGATACAAGTGAACGTAAAAAAAGTAATTTCATAGTATTACAAATTTTGACTGGCCCAACTGCTGGCTTCCAGGCGATTCCTACAGCCTATTTTTCTATAAATTTTATACAGATGGCTCTTAACGGTATGTTCACTGACGCATAGAGCTTCAGCGATATTGGCATTGGTATTACAGTCACAGATTAACTGTAAGATTTGCCGCTCTCTCTGCGTCAAGTTAGAAGCTTTGTCACACCACTTTTTAGGCTTTCTATGCTGCCTGAGGAAGTTATGGAGTACATTTCTCGGGAACCAGTATTCCCCTGAGAATATCCTGCCTAACCTCTCCATGATGACTTTTGCATCGCACTCGGCGGGCATCAACCCCAGAACTTTCTCCCAGTGCAGGACAAAATCAATATCGGCATTTTCATCAACATTGATTAGTACAAGATTAGGGGGACTCGCTAAAGCGTGTATCTCCCTCAGCAGCAGTTCAAGATCAGACTGGGAAATATCAGCACAATCAAGCAGAAGATATTCAGCCTTAATATCACTTAGAGAGGAAAGTGTCGAACGCTGTAGGATAGCGCAACTGGTTTTAAACTCATCTTCAATCCGCCCAGCAAATATCGACGACTGGAGATTGACGCATGCGGTCAAGAAAGCAACCGCAACCCCCGTTTTTTCTGACTTAGGGCTAACGACCTTTAGTGGTGCATATTCCTTATGCAAATTCATCTGGGTTCCCCCAATGTGGAGTCCTTTTATATTTCAGCCTGTTTCCAACTTAACTATTTTTAATCAGCTTCCACGATCACCTTACGCTGTGAGCTAAATCTATTCGATCAACCCCCTCACTGCAACCAATAGTGATCTAGATAGCAAAAATTCAATCTTAAGTGTGCCAAGCGTACTCTTTTACGACGTTTGGTAATACAAAAGTATCATATAGAGGCAAATAAAAATGTAATTTAACATGCTTTGGTATAGATTTTTTGGCCAAATCAAAACCTGCGAAATATCATTTTTTTTGTACTGGTCCACACTATTATCAGATTAAAATCGACCAATAAACAGCTTTTTAAAACAACCCTCGGCAACAAGGCGACAAACATAAGGCATTCGAGCTTTAGTAGAGATATACCCGCAAATGGTATTCGATAGCAATAAAATATAAATTTCAGCAAATTACTTTTAAACCATATTTGATCGAATAATTATTGCGCTAGCTGCATAAAATCGGGCTTTGAGAATAAAAGCAGCAAAGTTCCTGCTCACAAGCCAGCAGATTAAATAGTGATCAAAAAGTGCCTGATTTGCGCTTATATACAGCGGTTTTCTGGAGGATTTCCCTGGATAAACCACTGGGATCGTACCAGTTAAAGAGCCATATGAAATATGCTTGTATAATTTCCTAATCTCTCTATAGATGCAGGGAATTTCTGCATAAGAGACTTTCAGAACGATACGAACGTTTTAAAAAATATAGACATTCCTGTAAGGCAGCGCCTTAATTATGAATTGTTCTACATGCCGGTATCAAAAAATGCTTGAGAAGTTCTCCCAATCAAATAGCCCCACACTCTTAGGGTAAATCTATGAACAGTAAAACTGCCGGATCGGATTACAAATCCATATACCCAGTTGTCAATCAAGTCCCTCCCCTATCTGGCCACAACCTTTATATGGGCGACTGCGCATTACAGGAGGCCATACATCTCAATGGGGCACATTGGGCCGAGGCCGAACTGGAGCGCTATGGGGAGGTCTGTGGCAGGCCAGAAATGATAGAGAGAGGGTATATTGCCAATGAATTTACCCCCATCTTTGAAAGTCACGATCGCTCAGGCCAGCGTATCGACCTAGTTCGATACCACCCCGCATACCATCAATTAATGCAACTGGCACTCTCCGAGGGTTTACACAGCGCCCCCTGGACCGATCCCGGTCCTGGCGCCAATGTAGCCAGGGCGGCGAAAAACTATCTGCACTCCCAACTCGAAGCCGGCCACGGTTGTCCGGTCACTATGACCTTCGCTTCAATCCCCTCTCTTGAGTTAAACCCTGAAATTGCCCGGGAGTGGATACCCAAGATCACCAACCGCACCTATGACGGCAGTAACCGCCCCTATTTTGAGAAAAGTTCACTGACGATTGGCATGGGCATGACAGAAAAACAAGGAGGGTCAGACGTCAGGGCAAATACGACCACCGCAATCCCTCTCGACGATGGCACCTACGAATTACTGGGGCATAAGTGGTTTATGTCTGCCCCCATGTGCGACGCTTTTCTAATTCTCGCCCAGACGCCCGCTGGCCTATCCTGCTTTCTGGTCCCTCGCTGGCGCCCAGATGGCACGAAAAACCCCTTAGAAATTCAACGCCTGAAAACAAAGTGTGGCAATGTCTCCAACGCTTCGTCAGAAGTTGAGATACGCGGCGCACTGGGCTGGTTGATTGGCGAGGAAGGACGCGGGGTCAGCGCCATCATCAAGATGGTGGCACTTACCCGATTTGACTGTATGGTGGGCTCATCTGCGGGGCAGCGGCAAGCCGTTATCCAGGCAATATACAACGCCAGTAAGCGCAAGGCTTTTGGAAAGAAGCTGATTGAGCAACCTCTGATGCAGAATGTGCTGGCCGATCTTCATTTGGAAGTTGAGGGCTCCCTTGCCCTTACCATGCGTATGGCCAGAGCTATGGACCAGGAGGACAAGGAGCACGAAAAAATGCTCCTCAGACTTGGCGCCGCAGTGGGAAAATACTGGATATGTAAACGCAGTCCCCACCACGCCTATGAGGCAATGGAGTGCCTGGGGGGCAATGGCGCCATCGAGAACTTTATAACCGCACGGCTGTACCGAGATGCGCCAATTAATGCCATTTGGGAGGGTTCAGGCAATATCCAGGCACTGGATGTTTTGCGCGCGATTACTAAAACACCGGCCGTTATTAGCCACTGGTTTGATGAGCTGGATATTAGCCGGGGGGTAAATACACTCTTTGATACTGCGGTTGATAAGTTGCGCAGAGAGCTTTTCGACCTAAACCAGTTTGAATATCGCGCCCGCCATATTGTTGATCAAATGGCCCTCACCATGCAGGCGCACCTGCTGCTACAGGGGAACAGTGCCTGTGTTACTGACGCCTTTATTAAATCCAGGCTTGGGGCCAGTGGTACACACAATACTGGGAGCCTGCCGACCGGTATCGATATCGCCACAATTCTGGAGCGCGGCAACCCTCTGGTGAGCTAACCCCTCCAATATAAAAGGAAAGAATACCCTGCACGGTGATATACCCCTGTAAGCTCACAAGCGACACCCATGCCTTATGCGGCCCGAGTGCAGGGTATTCTTTCCCGCCGTCTTTTAAATCTGTCAGCGCAAGCGCTACCAGGGTATCTCACTGCCATCCCAGGATAGGAATTTTCCGCTATCTGACGCGACCAACTGGCCAAGGATATTCACAATGCGGTTGGCGCTCACTGCCGGGCTAGAGAGTTTATCTGGCGGCACATTAGCCTGAAAAGGCTTGGACAGTGAGGTGTCTGTGGTGCCCGGATGAATCGCAACGACACAGCTCTCCTCCAGCTTGCGCGCCCACTCAATAGACAGATTCTTAATCAGCATATTTAATGCCGCCTTGCTGGCACGGTAGCTATACCAGCCACCGAGCTGGTTATCCGTAATACTTCCCACCTTTGCCGATAGCGAGGCCCACAGCAGAGGCGACCTGCGCGGTAAGATTCCGTCCACAGCTTGGGCCAAATGCAAATGCGAAAGCACATTGACCCGCATAGACTGCAATAACCAGCGATCCTCACACTGCGACAGAGACTTCTCCGGCCGCTGAAATTCATCGTGCAAAATACCGCAGCAACTGATAATCCAGTGCGGGGGGGATGGCTGCTCAGCCAAAAAGCTTCCAACGGCATCAACCGACTCAGGCCCATCCAGAGCAACGGATAGATGGTGGCGCTCGCCGGCGTGGCCGGGAATCCTGTCAACGCTCGTTCGGCTTAGAGTCAGCAGCCGGGTCTGGGGATAGCGCCGAATAATTTCGGCGCCAATAGCCTGTGCAATACCGCCGGAAGCACCGGCAATAAGTACAGAGTGTGGGCTTTCAAGCATACCGGCCTCCATGCCGGATTCCAGGGCTTTACGATTTCCCTGCCTTTTTCGCGACAGAGGATCGCGCTTTGCCGGACTTGGCTTGGGAAGATTCCTTAACGACCCTCAGCATCGGTTCATCAGAGCGGAAAATCAGGCCGTGGATTTCCGTTGTATTCTGCCCCTGAAGCAGTTGCTGTAAAAACTGTACTATTTGCGCCGAGATTTCCTGGCCAGGTACAAGAACGGGGATACCTGGAGGATAGGGAACAATTTCATCGGCACTGGTGCGGCCAACCAGATTCTCGATGGCCTCTGTGCCATTATCCATTAGCGGCAGTTCTTCCGCTGCCGAAAAGTAGGCATCCGCCGGCAAACAGGTGAAACGGGTAAATTCCGGCAGACGTCTCGGCGATCCAATATGAATACGCTTGTGAGTATTGCCAGCCAATTGCTTAAGCGCATGAATCAAGCGAAGCAGCTTGCTCTCAGTGCTGCCGAGGGTTACAAGCACAGTGATGGTATTGTAGGTGGTCTTTTCCACCTGGATACCATACTGGTCGAATAGTTTAATCTGCATTTCATTGCCAGAATAACCACTCTTGGAAATATCAATCGTCACCTTGGTGGGATCGAGGCGAATATTATCAGCGGCAAGGGGGGCAGCAATCAGATCATCGCGGGTGAGCGCGCGGAATACACCGGTCTCATTGACGGCGTTGCGCAAGGTTTCCACCATTTGTAGACACTGCTTCAAACGGCCGTATCCCTCCATGGCCATTTGCTTGCGGGCCACATCGAGACTGGCAATCATCGCGTACTGGGGGCTGGTGGAGGCGTGCATATTCAGGTTTTCGCGAAAGCGGAATTCATCGAAGTCCGGGTCCTGCACATGGATCATACTGGCCTGGGAGAAGGCGGACAGCATCTTGTGGGTACTCTGGGTTACATAATCTGCGCCACACTCCAGCGCCGTGGGGCGCAGCTCCGGGTGGAAGAAACCGTGAGCAAACCAGGCTTCGTCCACCAGTACTTTCACTCCGCGCTCATGGGCATAATCAATAATTGGCTTGAGATCATAGCGCAAGCCATCATAGGTACAGGAGGTGATCACCAGTAAGCGCGCATCACTGTGCTGATCCAGGGCCGCCTCAATATCTGAGCGCTTAACCGGCCCGTAAATACCAAACTCGGGGTGCAGTACAGACTTCAGGTAAACCGGCTCACAGCGATTCATAACAATCGCGTGGTGAACCGATTTATGACAGGCCTGGTCAACAATAATTTTTCCGCCACCGCCTAGGATTTGCTGGATAACCACTTTATTTGCGGTAGAGGTGCCATTGGTCAGAAAGAAAGTGTGGCGGGCCCCAAAAGCCTGAGCTGCCAGATCCTGAGCCTCCTGAATCACCGAGTGGGGCTCGAGTAAACTATCCAAGACCTGGACGGATACGGACAGGTCCGTATTGAAGATATGCTCGCCCATAAAGCGATAGAAGTCCCCCACCCAGGGGCTGTTGCGCAAGCTATCGCCACCGGAATGGCCGGGGGTGTGCCAGGCATCCCGGGCCGAGAAAACGTATTCTTTTAGTGTGTCGGCAAAAGGCGTCGATGCTCTTCGAGCAATAAATGCCTGCACCAAGCGGAACATATGATTGAAGTTGCCTTCGCGGCGGTCGAACAGCTCATCAAAGCGGCGGCGCAAGTTGGCTAGAGATTTGGAACCGGTTTTGCCCGGCTTGGAAGTGGTACCGGCAAAGCCGCTGTGGGCAACCAAAAAGATATTGAGTTGGGAACGCAATGCGTGTATCCGGTCAGCAAGCTCATCGGCACTATCCAGCCCCTGGCCATCACTGCCTCCGTCAATAATAACCGCCTGTAGGCAGTCCTCTTCCCTTGCCAGCCTTTCAGCTTCAGCCGGCGCTACGGCGGTAAAGTGGAGACCAAAAGGATTGTCGTGTACCGCAGCTGTATTGTTGAGCGCCGTAATCCAGTCATTGGCTAATTTGCTATCAGAGCTGACCAAAGCGACCCGGCACTCCAACTTAAAACTGCTTTCACTGAGATTGCCCAATTCAGGCATATTCAATTCCAAACCCATAATTCTTATCCATCAGCATAGCCTGCCACTGTGTGCCGCTTACTGTATCTATTATTTAACTATTTGATTTTATTTACTTTTATAAAGCCCCGCCGATGGCGACGGCTCTGGAATTCCAGGGCAATAAACACCAGAGGGCAAATACTAATGTAGGCGGGAGGGGAATTCTGCGACTGTTATACATTTGGCGATTTTCGCCAAATGTCTGCAGGCAAACCAGAACTATTGCCAAGGAAGATAATAAAGTTAGAACTTTGCGCTACGCACAATCCCATCAAAGGTCAGGCAATCTTCAACCCTGTGGCGCTGCACAGCAGAGAGTTTATGCAGGGGAAAGTAGGCCCACTGGGAGTGTTCATCGGAGAGGATACAGTCACCCTCGTTAATAAAATGAGTTCGAAAAATAAAAACGTGGGAATTGTAAAAATTGTGGTAATAAACGCCACTGAGGTACTCAATTCGCACCTCGCGGCCAAGCTCTTCATGACACTCCCGTACCAAAGCCTCATGGGCAGTTTCACCCGGATCCAGTGCGCCGCCGGGCAAACCCCAGCGGCGCTCGGCGTAAGTGGCTTTCAGCTGTAATACTTCTCCAGCACTATTGGTAATGACTGCGTGAGCACTGAGGCGGTAACTATCATCAAAGGCCATGAACAAACCCTTGTAATGAGTCAGCTTAACAGAAAAAAAGCGAGAGCCTATTGATCAAAAATACACTCTCGCCATTGATTAAAACCCCTGGGCTAAAATAAATCCGAAGCCCAAAGTCTGCACCGATTCATCGTAATCGAGGAGGCTCTCACCATAGCCATTGAAATAGCGAACATAACCATCGACGCGCTTGCCGAGGGGGAAGCCCCAGGTGAGTTCTACAGCACCGCGATTATCTGAGCGCAAATTATTGCGCAGCATCAGTGAAACGGTGTGGTCTCCATCCCGGTAGCGCCCACCCAGTTCGAAATGTCCCAGGTAGTGCTCGATATCCGGGTTGTCATCGTCATCCTTATCTTCTGGAACTCTATACCAAGGTTTGAAGCTAAGGGAATAGTTATCCCGCTCAAAAATAAAGTTTGCATATATCC
This sequence comes from Microbulbifer regidiadema (SeqCode), assembly GCF_052466995.1. Taxonomy (NCBI): domain Bacteria; kingdom Pseudomonadati; phylum Pseudomonadota; class Gammaproteobacteria; order Cellvibrionales; family Microbulbiferaceae; genus Microbulbifer; species Microbulbifer regidiadema (SeqCode). The sequence continues at coordinate 4,455,148 of NZ_CP174297.1, read as the reverse complement.
TATTCCAACTGCGCGAATAGGGCTCACTGCGCCCGTTGGACTGGTGATTGATCGCCACCTGATTGGCAACATTGTGCCAACCAAACACACTCCAGTCATTGAGCCAGCTTAAAATCAATTCCGGTTCGTGATTCGTCTCGCGGAACGGAGATGAGTCATCGGAATTATACGCCTGCCAAAAACTGCGATTGGTATAGGCCACACTCAGTACAGAAGCCTGTCCCAAAAACCCCCGCCAAACAGGCACCTGGACAGAGAGCTGAAACTGCACTTCGACATTGTCCAGCTCCTCGGCCTCAGCAATGCCTTCAATATCTGCCAGTCCCCCCTCTTCCGGGGCCGGGTTGTAGGTCAAAGGCAACACATAGTTGGCTTTATGGGATGCCAAAGTAAACGGGTTATTGGCCGCATCCCTGATCGCCTGGGCCCGGCCGCCTAACAAGATCTTGTCGGTAGGCAGTTCCTCTTCATACTCATCGACAATAACATCCGCTATCACCGGGCCCTCTTCCAGGGTGAGCTCGGCTCTGACCCTTTCTGCACAGATATTCCGAATCTCTCTTATTGTGACATCGGCATCTGAAATCAGAATTTGCTCGTTCAGGCAGCGCTCATGCAGAGTTTGCGGGCTGTCCTCAACACCGAGAGAGAAAGTTGATTCAGGCGCCTCTTCGGCATAAGCAGGTGGCAATGGTGCTGCTAGTACAGCGGAAGAAAGTAATGCGAGCCCGACATAAACTCCCCTTCGATAGTAGGACAAAACGCTTCCCCCTAGTCATTTCTTGCAAATAGGGTGCAAGCTTACACTGGAGAGGGTGATAAGTCCCATTACGCAATATTGCGATTATAGTGACAGTATGACCAATAGAACTAAAAGGGCTGCTATTGCCCCCCAAAACAGCACAAAAAAACTGAAAAGCCTACCCGGGCAATAAGATTGGCCCCATATCGACACATCCTTATGACCAATAGCGGATATTTAGTCTATTTTGGCGACTAAAATAGGCCTCCCAGGCTCGACGACCACTCCAAATCTCTAAGCCGAACCTGCCACAGGCGCCCGGTACTAGACGGCCAGTCATAGCCCACCAGCAAGCTGCGGCTATCGACATAGCAGTGGGCATCTCTCTCAGCTTCATCGCCCTGATAAATATATGCGCAGATATCGGCACCCAATTCCTGGGCCTTCTGCCCCGAAACATCCCCAACCATAGGTTTTGCGGTGCGATGGCTGACCCTGGGGGAGAGCAACTTGCCCCGCTGGGATGGATCGACAATATCAGGGGAAACGACTTCCAACCCTCTTTCGTGCTGTACCAGCCTCGATAGTACCGGCCCCATAAATACCCGCATCAATGGAAACAAAAGCCGCTGTTCGCCCTCCAGATTGAGGTGCTGAGGACCATTGGGGCCCGTCCAACAGACTTCAATATCATCCCCCAATGCCGGCCTCTTGCCGTCCTCATGTATCAATTTATAGTGGGCGCTCACTTCGTCAACTTCATCCCGCCAGTACACCTCACATTCACTCACCAGGCCACCATCTAGAGAGGCGAACACTTCGATACCAAACCCCTGCTCTCCCACTAAACGCCGACTGATCAATGAGCGCCGCCCCTGCTCATCATCCCCCAGCTGCCAACTATCCTGTACGGGCATTTCCCTGCCATCACAACTGTAGTGATACCGTCCCTGTGCCAAAGTTGAATTTAAACGCATCGCAGGCTCCCTCCTTGCTCACCGCACACCAGACCGGCGGTCCAGTACCCAAAAAGTATTGCACATGGAGGGAAACTAACCCCGCATTTTGCGCCACCTTTAAACCAAAATTTTATCCGGGGAAGTCATGGTTAACCCCTCTGCGGGAAAGTACATGGGTGTAATGAAATCAATAAAATGCTTCCGGAGAACCCCCTGAAGAGTTTTTTAAGTGAAAGTAGCCCTGTATGAAAACCTCACCTATTCGTTAGGCAAAAACAGTTTAGGGCTACTACAAAATAAGCTCGCACAAAAATAGGCAGATTCAAGTCAGTGTTCGATAACTGGAAAATCTATATCTATGCAAGTGTTTATAACTTTCCATTTTATGTTTATTTATCTAAATTTAGGTTCCCCTAGAAAGCTTCCAGAGCAGTGGCACTCAACACCCAACTCAAGGGAGCGATTCTTAGGTTCCGACTTCCGCCTGCCAACCTATTAACTTTAAGGCTGGCAGCAATTGCAGAATTGACCAGTCCATATTTGCCCCGTATAGCGATTACCTTCAAGCGGAATCACTGGCGCTCAGTTATACCTGCCGCAGATAGATAAGATCCCAAGTTACACCCCACTATTCAATCCAACCAGTAACCCTGGCATCTCTGGGGCTTATTAGTAAAGATCAGCACCGCAATACCCATTTCTGAATATGCTTGAGGGGAAGACTCGCCCAAGCACCTCAACTACTCGCTTGGCCGAACTTGCAATTTATAAGTAGACCGCAAAATACCGGGGAGTGATCAACGGAGAGTGTATAAAGATAATGGCCGTATCGATTTTGTGGAATGCAAGGTCCACTGGAGAAATGCTCGCGTTACCGCCGGCATATAAAATTTTATTAGGCGTCACCGAGTAGTGATTACTTTTGCCGGACTGCCAAAAGGATAGAAAGATCAGTGGTCGAATTAAGCATTCGACCACTGATTAGCATAAATTAGGCTACCGCAGCCTCTTTAGCCTTTTTAGGGGTAATCCAGTTCATATAATGGTTTGGCTGTTGGTTGTTGTACACCGTTTCACGGTGTAAATCATTAACCACCCGTGCAGCTCTCCAGGCGGAAAGGCTGAGTTGTGGCTCGGCAATACCGTGGCTAAATCGTCCAGTTCCCAGGAAATAAAGCCGGCGATCACTGTCATCACCTTTTAATTGGGCGGAAAACGCATCATTCAGGAGTAGGCGTCCCTCCTCATCCCGAACGATACGGTCCTGTAGCGGTGCAATACAAGGCGGCAGCGCTTCACTAAGCCCCGTACATAAAATAACAATATCCGCATCCAGCCACTCTTGCCCATCAGCGCCACCGAGCAGATGGTTTTGCAACTGGATTCGATAAGCACCGTAATTAGAAATATCCACCATCTCACGATTAGGCATCAGCACCATCCGATCCCTATCGCCCTCCAGGTGTACCAAGCGATAAAACAGCTGGTACAACTCTTTTAGGGTATCCGGTGAAATACCATCCGAGGCCAGCTTTTGCTCTGCCACAACCTGCTCCTTGCGCGGCTGCGACAGCTGACGGAATACATCGACATATGCCGGTGTAAACCAGTCATTGGTAAACGGTGTTTCATCCAGGGGGAGATAATTACTGCGACGGGAAACCCAGGTAACCTGCTCCGGTTTTCCCCACTGCTTATTCAGTAAATTAATAACTACCTCAGCCCCGGTTTGGCCGCCGCCTATAACAGCAACCCGCTTGCCATGAACATCGGGATTGCGCAGTGCAATCTCCAACGCATGGAAACAAGATCCAGATAATTGAGGGCGGCAAAACTCCGGGATATGGGGCTTCTTACCACCGGCAACACAGATATTTTTGGCCTTGACCAGCTCCTGCCCCTTGGGGCCATGGATATCCAGCTCAAAATAGCTGCCTTTATCTACAACGCTTTGTACCCGGCTCCCCATCTCTACAGAGTCCAGGCGCTTGGCAGCCCAGCCCAAATAATCCGCAAACTCGCGACGGCTAACTGTGCGCTGCTCAGCGTTCAGAAAGTCGTAAAAGCGTTGTTTCTCAACCAAATAAGCAAGAAAACTGCATGGATTGGTCGGGTCGACAGGTGTGACTAGGTCCTTTAAATAGGAGGTCTGCATCATAGCGCCAGGCAACATCAACCCCGGATGCCAGGAGAACTCTGCTTTCGCCTCAAAAAATCGGTGTGTTAGAGATTTATCCCACATTAGGGCAGCGACAGCCAGGTTAAAGGGACCGGCGCCGATACCAGCTAAATCTAATATATTGCTCATAATTATACCTCTGTGGGAGAAACTGTATTAATTTTAGATATTTCGTTCTCTGGCTTCTGCTCTGATAGCCAAAGGGGATTTTCCAAGTCACCTCCAACTATAGGTACCGGTCTTTCCGCACTATCATCATAACCTTGCGATAAACGCACCCGGTTAATACAAACCCGCTCTATATGGGCACGAAAAACATCAAAACACTGGAACCGCTCAGCCATTAGCGGATTTTTTGCTACTGCCATTTTTTGATAAGCACGCAGTACTTGAGCCAATACGCTATAAAACTTAAGCTCGGGAAAATTCAGTTCTAGCATCAACTGGGAGGAAAGATAACGCAAGACCGTAACAAAGTGCCCGGTAAAAAGGTCATGGATAATATAATTTGGAGGCAGCTGATCCAGAACCTGTAAAGCTGATGATGGAATATCACTCCGCTCTGGAAAATCTCCTTGGGCAAGGCGTAGATCTCCCTGAAAATCTTTTAACAGAACCCGCGCTACGCGATCTTCCGTTAATACCAAGGTCAAATTTTGCGAGTGTGCAACTAAACCGATCCCGTAGCGGCTGAGCAAGTGATACAGCGGCACAACAGTGGCATCAAAGAGATATTCCAACCACTTTTCCACAGAGAGCCCTGAGCGCTCAATAAGTGTTGCCACAATAGATTTCCCGCTGGAATCCTTTTGCAACAGTGCTGCCATCAACAAGTGGCGCTCCCCCGCCGCACAATGGCTCGCTGGACTTTGACGCCAAGTTGCTCCCAACATCTCTCGATAGCGGTAAGGCGTTCCCTGCACTTGCTCGTGATAGGGATGGGGAACATGCAAACCGGCAACTTCCTGCAAAATACCAGTACCACGTGTAGACAAATCTTCATCTCTATCGCAGAGATTTTGCACCCACTGTGATAACGCCGGCCCACACTGCATATATTTTCCGGGAATACCGCGATAGCACGAAGTATTTAGCACCGTCAAAGGCAATTTAACATGCAGTGCTTGCGGGCGAGATAGGTTAGAGAATGTGCGCAACGAAACCTGCGGCAGATACTCATCACCAAACTCGCCCAGAAGAACGATATCCCCACGAGTTAATTGCAAGGCGTAATGCTGACAAATATGATGCTGCCACTGCCACGGATGTACCGGGAGGGGAATAAAATCCTGCCAGCTTATCTCTTTTTCCCGACAGACCTCTTCCATCAACTGTACTTGCTCAGCAGTGAGGCTCTCCTCTAATAGCTGCTGCCAGGGCCAGTGCTCGCTATGCCCATTAACGGTCAGCTCGCGCCGCACGGCCAACCATAAAAAGCGAACACTTGCCGCAGACTCTGTGCCATAGGCGCGAAATTCTTGCGCGCCCCAACCAATGCGCCCCTTATTGACCATCGCCTTTGGATGCCCATCCAAAAAGCACTGTAACTGCTCATCGGCAAGCTTGGCCATATCGTCCGCCGTACAACCTTCACGCTTCTCAAGCAAGGTCATATCGGCAGCTAAGGTATTCGACAGTTCGTGTAATAAATTGCCCAGTGTGCTGGCAGTTATTTTCAGATCCTCAGCAGCATCAATAAAAAACTGAGACGCATCATCCGCAGTGCGCTTCTCGCCATCCTGATGCATCTGAATAGTCTCCTCATCAATTAGGAGCCAATCCCAGATAGTTAGGACAGCGTTAAACTGATAGCTCACCCCAGACTTGAGTCTAACCCTATAGGATTGATCAGACTCTTGCTGAGCACTTAAAGCTTGCTCGTAGCAGAGCTCTGCTAAAGATTTAGCCAGGACTTTTTGATTGACCTGTTTCCAGTAACTGTGTTGTTTCATATCTCCCCCATACTCTCAAAGAACTCAGCTCTATCGCAGGTAACTAGTGCGGCTCGCTTGTGGGGAAAATCAAACTCTTTTACTTTTTTCCAGCCAAAAGTGCCATTGATATACTTTAATAGGGGACCGTTATCGGCTCTTGGCTCACCAACCAGTGTCTGAGTTCGGCAATCATCCAGGAACATAAAATGCGAGACCGCGTTAAACCAGGCTAGTGCATAGCGCCGTCCCAGAAAACGATTGTTGCCCACCAACATGTGAGCGCCGCGGTCAAATGGCTGGCAGTCGTAGTAAGGTGCTATGCGGTCCTCGAATGCCCAATAAATCTCAAAATAAGCAAAGGGCACATCGTCAAAGCAGGCAATTAACGGGTACTTATGCGGATCCTGAATAACCTCCTGGATAAACTTTCGCTGTTTGTCTATTCCTCCTTCCTCTTCCCAAAATTTGGCCACACGATCCATGTTCATCCAGCTAGTGAAGAGTTCAAGATCACTATCCAGATCCAAATGACGAAAACTGAAATCCATTCCAAGAGAATAGAAATGACGGCGATACACCTCGCCCTTTACAGGCTCCGCTCTGAGCGGATGCTTTGTACCCTGGGCATTTTCAACCCATCGCAGGGGAAAGGTTCCCGCATTATTGCCGCGATACCAAATGTCGGTGCGCTGGTAAAAATCAGATTTAAAAACTTCTTTGAGTTTTTCCCCGCTTAAAGATAAAAGTTCAATCCGCTTAATAGTGCTGTGAACACCAAACAGCCAATCCAGCCAGGCATCCAGTTCTGATGACTCAGCCTTATCCGGGGAAATATGTATCTGCGCCCGATTACTATTCTCTGCGTGCAGTACTGTAAACAAACTACTCGCATCTAATTGACATTGATAACCCTCACCCTCCACTGTCCAGTATCTTCCATCGGGTAGTGTGCCGGTCCTGAGATCCTGCTTTGCAGTGCCAGCCGTTACATCGTTCATCATACAATCCTTATTGCTCTGCAAGGTCTGTACTACCAGGCTCTGTGGCAGATACACTTTCAGTTGCTTTCAACGGGTTATCCATGGAATGGTAGATCGAGAGAGGGTTTTCACTCGTAGTTTCGTTCATACCAATCACCGCACACTGGAAATTCCCCTTTGCCCAAATTTGCGCGGATTGAAGCAAATAGGCGAGGCAGCTGCGATCGCGTCGCTGGCCGTCATACAGAAATTGCAGACGATCGCGAAATTGATTTAATAGGACCCTTTCGCTTACAAGTCCGGCAGCGGCGATCGCTGAAATTACTCCAAAACAACTATTAACGATGAGATAGTAAACGAACAGACGATTAGCCATTTCCTCATCAAATACGTTTACACTATTTTCGGCGAGATTTGGTAAATAGGGCTTCAACAATTCTTCACCGAGGCGGCTGTAACCGCTACCTTGGCAATCGCGGAAATAACCCGCCACTGGCAGGGCCCCCTCAAAACGCATAATTAAGTTCTGCTGATGAGCGCCAAACAAAATCCCAAAATCTGCCTGGGCTATTAACAGGGGTTCTATCACTGCATCGAGAAAAGCATCAAACCAGCGTTTGCTCGCCGCGATAGAAGATATATTTTGCTCTTGTGCCAGCTGGCCGATAAGTTGAGCCGCGCGGCAATCATCTGTCCCCGGGTGATCTTGGGTCAAAGTGGCCAGCAGGCAGGTATTCTCTGCCGCCTCGCCAACAAACGGGTTTTCACGGAACATCACCAGACTTTCGATCATCGGGCTTCCGCTTTCATCCGTTAACATCAGATAGGCGGGTTCGGCCAAAACTTGGAAATTGGGATAACGGCGCGCAAATTCCTGGCCGACGGGCGTATCTCGCACCTTTAAGACTTCCAGCCCCCTGACCATTTCCTTCGGTTGCAGAGTGCGCACCGAATTCGTCAGGCGCAGGCTGAGAGAGAACTTCAACATATAGGGGCTGTCAGCGCTGTAAACTGCGCGGAGTGATGAAGTCGCCCGCCAGTCCCCCGAGCCCGCACCCAGTTCAACGATTCTGCCGCTCTCCAATAACTGGACGATTCGCTGGTCGCTCTGCAATTGCTGCCACTGCCAGGGGTGAGCGGGCACTGCGACAAAGCCCTCCGGCGGCTGTGGCGCACCATCAGTTTCACCAAGCAAAGCCGCCAACTGCTCCTCCGACACTTGGGCTCCGCTAGCACCGGATAAAAACTGAGGATCGACCCCCAACCACATCAGTGCAAAGCTATTGCCGAATTCCGGCGCAAAGCGCTCGGCGTCTCGATCGGTGAAGGGCTCCCTGCTCTTCGGGGTCGGGTGGATAGAATGGCCGCAGAGCAGGGCTTGCTCAGACTCAGCAAAAGACAGCACACCCTCAAACAAGTGGGCCATCTCTTCATCGCGCGCCTGCAAGGCTTGGGTCATATTGCACACACTCGCCTGCACACGCTCGACAAACACCTTGCGCGACTGCTCACTTGCACCGGGGAAAAATGCCGGTTCAGCGGCGATCAACTGAGCACAATCCGCCATCGAGACCGTTTGACTCTGTGCAGGGTTTTGTTGCCAAACTATCGGCAAATCGAACTGATGCCTGCCACACTCGCTGCGGTAGGTCACATTGAGCCACAGCTCAGAATTCGTTGCCGGCAGGGGCACAGAAACTGCGGGAAGCCTGACCCCCTGAGGGAGCAAGGCGCCGCTCTGCTCGTGCCATTGGCCACAATCCGTTTCACGCAGTAGCGCATTAAAGAAACAGTTAGCCGACAATTTTTCACCAGCAAATTTGACCTTTCGGTCTTCCGCAGTCATATTGGCCCGCTGCTCAGAAGTAGTCGAGCTCATTTTTTGAGCATTAGAAGCCCCTACAGCGACGCCCGGCGTGGCCTCGTTGAGATCTGGATTGTTCATGAGTAAGGTTCTTTTACAGAATTGTAATGCGAATGATTTGTATTTTTATTATCATCTCGCTAAATTTGGTACACATCAAGCCTTTTGATAGGGAAATTATTCGGCTAAGCACTTTTGTGTAGGACAAATTTGATGTCTGGTTAAAATTTATCCTCTGGAGCCCGAATGAAACGCCCCCTCCACCTTCAACAAATAAACTGGATTGTTGCCAGTCAGGGTGCAGCCCAGGTCATCCTGCTGACCCAGATCCCACTGATCATCGAGTACTGCGGACTGGATTTGGCCACGCTCGGCGCACTGGTTGCGGTTAGCACTTTCTGCCTGATGATTGCAGGTCCAGTTTGGGGGGAGTTGGGGGATAAAATTGGGCGAAAGCCGATACTGTTATTCGGCCTCAGTGGGGCACTGCTGGCGCAGGTGTTATTCGTAGCCCTATTGGTTGCCCTGGCCCAAGGGTACCTGGACACTGACACCGCACTGGTGGCCCTGGTTGCCAGCAGGATTCTGTACGGGTTGAACGCTGCCGCAATTTTCCCCTGCTGTCAGGCCTGGGCTATTGAGCTGGGAGAGGAGCAGCAGCGCCTGTCTATTCTGTCGAAAATCAGTGCTGCCGCTAACTTAGGCCGTGGCTTGGGCCCATTACTTGCACTGCCGGCCCTTGTCGCAGGCAGCTTATGGCCGCTGTTATGGCTGGTACTCCTGCCCCTTTCCGCTCTGACCCTGGCACTATTTTTACCCCAGGCCTCCAGTAAAAAAACGGCGAAGCAGAAAACTGAAACCACTCACTGGCCCACTGCAACCATGGGCTTTTTCGCAATAGCACTGCTGGGCACGGTGAGTATCGGGCAACTGCAAGTTGTTATGGGACCGGTGCTGCAAGATTTATACGGTTTAAGTGCACTGGGAGCATCATCGACAACGGCTATTCTGCTTGCCGCTGTCGCAATTTGCGGATTTCTTGTCCAGGTGGGATTAGTAAGAAAAATAAAGCACCCGCAAATCAGCCTGATGATAGGCGTGCTGTGCATGGGTCTGGGCACCGCGACTCTGTCACTCGCCCTGGGCAGTACTTTTGCCGCGCCAGGCTTACTACTATTTGTTATCGGTATTGCCTTTCTGGTTCCCGGCTACAGCGCTCTGTTAAGTCGAGGGCAACAGCGCAACGGCCGCTTGTTTGGCCTTTTATCACTGATGCATACCGGGGGCTACACCATAGGCTTTGCAGTGGGGGGCTGGCTCTATGAACAAAACCCTGTGCAACCCCTAACAGGAATGCTATTTAGTGTCAGCTTAATTGGTATTCTCACGGTGATCAGCCTCGCCAGTTTCTGGAAAAAAGCGCCCGAGGCACCGGAAACATCCGAGGCAAAGGCGATATAGCGCCGGCAAAACTACCCCAGCAGTTACCGACAACAGTAAGTCATTGCTGGGGGAAGCACTAAAAGCCCCGCCGAGATATTGCGGGGTTATGCCGAGGCCTCTAAAGATAGCGCTGCCAAAACTCCGCTTGACCAAACTCCTCATCCAAAGCGTAGGGCTTAAACCCCGTCTTGCGATAGGCCGCCTGTGCCGTGTAATTTTTTTGTAAAACTTCCAGGGTAAGTTTACAGCAACCCTTGGCTTTCGCTTCTTTGGCCAAAAAATCTAACATAGCCGTACACACCCCCAGCCCCCGAGCAGACTCACTGACAATCACGTCGTGGATATTAATCAGCGGCTTACATAAAAAGGTGGAAAATCCGCTAAAACAATTGACGAGACCAACAGCGCGCTCTCCCCGATAGGCAAGGATACTAAAAGCCCCGGGAAACGCTCTCAATGCGGGCACCAATTCCGACCGACAGCGGTCCGCAAGAGGCTCGCCCCCGCCAAATGGATGGAGCGCATACTCCTCCATTAAAGCGATGATCGCTTTCCCATGCTCTAACTCATCATAATTAGCCAGGCAAATTTTTAAATCCGTAGCGATATCACAACCCGATAACATCATACAGCGCTCTGCTCTACTCCTTGAGTAAAATTCAGGGGCTTATTGAGCCCCACCAGTAGTTTAACGACGATAATAAAAAAATCCTGCAAAATACGTTATCGGTATTATTCCACAATCTCCGAGTCTATCTTCTCCGCTATTTTTTCGCCCTCCGACTTATCATCTGCCAAAAAATACTGCAAATAACTGCGCAGGCGTATCCGTCTCGCCAACAACTGGCGCACCCTCAGACGGCGCCGCCCCACAGGATTTGCGTGTCTGGAAACCCTGTGCCTCCTCCCTGAGATGGCGCTTTTCTTTCTTCCCATGATCTGTCATTCCTTTTTAGACCAGGTATTAATCAATAGTCACTTTTTCAGATTAGACCAGATACACTTGGCCTGCACAAACAAAGCCGCTATCCTGCTGCGTAAATGTCCCAGTGGTCACTTCAGGATAAATTCATTGCACCCGCTTAATCATTTATTAAAAAATAACCAGCACTGGTCTGAGGCAACCCGCGAAGACGAGCCCGACTTTTTCCTTAAATTATCTGAACAGCAAAGCCCAGAATATCTCTGGATTGGTTGCGCCGATAGCCGCGTGCCCGCCAATGAAATTGTCGGCCTATTGCCCGGTGAACTTTTTGTTCACCGGAATGTTGCCAATGTCGTCGTTCACACAGACCTGAACTGCCTGTCTGTACTCCAATACGCTGTAGAAATCCTAAAGGTAAAACATATTATCGTCTGTGGTCATTACGGCTGTGGCGGTGTTCAGGCGGCACTGCATAATGAGCAGTTGGGCCTGATCGATAACTGGCTGCGACATATCCAGGACGTGAGAGACAAACACCACACCTTGATCGACCTGTTTCAACAGCAGCAGCGCACAGACCTACTGTGTGAGCTCAATGTTCTGGAGCAGGTGATACACGTCTGCCAGACCACCATCGTTCGCGATGCCTGGCGCGCGGGCCAGGCACTCACCGTCAATGGCTGGGTATACGGTCTCAAGGATGGCCTGGTACACGATTTAGGTATTTCAATTAATCACCCCGGGGAAATTGCAAATATTTATCAGAGTGCCCTAAGCAAAATTGCCCAGCGCGGCGCGGAATAACACAACCCTCCCGCAACTCCCCACCCTTTTACCACTATAAATGGGAAGACCCCGGTTACCTTGGCTACCGGGGCCAACCCGCTTGGTGGAAAAATATGTCGATATACAAACAGTGGCAGTGCCAGAACTGCGGTTGGATATACGATGAGGCCAAAGGTTGGCCGGAGGATGGTATCGCCCCCGGCACTCGCTGGGAGGACATTCCCGACGACTGGTGTTGCCCGGAGTGCGGTGCGGCCAAGTGCGAATTCTCTATGCTGCAGATCGGCACAAGTCTCCCTACAGAGCCGCGCAACTGGGAGTGTATGGTTTGCAACTGGATATACCGTGAGGCCGAGGGAGATCCGCAAAATGGCATTGCCCCCGCTACCCGCTGGGAGGATCTTCCCGCCAACTGGAGCTGTCCCCAGTGCGGTGTCAGCAAGCGGGGATTCAATCGGGCTTCCGCCGGTAAAACCACCCCCACAGAGCCCGAGCAACCCAACAGCGCCATCACAACAGCGGTGGTCATCATTGGAACGGGGCTGGCCGGATATAATTTGGCGCGAGAATTCCGCAAACGGGCTCCCCTATCCCCGCTCCTGTTGATAACTGCCGATGACGGCGCCTTTTACTCCAAACCCCTGTTATCGGCCTCTTTCTCCCCGGGCAAAACAGCACAACAGCTCAGTTCTGCCAGCGCCGAGGAAATGGCTCGGAAACTCGATGCAGAGATACTCGTGCACACACGGGTAATACAGATAGATCGCGCCAATAAAGCGCTGACCCTCCAACAGGAGGGGGCAGAGCGAGTCTGCAGGGTTCACTACGGGAAACTGGTCCTGGCCACTGGCGCCAAGTGCCGCAAACTGCCTCACTACCAAGGGGATGCCCTGGCGCCTATCTTCCGCATTAACAACCTCAGAGACTATCACCGCTTTCGCACCGCCGCAGTCGGGCGCAAGCGCATATTACTCTTGGGGGCGGGGTTGATCGGCTGCGAATTTGCCAATGACCTGATACAGGCCGGCTTCGAGGTGGATCTGGTCGACCTCGAACAGTGGCCACTGGCTGCATTGATCCCCAGAGTGGTTGGCCTCGATCTACAGAATTCACTGGAAAGTCATGGTGTGCGCTTTCACGGGGGCACATCACTGTCTCGAATCGAGGACTCCGGCGCCGGTATACGGGCGCACCTGGACAGCGGAGAGGTGCTTGAAGCAGATATTGCTCTCGCCGCATTAGGGCTCGAAGCCAATACCCACCTAGCCAGTATGGCCGGCCTATCAATCCAAAGGGGGATCGCCGTTAACAGGTATCTACAGTCGAGCGACCCCTGTATCTATGCCCTGGGGGATTGCGCAGAAATCGATAAGCAGCAGCGGTTCTTTGTCGCGCCACTTATCGCCGAGGCAAAGTGCCTGGCGCAAACCCTATCTGGCCACCCCAGCCCAGTCTGTTTCGGTGTAATCCCTATCGCCGTGAAAACCACCCTGCACCCCACTGTCATCTTCCCTCCCCACCCCGGCGCCCAGGGCACCTGGCAAATCCAGCGGGAAAACGGTGGAGTTTGTGCCGAATTTCGCAATAGCAGCGGAGAACTGCTCGGCTTCGCCCTGACAGGCAGCGCTGTTGCCCACCGCAGCAGGCTCAGCCAGGAGTGTCAGGCCATAGTGAACTAGCAGTCAAAAAAGACCAGTAACCATTTTTATTTTGATATGGGTTCGGGGTAAAGCGCGCAAATCATTTACTTTTGCCTTAAAATGGCCGCCCTTCACAGTTTCGGTACAAGTAGCCTTAGTATGACGACAGAGAAAAGCGGTACGACTCCCCCATCACCCGAGCAAAGCCGGCTGTTGCGGGACACCCTCGGCCACTTTGCTACAGGTGTCACTGTCATAACCACTCAGGATACCAGCGGCCAACCAGCCGGCATGACAGCCAACAGTTTTAACTCCGTCTCCCTGGATCCCGCCCTGATTTTATGGAGTATTGATAAGCAATCTATGGGCTACAAGGCGTTTACTACGCAAGAGCACTTTGCTGTTCATATTCTGCGGGCAGACCAGCAGCATGTTTCCAACCTGTTTGCCGGTCGGGGCGCAGACAAGTTTGGCCAGGTCAATTGGCATGAAGGCCCCAATGGCATACCCCGCCTTGAGGAGTGCGCCGCCTATTTCCACTGCCGTCGCGCCCAGTGTATCGACGGTGGTGATCACACGATACTTTTAGGCGAAGTTCTGGAATTTGCAGCCTTTGGCGGCGAACCTTTGATTTTCCATCAGGGTTGTTACCGCGCCCTGGCCGGAGACTAGCCGCGCGCCCCACTGTTCTACTCCCACAGGCTATAAAAAATAACTTTTTATAGCCTATTAGCCCACAACTGGCAGAAACTTTGGTGCTGCCTTAGCAATCCCGTAATACTTCAAAGGCAGTCTGTAACAGACCACGAAAATGGACTGATAAACCATGACTTCAGCTACGCTCTTCTGTTTCGCCCACCGGGGCTATCAGCAGCGAGCCAGTGAAAATACGCTCGAGGCCATCCAACACGCGCTGGAACTGAACGCGGAGGGGATCGAAATTGACGTGTGGAATATCGGCGGGCAACTTCTGGTCAAGCACGACCGGCGACTGGGGCGCCTGCTTGCGGGCTCAGAGCTAATCACGGAAGTACACCCGGAAATTCTGAAAGAAAGGCCCCTCCCCTGTGGCAATAAAGTGCCCACATTGCGACAGGTGCTGGAACTTGTGGGGAGCCGTGCCCAGCTCAATATCGAGCTTAAAGGGCCTGACTGTGCCGACCTGTTCGCAGAGGAGATTCGCGCTTTTACACAGGATACCGGCGCGAGCTGCGAACAGTACATCGTCTCCTCTTTTGATCACCGCCAGCTTTATCGGTGTCTGCAATTGATCCCCGAAGTCCGCCGGGGAGTACTGATTGTCGGCGTACCTCTCGACCTTGCCGCCTGCTCAGTTCCACTTAAAGCCTACTCTCTTCACACCTGTGTCGATTTTGTCAATGCGGATCTGATCGGCGATGCCAAAATGCGCGGGCTTAAAAATTATGTCTTTACTGTCAACGACCCCAACGACCTGATCCTACTGGCGGCCCAGGGCATCGATGGCGTATTCACCGATGAGCCCCAGATCGTGTTGGATTTTAATGCCCGCGCCGGGCTGACAAAAACCGCCCGATAAAAAACCTGACAATATTCAGAGGCTCCTCAACCAGGGAGCCTCTGCCCTATAGGCAAGCCTCTAAAAATCTGCACTCGCGCGCAAATACCAATAGCCGCCATTAAACCCAAACGGCGATGTCAGGGCATGGCGCACACCGAGAAATCGCAGTGTTGGGTCCTGCTCATCATCGGGCATTTCATCAAAAATATTTTCGCCCCCCAGGGATAGTTTGTAATTTTCATAAAGCGTAAAAGTCGCTTCGATATCTACCAGAATCTCACTGCCATAGCTGTAAGTATCGCTGGCATTTCCGTCACCAAACAAACCACTGGTGGACTCCCAGCCGGCATATCGGTTAAAGCGCAAATAGCCCTCGAAGAAGCTGCCGGTATCGAGATCAAAAGTTAACGTCGTCCGGTTGTTGGGGACCTGGTTTTCAAGATCAAACACCCGCGAGGCATTAATCGTATTTTCCGCGACATTGGTGACTTCCTGGCGGTTGTAATTGTGGCGTAGATCCACCACCAACAGGCTATCAAGTACGGCAAAATCGCTGGTAATCGCCAGGTCCACCCCGGACACTTCCGAGTCATAAGCATTGACGAAATAATTGGCATTACTGCCATTGAGCAGTGCCGCATTTTCTATACCGGCATTTTGCAGCAGGATAACTTCATCCTCTCCAATAGCGTTGTTGCGCAGAGCCAGGCGATCCTCGATATCGATACTGTAATAATCGATTGTCACACTGGTATTATCCATTGGGTTAAACACCGCACCCAGAGTAAAACTGCTGGACTCTTCCGGCTCCAACTCAGCAGCCCCCAGCGCTATCGCTACCGGGTGACTAACCGGGTAGGTACCATTGGGGATCAGGTTGCCGCTGGAATCCGATGTCGTGGTGACATTTAAGGTATTAACCTGACCCGGGGTGGGCGCCCGGAAGCCGGTATTTACCGTGGCCCGCAAGGCCAGCCGTTCATTGACATCGTAGCGGGCTGACAACTTCCAGTCCGAGGTTGAGCCAAATTCATCATACTCCTCCAGGCGCAGGGCCGCCCCCAAGGTCAGAGCGTCTGTCACATCCGCTTCGAGATCAATATAAGCCGCGATACTCTCGCTGCTGAAACTGCCCACCGCCTCGACCGGGAAACCCTGAAAACCATCGGAGCCCACGCCAAAGTAGGCCGCCGTCGGCCCCACCGCGATAGACGCCGCATCGCCCCGGCCAATTGAGTAGGTTTCTTCGCGCCACTCAGCACCAAATGCCAGGTTCAGTGGGGAGGCGAAGGCCATAACCTCGATGGGGTAGACAAAATCTGCATTGAAGCTGGACTCTTCCTGTGTGAGCGTGCCCGGCTTGAACGACGTGGGAGACAAAATCCCCAAACTTGGGTTAATAGAATTTTTAAGGACATAGTCCACTTCATTTTCTGCCAAGCGCCCGCGTATATCCCAGGACAGGCCATTAACCAACTCCCCACGGGCACCCACTACTGCGGCAATATCGTAAATGTCTGCCCCAAACTGCGGGTTATAGCCCCCGGGAAACTGGGTATAAATCGGGTTGCGCAAGACGTAGCCACTGGGGCTCGATGAGTCAGCCACCAGGTAATTCGATGGGTCCAGCCCCTGCGCCAACAGAGCGGATATTAACGACTGGGGCGCGGGATCGGGCATGTAATCGATACTGCTCGGGTCCAGCGGATCATTCGGGCTATCGACTTGCAGAGTCCCCCTGGCGGTGAATTGGTATTCCGGGTCCAGTACCGGGCCGCGATAGAAGAAGTCTGACATCGTCTCATTCTCGGAGTATCCCAGATTTCCATATAACTCAACCGAGTCAGAAATTTCCAAGCCACTATTAATAAACAACTTCATAGACTCGATATCGGGGTCTCCCCACCTCTGTCCCAGGCCATCCAGGGGTACCAGATTGCTACCGACAACGGTCCCCACCAGCTGCGCGTCCGGGCGCGCCTCACTGCGCCAGGTTTTGTCTGCACGGGAAAATTCGACAGTGCCATTTACAAACCCAGACTCCGTCAATGCAAAACCCGCATTTGCCGCAAGGCTCATCCGGGTGCCATCCCCTTCATAATATTCCCCGGTCTGCGCAGACAGGCTAAAACCCTCTGCGTCATCCTTCAGGATAATATTAACCACCCCGGCAATCGCATCGGAACCGTACTGCGCCGATGCCCCATCCCGCAAAACCTCAACCCGCTCGATAGCCATAGCCGGCAGTGCGGCAAAGTCCACGGCTTGAGCGCCTTGATTCACAGTGCCCAGGGGGGCGAGCTGTAAGTTGACCAGTGCGGAGCGGTGGCGACGGGTTCCATTGACCAGCACCAGAGTTTGGTCTGGAGATAAATTTCGCAGCGTCACCGGACGAATAAAAGCGGTACCATCGGCAATGGGAAATCTCTGCGTGTTAAATGAGGGGGCAATTTTTGCCAGGGATTCCGTCAGATCAAAGCTGGCCTGATTGGCAACATCCGCTCCAGCAACCACATCGACCGGCGAGAGGGTTTCAGTGGGGGATACCCCCTCTTTGCGTGTACCCGTGGTTATCACTTCCTCCATTGCCCGGTCAGCAGAATTGGAGGCCTCCTCTTCCCTCTCTTCAGCGACAACATAGCCACCAATATTTAAAACCGTAACAGCCACTGCAAGAGACAAAGGCTTTAACACATAACGCTTCATATTCACCACCCTCTTTTCTCATTATTAATTTCAAGAAGAATAGCACCGGATAAAATTCGGGAGCCGCTGAGCAATACACACGGGTGTTAGGCTTGATTCAGGATTTAATCCATAAAAACCAACAAAACCAAATTCAATTAATTAGTGAGCACACCCAAAGTGAGCGCTGGTTAGGTTTTTACGCGAATAAATGCCAACTTCCAACCAATCAAAAAATTAATGACGTGCTTTTTCTTAAAAAAGAGGTAAGTTCACGTTCAGCAAAAACTCAAAACTGCCAAACGTGACTTTCTGGAGAGGTGAAAAATAACTAACTACAATAAATCAGCAAGAAATACCGCAGCTACATGTAATATTGGCTATTCAGGCGTATAGGTAACATCCACCTCATAATCTGATCCCAGGCGACTATAGCCCCGCACCATAAAGTAGGCTTCGCTCTCACCACTTGGCACGGTTAAAGAACAAGTCTCATCGCTATCCCCCTCATAGGGGCGGCAATCGTATTGGCGCAAAGTCGGTGCCGCACCAAAACGCACATACAAGTCCGCATCATTAGTACCGCTCATCTCTGCAGTAAAATCAGTACCGGGTGTCACACTGAGGGGGCCATAGTCATCCTCCGAGCTGCGGCCGACATAGCCACTGAAGGTTTCTGTTTGTTCCTCACCTGGGTCCGGATCGGGATCGGGGTCTGGATCGGGACCTGGATCATCCCCGATATAGCCCTTGGCCAACTCGGCGACATAAGCCGCTGCGAGCTTGCCAAATTTCACAGCATGACTGGCATCCCCGCCACTGTTAGCGAGGGTATCACTTGAGGTGTGGATATATGGGTTTGAACCGTTAAAAGTCGCCTCAAAAGGGAAGGAAACCGGGTAGCCCTCGTTGTACCAGGAGGCGTGATCGGAGCAGGCGTAACCACAGTAAGCGGTTGCAACCGTGAGATCGCTCAGGTAGGTCTCAGCCAGGTCCTCAAGGAAGCTATTCTGAGCACTATTGGTGTAATCTCCTATAAGGTAGATATCACTATTTGAGCCATGGTAATTTGTCATATCCAGCTGTAAAGCACCGATCACATTCTTGTTCTGTGAGCGGTAATCTTCCGCAATATCACCGGAGCCCCGCAGCCCCACTTCCTCAGCAGCGTAGCCCATAAAAGCCAGGGTTTTATCCGGCTTGTAGTCGGTGGCAACAATTGCATTAATAACATCTGTCAGTGTTGCGATACCCGAGGCATCATCATCGGCCCCCGGTGCCCGCGTACCCTCACCGGTACCAAAACCCACGGTAGAATCCAGATGAGCTCCCAGTACAATAATTTCATCAGGATCTGTTTGCCCCTGAATCGTCAAAATAACAGAGGGCTGTGCCCAGCTATGGCTATAGAGCTCCACAGAGGCATCACTGCGTGAACTCGTCAGCGCCTGCCATTTATCCCTTATCCACTCGGCACCATCCACACCGGTAGAAGTACTGTAATAGCGATTGGTAAAGTTCGACAAAGTTTGAATAGTTGATCGTATATTGGACTCTGAAATCTCTGCCTGTAGGGCATTCACCGCATCGGCATTGTCAATAGAGTAGGCGATCAAGTTATTAAAAGTTGTCGTCAGTGATGAGACCTGTGCGGCCTCGGCCTCCTCCAGTGAGTCATGCACCATAAAACCGCCGCAGCGATTATGGTTAATATGCATTAATGTCGATATATCGGAGAGATTCTCCTCATCAACCTTTAAAATAGTAACGCCATTACGCTCCTCACCCTGGATTGTGAGTGACTGTTTGGCAACCAGGCTATTATTTTTCTTTAACGTTTGATAGCCGTCACTACCGATCGTTATCCACAGCTCTTGAGCCATAACAACACTGGGGATTGCAAGCACCCCCAGCAAAGACCTTCTAATCATTTTTTTCATTATCTTCTCCACATTGAATTAACCCCCTGCACACTCCTTACACATCCAAAACACAGGCGGGCAATAAACACACATGCAAGAAGCCTGCACAAACAGCAATTTTGAATTTCAACAGCATTCAAATAGCGGAAAAATATCAAGAGTGGAACTACAGACCTTACCAACAAACAATCACGGACAATCCAAGCCATTTATTATTATTTATTTTTTGAAAAACGCAGAGGGAACAAACAAAAACAGGTTGACCAACCTGACCTGGGAAAGCTAGCACAGCACAAAAAAATACTAAAACCACTTGGCGCCATTCAACCTAGGAGCCACAATAAACTATAAGTGGATCACAAATAGGCAAAAAAACATAGAATATAAAAAACCTATTAATAACAAATAGAACTAGAAACAGTTCAAAAACCCAAGGGCTTTCTTCCCCTTTACTTTAATTAGATCTACAACTGCCCCATCACAGGAAAGGTCCACACCATCCCACCCAAGCCCCCTTAATCCCTGCTTGCCCTGTAATATCCCAATCGGCAAAATCGCGGATATCTACAGGTCATACTGCAAAATTGACACGCGCCCGATAGCGTTATAGCCCCACCTCAGTGCAGCGAAGCCCCGGTAAAGCTATTTGGCTTACCCGCCCGGCAGGGCTGCAAAGGCTAACTGGAACCCACTGCCATCGGCTCCCACGGCCAAGGGGCACCTCTACACCTCATAGTTTGATAAAATAATGTCCAACTAAGAAGCCTCTTCAGCTTCCAGTCAGGATCGACTGGGTAAGCTGCAATAAAACCAATGATATGGAAAGCCGTCGTGAAATTTGCTCCCGGAATCACCCTCCTCTTTCTTTTTGCGCTATTAATCTCAGGCTGTGCCACCATGAGTGAAGATGAGTGCTATGTCGCTGACTGGCAGGCAATCGGCTATGAAGATGGCGCAGCGGGTCGAGACCTGTCCTACTTGGGCGGGCGCCGCGAGGCCTGTGCAAAGTATGGCGTATCGCTCAATACCAAAGCTTATCGCAGTGGGCGCAGCGAAGGGCTGGAGTTATTTTGTACCGAGCTGCGCGGATTTGACCAGGGGCGCTCCGGCAACAACTACAACGGCGTCTGCCCCGCCGACCTCGAGGGCCTGTTTCTGCGGGGATACCATTCCGGGCAAGATATTTTTCATGCCAAAACAGCTGTAGACGCACTGGTAACGACCATTCACGATCTCGAACTGGAGAGGGAGCAGACCCTCGATAATATGACAGAGATCGGTGCTCTATTAGTGGATGAAACCGTCAGCAACTCTGAGCGGGTGACGTTCATCGCTGATATCGCCCGCCTGAAGGTTCGCCATTCAGAGCTGGGGATGGAGATCGAAAATTTACAATTCGAATTGGTACAACGCGAGGCCGAGTACCAGGAAATCCTCGCCCGCTCTCCCTACCTCTAGCGACTCCTCTCTGGTCAACAAGCATCAAGGAACCTCTGTGGAGATTAGAATCTGCGGAGGTTCAAGGGAAAATCTATCCAATCCAGCTTGGCACCACATGACAAATGGCAAAGCCGTTTATCAATAGCGAAATTGCACGGATGGCCACATTCTGGCAACAGCCCAAATTGGCACCAAGGGACCAAGTAAAGCTTCGAAAAATAAACACCCCTGCCCCCGGATCAGTGCTGATCTTTAACTCGCCCCCTCATTGCCTTTACCTGGGAGCGACGATTTTTTGTTTGCAGGCGGCGCTCCTTCGCACCGCGACTGGGCTTGGTTGCCACGCGAAACTTCGGTTTGAAAGCGGCTTTATCGACCAGCTCCTGCAAGCGCTCCAGGGCATCTATACGGTTTTTTTCCTGGGTGCGAAACCGCTGAGCCTTGATCACCACCACGCCATCAGAGGAGATGCGCCGATCTTTTAATTTCAACAGGCCGTCCTTAATCGGTGCTGGAAGTGAGGAGGCCCGGATATCGAAACGCAGATGAATCGCGCTGGAGACTTTATTTACATTTTGGCCGCCGGCGCCTTGCGCGCGTATCGCACTCATTTCGATCTCATCTTGAGAAATCGACACCTTACCTTTTCCATAAACCATAAAATCCAAAACCCGAGCTACATCGTTTTACTAAAAATACAAAACCCAGTGACTATTCTGCCCAAATAGCCCAGCGGCTAGCCAGTCCTGTCACACAGATACAATTCGCCATTGACAGAAATCAAATGACAAAAAAATGCTTTCTATAAAGTGGCAGTATTGAGGGATAAACATCATTTACCGAGCAACCCTCATTAAGTAATATTGCGCCAGCCCAATAAAAGCTATTAAAGCGGCCTCACAGGCCGACAAAATACCCGAAATGATTTGTGACTTATTTTAAAGTTATAGTCAAATTTGATAATATCGCCCAGCTACCTTGAGGTACTGGAGCAAAGAACAATAAAGACTCGCGCCCTGTAGTTTCCTCTGGACTGCTCCCGATGTCTCCGCGGGTGTGAGATTACCGCGACAAGGAGAAAACCATGCACAACGCCAAGCGTAGCCTCGCTGCGGCCATTGCACTCGCAACAATGACAAGCCCTGCGGCCTTTGCCAAAGACACCGCTTTTTCCCAAGTTATCGCCTTTGGTGACAGCCTGACCGATGTCGGCAACTACGATGTATTCACCAATGGTGGCGACGACCGCGAAGTTGCAATCAGCATCCTGTCACAAAATTTAGGCCTGGGAGCCATTACTCCCTCCTGCGCAGATCTAACACTGTGCCTGCCGGATGTCGACCTGTCTGATACCAGCATGACTACAGAGGAGCTGCTGGCGGAAGCTCAAGCTCAAGTATCGGAAGCCTTTACCAACTCCGGCAATGGCTGGGCTGTTGGCGGCCACAAGGCAGCGGATGTCCTGGTCAATATTATCGGTAGCGAAAACTACTACGCGTACCTGGAAGCCAGTGGCATCACCTATGACTCCAGCATGCACAGCTTTGCCAGCGCACTCCTGCCCGACCGTACACGGGACACAGAAACAGGTCTTTACCCCGACCTGACTCAACTCGCCTACGTACTGGCAGCGCAAGAGGACCCGACCCTATCCTCTCAAATGCGTGCAGCTGGCGACCTGTATACCGCAGCAGGCGACACTGATACCGCAAGCTACTACTACAGCCTGGCAGATGCGATTGATGAGGCCCCGGCCACTATCATTGCTGACAGCGGCACGACTGGCAGTCCGTTCCCTCTCGGCATGGGCTACCTGGAAACCACTCTCGGCAGCGTTGACCACAATGCCCTTTACTGGGTCAATGGCGGCGGCAACGATCTCCTCAGCGGTTTCTCCAGTGTCGCCGCTGGCACTGCCACCACCGAAGAAGTCACTGCGGATCTGGAAATTGCATCGACAATGCTGGCGAGCGCTGCCGGCGCGCTGTCCGATGCCGGAGCCAATTACATCCTGCTGTCCAACGTACCGGATATCAGCAAGACCCCCGGTGTTTACGCCGCAGCCTATGAGGCGGTCTACTCCAGTGATGACGCCGCCACTCTACAGGCAGCCGTTGACGCCGGCCTAATAACCCAGGACGAGGCTGACGCCGAGCTGGCCGACGCCATTGACGGAGTGCTGTCAGAGGCCAGCGCGGCTGCTGCAAGCTTCAACGCCGACCTGCTCAGCAAAGCCAAAGATATCGACGGCGTGTTGATGGTCGACCAATCGGGGATTCTTCAGGTCGCCCTCAATAACCCCAGCCTGCTGGGACTACCCTCCGACCTTGATCAGAGCCAGTACTGCTACGACGATAGCGGTAATGACTGTATTGAGCATCCAGTTTACGGTATCGACGGCAGCAATCCCGATGCGGACCAGCTGATCTTTAACGACAGCGTACACCCCACCCAAATTGGCCAGGAAATTCTGGCTGACTACTACACCGCCGTCGTCAATGCCGCTCAGGTGGCCGGCCAGTTGCCGGATATCGCTATCCAGGCTGCCCGCACCCACACCAACAGCCTCGACGAGAGCCTGGCAAGTGTGCGCTACCGCCCCGCGCAAACCGGCGTATTCGCCGGCAGCTCCCTGGGTAATATTGACTACGATACCGACTACACCGCAAACGTCAGAGGGGACGGTTACTCCAACGTTCTCGGCCTGACCTACGCCCTGCGCGACAACGCTGAAATCGGTTTTGCGGTAAGCCGCTCCAATATCGATGTGGATAACTCCCAGCTCGCTATCGACTCCACCTCAACCAACTACAGCTTCTTTGGCCGCATGCACTACGACATTTTCTTTGTCGAAAGTAACGCGACCCTGACCGATGTAGATTACGACGAAGTTAGCCGAGCCGTCTCTCTCGCCGACGCTTATAGCGGCGACCTGACCGGTAACACCTCCGGCCAAAACCTGTCTCTGGGCATTACTGCCGGTGCCAATCTGCTCGACAGCGGCACCTTCCAGTTCGGCCCCTTTGTCAGCTTCACCAGGGTCACTACCGATGTAGATGGCTATACCGAAGATGCGATTGAAGGCTTCACCTACATCGATGCCAATGGCAATGAGCAAGATCCCCTGGGTATGAACTACGGGGATCAAGAGCGCCGCCTGAGAAATATGCGTTTCGGTGCTTTTGCCAGCAAGAGCTGGGAGACCGTTAACACCTATGCGGAAATCTGGTATGAAGACACCAATGGCACCGAGGAAGACACCATTGAGGTCGGTGTTAAGTCCATGGAAGGCAATATGAATGCTATGCCGAGCTACGCCAGTGTTGACGAAGGCATCTTCAACGGCGGCATGGGTATGATTGCCGGTATTCGCTGGCAGGCCGCTGACGCTATCGCAGTGAATGCCACTGTCGCGTCCCGCCCGACCACTGAATCGGCTTCCGTCAATGTAACCTACCGCTTCTAAGTGGTAACTGTGCCCCCGGCCGGGGGCACAGCCTCTCCCCTCTGCTACCTCTTTTTATCCTCACTCAAACCTCTCAGCCCCCAATAAAAATTGCAGGGTATCGGGCTCGTCAAATATTCGGGGTAGATACTATCGGCCAGGTGAAGCTGGGCCCCTAAAAGGTCTATAAACGATTCACTGAAAAACTTTTTGCGATAAAAAAATAAACCTATACAACAAAAATAAAAATTCCCCCACGGACTCTATGGTTTTTTATTGATTTGCCTCCAGGCTGAACTAGTCTCCAACTGACGATTAAGGAGAGGCCTGCCATGATTATCGCAACCGATATGCCAGAAGTCAGTCGCTGTGCCGCCAGCCAGTGCGCATATAACGCCAATGATGCCTGCCACGCCAGAGCGATTACTATTGGCGATGGTGCAGATCCCGACTGTGACACCTTTTTCACCAATTCCCGCCACACAAGCAGCTCCCGCACCGCCGGCGTCGGCGCCTGCAAGATGGAAAACTGCAAATTTAATGATGACTTTGAGTGCTCAGCGGAAAGCATCCAAATTGAATTGAGGGGAAGATCCCAGCACTGTCAAAGCTACACTCACTGACTGGGCACGCAAAAAAAGCCCGGCGCAATAGGCCGGGCTTTTTATTATGGCTGGCTGGTTTTAACTCGCCACCTCCAACGAAGCCTCCTGGGAAACCTCGGCAACTGGAGCGCGGGGCTCCCAAACAATCCCTTTAGCATCCGAATACTGCTTAAATAGCGGCTGATAGTGGGCTTCCAATACCTTGCGCTTGATCTTCAAGGTCGGCGTCAGAAACTCATTGAGGGGGGTCCACTCTTCTCTGGTAATAAAGATGGTGTTAATCCGCTCATATGGCGGTAACTTCTCATTCACAGATGCCAGCAACTTCTGCAACTGCCCATCGACCTCCTCCCGCGCCAGCTTTTCAGCAGACTCGGAGAGTGTCACCAGCATCACCGGCTGATCCATTCCATGCCCGAGTACACAGAGCTGGGCCAGTAATGTCTCATTGCCAAAATAACTTTCGAGACGGCTGGGCTGAATAAATTTTCCTTTACTGGTCTTAAAGGTCTCAGAAATACGTCCGGTAATATGCACAAGGCCATCTTTATCAATAAAACCGGAATCGCCGGTATAATAGTAACCGTCCCGTAACACCTCCGCCGTTTTTGCCGGCTCCAGGTAGTAGCCCTTCATCAGGGAGCCGCTTTTAAATAGTATCTCCCCCTCCTTGGAAATCTTAACTTCACAGCCATGGTAAGGCTTACCCACGGTTCCAGGAACAGGGTCTTCCCCCGGCGGGGCAAAGCAGCCATAAATAAAGTTCTCGGTCATACCGTAACCATCGGCCACCTTCATACCCATACGCTCATACCAGCGAAGCAGCTCAATAGAAATGGGCGAGGCGCCACTGATCAATACCTCAGCCTCATCCAACCCCAGCCCATAGCGAACTTTTTTTCTCAGCCAAGTATTGATTCCGGGAATACGCAGCAACACCTGTTGCAGTGACGGCGGAATTTTTTCATCAATTCCCTCTTTGAACTTGGTCCAGAGCCGGGGAACCGAGAAAAACATCGTCGGGCGCGTGCGCTTTAAATCTTCCAGGAAAGTGTCCAGGGACTCGGGGAAGTGAATTCGGGTGCCCGAATACAGACAGTGGAATTCAACCAGTATCCGCTCTGCGGCATGGGCCAGGGGCAGGTAGGAGAGTACCCGGTCGTTTTCATCCATGCCGTAACCGCGAATCATATTTGGCGAGACAAAGACCACCGAAGACCAGCTGTGCATAACCCCTTTTGGATTACCGGTAGTTCCAGAGGTGTACATAATCGTGAAAATATCATCCAAATCGAAGACCGGCTTCCCCTCAAAGCGCTCACAGCCTTTAATTAGGGACTCCAGGTCCTGGTCACAGCGGATCTCACAGCGCTGGATAGCGACGGAGGGCAACATATCGGCAACCTCCTGAAGCGCCGCATTATCATCTGTGGCACCGCAAAAAAGCATCTTCGATTCAGAGTGCTTCAATACATAGGTCATGGAGGAGACCGACTGACCCGGGTAGAGTGGCACGCTAATCATACCCGCCAGCATGATACCCACGTCTACAATAATCCAGTCCGCGCAGTTCTTGCCGTGAATAGCGATGCGATCACCGGGCTCAAATCGACTGCGTAAATAGCCCGCGATCCTGCGCGCCCGATCCATCACCTCGCCCCAGGTGTAGTCTCTCCACTGCCGCTGCTGCATCTGGCGAAGAAAAATGGCATCGGCCTGCTGCACTTCTCTCTGGTACAGAAGTTCCAGAGGCTGTAGGTCCTTCACCTTTTCGTACTTTTCTTCTGGGGTCATCGCTAGTCCTCTCTCATTATTGTGCTTTTTAATTATGGATAACGTCGATCGCCTGGGCAGATTGCACCAATATGCGGCATATCAAGACAAAGTTACCGAAATCACTTAGTACTAAGAAGCCTGTAAATAACTCCGTCATACTTCTACGGGGCTTTCAGAGTGACTCAGAGGCTCCATAAAGTAATTAAATAACGACTTTTGCCCAGTTTGATTAGATCCGTCTTTTGAATATGGCAGATGAGACACCCGGGTAGGGTAGTATCTCTGACAGTTATTGTTTTCTGTAAAGTTACTGAAGATCTGCTATTAGTGCAATTCCTGTTATCCCCCGGCAGAAAGCGGCTGAATAGTCACATAGGGGCAATCCCCTAAATAAGCCTTCAGGGGACAAGCCTAGACTACGCTCGTTAAGTTGAAATCAGCGACATTCAGGCATAACTTAAAGCAATGCCGCAGAGAGGTTGTACTGTAAGTACGCTATTCGAAGATATTCAAAACTGGGGATCAGCCAGGCAGCTCTCCAGCAAAAACCAATTGCCCTCCATTTTACGGCCACTCTCACTAAGCAACCTCTATTAGAGCGCCGAAATTTTCGATTATCTTATTCAGATCAGAATTGAGAGAGACAGAATATTTAATTAATACTGAACAAACAGATACTATTATTTCAACTTATAGTGATAACCTGCACAACTGTAGAAAAACAACTCGTTGAACTCTGCGCTGGTCAACCCCCTAAAAAACCCAGCGCTAATAAAAAACTGAAGATTAGTAACCCAAAAATAAAAAAGGGTGCATAAAAGCACCCTTAAAAAAATCAAATTAAAAGCCCGAATCAGCCCACCTTCTCTCCGTGGGCCTGCTTGTCAGCGTGGTAAGAAGAGCGCACCAATGGGCCGCAAGCCGCGTGTTTAAAGCCGATTTTCTCGGCGTAACGGCGATACTCTTCAAACTCGTCCGGGTGAACGTAGCGCTGTACCGGCAAGTGCTCCTTACTGGGCTGCAAGTACTGGCCGATAGTGAGCATATCGATATCGTGCTCGCGCATATCGTCCATTACCTGGAAAATTTCCTCTTTCTCTTCACCCAGGCCAACCATCAAGCCAGACTTGGTCAGCACATCAGGGCGGCGCTTCTTAAATTCCTGCAACAGCTTTAGAGACCACTTGTAATTGGCGCCGGGGCGGGACTCTTTATACAGGCGAGGTACCGTTTCCAAATTGTGGTTAAACACATCCGGAGCTTCCTTCTCCAGGATATCCAGGGCCACATCCATACGACCGCGAAAATCCGGGGTAAGAATTTCCACCTGTAAATTGGGCGACTGCGCTCTGGATTCACGAATACAGTGGGCAAAGTGCTCGGCACCGCCATCGCGCAAGTCATCGCGATCCACTGAGGTAATCACCACATAGCGCAAGCTCATCGCCGCAATGGCATCCGCCAGGTTCTTTGGCTCTTCCGGGTCCAGCGGGTTGGGCTTACCGTGGCCCACATCGCAGAAGGGGCAACGACGGGTACAAATTTCCCCCATGATCATAAAGGTCGCGGTGCCGTTACTAAAACACTCGCCCAAGTTGGGGCAGCTCGCCTCTTCACAAACCGTGGAGAGCTTCTGTGAGCGGAGGATACTCTTGATGCGATCCACTTCTTTTGACGCCGGCACCTTTACGCGAATCCAGTCGGGTTTGCGCAGCAGGTTATCACTGGCGATTACTTTCACCGGGATACGCTCTACCTTATCGCCATCGCGGAGTTTCTCCCCCTGCTGGAGGCGGCGAGTGCGCTTTACAGGCACCAGATCGGGTTTATCAGCCATTAATTTATTCCTGCGGTTCTGCGCTCAGTTGCGCAAATTCTTTTTCATCGATGGGTTGCCACTGGGCGTCAGACAACCGAAGCGCGCGGAGTAACTCGCGCACAAAAATCTCAGCAACCTGTCCCCACTCGGGGGTAGGCTCCAATATCTCCGCCATCTGCACCATCTGCATTCCGGCATAACCACAGGGGTTAATCCGCAGGAAGGGGGCCAGATCCATATCGATATTGATCGCAATACCGTGGAAGCTACACCCCCGCCTTACGCGCAGA
The DNA here is from genome assembly GCF_052466995.1 of Microbulbifer regidiadema (SeqCode). Lineage (NCBI taxonomy): Bacteria > Pseudomonadati > Pseudomonadota > Gammaproteobacteria > Cellvibrionales > Microbulbiferaceae > Microbulbifer > Microbulbifer regidiadema (SeqCode). The sequence continues at coordinate 4,426,174 of NZ_CP174297.1, read as the reverse complement.
CCGATAGAGGCAATTTTATTGCCCGCGCGGGGCCCTTCGGTGAGATAAACCCCCGGTGCATCGGCCCTGGGGGCTGCGGCGATCGCAAAATTTGCCAGCATCGCCACAGTGGCGGTTTCCAGTGCCGAGACCAGCTCGCGCACACCAATTTTGGCCCTGCGCAAATCCAGCAGTGGATACACCACCAGCTGGCCGGGGCCGTGATATGTCACCTGCCCGCCCCGGTCCACCTGGACCACGGGAATATCACCGGTATTCAACAGGTGCTCAGCCTTGCCGGCCTGGCCCTGAGTGAAAACCGGCTCGTGTTCTACGCACCAGATCTCGTCGGCACTCTCACTATCGCGACTATCGGTATAGTGCGACATGGCCTGCCAGACGCTCTTGTAATCTCGCCGCGCCAGATTGCGAACAATGGTCATCAGAGCACCATATGTACAGCGGGGTGCTGCTTCAACTCTTCAAACAATGCTTTGAGTTGCTCCTCACCGGTGGCGAGGATAAAGAAGGTCATAGAAGTAAATTTACCGGTGCTGCTATCGCGCAGGGTAATACGCTCTTCATCCAAGCCGGGGGCATGGCGGCGCATCACTTCCAGTACAAACTCGTGCGCGTCATTATTGGCATCGCGCACCACCTTGATCATATAGTCTTCACAAGGGAATTCGATTTTTGGGGCTTTTTGATTGGGATCTTGACTCATACCACTCTCCGGGAACGGGCTGCTAGATATTGAGAAAAGCTTGAGCACAGCCGGGCGGCGATTATACAGCGGCTAAACAGCAGTGGACAGTAAGCAGAAGGGGAAGTGGACAGAGGTGTAGGGAGGGATGGACAGGGATGGGAATCATTCCCATCCCCGAGGCCGAAATCAGCTGAAAAAGCCCATCATAAAGCGCTTGATGGAGTCCCACATACGCTTAAAGAAACCGGCGCGCTCCACATCTTCGGCGGCAACCGCCTTAACGTCGGCAACGGTTTCGCCGTCCAGGGTCACAACCACTTTACCTACCGGCTGACCCTTCTGCACAGGCGCTTCCAGCTCACCGGCCACAATCAGGTCCGCTTTAATGCTGTCCTCACCACCACGGGGGATAGTGACAAACACGTCTTTGGCTACGGCAATGCCCACGCTGGGCTCTTCCCCGCCCCAGACACGCTCGGTTTGCAGCTCTTCACCCTGGCCGTAGACCTTGTGGGTCTGGTAGTAGCGGAAGCCGTAAGCCAGCAGTTTTTGGGTCTCGGAAGCGCGTTTTTCATCGCTATCGGTGCCCACCACGATCGCGATCAGGCGCATACCGCGCTTCATCGCCGAAGCTACCAGGCAGTAGCCGGCCTCTTCTGTATGACCGGTCTTGATACCGTCGACAGAGGAGTCGCGCCACAACAGGCGGTTGCGGTTGGGCTGGTTAATACCGGAATAGCTGAAGTATTTCTCGGAGTAAATGTCGTAGTGTTCCGGGTGATCCATCACCAGTGCGCGGGCCAAAATGCCCAGGTCGCGGGCAGTGGTCAAATGCCCCTCAGCTGGCCAGCCGGTCGCATTGACGAAGTGGGTATGCTCCATGCCCAGCAGTTCGGCCTGCTGGTTCATCACCTCGGCGAAGACTTCTTCGCTACCGGACACATGCTCGGCCAGGGCGATACTGGCATCATTGCCGGACTGGATAATGACACCGCGCATCAAGTCGATCACCGGCACCTGGTCACCCACTTTGACGAACATCTTCGAGCCGCCCTTGCGCCAGGCCTTCTCGGAAATGCGCACCATATCGTTCTCTTTGATACTCCCTTTCAGGATTTCCTCAGAGACGATATAAGCCGTCATCATTTTGGTAAGGCTCGCCGGGGGGAGCTGGGTATCCGCCTCGTGCTCAACCAATACTTGGCCGGTATTGGCATCCAGCAGCAGGTAAGACTTGGCCGCCAGCTGGGGCGGTGCCGGGATAAGAGATTGCGCCTGGGCCAGGCCCGCACAGAACAACAGGAAAGAACAGGCGATAATCCGTGTCATCATAGGTATATGTCTCGTCATTCCTCGTTTTCGTTGGCTATGGACTAACCTGCAACGAAGACTACAGGGTTAATCAGCGGCGCTACAGCTTGTCACCAAACGCCGCCCATCATTACAAGATTACAAAATACAAGAAAAAAGGCGCCAGTGCGCAGTATTTTGTGAATGGGTATTCAAATGACTATCGCCCGCCGGAATAGTCATAGAGCATCTGGGGAGATTTACCCCACCGCATTGATGCCCATAAGCCCAAAAACATTATTCATAAACAACCTGTGGCTGGCCAAGCTGTTTTTGCTCAACCGTTTCCCGCGCAGTTGCCAGGGCTCGCTGTTGGGTTAGCGGGCCTATTCGCACCCGATAAAAAGTCTTGCCGCCGCGCTGAACAGAACTAACCGCAACAGGATAGTCAATGGCAGCGGCCAACTGGGCGCGAATCTCCCGGGCCTGTGTTGCGTTGCTATAGGCGCCGACCTGCAAATAGGTATTATCGGGCAGTTTAATAGTCGTATCTTCTGCCAAGCCCGCAGTGCCATCGCTGTTGGCCAGCACTTCATTGGCAGCGGGCAGTGAGGCCGGGTCCAGCGCTTCCACCTCAACCCGGGCAACGCCTTGATCCAGATAGCCGAGCTTCTGTGCAGCGGTATAACTCAGGTCGATAATTCGCCCGTGCACAAAGGGGCCCCGATCGTTTACCCGCACAATAATACTGCGGCCATTGTCGAGATTGGTCACCTTGGCGTAACTGGGCAGCGGCAGCGTTTTGTGGGCGGCAGACATGGCGTACATATTGTAGATCTCGCCATTTGCGGTGCGCCGGCCGTGGAATTTTGTCCCGTACCAGGAGGCGTGCCCCACCTCTTTGTAACCTTTGACATCATTGCGCACACGATAGGTGACGCCGTTGACCTTGTAGGGGGATTTATTGCCCGCATCACCGATAGGCTCGCGCACAGGGATAGGCTCTGGGGCGGCTTGCATATTCACCGGTGTGGAAGGGCCGCTATCTTTAAGACTATTAAAATCCGGCGTGGTATTTTGGCTTTTCTGCGGTTTTGGCTGCGGGCTACTACAGGCCGCCAATATCAGGACCGCCAGGGCCACTCCCCAACGCGCTTTGCACTGAAACATAATCCCCCCGGCGCGCGATTGCTGCCGTCTCCAAACCGTTATTATCTGGTACTGCGAAATAAGATAGAAAGAGTCAGAACGTCAAAAGTCCAAATGGTTCCCTCCATTTGGACCGAATTTAGCAGCGCAACTAAGGCCGCCTTAAGACTTGCCACCTCTCGCTTTGACGATCTCCTGAGCCAGGTCGTTGACGGCCATGGCATAGAGACGACTGCGATTATAGCGGGTGATAGTGGCAAAGTTGTTGAGGCCCAGCCAGTACTGTTTGCCCTGCTCCGTTTGCAGAGAAAATACATTGGCGGGCATTTCCGGGGCCACCTGGCTGGTGGCGCTAAAGCCTTTATCCGCCAGCTCGCCCACCGTCCACTGCGGCCGCAGGGTATCGTTGACGATGGTCATATCCGCATTGGGGCGCGGGCTCGCCAGTACGGCAACCGGCTCGCCGGGCTTCCACCCGTGCTTTACAAAATAGTTGGCCACACTGCCGATGGCATCGGTGGGATCGTTCCAGATATCCGCCTTGCCGTCTTCGCTAAAGTCCACCGCATAAGAGCGATAGCTGGAAGGCATAAACTGGCCGTAGCCCATAGCGCCGGCATAGGAGCCCTTAAGAGCCAGCGGGTCCATATCCTGCTCGCGGGTCAGCAGCAGGTAATTCTCCAGCTCTTTGGTAAAAAACGCCGAGCGGCGGGGGTAGTTGAACGCCAGGGTGGAGAGCGCATCCAGCACCCGGTAGCCGCCCATATTGCCACCGTAGCGGGTCTCAATACCGATAATGGCAACGATCATCTCGGCGGGTACGCCATATTTTTTTTCAGCCTCAGCCAGGGCCTCGGCATTCTGATCCCAAAAGTCCACGCCACCGGCAATACTCCTCGGAGTGATGAACATTTTGCGGTATTCATACCAGGGCTTGGCCTTCTCGGCGGGGCGTTTAATCGCCTTGAGAATGGCATCCTTGCGCTTTGCCTCGCGCATCAGCTGCTGCATTTCTTCGCGGTTAAAATCGTGCTCCTGCACCATATAATCGACGAATTCCTGCGCCTGCTGGTTGTCACCGTGACCAGGCTCCTTTGCACAGGCGGCGAGGGCCAGGCCCATCCCGATCAATAATCCCGAGGTCCACTTCAAAACGACCACTCCTGTCTTCATCTCGCGTCTCTAAAATCCGATTAATTTCCTTAAAGCGCCTATTAAAAATGTACTCGGCGCCGCTCAGTCGCAACAGCCATCAGCAGGCCAAACCCGGCCATCAACGTAATTAGGGATGTCCCGCCATAACTGATCACGGGCAAAGGTACACCGACCACCGGCAATAATCCTGTAACCATACCAATGTTTACAAAGACATAGACAAAAAAAGTGAGAGTTATACTCCCAGCCAGCAGCCGGCCAAATACGTGTTGGGCCATAAAGCTAATATAAATACCACGGGAGATAATTAGTACATATAGCAAAAGCAGTAACAAGGCGCCGCGCATCCCCCATTCCTCCGACAGTACCGCGATAATAAAATCGGTGTGGCTCTCCGGCAGGAAGTCCAGCTGCGACTGGGTGCCCTGAAGGTAGCCCTTGCCGTAGACACCACCTGAGCCGATAGCTGCCTTGGAGTTAAATATATTCCAACCCGCGCCAAAACGATCATCGTCTGGATTGAGCAGAGTCAAAATTCGCTGTCGCTGGTAATCGTGGAGCCCCCAGTGCCAGATAGGATAGGCGGCAACCAACAAAGTCATTGCCGCTGCTCCGATCATCGCCCAGCTCAACCCCGCCAGGTACAGGGCAAAAAGCCCAGATGCGGCAATCAGGATTGAGGTGCCCAAATCCGGTTGGCGCACAATCAGCGCTGCCGGAATCGCTACAATCGCCAGTGCGCCCATCACTGTCGGCAGCGAGGGCGGCAGGCGGCGCCGATGCAGGTAAGCCGCCACCGCCATAGGCACACCGAGCTTCATCACCTCCGATGGCTGGAAGCGAAATCCGCCGATCTCCAGCCAGCGCTGTGCGCCCATCGCCTTGGTGCCAATAAACAACACCCCGACCAGGAGCACACAGCCGCCCAAATAGGCCCAGGGAGACCAGCGCCTGTAGAAGTCGAGGGGAATTTGCGCCACGATAAACATGCCGACAAAAGCCGCGCACATAAAGATCGACTGGCGACGCACATAGTTCATATCGCCGCCGGAGGCGCTGTACAGCACCCCGAGCCCCACCGCAGCCAGCACCAACAACAGCACCAGCAGCGGTATATCAATGTGCAGACGACGGGAGAGACTGACCGGTTTGCGCAGACTGCCGTGGACCTCTGACAAACGGTGGGAAAAGTCGCGACTAGCCATTATTGCCCGCACCCTCACTCAAACTCATCGTATCTGCCGTTTTCTGCGACTCTTGTTGCTGCCGTGGCACCCACTCGGCAAATAGCTCCCGCGCTATAGGTGCCGCCACCTTTCCCCCGCCCTCACCGTTTTCAACCAGCACAGAGACGGCAATACGGGGATTATCCAGCGGGGCAAAGGCCACAAACAGAGCGTGATCGCGGTGGCGTTCCTGTAGGGCTTCTGAGTCATAACGCGCCCCCTGGGCAATACCGACCACCTGGGCAGTACCGGATTTACCCGCCACGCGGAAATCCAAGTCTCTGCCGGCCCGCTTGCCGGTGCCGGTGCGATGGTTGACCACGGCCTCCATCCCCTCAAACACCAGGTCCCAGTGATCCGGGCGGGCCTCAAAGTTGTGCAGTATCTCTGCGGGCTGCGCCACCCCATTGATCGACTTGACCATCTGCGGGCGGTAGTGGGTACCGCGATTGGCAATCGTTGCCGTCATCACTGCCAATTGCAGTGGTGTCGCCAAGACAAAGCCCTGCCCCAGTACCGCATTTAAACTGTCGCCGGGAAACCAGGGCATACCCCGGGCACCGCGCTTCCAATCCCGCGACGGAAACAACCCTGAACTCTCTATCGGCAGATCGATCCCAGTCTTGGCGCCCAGGCCAAAATGAGTGGCAATGCTGTGCATCTCATCGATATCCCAGCGGTGCGCCATATCCCAGAAGTAGACATCACAGCTCTGCGCCGTGGCCTGTATCAGATCCACCTTGTCGCCGTGGCCCCAGCGCACGTGGTCGCGGTAGATGCGGGGATCGTTGGGCAGCTTGTAGAAGCCCGGGTCCTTGACGGTAGTTTCCCGAGTGATAATACCCGCCTGAAGCCCCCCCAATCCCATCAGTGGCTTTATCGTAGAACCGGGCGGATAGCGCCCCTGCACCGCGCGATTAAACAGGGGGACATCAAGGGAATCACTGAGGGCGCGGTAGTCGGCAAAGCTGATACCGGTCACAAATAAGTTGGGGTCGAAGGACGGCTTACTGACAAACGCCAGCACGCCACCGCTGTTCACATCGATCGCGACCACCGCACCGCGGCGGTCACCGAGGGCATCCGAAGCCACCTGTTGCAGGCGCGCATCCAAGTTGAGAACCAGGTCCGCACCGGGCTTGGGGTCCTCGCGCTCAAGTACCCGCAATACCCGCTCATGGGCATTGACCTCAACATTCTCATAACCGACCTCCCCCAGTAGCAGGTCCTCGTAGGAGCGCTCCAGCCCGACCTTGCCAATGCTGCGAGTACCGCTATAGCGGCGCACATCACCCTCAGTAAAATTACTCAGATCGCGGTCACTGATTCGCCCCATATAGCCCACACTGTGGGCAAAGAGGTCTCCAAGGGGGTAGTAGCGCACCAACTCCGCCCCCACCGACACCCCCGGCATACGGAATTGATTGACGCTGATACGGGCGATTTCATCGTCGGTCAGTCGAAAACGGAGGGGGACTGGCGCATATGAGGCGCGCGGGCGTTTGAGGCGCTTGCGGAATTTGGCGATATCGTTTTCATCGAGCCGCACCAGGTTGCCGATCAGCTCCAGGGTGGCGTCCATCTCGCGAACCCGCTCGCTCACAATCAACAAGCTGTAACTGGGGCGGTTATCCGCCAATAAGAGGCCATTGCGGTCGTAGATCAAGCCCCGGGTCGGCGCGACCGGGCGTACCTGAATGCGGTTAATATCAGAGGCGGTGCGGTAGTCTTCGTAATTCACTACCTGCAAGTTGTAAAAGCGCGCAACTAAAACCCCCAGCAGAGCGATCACCCCCACAAGCGCCACCAGCATTCGGTTGCGAAACAGCCGCTGTTCGGTAAGGGGATCCTTGAGCGGGTCCTTGGGCGAAGGCTGAAAAGAGGCCTTGAAGGGGACCTTGAAGCGGTAATCGTGCGGCATCAGAATCTAGTCGATGGTTTTTGACTGGCGTGCAAAAAATCTAAATCCTACATTAACACAGGGCGAGCCGGGAGAGAGAACCGAGTCGGCAAATCTCTCCACGACTTATCGCAAACCCATTATTTGTGATAGGGGTGCCCGGCCAATAGAGTCCAGGCGCGATAAATTTGTTCCGCCAAAACCACTCTCACCAGCGGGTGGGGCAAGGTGAGTGGGGACAGGGACCAGCGCTGGCGCGCGCGGGCGAGGCAGTCTTCAGATAAGCCGTCGGGCCCACCGATAAACAGACTGACATTTTCCCCCAGTAGCTGCCAATCCCTCAGCTGGGTCGACAGCTGCTCGGTGCTCCAGGGCTTGCCTTTCACATCGAGCGCCACCACGTGATCCCGAGGGCCCACAGCGGCGAGCATTGCCTCACCCTCTTTTTTACGCGCTTTTTCAATCAGGGCCGCAGAGCTTTTTTGGCCCCGCTGCCCCAGGGGGATTTCCACCATTTCCAGGGCGATTTCCCGGGGCAGGCGCTTGGCGTACTCAGCGTAGCCCTCCTGCACCCAAGCCGGCATTTTTCCACCGGCGGCCAGAATGCGGATTTTCACAGCGATTAATCCCGGTGTGGATCGCTGCCATCGGCATCGTCGCGGGTGTTCGGCGTCATGGACCAGAGTTTCTCCAGGTCGTAGAAGCCGCGAACATCGGCGAGCATGACATGAACGACTAGATCGCCATAGTCAACTAACACCCACTCGCCCTGCTCGACGCCTTCAACGCCAATAGGGCGGATACCTTCTTTCTTCAGGTCGTCCACAACGTTCTCTGCCAGAGATTTTACCTGGCGGCTGGAAGTACCGGTGCAGATCAGCAGGCTATCCATTACATCTGAAAGTCCGGAGACATCCAGATCAACGATATCCTTACCTTTCAAATCCTCCAGCGCGTTGAGAGCGATATCTTTAATATTTGTCATAACACCTTGATTCATTGCGGGTCGCCGGAGGCGACCTCTGTATAAAGTCGATGGTTTTCTATGTACTGCAACACTGTGGCCGGCAGTAAATAGCGTGGCGATTGGCCACTTTTAATTAATTCGCGAATTTGTGTCGCGGAAATTGGCAGCAGGCTCTGCTCCCGCAACAGTAGGCAGCCATAGGCCCGGGTATGCAAGTCTGTAGCAGTGCCCCGGTGGCGCTCCAACAACTCGACAAGGGGCCCCTGCCCTTCAATATCCCGATCCGGCAAATGCCAACCGGGCCGGGTCACCACTACTAAGTGCGCCAGTTCCAAGAGGCGCTCCCAGCGGTGCCAGCGATGCAAACTCAACAGGGAGTCCAGTCCCATACAGAAACTGATGGAGACTTCGTCTCCCAGCTCACTGCGCAGCTCCTCCAGAGTATCCACCGTATAGGTTGAGCCGCCGCGAACAAGTTCCCGCTCATCCAGAGTTAATTCCTCACAGCCCTCCAGCGCCAGGGCCAGCATTTCGCTGCGCTGGCGGGAGGAGACCCCGGGGCTCTGCCGGTGGGCGGGCTGGTGGCTCGGCAGCAGGCGCATCTCATCAAATTCGAGCAGCTGGCGCAGCTCCAGCGCCATGCGCAGATGACCGAAATGGATCGGATCAAAGGTGCCGCCAAACAGGGCCAGTGTATGCCTTTTGCTCGCCACTATTACCTCTCGTGCTCGCAGCGCCTGCGGGAAAATATCTATTGGCGGATATGGCCATCCCCGAACACAATCCATTTCTGCGAGGTCAGTCCCTCCAGACCAACCGGGCCACGGGCATGGATTTTATCAGTACTGATACCAATTTCCGCCCCCAGTCCGTATTCGAAACCATCCGCAAAGCGGGTGGAAGCGTTAATCATCACCGAACTGGCATCCACAGCACTCATAAAGCGACGGCTGCGACTGTAGTCCTGGGTGACAATGGCCTCGGTATGACCGGAACCGTAACGGGCGACATGCGCCATGGCCGCCGCCATATCCGCGACAACCCGCACGGCGAGAACCGGGGCCAGGTACTCCTCGCTCCAATCCTCCTCTGTCGCCGCAACACAGTCGGGAAGGATTTCACGGGTGCGGTCACAACCGCGCAGCTCCACCCCTTTCTCCCCGTAGGCACTGGCCAAGCGCGGCAGTATATCCGCCGCAACCGTCTCGGCAACTAAAAGTGTCTCCATGGCGTTGCAAACACCGTAGCGGTGAGTCTTGGCATTGAGGGCGATATCAAATGCCTTTTGCAGGTCGGCACGGTCATCAATATAGACATGGCAGACACCGTGCAGGTGTTTGATCACCGGTACCCGCGCCTCGCGGCTGATCCTTTCAATCAGGCCCGTACCGCCGCGGGGAACAATCACATCCACATATTCCGGCATGGTAATCAGGGCACCCACCGCCGCGCGATCGGTGGTATCCACAACCTGCACCGTCGTTTCCGGCAAACCCGCTTCGCGCAGACCGGCCACAATACAGCTGGCAATTGCCTTGTTGGAGTGCAGCGCTTCACTGCCCCCACGCAAAATGGTGGCATTGCCGGATTTCAGGCACAGGCTGGCCGCATCGATGGTCACATTGGGTCTGGACTCATAAATAATGCCCACCACCCCCAGGGGCACACGCATTTTGCCCACTTGGATACCGCTGGGGCGGTAGCGCAAGTCTGCAACTTCCCCCACCGGGTCGGGCAGTTCTGCAACCTGGGTCAGCCCCTCGATCATAGCGTCGATACGGGCATCGTTAAGTTCCAGGCGGTCGAGCAGAGCCGCGTCCAAGCCGCGTTCGCGCCCCGCCTGCATATCCAGTGCATTGGCCTCTAATAAAGACGGTCGCTGGGCCTCCAGTTGGGCGGCGATGGCTTTGAGGGCGCGATTTTTGGTGGCGGTATCGGCGCCAGCTATCTGTCTGGCTGCGGCGCGGGCGGCGCGCCCCATATGTTCGAGCTTGGCGCGGGTGGATTGCTGATCAGCGGTGTCTGTGGCGGTCACTTGGCTCTCCGTGCAAAATCCGGTCGGCCGCGCAGTATAACCCAGCGCGATCCGCTTGAAAGTGCCGATTGCCGCGCCCCAGGGTTTTATAGCGCCCTATTCCCGGGCCCAGCGGTCCAGGTTCTCCGCGATGGTCGCAAGCCGCATAAGCGGATCTCGCACCGCCAACAGGTCTGTGCGCACCTTGTCTTCCAGCGGCAAAAGTTGTGCCAGCTGCCAGGAGAGCGCGTCGGCCGAATCCACCGGTTCAAATTTGAGCGACAGCGTGTGCGCCCGCTCCTTGAGTTCCTCCAACACCGACAGGAGGCCGTCGCAATCCACCGGAACCGGCTTTTCCTCGTCTTCGGGCAGCCACTCCACCTCCCCCAGAAGCAAGTCATCTTCTGCGCGACTGGTTCTGACGATGCGAAAGCGGCGCCGGCCTTTCACCTCTACGTTCAGCAGCCCCCCCTCGCCCTGCCCCCAGTCGACAATCTCGACATACACGCCGAGAGGCCATACAGAGGCCCGCCCCACTTCGCCCCCGGAGCGAATCAATACAATGCCAAAACCGCTATTGGTTTTCATGGACTCACTGACAAGGTGAATATAGCGCTGCTCAAAAATCCGCAGGGGCAAAGTTACACCGGGATACAGGGGGACACTGAGGGGAAAAAGGGGAATCTGTTGCAAGGTGGTCACTCATTATTTTGCTGTGCCCTAAAGATACCACCGCCCGGGGATAGCCTGTGGCGGGGCACCAGACTTTTTACCGCCAATCCGCCGAATTGGGGTAAGTTTTTCCAATTTGGGACAATTGTCTCTGGCAAGCCCAACACCCAGCCTTTAAGCTGCTGCGGTAAATTGACCAAACGGAGATTTTTCATGCCTACAGCAACCGCTCGTCACATCCTGGTTGAAAGTGAGCAGCAGTGCCAGGACCTGAAACAGCAAATTGAGAACGGCGCTGACTTCGGCAAAATTGCCGAGCAGTACTCCCAGTGCCCCTCTAGCCGTTCCGGCGGTGACCTGGGCTCCTTCAGCAAGGGAATGATGGTTCCCGAATTCGACAAGGTCGTATTTTCCGAGGAGCTGCACAAGGTGCACGGCCCGGTCAAAACCCAGTTTGGCTACCACCTGCTGGAAATCACCAGCCGCCAGGACTGAGTCCGCGCTGTTTAGCAGACACAAAAAAGCCGGGATTATCCCGGCTTTTTTGTACTCCAAATTCCTTCTCTTCAGGCGCTCGGCGCCTCCTGTAGCGATACCTCGGGCTCGACCTCATCGGCCTGTCTCTGGCGACCGAGGGGCTTGAACATCACCAGCAACAGCGGCAGCAGGGTCAGGGAACCCAGCAGTGCGGCAGACATCGCCAGCGCGGTGAGCAGGCCGAAGTAAATCGACGGCACAAACTTCGACAGCGCCAGAATTGAGAAACCGGCAATAATCGTAATCGCGGTATAGAACATGGCGCGGCCGATGGTGGCATGGCTGCGGTGCATGGTCGCCAGGTAATTGCCGTCTTTGGCAAACTCGGCGCGGAAGCGATACAGATAGTGAATCGCGTGATCCACACCGATGCCCACGGTAATCGCGGCGATAGTAATCGTCATCATATCCAGCGGAATACCCGCGAGCCCCATACCACCGAGTACCACGCAGGCAGCCAACATATTCGGCACCAGCGCGATCAGCGCTATCCACAGGGAGCGGAACAGCACCAGGAACATCAGCAGGATGCCGACAAAGACCGCACCCAAAGTCAGAATCTGGGACTTGAACAGACTCTGCAACATATTGTTATACAGAACCAGCAGGCCGGTCTGGTGGATATTTTCCGGGGCTACACCCATCTCATTGTGGGCGTAGTTGTAGATACGCTGGATCAATTCATCCCGGCGCAGCGTCGGGTCTGTCTCCATCACCCGCAGGGTAATGCGGGCCTGGTTGTTCTCCGCCGACAGGTAGGGATTTACCAGCACCGAGCGGATTTCTGCCGGCAGGCTGGTATTGGCCACTGCCAGCTCAAAGTCATTGAGGGGGCCGCCTTTCAGATCTTTGGCGACCTTGTACAGGGTTGCCAGTGATTGCACCTTGCCAATCTCCGGCTGCTGCTCCAGGTAATCGTGCAACTGCTCCAGTTTGCTCAAGCCGGCCACGGTAAACCAGTAGCTCTGCTCCGGGGATGCCTCTTCACTGCCGAAAGGATCATCGCTGGCAAAAGGGTCCTCCTCCACGGCGAAGGGGTCTTCCTCGGCTTCCATCGCGAAGGGGTCCTCCTCGCCCTCGAAGGCCGCGTCCTGCTCCTCGGGCTGATCCAGAATAATATCCAGGGTCACGGTGCCGCCCAGGCGGCGGTCGATCACCAGCATGCCCTGGTAAATCTCAGTGGAATCGTCGAAGTAATCGATAAAACGGTTTTCCACTTTCAACTGCGCAATCCCCACCACGCTCACCACCGCTGCGACCAGGGAGATACCCAGCACTACAAACTTGTGGCGCTCGGCAAAGCGGGAAAATTGCAGGGTAAATGCGTGGCGAGTTATCCGCACTCACACTGCCCACGCGCTTCGGCAGCAGCATCAGGAAGCTGGGAATAATCAGGAACGACAGCAGCAGGGCCACGGTCACCCCCATTGTCATCATCCAGCCAAAGTCGATTACCGGGCGGATGCCGCTCACCACCAGAGAGGCAAAAGCCACAATGGTGGTCAGCGCGGTATACAGACAGGGCTTGGCCATAAAGCGCACCGTCTGCAACACCAGCGTTTCAAGATCCCAGTCCGGGTTCTGGGCGATATATTCCCGGTAGCGCACGGCCAGATGAATGGTGATCGCCAGGGTGATAATCAGCAGCAGCGCGACAAAGTTGGCCGAGATCACCGTGAGTCGCCAGTCCAGCCAGCTGAGCAGCCCCAGCATCACAATCGCAGTGGTGACACAGGTCAGCAGCGGCAGCAGTACCCAGCGCGGCTGGCGGAAAATCAGCAGCAGGGTGATCACGATAAAAGCGAGAATACCGATACCGAAAACCAGCAGGTCGCTTTTAATAAACGAAATCATATCGGCGGTAATCATGGTTACACCACCGAGGAACAGCTCCGCCTCACCGCTGTAGCCGGCCAGGATAGCGCGCACCGTATCGACCCGCTGGTGAGCCACTTTCTCCTGTTCAGTGCGGTGGGCCAGGTAGACCGCGCTTATCTCTTCCAGGCGAGCGGCCTCTTGCGGGGTCAGGCCCTCGCTATTGCGCTTGCTGCGCAGGGCATCCCGCTCGCGCACCATCTCAATACCCCGGCTATCCAGGGTTAAGTTCGCCAGCAGTGCGGTTGTCTGCCCGTCCGGGCTCAGGATCAGCTCCCGATAAATTGGGCTGGAGAGGAACTCTTGCCGGGCCATATCCCGGTCCACATCGGGCCTGGAGAGGGTGCGCACCTCATCGCTGATATCGGTGAGCGCCAGTTTGGGGCTGTACAACAGGGGCACATCGAGAATGCTCTGCACACTGGACACACCGTCGACCCTGGCCAGTTGATCCCGCAACTTGCCCAGGGTGTGCAGGGACTCATCGCTGAACAGGTCCCCGGTCTTGGAGCGGTAGGTAACGACGAGGAAGTCGCCACTGGCATAGCGCTCGGAAATCTCGCGGAAGTAATCCAGGGATTGATCGGCCTCCAATGTCAGGGAATCGGCGGAGGCGTCGATCTTCAGCCGGGGCAGGCCCAGGGCCGCCAGCAGGGTTAACAAGCCGATCACCACCAACACCGCAGCGGGTCGCTTGGTCACCAGGTATTCATAGGACTTCTGTAAAGCTGGTAGCATAAAATTCCGCTTCTTATCCAAACTAAAAACTGACCGCATTGCGGCACAAACATTGTTCGCCCCGGCAATGATTTCGCAAACCTGAATTTGCCATAGCGCTGTTTTATTGAAACTTTTTTCAGGGTTTATCGATATGTCCCAGGTCACGGCCGGGAAACAGGGTGTCCCTGACCCGCCGCTTAAGCTCCTTGGCTTCGGGGAAACCGCCGTCGCGCTTGCGCTCCCAGATTAAATTTTCACCAATCCGAATTTCGAATACTCCCCCACTACCGGGCTGCAACGCAACCTGATTTAAATCACTGGCAAATGTGTACAGCAACTCCTGGGCCATCCAGGTAGCGCGCAACATCCAGTTACACTGCACACAAAAGTGAATGGTGATACTCGGCTTTACCGTCTCAACCATTTTGATCTCCCCAACTGGGCAGGAGTTTCTGCTCTATCCCCAATTGGTCGAGAAGCCGCGCCACCACGAAGTCCACAATATCTTCGACCGAGCTGGGCTTCTGGTAAAAGCCCGGGCTGGCCGGCAGGATCATCGCTCCCATACGGGTGAGCTTGAGCATATTTTCCAGGTGAATCTCGGAGTAAGGCGCCTCGCGGGGGACCAGGATTAACTGGCGGCGCTCTTTCAGGGCCACATCGGCGGCCCGCTCAATCAGGTTGTTCGAGGCCCCGCAGGCCACCGCCGACAAGGTGCCGCCACTGGCCGGGCAGATCACCATACTGGCCGGAGCTCCGGTTCCCGAGGCCACCGGGGAAAACCAGTCCCGCTTGCTAAACAGAGTCAGCTGTCCCGCCTGCGCGGCAAAGCGCTCGGCAAGAAACGCCTGTAACTCACGCTCATCGCCCTCGGGCAGCTGCATATCGGTTTCGGTGTTGATCACCACCTGGGCCGCCTCGGACAGCAGTAGCCATACGCGAACGTTCGCCGCCAACAGGCATTGCAGCAGGCGCAAACCGTACTGGGCACCGGAAGCCCCGGTCATGGCCAGGGTCACGGTTTTTTCGAAAGAGGATTGGTGCAAGGTCGATCCCTTATTCGGCCCCGCGCACACTGGGCGGCGCAAGGGCAGTGATTGTCTGACTTACAGATCGTATTTCTGTTCCAGGGCGCCGATCAAGCGCTGGTGGATACCGCCAAAGCCGCCGTTGCTCATCACCACGATATGGCTGCCCTCAGCGGCGAGCTCCACCGCCAGTGCCACCCCACTTTCGACGGAGTCAAACACTTTTGCCGGTACCGGGCTGTCGTGGATAACCTGATCCAGCGACCAGTTCATCCCCTGGGGCTGATACCACAGCACCATATCAGCCCCGGAGCAGGCCTGGGCCAGGGCCTCCCGGTGTATCCCCATGCGCATGGTGTTGGAGCGCGGCTCAATCAGGGCAATAATTTTGTCCTGCCCCACTTTTGCGCGCAGGCCGTTCAGAGTGGATTCTATCGCCGTGGGGTGGTGAGCAAAATCATCGTAGACACGGATGCCGGCAACCTCACCCAGGCACTCCATACGGCGCTTAACCCCCTGGAAGCGCCCCAGGGCCGCCGCACTCAATTCCGGGGTAACCCCCACATGGCGCGCCGCCGCTATCGCAGCGAGGCCATTTTGTACATTGTGTTGCCCGGTCAGGTCCCACTCGACCCGCGCCACGGTCTCACCGGCAAACTGGACGCTAAAACGGCTGCCATCGGCGGCGACATCCACCGCGCACCAATCGTCGCCGACCCGCTGCACTTCACTCCAGCAGCCTTTCTCCAGCACCTGCTCTACATTCTGCTCCGCAGAGGCCACAATCAGGCCGCTGGCGGGCACCGTGCGCACCAGGTGGTGGAACTGTTTCTGGATCGCCGCCAGATCCTCAAAGATATCCGCGTGGTCAAATTCGAGATTGTTGATAATCACGGTGCGCGGGCGGTAGTGTACAAATTTGGAGCGCTTGTCGAAAAAGGCGGTGTCATATTCATCCGCTTCGACAATAAAGAAGGGGGACTCTCCCAAGCGGGCGGAAACGCCAAAATTACCCGGCACCCCGCCGATCAGGAAGCCCGGCTGCATATCTGCCGCTTCCAGAATCCAGGCCAGCATACTGGCGGTGGTGGTTTTACCGTGGGTACCGGACACCGCCAATACCCAGCGGTTGCCCAAGAAGTGATCGCACAACCACTGGGCGCCGGAGGTATAGGGCAGCCCCTTCTCCAGTACCGCCTCCACCGCCGGATTCCCCCGGGACATAGCGTTGCCGATAATCACCAGGTCCGGGGCCGGCTCCAGCTGCGCGGCATCATAGCCCTCAGTAATCTGGATACCCGCCAGTTGCAACTGGGTGCTCATGGGCGGATAGACATTGGCATCACTACCGGTAACGCGGTGGCCTTCCGCCACTGCCAACTGGGCCAAGCTGCCCATAAATGTGCCGCAAATACCTAATATATGAATATGCATAGCGGAAAAGTGTACTCCTACGGGTTGCGGCGCAAGCTTAACATGGCAAATCGGGGCAGTAATTGCCAAATACCGCAGTTACCATGCAATTTTATCGCTATTCCATTAGACTCCACCCCCGCACTGGCTGGCCTCATCCCCTCAGCGGGAGTAGGATTTTCCCAGTAGTGCCAACCCCGATACGAGCTCCCGGTTATCCCCACTGGCACAGGCCTTAAAACGAGATGCGAGGCGGATTACCGGATCGGAACACTTTCCTATATCTCTAAAACACAGGATAACCATGTCGAAAAAGAACGCCTTCTATGCGCAGTCCGGTGGTGTGACCGCCGTGATCAACGCATCCGCCTGCGGCGTAATCGAAGCTGCGCGTGAAAACCAGGACAAAATTGGCAATGTCTATGCGGGCCTCAACGGTATTCTCGGCGCACTGCGCGAGGAACTGATCGACGTGAGCCAGGAGAGTCCAGAAGATATCGCCGCACTGCGCCACACCCCCTCCGGCGCCTTTGGTTCCTGCCGTTATAAACTGAAGAGCCTGGAAGAGAATCGCGCCGAGTACGAGCGACTGATCGAAGTTTTCAAAGCGCACAATATTGGCTACTTTTTTTACAACGGTGGCGGCGACTCCGCAGATACCTGCCTGAAAGTATCCCAGCTGTCCGAGACCATGGGCTACCCCATTCAGGCCATCCATATCCCCAAAACTGTGGATAACGACCTGCCGCTGACCGACAACTGTCCGGGCTTTGGCTCCGTTGCCAAATATGTTGCCGTCTCCACCCGCGAAGCGGCGATGGATGTCGCCTCTATGTGCGCCACCTCCACCAAGGTATTTATCCTCGAAGTGATGGGTCGCCACGCGGGCTGGATCGCCGCCGCCGGCGCCCTGGCCCAGGAGCAGGAGGGCGATGCCCCCCATATCATCCTGTTCCCGGAAATCGCTTTCGATAAAGAGAAATTCCTCGCCAAAGTTCAGAAGACTGTGGACGAGAAAGGTTACTGCGTGATTGTCGCCTCCGAGGGCGCCCAGTACGCAGACGGCACCTTCCTCGCAGATGCCGGCACCACCGACGCCTTTGGCCACAAGCAGCTGGGTGGTGTTGCCCCGACCCTGGCCAATATGGTCAAAAGCGAACTCGGCCTGAAGTACCACTGGGCCCTGGCAGATTACCTCCAGCGCGCCGCGCGCCATATCGCCTCCGCCACCGATGTCGAGCAGGCCTACGCCGTGGGCCGCGCCGCTGTAGAAATGGCAGCAGCAGGCAAAAACGCCATTATGCCGGCTATTATTCGCGCAGAAGGTGAAGAGTACAGCTGGTCCATCGCAGAGGCACCGCTGTCTGAAGTTGCCAACGTGGAAAAGTTTATGCCGCGCGACTACATCAGCGAAGATGGCTTCGGCATTACTGAAGCGGGGCGCAACTACCTGCTGCCCTTAATCCAGGGCGAGGACTACCCTCCCTATAAAAACGGTATTCCCCAGTACACCACTCTGAAGAAGCAATTGGTAGATAAAAAGCTGGATACCGATTTCGAAGCTTAATCGAAGCGGCAAGCGCTAATAAAAAGCCCCCCGGTAACAGCGGGGGCTTTTTATATTAATCTGGCCGCGCAGCCTCCATATCCGACCAAACCGCAAACTCATTGCCGCAGGGCTCCCTAAAATGAAAGCGCCTGCCACCGGGAAAGGAAAAAATCGGCTTGGCAATTTCAGCGCCATAGCGCACAACTTTTTCCAAGGTACCCTCCAGGTCGCGACTGTATAGCACCACCAGCGCAGATCCACTTTCTGGTGTACTTTTCCGCTCCGACTTAAAAAAGCCGCCATCCAATCCCGCATTGGAAAAAGTACTATACTCCGCACCGTAATCGGTAAAGGTCCAGGCAAAAGCTTCGCGGAAAAATGCCTTGGTTTTATTCAAATCTGTGGAGGGCAATTCAATATAATTTATTTTTTCATACTCTCGCATAAGCTCGTCACTTAATCCTTTTTTCACCGCTTAAACTGTCGGGCGCACCGGGGAGTTCAGCCGCTGAAGACTGATATTTGCCACTGCCAGTGGCACCTCCGGCAGAGAGTAATGGGGGGCGCTTTCAGAGATTAGCGTGCGGGTAGAGAGGCTCTCTTTTAAAGAGTGAGTGCCGGTCCATTCCAGGCTCAAGTCTTTCAATATCTCAACTACCTGCACACCTTTCTCCCCCGCAGCGCTGTAACAAGGCCGCCAACTATCCCTAAATAATTCACTCAACCGATAAACTGCGTCGCTTTGGCCCCATAGGTATAACCGAAATCCCGGCTTTCCGTACCTTCGGCCTGATCCCTCGCCTGTCCTTCATCGCGGCGATTCCAGGGATAATTAAAATGGCTTAACCTGACCATAGATTCAAATTGGTCCGGCTCCCGCAGGGGAATACAGGTAAAGAACAGCCCGTCTAACGGGAAGCGCAATGCCTTTGGGATCTGATTCTGCTTGGCCTCCAAGTCAGGCAAGTAGTTGTTATAGAAATTTTTAATCGATTGGCTGGCCTTCGATCCCCTTCTATTTCTTCCGACAGAATTGGTACCGATAAAGTGCTCTCCCAGGCGCTTTCGCAGGGAACGCCTGTGCTTGCCAACATACATTGGGTAAAAACCCGTCGGATAACCAACCGCATGCAAGCCAAAAGCCGTATTTTGCAAGGCCATATACTTATCCTTTCTAAAACCGATCTCGTAGACACCGGCAGTGTCTGGAGCATCCAGATAGTGGCTCAACGGGCGCAATGGTTCCCACGAAGGCAGATCTTTCCAATATACCTCTATCATTTTTCAAATCCCTTTGGCTAATGGCGCTTAAAATCCCCAGATATTACCCAGCGGACACTTCACAAGCCAAACGGAATCAACCCGCCCAGCAACAAAACTCTAGCCGCTGCCAGGCAATTAAACGGGATATTCACCTGCAACGCTATAGGTCGATAGTTTAATCGCAGCCAATAAAACAACAGAAGAAACAATAAGGCGCCAACAATAGAGAGAGGAGAAAGCGGCCGGCCACCTCCCCCGCCAATCCAGGCTATAAAGGCACTTAATATACCGCGTCATTTATTTTGAAAAACCACCAGACCTAAACACCAATAAAACAACCCCTAATCTATGGAGACATCATTTTTCTCACCCATTTCGCACCCTTAGCTTTTCAAAATTCACCCATCAAAAAATTTTTGATACGAAAATTTCACCAGAGAATCATCACCTCTAAACAATTCAGTTGGCCGCAAGCCAAAAGATTTAAACCTGAAATCAAGCATGGGCTTATAAGAACCCTCATGATAAACCCCTCCATCGCCCCCGAAGCCAGTCAACTCTATGGTCACTATACCCTCGGGCTTCAACAATCTGGCGAGATTACTAAACGCATTATTACTATTCAGAAAGCATTCACCCGCATCACTATAAACATCTATGGTCTCAAAGTGTTCCTCCGTCAAATCGTGACTACTCCACTCTGAACAAATGTCATATTCCAGATCAGGTCGCACATCAAGACTCTCTCGGCTGTCCACTATCAAATAGGGTTTAACCTCATCAAAATAGTATTTAAGAAGCCGCAAATTTCTAACCACCTCAAACTTCCATCTATGCAAAATAAGCCCGTATGTCTTCCCGGGCATTAACCACATGGGTAAAAAAGGCATCTATAGACTCCACTGATAATTATCTACAATTAAAAATTCCGCAAATATAAATATCGAGACACATGTCAGACTGCAACTCTTGAGAGATATAAGGATTTCCGCAAAGTGGCAAATAGATCATCTGCCAGCTTAAAAGTCAGCGCTATCACAGGATAGTGCAGCGACTCCCCAAACATCTCTATAGAGCATTTCCCCTTAACTCAAAGGTAGATCACAGGGATATTGAGTTAAATTGAAATTTCGTAATTTACTGGAGCAGCCTGTGGCCCCTCTAAATATAAGCGGACCTTACCAGAGCGTTTTCTCTCCACAACCTTCATATTATTTTTTGGTTAACTCTGATTTCGTTCTCATTTTAGCCATTTTATTTTTTTGGACAGTTAATTTTGACCCCACTCTCATTTTGGCCATTTCGACTCTTGGCACCGTTAGTTTTGGCTCCGCCTTCATTTTGGCCACCTCGACCTTTGCTGCACTTAACTTCGCTCCGGCTCTCATTTTGGCTACTTTTTTTCTTGGGCTAACTACTTTTTGCTGCACTCCCATTTTGGCAGCAAATCCTTCTAGCTCAGCCTTAAACTGATTCACTTGTGATACCAAGCTGGCAACTGCCCCGGATATAAGGTCGGCAGTTATAGGTGCACCCGTCAAATAACTTCCAGTGAGCCGGGGTGGTGCAGATACACCACCATGGTTTTCTCCAAAAAAATTGACAGGGAGCTCAGAAGGACAACGATTAGGATATAGCATCCACGTATCCCCTTGATAAACCTCCTTAACGGTGGAGAAAAAATCTTCACTTCCATTCAAATCCTCAGCCATCAAAGCCTCCCTCCTAACCCTTTGCTCGTCAAAATCATTCCAGGGATAATAGAACATCCCCAACCTCTTTAGAGCCTCAAAGTGTGCTGGATTTTTCAGAGGAATATAAGTAAAGTACAGGCCATATTTTAAAAAACCATACCCTGCTAACCCAAAATAACCACCAGCAATATCCCTATACACCTCCAGGTAATCTCTAATATTTTCATTACAATTGCTATTCGCTGGGTAATAACAATCTGCTATACCGCAACACCCTCTACCTTGATCCTTCCCGACAAACATTGGGATAAACGCTTTTGGGTACTCACGGCCATGTATCTCCTCCGGAGCAAAACTTTGCTGAACCACAGCCCCGCTCACGATAAAACCTATCTCGTAGACATAAAACTTATCCTTTAGACCTAAAAAATTCTCAGGTTCCAGCCTGCGCGGAACACTCCATTTAGGGGTTTTAAGCTTATTTATATTATCATTCCAGTCCTTAGCTTTTCCTAAGTTTACTCTCGCCATTTCTCCATCTCTTTAATTAACAGAATTTAATCCATCAATATCATCCGAATCCCCAACCCAAACATTCACACACAGTGCCACATCCCCAACCCCAGCCACAAGCCATTCCCTCTCTAAAAAACAGCAAGCCGCCAAAACGGCTGACGAGCCTCAATTTGACCGAGAGAAGCTTTCTTAGGTAGCCATCAAAGTCGTAGCTATAAACGCCATCCATATTGACACGACAGAATTCAAAGAATTAAATACTGTATATAAATACAGACAACAGAGACCAATGCCCTTACCCCGCAGCGCCCAAGTTTCCCTAGAGGCAACCCCCTACTACCACTGCGTATCTCGATGTGTACGCCGAGCATTTCTGTGCGGTAGGAATAGGCAATCCGGCATTGACTATGAGCATCGCCGTGAGTGGATTGAGTCAAGAATGCACAAGCTGGCTCGAGTATTTGCACTAGATATCGCAGCCTATGCCGTAATGAGCAATCACTACCATATCGTGCTCTATATTGACAAAGAAGCCGCGCAGGACTGGTCGGATACTGAAGTGATTCTCCGCTGGCAAGAGCTATTCAAAGTTTCCCACCTGGCCCAGCGCTTCATACGAGGGGCCTCGCTAGATCGCGGCGAAAAGGGAAAACTCAAAGAGTTGATAGATCTATGGCGGGAACGCTTAATGGATATTAGCTGGTTTATGCGCTGCTTAAATGAATCCATCGCCCGCCAGGCTAACGCAGAAGACAATTGTACCGGCCGCTTTTGGGAGGGTCGTTTTAAATCTCAGGCCCTGCTCGATGAAAAAGCCCTTGCCGCCTGCATGGCCTATGTCGACCTTAATCCTATCCGTGCCAACATCGCTAAAACGCCAGAGGATTCTAATCACACTTCGATACAGCAACGTATTCGTGCAGCAACCTCAGGGGACCAACCCAAAGATCTGCTACCCCTTGTGGGCGGCGAGCGTCTGAATATGCCCAAGGGGCTGCCCTTTCAGCTAGATCACTATTTGGAACTGGTAGACTGGAGTGGCCGACACTTAGACCCCAAAAAGCGTGGCGCGATTTCTGAAGACACGCCCCCAATTCTCAATCGGCTGGGTATCTCAGCAAAACATTGGCTCTATCTCAATCGAAACTTTGAAAGCCGCTTTAAAGGCCTGGTGGGATCGGTAGAGGCTGTACGACAAGCCTGTATTCAACTCGATAAACGCTGGGCACACGGAGTCAGTGACTGCCGGCGCTTCCTATCTGCTCCATCAAGCTAACCCCTATAAATCCCCAACATCACTCTTCCTGACTTTTTATCCAAACCCACTATTTCACCCTCAAAATAGAACCCCAATCTACTTGCTCTATTTCATAGGGTTTAATTCAAAATTAGAAAGAAATATCTGCCAAAACCGACTTCTGGAGGAGATTCCAGCACCGCCCTGAGCACCGCCCTCCAATCTATGAGCTCAAGCTCAACTGATAACGTGTAGTTAGTTACCGTACATTATTTACAGCTAGCGCCCAGCTCCTTTACGGTTTCCAGCCAAGTTTCCTGTTGATCTTTATCAGACATAATAACTGACCCAAAGAGATTAACAGCCGCTTTAAATACACCACAGTATTGCAGTGTATATCGGTCTAGCTGCTCTATTATAGGTTTTGCCTGCTCCATTAAAAATTCATCGGGTGCATCCATTGTTAAAATTATCCTTGATGTTTTACCCTTTAGTAACTGTACTGGCTCAGAGTTATCTCCCTCAAATTTAAAGGTAAATCCAGGGAGAAACGTTCTATCAATCAACCCTTTGAGCTTACTTGGCAAACCACCCCACCAAATGGGTGATATTATTACAATGTGCTCAGCCCAAAGAAGTGCTTGTTGGAAGTCAGACAGGCAGCCTTCCAAGGATTGGCTATCATCGTAACCAAACTCCAAATTTGAATTGAAATCCATCTCTGAAAGATTATAGCGGCGGATCTGAGCCCGCTGCACAGCCTCAGCTCCATAAACATCACTCAGTCTTTTCGAAAGGCTATTCTTTTTCGGGTTACCATTTAATATCAAGATATTTTTCATCGCTTCACTCTCTTGGTTAATGAATCGATGTAAATTCTACGGTCTCCCCCTAAGGGGAGAGTCAAGGTGTTTTATGGCAAGAATCAATTGAAGCGATACATTGCTCTACTTTTTTAGCCTTAATGGAAAGCGATTCCAAATCAGACTCAATCTTACTTTTCACGTCCTTCAAAAAGACACTGATACGAGTCCAGTCAACTTCCCCATTGTCATATCTAATCACATCTTTTAGCTCAGCCAAAGTGACCCCAAGAGCCTTTGCCTCTGAGATCAAGTTGAGCACTTCAATATCTTCTTCTGTATAGATTCGATACCTACCTTGCCTTTTAGGAGGTGCGATTAACCCTTTTTCTTCATAGAATCTAATGGCTTTTATAGTGAGATTCGTTTTTTTTGACACCTCACCTATAAACATAAAAGTATCCTACCTATAATTAGGAGAAGAATGATTTTCATTACACTCCTCTACTCCACCACCGACGATGCAAGCCCCACACAACTATGTTTCATACTATTATTTCTCTTTACTCTGCCAAATGCTAGACTCTTCCCTCGGAGACTGTCTTTCAAATGTTGATATATACAAGTCTTCAACCTTGTCTCTAGCCCATCGTGTCTTACGTAAAAACTTCAGCGATGATTTTATTGACGGATCATTTTTAAAGCAATTAACATCAATTCTTTGAACTAAACCATTCCACCCGTAGTGCTCAACCAATCTAGTAACAATCTTCTCCAGAGTGACACCATGCAATGGATTATTCGGTTGCTCTTTGCCCATGTTAACAATACTCCAGAATTAAACTTAGAATTTTCAGAATATAGTGCCTTTATTTTAAGCCTTAAGCGAGCATTATTTAGATATTTTCATGATGCCTGCATTCAACTCTGAAGCACATCGCTCTTTAGGCTGCTGCGGCAGCCGTATATTCTCCCATGACTTGTTTTGGGGTTTTATAGCCCAACATCTTTCTCGGACAATTGATCCTACCCATCAACGACAAACACCCTCTTAAGCGATAAACTACGCAGCAGAGGTGCTCTATGACAAGACCAAGTAAAAGTCGTCTGGACAGCCATAAAAGTCGGCCATCAAAGTCGTAGCTATAAACGCCATCCATATTGACACGACAGAATTCAAAGAA
Organism: Microbulbifer regidiadema (SeqCode); assembly: GCF_052466995.1. Classification (NCBI taxonomy): domain Bacteria; kingdom Pseudomonadati; phylum Pseudomonadota; class Gammaproteobacteria; order Cellvibrionales; family Microbulbiferaceae; genus Microbulbifer; species Microbulbifer regidiadema (SeqCode). The sequence continues at coordinate 4,401,297 of NZ_CP174297.1, read as the reverse complement.
TTAAATACTGTATATAAACACAGATAACAGAGACCGATGCCCTTACCCCGCAGCGCCCAGATTTCCCTAGAGTCAACCCCCTACTACCACTGCGTATCTCGATGTGTACGCCGAGCATTTCTGTGCGGTAGGGATAGGCAATCCGGCATTGACTATGAGCATCGTCGTGAGTGGATTGAGTCAAGAATGCACAAGTTGGCTGGAGTATTTGCGCTAGATATCGCAGCCTATGCCGTGATGAGCAATCACTACCATATCGTGCTCTATATTGACAAAGAAGCCGCGCAGGACTGGTCGGATACTGAAGTGATTCTCCGCTGGCAAGAGCTATTCAAAGTTTCCCACCTGGCCCAGCGCTTCATACGAGGGGCCTCGCTAGATCGCGGCGAAAAGGGAAAACTCAAAGAGTTGATAGATCTATGGCGGGAACGCTTAATGGATATTAGCTGGTTTATGCGCTGCTTAAATGAATCCATCGCCCGCCAGGCTAACGCAGAAGACAATTGTACCGGCCGCTTTTGGGAGGGTCGTTTTAAATCTCAGGCCCTGCTCGATGAAAAAGCCCTTGCCGCCTGCATGGCCTATGTCGACCTTAATCCTATCCGTGCCAACATCGCTAAAACGCCAGAGGATTCTAATCACACTTCGATACAGCAACGTATTCGTGCAGCAACCTCAGGGGACCAACCCAAAGATCTGCTACCCCTTGTGGGCGGCGAGCGTCTGAATATGCCCAAGGGGCTGCCCTTTCAGCTAGATCACTATTTGGAACTGGTAGACTGGAGTGGCCGACACTTAGACCCCAAAAAGCGTGGCGCGATTTCTGAAGACACGCCCCCAATTCTCAATCGGCTGGGTATCTCAGCAAAACATTGGCTCTATCTCAATCGAAACTTTGAAAGCCGCTTTAAAGGCCTGGTGGGATCGGTAGAGGCTGTACGACAAGCCTGTATTCAACTCGATAAACGCTGGGCACACGGAGTCAGTGACTGCCAGCGCTTCCTATCTGCTCCATCAAGCTAACCCCTATAAATCCCCAACATCACTCTTACTGACTTTTTATCCAAACCCACTATTTCACCCTCAAAACAGAACCCCAATCTACTTGCTCTATTTCATAGGGTTTAATTCAAAACTAAAAAGAAATAGCCGGCATAACTGGCACCCAAAGACACTGCCAGCGCCATTCTCCAATCTATGGGTGTCTTATTTTGTTTTTATGTGTTTTTATGGGTGTCTTATTTTGTTTGTTTTTATGGGTGTCTTATTTTGTTTTTTATTTTGTTTTTATGTTAGGTGTCTTATTTTGTTTTTATGTTATTTTGTTTTTACAAAGAAGCCGCGCAGGACTGGTCGGATACTGAAGTGATTCTCCGCTGGCAAGAGCTATTCAAAGCTTCCCACCTGGCCCAGCGCTTCATACGAGGGGCCTCGCTAGATCGCGGCGAAAAGGGAAAACTCAAAGAGTTGATAGATCTATGGCGGGAACGCTTAATGGATATTAGCTGGTTTATGCGCTGCTTAAATGAATCCATCGCCCGCCAGGCTAACGCAGAAGACAATTGTACCGGCCGCTTTTGGGAGGGTCGTTTTAAATCTCAGGCCCTGCTCGATGAAAAAGCCCTTGCCGCCTGTATGGCCTATGTCGACCTTAATCCTATCTGCGCCAGTATCGCTAAAACTCCAGAGGATTCTGATCACACTTCGATACAGCAACGTATTCGTGCAGCAACCTCAGGGGGCCAACCCAAAGATCTGCTACCTCTTGTGGGCGGCGAGCGTCTGAATATGCCTAAGGGGCTGCCCTTTCAGCTAGATCACTATTTGGAACTGGTAGACTGGAGTGGCCGACACTTAGACCCCAAAAAGCGTGGCGCTATCTCAGAAGACACGCCCCCAATTCTCAATCGGCTGGGTATCTCAGCAAAACACTGGCTCTATCTCAATCGAAACTTTGAAAGCCGCTTTAAAGGCCTGGTGGGATCGGTAGAGGCTGTGCGACAAGCCTGTATTCAACTCGATAAACACTGGGCACACGGAGTCAGTGACTGCCGGCGCTTCCTGTCTGCTCCATCAAGCTAATCCCTTTAAATCCCCAACACCACTCTTCCTGACTTTTTATCCTAATCTACTATTTCACCCTCAAAATAGAATCCCAATCTACTTGCTCTATTTCATAGGGTTTAATTCAAAATTAGAAAGAAATATCTGCCAAAACCGACTTCTGGAGGAGATTCCAGCACCGTCCTGAGCACCGCCCTCCAATCTATGGGTGTCTTATTTTGAACCCACTATTTCACCCTCAAAATAGAACCCCAATCTACTTGCTCTATTTCATAGGGTTTAATTCAAAATTAGAAAGAAATATCTGCCAAAACCGACTTCTGGAGGAGATTCCAGCACCGCCCTAAGCACCGCCCTCCAATCTATGGGTGTCTTATTTTGTTTTTATTTTGTTTCTTCTTTCAGCCATCTCTCTATAAATCTTTTCCCTCTTTAACTTATCCTCCAACTTACGACTAAACACACTCGCCGACACCTTCTCGCCCCCACCAATATTTACACTGGATTTTTTCTTCCTATCATCAATAGGATCCTGAAAAAGCCTCTCCTTAAATTCCTTCCTCTCTGCATTCGCCTTAACTCTTCTCGAATTTTCATCACGTTGAACTTTTGAGAGATCCGCAATCAATAAGTTGAAATCATCATGCACATCAGAGGGATCCAGCATCATCTTCTTCCCTGAAACAATATCCCTGCACCCCTTACACTGTAGCATATCTTCTTCAGCGGTTTTAGCCTCATACAAAACCTTTAAATCTAGACTCCCCTCAGATAACAGCAGCTCTCTATTTTTAGGTTGATCTACTTCATTCCAAGGATACCTAAAAAGCCCCAACCTGAGAGCTTCAAATTTATCTGGCTCTTGCAAAGGGATATAAGTAAAATACAACTCCGAAAATAAATACGTATAATCACGCAAGACCCCACCATTTAATTTAGTCAAGGCTTTCTCAACCTCACACACTCCAAGTTCCCTAATAAATTTCTCCATATTATAGTATGTCGATATACATTTATTAACTTTACTTTTAATGTCATTGTTCTTATGATAAGACTCCTCACAATGATGCCTCAAACGTTCTCGTATAGAAATCTTATGCTTACCAACATACATTGGCATAAAGCCTGACGGATAGTTATAACCCGATATCCACGGGGGGGCATCCTTCTGATAAGAGTGACGCCCTGGTAGACGAAAGCCTATTTCGTAGACCCCCCCCGTGCAGGGAGCTTCATCAAACTCATCTAGAAAATTAGGCCCAGTCCATCGAGGCAAAGGCCTTTCATTAGCGTCAGAGATTTTTTCTTCGTTTGATTTCAAAGTTAGCGTCACCGTTTAGCGCCTCTTTAATTAATAGAATTTATCCCATCACCCACCAATAAAAACCACCACCCAAATCACCAAACAGAATATCCACCCACACACTGCCACACCCAACCCCCACCCACAAGCCACTCCCCCTCCTAAAAAAACAATAACCCGCCAAAAATAAAAACAGACAAAAGAAAACGGCCGGACACCTCCAAAAGGTATCCGGCCGCCCAATAAAAAATCGAATTATTTATGCTTAACGATGCTCAATCCGCGCTAAAACAGCGGGCGAATCTCAACTTGGCGATAGGCTTTATCTTCACTGCCCAAATCATCTTTCACTGTCAGGGCTATTTCATAACTGCCTGCGCTAGCATAGCGATGCAGGGCCCAGGGACCGGCGTGGCTGTTGCCATCGCCGAAATCCCACTCGTAGCTCAGACTGCCATCGCCGGCGTAACTGCTGCGGTCTTCCACCCATACCCAGCGCAGGAAACTGTGTATTTTAAAATCCGCCTGGATATCAGCAAGCGCTGCCACCCGCACAGTTTGTTCAGCCGTAGAGACCGCACCGCGATCGTCTTCGACTTGCAAAGTAACTACATAGGTCCCCGCAGCGGCGTAACTGTGGCTGGGGTTTTGCTCAGTGCTGCCGCTGCCATCGCCAAAATCCCAGGCCCAGCGCACGATATTGCCATCGCTGTCGATACTGCTGTCGGAGTAGCTCACGGTAAAACCCTCAACACCCCAAGCAAATCCGGCCTGCGGCTGCAGATTGTCGGCGCGCAAATCCAGCTCAAGCACCAGCGGATCATGGTCTGATGCGCGGAATGCATCGGCAGAGTAAAGCGTTTGCACCTGCTCATCGGTTTTATTTTCGGTGTTGTAATCCAGCACGCGGGGCTCGTCGGCATTGATATGCCAGTCGACCGCGCCGGTTACCAAAGGCGCCAGGGCGGCACTGGCGAGGGCGTGATCCAGATAGCCGGACTCACCGCTATAAACATAGGAATAGGCCTCAGCCCCGCCAAACTCCGCCAGCAAGTCGGTATAACCCGCATCCTTTAATGTGGTGATGGGATTTTCCCGCGCGTAGCTATTGAGGTCGCCGAGTATCAGCACGCGCTCGGTGCCGCTGTTGCTGGGATCGGTATCGATCCAGCTAAGCAGGGCGTCCGCCGCTGCCGTGCGCAGGGTATTCCAGCAGCCCTGGCCATCGCCCTGGTCATCGTTCAGACTGCCGTCACCGGGGCAGCTGCCTTTCGATTTAAAGTGATTGACCACCACCGCCAGCATCTCACCGCTGGACAGCTCGCTAAAGGTCTGCAACAGGGGCTGGCGGTTGGCATCATCGAAGGGGTAGCTATCGGTTGTCGCGGCGGCCCCTACGGGCACCACCCGGTCGCTGCGATAAATCAGTCCCACCGCAATTTCATCGCTGCCCAGTTGCGCAAGGTCCGGATGAATAAATTGATAGTGCTCGCTGCCTATGGCGGCGTTGAGACCGTCAATCAAATCCCGGATTGCACTGTCGGAACCGTAACCGTCGTTTTCAATTTCCATCAGGCCGATCACGTCGGCATCCAGGCCGAGAATAGCGGAGATAATTTTATCTCTCTGGCGCAGGAATTCCGCTTCGCTGTCGGCGCCCCGGGCAGTCGGGAAGCCCGCGCCGTTGCCGTCGCCATTGAAATAATTCAGCACATTGAAGCTGGCAATTTTCAAACTGCCCACACCGGGTAGTTGCGGAGCGCTTTCGCGCGGGTTGGCCGCAACAAAATCCGGCGCTGTTACCGGGTGGATACGATAATTCCCGTAGCTATACCCGATAACACCGCGCAGCCCCGCGACGGTATCGCCATTGCGCAAGGTATTGCTGGCACTGAGACCGGATACCGGGTAGGGCACCCGCTCTGGGTTTTGCACATTGGAGCCGTCATCCAGTATGAGCTTGTTCAGTTCGTTAGCGCTGTCTTGGGCTGCGGCCGCCGCGCCGGGCTCATTGTTGTGAGTGGGGATATAGCGGCGGCCATTGGCCAGGGTCACTTCGCCGTAGCGGCCCAGGTTGTAGTGATCGTTCACCGTCAGCGCCTGCGGGAACTCCACCAGCATGCCCTCGTATTGCTCTGGCACTTCGGCAGCGCTAAACGGCAGGGACAGCTGCTCGGCCGTCACTTGGTAACCACTGCCACACACGGCAACAGCATCGACCTCATCCAATTCGGTAAAGTCGTAGTACTCGGTGACCACCCCGGCAACCCGCACCAGATCGCCCACTTGCACCGCTACGCCAAAGCCTTCATCGTGTACAAACAGGCCCTCAGACGTATTGAGCTGGCCATCCTGATCACCGTCTTCCTCTTGCAAAAAGAAGCCGCCGAGGCCGCTATTGGTATCTTGAAAAGCGCCGACAACCACCGCTTCAATTTCGTGGCGCTCGCCTTGCAAGGCGCTGGCAAAACCGTTCCCCTGCACCTGGCTGATCAGCGTGGAGGTGTCGCCACATTCGCCGAATACAACATCGCCATCGTCGTCACCACCGTCCTCTTCGCCGTGCCAGCCGAGGTGGGAAAAATCGTCCAGGCCCGCACTGGACCACTGCGCTGCGGGATCAAAAGCCGCGCTGCCATTGGTGCGTCCCGCAGTCACACTGAGGTCGCGAATCAATGTTTGATTCTGGGTGCCCAGGCTGCTGTCGCCCCACTGGCTGCCGGGATCAAAGCCGATTTGGCCGATAATATCCACAGCCCCGCCGGGGCCATGCAGGGCCACCGCATCGTCGCCGTTAAACAGGCCACTGGTATAAATTTGATCGGCGAGCGACAGGATTGAAGGGTCGGCACTGCCGTGGGCCAATACGTACACATCGCCATCGGCCAAGCTGCCACTCAGGGCAATTGCCGCAGACGCACTGGTGGCACCATTAAAATAAATTTCAATACTGTAATCACTCAGGTCCACCGCCGCACCGGTGCCATTGTAAATTTCCAGGGCCTTATTGTTGCTGCTGCCCTCGATATATTCAGAAATAATGAGGTCGCTGGCTTGGACCTCTTCAGCCAAAAGTGGTAACGCCAAAGCCGCAATGGCAGCCAAGCCAAATTCTTTCATAATTTTTCCTTTAGGTTGTACCCGGTACTGATCGAGTGGCGCAAAGAGTGGCGATTAATTTCTAAAATTCGATGAATGAAATATGAAATTTAAATTTCAGATCTGTGACAGAAAATCTATATCGCCACGGGTGCAGTGGGCTCAAGGCAAAAAGAAAAAGGCATCACATTATTCTCACCCAAAGAAAAATCGCCGGGCCGGCAGTTGCAATGCACAGATAAAATAATACACTGATTTATATAAGCGCTTATGGATAGGCCGCCGATGAAATACAGCCAACTGGGAACCCAGCTGCGCCATTTAGTCGAATTGCTGGATGGCGATGTTGCGGAAAGTTATAGCGCCTGCGGTTTGGCAAACTACAAACCGCGCTACACCCCGGTGATGCGCGCGCTGATGCAGCAACAGGCGGTCACAATTGGCGAACTGGTAGCGGCTAGCCATATCTCCCAGCCGGCGGTGAGCCAGACTGTCAAAGCGATGCTGCAACAGGGCTTGGTAAAAGTATCCGCCGGGGCAGACGCCCGCGAGCGCAACATCAGCCTGACCCGCCAGGGCCGCGCTTTAATCCCCAAACTAAAACAGCAGTGGCTGGCGACCCTGGGGGCCGAGCACAGCCTCAATGGCGAACTGTCGGCACCGCTAACCAAATTGCTCGACGAGGCAATTGCAGCTCTGGAGAAGCAGTCCTATTTAGCGCGTATACAAAAAAATCTCGCTGCGGAGCATTGAAGCCATGAAGCGTCAACTCAAGCTGAGTTTAGCGGTATTTATCGGTTTTTTTACCCCCCCACTCAGCGCCAGTGACAGCACCACGGCCTGCCAATTTGAGCGCGCGGCCGTTATTCGAGCGGCCGCAGCGGCAATTCGACAACACTATGTGCTAAAGGAAAAAGGCTACACGCTCTCCGCCCAGCTGCAGCAACTGGCCGCATCTGAGCCCTTATCGCAACAGTGTCGCGATCAGGCGTTATTCGCCGACAGCCTCAGCGAAAAAATTCACTCCCTGTCCGGGGATCAACATTTCTATGTAACCTATATCGACCCACAGCGCGATGCCACTGACTGGATTTCCCAGTGGCGCGCCGAGGCCCCGCGCAATAATTACGGGGTTCAAAAAATTGAAATTCTGCCGGGCAATACCGCCTACCTCTCCCTCTCCGCCTTTCACACCCTGGAAAATGCCCAGCCGACGCTCGCCGCCGCTTTCACCCTGCTTCGACACAGCGAGGGGTTAATTCTGGATTTACGCAGCAATGGCGGCGGGGATGAGGACACCGCCAATGCGATCATGCAGTCGTTTATTGATCCCCAGGCCCCCCTGCCGTTTGTGATTGAAAGCCGCACGGCGCGCGAAATACCCCAGCGGATTTCCCCTCTGCCCTGGCCCGCCTACGGCACTGAGAGGCCCCTGGTTGTGCTGATTGATGGCAGATCCTTTTCCGCCGCAGAGAGCACCGCCTTTGCACTACAGCAACTGGGGCGGGCCACCGTGATCGGCACGGCCAGTGCCGGCGGCGCACATATGCTGGGGGAGCCGCAGCCGCTGCCCTACGGCTTTACCATCGGCATCCCCCACAAGCGTCCGCTGAGCACAATTGCCGGCGCTCGCCGCAACTGGGAGGGACAGGGCGTAATTCCCGATATCCAGGCCGGCGCCGGAGAGATTATTCCGCTCGCGTTAAAAGTCATAGCGCAGCAACGCTGAACTCTTAATAACTTATTCCCGCTTAAGCCAGCGGGCACAGCGGTTTGACACCGCTCCACACCGGCAGGGCCGAATCCGCAGAATTATCGACTGGCGCGCCGCTGCGGCGCTTGAATGCGCCCTCCTCTATGGTCAGGCGCATCAGCGCGGTGCCCTTGCGCTCCTGCAAGCTGGGCGGGCGCACCTGATCCCAGCGGCCCGGCTCGATATCGTTAATTATCGCCTTAAACACCGCGTCAAACTCCTGCGGGTCCTGCACCCGCTGCCCCCGGCAAAACACTACCGCAGAGCGATAATTAGCGCTGTGGCGAAAGGCCGACTTGGCCAGCACCCACTCATCGCAGCGGGCAAAAGAAATACACACCTGTTCGCCGGCCTCCAACAGTTTGTGCAGGCGGCTTTTATTCGCCAGGTGAAAGTATAAAAACTCTCCCAGGCGCCAAATGGTTAAGGGGATAATGATAACTTCGCCGCCCTCCACAAAGCCCACATGGCCGAGTTTTAATTCATCCACAAGCTGAAAAACATCCTCGCGGCGATAACTGGCGCGCTGTGGGGCGCGGCGCACACGACTTTTTGCCGACCTGGGCAACTCGGTGGAAATGGCTGTATCTCGCTCCATGGGACCTCTCTCAGATGCACTCGCAATAAAATGAATATCGCCAATGTAGGGGCTTGCTGGTACGCTGATAAGAGCCAGTTTTAACTATTTTATGGTGCCAGTTTTGAGTGCCCCCGAGTTTGCAGATCTCACCCTCGACCCACATCAGCCCCTACAGGGGCAGCTGTACCGGCAGCTGGTGCGCTGGATCTGCGCCGGCCGGCTGCCGGCGGGCACCCAGCTGCCCTCGTCGCGCCGCCTGGCAGAATCCCTCGCCATTAGCCGCAACACCGTCACCCAGGTTCTGGACCAACTGAAGGCGGAAGGCTTCCTCAGCAGCCACCCGGGCAAAGGCGTATTCGTATCCAGAGAAGTCCCGGCCCAGCTGCAAAAACCGCAGGGGCGAAATTGGCGGGAGCCGGCCAATCGACCGCTGCCGCCACTGTCGAGCTACGGCAATCTGCTCCAGACTTTGCCGGCGGGCAGGGGCAGCGCGGATCTGGGGCTGCCCTTCAGCCCCGGCTTACCGGATCTCAAAGCCTTTCCGCATTCAATTTGGAACAAGCTGTACCGCCGCCACCAATCGAGAGTGGCCCTGGCCGGTTACGGCCAGGCGCAGGGCTACCTGCCCCTGCGCCTGGCACTGAGCAACTACCTGCGCAACTCCCGCGGCGTGCGCTGCACTGCCGAACAAATTATTATCACCAACGGCGCCCAGGAGGCGCTGAATTTGTGTGCGCTGACGGCGCTAAACCCGGGAGACCGGGTATACAGTGAAAACCCCGGCTATCGCCGCGCGCGCTCCGCCTTTCAGGCGGTCGGGGCGGAACTCCTGCCGGCGCAGCTGAACAACAAGCACCTGGATGTGGAGCGGCTGATAAAAAGCGCAACGGGGGCCAAATTACTTTTTACCACACCAACCCACCAATACCCGATGGGCGGAGTTATGCCTGCCAGTGCGCGGATTAAACTGCTGGACTGGGCCACGCGGGCAAACTGCTGGATTATTGAAGATGATTACGACAGCGAATTTGCCTTTCAACACAAGCCCGTCGCCGCACTTCAGGGAATGGGAGAAAATACCCCCGTGCTCTATATGGGCAGTTTTAGCAAAACACTGTTACCCAGCCTGAGACTCGGTTACCTGGTGGTTCCCAGAGCTAGCGCAGCCGCATTTATTCACGCCAAGGAAATGCTCTCCGGCCACTCGCCACTTATCACCCAGGCGGTGGCGGCAGACTTTCTCAGTGAGGGACACTTTGTGCGGCATCTGCGCAAAATGCGCGTTCTCTATCGGGAAAAGTGGCAGCATTTTTGCCAGCTTATTCGGCAAAATATACCGGCACCGGCAAAATTAATCGCCACTAGCGCCGGCATGCACCTGGTTATCTCAACACCACAGCGCGATGATATCACCCTGAGCAAAAAACTCCGTGAGCACGGCTTTGGCAGCACGCCACTATCGCTGTTTTACCCACCGCAAAAAGCGGAAAATAGCGGGTTGGTACTGGGTTTTGCCAACACCGATGCCGAGCAGCGGGCAGCCTGTGTAAATATTCTGAGCACGCTATTACAAACCTAACCCACAAGCCAATAAATAGCCGTTAGCGCCAAAATAACAGCGTGCAGCTTTGCCGGAATAGCCAGACCTTGCCAAAAGTCACAGCGCGGAGTGTAAATTGCTTTAAACGACGTGCAGCGATATTACAAAATTATTCAGGCGCACCTTAATAGGCAATCCCACCTATCGATAGAGATATCGCCCTCATTTTCCATACACAAAATACTCAATATCAGTGCTTTTCCGGCACTTCAAAGCAAGTATTCTGTATACCTGTGACAATATTACCTGGAAACTTGACTCTGCCAACCCCTCATATACTTTCCTAATAGCAATCGCCAACCTGTGAGAACCCCTACTCTTTCCCCCGCGCCAAAAATCGGCAGGGAGAGAATAATCCTATTGGGCACGAATGCCGATTAGCAGCTTAGCGGGGTGTGTTCACAGCGCATATCGAGTGCAGTGCATTCTTTCTCTCTGACCCAGTAGTAACTGAACAGCTCAATCCCAACGCCCCAACCAGCAGAGGTGCTGGCTTACCCAGGTATTACTTAACATTATTGCGGGTGTGCACACCTCTTTTTTAATGATGTAAATACTCAGGGAAATGCTATATGAAAAATGAAAATCTAAAGCCGACAAAAGTATTAATACTCACTGCTGTCGGCACCGCCAGTCTATTGCTATCCGCCGTGTCCCCAGCGGTGAGCTGCGGCGATGTTATTAGAGACGCCCAAGTACTCGCCAGCGATATTCTTAACTGCTCCTCTCATCCGGCCATCACACTGGATGATAACGGCTCACTTGATCTGAATGGCTATTCCGTGAGCTGTACTGGAGGTGACACAGGCATCGGTATTCTCTTACAGGGTAGCAATAACATCCTGGAAGACAGCGCCGGGGGAAGTTTGATCAGCAACTGTAGCACGGGAGTATCCATCGAGGGAGATGGCTTCCACCATGTTAGCGGTATCTCTGCCAGCGCAAACTCAACGGCGGGAATCAGCTTTACGAGCTCGTATAACGTTGTAGAAAGCTCCTATGCCAACAACAACACGGCCATCGGTATTCGCATCCTATCTGACGCCGATCACAATAGCGTATTTTTCTCCGAGGCGAACGGCAATGGTGCCGTGGGATTTAGAATTATAGGGGAAAGCACTTTCGTGAGCTTAAGTGAGGCCAATGACAATTCAGGCAGCGGTATTTTTATTGCAACAAAGGCCAATTATTCTCTGCTCATTCGCAATACTGCCAACAATAACGGTGGAAATGGTATTTTAAGACAATCGGGATATTCCTATGACACGGTTGTTGTTGGCAATACCGCAATGGGCAATTCACAACCTGATCTCGTCGACCAGCAGAATGACTGCGATGGCGATGCCATCTGGGCAGAAAATATTTTTATCGAGAGAAACCAAGATTGTATCCAATAAAGCAGCTATCCCCGCCGATTACGCGATGCTGTGACAGGCTAGCAGCCCTCCAGTTAAATCGCACAAATAATTAGGAAACTTGACATGAAAATTGAATATAGAACTTCAATGAAAATATTACTATGCGGCCTTGCCGGCTCTGCCAGCCTGTCGCTACCTATTGCGGCCGCAGCGGTAAGCTGCGGCGATGCGATCAGGGACGAGCAAAGACTCAACCAGGATCTCACCTGCTCCTCCTATCCAGCCCTCAAAATTGAGGATCAAGGTTCACTGGATTTAAATGGCCACACAATAAGTTGTTCTAACTCGGCATATGGCGTACAACTACTTGGCAGCCACAATGTTATTCAAGATACGGTCGGTGACGGCGGCATCGAAAATTGCAGGGTTGGAATATCGGCCGAAGGTAATGGCTTCCACCATATTGTGGATATAAATATCACCTCAACCTCAGAAAAAGGCATTTCTTTAAAGAGCTCGTATAACGTTATAGAAACCTCCAGCGTCAGCAACAATACGGGTTACGGTATTTACATAAACAGCAACAGTAGCTACAACCGGGTATTAAACACAGAGGTCATAGGCAACGGCGAGCAGGGAATTAAAATTAACGGAGAAAGCAATTTGGTTAGATTCAGTGAGGTCAGCTCCGGAGAGACCATCGGAATTGCCATTAACTACCACGGGGATTATTCAGTTGTCGCGCAAAATATAGCGAACGACAATGGTATTAATGGTATTTCCCGCAAAGGAAGCGCTTACTACAATGTGATTGTCGGCAATACGGCACGGTACAATACAGGTAACGATCTGACCGACCACACCAACAACTGCAATTATGATGCGATATGGACCAATAATCGTTTCACCGATAGAAACCAGGACTGTATTGACTAAAGATATTCACCCGTACAGGCATCGCACTCAAAAGCACAAATCCTCGGCCTTTTAAGCCACGGGGACAAAGTTCGCCGCTCGCCCCCAGAAATGGGGGCTGTCCCTTCCCGCAAGCGATAGTTTGTGCGTCCCGGCAAAATGCGCGCTGTATCTGTGGCGAAGTGGCAGCATTTTTATCCGTTTATTCGGCACTCAAACGATTCGCCAACAACACAGGAGCGCCACCAGTGAAAACTTACAGCGCCCCATTTGAGGACACGGACTGCTACAGGGGTTTTTCTACACCGATGGCCCATAGGCCCCATAAAAAATCTTCACCCGAGCAGCACAAAAATAGCTAGCCTCCCCCAGTAGCGCCCTGTCCTTTAATCACACTATACTGCCCGCCAAAACTAAAGCCGTTAACCGAGCGCAAAGCGGCCACACTTTTAAAAATACGCCGCTCCCAAAGCAGTGACACGGTTAAAATCACTGCTTTAAGAGTAATTTCCCATACCCCTTCCCCACAACTTAATTAAAATAATTTTGTTATTGGATATTTACCCCCGTTTCAATCCTTCAGACAATGAGGTAAATTTGACATGAAGAATGGAAATATAAATCCGATAAAAGCATCCCTGCTGACTCTCGCGGGTACCGCCTGCTTATCACTATCCACTACTGCGATCTCAGCCGTTGTATGCGGCCAGGTTATTAGAGATATTCAAACTATGGATAGCGACCTCTACTGCACTCAAAGTCCGGCGATTATTGTTGGCCACGGTGGCGTTCTCAACATGGACAGCCACACACTGGAGTGTGATGGAGACGGCATCGGCGTTCAATTAGTAGAAAGCCACGCCATGGTGGTCGGTGAATACATTAGCCTCGGTGGCGGCATCGGCACCATCCAAAATTGCAATATTGGCGTCGCTATGACAGAGGTGGGTCACCACCAGGCCTCAGACCTCATATTGACCGGACACAATACTGTCGGATTAAGTTTTGAAGCTGCGTTCAGCAGTGCGTATGACATCGTATCCGAAAATAATCCCGGCATGGGGGTTCGCTTTATCACGGGCCACTATTATTACCCTGAAGGGCACTACAATATATTGGCCAACGCTGAGGTAAATAATAATAACCTACAGGGGGTTAGAATGATTTCGAGCTACAATATGGTGAGAAACATCGTAGTCAATAACAATCTCGGGATAGGAATCTCTATTGAAGATGGCGGTGATGGCAATATGATCCTTAACTCCTCTCTCGACAGCAATGGCGCCAATGGCATTTCGAGAAGGCGTGAGGATCAGGTGGACAATGTCATCGCGTTCAATAGTGTATCTAACAGTGAGGGACCTGATATAACCGATTTCACCGCCTATTGCGCTGGCGCCCTCTATGGTGCTAACAGTTTTTTAAATTCCAATCAGTATTGGTGCATCCATTAAAGCAGATTTTGGCGAATGCCCGCTAAAAATTGGCTGCCCCCCTCTTTTACCTCCCGCTGCATAGAGCAAAGGGGATTTATATCAGCGCAGGTCTATACAGCGATTCTCAAGTGGGGGAATACAGCTGAATAGGCCTGCTTTTAACGCTGACTAAAAAGGAGGTCAGGCATACACTGCACCCGGCCATTAAGCTCTTAGCAGGCTCTTCAGCACGCCTTGAGTGCGGGGGCGCTGGCGAGCACAAAGAAGATATCCGCATCTCAGCGGCAGCCGCTGTGCAACCCCGCAGTCCACTCTAATTCAGCCCGGGTTATTAATTAAGAAAACTTTCCTATGGTCCTTTCGCAAAGCTCAGTCAAAATCTCTTTAGTCTTGGGGGTTCTCTTTTGTTTAACCACTCAGATTCTTAGGGAAACTTGACATGAAAAATGGAAATATGAATCCACTCAAAATACTACTTATCACTGCTGCGGGCACTACCGGTCTTTCTTTGGCCGCCGCTGCCTCAGCTGTCAGTTGTGGCGATGTCATTACGACTGCGGAAACCCTGACTGGCGATATCCTGCACTGCGATATTCACCCGGCACTGTTAATAAAGGACAACGGCTCACTCGACTTGAATGGCCATACCGTCAGCTGCGATGGCGACAGCACCGGCATCCGATTATCGGGTTTCAATAGAGTTCTACACGACAGTACAGGGCTGGGCAGTGTTGAAAACTGCAACAATGGTGTATCTGCCGAAGGCGAGGGCGGCCACCAAATTGTGGATATCAATACCACCGGAAACTTTATTTCCGGCATTACCCTTTCGAGTTCCAACAACAGCCTGAAAACCTCCATCGCTAACGCCAACCTTGGTATCGGTATACGGGTTATCGGCGACGGCAATCACGTCAGGAGTTCGGAGGCGACAGGCAACAGCTTACAGGGGATAAAAGTTACGGGGGCCAGTAACTATATTCGCCTGAATACCGCCAGCAACAATACACAGAGCGGCATTGCCATTAGTGGCGGCACTGGAAGCCTTATTTCTGAAAATCTGGCAGAAGACAATCATACTCACGGTATTATTTTGCTGGGAGACGGCGAAGTCGGCAATATGGTGGCCGACAATGTCGCTAGCAACAATACCTATACGGACCTGAGCGATCGCAGTACCCTGCCCTGCTTTGAAAATATATGGAGCAACAACGATTACACTACGTCAAATGAAACTTGTATCGAATAGTGCAGACGGCTATCGCCAGCACAGGCCTACGGGAGTTTTCCCATAGGCCTGTGAACTGACAACAAAAGAGGGAGCAAGCACGCCGATAAACAGCACCTCAGCAGCGCCGACCGCGCATAAAAAAACCCCACAAACTTGCCGCCGCCTGAGCCTTTATTTCCGAACAAAAAACCGCACAATCCCGGCAAAACAAACCCAATACACTGCGCAGGCGCTATAACTAAATTGAGATTTCAGTTTGCCCCACCCCGCGATCTCTCGACTGGCCTTGCCGAAGCTCTCCAGACAACCCTAGCAGCGGCCAAATCAGGCACTGGCACTGCGGTGATTTAACTATCGATAACGGTTAATGATTAAACTCGACAAATATAAAGGCTGTTTTAGCGGTCTCGCCATCGGCGATTCATTTGGCGCACCTTATGAGGGCGGCCTTTTGGAGAGGCAACTGTGGAAACTTATCGGCAAAACCCGCCAGGGCAAGCGGCGCTACACCGATGATACCCAGATGTCGATGGATATCGCCACATCCTTTCTCGAACACAATGGCTTTGACCAGGACCATATGGCAAAACAATTTGCACAGAGCTATCAGTGGAGCAGAAGTTATGGCCCCAGTGCGGCACAGCTACTCAAAGGGGTTAAAAAGGGCAAGCACTGGCAGGATTTAAACCGAAAAAAATTTAAGCAGGGCTTCGCTGGCAACGGCGCCGCCATGCGCGCGCCTATTATCGCTCTCTGCTACCCGCAAAATGATCCGCAACTGAAACAGTACGTACAGGGAGTATCCGAAATCACCCACGCCCACCCCGCTGCGATTGAGGGGGCCTACCTGATCGCCATCACCATCTGTGAGGCCCTGCAAGAACGCTCGAACAGGCAGATAGTGGACAAACTGCTGGCGAGCTGCACAGTGGACATATACCGCAGAAAACTTAAAAAGTGCTCCACGCTACTGTTCCACCGGCACCTCCCCCACCCACAACAGATCAGGCAGTGGCTGGGGAATGGTATTACCGCGCCGGAGTCCTGTATTACCGCTATCTACTTTGGCCTGAAGTATCGCAGCTCGCCGTTAAACTCCCTGCTGGCCGCTATATTTTACCTGGGCGGTGATACCGACACCCTGGCGGCCATGGCCGCCAGTATTTGGGGAACACTCAACGGTGCAGAGTCGATGAAAAACCTGGCCGCTGAAGTTGAAAATATCGATTTTATTAGCCGGCTCTCCGAGAAATTATATATCCATCAGCAAGCCCAAGAACGGCTGCTCCAGCAGGCATAATAAACCCGGCGCTGACTGCGGAGCAAAGCGCCGATTAATCCGCAGCCTTGCCCCACACTTCAGCCAGCCGTTGATCGCGACCACAGCGATAGCGATAGTATTTATAGCGCAGGGGATTGCGCTGGTAATAGTCCTGGTGGTAGGCCTCCGCAGGGTAGAAAGTTGCGGCGGGCTCTATCTGTACCGCGACCTTTTTGTCCAGTTTGGCCTGAATTTTTTCCCGGCTCTCCTGTGCCAATTTCTTTTGTTGGTCATCGGCATAGAATATTTCAGGGCGATATTGGTCGCCGCGATCGCAAAACTGGCCGCCGCCGTCAAAGGGGTCGACATTGTGCCAAAAAATCGTCAGCAGCTCAGAATAGCTGACTTTGTCCGCATCGTACTTGACCTGCACCACCTCAGCGTGGCCGGTATTGCCAGCAGATACCTGCCCATAACTCGGGTTTTTAACCCGGCCACCACTGTAGCCGGAAGTGGTGGAGATAACGCCATCAACCCGGTCAAATGGCGGTTCCATACACCAAAAACAGCCGCCGGCAAAAATCGCCGTGCGAATATTCGCTGAGTCCTGCGCCAGTGCAGTGCTGGCGAGCAACAGCAGTAACAGGGTCATAGTATTGCGCATCATTCAGCCCTCTAGTGATGATCGCTGGAGTCTATAGGTGTCTGTCGTTTGTCGCTGGCAATTTATTACCGCTCAATTTATTTTTGAGTCATTTATTGCTGAGTTATCGCGCCCTCGCACGCGCGCAGGAAAATATCCCGATACTCAATGGCGTTAAAGTGCATGGGGTTGGTGCCGGCGGAGGCCTCCAGCGAAGCCATTGTCCCAATTCGATCGGCGTCGCTATCGTCGATGCCAATATCCGCCAGACGCGGGGGAATTCCGAGCTGCCTGCGCAAGCCGAGCACCCAATCCAGCACCCGGGCAAATCCACTGTCGCCGCTATCACTAGCTGGCAACTGCAAGTAGAGCGCCAGGTGTTCCATCGACGGTTGAACCGCCGGGCGATTGGCCGCGAGGACATAGGGCATCAAAATAGCGTTTAACAAACCGTGGTGTTTGTCATACAGGGCTCCGAGTGGGTGCGCCAGAGCGTGCATAGCCCCCAGGCCGCGCTGAAACGCGGTCGCCCCCATGCAGGATGCAACCAGCATCTGCTGGCGCGCCTCAAGCTCTGCACCCGCAGCGTAGGCGCGGGGCAAATACGCCTTGATCAGGCGCATCCCTTCAACGGCAATACCCTCGGCCATGGGGTGGTATTGGGGGGAGCAAAAAGACTCCAGGTTGTGCGACAGCGCATCCATGCCCGTCGCGGCGGTGAGAGCCGGCGGCAGCCCCAGCGTCAGCTGGGCATCCAGAATAACAATGTCCGGCATCATACGCGGGTGGAAAATCAGCCGCTTAATCTGGGCGACCTCGTCGGTGATCACCGCGACCCGCCCCACCTCAGAGCCGGTACCGGCAGTGGTGGGGATGGCAACCAGCGGCAATATCGCCGCCGCGTCCACACGCCTGTAGTTATCGCCAATATCTTCAAAATCCCAAATGCGGCGACGCTGTCCCGCCATCAGGGCGATAGCTTTGCCCGCATCCAGGGCCGAGCCCCCTCCCAGGGCAATCACCCCATCGCACTGCTGTTCGCGCAGCTCGGCCACCCCAGCGCTAATATTGGCCTCGTTGGGGTTGCCTTTAATACGGTAAAAAATACGCACATCCAGCCCCGCTTGCCGGCACGGGTTGGCCGCGCTCTGCAGCAGTGGCAGCGCCGCGATGGCGGGGTCGGTAACCAACAGGGGTTTGCGTATATTCAGCGTCCGGCAAGCTTCAGCCAGCTCGGCAACGCGGCCGGGCCCCACCCAAACCGTTGTGGGATAATTCCAATTGACAGGGTATTTATCCACATTGTCCTCTCTGACGCTCTGTCATCTTTATCGATTCCAAGTGGACCGCAGCCTCTCCGCACACAGACAGATAATTGCACTCTCTGCGCCCGCGAAAAATATCCGCTAAGCACCGCACTTAAAGTGAAAAGATTTGGGGCGGGTTAAATACTCAAAGCCGAGTTTAGATAGCGTGCAGCCGCGCCCGGATTGCTTGACCCCGGTCCAGGCCAGTTCCGGGTCCAGATAATCACAGCGATTTAAAAAAACCGTGCCCACCTCCAGGCTGTCACCAATTTCCAGTGCCGCGTCTTCATCCCGGGAAAAAATAGCCGCGCTCAGGCCAAATACGCTGTTGTTCATCAAGTTCAGCGCTTCGCAATCGTCATAGACTTTTTGCACCCCCAATACGGGTCCAAAAGTTTCTTCGCGCATCACCTGCATATGATCGCGCACCCGGGTTAACAGCTGCGGCGCCATATATTGGGTGCCGCGCTTATCCTGCGGAAACTCGCTCACATCCAAATGCACTCTGGCGCCCTCTGCGACCGCTTCGTCCACTTGCGCGCGAACCCGGTCGGCAGCTTCGGCGCACACCAGCGGCCCCAGGGTGGTCTCCATTTGATCCGGGCGCCCGAGTCGGTAGTCGCGCAGTAAGTCGACGGCGCGGGCGACAAATTCGCTAAAAATATCCGCATGCACATAAGCCCGCTCAATAGCGCAACAGGACTGCCCGGAGTTAAAATAAGCGCCGTCGACAACCGCCGCTACCGCCTGGGTAAGATCCGCATCGGCGCGAACATAGGCCGGGTCCTTGCCGCCCAGCTCCAGGCCCAGCGGAATAAATCGGCCGGCCACCGTGCGCTCCAAATTTACCCCCGCGCCAACCGAACCGGTAAAGGCGACCTGCTGCACCTCGCCGGCACACGCCAAGCGCTGGGTATACGCATGGTTTAAGTGGAGGAACTGAAATACACCGCCGGGCAGCCCCGCCTCATGAAATACTTCGACCATGCGCTCGGCGCACAGCGGCGTTTGCGCCGAGTGCTTTAAAATAACCGCATTGCCCGCCAGCAGTGACGGCACCACCGCATTAACTGCCGTCAAATAGGGATAATTCCACGGGGCAATAACCAGGGAAACTCCCAGGGGCTCGTGGCGTATAAAGCGCTTAAACCCCGGCTTCTGCGCCAGGTGAATATCGGCCAGGGCTTCTGGGGCGAGCTGCGCCATGGTTTGCGCACGCTCGATCAACCCGCTGATCTCCCCACCCGCGTAGCGAATCGGGCGGCCCATCATCCAGCAGAGTTCAGCGGCCAAACACGCTTTTTTCTTTGAAAATATTTCTACCGCCCGCTCGACAATGGCAATTCGCTCGCCGAGTGGCGTTCGCCGCCAGACTTGCTGTGCCGCGCTGGCCCGATCCAGCACCTCGCGGATTTCTATCTCCCCGGCCAGGGCGCGCTCTATATAGATACTGTTATCGATAGGGGAGATGCACTGTAGATGGTGCATGATTTTTGTGGTCTCCATCGGCGTCGATACTCCCGATTAAATAATTTCGAAGTACCGCTCCAACTCCCAGTCGCTCACATGGCGGCGATATTCCCGCTCCTCCCACTCGCGCCCCGCAGCAAAATGCGCTACAAAATCGCTGCCAAATAATTCCCGCGCCGCATCGGACTGTTTAAATTGCTGTGTGGATTCCCACAGGGTCCCCGGCAGGGTCTGCCCCTGATCCAGTTTCAGCGCGTAGGCATTGCCGCTAATCGGCTCGCTGGGCGACCACTGCTGGGTGATTCCGTAGAGCCCCGACCCCAGGGCCGCCGCCAGGGCCAAATAGGGGTTGGCATCTGCGGCCCCCAGGCGGTATTCGATGCGCTGGGACTGATCCCCGCCGGGAATCGCGCGCAGCGCAGTGGTGCGATTTTCCACCCCCCAGTTGGCCCCGGTGGGCGCCCAAAAACCCGGCACCAAACGGCGATAGCTATTGACCGTGGGGGCTATCAAGGCCAGAAATTGCGGCATCAACCGCTGCTGCCCGGCGATAAACTGGCGCATGGTGCGGCTGATGCCATCGGGCTGGTCGGCATCGAAAAATGCCGAATCGCCGCTGTCGCGATTGCGCAGTGACAAATGGATATGTCCACTCTGCCCCGGGTATTCGCCGGACCAGCGCGACATAAATGTCGCCATCAGGCCCATGCGCTGGGCCAGCACTTTGATAAAGGTTTTAAACAGCGCGGCCTTATCCCCGGCGGCCTCGGCGTCGTCCACCGCAATAGCCGCCTCCAGTACGCCCGGGCCCGTTTCCGTGTGCAGCCCCTCCAGGGGGAAATCCATGCCCTCGCCCAGATCCAGTATCTCCCGGTACAGCTCGCCGTGTACTGAGTTGCGCAGCATCGAATAGCCAAACACATCCGGGGTAAAGGGCTTTAAATGGCGAAACCCCTTTTTGCGCACGGATTCGGGGGATTCATCAAACAGAAAGAACTCATATTCCAGTGCCGCATAGGGGTCAAAACCCAGGGTGCGACAGCGCTCTACCACCCGCCGCAACACTGCGCGCGGGCACAGGGCTTGGGCGCGTCCAGCGAACTCCGCGATAAACAGCAGCATGTCATCTTCAAAAGGAATATCCCGGCAGCTCTGCGGAACAATACGCACCGGGGCATCTGGGTATCCCGTATGCCACCCGGTGTAGCGGCTATTGTCATAGAGCTGATCTTTGACATCCCAGCCCAGGACCACATCGCAAAAGGAGAAGCCTTTCTCCAGGGATGACAGAAATTTGGCGCGGCTCATATATTTGCCGCGCATAACCCCATCGATATCGAATAGCCCCACTTTGACATGACTGAGGCCTCGCTCCTCGACAATTGCGCGGGCCTCCCGAGCGCTGGTTACCTCCCGTGCCTTTACCATGACTGCTCCTGCCCCATTATTGTTGTCTGCGAGTTACAGGATAGACCCGCCAGCCCCTCTGCGACGCGATTTACCCAGCGCGGGCGTGTAACCCGGCGCAGGCGTGACTTTCAGCCGGGCCCCGCAACCTATATAATTCGCCCTCCAAATTTTCAGTTAACCATTCATTTCATTCAGGACCCGCAATGAGCTTCGAAAAGATCCCCGCAGGTAAAGAGCTGCCCAACGATATCAATGTAATCATCGAGATCCCTGCCAACCACGACCCGATCAAATACGAAGTAGACAAGGACTCCGACGCAGTATTTGTGGATCGCTTCGTTGCCACTCCGATGTTCTACCCGGCCAACTACGGCTACGTACCCCAGACTCTGTCCGAAGACGGTGACCCCCTGGACGTGCTGGTTGTAGCGCCCTACCCGGTAATGGTGGGTTCTGTGATCCGCTCTCGCGTTGTCGGCGTTCTGAACATGACCGACGAATCCGGTGTTGACGCCAAGCTGCTGGCGGTACCGCACACCAAGCTGACCAAGCTGTACGATCACGTTGAAGAAATCGGCGATCTGCCCGAGCTGCTGATCAAACAGATAGAACACTACTTCGAAAACTACAAAGCTCTGGAAGCGGGCAAGTGGGTAAAAGTAGAAGGCTGGGCTGACGCCGAAGCAGCGCGCAAAGAAGTGATGGCTTCCCGCGAGCGCTACCTGAAAGAAGAAGGTTAATTCCCCCTTCTTCAGCGCATAAAAAAACCGGCCAAATGCCGGTTTTTTTATGCCTGCGCAGGAGGAGTCCCGTCAGTTGAGCTCCCAATTGGGAACAGAGACGGGAGCGGGCTCCTCCCCTTTGCGCTCACTCTCATCCAGAAGTTGGCCTTCCGCTGCACGCAGACTGAGGTGCTCTACCTCAACGCTGACCGCTTCCACGGACTTGCGTTCATGCTCCTTGACGAGGTTCCCCTCCATCGGCGCCAGGGTCCACTGCGCGCCAGCTGCGGTTTCCGTCTTGGGCTCAGCCCGCTCAGTGGCGACAGCTCCACCGCTCTCATCCCTGATACTGACCTGGGCGCCTATTTTGGCCAAACTCGCCCGGAACTGCTGCGCCTGGGGCAGAGACACTCCCTTCTTTAATACCAGCGGGCGCCCGCTGAACAGCTTCTCTATCGCCTGGGGATTGCTCTTAAATAAGCGCGCCATACTGGCTTTCACATCAGCGGCGGTAAATCCCGCCACCAGGTCACCGCGAAAAACCAAGCTGTAGGTGGATTGCGACATAGCTACTATTTCCCCGCGTTACTCTGGCGAATCCAGGGTCTGATCCATGGTATAGGCCGGCGCACTGTCGACCCGCCCCCCCACTTGGCGGGCGGGAACACCAGCCACCGTCGTGTGATCGGGCACATCCTGCAACACCAGGCTGCCGGCAGCAATTTTCACATCCGCCCCCACCCTGACCGGCCCCAACACTTTAGCCCCGGCACCGATCATAACCCCGTGACCAATTTTGGGGTGACGATCGCCACTGCCGCAGCCACTGCCCCCCAGGGTCACCGAGTGGAGAATAGACACATTGTCCTCTACCACACAGGTCTCCCCCACCACTAGTCCGGTGGCGTGGTCGATCATAATACCGCAGCCAAATCGCGCGGCCGGGTGGATGTCCACAGAGAACTGCTCCGACACCTGGCTCTGAAAGTAGAGCGCCAGGGTGTGGCGCCCCTGGTTCCACAACCAGTGCGCTATCCGGTGGGATTGCAAGGCGTGAAAGCCCTTAAAATAAAGGAAAGGCATCAGGTACTGGTCACAGGCCGGGTCCCGGTCATACCAAGCGCAAATATCCTCGCTCATACAGCGGGAAATACTCGGGTCACTGGCCAGGGCCGTGGCAATCACCTCCTGAAGCGCGGTGGCCGTAAGGGCGTTGTGCTCCAACACCGAGGCCAGGTGATCCGCGATGGCATTGTCCAGAGACTGGTGGCGCAAAATAGTATTGTGGAAATAGCTTGCCAGAATAGGCTCACCGGCTGCGGCCTCAGCGGCTTCCGCGCGCATCGCCTGCCAGATATCCCGCTGGCCGCCGACGGCCACGTCCTCACCCATAATTGATCTCCCTCATATTACCCCGGGCACACTCTGCCGCGCAGCTTGGCAGGATCAACCGCCCCTTTCAAGGAAAAAGCCCGCGAACAGCGCCTATCTGGCCGCTATTGTGCCGCCTTATAGCGGTGCAAAAATGCACCCTTCTAACCCCAATTAAAGGCGCCTAAAAAGGCGGATAACAGTGATCCGGCACCCAAATAAAGCGCGTATATATTTCCTGAAGGTGCTCGCACACAGTCTCCCCCAGGGATAGCTCGGTTGCCTGCAGCCGCTCCGACAGCCGCTCCACACTGAGGAGTTCCTGAAGCTCGCGGGCTCTGGGGGCATAGCTCAGGTGCCAGCGCTCCGGTGCAACGCCGCCGCGATCCTCGGCATAGGGCCGGAACAGGCCATAGCTGTTACCGGCGCTAATTTGCCGGTCCAGCCAGAGGTGGAAGGCGCCGAATACACCGTCATCGGCCACCTCCTGCGGGGTCAACTGAACCGAGTAATCGTCGGGTAGCGCCGCCGCGTCAATAATGTCGAAGTCCGTACCCCAGTGGTGGCGCGAGGCCCCCGGCAGCGCAGACCAGCGCAGAATGGCAAATACCCGTTCCGCAGCGCTGAGCCGGGCGATATCCAGCGGCTTGCCAGCGCTATCGAGCACTGGGCGCGCACCGCCGGCCTTGGCATTCCAGATCAGGCACTGGCGCTCAAAGGCGCGAAACCCGGAGACAATTTTGGGGGCGAAGCCCTCTTCGCGGGCATCCCGGCACAACTGCTGAAAAGCGACCAGCGCCTCGGGGTGCAAAAGTTGGTTGGAAGCCGGGTCGACGATGACATGCTCATCGCCGAGCCCAAACAGCATCCGTTGCAGCGGTATCGATAACATGGGCCTCTCATTATTGGGCAAATTTCGAACGGTTTTAAAATGCGGTGGCTACTTTAACAGAGGGGCTACAGCGACGGCTTGCCCCTGTGAATTGATAGCACCAAAAGTAGGCGCCGCGCACAATAATCTGGCGGTAATGTTTGTTAGCGCACTGTTAATTTATGTTAAGTTCAAATTTGCAATCGGAGACTGATTGCGTGAATGGACGCTCAAACTGGCGGGGGAACACCGAATGCACCCGAGTCAATCAGAACTACTAAAACTAAAAAACCTGGGCCTGGCCTCGGTCAATATTCTCCACTCTATTGGCATTCGCTCTCTGGAAGATCTGCGCAGGGTGGGACCGGTGGAGGCCTTTATCAGTATTCGCAACCGGGGCATCAACGCCTCCAAAGTGATGCTCTACGCACTGCAAGGCGCACTGATGGACGTGCACTGGAACGACCTGGACCCGGAGCTAAAGCAGCAGTTGACCAACGAGGTCGAACGCCTGCTCGCCACACAGAATTCTGACTAGCCGCTGTGGCGCAGTGCGGGTGGAGACCCGAGACGTTATCTTCCCCATCTCGGCACAGCCATAGCGCTGGGCCCGAACTCGCCGTGCCGGCTCCCAGTAATACCCGTTACGCCATCCGTATCTAAACTTACCCTGACCCTTAAATAACTCTGTTAAATATTCACGAGAAGGAGAGATCCGATGTTGCGCATTGGGCTATTCCTGCTGACCAACTTGGCGGTCCTGATTTTGGTTGGCATTATTTTTAACCTCTTGGGGATAGGGGGCATTCTTCAGAGTAACGGCGTTGATCTCAACCTCGGCGCCCTGTTATTGATGTGTGCCATTTTTGGTTTTGGCGGCTCTTTTATTTCCCTGCTATTGTCGAAGACTATTGCCCGGGTCAGTACCCGCACACAAATTATCCAACAGCCGCGCAGCGCCGATGAGCAGTGGCTGGTGGAAACTGTGCGGGACTTATCGCGCAAAGCGGGCATCGGTATGCCGGAGGTGGGGATATTTCCCATGCCCCAGGCCAATGCCTTCGCCACCGGCTGGAATCGCAACAATGCCCTGGTCTCTGTCAGTGCCGGTCTGTTGCAGCGCTTTAGTCGGGAGGAAGCCCGCGCCGTTATCGGTCACGAAATAGGCCATGTGGCCAATGGCGATATGGTGACGCTGACTCTAATTCAGGGCGTGGTAAATACCTTTGTGATGTTCTTCGCCCGCCTGGTGGGGTTCTTTGTGGACCGGGTTATCCTGCGCAATGAAGAGGGATTGGGCATCGGCTACTTTATTACCTCCATTGTTATGGATATCGTATTTGGCATCTTCGCCATGATGATTGTCGCCTGGTTCAGCCGCCGCCGCGAATACCGGGCCGACCACGCCGGCGCCACTCTGGCCAGCCCCCAGTCCATGATTGCCGCACTGCAACGGCTCAAGGTGGAGTCCGATCGCGGCCACGAGGAACCCCTGCCCGGCAATATGAAAGCCTTTGGTATTTTTGGCAATATGGGCGCTCTTATGGCCACGCACCCACCACTGGATGATCGAATCCTCGCCCTGCAAAATTTCCGTAATTAGTGTCTAATTGAATAGATAAGTGATTAAAGCTGTAGGTTCAATTCCTCACAAAGCTGCCACTTAAACGTGGTCACTTTCTATGTGGACAGATGCAAAGTAAAAGCTTTTATGAAAAGAAGTGTCGTGAAGTACATCCCACTACTCTTTGCCATATTTTTAATTGGCTGTTCTCCCTCATGGAGTGACGGCCCTTACAAGATTTATTGGATAGATGGCGAAAAAGCCCTTGGTTTTGATTTGGGGGACGATGCCTATATACGCCGTATCGATGAACCACATCATATCAGTGCAAACGAGATGTTCATCTCAGTCTACGCTTGCCCTAAAGGTGCCTGTGCTTACTATTACATAGATCGACTTCAAGACCACAAGTTCGCAGATTCTTCTGAGTTTGTTTTTGGCCCCTATACAGAAAAAACCTTTGTCAAATTACAACAAGAGCTACGACTACCAAAACTGGAGTAACGATAAAATATGCGAACAGCATCAAGATTTATGCCTAAATACAAAGCCGAAAGGGCCAGTAAATTTACATCATTTGCTTTCTTGACCGCAGTTTTAGCTCTCTTTATTTACCAACCAATCTATTTTTTAGCTTTAGCTGGCTTAGGATTGTTAGCCATAATTTGCGGCCACATCGAACAACCGAAAATTGACAGGCACTTCCAACAACTATGTGAAAAGCGCAAAGATTTATCTATTGGTGAATTTGCCCGGGAGTTTGAGCGCAAAACTGTAGATACATGGATTATTCGAGCGGTATATGAGCAACTGCAAGCGGCACTTCCCACTAAACAACAGGTCCCAATTCAGGCATCAGATAAACTCTTTAATACTCTAAAACTGGATGAAGATGACCTCGATCTGGACTTAATTGAGCAAATCGCACAAAGAACTGGGCGAAGCCTTGCGGGCTGTGGAAATAACCCCTATTACGGCAAGGTAACCACGGTACGCAATCTGGTGCTGTTTTTTAATCGGCAACCCCGCACCGGGGCAACCTGAACCTGTTTATCTCCAGCGCGATTGGTCAAAACGAGTTCCCGCTTTAAATCTCGCCAACAGGCCCCAATAAGCAGCCAGTACCGCACCAATATTGCGAACAAGGTACACTTTTCAACACAGTGAGCAAAAGACGGAAGACGACAGCGACACTCGGCTTCCGGCCCCGAGTTCATAGGGAGGATAGTATTAATGACTCTGCTTAAGACGCAGCTCTGCCGCTTTATTGCCGTATTTTTACTGCTCGCCCCTGTGCTGTCTGCACAGGCGGAAATCTTCGCCACCGACGACGAGCGCAACACCATGCAGGTGTTCAACTTTGCCAGCCCCTCGGTGGTCTATGTCACCAATGAAACCCTGGTGCGGGATCGCAGAACCCTGCGCCTGCACTCGGTGCCCAAAGGGGCCGGCAGTGGCTTTATCTGGGATAGCGAGGGCCATATTGTCACGAACTTTCACGTTATTGAGGGGGCGCGCCAGGTCACTATCACTTTGCAGGACCGCAGTGAGTGGCCGGCCGAGCTGGTGGGATCGGCGCCGGAAAAGGATCTGGCCGTACTGAGAATTGACGCGCCGCCAGAGCTGTTAAAACCGCTGGTGGTCGGCACCTCCAGCAATCTCGCGGTGGGCCGCAAGGTACTGGCTATCGGCAACCCGTTCGGCCTGGATACCACCCTCACCACCGGGGTGGTCAGCGCCCTGGGGCGGGAAATTGAAGCCGCCAACAACCGCACCATTCGCAATGTTATCCAAACCGATGCGGCCATTAACCCGGGCAATTCCGGCGGCCCACTGCTGGACTCCCGGGCCCGCTTAATCGGGGTCAACACCGCAATTTACAGTCCCAGTGGCGCCAGTGTCGGTATTGGCTTTGCGATTCCGGTAGATACGGTCAAGAAAATTGTGCCGGAATTGATTGTGCATGGCCGCCTGGTGCGGCCGATTATCGGTATCGAATCCGCCCCGGACCAGTGGAGCAGCCGCTACGGTTTTGAGGGGGTGGCCGTGTTGCGCACGGCACCCGGACTCCCCGCCGAGAGAGCCGGTCTGCGCGGTATCCACCGCAGCCGAAGTGGCGGCTGGCAGCTGGGCGATGTGATTGTCGAAGTGGAACAGCAGCCGATTCGCAGCTATGACGACCTGCTCAACGCCCTGGAAAAACACCGTGCCGGCGATGAAATCACCCTCGGTATACTGCGCGACGGGACAATCCGCTATACGTCTATTAGACTCGCGGCACCCGAATAAAGCGGCGCTTGCGCCCTGAACACCCACTAGGCCGGGAGCCGATAATCTATGCAGAAGTACTTCCTGTGTCGCTATGACGAATTGAGCGAAGGGCAATCCAAGGGGTTTTCCCTCGGCGACACCGCCGCCGGCACTGACAATGTGTTTGCAGTGATGAAAGACGGCGAGGTCTACGCCTACAAGAACACCTGTCCGCACCGGGGCATCAATCTGGATTGGCAGGAAGATCAGTTCCTCGATCCCGATGGCGCACTGATCCAGTGCGCCTCTCACGGTGCGCTATTTCTTATCGAGTCCGGGGAGTGTATTGCCGGGCCCTGCACCGGCGATGCCCTGACGCCGGTACCGGTGGAATATGCCCAGGATGGTCTCTACGCACTGCTGGCCGACTGACAACTCCGCACCGCTTCTCCCTCATGGGAGAAAAGGCAGGGCCTCGGTTAACTCGACACCGGCGGCAGCGAGCTGCGCGCGGTAGGCGAGCACTTGCACACCGGCAGCGACAGCGGCGTCGAGGGCTTCGGCATAAGCGGGGTCAATTTCCCGCGCCGCCTGCACCGTCTCGATAGCGCTGTGTTGCACACAGTAAAACAGCACCGCGCGCACGCCGCTCTCGGCCAGCTTTTGCAATTCGCGCAGGTGCTTGGCGCCCCGGGTGCTGACCGCATCGGGGAAGTAACCCCGGGCTCCGTCTGCCAGGGTGACATTTTTTACCTCTACGTAGCAGTCCCCCGCAGCGCCGGACAGCAGCAGGTCGATACGGCTGTTCTCCTCGCCGTAGCGCACCTCCCTGCGCAGGGAGGTATAGCCCTGTAATTCGCTGACCACGCCGGACAGAATCGCCTCTTCCACCAGGGCGTTGGCGCGGCCGGTATTGACTCCCGCCAGGGCGCCCTCCGGGGTGGTGCAGATTTCCAAACTGTGACGGTATTTGCGTTTTGGATTGCCGGAATCGGAGTACCAGCAATCGCCCCCTTCCACCCAGCAATTTTTCATAGAGCCCGTGTTCGGGCAGTGAATGGTAAACTCCTCGCCACTGGCTGATTTCACATCGGCGAGAAAGCGCTTGTAACGGCGTAAAAGCGTTGCTTTTTGCAACGGAGGGGTAAATTTCACGGGCTGAACCACTTGGCTGTAATTTCAGGCGCCACAAAATAGCAGACAACTATTGGTAGCGCGAATCGCACAGATTTGATAGCTTCCTCGCTCTCGGTCACCGGGGGTATTGGTACCGAGAACAGGATTAGCCTGCCAGCGCAGCGAGTCACATAGGTGAAAAAAAATGCATCACTTAGAAAGATTCCAGGCTAGGCTAGATTGAATTTGGTGGTATCGCCCCCATAAAGGGGGGCCCGTATAGAAAGAGAGGCAACGACTATGCCCAAAACTGCTGCGAGCACCGAATCTCTGCACGGCTTTGAGCCCTACAAGGAGACCCAGGGCGAAGAGTACATGAATGAGAAGCAGCAGGAGCATTTCCGCAACTTGCTGTTGGCCTGGAAGGCCGAGCTAATGGCGGAAGTGGACCGCACCGTTTCCCACATGAAAGACGAGGCCGCAAACTTCCCCGATCCCGCAGATCGCGCCAGCCAGGAAGAAGAGTTTAGCCTGGAACTGCGCACTCGCGATCGCGAGCGCAAGCTGATCAAGAAGATCGACTCCACCCTGGAGCTTATCGACCAGGATGACTACGGTTTCTGTGAAGCCTGTGGCGTGGATATTGGCATTCGCCGCCTGGAAGCCCGTCCCACCGCCACTCTGTGCGTGGACTGCAAAACCCTCGCGGAAATTAAGGAACGGCAGATCTCCGGCTGATCCGCGATCGCCCAATCCATAACCAAAGTGGCACGGCGTTCGCTTGTGATCGCCCTGCTTTAAAAGGGGCGATCATCGTATCGCCCTTTTTTATTTTGAACAGTACGATTTCCTATATTGGCCGCTTCGCACCCTCCCCCAGTGGACCGCTCCACTTCGGCTCCCTGGTGTGCGCCGTCGGCAGCTACCTCGACGCCCTCGCCCACGGCGGGCACTGGCTTGTGCGCATGGAAGACCTCGACCCGCCCCGTGAGGAGCCCGGCGCGGCAACCCGTATTCTCAAATCCCTGGAAGCCCACGGCCTGCACTGGCACGGCCCCATCCAGTGGCAGAGCAAGCGCTATGCACTCTACGAGGACACCCTGTCCACACTGCGCCAACAGGGACTGCTCTACCCCTGCGACTGCTCCCGCAGCCAGATTAAAAAAAATGGCGGCCATGCCAACGACTTCTGCCGCCTTAAATCCGAGGTGAGCGAACCCTCGGCACTGCGACTAGAGTGCGCCGGCGGCGAGGAGCGCTTTGTGGATATTTGGCACGGTGAACAGCGCCAGCAGATACGCGAGGACACTATCCTCAAGCGCCGCGACGGCTTCTACGCCTACCAGCTGGCCGTGGTGGTCGACGATATCGATCAACGCATCAACCAGGTGGTGCGCGGCTCAGACCTGCTGGAGACCACCGGCGTACAACAGCGCCTATTTAAAATCCTCGGCGCCACTGCGCCCCAGTTCGGCCACCTGCCGCTGGTGATGGGTCCCGACGACAAGCAAAAACTCAGCAAACAAAATCACGCGCCGGCTATCGACGACCGTACGCCCGCCGAGAACCTGTGCGAAGCTTTGCACTTCCTCGGCTTCAAATTACCGAGCAGCGCCGCAGCGGAATCCCCCGAGGCGATTCTCAAGTGGGCCACCGCCCACTGGCGCCGTCACCAGGTAGATAGGCGCAACCGCCAATTGCACTGACCCCGAGCTGCACTTACCATTTCCGCGCCAGCCGCCCCTGCGGGGCCGGCTGATAACCCGCGCCATCGATTGCTCAGGGATGACTTCTCACCGGCACAGGGCGCGGGCAACACACTTTCTCTAGCGGGTTTTCAAGGCGATCTATGAGTAACCGCACACTATTAATTTTGCTGGTGCTGGTGGGCTATGTATTCTCCCCCACGATTTTCACCTGGATGATCAATCCCGTCGGCGCCTGGTATCGGCCCTTTATCCTCTGGTTCGTGCTGATCCTACTGGCGATTTTTATCCAGTGGAGGCGCAAATCAAATGAGCTTTGATATCGCCCATATTGCCCTGGTGGGAGTGGCCTATATCGCCACCCTGTTTTTTGTCGCCTTCGCCACTTCGAAGGGCTGGCTGCCCTCCCGCTGGGTGCGCCACCCGCTGGTGTATGTGCTCTCCCTCGGCGTTTCGCTATCGGCCTGGACCTTCTACGGTATTGTCGACCTGGCCTGGCAGTACGGCTACGGGGTGCTCGCCTACTATTTGGGCACCGGCGCTATGTTCCTGTTTGCACCGGTGGCCCTGGAGCCACTGGCGCGGCTGGCGCAGCGCTACCAACTTTACTCCCCGGCGGATCTGCTGGTGTTCCGCTATCACAGCCGCCAGGCGGGCACTCTCGCCACCCTGTTTATGCTACTGGCGCTGCTGCCGCTGATCGCCCTGCAAATCCAGGCGGTATCCGAGACCCTGGCGCTGCTGTCGCGGGATAGTGTGGCCGCCCTGGCACTGCCGGACAGCGGCGTGTCGAGCAAAAACTTAATCGCCTTTTTCTACTGTGTGCTGCTAGCCGTGTTTACCAGTATGTACGGCGCCACCCGCGAGCGCGGCGAGGGCCTGGCCAGCGCCATGGCGCTGGAGTCCCTGGTAAAACTGGTGGCACTGACCGCAGTGGGCGGCTATGCCATCTACGGTGTCTTCGGCGGTTTTTCCGGCCTGGATGAGTGGCTGCGGGACAATCCCGATATGCACCAGCTACTCTACACCCCCATCAAGCAGGGCTCATCCCACACCCTGCTGCTGGTGTTTATCGCCACGGCCGTGGCCATGCCGCATATTTTTTACCTGAGTGTGGCCGAGCGCCCCACCGGGCAGGCAATGCGCACCGCCAGCTGGGGCTTCCCCCTGTTCCTGCTGCTGATGGCCCTGCCGATCTTTCCCATTATGTGGGCGGGCTTTGCCCTGGATGTGGCCGGCCCGGTGCAGTACTTCTCCCTGGCGGTGCCCCGCGCCAGCGGCTCGGCCCTGCTCACCACCCTGGCCTTTATCGGCGGCCTGTCGGCGGCGACCGGCGCACTGATTATGATCACCCTGGCCCTCGCCACTATGGTGATGAACCACTGGTTGCTGCCCGGCACCCGCTGGCATTCCGAAGACAATATGTACCGGCAGCTGGTGTGGCTGCGCCGCGCCCTGATCGCCACTCTGTTTATCGCCGGCTTTGCCTTTTACCTGCTGCTCAACAACCGCCTCTCCCTGTCGGACCTGGCCCTACTGGCATTTATCGGCTCACTGCAATTCCTGCCGGGGATTTTTGCCGTTATCCACTGGCCCCGGGGCAATCGGCGCGGCTTTGTCGGCGGCCTGCTGGCGGGCATGCTGCTGTGGGGCTGCGGCCTGTTAATCCCGTCAGTCTTTGGGATTACCGGCATCACCCTGCCCGGCACCGCCCTCGAAATTCCCCTGGGCATGTCGATCTGGACTCAGATCACCACCCTGTCACTGGGGCTCAACGTCCTGTTATTTGTCGGGCTGTCGCTTCTCACCCGCGCCAGCAACCTGGAGCAGTACGCCGCCGACCTGTGCAGCGACGACACCATCGCCCAGGCTCTGCGCCTGGGACTGGATGTGGAATCCGCAGCGGATTTTCGCCTGCGCCTGGCTGAGAGCCTCGGCACCGCCACCGCTCACAAAGAAGTTCAGCGCGCCCTCGCCGCCCTCAACCTGCCGGATGACGAGCGCCGCCCCTACGCCCTACGCCAGCTGCGCAACAAGCTGGAGTCCAACCTGTCCGGCCTGTTGGGGCGGGTGCTGGCGGTGCAGATTATCGACCGCCACTTCCCGTTCCAAAACAGCGACCAACCGGCCAACAAGGATATCCACCTGATCGAGACCCGCTTGGGCCGCTACAAGCACCAGCTCACCGGCCTGGCCGCAGAACTCAACAACCTGCGCCTGTACCACCGCCAAATGCTGGAGGAACTGCCGATGGCCGCCTGCTCTCTGGGGCGCGATGGCGAAATCCTGCTGTGGAACTACGCCATGCAGGACCTCACCGGTATCAGTGCCGGCGAGGTTATCGGCTCGAAACTGGAGTACCTGGCCGAGCCCTGGCGCAGCCTGTTGGGAGAGTTTGCCCTGTCCACCGACGCCAGCCGCTTTAAGCAGCAGGTGAGTCTCGATGGCAACAGCCACTGGCTCAACCTGCACAAGGCGCGGCAAAAACGCAGCCGCAGCGACCGCTCCCGCAACGAGCGCGGCGATGCACAGATGCTGCTGCTGGAGGACATCACCGAAACCCAGGTACTGGAGCAGGAACTTATCCACAGCGAGCGCCTGGCCTCTGTGGGCCGCCTCGCCGCCGGTGTCGCCCACGAGGTGGGCAACCCGGTAACGGGAATCGCCTGCCTGGCGCAAAACCTCCAGTACGACTGCGACAACCCCGAAGTCCTGGAAACCGCCGACCAGATCCTGAGCCAGACCCAGCGCATCAGCCGCATTGTCCACTCACTGGTCAACTTCTCCCACAGCGGCAACCAGGACGACAGCGAGCGGGCGCCGGTGGACCTCTACGCCTGTGTGCAGGAGGCGGTCAATCTGCTGTCCCTACAGCGGGACAAGACCGAGGTCCAGTTTGAAAATCAGGTGCCGGCAGACCTGATCGCCCCGGGGGACAACCAGCGCCTGATCCAGGTGTTTATCAACCTGCTCAGCAACGCCCGCGACGCCAGCCCCGATGGCGGCCAGATCGCAATCGAGGGCTATCGCAAGCGCGGCAGCGCCTGTGTTTCGGTAACCGATAGCGGACCGGGGATTTCTGCGCAGCACCGGGAGCGAATTCTGGAGCCCTTTTTCACCACCAAGGAGCCCGGCGAAGGCACGGGGCTGGGGCTGGCGATGGTTTACAGCATTGTGGAGGAACACGGCGGCCAGCTGGAGCTGGTGAGCCCAGCCAACCGGGAAAGCGGAACTGGCGCCCGCTTTATTGTGCAGCTGCCCCTGGATCTCTGAGCTGACTGAACATTCTAATAGATCGTTATTTGAGCAAAAACAACTCGATTAACAGTTTTTGAGTTGCATCGAAACGGCGCCCGGGTAAAACTAGGCGCTTACTGAGCATTTTGTAACCAGGCGTAACATATGAGCCACATCCTCATCGTCGAAGATGAAGCCATTATCCGAACGGCGCTGCGCAAGCTGTTAGAGCGGCACCGCTACAAAATCAGTGAAGCGGGGTCGGTAAAGGAGGCGCTCAGCAAGTATCGCCTCAATGAAGTTGACCTGGTTATCTCCGACCTGCGCCTGCCCGGCGCACCGGGTACCGACCTGCTCAAGCACGCCGGCGATGTACCAGTGCTGATTATGACCAGTTACGCCAGCCTCCGCTCTGCGGTGGATTCCATGCGTATGGGTGCCGCAGACTATATCGCCAAACCCTTTGATCACGACGAAATGCTCGCCACCGTGCGCCGGGTTATTGGCAAGGCCGAGCAGAATCGCGCCCAGCCCATCGCCGAAAAGGAAAACACCGGCACCATCGCCGGTATGATCGGCAGCAGTCCGGTGATGCGGGAACTCTACGCCCGTATCCACAAGGTGGCGCCCACCGATGCCACCGTCCTGGTACACGGTGAAACCGGTACCGGTAAAGAACTGGTGGCCCGCGCTATCCACGAGGAGAGCCGCCGGGCCAGCAAGCCCCTGATCTCAGTTAACTGCGCCGCGATTCCCGACACCCTGATCGAATCGGAGCTGTTCGGCTACGAGAAGGGCGCGTTTACCGGCGCCCAGAGTTCCCGCGAGGGACTGGTCGCGGCCGCCGATGGCGGCACCCTGTTCCTCGATGAGATCGGCGAGCTGCCCCTGGAGGCCCAGGCCCGCCTGCTGCGCGTTCTACAGGAGGGCGAGGTGCGGCCGATCGGCTCGATCGAATCCCACAAAGTGGATGTGCGCCTGGTAACGGCGACCCACCGCAACCTGCGCCAGCTATCGGCGGAGCGCAAATTCCGCGAAGACCTCTACTACCGCATCAATGTGGTGCAAATGACGCTTGCGCCCCTGCGAGAGCGCGGCAGGGACGTCCTCGCACTGGCAGAGCACCTATTGGAGAAGTTCTGCACCAAAATTGAGCGCCCTTTATTGCGCCTGTCCCCGGAAGCCGTCCAGGCGGTGACCACCTATACCTGGCCCGGTAACGTGCGCGAACTCGAAAACGCCATTCAGCGTGCGGTTATCCTGACAGACAGCAACAGCCGCGAGATCGACCACAAAACCCTGGATATCGACCTGGACCTGGTGCCGATCGAAGAGGCCGACGGCATCCCGCGCCCGCGCAGCCTGCACACAGACCCCCGCGAGGACCTGTCCCTGGAGGACTACTTCGCCCGCTTCGTGATCGAGCACCAGGACACCATGAGCGAGACCGACCTGGCCAAGAAGCTCGGCGTCAGCCGCAAGTGCCTGTGGGAGCGCCGCCAAAAGCTCGGCATCCCGCGCAAGAAGAGCCGCCGCAGCGCCACCGCAGAGGCATAAAACACGCCTTTCCCCAGGGGGCTCCAGCCCCCTGTTTCCCCCTTTGTCCTCCAATACCACACGACCCCGAGCGCTCTGTTACCCCACCCCCACAGGGGTTACTGCAGAGAGTGTTACCCACCCCCACCCAGAAGTAACAACTACCGCTCCTTCCGTAACGCAATGGCGCTAAGAAAAGTTCCGTCAAATTTCGTAAAGATCGTAAGTTATTGATTTATAAGGATTTTTAAAAGTTGGCATACTAAGTGCTTTACTCTTAGTACAAAAATTGAAAACAGCCAACAATAAAAATAAATGACTGTTACAAGCCCTAGAACAACTCACAATAAGCGGGGCGAAACATAATAAAAATAATGGGGCGGCCGACAATAAAAGCAATGAGAGGCCAAAACCAGCAGAACAACAATAAACAATAACAATAAATCTCAAGAAGAATAAGAATAACAACAAGCGCGTTGCAAACTGACTGAACTGTACCTGGGAGAGGGTGTTTGCTTGACAGCAAATTGAGAGCGCAAGGAAGCCGCTGCCTTCATACTGGTAATAATAATTCCCATATTTCTTTTCCCCGAACTTACCGGCACCCGCATATTGCGGGCGCATTCCTTTGCGTGTGTTAGAATCGCGCCCGCGAGTCCCGATCTCTGAGGATAGATAGCCGCTGAGGCTCCCTTTCCGGGCTCGCTCCTGGGGCAGCCCAGGTACAGAGGCCCAGCAGTGCCACCGCGAACCTCCCCCTGAGGGACCGCCACTTTTAGCGGCCGCCAGTCGATGTGCGGCCGTGCACAGCGGGGCTTTCCCGGCCATCCCTAAATGGCAGCAGTCAACATAGACAGCCGTATGCTCAACAACCTGATTAGTAGTATCAAACGCTGGCGCAAGCCGGCCAGTAAAGGCCCCAGGGTTATCGCCCGCAACGACCACAACATCTCGCGCCGGGAGATCAGCCGCGCGGCCTTGACGGTTATGAAACGCCTACAGGATGCCGGCTACCAGGCGTATATCGTCGGCGGGGGCGTACGCGACCTGATGCTCGGCGGCCACCCCAAGGATTTTGATGTCGCTACCGATGCCACCCCGGAGCAAGCCAAGGTGCTGTTTCGCGGCGCCCGCATCGTCGGCCGTCGCTTTCGCATCCTGCACGCCCGCATCGGCCGCGAAGTTATTGAGGTAACGACCTTCCGCGGCCACCACAGCGACGGCGAGGCCCACGAGGCCAAGCAGTCCGAACACGGCATGCTGCTGCGCGACAACGTCTACGGCGATCTGGAGAGTGATGCCGTGCGCCGGGATTTCACCGTGAACGCGCTTTACTACACTACCAAAGGGTTTGAAATCCACGACTACACCGGCGGTGTCGAGGATATCGAGAAGCGCCTGATTCGCATGATCGGCTGCCCGGAGGTCCGCTATAAAGAGGACCCGGTGCGCATGCTGCGCGCGGTGCGCTTCGCCGCCAAACTGGACTTCACCATCGAGGGCGAGACCGAGGCGCCCCTGCACGAACTGGCGCCCCTGCTGCGCAATATTGCCCCGGCGCGCCTGTTCGATGAGATTCTCAAGCTGCTGATGAGCGGCCACGGCGAGCGCACCTTTGAACTGCTGCGCCAATACCAGCTCTGGCAGCACCTGTTCCCGGACAATGCGGCCTATATTGAGCGCGACAGCGCGGCACTGGCCCTATCCCAACAGGCCCTGCGCAATACCGACCAGCGTATTCGCGCCGATATGCGCGTGACCCCGGCCTTCCTCTATGCCGCCCTGCTGTGGCCTGCGGTCAACGCCGAGCAGCAGAAGCTGATCGGCAAGGGCACCCCAGCGGCACCGGCGCTGGCCCAGGCGGCACAAAAAATCACCAGTTCACAGCTGGCCCACACCGCGATCCCCAAGCGCTTCTCAATTCCCATGCGCGAAATCTGGGATCTACAGCAGCGCCTGCCCCAACGCGGTGGCAGCCGCGCCCAGCGCCTGTTGGAACACCCCCGTTTCCGCGCCGCCTACGACTTCCTGCTGCTGCGGGAGGAGAGCGGTGAAATTGAAGCGGGTCTGGGCCAGTGGTGGACCGACTTCCAGCAAGCTGACGACGAACAGCGCCAGCAGATGGTGCGCAAGCTACAGCGCAGCGGCAGCAGCAGCGGTGGCCGTCGCAACCGCAACTCTCGCGGCCGCCGCCGCAAACCGAGAGCAGAGCAGTAATGGAAACGGTCTATATCGGCCTCGGCAGCAATCTGGCGGAGCCCGGCAAACAACTGCGCAGCGCGCTGTCCGCGATGGAGCAAATCCCCAGTACAGAGCTATTGGAGTGTTCGAGCTTTTACCGCAGCGCCCCCATCGGCCCCGGCGAGCAACCGGACTACATCAATGCCGTCGCCGCCTTGAAAACGGCACTGGCCCCTCTGGCGCTACTGGAGCAGCTCCAGTCTATCGAGCAATCCCACGGGCGCGAGCGCTCCATCCGCTGGGGCGCCCGCACCCTGGACCTGGATATCCTGCTGTTTGGGCAAACTCAAATTGACGAGCCGCGCCTGCAAGTCCCGCACCCACGCATGGCCGAGCGCAATTTTGTATTGCTGCCCCTGGCGGAGCTGGCTCCCGAGGTGACACTGCCCGGCGCTGACACACTGCCCGCGCTGCTACAACGCTGCCCGGAAAACCGCCTGGAAAAGGTTGGCTCGACTGAGGCCTAGAGGGCCCCTGAATAACTTCGCAATGCCCCTGGCTATCAGGGCGCGGCTGCGCAGTAGACCTCGCGCGGCGGCCTGCGCCCAATATCTGTAGCCCTCAAGGCCCGCAGAGAGGTAACGGAATTATTCAGAGGCTCCCCAGTTACTCGACGGGCGGCTCTCTCAATAGTACTTTTGCGTTTGCAACTCACCAGGGAAGCCCCCAACGAAAAGGAGTCGCTCAAGTGGTTATCGAAAAATCCGAGACCAGCACGACTGAGTTCAACCTGCCCGAGCAAACACCGCCCAAATTTATTGCGGTGGAAGGCAATATTGGTGTGGGCAAAACCACACTGGCAAAAAAGCTGGCCGCCACCTTCAATTACGACACCCTGCTGGAATTACCCGAGGAGAACCCTTTTTTAGAGCGCTTCTACCGGGACCCCAACAATGCCGCGCTATCCACCCAGCTGCACTTCCTCCTACAGCGATCACAGCAGATCCAGGCGCTGCGGCAGGACGATATTTTTAAGCCGGTGCGGGTGTCGGACTTTTTGATCGAAAAGGACCAGCTGTTTGCCGAGGTCACCCTGGATAAGGACGAGCTGCACCTGTACCAGCAGGTCTACAAGCACCTCACCCTGGAGGCCCCCAAGCCGGACCTGGTGATCTATTTGCAGGCACCGCTGAATGTACTGCAAGCCCGAATCCGCAGTCGCGGCGTCAGCGCAGAACAGAGCATAAGCGATGAGTATCTGGCCAGCCTCAATAACGCCTACGCCCGCTTTTTCCATTTTTACGATGAGGCGCCTCTACTCATCGTCAATACCGAGGAGATCGACATTGTCGATAGCCCAGAGGACTACCAACAGCTGGTCGAATATCTGTTCACGATTTCCAGCGGCCGGCATTATTACAACCCAGGAAGTTAATCGTTATGTATGCACCCTCTAAATTAGAAAAGCTCGTAACTGTGCAAACCCTGCGAAAAATGAAAGCCAGCGGTGAGAAGTTTATTACCGTTGCTCTCTACGATGCCCCAATGGCTGCGATGGCGCAAAAGTCCGGGGTTGAGACACTGCTCGTCGGAGATTCCCTGGGCATGACTGTGCTGGGTTACGACAGCACCGTGCCAGTGACCATGGAGCAGATGATCTACCACGTCGAGGCAGTCGCGCGCGGCAATAAAAAGTCCCTGATTATGG
The DNA here is from genome assembly GCF_052466995.1 of Microbulbifer regidiadema (SeqCode). Classification (NCBI taxonomy): domain Bacteria; kingdom Pseudomonadati; phylum Pseudomonadota; class Gammaproteobacteria; order Cellvibrionales; family Microbulbiferaceae; genus Microbulbifer; species Microbulbifer regidiadema (SeqCode). The sequence continues at coordinate 4,361,605 of NZ_CP174297.1, read as the reverse complement.
GGGATATGCCGTTTATGACTTACGCCACCCCAGAGCAGGCACTGACCAATGCCACCCGGATCATGCAGGCCGGCGCCCATATGGTGAAGATCGAAGGCGGCGCCTGGCTCGCTGACACGGTAAAAATCCTTACCGATCGCGGTATTCCCGTCTGTGCCCACCTGGGCCTCACCCCTCAATCCGTGCACAAGCTGGGGGGCTATCGGGTCCAGGGGCGCGATGAGGAGCACGCCAAGCAAATCCTCGAAGACGCCCTGCTACTCGACGAAGCCGGAGCCGATCTGCTGGTACTGGAATGTGTGCCCGCCGACCTGGCAAAGCGGATTACCGAATCCGTATCCATGCCCACCATCGGCATCGGCGCGGGCCGCGACTGCGATGCCCAGGTACTGGTAATCAATGACATTCTGGGCCTCACCGAACAGCCGCCCAAGTTTTCCAAAAACTTCCTGGTGGAGGCCGAAGATATTCCCGGAGCCCTGCGCAAGTACGCCGAGGACGTCAAGCAAGGCGTTTTCCCCGGCGAGGAACACATCTTTAAATAATACCCCTCTCACCCGGTATTTTTCTGCGGCAGGTCCCACCTGCCGCTCTCAAGCGGTAACTCTATGACTTTCGATCAATTACTTCGGGATTGGCAATCCGCACAAGGTGCCACCTCTGTGCCCGAGGGCTGGACCCAGGGGCGCGCGACATTTGGCGGCTTGGTAGCCGCAATGCTGTACGAGCAGATGGCTTCAAAACTGCCCGCCGACAGCAGCTTGCGCTCTTTTACCACCTCATTCGTAGGCCCGGTTGCCCCGGGCGCGATCGGCACCCGCGCCGAAGTACTGCGCGCCGGGCGCTCTGTCACCCAGGTGCAGGGACACCTCGACCAGGAGGGTGCGGTTATGCTGGCGGGTCTCGCCAGTTTTGGCCGGGGCAGAGAGTCATCGGTTCTCGCCGAAGGCCCCTCAGCACCGGAGTACCCCTCCCCGGAAAAATGCCTAACCCTGCCCTATATCGAAGGCCTGGTGCCGGAGTTCACGCAGAAGTTTGACTACCGCATCGCTTGCGGCGGCCTGCCTTTTAGCGCCGCGAAAGAGCGGGTTTTGGGGGGCTGGGTGCGCTTTAAGGACGGCAGTGAGGGCCGCACCGGTATCGGCCACCTGCTCGCACTGATCGATGCCTGGCCACCGGCGACACTCCCAATGATGAAAGAGCCGGCGCCCGCCAGCTCATTAACCTGGACCGTGGAGTTTATGGAGCCACTGCCAGAGCGCAGCGCTTCTGACTGGTGGCAATACCAGGCCGAAGTGGAGCAGGCTGAGGATGGCTACGCCGTAATCCAGGCGCGCCTGTGGGATGCCGATGGGCGTTTAACCGCCCTCTCCCGCCAAATGGTCACTATCTTTGGCTAATCCGCACTCGTCGAGCAAAGCGCCATTGACCGCCCCCCAATAAATACCCCGGTTCCACGGATGGAACCCTTTAAGCGGCCCTAAAGAATTTGGCAATTTTGCTGCGCTCTTTAGGCCACGCTGAGTAATATTTCCCCAGCCCACTTAACCCGACTAAAAAACCATTTATTGCTCACCGGGAAATATACAATTTTTGTGTTTTTTATTATGTTTTGGTGAAGAAAAATAATCTGCGGCTTTTTTACAAATAAATAAAATAAAATAAACCTGCCTTACTCCGATTTGTAACCTACGCTATCCATCATCCCCACCGGCGAAACAAAGAGGTCCCGCGAATAAAAAATCGTTTTTCGCCCACCACAAAATAATCAGCGATAACAAGTCTGGAGAATAACAGTGATAAAAAGACTATTAATTTCCCTCACCCTACTATTTAGCCACTCTGCTGCCGCAGTAGATTTTGAGGACATATGGGATGCTATAACCTCGTGTAACTGGTTTGAATTTATTGGCGACGTCGATGACACCGGCTCAAAGGATCTCGATGGCTACGACTACGGTGACAGCGAATTTCCCGATGCCAACTCCGGCAACTTTGACATGATCGTCTACAACATGGATGGCTTTTTAGAGTGTATTGGCGGCAATAGCACATCTGATTTTAAACAGATCATTGACACATTTGACAACAACCCCAAAGACCTCTGGCTGATGCAGGAGGTGTGGAATAAAACCAAAGCCAATTATTTGGACGACGACGACAAGCTCGATAACGATACCGTTCCCTATCGCTCCAAGCACTGGAAGGGCGGCAGCACCAGTTTTGGTAACGGCCTGCTGACTTTCTCCAAGTTTCCATTCGACCGGGAAGACCGCGACAACAACGATTACTCCTTTGCCACCTATGAGGAGGAAACTTTTAATAATTGTGCCGGCAACGATTGCGATACGGAAAAAGGCTTTACCGTGGCAAAAATCGAAGTCACGAAAAACTTCCACGTGCATGTCTACAACACCCATATGGATGCGGGGCGCGAGGACGATGACCTGAATGCCAAGGCCAAACAGTTGGATCAAATAGCCGATATGATTGCCGCCCACTCGAACGATGCCACGGTTATTTTGGCCGGCGATTTCAATATGGCATTTGACGAAAATGACAATGACTGGCGCGGTGCCAATTACCAGGCCTGGAAGGCCTTTTTTGCCCGGGTCGGCGGCCAGCACGCCTGCCAGTATATGCTGTCTGGCAGCGATACCAGCCTGGAGGCCTGCGCCGATGAACTTCAGGACACTACCGATCATGTCGTTGTTATTAACAACAACCCCAATTACACACTGGATGTCAGCAATTACTATATCAGCTCTTCAGCCTACAGCGGGTTGAGCGACCACGATCCAGTATTTGTAGACTTCTCCTGGGTTAAGCACTAAGCGAGCGACGCCGCCTCTTTCGCCGGGGATCGAAAGGGGCAGCCTTCTCCAAGCGCCGCAGCTGTGCAGCTTACTTGCTCAGATGGGCCAGCTCAGCGGCATTCTGCTCCCAGTTTTGACCGTCGAAAGGTTCTACCTGTAAGTCCCCCGGTCTCTCGTCAAAACAGCGCGCATTCAGACTGTAGCCATCCGGGTTGGAGCGCGGCACATAAAATGATTTCACCCCGCAGTGGCGACAAAACAAGTGCTTGGCCACCCCGCTATTAAAGGTGTAACACTCCAGCTCGCCCTCCCCCGACTCCAGCGTAAAGTTAGCTGCGGGAATAATAACGTGCAGGAAACCCACTTTCTCACACATGGAGCAGTTGCACGCGTGGGCGATCAGTTTCTGCCCCGCTTTGCGCTCATGCCGCGCCCGGTAGCGAACGGCACCGCAGTGGCAGCCCCCGCGCAGTTCAGTAATTACGTTACTCATGTAAACACTTATCCCGTTCGAACAGTGGCCGGGCCGCTAACAGCGAAAATAGCGAAAGTCCCAGCAGCAGGTGAAACCAATTTGTGCGCGCCAACCCCAATACCCGGGGAGCGCCGGTACCCACAAACAAACCATCCATCGCAATAACAACAGCGCCGGCCCCCAGCAACAGGGGCCCCGGTGGCGACAGGCGTCGCGGCGACATCAGCTCCATCATGGCGACCCCCAGCCACAGCAGAAGCCCCAGGGCAGAAAATACCTCTGTCACCTCTTGCGGCGACAAGCTGCCACTTTCCGAGATGCCAATAGACGAAGCCAATACCAGCACCAGGACTGCATAGGCGGGTCCCCGGGTACTCTGTCCAAGACCTATCCCGAAACGCGCCCAAACCAATCCTATTCCAATTAGCAGCAGCGAGCTAAACCCGGACAATTGCAGCAGGGCTCGGTGCAGCTGGGTTACGCCGGGATCGATACCGTAGCGATAGGCGCCGACCAACGCACAGACAGCGATCAATAAAAGCCCCGCCATCACCAGTAGTGCGGCAGATAAGTAGCGGGTATTGCCAAGGCGCCAGTACTGATTGGCGATCAGCAGTGCGGCGAGGGAGAGGAGAATATCGATCGGCCACAAGCTATCCACTGTTTTGTCCCTTTTTTTGCAGAATTCTAATCGAAAACTGGCAACAAGCGACCATGCCATAGTGGTGCGGGCATAAAAAAACCCGGCTTAAAAGCCGGGTTTTTTCAGTTCGGCGACTTAAGCTTCGCCGGAACCTTGCTTGGCTTCTTCCGCAGCAGCGGCATCGGCCTTGGCTTCCTTGATAGAAAGCTTGATACGTCCACGCTGGTCAACGTCGAGCACCTTGACCTTAACCTTCTCACCTTCGCTCAGGTAGTCGGTTACCGCATTGACGCGCTCTTCAGCGATCTGCGAGATATGCACCAGACCGTCTTTGCCCGGCAGGAAGTTAACAAACGCACCGAAGTCCACGATACGCACCACGGTGCCCTCGTAGATAGCGCCGATCTCAGCTTCCGCAGTGATCTCCTCGATGCGGGTTACCGCCGCTTCCAGGCTCTCACCGTCTTCACCGAAGACTTTGATGCTGCCGTCATCTTCGATATCGATGGAAGCACCGGTCTCTTCAGTGATAGAACGAATAGTCGCGCCACCCTTGCCGATCACATCGCGAATCTTGTCCGGATGGATCTTCAGGGTTGCGAAACGCGGTGCGTTTTCATTCACGCTGGTACGCGATTCACCGATCAGCTTGTTCATTTCCACGAGGATATGAAGACGCGCTTGCAGAGCCTGCTCCAGAGCAGTTTCCATGATCTCTTCGGTAATACCTTCGATCTTGATGTCCATCTGCAGCGCGGTCACACCGGAGGCGGTACCCGCTACTTTGAAGTCCATATCGCCGAGGTGGTCTTCGTCGCCGAGGATATCGGTCAGAACCGCATAGCCTTCGTCTTCCTTCACCAGACCCATAGCGATACCAGCTACCGGTGCCTTCAGCGGAACACCCGCATCCATCAGCGCCAGGCTGGAACCACACACGGAGGCCATAGAGCTGGAACCGTTGGATTCAGTAATCTCGGAAACCACACGCACTGTGTAGGGGAAGCTCTCGGGGTCTGGCAGAACGGCAGCAATACCACGACGGGCGAGGCGGCCATGGCCAATTTCACGACGACCGGTAGCACCGACACGACCTGCTTCACCTACAGAGTAGGGAGGGAAGTTGTAGTGCAGCATAAAGTAGTCTTTACGTTCACCTTCCAGGGCATCAATGATCTGTGCATCGCGGGTAGCACCCAGAGTAGCAACGACCAGAGCCTGGGTTTCACCACGGGTGAACAGCGCAGAACCGTGGCCTTTTGGCAAGACACCAGCTTCTACATTGATCGGGCGCACAGTCTTGGTATCGCGACCATCGATGCGCGGCTCGCCACGCACTACGGCGCCACGAACGGTTTTCTTTTCCAGCTTACCGAAATAGCTATTTACATCGCCAGCTTCAACTTCCTCAGAAGCCAGGGCTTCGACCGCTTCGCTGCGCAGCTCGCTCAGGCGAGCAGTACGCTGCTGCTTGTCGGTGATGCGGTATGCTTCGGCAACCTTGCCACCAAACTGGCCTTCCAGCGCAGATTTTAGCTCGGTCTTTTCGGCTTCCGGCTGCCAGTCCCAAGTAGGCTTACCAGCTTCTGCTTTCAGTTCTTCACAGACTTTAACAACAGCCTGCATTTCCTGGTGGGCAAACAGTACCGCACCCAACATGATATCTTCCGGCAGCTCTTTCGCTTCGGATTCAACCATCAGCACCGCATCTTTAGTACCCGCAACCACCATGTCCAGCTCTGAGCCGGCCAGCACGCTGTAGTTCGGGTTCAACAGGTAGCCGTCCTGCTGGGTATAGCCCACACGAGCAGCGCCGATCGGGCCACCAAATGGGATACCGGATACAGACAATGCTGCGGAAGTACCGATCATACCGGCAATATCCGGATCCACGTCCTTCTCTGCGGACAGCACCGTAATCATTACCTGAACTTCATTCATGAAGCCTTTAGGGAACAATGGACGGATCGGGCGATCGATCAGACGGGAAGTCAGGGTTTCTTTTTCAGACGGGCGGCCTTCGCGCTTGAAGAAGCCACCGGGAATTTTGCCAGCCGCGTAGGCTTTTTCTTGATAGTGCACGGACAGCGGGAAGAAGTCCTGATCTGGCTTGGCTTCTTTGGCGCCGACAACAGTACACAGAACAACGGTCTCACCCATGGTAACCAGGGCGGCACCAGTGGCTTGACGCGCGATGCGGCCAGTCTCGATGGTGACTTGGTGTTGTCCGTATTGGAAAGTTTTGCTTACTGGATTCACTAGTTTTTTTCCTATTTCCTTACGGTTACTGGCCCATTCCAGTAACCCCTACAGTGGTTGCCTGGGCAGAGGTTCCAAACCTTCAACCCAGAGCGATACGGGGATGTACCGCTACCGACCCGGGTGGCCGGTGCAGACGCAACACAGCCGCCGGGTGTTTGCCCTGGGCTGTGCTGCGAAACTGCGGAAAAGTGACAACAGCGCCACTTTTCCACAAGCATTAAAAAAGAATGCCCGCCAGAGGCGGGCATTCCAGGGTCTTAGCGACGCAGGCCGAGCTTAGCGATCAGCTGTGCGTAACGGTTCAGATCCTTGCGCTTCAGGTAGTCCAGCAGCTTGCGACGCTGGTTTACCATGCGGATCAGACCACGGCGAGAGTGGTGATCCTGCTTGTGCGCAGAGAAGTGACCCTGCAGTTTGTTGATGTTGGCGGTCAGCAGGGCTACCTGGACTTCCGGGGAACCGGTGTCGCCTTCAGATTGGCCGTGCTCTTTCAGGATTGCTGCTTTTTCTACTGCAGACAGTGCCATAACGAATAACCTCGTCGTAATATGCTTTAAAAGATTCGGCTGGCCCGTGCATATTTACAGACCAGCTACTCACTATTGCGATACTCTCACATCAAGCGCCAGCGGCTCTCACCAATATAGCGTTTTCTGCTTAAGTACCACTTACCAGACGCCGAGGTGCTACGCACCCGTCGTCAGTAATTTCTCCTACGCCCAGAAAATCGCCATTTTCCAGGAAGAGGCGCACCATATCACCTTCTGCACCGATACGGTAGACCTGCAAATCCATTACCGGCTGCCCCTGGCGCACATAGTAACCGGAGTCATCCGGGAGGGTGAGCTTGGGCAGTGAGGACGCGGGGGAGTCCACCGATAGCAGGTGGTGGTCCAGCGCTTCCGCCATTCCCTCACCGCGCTCTTCGGTAAGCTCGTCCAGGGTCACTGAGTCGGCCTCGTTGTAGGGGCCGGCGGCGCTGCGATGCAGCTCTTCCACATAGGCGCCGACACCCAGGGCCTGGCCCAGGTCTTCGGCAATGCTGCGGATATAAGTGCCCTTGGAGCAGTGAACCTCAACTTCTGCACGGGGCTGGGCGCCCGGGGTAAAGCTCAGTAGCTCGAATTCAAAAATCTCTACTTCCCGCGCCTCGCGCTCCACTTCCAAGCCCTGGCGCGCCAGCTTATACAGCGGCTGCCCCTTGTGCTTGAGGGCCGAGTACATGGACGGCACCTGTTTGATGCGACCGCGAAAGGCTTCCATCGCTTTCAGCACGGCTTCTTCGCTCAAAGCGGAAGCGTCTTTGGTTTCCAGCACATCGCCGTCGGCGTCGCCGCTGGCTGTGGTCATGCCGAAAACAAAAGTACTGCGGTAGCGCTTGTCCGCATCGAGCAGGTACTGGGAGAACTTGGTCGCCTCACCGAAACAGATCGGCAGTACACCGGTTGCCAGGGGGTCCAGCGCTCCGGTATGACCGGCGCGATTGGCGAAAAAGAGTCGTTTGGCTTTTTGCAGGGCGTCGTTGGCGGTAATCCCGGCGGGCTTGTTCAATAACAGCACGCCGTGAACCGGCCGGCCCCATTTTGGTCTGCGGCCCATGGATTAATCTTCGTTGGAGTCGCTATCGTCGTCCTGGTGCTTACGATCAGAACTTATCGCCTTATCAATCAGCGCGGAAAGTGCCTGTCCGCGTACGGAGGTTTCATCGTAGCGAAAGTGTAAGCGCGGAATACTGCGCATTTGTATGGAGCGTGCCAACTGGGTACGCAGGAAGCCTGCGGCCTTATTCAGCACAGACATAGAAGCATCAATTTTTTCGCGGTCGTCTTCACCGACCAGGGTGACAAACACCTTGGCGGTGGCCAGATCACGACTGACCTCTACATCATTGACATTAATCATGCCCAGACGAGGGTCGCGTACTTCTTTCTGAATAAGCTGGGCCAACTCGCGGCGCATGGCGTCGGCGACGCGGTCTGCGCGGTGGAATTCTCTTGCCATTGTTTACCTATTGAGAATGGCGGTTTAAAGACAGGAAAACCCGCACGGCGATCGCCGCGCGGGTTTGTCCCTGGCTCCGCTGCAAAACTCCTTAGAGTTCGCGAGCAACCTTAACGATATCGTAAACTTCGATCTGGTCGCCGGACTTGACGTCGTTGTAGTCCTTAACCCCGATACCACACTCCATGCCGTTGCGCACATCCTGCACATCGTCTTTGAAGCGGCGCAGGGATTCCAGTTCACCCTGGTAGATTACAACGTTGTCGCGCAGTACGCGGATCGGCTTGTTGCGGTAGACGGTACCTTCGGTAACCATACAACCGGCAATGGCGCCAAACTTCGGTGAACGGAACACATCGCGAACCTGGGCAATACCCACGATTTCTTCGCGTATTTCCGGATCAAGCATGCCGGACAGCGCCTGCTTCACTTCGTCGAGCAGGTTGTAGATCACGCTGTAGTAGCGAACCTCTACACTTTCCGTCTCGGCCACTTTGCGCGCTGCGACATCGGCACGGGTGTTAAAGCCCAGTACGATAGCGCCGGAGGTCAGGGCCAGGTTGATATCGTTTTCGGCGATACCACCCACACCGCTGGACACAACGTTGACAGAAACTTCGTCGTTGCCGATCTCCGCTAGTGCACTCAGGATAGCTTCCAGGGAACCGCGCACGTCCGCTTTGATCACAACCGGCAGTACTTTGCGCTCGCCGGCTTCCATGTTGGCAAACATGTTTTCCAGCTTGGCCGCCTGCTGGCGCTGCATGCGCTCGCGACGCTCTTTGTCACCGCGCTGCTCGGCCACTTCACGGGCTCTGCGCTCGTCCGCAACCACCATGAACTCGTCACCGGCGTTGGGGGTAGTGTCCAGACCCAGCAGCTCAACCGGGGTTGAGGGGCCGGCTTCTTTTACCTGCTTGCCCAGCTCGTTGGTCATGGCGCGCACACGGCCATAGCTCTGACCCGCCAGTACGATATCGCCGCGCTTCAGCTCGCCGTTTTGTACCAACAGGGTAGCCACAACACCGCGACCTTTTTCCAGGCGGGATTCGATCACAACACCCGTTGCCGGTACCTTGATCTTGGCCTTCAGCTCCAGCATCTCTGCTTGCAGGGAAACAGCTTCCAGCAGTTCGTCGATACCTTCACCGGTGTGTGCAGACACATTGATAAACTGGGTATCACCGCCCCAGTCTTCCGGGATAACGTCCTTCGCTGCCAGCTCGTTTTTAACGCGATCGGGATCGGCAGCTTCTTTGTCGCACTTGTTGATGGCGACAACCAGCGGTACACCGGCGGCGCGGGCGTGGTTCACCGCTTCTTCCGTCTGCGGCATCACACCGTCGTCGGCGGCCACTACCAGGATAACCACGTCAGTTGCCTGGGCGCCACGGGCGCGCATCGCGGTAAAGGCGGCGTGTCCGGGGGTGTCCAGGAAGGCGATCTCGCCCTGGCTGGTTTTTACGCGGTAGGCACCGATGTGCTGGGTAATACCACCGGCTTCACCGGAAGCCACCTTGGTCTTACGGATGTAGTCCAGCAGGGAGGTTTTACCGTGGTCGACGTGACCCATTACGGTAACGACCGGTGCGCGGGAAACCTCAGCGCCTTCACTGGCCTGAGTCTCGGCAACCAGTGCTTCCTCCAGCTCGCTCTCGGAGCGGAATACCACCTTGTGGCCCATCTCTTCGATGATCAGCTGAGCGGTCTCACGGTCCAGGCTCTGGTTGATGGTAGCCATCTCGCCCATTTTCATCAGGCGTTTGATCAGGTCGCCGGCTTTCACATTCATCTGTTTGGCCAGCTCGCCAACAGTGATGGTTTCGCCCAACTGTACTTCGTACACCTGCTTCTCCGTGGGCCTTTTAAAGCCGTGGGTGGGTTTAACCCTCAGAGTCGGACTAGACAGGGAGCGCGTGCTGCGCTTGGATGCTTCGTCTTCCTCAAATACTTCCAGCGCCTGCTCGTACAGAGCGGTCTTGCTGGATTTTTTCGGGCCGGACTTGGAGCGGCGACCGCGACGCTTGCGCGGCTCGTCCTCGGAGCGATCAGTTTCGGCGGGGGCAGTGGTCGCTGCCTCCAGCTTGCGACGCAGAGCCGGCTTGACCTCATTGGTCTTCTCAGCACTTTTCGCCGGTGCTGGTTTAGCCTTGGCTGCCTGAGCAGCTTTCTCTTTCTTTTCCTGGGCTGCGCGTCGATCGGCTTCTACTTTAGCCTTTTTCTCTTCAAGTTCACGCTTTTCCTGCTCAGCTTGCTGCTTGCGACGCTCCATCGCGGCAATACGCATTGCCTCGATATCGTCGGAGTAGCTGGAGCGGATTGGTGCGGCGGGTTCTGCCTTTTTCACTACGTTTTCCGCGGTCTTATCCTCAGATTTAGCCGGCTTTTGCTCGGCCTTCACTTCAGTTGTTGCTTTCACTTTGGCCTTGGCTTCAGCTTCGGCCTTGGCTTTCGCCTCGGCTTCGGCTTTGGCTTTTGCCTCAGCTTCGGCCTGGGCTTTCGCCTCGGCTTCGGCTTTGGCTTTGGCCGCTTCTTCCGCCGCTAGGCGTGCAGCTTCCGCCTCGGCCTCAGCGCGTGCGCGCTCGGCTTCGGCTGCCAGTCTTTCCTGCTCGTTTTGCAGGGCTTCAACTGCCGCGTCCTGTGCGGGGTTGCTGGATTCGTCACCTGCCGCTGTTTCAAGCTCAGCTTGAGGGCGCTTCACATAAGTGCGCTTCTTGCGCACTTCCACATTCACAGTCTTGCGGCCGGTGCCAGAGCCGGTCTTCAGCGTGGTTGTGGTTTTGCGCTTCAAGGTGATCTTGCGCGGCGCAGCGCCCTGCTCCCCGTGACTGCTTTTCAGGAAGCTGAGCAAGACCTGCTTTTCCTCGTCTGACACCGCTGCATCGGCAGAGGTGTGAGGCAAACCCGCTTCTTTCATCTGCTTGAGCAGACGGTCCTCGGTGGCACCAACCGATTTGGCGAGTTCACTAACTGTTACTTCGGCCATTCTCTCTCCTAAAAGTCACTTGGTCGGAGGGGGTTACTTATACGTAAGTTATCTTTCGCTGCGCTTAAGCTTATTCGCCGCTGTCATCGGCAAACCAGGGCTCACGCGCTTTCATAATCAGCGCTGCAGCGCGCTCCTGGTCGAGACCATCGATATCCAACAGATCATCAACAGCCTGCTCCGCCAGGTCTTCCATAGTAGCGATCCCTCGACTGGCCAGTTGGAAGGCCAGCTGGCGCTCCATACCGTCCATATTCAAGAGATCTTCCTGGGGCTCAGATTCATCCAGCTTCTCTTCGGAAGCCAGCGCCTGAGTCAACAGGGTATCCTTGGCGCGGGCGCGCAACTCCTCAGCGATATCCTCATCGAAGCCCTCAATTGCGAGCATTTCCTCGATGGGAACATAAGCTACCTCTTCCAGGGAGGCAAAGCCCTCTTCCACCAGTACACTGGCAACGTCTTCCTCGATATCCAGGCGATCCATAAACACCTGCATAATGGAGCTGGACTCAGCTTCCTGCTTAGTCTGCCACTCGGCACTGCTCATGACATTGATCTGCCACTGAGTCAGTTCGGAGGCCAGGCGCACGTTCTGGCCGCTGCGGCCGATCGCCATAGCGAGGTTTTCCTCGGCTACGGCTACATCCATAGAACCGGTGTCTTCGTCCACGACGATGGACTCAATTTCCGCCGGCGCCATGGCATTGATAACGAACTGAGCGGGGTTTTCGTCCCACAGCACGATATCCACGCGCTCACCGGACAGCTCGTTGGACACCGCCTGAACACGCGCACCGCGCATGCCCACACAGGCACCCACCGGGTCGATGCGACCGTCGTTGGTGTTTACCGCAATTTTTGCACGCAGACCGGGATCGCGGGCTGCGCCTTTAATTTCAATAACCTGCTCGGAGATTTCCGGCACTTCAATGCGGAACAACTCGATAAGCATTTCCGGGCAGGAGCGGCTCAGCATCAGCTGAGGGCCGCGGGCTTCCGGCTGAATTTCCAACAGGATTGCGCGCACGCGATCGCCGAGTCGGAAAATTTCACGACCAACCAGTTGATCGCGGGGCAGGCGCGCTTCGGCGTTATTGCCCAGATCCACTGCGATAAAGTCGCGGGTTACTTTTTTCACCGTGCCGCTGACCATCTCGCCTACGCGATCGCGGTACTCGTCCACAACCTTGGCGCGCTCGGCTTCACGTACCTTCTGTACGATAACCTGCTTGGCGGTCTGTGCGGCGATACGGCCGAACTCCACATTTTCCACCTGCTCGCGGAAAATATCACCGGCTTTTAGCTCCGCATCTTTCTCGTGAGCTTCTTCCAGAGTGAACTGGGTACCCAATTCCGCCAGGACTTCATCGCCGACCACTTCCCAGCTGCGGAAAGTCTCGTAATCACCGGTGCGGCGATCAATGATAACCTCAATGGTTGAATCTTCGTCGTAGCGTTTCTTCGTGGCCGTTGCCAATGCCGCTTCGATGGCCTGGAAAATAATCTCCTGGTCAACGCCCTTCTCGTTGGATACCGCCTCGGCTACCAGCAAGATCTCTTTGTTCATGCAACTGTGCCTCAAAATCGCCTGAGCTCAGGCTCCTACAGGTTATTTGGTAAATTGGGGAATGATATTTGCTTTTTCGATACTGTCGATCGGCAAAAGGTATTCGTTTTCACTATCCACACGCAGAACCACTTCATCACCCTCTACACCGGCCAGCAGTCCGCGCCACTTGCGCTGCCCATCCAGAGGCATACGCAGGCGAACCTCAATCTGGGCGCCGATAAAGCGCTCGTACTGAGCCAGTTTATAGAGAGGGCGGTCGAGCCCTGGGGAAGAGACTTCAAGTGTGTACTTGCTACTGATGGGGTCTTCCACATCCAGCACAGCACTGGACTGGCGGCTCACTTTCTCGCAGTCCTCTACGGCAATACCGTTTTCGGAATCGATATAAATGCGCAGCAGTGCGTTGCGACCGTGTGTTTGGTACTCAATACCCCACAGTTCACAACCCAGCGATGCCACCACCGGCGCCAGAAGCTCTTCCAGCAATTCGCGTTTGCTCGCCATTCTCGTCACCACATACAAAAAATGGGCCTGCGGCCCACTTCGAAAAATATCTGCAACTTTTCTTGCAGATACGAAAAAGCCCCTGACGGGGCTTTGACCGCACATCCGCACAGTCAGTGTGCACGGATGCAAATTTGGTAGCGGGGGCAGATATAATCTGGAGCCTTCGCCCGGCCATGCCGGCCAGAGGTGAAAAGGGAGCCCGAACTGTCAGGCATCGACCTAAGCGCCACTGGCACCTGAATCTGGTAGCGGGGATAGGGTTTAACCTATGACCTTCGCTCGGCTATGCCGCCAGAGGTAAAAGGAGAGCCCGAACCGTCGGACATCGACCTAAGTACCACTGGTACCGGAATTTGCTAGCGAAGACAGAGTTTAACCTATGACCTTCGCCGGCTATGCCGCCAGAGGTAAAAGGGGAGTCCGAATCGTCGGGCATCGACCTAAATACCACTGGCACCTGAATCTGGTAGCGGGGGCAGGATTTGAACCTACGACCTTCGGGTTATGAGCCCGACGAGCTACCAAGCTGCTCCACCCCGCAACAACGAAAGCGCAATCAAAGTTTTGCCCTAAAGGCAAGTTGGTAGCGGGGGCAGGATTTGAACCTACGACCTTCGGGTTATGAGCCCGACGAGCTACCAGGCTGCTCCACCCCGCAACAACAAAAGCGCAATCAAATTTTCCCTCGGGAAATTGGTAGCGGGGGCAGGATTTGAACCTACGACCTTCGGGTTATGAGCCCGACGAGCTACCAGGCTGCTCCACCCCGCAACAACTCCAAGAAACAAAGCCTGGTTGATCTTTGTTTCCTGCGGCGGGACCAGCCCAACCACTCAAGAGGCTGCGCATTCTATTGGGGCTGACTCGGCGAGTCAAGCCATAATTGGCATTTGTTTTCACCTGGCGGGTAAAAGCCGTCGCTACCATCTCGCAGATCAGTATAGAAAAAGAAGAAAATCCCGCAAGCCGAGCGCCTCTGGCCGAGCGTCTCTATATACCTTCTTCTTTCCTGCACATACCCCTTTATAAAAAGAACGAAGAACAGCCCCGTCTAAATAAGTTAGCGGGTCAGCTGATGCACTATCGCCTTGCGGATCGGCGCAAAGCGATCGCTGGCCCGCAACACCACCTTGCGCAGCAACTTGGCCGGCAGGCGATCGTCGGTAAACAAATCCACCACCCGGTTGGTACCGGAGTAAATCGGCTTGGACTCCAGCCGGTGCAGCAGCTGGTAGCGACTCAGGGCGCGGGCCAGTTTGGCCGGCTGATGTAAGCGGCCAGTACCCCCCAACTGGCGCGCCAGAGTATCCGCACCGGCCAAACCCAAATTGAACCCGTGCGCCGTGACCGGGTGCATACCTACAGCGGCATCTCCCACCAGGGCAAAGCGCTCGGCGAAAAAGCACTGCGCATAGGTCGCCACCAGTGGGTAGCAGTGGCGCTCACCAAAAGCCTCGACGCTGCCGAGCTGGGAGCCACTCTCGCGCAACACATGCGCGGCGAAGTCACGGTTATCCATCGCCATAATCTGCGCGGTAAGACTGGCGGGGACAGTGACAACCGCCGATGATACATTGGGCTGAGGCAGCGGCAGCAGCGCCAGGGTCGAACCGTAGCGGAAACACTCGCGGGCAATGCCGCCGTGGGCCAGCGCAGTGCGCACCGGGCCGACAATCGCCACACGGCCAAAATCGCGCATATCGGCGCCAATGCCCGCCATGCGCCGCACCTCAGAAAAACGGCTATCCGCTGCAACCACCAGGGAAGCGCGCACACCCTCCCCCTCTGCCAACTCAAGGTGACGCACAGCACCGTTCAATGTCATCCCGGTAACGGTCGAGTTATCGAGCAGCGTTAAATTCTCGCTCTCCAATACTGTCTCATATAAGATTCGCCGGATCGCAGCGTTGCAGACAATAAAACCCAGAGGCCCCCGCTCACCCCGACCAAAGTGGAGCGTCGAAGGGGAGTTGCCGTCGACCACCTCGGCAGCATTTAGCGGGCTAATCTCTTGCGGGGATAATCTCTGCCAGGCCCCCAGTTCTTGCAGCAGCTTGTAGGATTTGTGTGTCAGGGCAATCTCGCGGCCGTCGTTGACGGGCGCAGACAGCGCCGACTTATCCTGGCGCTCAACAATGGCCACCCGGCAACCCCTGCGGGCCAGCATCACCGCCAGGGACAACCCGGCGGGACCACCCCCCACAATAGCGACATCAGACTCCATCACTCACCCCCGGTTTGCACACAACAAATACGGGCTACTGTAGTGATTCACACCGACTGCCAAGTGATTCAGATCAGGTTAGCGTCAATCTCGGCCCGCGCTATAGCGGTGTAAAGCGAGGTTTTTTAGCGGTATAAATACGGGCTTAGCGCCAACTACCCCAGGAGCCTGCCGTGGAACTTAAAATTCATTTTATTAACGCCTTTACCGACCGGGTCTTTCACGGAAATTCGGCCGGGGTAGTAATTACCCAGGAGTGGCTGGACGCCGAACTGATGCAGTCTATCGCCACAGAAAACAATCTGCCTGAGACCGCCTTTCTGGTAAAGCACCCAGACGGCGGCTATAAGATTCGCTGGTTCTCGCCGCTAACCGAGATCGATTTTTGCGGCCATGCCACCCTGGCTTCAGCCCATGTTCTTTTTTCTCAAAACCCTCAATGCGAGCAACTCCAGCTCCATGCGAGCGCTGTGGGTAAAATGACAATCAACCGAGGAGAAAATGGAATTATTTCCATGGACTTCCCGCGCAGGGAGCCGCAAGCCGTAAATCGCATACCAGCGGAATTGCTGGAGGGGCTTTCAATAACACCGACTCAGGTATTACTTAACAATCAAGCTTACTTTGCCATCTACGATAGCGAACAAGAGGTGCTGGATGTACAGCAGGATGCGGATAATCTAAAGAAACTCGCCCCCTACGATGTGGTCGTCACGGCAAAATCCGATAAGTACGATTTTATCTCCCGCTATTTCTGGCCAGCCAATGGCGGCGCCGAAGACCCGGTAACCGGTTCAATTCATACCGGGCTCGCCCCCTACTGGTCACAAATTCTGGATAAGAAAGAGTTGCTTGCCTATCAAGCCTCCACGCGCGGCGGCCTGCTAAATTGCACTATCGCCGGAGACAGGGTCATTATCTCAGGCAAGGCGGTGCCCTACCTCGAAGGCACAATACAGCTATAAGCAATAAAACCCATATCTACGGAAAGGAATCCAGGACTAATGAACAAAACAGGATCTTGCCTCTGTGGCACCGTTTGCTACGAGATCGACGGAGACTTTGAGGGCTTCTTTCTCTGCCACTGCGGCTACTGTCGCAAAGACACCGGCTCTGCTCACGCCGCCACGTTATTTTCCTCGACCGCTAAGCTCAAGTGGCTGGCCGGTAGTGAGGCCAGCAAAATTTTTAAGCTGGCCGGCACCCGCCACAGCAAGAGTTTTTGCAGGGAGTGTGGCTCCGCCCTGCCGCTGGAGGATAAAGAGCTTGGACACCTGGCGGTGCCTGCCGGCGGCCTGGACAGCCCCATAGCGATAAAGCCCAATGCCCATATTTTTATGGCCAGCAAAGCCGAGTGGGATCAGGACCTCAACGAGATTCCACAAGTCGCCACCTTCCCGCAAGCGGACAAACCCGACACCCTTTAAAGCCGATCGGGAACTTAAAGATGAGTAGAAAACACCTATCCGAACCTACAGATACGCAAATCAAAGAGCGTCTGAAAGAATTTAGCCGCAAGCACCGCGAAAAATATCCCACTCCGCCATTCGATGAAAATGAGCCCACAGGGCTTCTTGCCGGCAACCCCGATAAGATCAATGCGCGTACCGAAGGAAGGGCTGCCAATGCGCGTCAGGGTCAGGCGCAGGGGGAGAAGCCGAAATTAAAACCTACCAGCAAGGAAGACACTAACAACTAAAAGACGGGGAAAATACCGCTCAGTTCAACGCCATTGCGCGAGAAACTGAAATTAACTCACTTTTTACATTAGCGCACCCCAGTTGCTGCGGATAAAAACCACCGCAGCAACCAACGGCCTACAGCGCATTAGCCGGGGTGGCCATCAACGCGCGGTTGGAACAACACCGGGGTGTAATACAGCAGGAAAAGCGTGTAACCGACTACCCAGGCAATAATTGCCGCGAGAAAACCGCTCGGCGCCGGCGCCCAAAAAACGCGCGCGAGCGCCGATAGCGCCAAGGCCACAAACGCCAGGGGCATCCAACGCGGCGCTTGCAGTACTCGACCGGTATGGCCGAGGCTGACCCGGCTGGTCATAGACAAAATCAACCCACCGATACCGCCAACCGCAAACGCGTGCAGGGCCGGGCTCTGCCAGGAGGGGGCAATATGACTCCAGGCCAAAGCCGCGAGAAAACAGCCTAAAATAACCAGCCAGTAACTCACGTGCAGAGACCACACCATCGGTTCTGCCCATATTTTAGTGGGGTGCCAGCGCAGTACGCGAATCACCTGCAAAACCCCCAGGGAAAATACAAAAAAGGCCCACACTATTTTCGGCAAGCCAATCGCCACCGACAGCAATAAACCCAGCACCGCAATATGGGTACCCCACTCCACAGCGGGCAACTTATCCTTTGGACTCACGTGGAAACGACGCGCAGTAAAGAACGGGATAACCCGCCCACCGATCACCAAAATAATGGCCGTCACCAGCAGCAGCGCCAACAGGGCAATCCGACTCTGCGCTGCCGGCAACAGCCAGTGACTGGCCGATAGCGCGGCAAACATCAGCATCGCCGGCAACACAAACATATTCCGCCACTGTTTGGTCCTCAACACCCTGGCGCCGAGCAGAAAAGCCGAAAACAGGAAAAAGGACACTTCGGCAATCACCGGCACCCAGATAGGCACCGCTGCCAACAGGTAGCCCAGGCGGGCCAAAAGCCACAGACCGACCAGCCCCATAAGCTGGCCACCCTTGGGCGAGGGAATACCGGTCCAGGTCTGCATGGCGGTGCCGAGAAAGCCCACCACCACCGTAGCGGCAAAGCCGAACAACATCTCATGGGAGTGCCAGACCACCCCCGCGCGCAGCGCCGGCATCTGCCAGCCCAGCAGCTGCCCCTGCCAGATCAACAGGGCAAGCATACTCCACAGCGCCGCCCCCCAAAAAAACGGGCGGAATGGCATACGCCAAATAGGTGCAATAGATTCCGCGCGCGCGCGGTCAACGATAGGTATCAAAATCCGTTCTCCTTACCAACTACAGGAACCCCAGGCTCCCTATACACATAATTCGCAGCACAAAACCATCCCGGCAGACCCGCCTATTGGGGTGGCAAAGGCGCCCCAACAGGCGGGGCGCAGAGAGATTTATCTGTTCAGCGGCGCCAGCTCAGTAGCCGCGCCGACTTTTTAGTCACCCGCATCGTTGCGGAATATCCCGCGAGAGTCCATTTCCGGGGAGCGGGAAAGCGCCCTATTCTTACTCAATTAAGCAAAATAGTTAACAAAAAAATAAGTACCGGGTAAATTAATTTGTGCGGTGTGAGAAAAATCTTACACTGTCGGCGGCAATGCAAAAACCCTATGTTTTATAGGGTTATTTCTTTTTTAGAAAAGAAAAAAGTGAGGATAAAGTGCACTTTAAAGTGCATTTAAAGTATCGCACAACTTTATGACTTCTGGGAAGCACCGGCCTTAACAAAAAATAAACTCAGCAATAATGCCACAGCGGCCAAAGCCGCATTCAGCGTAAAGGCCCGGTCAATACCCGCAGACAACTCCGGGGCCATTGCCACAACCGTGGTATTTATCGCCAGGCCGATGGCCCCACCAATAATTTGAAACATATAAATTAAGGCCGCCGCCAAACTTGCCTTAGCGGGCCCCAGCACCGTGACACCGGTGGTTGTTATAGTGGGAAAATACAAACCCAGGCCCGCGCCGAGGGCGAGCATCCCCGGCACCAGGTGCAGGTAGCGCTCGTGCAGCATTAACCCGGAGAGTAAAAGCATTCCCAAGCCCAAAAAGAAAGCCGCAGCCGCCAGAATCAAGCGGGCTCCCAAGACCTCATAGAGACGCCCCGCAATATAGGAGACCAGCGCAAAAGTTACCATCACCGGCAATAAACCGACACCGGACCAAACGGCGGAAAAGTCCAATATCCGAATCAAAAACTGGGGGATATACAGCAGCATGGAAACGAAGGTGACCGATAACAGCAGTGTTACCAAACCGACGGCAAAAAAACGCCAATTGGCCGCGACATCCGAGGGGATCAGCGGGTCCGCGCGGGTATGGGGCTCAACCCAGGCAAAAATAACAAAAAAAAGCAACGACGCGCTAATAAGCCCGATAACCAGCGGGCTGAAAAATCCCACATCAATCGCAAAATCCAACGACAGCATCAATGCCAACAGGCAGATTGACAGGGTCAGCATGCCCCAGTAATCGACTTTTTCATTATTGTTATCCGGCTTATCCGCTTCAATAACTTTCCAGCCCACCAGCATTGCCGTCAAGGCAATGGGAAAGTTAATAAAAAATATCCAGCGCCAACTGACAAAATCGGTAAAAAACCCTCCCAGCAGCGGCCCTATCGCATTGGCAAAGCCGCACACCGTCATAATCAAGCCGCCCGCCTGCCCGGCTCTATCCTCGGGCATAATCTGGTAGGTCATACCGAGGACCGCAGGCCACATCAGGGCACCGCCAACCCCCATCAATGCCCGGCTCCCCAGCAGCATCCACTCGTTGACGGCCAGGCCGCCGACAACGGAAAAGCCGGCAAAAATTGCAGTCCCGATAAAGAAAAGACGGCGGCGGCCAAACATATCCGCCAAACGACCACCGGTAACAATCACAATCCCGAACACCAGCGCATAACCATTGATCACCCACTGGAGCGTGGAAATATCGGCGTGGAAGTGTTTTTCCATTGCCGGAATGGCAACAGAAAAGGCCGTAAAATCATTGGCTACTAAAAAAAGGGCCAGCGACAAAGCCACCAGGCCAATAATCTGTGATCGTGTTAGCGGGGTTTTTGCGGCTGCCATAAATGCCAAACTTCACTCTGTGCAAGTTATGCAACGGGTATTAAAGCTTGGACCAAGCGGGGCGCAGTTGCAGCGCCAATTAGTGGACAACACCCAATACCTGCGCTCCAGTAAGAGAATGCGCATAAACTTTATTACTAATATCTCAGTGCTTTTATCCCATTCTCAGTACAACTTTCATTAACAATACTTGTGCTATTACTAAACCCACTCCACTTGGCAAGCCTATCGAACGCTCTATAGAGGAGGATTATGGAATCACTTTTAAAACCATCAAATGTGAATGCGCCAGCATAGCCGAGTATTTATGCTAACAATAATGGCTTGAAGCCAGTGCAAGTCAGCAGTCTCACTACTTCTCTCACCATTTTGGGCCGATCATCCCCCCCCGAGCGCCAGGGGCGAATCGAGTAGCCGCTCGTTTGTACCGGGATGGGATATAGATTTCACCTGTGTAATACAGGAAGCCCTATGGACGCCATCAATGCGCCATAGAGAGCCGAAGTAAAGGAGTTACTTATGAGAATCTTACCTGTAGTCGCTACCGCATTATCTCTTGCCATTAGCGGCCTAGTTTATGCTGACGACAATGAGTCTATCCTCAACCAGGAGGGTACCGATAATACCGCCACCGGGGACCAGAGCGACGCCACCATCAGCGACAATCTTATAGATCAAACTCAAATCGGAACGAGCAATTCTGTGGATGCGACTCAATCTAATAGCAATATCGGCGGGACAATTACCCAGTATCAGGAGGACAGCAATAATTACTCCCTCAGCACCCAAGACGGCAACACTAACTCAACGGTAGAAACCAGTGCTATCGGTGACAACAATGATTTACAAACCACCCAAACTTCCAACTCCACCAGCTTTATCGGCGTTTATGTAACAGGAAACGGCAATGAAATAGAAAATATGCAAACAGGAAATTCAGATACAACGGTGATCTATGCCATTGAAGGAAATAATAACGACGGGGAATCATTTCAAGCGAATAACAGCAATGTCAGTGCTAGTTTTACCGTTGTTGGTGAGGGTAACCGCCCCGATTTAAATCAGCAGGATTCGGATTCCTCAACAACAATTTCGGAAACTTATGGCGATGGCAACGATCCCACTCCAATCCAAACTGATGTTTCAAATTCTACCATTACGATTTTTCAAACGGGCAACACCCATGTTGGCACTGTGCAAGATCGCACTGGCGGCGCCAACAATATCAGCACCCTTACCCAGACTGGAAATTCCCAGCTTACCAACTCCACCATTGCCTCGAGCTTTAATCAGACCAACAACTTTGTACAAAATGGGAATGGCAACTCTATCAATGCAGAAATAAGCAGTGCAAACAATAGTACAGCGGTTGCCCTTCAGAGTGGGCGCTTCCATAATCTTACAATCTTTCAAACTAACGTTTCAGATAGTTATGTGTCGGTTACCCAAAGCGATACTATAAATGTTGCCGTAGTTAATCAATCGGGTTCCGGTCATATGGCGGAAGTTATCCAAATGGATGACTCCAGTAACATAGATGTCGATCAAGACAACGCCGACAACAGCCTGTACGCACTACAAAACGGTGAAGACAATCTGATTGATGCGATGCAGAATGGCGTCAGTGAAATAGCCATGTTAACTCAGGTCGGCACGATCAACGAGATAGACCTTAGCCAAAGCGGCCAGCAGAATGCCGCTATCCTCACCCAGGACGGCAATAATAATACGTTGACGATTACTCAAACTGGCAGCAGTGATACAATCACCGCAACCCAGCTGGGTGACAACAACAGCGCTACCTTTACTCAGTAATCTGAGGAGTCTCTGAATAACGCCGCAATACCGCTATGGGAATTACAGGCTATAGATATTAGGCACAGTCTGTGGCCTGGCCCATCCGCGGGGTTTTCTGGCGTGTTGCGGCGGAGTCCCCATCGATACGCTAAAGCAGCCATTGGGCTTTTATGGCGGCTATAAATGCCAAGCTTTACACGGTACAAATCCCACCGTGCAGATAAAATTTTGCACTCACAAAATGCAAAATGTAAAGTCAATTAGCCCGCCCCTAATTGATCGCAGCGGCAATAAACACCGGGTAGAATTTACTCCCAATATATCAGTACTTTTATCCCATTCCCCTCCCCCGCCCGATTGGCAATACTTGCCCCAAGGTTTAAAAATTCAAATACGCTAGATTTTTATTGATATGCGACTCTAGTGAGCAAGCGACGAACGCTAAACAATGAATAGCCGCCGCAAGGCTAGAATTATTGAGTTTTGTGCTTCAGGGCAACAATGATCAACCCCCGGGCATAGCCAAGTATTTATGCCGATCGCAATGGCGCAGAGTCAGCCCAGGCCGCAGCGTGCCGGCTCTGCAATCATTTAACGGGCTCAAGGCGCGGCGGGAGATATCGCTGTTTGCGACGACCGCGATTGAATATAAGTTTCAGCGGAAACATACCGAAAATTCTATGGCCGTAATCCCCACGCCATAGCCAGTTGACGTTAAGGAGTTATTTGTGAAGGCCTCCCCCATTGCCGCAACCCTACTCTCTCTTGCCATTAGCAGCCTGGTACAGGCAGATAATAATGCCTATATCCTGCAACAGGATGGTAGTGACAATAGCGCTACAGTGGATCAGAGCGATGCCACTATCGCTGACAATTTTATTGAGCAAACTCAAATTGGTGACAACAACGATACCTATGCAAGCCAGGTTGACAGCAATAGCAGCGGCTCAATCTTTCAGTACCAAGAGGGGAGTACTAATTCCTCACTTGGCGTGCAAACTACGACGACGGATTCAATAGCGGAGAGCTATGTTATTGGCGATAACAACAATGTATCAAGCATTCAAACCTCGACCAGCGATAGCACAAAGGAAGTCAGCATTACCGGTAGCAGTAATACCACAGTAGGCAGCCAAACGAATGTTTCTGACACCCAGATGAGAGAGACCCTGATTGGGGATAACAATACAGGATCATCCACCCAGCAAGACTCCACCTATAGCTTAATAAACACCACCCTTATCGGTAACAATAATAACACCACCCCCACCCAAGCTAACGCCCTCGAGGCGGTATTAATCTCGGTGACCTACGGTGATAGCAATACGATTTCTGTCACCCAAACTGACAGTTCGTATATAGAGGTATTAATTTATCAAACCGGCAATAACAATCAGGCGACTACCACAGACCAATCGAGCAGTGGCTATAATATCGGCCTAATTAATCAAGTAGGCGATACAAATACTGGCACTTTTATCAATACGGGAAGTGCTTACCAGGTTAACGTTATCAAACAATATGGCGATAACAACTTTAGCTCTGCGGTTGCCTCGAATTCCACCGGCGGTTTTGGATTCACCCTGCAAAACGGGGACAACAATACCACTACTAGCGTCTTTTCGATGGTTTCCAATAACGAATTTTCCATCAGCCAAACCGGCGACAGCAATACGGCAACTCTGTTGCAATCCGACACCGATCACTGGGTAGAATCTATTCAAATGGGCGACTCAAATACCATAAATATCAATCAGAGTAACTCTGAGAATGACTTATACACCCTACAAAATGGTAACAGCAACCAGATTACATCCCTTCAGAATGGTCTGACTGAGACGGCAAGACTCACTCAATTGGGCGATACCAACGGGGTAGTTCTAACGCAGAGCGGCCAGCAGGAAACCGCCACCATCACCCAGGACGGCAATAACAACTTCCTGCTGCTAACTCAAACCGGCATGGATGCGACGATGACCGTCACCCAGATTGGTGACAATAATCATGCGATTTATATGGAGTAACACAAGAGGGGGGGCTGGCAGACAAGGGGGCGGGCCAGCCCGCTCGGCGATTACGTGCGCAAAAATTTGTGAAAATTATTGGCAAATAACCCCAAGAAATCACACTTATCCCCTGGGCTAATATCCACATTCGATATAACTGGATAAACTGAGATAGAAATATCCACAGACAGAAAAAATAGGCGCTGTGGATAGATCACCCGGTCAGCTCAGGGGTATTCACTACAGCCGTAACCAACACACTTAGCCCACTGACCTTAAGGAGTTACCTGTGAAGTCCTCACCCATTGCCGCAACCCTACTCGCCCTTGCCATTAGCGGTCTGGTATATGCAGACGACAATGAATATATTGTACAACAGGACGGTAGCGGCAATAGTGCCACTGGCGATCAAAGCGATGCCACGATCAGCGGCAACTTGATTGAGCAGGTCCAAATCGGCGACAACAACACCGCCACTGCCACCCATATTAGCGGCAATACCAGTGGCACAATTATCCAGCAGCAGGAAGGAAATACTAATTCCACATTCAGCCAGCAAGATGCGACAACTGGCTCCACAATGAAGAGCTATATCACTGGCGACGATAATGATGTATCAATCAGTCAGGCGTCTACCAGCGACACCATTATGGAAGTCAACATTGACGGGAGCAATAATTCCGCTGGGGGCAGCCAAATCAGCACTTCTGACACCCAGCTGCAAAACACTCTGATCGGGGAGAACAATACGGGTTCACCCACTCAGCAAAACACCACCTCCAGTTCAATCAACGCCACCCTTATCGGTGACAACAATACAGTCTCCATCACTCAAACTGACGCCGTCTCGGCCGCACTTATCTCGGTGACCTCGGGTAATGACAATACTATTTCCGTCACTCAAAATAATAGCGCAGATATTGAGGTATTTATTTTTCAAACCGGGGACAATAATATCGCCACTACCCAGGATATATCTGGCAGCGCCAACAATAGCGCTATTATTACCCAGTTAGGCGATTCCAATACTGCCACCTTTACCAATAATGACAGTGCACAACAGACTAATGCCATTGCACAATACGGTAATAGTAATGTTAGTACCTCGACGGCCGAAGACACTGACAGCAGCACCGGCTCCACCTACCAATACGGCGACAGCAATAGCAGCACTGTCGACTTTTCAGGGGCGGACAATAACAGCTTTTCCATCAGCCAAATGGGCAATAGTAATACGGTGGATTTGAGTTACGTCAGCTATGATCACACCACAGAAATTATCCAAATAGGCAGTTCAAATACGATCACTAGCGATCTGAGCCTCGTTGAGAACGATCTGTACGCCCTACAAAATGGTAGTAACAATCAGATTACCACTCTACAGGATGGTACTACTGAGGCGGCCAGGCTCACTCAATTGGGCAACACTAACCAGATAGATCTGCTCCAGAGTGGCCAGCAGGAAACCGCTATCCTCACCCAGGACGGCAACAACAACTTCCTGATGGTGACTCAAACCGGCATGGATGCGACGATGATTGTCACCCAAATTGGCGATAATAATAGCGCGACCTATATGGAATAAGAGTGGAATAAGAGTGGGGTAAGAGTGAAATAAAAAAGGCGGCCAGGCTGTGGGTAGATGCCGGGCCACCAAAAGAGTGGAATTGAGGCGCTAGCGCGCCTCAGTGGTTAATGCCTAGTCTTGGTAATCGATCGTCATATCAAAGTTACCTTCAACACACTTGGCATAGTCGCCCTCGTTCAACGCCGAGTAAGCGGTCTGGTAATTTACCAGCTGGCACGCGTAACTCTCGTTGTCGGGGGTATCCGCAGACCAGCCCCAATCCTTGTCCCAGTAGATATCCAGGGAGGCGGCACCGCCGGTCTGGAACTGCCCCATATTGGCACAACCGAGCTCTTCATCTGCCGGGATTTCTACACCGAAGTAAGCTGCCGTATTCTCGTAGTAGCCGATGCGGTACTGGGAGCGGTAATCCTCGCTACCGGAACTACATTCGATCGCCCCGTTAATAATATTGGTGGTAACACCAAACCCTGCGGTTAGATTATTTGCCAGGTCCACACTGTTCGGCTCCCAGGTACCATCAATAACGTGCAGAATGCTCGGCTTGGGTGGCTGTGGGTAAACAAAGAAGAAGATGGAGCTGGCCAGGTTCAGCCAGGTATCCGCCACCAATTCCGGCGCTTCCAGCAGCGTGTAAATATCGCTATACATGGCCTGAGAGAAGGGACCGTAGTTATAGTTCCAGCTCAACTGCTTGGCACCGCGGCCAAAGTAGCTCTTGTAACCGCCGTCCGCATTAATCGCACAGGGCCACGCCTCAGCTGCCCAGCTGCTGCTGGCATCACAGGCGCCGTAACCGCCGGAGGTATCTTCGGTCCAGCCGATTTCGCGCAACCAATACAGGCCCTGGCGCCACTCCGGCACTTCCCAGCCGGTTGCGTGGGCACCGGTTTCCTGGGCGTAGTGCGCAAACATAACCGCCAGGGATTTGCGGCAGATCGCTTCGGCATCGCGGCCATCGGTATAGTCGCCGCAGAATGCGGGGAACTTGGCTACCGCGCGCAGGAAATTGGTGTAGGTGTACTCGTCCGCTCTGAGGGCAAAGAGGTAATCCCAGTCCTCTTCAGACAGAATACTCTCAACGCGGAGGACATTTTCAGGGTTGGCACTGCGGCCCGGTTGTACCGCCTCAACGACGGCGTTATCCCGAGTTTCAACCGTGTCTTTGACTTCCTGGAGCAGGGCGTCGCTGCTGGTGATCGACTCTTCCGTTGCTTCCAGCTCGCTGATACCCATCACGTATCCATCCGCTGCGGCACAGCCCTCCTGACTGATGGACACTTCATCCACATCACTGGCCTGGGTGGAATCAGAGGCTGTCAGCTGGAAGGTGTAGGTTACATCGCTGTAAGTCTCGGACAGGGTTACTGAGGTGGCGCTGTCGGTATAGCTGCTCATTTTCACAACCGGGCCACTGGTTTGGCTCCAGATATAAGAGATATCGCTGCCACCGCTGCTGCCGGAACCGTCCAGGGTAATCGTTCCGCTACAGCCGACATCAATACTGGAGGTTGAGATATTGGCCGTTACCGAGCTTGCGGAACCCTCGCTATTATCGCTGTCGTCTTCATCGCTATCCTCCACTGCGAGGTTTTGCACCGTTACCTGCGCCTCTCCGCTCGTCTCGCCATCGCTGACAATCAGACTGAAGACATAGCTCACATCCTCACTACTGGAAGGCAGGGTAACTCTGGTCGATGCACTGGTCGCAGAGGCAATATCCGCTTCCGGTGAGGCCGGAGACAGCTGGGCCCAGCTGTAAGATAAGTTGCCGTCGCCACCGGAGGCGCTCGCATTCAGCGTTACACTACCGCCACCGCTGATCTGTGCCTGCGATGCAGAAACACTGACCGTAATGGGAGTGCTATCGGAGTTATCGCCACTATTATCGCTATTGTCGTTATCGCTGTTATCACTGCCGCTATTATCACTATCGTCGTTATCGCTGTCGCTATCGCCACCGCCGCTGTCATTATCGGAAGTGCCGTCACTGGCGCAGGCATCCGCGTCCTTCAGCAGCCACGGGGAGCCCCAGGTATTTTCCGCCGTTAATGCATCGGTGGGGTGATCGTCGCCATTGACCCACCACTGGGCCACAAATAAATCGCCGTCGTAGCAAACCTCTTCGCCTTTGCGATAATTTTGCCCGGAGATATAGGTGTCGGAATCACCGGAGCTACCACTGTCACCGCCAGAGTTGCCACTGTCACCGCTGTCGGAATCCGCACCGCCGCTATTGCCGCTATCCGTATTCCCACCTGAATCTGAATCTGAATCTGAATTATTGTTGCCGGAGTCTTCATCGGTGCCGCCACTGCTCTCGCAGGCACCGGACGTCTCCAAAATCCAGGGGGAGTCCCAGCGATTTTCTGCCGTTAGGGCATCTGCGGGCGTTTGAGCAGCCGTTGCCCACCACTGGGTTTTATAGAGGTCTCCCTCATAGCAAACCTGGCTACCGCCGGCGTAACTCTGCCCGCTAACATAATCATCGGCCGGTTGTGCGGCGCCTGCACCCTGGGCGCCGAGCATCAGTGCCGATGCGATGGCTGTGCGAATAAAAATAGGTTTCATAGAAACTCCAGTTATCATTTTTAGGGTTCTATTTAAAAATAATTTTATGCGATGGGGTAATACTGGGTAGCCCGGCATTATTTCCCAAAATAGAAATCAAGGATTTGTATAAAAAATCGGTCACGGGGATCACTGTTCAAGCGAGAATCTGCTAGCGGTGTCACTGTTTTTACAGCAGAAGAACTCTCTGAACGGAAGAGAACCAAGTCCCCTGCCCCGTTTTTTTAGTCGGATGCAGCTGCCCCTGCACCTCCTATCCTAATAATTATCACAAATACTCAATTTATTTTTGCACGCTGCTTATAAAGCCCCATACGTACACAGCAATTTCGATAAATAAGCGGGGGAATGGTTCCAGATTGGGGGGGAAAATTTCTCGACCGCCTCCACAGCGGCAGCAGACAAAATCCAGATAAAATATAAAAATTAAAATTTTGTTTTACCATTCCAGTTTTGGTAGGGATAAAAAAGCACAAAAAGCACAACTCAAGGTACAAAACATAAGCCCAGATGCCGCCTGTAGCACTCGCCATCGCGGCCTAAAGGGCATTTTCTTGTATAGGGGGAGGGCCCCTGAGGGCCACCGAGAGATTGCGGAATTATTCAGGAGTTCCCCAAATAGAGGCGGTCTCAGGAAAAATTTTCAAGCGCCCAGCGCGCTTTTCTTCACTGAAATCACAGCTGGTTAGACGAAACATCAAACTGTATTCAGAGCGGCAGCGTGTATCGTGAATATCTCCGGGGAGAAAGGCACTGCAATCACCGGGCTTCATTGAATAATCGCCTCGACTCACCAATTGCTCTCGCCCACCCTGCCGGAATACCCCATAGGTGGACATCTCCACCTCACCAAATTGCAGTGCGTAAAATACCCAGCCAGCGCCATGATTATGCGGCTGGCGATAGAGCCCTCTGGGCTCCACATGCGCCAGCAGAATAAAGCCCTTATCGTTACTGCGATACAGCTCCACACTCGGCTCTTTGCGCCCGTGGAGATCGGCCAGCCAGGCTTCGGCAGAGTTGGATATGGCCAATTTCCCCAGGGCCTCTCGGCATCTCACAATCGATAAAGTATCCAGCCCCTGCCAATTGGCTTTAAGTGCCGCAATACACTGTTTTAAAGAATCATTTGCCACGACTCGGGCCCTCCCCATTATCTGTAGAAAATTATTGCGAGCTCGCACTCTCAAGATACAACTTAAAGCCCGCTTTAAGTCAAGCGGGGCTAGCACTGAAACGCTCTAGGGAGACGCTAAGCGATAGGGGAACACAGATAGATATCAACAATATTGATAGCGCAAGCATTAAACCCGCGTCAAAGCGGGTATTGCGCAGCCTATGGGGCCCTGAAAGAGGTTTTACAGAATTATTCAGAGGCTCCTGCGCTCTGCACTTTAGCTGTGAATCTGCTGGTAACAATAGATAGTACCTGGATAATCAAGGCCATAAACAACAGCAGCGATGCCAGGCAATAAACGGCATTGAGGCCATCCGCTATCTGCGGCGGGCTCATAGCCTGTATGGGTAAATTGCCAACAAAAATAACACTCATCAGCGCGGCCCCGCTCAAGAGCCCCAAACTTCTCGACAAGCTGAGCAGCCCGGAAATACGCCCGCGCACCTCGGCCCGGGCACTATTTATTGTCAGAGTGTTCACCGTCGACAGGTAGGTCCCATAGCCCACCGCCACCGTAATTGAAAATAGCAGATAGCCCATCAAGCCCTGCTCTACCCGCAACAGCCCCATACCCAAGGCTCCGCTCAGCATAATAAGCAGCCCCAATAAAACGATGCCCCGACTCTTAAACCGATCTACCGCGCGACCGGCAAAATTCGAACAGATCGCCACCGTAAATGATCCGCTGGTCATTACCAAGCCCGCGACAAACAAATCGAGTTGCAGGGCCAGGGTCAGATAAAAGGGCCCCACAATCAAACTGCTCATAACCGACGAGGCCACCAGAAAGTGGCCCGCCACATTGGCCAGGAATATCTGCTTTCCCACAGGCCCAATAAACCCTTGGCGCAGGGGCTGTACTCGCTGTCTAAAACAGGACAGTGCTATAGCGCATATCACCGCCAAAGCAACCGCTATACCATTAATAGCGGAATACCCCTCCCCCAGAGGTTTGATCGCCAGGGTGTAAAAAACAATACTAAAAAACAGCGCAGCTGCGGCCAGGTAGCGCCGGGATCGACTCCCCCTATCGAGCACTTCGCCGGCCGCACTTTCCGGCAGAGTGCGATAAGCCAGCAAAAACACCCCCAGTCCCACCGGAACCATTAAGTAAAAAATGCCCTGCCAGCTGAGGTTTTCTACAATCAGGCCACCGATAATAGGCCCCATACCGGTACCGATCGCCGACAAGCTGCCCAGTAAGCCGATCACTTTTCCGGTTTCACTTTTATCGAAAACATCACCGGCTATAGCCATAGACACCACCACAAACATAGCAGCGCCCGCCCCCTGTATCGCGCGGAAAAATACCAATATCCATACATTTAAAGACAGCGCGCAAAAAATTGTCGAAACGGTAAAGATCAATCCTCCGGCGAGGAACAGTTTTCGTCGGCCCCATTGATCGCTGAGACTGCCGGCTATGGGCAGGGTGGCGGTCATGCACATCATATAGGCCACGGTAATCCACTGGGCATGGCTAAATGAAGTTGCGAAGCTATCGATCAATACGGGCAGGGCCATATTGATCGCACTGACCCCCAGGGCCGCCAGTAACGTCGCCAGGCACAGGGTGAGCAGGATCTTCCTTTTCGCAATCCGGGTCAGTGGCTGTGTCATTGAGTCTTCGCAATAACTTTTCGCAGTGTGCATAAGCTGAAGTTTAACTTGCCAGTAATAAGGCGGGAAACTAGCATATAACTTCAAGTGAGCTTGAGGTCAAGTGGCGATGCATAATAATAGGGAAACACTGGATATTCGCGCAGTCTCCAAACTGTCGGGGCTGCCCTCTTCGACACTGCGCTACTATGAAGAAAAAGGCCTGATAAAATCCTGTGGCCGCCGGGGGATTACCCGAATATTCAAAGCCACGGTTGTGGAGCAATTGTCACTGATCTCCCTGGGCCGCTACGCCGGTTTTTCCCTGAATGAGATCGGCGAGATGTTTGCCAGCAATGGCAATCCCTCTATTGATAGAGAGCAGCTTCTCAATAGGGCCGATGATTTGGACAAAAACATCCGCCGGCTTGAAGCCATGCGCGATGGACTCCGCCATGTGGCCCACTGTCCCGAGGACAACCAGCTGGAGTGCCCCAACTTCCAAAACCTGATCAAAAAGGCGAGTAAATTACAGCACCAAGAGGATAGGAAAGCAAAGCGACGCTGAGTGATTAGCAGCACAGCCAATCAGGAAACACTAAACTCCGTCATCATCCCCGAATCCTCATGCTCCAGTACATGACAGTGCGCCATATAAGGCATATCCGCCATAGCCGCTAGCGGAAAACGGACATAAATCTCTGCTTTACCGCCAGCAGATATGGGAATTGTATCTTTCCAGCCGCGCATATAGAGTGGCGGTTCCGCCTCGTTGTATTGTATTACTCGAAACTGGCAGCCGTGAATATGCACCGGGTGCAGCATGCTGTCCTGCCCTTCAGAAATTTCCCAGCGCAAATCCTGATTTCTCGCAACTTTAAATCCCGGCTCGGTCAACGCAAAGGAAACCCCATTAATCCCATTGGCGATTAGCTGCTGTTTTAAAGACAGTGCCGGCCCTTCAGTAATCAGCTTAACGACCTTGGCTACTACATCGGGGTCTGTCGCACCTGTGGCAAGCATCGGCATTAACCCCGTTGCATTAATCGCCGCCTGCGCCTGCTGCTGCCGGTTCATTTGCATTACCAACCTCTGGCTGATTGGTGGCAGATTTTTGGGAATGGGAGGTAGGGAGACGAGGCGCTCCGGCAACTGCCCTTTTCCCTCAGAGGTTGCGGGTAGCACACTGAGAAAACTGTGAGCCCGGTCAAAGGGCGGCAGGCGCATTATTGGCTGAGGTACTGGCAGTGTCTGCAGATCGAATGGCTTGCCATCGCGGGTGTCTATCATTACTTCGTAGCGCTCTCCTGCGGCAATCGGCAGCACCTCCACTTTCACCGGTTCTGACAACAAGCCACCATCGCTAGCAATCACATAGAGCGGGCGTTTATCACTGGTGGCCAAGCGGTAGTTGCGCCCATTGGAACCATCCAAAATACGAAAGCGCACCCACCCTCTAGGTGGCCTGACCACAGGGTTGATGACCCCATTGACCAGTAACCGATCACCGCAGTAGCCCGCCGCAATTGTCACTTCATTAAAACGATGAAAAAACTGGCCATCATCGGTAAAGCGGCGATCCTGAAGTATCAGGGGAATATCATCCACCCCCCAGTGCGAGGGCAATGGCAGTGCATCGCTTTCGTCATCATCGATAATAATAAGCCCCGCCAACCCTTTCAGCACCAGTTCTGCGGTTGTCGGATAGAGGTGTGGATGAAACCACAGGGTGGCCGCAGGCTGGATTATGTTCCAGTCGAGGCGCCAGGTTTCGCCTGGCTTTAGTGGCATATAGGGGCCACCGTCGGCACTACCGGGGATAATTAACCCGTGCCAGTGTGCTGTCACATTTTGCGCCAACTGGTTAACCACACTGACGGTTACCTTCTCGCCCTTGCGTACTCTTATCGCCGGTCCTAAAAACGGGCCATTAAATCCACAGGTGTGCGTAGTCCATCCCGCCAGGAAAGACTGCCTGCCCGGGCGCGCCGCCAATTTAATCTGGCCCTGTTCATCTGCGCGCAACTGCGGGGGAATAGGCAGGGCGTGGCGGCGGTTTGTCTTTGTCTGCGCAGCTTTTGAACTCGACACCCCAGTAAATAGCGCCGCCCCCATTACCCCCGTAGCAAAGCAAAATTCCCGTCGCGATAATTGAGCCATGGACCCACCTCCCTATGCGCCAGCGGGCCAAGTGTCTGAGACACTGCCCCTTTTACCCCTGGAATCTTAGACTTCTCTCTCCATACCCCAGTCGTAGTCTGCGACAACTGCACCCCCAGTGCTAAGTGGTACGCAGAGGTATAACACCACAATCCCCAGCGCTTGTGTTCTAAGCCGGCTCAGTTAACCTTGCGATTGCGTTGTTCACATTGTTAAAGCCGGGCCGACAGGGCCAATACCTTATTCGGCGAAACCCTGCACTGGATAGGCACAATAAGGCGACTCGCAAACGGCGCTTACAGCGGGTCCAACTGGAAGTCCCCGCAGAAAACGGTGCGGATCGAAGCAGTAAGAAAGAGGTTGCCATTATGATTTTGGCGGTAGATGTAGATTATCGGGAGCCCGGTGCCCTAGTGGCCGGGGTCGCTTTTGAGCACTGGTCAGACCCAGAGCCGCAACAGCAGTATCGCAGTCATATAGACAGCACCTTGGAGTATGAGCCTGGTGCTTTCTACAAGCGGGAACTCCCCTGTATCCTCACCTTAATTGAAGAGCACCAGATCAAAGCGCAACTTATTATCATTGATGGTTATGTCAATCTGGGCAAGGAGCAAAGACCCGGGTTGGGCGCTCACCTCTATTCCGCCTTGCGCGGGGAAATCCCCATTATTGGCGTTGCCAAAAAACCGTTTAAGGACACTCCCGCAGAGGCGCAACTGTTGCGAGGCAACAGCATAAAACCGCTGTATATCAGCAGTCTCGGCCTGCCCCTGACAGAGGCCAAACAGCGGGTACTGAAGATGCACGGCAAGCACCGTATCCCCACCTTATTAAAATGGGTAGACCGCGAGTGCCGAAGAACCGCGCTATAGAGGCCTGCCGCAAGCAATTATCGCCAGTATTTATATCAGCGGGAAAGGGAGACAGGGCGGTGGTAGCCCCGCGAATGCGGGGAACGGCTAAACTACCCTTCGACAACTTCTCCATCGTCGGTTTATCCCCGAGCATTCAGGGAACATCTTGCACAGGGCACTGGGGCCATGCCTTATCCGGTTTAACCCTGCACACACAGGGAACAGCTGCGCAAAAGCAGCGCGATAATAGCACAACCCCACAAAATCCCCCGAGTTTTCGGGGAAGCCTTGACTGAGCCAATGCCTGGTCGCTATCGGCTACGGTCCAACCCCGCTGGGCGGGGAAACAAACTCAGGTGTCGGCACAATCCCGTCCCACACTCGGTTTAACCCCGCAGCAACGGGGAATCCCCAAATCAAAACCCGGTGCTTTGACGGTTTTCCACGGTTTAACCCCGCCCTGCGGGGAACAACCACAGTTAGAATCGCCCTATTGCGCAATTACCGGTGCAACTCCGACCGAGCGGAGAACCTGTTCGGCAAGAAAAGTCTCACAGGATACCCTCCGGTTTAACCCCGCAGATGCGGGGAGCAGGCTGATCATAAAACGATTAAACACCGAGGCCATGGTTTATCCCCGCACATGCGGGGAACCTATACTGTTCTCACCCCCTCGCGATGAAGTGGGCGTTTTATCCCCGCTCATGCGGGGAACATTCCAACAATAGGCACGGGCCTGCACAGCCAACCTAAAAATAGTCTCTGCCGTTCAAATACGGCGAATCAACATTAAGCCGCAGCCAAACGCTTTGGCTGGCCCCATACCGGCAAAAATATTTTGCACAAATAATTCCGGTTCGGTTACCAGCAATTCCCCCCGGTAATCCACCGAGCTAAAACCGGCACCGCGCTGTTTTTTATGCAATAGATTCCAGCGGTAACCATTGCAGTGCAGCTTGGGTGGATAGATATCGAAACCGAGGCGGAGGCCCCGGTGTATCAGCCAGCTGCGCGCAGCATTTTGACTGATATCCTGCAATTGGGATTCAATCTGCCCCAGGGCAAACTGCTGCGGTTTTACCTGTATCAAACTCTGCTTGAGCTGCCCCTTGCCGCCCTCAACGGGCAGACCATGAGATTCGCACTGCTCCCGCAGCCAGTGTAACTGAGCATCCATCAGTACATCGTGCCGCTTGCCGCGCTTTTGCCCTTCGCGCTTGCGCGCCACGGTGGGATTGGCGCGCAGGCGAAATGCCAAGCGATCGCCGGGGTTTAAGCGCGGCGCAAAGGTTTTAGTCTCTACGGAAAAAACCGGGTTATCCTGCGCCGGCCGGACTTTTGACAGCAGGTAAAATACCGGTAGGTTGCGCTTGCTGAGCAGCTGTTCCCGCGAGGACTCCTCGCGAAATAAAAAGCGCTCCCCACCATCAAACAGGTCCCACAGAATTTGGTGAATACCGTAACTGTTCTCACTGAGCAGCCGAGCCAGCTGCTTTTGCACCGCCAGCGAGGGAGATAGTTGAACTCTGGATAAATACATAGCCGCCCCCTTATGGCTGCCAGAGGTTTTCGATGCGCGGTTGGAATTGCCAGCGCTTGCGAGATAAGGGCTGATCGAGACGACTGAGCCGCTGTACTGATTCGGCTGAAAAGGCATCATCTTCCGCAGAGAAATCATCTAAGCTGCCCTCCCAGTAGTAGCGACAATGCTCATCCCTGGGCAGCCAGCGCTCCTGCCGGGCCCAGTCCGGCTGGTAGCCCAGCAGTTCCGGGGGAATATAGTGATCCAGCGCACTGCGAAAATTATCCGCACCAATCACCCGCGCAGCGGTGGGCGCCGACAGCGGAAATGCTTTACGCCCCAGATAGAGGTGGTACTTTGGCCGGGCCAGGGCTTCGCTCAGCTCCGCCAGCGACCAGTTGGCCCCCGCACAGGACCTCAGCGCGACGACGGCCTGCGCATCCACCAGATATTCCCGGCGAGACAACAGGGTGCCGAGGCGCGCCTTACCCACAACCAGCTCATCGCGGCGGGT
The DNA here is from genome assembly GCF_052466995.1 of Microbulbifer regidiadema (SeqCode). Lineage (NCBI taxonomy): Bacteria > Pseudomonadati > Pseudomonadota > Gammaproteobacteria > Cellvibrionales > Microbulbiferaceae > Microbulbifer > Microbulbifer regidiadema (SeqCode). The sequence continues at coordinate 4,325,531 of NZ_CP174297.1, read as the reverse complement.
GTGGTAGCGGCGCTTGCCGGCGGAATCCGGCACCTGCACCGTGTGGAAGTCTTTTAGCAGGGTGCCCCCATGTAGAACCTTTACCGCCTGGCGATATTGCTGTGCCAGATTCTGCTGTAGGTCCTCCTGCTCCCGGGGTATGCCCAGTGCCGCACCGAGTAATCCGGCAATGGCCGATTTGCCCGGGTAGTGTGCGCTGTGACGGGATTCGCCCACCGCCACTTCCCCCCAGGAAGCCATGGCGCCGTATAAGCGAAATACGAGGTATTCCATGGCGCCACCTATTCGCTGACAAAGGCTAGAAGTTCCTCGATATTACCTTCACCGGTTACAGCATTGAGCACATAGCGACCATCGGCACAGTCCCCGTACACCCGATCAAAACTCTGCAATTGTTTTTGCAGCGCATCGATCGCATCGTGGGCATAGTCTTCACTGTAGCGGTCTACCGGCTTCAGGTAGGCCGCCGAGAGAGAGCGCGGTTGCTGATCGCCGGCCTCGGCGACTACGTAAGAGGCGTAGGCGCGGCTGGCATAGCTATTCTGTTTACCGCTGGGGGAAACCTTGAGAATAGTCTCTGTCAGTGCCGCTACGGCGCGATCGGCCAGCGCTTTATCCCCGCCCAGATTTTCAATCAGCAGCTCTTTATTAATACAGATATAGGAATAAAATAATCCGGCCGCAAAACCCGCCTCCCCCAGGTGGGCCGCACCCGCATCTTCGCTGCGATCGTTGAGATCATCTACTGCGGTAAAGTAATCGTCCTCAATCACTACTGAGTGCGCCGACAGCGCATGGGCCACCTGACACGCAGCTTCGACGTTATAGGCGGGCTTGGAGGCAAGCATACGGCCAAACAGGGCGATATCCACCGCCATATTCTCTCTGCGCAGTAAATCCAACTCCGCTTTCTCCGGCTCGCGCCCCTCTTCAGCCAGTATTTTCAGCAGTGCATTAATCGCATTTTGCTCGGCACTACTGAGGTGGACCAACTGCTCAATTTCCAGGTCGGCCAGCGGGTTGTCTTTCTCCGGTTTTTTTAACTTGCCAAACTGCTCGGCGATTTTCTGTGCCCACAGTTTGGCTTTTTTCTCAGAGACCCCCAGTTCCAGTAAGGCATTGTAGGCCAGTAAGCCCTGGCGCTTGGTCCTGGTGCCAATAAGGCTGTCCCCCTGCTCCGAGGCCAGCGCCTGTTGGAACAACTCCGACGTTCGCCAGTGACGCTTTAAACTCTGGGAGGAGATCCGCAGACGATCACAGCCCCCCATCTTGGCTGTTTTTGGCCGCCCCAGATCATCCCGGTTCAGGTTCGCAGGGGGATAGGCGGTCAATACATGCAATTGAATAAAGCGGCTCATAAATCTCTCCTTGTGGCGACCGTCAGGCCATTTCATTATTTTGGTCCATTGCGCGGATATCCGGATTAACAACTGTGCCGATCGGCCTGGCTTCGCTGTGCGCCCAGTGTTGCAGCGGGATACACCTTAAAAATTCTCAAACAGCTCAAAAATCCCACTCAGTCTGGTAAAACTGCGTAGTAATCTGTCGCCCAGCGCACGGCCAAACGCTCCTGTGGATAGCGTGCGGGCATTGTGCGCATCTCCTTTTGCCAGTGCAGTAAATCGTTAGCGAGAGAGGCGATACTGGCTTTGCCATCGAGCAGGGCCAGGGCGCGCACTATGCGCCGGTAAAATTCGGCCGTATCGCGGCTTTTTTGCAACTGGAAAAAACGCAGCTCACTCAAAGGCGGCCGCCCTCCCCGCTCCCGGGGAGTAGCCAGGGAGCGGGCAAAACTGAAATCCCTGGATTTACTGCTATCGCCGTCAATCATTTTTGCGGGATTATCGGTTTTCACATGGGCAATCACCGTAGCGACCAGAGCGGCGTCTTCGATGCGAATCTGTTCGTCTTGCTGCCAGCGCTCGGGCATATCCTTTAAAAAACGGATAAAAGCGGGCGTCGGCATAACATCCACAGGATCAACCGCTCGCCTTAAACGCGCCCGGTCGGCCCGGCCAGCGTTATCATTGAGCCAGCGGTGCCACGCACGCAGTCGGTTTACATCTGTATCGCTGAGATATTGATATCCGGCCATCACAACTCCTCCTGTTGTTGCTCAACTTTAGCTGCATCATCCAGAGTTTTTAAACTTGCCAAGCTGGAGAGCTTGCCCTTTAAAAAACGCCTCGCCCGAGTCACCCGCTGCAATTTTAGGCCGTCCAAAGCCTCTTCCAGTGACCAGTGGTCAAACTGCACCAAGGCTGTTTTTTTCAGTATCTGAGCCCAGGCAGAGGCCACTGGTGCAGATATAAATTGAGCCTGTTTGGACTCCCGCGCGAGCGGCTTCAGCAGGCGATAAAACTGGCTCTCCGTCGCCTGCCAAAATGCCTGATCAATAAATGAAAAATCCCCCTTGGCCTCTTTGGGGTTGTTAAACCAAGTGGCCTTGACCCTAAAGCGCAGCTCTTTCAAAACATCCTGTGCCGCCGCTAATAGCTCCCCGACCAGCGAGATAAACTGCGGCCGATACTCGGAGGAGACCGTCAGCACCGGCATTTCCTGCTCATACCAGCAACGCGCCTTCATATTGTCCATGTCATAGCCAAACCCCCACAGGCGCACACCGATATTTGCGTCTGGCTCCTCAAGGATTTCCCCATAGCCCTCGTGGAATAGGCGCACTGCTCGACTGGCTTCATAACCATTGGCGGGGTCGTGCCACAAGAGCCCCAACCAGTGTCGATAACCGAGCCCACCCTGCTGCCCCTTCAAGCTCAGGGGCGGGGACTTTTTCTTGAGATCCTGCCGATAGGGCGTCAAGGGGTGAACCCAGGGGCCCTCGTAATTAATGCCATAATTCTTGCTGGTATATTCGCGAATTAACTGATCGGTCTGTTCCCCACACAGATCACAGTAGCCCCGCCCATCCCTGGGGGTATGCAAACGTATTCTACGCGGCATCCCCCAGTACACTTGCAGGGGGTGGGCGTCGTCGGGGAAAGTAGAGGAGCCCTGTTTATCGGACAGGCGGGAGGGGGCGAGCCAGGGAAAGATACTGCGGGCGGAATTTGTAGACCCCACCCCGAGCCGCTCTTGCGGCAGAATATTGAGCCACAGTTTATGCCAGAGGGTGGCACTTTCTGCCGATGGCATCAGTAGTGTGGTCAGCGGGCCACCACCGCGCAAGCTGGTCCTGTGCCCCACGCCACCGGAAGGGGCGTTTATTTGTAAGGTAAACAGAGCGCTGGCGGCACAACTGGGGCACACCCCTTGCACCCTGCCCCCCTTAATAAAAAGGTCCTGGTTATCCCGGCAGGTTTTACTGCCGGGAGCCTCAATCAATAGGCTGGCGATCGATTTTGACTCCCCCTCCAGCAGCTCTAAATCCTGCATAAATGCCGGCCCGGAATCCCGCAGCAGGGCAAAATTGGGGGCATAGATTTGCAGTTGTGATTTTAGAGTCTCCTCAGTGGGCGCTTTTTTCCAGTGGGCTCTCCAGTCATCTATATCTTTGGGGGCAGAGGCGGTCTGCAAAAGGCCAATTAAAAACTGAAAAAGCGCCCCGCGAAAATCCGGTCGCACCGTGCAGATATCCACAACCGGGTTTTCCCTCTCGGCAATTTGCCAGGGGGCTATTTTTTCCCGCATACCACATCGTCGGACAATCGGCAGCCAGGAGTCTTCAACCAAATTCACTACGACCCTCCCTGATCCGGTCTCCACTCGCTTTTTTTGTTGTAATAATGTCGACTCTCACCCGCGAGAGGAAACAGCTCTACCCCATACAGCGCAGAATCTCTTTTCGAATCCATTCAATTTCAATCTGCGATGGCATGGACACTAACCTCTTTACCTTATGCCACTCTGAGATAGGAAAACTGATCTGGCTCAAGAGCCGGGCATCTTTCTCGCTTCCAGCACCAGGAATCAGCGTCCTCTATCTGGCACAAAGTGTGCGGTTACCGCATAAACCACACGGGATATAGGGATATTGATCCTGCTATAGCCAAGCAGCAGAGCGCCTTTCTGTGCGGACAAGCTTCCCGGCTTTTGGCCTGCGCCAGCCACGGCTCTCAACTGTCAATCAACAGACATAAAAAAGCCCCTTAACGGGGCTTAAAACGAGTAACAGCGTCTATTGTGGGGTGAACTTAATTCATCGACATCCGGCTCAAGAGTAAACCCACCACTGTTAGCCGCTTCAGACTCCAGCACAGGTGGCGGCACCATTACGCTTAGATATACAGAGATCCAATACTTTCGAACGCAGGGTGATATGGGATTGGGCTTCGAGTGCAAAAGTGCCGGCAATAGTTGCCGACACTTGCCGCCTATCAACTAGAAGCGTTCATAGGTGAAAACTTTTAAATTCACATCGTTAATGGCCTCTAGATCACCCTGAATATCAACAATCAAGGTTTCGCACTGATCAGCGGCAATTGAACCATTATCTATCGTTAAGACCACATCATTGCGAAAATCTGTAATAGGCACATTGGTATAAATATTCTTGTTATCCCTATCAGCGCCTATTGCAGTTCTGCTACCGTCTCTGCCAACACAACTTGCCGTGAGTGCAACATCATACACAAAGTCAAAAATCCTGGGGTGATTTCTAGTGTAGCAATGCTCTCCCCCGTATGAGTCGCGACAAACAACATCGGGCTTTAATCGTCCCAAACCAGATACAACCGCAGTAATATCAAAACTGATTTCTTGCGCACCATCACCTAAAACTTCAATCTCGGCAATGCGCCGGGTATCCGAACTATAAGAGTACTCCGTAACACTATGCTTAACGCCACTAATAAAAACCGTCTCCGCAAACGACTGGCTCGCCAACACAAAACTCAACAGCGGAAATATGCACTTTAAATATTTCATTTTTCATCCTTAAAAAATATTTACGCGAGCAGTATAAATGCCCAACCATTAACTAACAAGAAAATTAAACTGAAAGATTAAAATTTTAAACTTAAGTCTTACACCCCAAATAACAAAGCAAAAAAAACAAAAATATTTAGCAAAACCTCCTGCAAATCCCAGCATTTTCAGGCTGCATTCATGTTTGGTGTGCCTTACAAATACCCCACATAAAAACAACGCAAATAAAATTTTTTTACCCTCGCAAATCATAAAAACACAACTCCCCCACCGACAAGAACCCACCCCGAAGCACTCAACTTTTATTTTTGACCTTACTCTATAACTGGCAAGCAACAAATAACGGAGCAAAGGGAATATCCATGCACACCGTATGCACCAACTATATATACGGGCACATTGACACCTGATGACTGTTAACGAAAGCAAACAGCATAACAATTATTCCGCTCAACTTGTTCTTGGCTTATATTGCAGCTCTATCCACGCTTCTTTCGCATCCAAACCTTACATCACTTAACTCCTTGATGGATAAGAAACGACAGATATCGCCGCCATCCAGCCATTATTTTCCAGGCGATTAACTGATATACTTCAGAATTGAATTCGGGCACACTATTACCACCGATAACGGTAAAGAGTTTTCTCTATACGAGAATATTAGTGAGGCTCTTTATGCAAAGGTCTATTTTTTATATCCTCATTAATTTTTAGAGAGGAACCTAAATAAGGATACCAATAGCCTACTGCGCCAGCACTCTCAGAAAACGACTTCTAATTTGTGAATTAAGTGGATGTCAAAGTGACAATGAATTGCCCTAGAAAAATTTTGACCTATAAAACTCCATGAAGAATAAAATCAGAATAATAAGCACCCAAAGGGTTTATTCAGCAATGCTTAACCGCCTTTTCGCCTCCCGTCGCCGCCCCTATATCCCCCACCGCAATAAACGGGAAGCAATCTCCATTGATTTTTCTGGCAACCGCCTAGAGCTTAGCCTCCCGCCCCACTCTTGCTACGACAGTTTTGCCGATCTCGACCCAACCAGCTACCCAGAAAGGGTCAATATTTTTGATCCTAGTGATTATATCGCTGATAGCGGGTACGAAGACTGGGAACGTGAAGGGGTTTCCAGGCAATGCTTTATAGAAAGGAGCTGGGAGCTATTTGGCCCCATCTGGCACAGCCGTCCTATTGGCACGATTGATTTTAGGCTTATTTTGAATCGCCACGATAAACTTCCCAGTGATATGAGCTGTTTAAATCCTCAGCATTTGGAGCAGGTGGTTATGCGCCGCTTATATTATTCAGGCCCTTGTCGCCCTGATTATTATGTGCAATTAGCCCCTGTTAACTGGAAGCTCTATGAGTTAAGCGGAGTTACAGCAATATTTTTTGAAGAGCATAGAGTCAACCCCCCCGGAAGAATTGAAGCACAACCCCCATCACGACACCTACTTTTCCAGCAGCTTATTTATACCGTTAAGCAGCGAGCATTATCTGAGCATTGTTTTTAGATATCTGGGTTATGCCCCGGTTAAACCCTGCTTAACCGCAATGAACAGTATTCGCGACTCTGTATGCAACAGCATTAAATTTCAGCCGGGTATCGATACACAAAAACAACTGGCAGAAGCCCAATATAAATGGCCCAATGCCAAGGCAAGCACCACACGTGAAATTGAGCGCTGGATTTATCCTGAGTGGCGTCGAGATGGAGAATTTAATAGCGATTTGATCATCACCAAACCCGGCAGCCCGCCCCCAGCCTGGCAAAGCTAATTCCTACTAATTCTATCTCTTAACTTACAGCAAGGATAAGCTATGAAAAAGCATTCTTCCCACTGGGTTGCCGTTATGAATAGAGGGGAAAACCCGAATATTAATCGCAATGTCTATGTATCTTCAGCTAAGTGCAATGCTGAAATTTAAGCTCGGCTTCACCTATTTCAAACCGACAAAGGGTCGATCAAGTACAGAGCCCCAAACCGCAGAAGCGGCAGTTTGATAGTCAGCTCAAAATCACATAGGCCACTGGGGCGGCACAATTCAGCTATGCAGATGCGCGCCTGTAAAAATCTTCATTCATCCTCACCATACATTCCAGAGTAAAGCCACATCGAGAAACCGACGAACATTGCACCAACGACAAGAAAGCCCACCACCCACAGCCATGAAAGGGCAAGAAACCAGTGCCCCACTCGGCCAAAGTTAAGATTTAAAGCTGAATCCTAGGCTCAAGTTATATTGGCTAGAATTGAACACTGGGGCGGAAGTGTCAGATACAGAGCTACCAGATAGCCCCCATTTATCCACAAGCCAATCGCTGGTGCTAGCAGTCCCTAAATTGAACCAGATAGCAGAAAATGCAGCAGCAGAGAGCGCTGGATGACAGCGAACAAGAAGGAAGGCTGCATACCTTGCAGATAGCAAAAAGCCCGGATCTACCGGGCTTTTTGGATGATTCCGAAGTTTTTCGGATCTTGATGTGGTGCCCAGGGCGGGACTTGAACCCGCACGAGCATAGCTCACTACCCCCTCAAGATAGCGTGTCTACCAATTCCACCACCTGGGCAAAAATCTGTTACTACTGTTTCTCACTTTCCGACAGGTTATCACTGTCGATAACCGGCAGCTATCGGCAAAATCAAAGCACCATTGCGGAAGAGCAGAGTCTTCACTGTGAGACGCATGACAAGCCTATAGCGCTTAAATAAAAAAACCCTGCTTAGCAGGGCTTTTTGCTTCAGTTTAACGAAGCTTTGTGTGGTGCCCAGGGCGGGACTTGAACCCGCACGAGCATAGCTCACTACCCCCTCAAGATAGCGTGTCTACCAATTCCACCACCTGGGCAAAAATCTGTTACTGCTGTTCCTCACCTTCCTGGTTAGCAGCGGGCTCTTCTGAGCTGTTGCTGTCTACAGGAATCTGTGGGATATCGCCAGTTTCCAAATCTGTTTCGAGCTGCGGGATATCGCTATCGATAGCCGGCAGTTCTTCGGCTGGGCCAATCTGCTCTACCGCCGCTGGAATTTGCGGAAGGTCCGCATCAACGTTGGTATCTGAGCTTTGCTTTGCCAGAATGGCCAGACCAAAACTGGTGACGAAGAATACCGTCGCAAAAATTGCTGTCAAGCGGGAAAAGAAGTTTCCGCTACCTTGACTGCCAAAAACTGTCTGAGATGCGCCGGCACCAAAGGATGCACCAGCTTCGGCACCTTTGCCCTGTTGCATCAGGATCAGGCCGATAATGCCCAGTGCAGTCAATACGTGTACAACTAATACCAATTTTTCCATCTTCTGGAAACTCTCTACCGGGGTCTCAACAACCCGTTATTCAGTATTCGCTAATCCGCGTGCTATTCCTTCAAACAGCAGCGCGACAAATCTCGGCAAACTCGCTGGCATCCAACGAGGCTCCGCCCACCAGGGCACCATCAATATCTGCCTGAGCAAAAAGCTCGCTGGCATTTGCGGATTTTACACTACCGCCATACAAAATCTGCACTTCAGCGCCCAAATCTCCCAACTGTGAGCGAATAAACGCATGTACAGTCTGGGCCTCATCAGGGCTAGCCGTTTTTCCGGTGCCAATGGCCCATACCGGCTCATAGGCAATTACGGACTGCTTCCAGTCAGCTGAATCGATGATATCGGCGACGGCTTGAAGCTGTTCGGCAACCACGCTCAGAGTGCGTTCCTGCTCGCGCTCCGCAAGGGTTTCCCCGACGCAGAGTATTGGAGTCAGTCCCGCCTTTTGGGCCGCGACAAATTTTTTCGCTACCAACTCACTGGTTTCACCGTAGAGACTACGGCGCTCGGAGTGCCCGACGATCACGTAACGGGTATTCCAATCCAGCAGCATGCTAGCGGAAACCTCACCAGTAAATGCCCCTTTGGGCTCCTGGCTGAGGTCCTGGGCACCCAGGCTAAAACCTCCGCTCTTTTCCGCCGCATCAGCCACCAGGCCTAGGTACGGGAAAGATGGACAGACAACAACACCAGACGTCACACCTTCGAGGTTGAGGTCGGTGAAAAAACGCTCGGCAAACTCGCGGCTGCCGTTCATTTTCCAGTTTGCTGCTACTAGCGGTGTTCGCATGTGTGCTCCTTCAAGGGGCGCAAATCTTAGCGACATTGGCGCCAACATACAACCAAAATTATACGAGTTTGCCCTGCGCCCCGGTAGGACCGATTTACTACGGGTTAAATCGCAGCAGATCAGTTGTTTCCAATTCGCTCCACCACGGAGGAAATATCTTTGGCCAGCTGCTCCACCAGGGCGCTGTCGCGGCCTTCGACCATTACCCGGATCAGCGGCTCCGTGCCCGATGGCCGCAATAGTACACGCCCGCTGTCCGCCAGCTGGCGCTCGGCATCGGCAACGGCGGCCTTGACCTCTGCATGATCGAGCACGCCGTCGCGATGGGCCAGCCGCACATTAATCATATGCTGGGGGAACATTGTCATGTGGGATTTAAGCTGGTGCAGGGGCTCGGCAAAGTCGCACAGACCTCGCAGCACCTGTAGCGCGGCAATAATGCCGTCACCGGTGGTAGACGCATCGGCGCAGATAATATGGCCGGAAGACTCGCCCCCCAGTTTCCACTGGTTGGCAGACATCTTCTCAAGTACATGGCGGTCGCCAACCTTGGCCCGCTCAAATGGGATCTTGTTATCGCGCAGGGCCAACTCAAAGCCGTAGTTGCTCATCAAGGTGCCGACAACACCGCCACAGCCGCCGAGGATTTTATGCTGGTGCATGGCGATGATATACAACAGCTGATCGCCGTCGACCAACTCCCCGTTGGCGTCGACAAACAGTACCCGGTCGCCGTCGCCATCAAAGGCGATGCCCAGGTCCGCACCCTGCTTCACCACGGCTCGCTGTAACTGCTGCGGGTTGGTGGAGCCGCAATCCAGGTTGATGTTGAGCCCATCGGGGCCCGCGCCAATTACGCTAACATCCGCCCCCAGCTCACGAAATACCATCGGCGCTACGTGATAAGTTGCACCGTTGGCGCAGTCGAGGACTATTTTCAAACCCTCCAGGGAGAAGCCCCAGGGAGTGGACGCTTTACAAAATTCGATATAACGCGCCGCCGCATCGTCGATGCGATAGGCACGGCCGAGATCGGCCGAGGTCTCCATCGGCAATTCGAGAGCAGCTTCAATCTCCTGCTCAATCTCGTCTGGCAGCTTGGTGCCTTCCGCACTGAAAAACTTGATGCCGTTGTCGTGGTAGGGGTTGTGCGAGGCACTGATTACGATACCCGCGCCCGCGTGGAAAGTCCTGGTCAGGTAGGCAATCGCCGGGGTCGGCATTGGCCCCAGCAGGGCGACATCGACACCGGCATTAATCAGGCCCGCTTCCAGGGCCGCCTCAAACATATAGCCGGAGACCCGGGTATCCTTACCAATAAGGATGCGGGGGCGGCGGTGGTGTTTAGCCTTGAACGTTCTCCCCAGTACCTTGCCCGCTGCATATCCCAGGCGCAGCATAAAGTCGGGAGTGATCGCCCCCTCGCCGACGCGACCGCGAATACCATCAGTGCCAAAATACTTTCTTTCCATAACGCTTCTCAATAGTGTACTTCGCCGCTTTTCTTTTGTGCCGGAAAACTACAACAGGGCCCTGCGGCTTAGGGCCTCTGTAAGACATCTCTGATTAGGGGGCGCGGTCAACCAACTGCTGCATACGCAGCACATCGACAGTTTCCGCAACATCGTGGACACGCAATATTTTTGCCCCCCTTTGCGCAGCCAGCATCGCCAGAGCCAGACTGCCGGGGAGGCGACCATCTACATCCCGATCGAGCAGACGACCGATCATCGATTTGCGCGACAAGCCCGCCAGTATGGGCATATCCGCCGGCGCCAGCTGCGACAAATTGCGCAACAATGCCAAATTGTGCGCGTCGGTTTTACCAAAACCGAAGCCCGGATCGACAATAAGCCTATCCCGAGCAACCCCCAGCCCAATACAGCGCTCGACCCTGGCTTGCAGGTATCTGGCGACATCCCCGACAACATCAGTGTAAGACGGATCATCCTGCATAGTGCCGGGCTGCCCCTGCATATGCATCAAGCAGATCGCCAAGTCAGTCTCTGCGGCGGCTTCCAGGGCACCGGGGCGCTCCAGGGCACGAACATCATTGATCAGCCCCGCCCCGGCGGCGGCCGACTCGCGCATCACCGCTGGGGTGCTGGTATCGACAGAGATAATCGCATCAAAGTTCGCTTTGATCGCCTCAACCACCGGCACCACCCGGTCCAGCTCCTGCTGCTCGGATACCGGAGTGGCGCCAGGACGTGTCGACTCCCCGCCGATATCGAGAATTGTCGCGCCCTCAGAGAGCATCTGCTCCGCTCTCTGCAAAGCCAGGGACAGATCCAGGCTGCCGGAGGCGTAGTAGTGGCCCCCATCGGAAAAGGAATCCGGCGTTGTGTTGAGAACGCCCATCACTACAGGCTGGGTGAGATCTAAGGTGTGCTTAGCGCAAATAATTTTCATTGTCTGCAATAAAAAATGCCGGATCGGGGCAGGCTATCGCCCTATCCCCAACCCGGCATTTGGTTTTGTCCAGTTAGTCGCTTCGGAGAATCAGTGGCCGTTGAGCGGGCCGCCGACCGTACTGCTCTTGTCCGCCTCAGTTGAGGACTCTGTGGTTTCAGTATCCTGGGTCGGACTGTTGCCACCGGAACCGAAGTTGTTGTCGTCCCAATCCCTCGGCGCGCGAACCTTGCGGCGAGCCATCAGGTCGTCCACCTGTTCCGCATCCAGGGTTTCGTACTCCATCAGCGCATCTTTCATCGCTTCGAGGATATCGCGGTTGTCTTCCAGCAGTGTCTGCGCCCGGTCGTAGCAGCCATCGATAATGCGGCGCACTTCAGCTTCGATCTCATAGGAGGTCTTACCGGAAACCGGGTTGCCCTGGCCGGGCTGACCGCTTTCGTCTTCGCCGTAATGCAATGGGCCGAGCTTCTCGGACAGCCCCCACTTGGTCACCATATTGCGCGCCAAATCAGTGGCTCGCTCAATATCGTTGGAGGCGCCGGTGGTAACACCATCGATGCCCAGGGTCATCTCCTCGGCAATACGGCCACCGAACAGGGAGCACAGCTGCGATTCGATCGCGCGTTTGGACAGGCTGTACTTGTCTTCCTCTGGCAGGAACTGGGTGACACCCAGGGCGCGGCCGCGGGGAATAATGGTTACCTTGTGTACCGGGTCGTGCTCGGGTACCAGGCGACCAATAATCGCGTGACCGGCCTCGTGGTAGGCGGTGTTCACCTTTTCCTTCTCGTTCATAACCATGGACTTGCGCTCGGCACCCATCATGATCTTGTCACGGGCGCGCTCAAACTCTTCCATAGTCACAGTGCGTCTATTGGCACGGGCGGCAAACAGGGCGGCTTCGTTGACCAGGTTGGCCAGGTCGGCACCAGAGAAACCGGGTGTGCCGCGGGCAATTGTCTGCGCATCGACCTTATCGTCCATCGGCACTTTACGCATATGGACCTTGAGAATCTGCTCGCGACCGCGAATGTCCGGCAGCCCGACAAATACCTGGCGGTCGAAACGGCCCGGGCGCAGCAGGGCGTGGTCGAGGACATCCGGGCGGTTGGTGGCGGCAATCACGATCACGCCCTCATTGCCTTCGAAACCGTCCATCTCAACCAGCAGCTGGTTCAGGGTCTGTTCGCGCTCGTCATGACCACCGCCAACGCCGGCGCCGCGGTGGCGGCCAACAGCGTCGATCTCATCGATAAAGATGATACAGGGGGCCTGCTTCTTGGCCTGCTCGAACATATCCCGCACTCGGGAGGCGCCCACACCCACAAACATCTCGACAAAGTCAGAGCCGGAAATGGAGAAGAAAGGCACTTTGGCTTCACCGGCAATCGCTTTGGCCAGCAGGGTCTTACCGGTACCGGGAGGGCCACACATTAGCACACCACGGGGAATATTGCCTCCCAGGCGCTGGAACTTGGTAGGGTCACGCAGGAACTCTACCAGCTCCTGTACCTCTTCTTTCGCTTCGTCGACACCGGCGACATCGGCAAAAGTCGTCTTGATCTGGTCTTCACCCAGCAGGCGCGCCTTGCTCTTACCAAACGCCATGGGCCCGGAGCGACCGCCGGCGCCGCCCTGCATCTGGCGCATAAAGAACATAAACACGGCGATAATAATCAGGATCGGGAAGCTGGCTACCAGGAGCTGCTGCCAGATACTCGGGGACTCGGGCTCGCGGCCAATAAACTGCACATTGCTGCGCACCAGCTCATTGGTGAGTTCATCGTCAATAATCTGCGGCTGAACGGTCTTGAAGCGGCTGCCATCGGCTTTCTCACCGGTGATCACCAGGCCATCCACGACCACGTTCTTAACTTGGCCCGACTGCACATCCTGAACAAAGTCGGAGTAGCTGAGGGCCTCATCCCGGGACTGCGGTTTAAAGTTTTGAAAAACCATCAGCAGTACCGCTGCGATGATCAACCACAGTACTAGGTTCTTTGCCATATCATTCAAAGGGATAGCCCTCTCGCAATCAAAATCCGTCCATTCCGGCAGCGCCGGCCACATCGATACCGGATAAACCCAGTATAGGTGCGGGGGTAAACAGCCTTTGCCCCCAGTACAGGTATCGCTTATACCATATAGGGGCCCAGACTAGAAATACGCCGATATTGTCAGTCGCCGTCAGCCCTTAAATCCTCGCGCCACCACATACACTTCACGCGAGCGGGGACGGGAGGCTCCAGGTTTACGGGTGACGACACTGTTGTAGCTACCGCGCAGGTCGCGTATCAACTCGTCGAAACCCTCTCCCTGGAATACTTTGGCAACAAATGCACCGCCGGGTTTTAACACCTGCCGGGCCATATCGACTGCCAGCTCGACCAAATACATGGAAGCGGGCTGATCAACATCGCGTATCCCACTCATATTGGGGGCCATATCGGAAATCACAAGGTCTGCCAGCTCATCGCCCATGCGCTGTAACAGCTCACCGAGCACCGACTCCTCGGTAAAATCCCCCTGGACAAAGTCCACGCCGGCCAGCGGGTCCATCGGCAGTATATCTGACGCCAACACCCGGCCTTTGTGTCCAACCAGTTCCATAGCCACCTGGGACCAGCCCCCCGGGGCTGCGCCCAGGTCGACAACTGTCATGCCCGGTTTAAACAGGCGGTCCTTGTTTTGCAGCTCCTGCAGCTTGTAGCTGGCACGGGAGCGGTAGCCCTCTTTCTGCGACTGTTTGACGTAATGGTCATTAAAATGTTCACGCAGCCAACGGTGGCTGCTCTTAGATCGGCCCATCGGGTACAATGCCTACAATCACTACAACTTAATTGTAAGAGCGGCCACTAACCGCAATCGAGTCAGCCGAACAAACGCTGGCGACGATCGCGGCCTGTGGCCGTTCCCACATCGAATTCCACAAAGTGGTAATGGAGTATTGTATGCCTTTAACCGCCGACCGCAAAAAAGCTCTTCGCTCTCTGGGTCACAATCTGAAACCTGTCGTGACCGTAGCCGGCAATGGGCTGAGCGAGGGGGTGATGGAAGAACTGAACCGCGCGCTCGAAGACCACGAGCTGATCAAGGTCAAACTGATGATTGCCGACCGGGAAGTTCGCCATCAGATCGTCGGCGAACTCTGCGAGAAATCCTCATCCGAATTGGTGCAGGAAATCGGCAAAATCGCCCTGATTTTCCGTGCGGCGCAAAAGCCGGATATTCGCAAGTCTAATTTGCTGCGTTAAATAAAAAAGGGAGCTAGCGCTCCCTTTTTTATTTCTCAACCCCTGGAAACAGGTTTACACAACACCGGCACTTCCCACGAATCTCCACTGGAAAGCCGCGTCAGCCAGCACTTTTCACCATTACCCACCAGTTGGAACTTAATCGGCCGCCCCATACCCCGGCCAATCAAAGCCATCTGCTTTGGGGTTTTCTCGACCACCAAAACACTATCTTCCACAAACGCCTTCGGGCCCAGAGTTACTTTAACCCCTCCCAGCGCTTGCGAAACCGCCGCTTGTAACACGCTCCGAATTTCGGGACTCGTTTCTTGTAGCAGTGCCGCTTGAGCCGTTTCAGCATTTTGCTGGGAGGAGCAGCCGAGACACATCATTGCAAAACCACAAATCTTAGCCAGAGCTGCCAATTTCATTTTATTTCACCATTATACGATTACTGCGGGAGACTTCTTTGGTGACTCGCGCATCGAAAACCGGAGCACTCTGGCTTTCACCCGAGATAGAGAATGCGCTGACTGCAATATCCCCACACTCTCCTGTCTCGATGTAATTTAGCGCAGTGGCAAAGCGCGCTTCATCTTCATCACCCAAGAGGTTATCAAAGTCGTCACCAATCACACAGCCGGGTAAATCGGCGTCAGTGCCGTAGCTACCATTGGGCATAAAGCCGTCAGAGTAATCGCCAAAACCTTTTGCATTCACTCCGGAGAACTGAATGGTGAAGTAAGTAGTGCCACAATTATCCAGCGGGTAAAAACCATAGGGCTTACCGCAGGTGGTCTCACCGATCTGAATAACCTCAATATCGATTCCACGCAGACCATTGATAATGGCCTCACTGGCAGAACAGGTATTTCCGCTGGTCAGAACAAATAGGCGTGACAGATTTAAAGTCGGTAGTTCTCGCCCATATAAAGAGTCGTCAATAAAACCCAGACCGGTTGAATGAAAAGGAGTTCCATCCAGCGGCTCTCCAGTAATAGGGTTGGTTTCCGGGTGCTGATCATTGAACTGGGCGGTTTCAAATGTTCGCCCTACCGTAACATCACCGGCAATCATATAGGCGAGCTGAGCAGCTAGATCGAGATAGCCACCGCCGTTATAGCGAAGGTCCAGAACTAACTCATCAACAGATTCAGATTCGAGCTGGGTAACCGCATCAATCAGTTCCGCTTCTGCGGTCCCAATATGCTCATTGAACAACATATAACCAACTTTGTGGCCCGACTCCGTCACCTGGGTTTTAACATATTGCACAGGGTCAGATTGCACCGGCGCTGCAACCAAAGTAACAGTTTCAATCGTTGAGGAACCCAGGGGTCTGATTTCAAATTTGTGAGATTCCCCCTCGGCTGCCGGCCACATACCGTAATTTAAGGTATCGACATCATCACCGTAAGCCAGGTCAACACCGTCCACACTGATAATTTCAGCACCCCGGGTTATAGTATCCGGCAGATCGCCGCCGTTTTCCTCATCCAGATACGCCACTACCGCCTTGCGTGGTGGTGTGCTGGAAAGTAGCGCCCACTGAACCCCATAACCGACGTAAACCCCGGATTCGGTTTCCGATATCCATTCATCAGTTGGAACCGTGTAATGGAAGCGATCTTTTTCCTGGCCGGAGGCCGTCAGGGCAAACGTTCTCAGCTCGTCGAAATAAGCCAGGGAATCGTCAAAATCAGCGGGGTTCTGATCTTCAATTTCGTCGTACCACAAGTAGAGCTCATTGCTCATTGAGCGCAGCCAGTTATTCTCATTCTCACGAGTGCCCGCTACATCTGCGTACGCAGAATCCGTTACCGGGTTGATGCCGCTGCGGGGAGAGACGCACCGGTTTACATAGGTTGAGGAGGGCAAAAAGTTACCCTCTTCCCAGGTGCCGTCAACAACGGTCGGTGAATCCGGCACATCCCCGGAATCAGAGCCGCCGCCTCCGCAGGCAGCCAAACCCAAGGCTCCCAGAGTAACAACCCCGGTTAAAGCGATCTTACGCAGACGGATTTCCATCCCAAACTCCTTTTAACCCTTCTATTTGTAAAGATACGTAAAGATGCGAAGCCTATCACTATTTGCTCAGGGTTCAATAGCCAAATTTTTCATCAAAAAAAATAATCAAAGCTAAATGCAAAAGGGCCTGGGGAAGTGCCTTCTAATGCGCACCACTCCAAGCCCTTCACTGCAAAACAGGTTAATTGCTTTTAATCACCCCGGTCAATAATTAACCGCTGAATTTACCCAGCACCCCCTGCAAGCTATCTTTCGCATCACCGAAAAGCATACGTGTGTTTTCTTTGTAAAACAGTGGGTTGGCAACCCCTGCGTAACCGGAGGCCATGGAGCGCTTGAGCACAACGGTTCTTGCAGCCTTCCACACTTCCAGCACCGGCATACCCGCAATAGGGGAACCGGGCTTTTCCACTGCATCCGGGTTTACCGTGTCGTTAGCACCGATCACCAGAACCAAATCCGTACTGGGAAAATCCGCATTAATTTCATCCATTTCCAGAACGATATCATAGGGCACATTAGCCTCGGCCAGGAGCACATTCATATGTCCGGGAAGCCGGCCCGCCACCGGGTGAATGCCAAAGCGCACGGTTTTACCTTTTTTTCTCAAGCGATCGGTCAAATCGCTCACCGCTTGCTGGGCATGGGCCACCGCCATACCAAATCCCGGCACAATAATGATACTGTCCGCCGCATCCAGGTCATCCGCCAGCTCCTGCTGCTCGATGGCAATCGCTTCGCCGTCGACCTCTTCATCGGAGACTTCGCCCCCATCAGAACCAAATCCACCGAGAATCACGCTGATAAACGAGCGATTCATGCCCCGGCACATAATGTAGCTGAGGATGGCACCTGAAGAGCCAACCAGAGCGCCCACCACAATCAACAGATCATTGCCCAGCATAAATCCGGTAGCGGCTGCGGCCCAACCGGAATAGCTGTTCAACATAGAAATAACCACCGGCATATCCGCTCCGCCAATGGCGGCTACCAGGTGAATGCCCAGCAGCAGTGCGATTGCGGTCATTAGCAGTAAATTGATCACCGTGCTCGCATTGACATCTGCCGGCACAAACAGCCCACCAAGGACAACACAGGCCAAAATGGCAATCAGGTTGAGCCAGTGGCGGGCGGGTAGCATCAGCGGCTTTCCGGATACCAGTCCCTGTAATTTACAGAAAGCTACCAGAGATCCGGTCAGGGTAATTGCTCCAATAAATACCCCCAGGTAGATCTCAGTGCTGTGGACAACATGAGCGGCCCCGTGCAATTCCACAACCGGATCGAGGAAACCACCCCAGCCAATCAACACCGCAGCGAGACCGACAAAACTGTGCAGCAGCGCCACCATCTGCGGCATTTGGGTCATAGCCACACGCTTGGCCAGTGCCAATCCGATCACCGCTCCGACAATCATGGCGGTAGCCACCATCCAGTAAGCCCCAGCGGCCACACCGGCAATAGTGGCGATAATGGCAACCGCCATTCCCACCATGCCGTAAGTATTTCCCCTGCGAGCCGTTTCGTGGCTGGACAAGCCTCCGAGACTTAAAATAAACATCACTGCGGAGAAGAGATAAGCCATTGCAATCATACCGTTCATCACTCTCTCCCCTCCTTAGCGGCGAAACATTTTCAGCATGCGGTAAGTCACAAAGAAACCACCGAATATATTAATACTGGCCACCAGCACGCCAATAAATGCGAGCAGACTGACCAAACCCGAACTGGTAACACCCAGCTGTACCAACGCTCCGACAATGACAATGCCGGAAATAGCATTGGTAACACTCATCAATGGTGTGTGCAGCGCGTGAGTGACATTCCAAATCACCTGCCAACCGACAAAAATGGACAGGACAAATACGGTAAAGTGAGAGACAAAGTCCGCCGGTGCCACGCGCCCCAGCCACAACAATAAACCCGCAGCCACCGCCCAAAATGCAAAAATCGATAGGGAGGAATTTTGCTTCTCAGCTTTCTCCTCAACAACTTTTACCTCCTCAGCGGGTTTTGCCGATGGCTTCGGCTGCGCGGAAATTTTTGGTGCGGGCGGCGGCCAGGTAATCTCACCGGACTTAACGACTGTGGCACCGCGAATAACTTCATCATCAAAGTTAAGATCTATCTCGCCATCCTTTTGCGGGGTTAACTCCCCGAGCAGGTGTGCGAGATTGGTTGAGAACAGACGCGAAGATTGAGCCGCTGCGCGGCTGGGCAAGTTGGTATAACCGAGAATAGTGACGCCATTGTGCTCCACTTTTTCATCGGCAACGGTATAGTCACAGTTACCGCCCATTTCCGCCGCTAAGTCCACCACCACAGAGCCCTTGGGCATACTGTCGACCATATCTGCGAGCCACAGCTTGGGGGCGGGTCTCCCCGGAATCAGGGCAGTGGTAATTACAATATCCACTTCTTTGGCCTGCTCGCGGAACAGCGCCATTTCAGCATCGATAAATTCCTTGGACATCTCCTTGGCATAGCCACCGGAGCCCGAGCCCTCCTCCTCAATTTCTACGGTAAGGAATTCGGCCCCCATGGATTCCACTTGCTCGCGCACTTCAGCGCGGGTATCGAAGGCCCGCACAATGGCCCCCATACTTTTTGCTGTGCCTATTGCAGAGAGCCCCGCAACACCGGCGCCAATAACCAGTACTTTTGCTGGAGGAATTTTTCCTGCGGCGGTGATCTGTCCGGTAAAAAATCGGCCAAAATTATGCGCCGCTTCCACAACTGCGCGATAACCGGCGATATTTGCCATAGAGCTGAGCGCATCCATTTTTTGCGCACGGGAAATTCTTGGAATCGATTCAACTGCTAAGGCATTGATATCGCGCTCGGCAAGCTTTTGCAGAAATTCGGCATTCTGTGCCGGCTTTATAAAAGCGATCAGTGTAGCCCCTTTGGGAATCAGAGCTAACTCTGGATCAGTGGGCGCCTGTACTTTTAATACTATCCCCGCATCGGCCAAACACTGCTGTATATCCTCACGGATTTCAGCACCGGCTTCAGCATAAGCGTCATCGGTAAAACTGGCTCTGGTACCAGCCCCCCTCTCCACCGCTACGGAAAAACCCAAATCGCGTAAGCGTTTTACGCTATCAGGAGTTGCTGCAACACGCGCCTCTCCCTCTGCGGTCTCTCTAGGTATGGCTATAATCACCGCCGTGCCCCTCTTAGTTGATTTTATGAACTTACCGCTACATCTACCTCAAAAAGTATTGGATTGCCCAATTTATAAACAGATCGAGTGTAAACGTCGCTACAGGGGATGAAAAGAGGAATAATCTGATAGCCGTAATTGGTGAAATTTATAAGGCTAGAATTCCAGCGAGTGCTGTAGCCATAAATAGACAAGTCAAAAGTTGTCTCACCCATAACCTTTTCTCGGCAAAAGGAAATATCAAACGCTCTCGACCACACCCGCCCGAAAAAGCCCGGCTGCATCGGATGGCCTCGACATGATTCACAGCAAATTTCTCTCCTGAAACCCGTGCCTCAACAGGGCTGACAGTCACGAAAAAACAAAAAATTACAAAGAGCGGGCATTTATTCCGATTTTTTTTGTAAATGTAAATCTCAGCAAAAATAGCGCATTACTCGAATTTAATCGAAAAACTACATCTAAGCATCAATTTGTAATAAAAAAATAACGTGTGAAATGATATTTAACTCAAACTATCATCCCAGATTAAGACAGTTTTGCTTCCCTGGAACTGAATCACATTTTTCACGACAAAAATAACCCTAAGCCCCCCACTTGTGCAGAAAAAGTAATATCCGCAGAATGTCGCACTATAAAAAGTCGTAACTACCAGATGTATCTCATGGAATTAGAGAAATATATTTGTCTTCCCGCCTCAGCGCACTTGGCACAACTATTGATTAACAATTGGGGAAACCTCAGTAAAGCTGTTAGATAAGTGCCGCGATAAACTGTGACTAATCCAAGCCCTGGAATCATGCTGGTCGATGACAATCCCGAGCGATCCCGCCTGGTTTGTGAGCGATTACGTGCAGCTGGCTATACCATTCTCGCCCAAGTGAGCAGTGCCGAGGGACTGCTCTTTCAGGTGGAGAAATACCGCCCAGATATTGTGTTGATTGATATCGAATCCCCCGATCGGGATATTCTGGAAAGTCTGGCCGTAGTCAATCGTGAAGCACCCACCCCGGTAGCGATGTTTTCCAGCAGCGGCAACGCAGACTTTATCAGCCGCGCTGTCGATTCCGGTGTGAGTGCTTATATGGCAGAGGGCATTACCCCCGAGCGCGTGGCACCGGCGATAGAAATCGCCATGGCACAATTTAAGCAGTTCCAGCAATTGCGCCTGTCCCTTGAGCGCACTCAGCAACAGCTATCGGAGCGGAAGGCGATCGAGCGGGCCAAAGGACTGCTCATGGCCAGAAAAAATCTCAGTGAAGAGGAGGCCCATAAAACCTTGCGCAACCTCGCCATGAACAGCAACTCAACGATGCATAAAGTTGCGGAGCAAGTTGTCCACCACTTCCAGAGTGAGCATTAGAGTACCGATGTCAGCCCTTCTGTGTCCGGAAAAAAAGACCCTCAAACTGCTTTACTTGCGCCTGACCGACAGCGCGCCGCTGATTGTCGCCAAGGAGCAGGGCTACTTCCACGAGTTTGGTTTGGAGGTAGAATTACAGCGAGAGACCAGCTGGGCCACCCTGCGCGATAAATTAATTGGCTGCAAAGCGGATGCTGCCGCGATGCTCGCCCCCATGCCTCTCACACTGGAACAGGCACTGCCCAACTGCCGCGAACGCTTGCTGAGTGGATTAATTCTCAGCTGCAACGGCAATGGCATTACCCTATCGGCAGAGCTATTCCAGCGCCTGCAAAATTACTGCGAAGGCGATTCACACCGCGATATTGCCTCGGCACTGAAACGTTACCTGCACGATAATAAATTCCCCCCCACGGTCAGGCTCGCTACGGTTTATCCATTTTCCAGCCACAGCCTACAATTGCGCTACTGGCTGCGCTCTGCCGATATCGACCCCGACCGGGATATCAAACTGGTGGTCTTACCCCCCGAGCAAATGCTGGAAAATCTCAACAGCGGTATTATCGATGGCTACTGCGTAGGAGAGCCGTGGAATTCCCTTGCCGCCCACAAGGGCAGCGGTGTCATTATCGCAGCCTGCAATACCCTACTGCCGGCAATGCCGGAAAAAGTACTGACCGTTACCGACAGCTGGCACCAGGCCAATCCAGCGACCCACTTGGCGCTTAGGGCCGCGCTGCTTAAAGCCTGTACCTGGCTCGCCTCGCGGGCACACAGGGCAAGCGCAGCCAAACTGTTAGCGCAGAGAGAATATCTCAATCTCCCTGAGGAACTGATTCATCGCTCCCTCAATGACCAGATTCTCTACCGGCGGGACCGCGAGATCCTCGCCAACCCCGGCTGGCACCTGTTCGCCCACCAAGACAACGATTGCGGGCGTCCAAGCCAGGAAAAAGCCCGCCAACTTCTAGAGATGTATTCAGAGTTGGACGAGTCTGCGCTTCGTGCAGCAGAAGCTTTTCGCCCAGACCTCTACCGTCAGACAGTGGAATTCCTAGCCGCACAAAAATAATGGCACATTAATTGAATGGAAGTAATTTGATGATGCAATGGCTTTATCTCGGACGCATCAGCACGGTGAAGGGGTTATTCGCCGAACATAACGGGCAACGAAGTCCATTACCTGCAACCAGGCGGCTGCGGTTTTGGGCTTTTTTTGTGTCTGCGGAATTAGTAAACAAAGGAAATATGTATGTCCAGTGACTCTCTCAATCTATTCTCGTTCCGCGGGAAGATTAAGGTGCTCCACCTAACCTGGGTGGCCTTCTTTATCACTTTCTTTGCCTGGTTTAACCATGCTCCCCTGTTGATGGCAATCTCAAAAAGTCTGTCGCTAACACCGGACCAGGTAAAAACCCTGCTGATTTTAAATGTCGCCCTGACCATCCCCGCCCGTATTGTGATCGGGATGCTCACCGATAAATACGGCCCCAGACTCACCTATTCACTACTACTGGCCATCGGTAGTGTGCCCTGCTTTATTTTTGCCCTGGCAGATAATTTTGCTCAAGCGGCAATCGGTCGCTTCCTGCTCGGCTTTATCGGTGCCGGATTCGTCGTGGGTATTCGCATGGTGTCAGAGTGGTTCCCCGCTCGACAGCTGGGTACGGCCGAAGGTATCTACGGCGGCTGGGGTAATTTTGGTTCCGCAGCCGCAGCCATGTCCCTGCCCACCATTGCCCTGTTTTTTGGTGGTGACGACGGCTGGCGCTACGCCATTGGACTCACCGGGGCTATCGCGCTGGTTTACAGTGTTATTTACTACTTCTCAGTAACCGATACCCCCAAGGGCTCAACCTACTTCAAACCCAAAAAAATCGGCGCTATGGAAGTCACCAGCACCGGGGATTTTATCCTGTTACTGGTGATGAAGGTGCCCATGTATGCAGCCCTGGCCCTGCTCACCTGGAAATTATCCAGTGGCGTAGCACTGATATCCAACCTGGCCGCCAACCTGATTTATGCGGGCCTGGCACTGCTCTATCTACTGGATGCGCGCAAAACTTATAGTATTAACCGCGAAATATTCAGCAATCCTCCCGCGCCGGTACACCGCTATAAGTTCAAGCAGGTCGCCGTATTGAACCTGCTTTATTTCGCGACTTTTGGCTCGGAACTGGCCGTCGTATCCATGCTGCCCCTGTTCTTCTCCGAGACCTTTACCCTGGACCCGGTAAAAGCGGGCTTGCTGGCCTCCGCCTATGCCTTTATGAACCTGATGTCGCGCCCTGCCGGTGGGTTGATCAGCGATCGCTGGGGACGCAAATCCACCCTGCTGGTGCTGACTGCTGGCCTGGCACTGGGCTACTTCACTATGAGCCTGATCGACGCCGAGTGGCCTTTGTACCTGGCGGTCGCTGCGGCAATGGCCTGCTCTTTCTTTGTGCAAGCTGGTGAGGGAGCGGTATTCGCCGTAGTCCCCCTGATCAAGCGTCGCCTTACCGGGCAGATTGCCGGTATGACCGGTGCCTACGGCAATGTGGGCGCGGTATTCTATCTCACCGTTCTCAGCATGGTGTCTTACCAGACCTTTTTCCTGGTAATCTGCGCTACCGCACTGCTCGGCTTTGCCGCCCTGCTTCTACTGGAAGAACCGGAGGGACAAATGGCAGAAGTACACCCTGATGGCAGCGTCTCCATGATCGATGTCGCCTAACACCGACCTGTCCACAGCAGCGAGCAGCGACGACGCCAAGCTCGCTGCGACCAACGGTTCGCAGGGCCATAAAACCAATGCCCTGCAACTGTTCAGCGCCTCCTGCGCCGGTCTTCGCCCACACAATGACGATGCCTGCGCAGTGCGGCTTGCCGAGGGCGCTGAGTTACAGTGCCACGGCAGCCTCGCCGCCGTGGCCGACGGTGTTGCCACCGCCGACGCCGGCGGTGAAGCGGCCCGCGCCGCCATCAACGGATTCTTTGCCGATTATTACAGCACGCCCCAAACCTGGTCGACAAAACACGCCGCTGCCAGAGTTCTCCACTCACTTAACAGCTGGCTGTTTCGACAAAGCGGCGGCAGTAGTGAAATTAAACGGGGCTGGCTGACCACCTTTTCCGCCATTATTTTTAAAGGGACCAGCGCCCACTTGGTGCATATCGGCGATTCCCGTATCTACCGGCTGCGCGGCGAAAAATTAGAGTGCTTGAGCCGCGACCACAGCCACGCCCTGGGACCGGGGCGCACATTTTTGAGCCGCGCCCTGGGTATGGATGCCCATATTGATGTGGACTATCGCTGTGAAGCATTACAGCCTGGGGATATTTTCCTGATCAGCAGCGATGGTATTCACGACTTCCTGTCAGAGGCGGAGGTGACTGAGCTGCTGCTCAATTTTTCCGAGTCGACCCCGCAGCAACTGATTAATAGCGCTCTGCGAGCGGGCTCCATCGATAACCTGAGCGCTGTCACCTGCCGGATAGATGCTATTGGGCTGCCCCTGTGCGATGAATTGGCCATGCGCAATCGCGAGCTGCCATTCGCACCAGATCTTCGTCCCGGGCAGCAACTCGATCACTTCCTGGTTTTACAGGAGTTGCATGCCAGCAGCCGCAGCCAGCTGTATCTGGCTCGCGATCTCAATAGCCAAGCATTGCGAGTCATAAAAACGCCCTCGGTAAATTTCTGCGATGACGCCCACTATATCGAGCGGTTTATCGCCGAGGAGTGGAGCGGGCGGCGAATTTGCCACCCGGGCATTATCAAAATTTTCCCCCCACCTCCCGACCGACGCTGCCTCTACCATATTCTCGAGTATATCGAGGGGCAGACCCTGCGACAGTGGATGCAATTAAACCCCCAAGCACAAATTTCCCAGGTGCGGGAGTTGATGGCGCAACTGGTTAGTGCGCTGCGCAGCTTGCAGCGCTTGGAGATCGTACACGGCGATCTCAAACCGGAAAATATTATGATGCGCAATGACGGGCGCCTGGTGATCATCGATCTCGGCGGCGCCGATGGGCCGGGGCTCAGGGAGCAGTTACACCTGTGTGCGGAATCCGTTCCCGGCAGTAAAAATTATGCAGCGCCAGAATTCTTTTTTGGCGATAGCCCCAGCCACCGATCGGATATCTTTTCTCTGGGAGTGATTGCCTACGAATTGCTCACCGGTAAATACCCCTATCCAGAGCGCTTCGGCAGTTACCACTACCACTTAAAGAGCTACGCGCAAATGCGCTTTACCCGCGCCGCCCTACACCGCGACGATATTCCCCACTGGATAGACGGTGCCCTGCACAAAGCCTGTGCCGCTGACCCCAAAAAACGCTACAACGCCCTATCAGAATTTATCCAGGACCTGCAATCCCCCAACCCTGAATTTAAAGCGCCGCAGAACCGTCCTTTACTGGAGAGAAACCCCGTTCTTATCTGGCAACTATTGGCTTTAGCGCTACTGCTCTCACATCTGCTCTATCTCTTTTAAGCTAATACATAAAATTTGAACAAGCACTTTTGCAGCGCAAAAACTTTGTTAAATGCACCACATTGTCGCAAAAATTGTGGACAATCAGGCCAACTGCGCTTTATTACTAGAAATAAAACTGGCATAGAGATTGAATGTATTTAAGCACCAACAATTTATTCCCCCATTACGAGGCAACGGCGCCTGTACTCTTCGGCAGAAGAGGAGGCGCCCCTGCCATACCAACGGGGCCCACCCCCTGCCGAATAAAACGAATCGAGACGGCAGGATTGTAAATGACGGACAATGTTAAACAGCAAAAGTTGATTGTGATTGGCAACGGTATGGTCGGGCACCATTTCCTCGAACAGCTCGCCAATCATCAGCGGGCTAACTCGTTTGCTATCACCATATTCTGTGCAGAGCCCCGCCCCGCCTACGACCGGGTTCACCTCTCCGAATACTTTGCCGGACGCACAGCGCAAGATTTGTCCATGGGCAATCTCGCTCAGTATCAGCAGTGGGGATTTAATCTCCTGCTCAACGACAAAGTAGTGCAAATTGATCGGGACAAGAAAACCGTTATTTCCGCAAGTGGCGCCAGTCACGCTTACGATCAATTAATACTCGCCACCGGCTCCTACCCATTTGTGCCACCAATTCCCGGGCACCAGCACCAGCGCTGCTTTGTCTATCGCACCCTGGAAGACCTCGACGCAATCCGCTCAGCTGCCGCCAGCGCAAACAGTGGCGTTGTTGTCGGCGGTGGCCTGCTCGGCCTGGAGGCCGCCAATGCCCTGAAAGCCCTCGGGCTCGAAGCCCACGTTGTCGAGTTCGCACCAGGTCTGATGGCCACCCAGCTGGATGAAGGTGGCTCCGCTTTATTGAGAAAAAAAATTGAAGCACTCGGTGTTCAGGTACACACCAGTGCCGCCACCGAACGGATTGAAGAGATCGACGGCCGCCTGCGTATGCAGTTTAGCGGCGGTCAAACGCTATTCACCGATATGATCGTTTTCTCTGCGGGAATTCGCCCTCAGGATGAGCTGGCAAAGTCCTGCGGGCTGGAGCTGGGGGAACGCGGTGGCATCGTTATTGACAGCCACTGTCGCACTTCCGATACGAATATTTTTGCAATCGGCGAATGCGCGCTCTACGACCAGAAAATTTTTGGCCTGGTCGCTCCCGGCTACAGTATGGCGCGCACCGCTGTCGCGCAACTGACTGGAGGAGAAGAAAGTTTTAACGGTGCGGATATGAGCACCAAGCTCAAACTGCTGGGTGTGCAAGTTGGCTCTATTGGCGATGCCCACGGCCGCAGCGAGGGCGCCGCTGCAATTACCTTTGTGGACGAGCAGAGCGGCGTTTACAAACGTATGATCACCGACAGCGAAGGGAAAAAACTGCTGGGCGCGGTGATGGTGGGAGACACCGATGACTATGACACCCTGCTGCAATACCACCTCAATAGTATCGACCTCCCCGAACATCCGGAACAATTAATTTTACCGGCAACCGATGGCGTCGCTCCCGGGTTGGGTGCCGCCGCACTACCCGCCTCTGCCACCGTATGTTCCTGTCATAATGTGAGCAAAGGCCAAATTATCGACGCGGTTGCCGCTGGCTGCCACTCTCTCGCCGAGGTTAAGGATGCCACCAAAGCATCCACAGGTTGTGGCGGTTGTGCGGGACTGCTGAAGAATATCGTCGACGAAGAGTTGGCGGCGCTGGGCATGGAAGTGAGCAATCACCTATGCGCTCACTTTTCCTTCTCCCGCCAGGAGTTATTTCACATTATCCAAGTGGAGGAAATCAAAACCTTCAGTGAATTATTGAGCAAACACGGCTCCGGGCGCGGCTGTGAAATTTGTAAACCCGCCGCAGCCTCCATATTTGCCTCCCTGTGGAATGAACACATTCTGGAGCAGACCCACGTCGGCCTACAGGATACCAACGATACCTTTATGGCGAATATGCAGAAAAACGGCAGCTACTCTGTCGTTCCGCGTATTCCCGGCGGCGAGATCACACCGGATAAGTTAATCGTGATCGGTGAAGTGGCCAAACGCTACAACCTCTACACCAAAATTACCGGCGGCCAGCGTATCGACTTGTTTGGCGCACGGCTGGAACAGCTGCCGGAAATTTGGCGAGAACTCATTGATGCCGGTTTCGAAACCGGACATGCCTACGGGAAATCGCTGCGCACAGTGAAATCCTGTGTCGGCAGCACCTGGTGCCGCTTTGGGGTTCAGGATAGTGTCGCTATGGCCCTGCAAGTGGAAAACCGTTACAAGGGACTGCGCGCTCCACACAAAATAAAAATGGCCGTGTCCGGCTGCACCCGTGAGTGTGCCGAAGCACAGAGCAAAGATATCGGAGTTATCGCCACGGAAAAAGGTTGGAATCTATTTGTGTGTGGCAACGGCGGCATGCGCCCCCGCCACGCCGATCTGTTTGCCACCGACCTGGATGACGAAACACTTATCCGCTATATCGACCGCTTGCTAATGTTCTACGTACGCACCGCAGATAAATTACAGCGCACCTCGGTGTGGTTGGAAAATCTCGATGGGGGCCTGGATTACCTGCGCGAAGTCATTATCGATGACAAGCTGGGCATTTGCGCGGAGCTGGAAACCCAGATGGCCCGCGTTGTCGGCAGCTATCAATGCGAGTGGAAAACGGCCATCAACGATCCGGAAAAGCTCAAGCGCTTTCGCCAATTTGTCAATAGTAACGAAACCGATGAAAACATTGTTTTCGTTAACGAACGCGGACAGCCGCGTCCTGCTGCCACTGACGAGCTAGTGGAAACCAGCGAATCCCTCTGAAGTTGTACCCGGCGGCGCAAGCCGCCGGTTTTACTGCAATAAATCAATCGCCTTTATATCCTTTCCATCCACTGTGAGGAAACTATGATGAGCTCGCCTGCCCCAAAAGAAATCTGCGTAAATTCACTGACCACACGCCCCTCCCAATGGTCACCCATCTGCCAGCGCTCGGATCTGGTTAGCAACTCTGGAGTATGCGCGCTTTGGGACGATACCTGCCGATACCCAAACGCAGCTTTACAGACACTGGCTAAAACTGTCGAGCAAAGCGCTATTGCCCTATTTTTTTTACCCGATCAGGAACAGCAGCTCTACGCCGTTGACAACTGGGACCCAATCGCACAAGCTGGAGTAATTGCACGAGGAATTATTGCGGAACTGGAGGGGGAGCTAACAATCGCCTCCCCACTGTATAAAAACCACTTTCGCCTTAGCGATGGAGTCTGCATGGAAGATAGCAGTATCAGGCTTGCCACCTACCCACTGGCATTGAATGGGGACACGGTTTACATCGGCAAGAATAAGTTACAGTAATGGCAGCACAGGATTTTTTGAGCGCACAGCGCACCTGCACTACCTGCCCTTATTGTGGTGTCGGTTGTGGTGTTTCGGTTCAACGGGAAGAGCGCACCGGCAGCAGTTCAATTAGCGTCAGTGGCGACGCCCAACACCCGTCAAATTTTGGCAAGCTGTGTGTTAAAGGTTCTGCGCTCGGTGAAACCTTCGGTGAGCACGGCCGCCTCTTGCGCCCGCGCCTACACGGACAAGACTGTGATTGGGATAGCGCCCTGTCTTATATGGCCGATGCCTTTAAGCAGACAATTCGCGATCACGGTCCCGACTCAGTCGCTTTCTATCTGTCCGGACAGCTCCTCACCGAAGACTACTATGTCGCCAACAAGTTGATGAAGGGGTTTATTGGCTCTGCCAATATCGACACCAATTCACGGCTTTGTATGGCCTCTGCCGTGGTGGGGTATAAGCGCGCATTTGGTGCCGACGCAGTACCCTGCTCCTATGAAGACCTGGAGCAAGCTGAGCTGATTGTACTGATCGGCTCCAATGCCGCCTGGACACATCCGATTTTATTCCAGCGCATGCAGGCCGGCAGTGCAAAGCTGATCGTCATCGATCCCCGTGGCAGCGCCACCAGTGAGATGGCCGACCTGCACCTGGCGATTAAACCCGGCACTGATGCAGCCCTGTTCAATGGGCTGCTGCGCTTCCTCAGTCGGCACTATTACCTCGATACCGACTACATTAAAAATCATACTCAGGGATTTGCCGACACCTTAGCAGCGGCGCAAGACTGGTCCCCAGAATTAACCGCAGCCACCTGTGGTATCTCCATTGAAGAATTACTGGAGTTTTTTCAGGCTTTTGCCGCAACGGAAAAAACCATCAGCTTTTATTCCATGGGAGTCAATCAGTCCAGCAGTGGCACTGATAAAAATAACTCGATCATTAACTGCCACCTGGCTACTGGGCGCGTGGGCAAAGTGGGCGCGGGCCCCTTTTCCATTACCGGCCAACCCAATGCAATGGGTGGGCGCGAGGTGGGCGGACTCGCCAATACCCTCGCCGCACATATGGAGTTTAATGAGCCGGATATCGAGCGGGTCTCACGCTTCTGGAATTCAGAACGTGTAGCGACAAAGCCGGGGATGAAGGCTGTGGATATGTTCCGCGCGGTGGAGAGCGGAAAAATTAAAGCCATCTGGATTATGGCCACCAATCCTGCCGTCAGTATGCCCGAGGCCGATCGAGTCACCGCCGCACTAGAGAAATGTCCGCTGGTGGTGGTCTCCGACTGTGTTGCCAATACCGATACCGCGCGCTGTGCCGACCTGCTCCTGCCCGCAAGTGGCTGGGGAGAAAAAAATGGCACCGTGACCAATGCAGAGCGCCGCATATCCCGACAGCGCGGCTTTTTACCCCCGCCCGGCGAGGCCCGCCACGACTGGCAGGCCCTGTGCGGACTGGCCCAACACTTGGGCTATGCCGAGCAGTTTAACTACTCCCACCCCGCCGATATTTTTCGCGAGCACGCCGCGCTGTCCGGCTTTGAAAACCAGGGCTCCAGGGCTTTCGATATTTCCGCATTCGCCAATATCAATCGCAGTGAATACGATGCACTGGCCCCGGTGCAGTGGCCAGTCAACCAGGAGCACCCGGGCGGATGTAAACGTCTATTTAGCGATGGACAGTTTTTTACCCCGGACAAGCGCGCGCGCTTTATCCCCATAGCGCCGCAGCCCCCCGAGCAGCAGATCAGCAGCGACTATCCAATATGGCTCAATAGCGGCCGTATGCGCGACCAGTGGCACACCATGACCCGAACCGGACGGGTGCGCAAATTACTCGACCACAGCGAGCTGCCAGAAATTCAAATCAATCCCCAGGATGCCGCCCGCTACCAGGTGAGCGATGAGCAACTCATCTACTTAAACAGCGCTTCAGCGACAATGATCGGTCGCGCCGCTCTCAACGGAGGGCAAAAAGCCGGGCAGGTCTTTGCCCCTATCCACTGGAGTGAAACCTTCTCGCAAAATTCCAAACCCAGTGCCCTGGCAGATTCCTGTGTCGACCCCTATTCCGGTCAACCGGAATTTAAACAGGTTCCCGTCAATATCCGTCCACTGGACGCCAGCTACTTTGCCACCCTGATCTGCACAGAGGAAACTGCGGGCAAATTCTGGGACTGGTTACAGCGCGCGGGCGACAGCAGTATCCTGCACTGGTATCGAGTGCCCCTGGCCAATGGTTTCCGCTATGAGATTACCGCGAGCCACCCTATCCACGGGCGGGAGTTGACCTCCAAGGTACTGGGCGAAGACATCCAGTTATTCTGGCAGGAGTTGCTGACCCCCAAAAGTCAGCGCTGGATTGCCTACGACAACCGCTTAAAACTGCTGGTTTTCTCTGGCCGCGACTGGCATCAACTCCCCAGCCGACAGCACCTGGAAAATTACCTGGCTGTGCCGCTACCGGAATTACCTGGACAACTGCTGCACCCGGTCAAACCCGGTGTGAAGATGGTTTGTACCTGTCTCCAGGTTTCCCGACCTCAGATAGAGGAGGCTATTGCCCAGGGCGTCAACACTGTCGAGGCACTGGGGGAAACCCTTGGCTGCGGTACCAACTGCGGTTCCTGTAAACCGGAAATTGCCAGTATTATCCGCACGGTTAATGCCTCTTCTATGGAGTCAACTCCGGTAAAGCAAGACCCAGCTGAGACAGGCAGAAATATCCAAAGAAATATAGTTCAGGAATTTATTCCGCAGTAAGTTTTAAATTCCCTCTTGAATAAAGGAACCTCTGCCCGCAAATGGCCAACCTTAAGGGCAGGGGCCTCTATCGAACTATTGAGAGCTTTCCAGGAAAATCAATCAAGCACTTCTGCGGGTAGCTTTTGCGCTAAATCGCGAGGATGGCAGGCGGCCAGCTGGGTATCACTAGCGGCCAAATAATCAATCAATTTCTGTATAGGACCTTCAGCGTTCCCATTTGAAGGTCTAACGGCATAGGCGGGTAAATTCGGAAGCTGCCAGTCTGGCAGCAATTTTTGTACATCATCCTGTGCGCTTATTAAAAATCGTGGTGGCGCCGATAGTCCCAGGCCACAGCTCGTCAGTCGATAAGCGGCTTCAACGCTGTCGACAGTCGCGACCGGGGTGTAGCTAACTTCATATTCGCCCTGCTGCCGATGCAGAAATTGCCGGTGATTGGGCCGCATTGTCAGCCCAATCCAAGGCCAGACTGCAAGGTCGCGAGGATGACTCGGAAAACCATAGCGATCCAGCATATCGCCGCTGGCAATTAACACCCGCTCTAATTCAAATATCTTACGCGCTTTCAAATTGCTGTCAGGCATATTACCCAGGCGAATTGCCAAGTCAAAACCACCGCCGATTACATCCTCGTGCTGATCGCTGCATTGAAGTTGTAAATGAATACCCAACTCCCGCCGAACAAAGCCCACTATTTTGCTCAGCAAGCGGCTGTGGATCAAAACGGCGGGGATTGCAACTTTAAGCCGACTGATACTGCGTTCCTCTCGCGCTTTGTATTCTCCGAGACCATCGGCGTACAAATCCAATATATTCTGTGCCGTTTTATAAACCTTTCCCCCATCTTCGGTCAGGGACAATTTGCGGGTATTGCGATACAAGAGCGCAACGCCAAGACTTTCCTCCAACCTCGCCACATAGGAACTAACACTGGCGACAGAGATATCCAGTTCCGAAGAAGCGCCTCTGAAAGAGCCACTTTCCACAACCTTGGCAAACACCAGTAAATAGCGAATATCCTTTAGCACAATAACAGCTCCCTATGAATTCTCTAAAGGTACTTCTGGGTCAGAAGGAAAGGATACACCGCTCTCGCGAAGACCTGTGAATATATTAGTGTTAGCGCCTAATCGGTATCCATGTTTCATGCGGCACACTCGTTCATACCTACTCAAGTAAATTTTTATAAACAATATATTTCAGTTTTAGGTATCTAATCATTTTCCTACCAGGCCATTAAAGTCTCCAAACAATTGATAACTGCCAGGAGCAGCGAATGTCACTACTTCTTGCTATGTTTGGGTTTTCCCTGGCTATGTCCATTACACCGGGGCCGGTGAATATGGTTATCATTTCCTCCGGGGTGAATTATGGATTTATCCGCACTTTGCCCTTTGTATCAGGAGCCACAATAGGCTTTACACTGCTACTTGCGGCTATAGGCTTTGGGCTCTATCAGGTAATAGAAATTTATCCCCAGTTACTACGATATGTTGCGATACCAGGATCAATTTATGTGGCTTATACCGGCTACCAAATAGCGGCTGCACCTACGAATCATGCGGATATTGAGCGGTTACAGGAGCCACGCTTCTACCAGGGGGTTTTATTGCAATGGCTCAACCCAAAGGCCTGGATCGCCTGCCTTTCCGGGGTGGCTATTTTTTCCAGCAGCGATAGCCACAGCAGTTTACTCACATTTATCCTGATTTACTTTCTGATCTGCTACATATCATTAAGTGTTTGGGCACTTGCCGGGGATCGGGCTCAATTATTGCTGACAAACCAATATCGACGCAAAGTATTTAATCACGCGATGGGTAGCCTGCTGATTATTTGCGCTGTATACCTTCTCTACAGTCAGATTTTTATCCCCCAATCCATTTAAACAAGCCGCGCCCAACAATTAACGCTTTTGCCCACAGAGGCAGTTAAAGCTTTGTGCTTTGCTGCCAGAGGCTGCCTAGAGCCTGCCCACTGGCAACCAGCGGAGTTTGTGCCACGCTTGCGGAGTAACCGAACTCCTTACCCACTTTCTCTATCAGCAGGCGACTCACTATGGAAACGGAAGCGATTAATTACACCGTTAATGGCGACTCCTTTTGCGGCTATCTCGCGTGGGATGCAAATATCAGTGACAAACGCCCCGGAGTTTTACTGGTACACGAGTGGTGGGGCCACAATGCGTTTGTGCGGCAACAGGCGGAAAAACTCGCCAACTGCGGCTATCGCGCCCTTGCGGTGGATATGTTTGGCGCAGGTAAACATACCGACGATCCACAGGAGGCCCAGCAGTTCAGGGATGAAGCACTGAAAAGCCCGGTGGCCCTGGAGGCGCGCTTTCGCACCGCCCTATCTCTGCTTCAGCAACATGCCAGCGTGGACCCAGCGCGTATCGCCGCGCAGGGCTATTGTTTTGGCGGCGGCGTAGTGCTCACCATGGCCCGCCTGGGCCTGGACTTGCGCGGCGTGGTCAGCTACCACGGTGCCCTGGCCAGAAGCACTCCCGCGCATAAAGAGCCGATTAAAGCGGAAATACAGGTCTATACCGGCGGCGCCGATGCCCTGGTTCCACCGGAGCAGGTGGGCGACTTTGTCACAGAGATGCAGGAGGCCGGGGCTAAATTTACCCTGGTGAGCTACCCGGAAGTCCTGCACGGATTTACCAACCCCTGTGCCACTGAGCGGGGGGAGAAATTCGGCCTGCCCCTGGCCTATAACCAGCAGGCGGCCGAAGATGCCTGGCGGGGAACCCTGGCATTTTACGAAAAAATATTTTCGTGACTAAAAATACACTCCCTCCATAAAAGGGGATCAACAACCACCTTCCCCCAAATCCAGGTAATGGGCTCCGCCGCCCTGCTGCCCCGCCTTGTCACCGGGATTGCGCAAAGGGCATTTCTGCATAGACAGACACCCGCAGCCAATGCAGCCCTCCAGGTCATCGCGCAATTTGGTCAACTGCTGAATGCGCTGATCCAGCTCTTCACGCCAGTGGGAAGAGAGCGATGACCAATCCCCCCCAGTGGGCGTGCGCCCATTGGGCAGCTCCCCAAAGGCCTCGCGTATTTCCGACAGGGGAATGCCCGTGCTCTGCGCCACCTTGATAATGGCCACTCGGCGCAGTACATCCCGCGAGTAGCGCCGCTGGTTCCCCGAGGTGCGCCAGCTGCTGATCAGGCCCTTGCTCTCATAGAAATGCAGAGCACTGACCGCTACGCCACTGCGCTCCGCCACCTCGCCAACGGTCAGCTCCCGCTTGATGGACTTTGACTTCGCCGCGCTTTTTCCAGCCGGTTTTACCGTTGCCATAAAAGTGCCTCCCACTATTGACCTCAATATTAGTTGAGGTTCTACACTGCTGCGCAACCTAATGCAAGCGAGGGAGAAGAGTGATGGAGAGGTATCCGGCAAGCAGAGTTGCACAACCAGGCGAACAGGCCTACCCCCAGCTGTTTTTACCGCTGGTGGTGGCGAGCCAAAACCCCAAACTTGCCGGTGAAATAGGCCGGCGGGAAGATTCTGCCAAGAAGCCCCAGGGCACGCCAAGCCGCAGGCAAGTATTATGAGAGCGCTGGAGAGTAAAATATCCGCTCGGGGTCGTATCACCTTACTGTGCCTGGCCGCGCTCACTATTATGTCGGGGGCCACTGTGGCCCCGTCACTGCCGGCGCTACAGCAGTACTTTACCAGCACATCGAACAGCGACTTGTACAGCCGATTGGTGCTGACCCTGCCCGCATTAAGTATCGCCCTCTGCGCTCCGCTGGCCGGCTGGATTTCCGATCGCTACGGCCGCCTGCGCCTGCTGCAAGCGGCCCTGGCACTCTATGGGCTCTCCGGTTTCCTCGCCCTGCTTCAGAACAGTCTCGCAGGTATCCTGGCTAGCCGCCTGCTACTGGGTGTTGCCGTGGCCGGCACTATGACCTCTGTAACCGCCTTGGTCGGAGACTATTTTACGCAGCAGCAGCGCTTAACCTATTTGAGCCAGCAGAGTACTTTTATCAGTATCGGCGGCATCGTCTTTCTGACACTGGGCGGACTGCTGGCAAGCCTGCACTGGCGCGCGCCCTTCGCTATATATCTCGCGGCGCTACTGCTGCTTCCAGCCGTGCGGACTTTCCTGTGGGAGCCCGCGCGAGTAAAGCTTGCCCAGCGCGGCGCCCCGCGACAAGAGAGCCCCGCCGGCCGCCGCGCATTTTATGCCCTGCTGGCAGCGGCGACGTTAAACAGCCTGGCTTTTACCCTGATACCCACGCAGATCCCGTTTTATTTGCGCGAGATAGACGTTTCCTCTCCCAGTGTTATTGCGCTGACGATTGCATCGAGCAATATTATGGGAGCCATTGCCTCACTGCTGGTTTACCGGCGGGCCCGCATCCGGCTGGGAACGCTCGGCATATTTGCCCTGAGCTTTACCGCTATGGCCGCCAGCTTTGCCCTGCTTGCCAAGGCGCAAAACCTGATAGAGATAACCTCTTGCCTCGCGCTCTACGGCCTGGGAATGGGTACCCTGATACCCCATATCTTTGCCACCGCCTTAGCGTCTGCCTCGGGTTCAAAACGGGGGCGCACGGCAGGACTTTTGACCACCGGAATTTTTCTTGGGCAATTTATTTCGCCGTTCATCAGCCAGCCCTGGATTGATCAAATGGGCTATGCCAGTGCATTTTCCTCCACCGCCTTAGCCTTGCTACTCGCCGCTGCTTGTGCGGCGTTAATAGGCGGCATTAAAATAAAAAAGAACGCTCAATCGCATATACTTTCGGGCTGGGGTCAAGGAAGCTGATTCCACAGGAAAGGTTTTCTGCCTTTCTGCCCGATAAATCCACCTGATAATACACCGCCAAAGCCGTACGAGTAATTTTGGCAAGGAGAAAAAGTGGAATCGATTATTTCGATCAAAGGCCTGGGAAAAACCTATGCCGATGGGTTTTCCGCCCTAAAAAATATCGATCTGGAAATTCAACGGGGAGAACTGTTTGCACTGCTCGGTCCCAACGGCGCGGGCAAGACAACCATGATCAGTATTATCTGCGGTATCGTCAATCCGAGCTGCGGTGAGGTCACGGTCAATGGTTACAATATCCAGCGGGACTATCGCAAAGCCCGCAATGAAATCGGCCTGGTGCCTCAGGAAATATCCACCGATGCATTTGAAACCGTATGGAATGCGGTAAAATTCAGTCGCGGCCTGTTCGGCAAAGCCCCCAATTCCGCCTACCTGGAAAAGATCCTGAAGCAGCTATCCCTGTGGGAGAAAAAAGATAACCGGATTGTGACGCTGTCAGGGGGAATGAAGCGCCGCCTGATGATCGCCAAAGCCCTGTCTCACGAGCCCAATGTGCTCTTCCTCGATGAACCCACAGCCGGAGTCGATGTGGAGTTGCGCCAGGACATGTGGAAGATGGTGCGCGAACTAAAAGAATCCGGAGTAACCGTTATTCTCACCACCCACTATATCGAAGAGGCCGAGGAAATGGCCGATCGCGTCGGCGTTATCAATCGCGGCCAGCTGGTTCTGGTTGAGGAAAAAAGTGCGCTGATGAAAAAAATGGGCGAGAAAGAACTCAGCCTGCAACTGCCCACACCACTGCAACAAATTCCCGAGAGCCTTGCCGATCTGCCGCTGAGTCTCAGCAGCGATGGCAACCAGCTGATTTATCGCTTCGATATCAAAAGTGAAGACAGCGGTCTGGCCGAGTTTTTGCGCCGTTTAAATGCCGCCAATATTGAATTCCGCGATTTGCACACCCGCGAAAGCTCCCTGGAGGAGATTTTTGTCAATTTGGTTCACGGTGCCCAGCAGGAACAGGAAGCACTGCCGCACAAGGAGGCACAGGCATGAATTGGTATGGAATCAAGGCAATCTACAAGTTTGAGATGTCGCGCACCTGGCGCACACTGATGCAAAGTATCGCCTCACCGGTGCTCTCCACCTCGCTCTATTTTATTGTGTTTGGCGCGGCGATCGGTTCGCGTATGGGAGATATCGACGGGGTCAGCTATGGGGCCTTTATTATTCCCGGATTGGTGATGCTGGCACTGCTGAGTGAGAGTATTTCCAACGCCTCATTCGGAATATTTTTCCCAAAATTTTCCGGCACTATTTATGAAGTGCTCTCCGCCCCGGTATCGCCGTTTGAAATCGTGACCGGTTATGTGGGGGCCGCAGCCACAAAATCTATTTTACTGGGGCTGTTGATACTGCTGACCGCACGCTTTTTTGTCGACTACGAAATTGTACACCCCTGGTGGATGCTCGCTTTCCTCGCGCTCACTGCGCTCACCTTTAGCCTGTTCGGCTTTATTATCGGCATCTGGGCCGATGATTTTCAGAAGCTGCAAGTGATTCCACTGATGGTTATTACACCGCTCACCTTTCTCGGTGGCGCCTTCTATTCCATCAGTATGCTGCCGGAAGTGTGGCAGAAAATCACCCTGTTCAACCCGGTGGTTTATCTGATCAGCGGCTTCCGTTGGGCCTTTTACGGCGTGGCCGATGTCAATCTGGGGCTGAGTATCGGCATGACGCTACTCTTCCTGCTGCTGTGCCTGACTGCCGTCTGGTGGATTTTCCGCACCGGCTACCGCATCAAAACCTGATAGCGCCCCGCGCTGGAATTTATCCAGCGCGGACACGCATGCAACTAAAAATGCGCGCGACAACGCAGTAAGCGGCGCTAGTGGTGGGCACACATAAAGGTTCGCACCGCTTTTTGCACACGCTCGCGGCGCTCTTGCGGCGTCGACATCTGCCGGCAGCCGATCAGTACGCGCATATGATGGCAGCCGAGCAACAGGCCGATAAAATCCTCCGCCGCCACAGCGGGATCATCCACCATCAACATTTGCAACTGGTTAGCCCTGCGCAACAGCTGCTCTATCTCCCCCAAAACCCGCTGTGGGCCGGCATCAAAAAACAGCTGGGACATTTCCGACTCCTGCGATGCCAGGGCGCACAACAGCCGTAACAGACGCACGCTATCCTCGCTCTCCACCATGCCCAGGAAGGCATCGCCGATACGCTCCAGTACCTGCTCCACCGCATCCCCCTCGTCCAGGGCAAAGATCGGCAGGGGCATCATCATTTCACAGCGAGAGGCAATCGCCGCGCTAAAAAGTGTCTCCTTGTCGGAGAAGTGGCTGTAGACCGTGAGCTTGGAAACTCCCGCAGCCGACGCCACCGCATCCACGCTGGTGGCGGCGAAACCGCCGGATAAAAACAGATCCTTGGCGGCATCCAGGATGGCCTGGCGCTTCACCGGGTCCTTGGGGCGACCGCGCGGGGCGGCCGTCTGGGTCTGCTCAGACATGGCTCTCCATATACTAGACTCTGTAGTTCATTAAATATACTATACTCGCGAGTATAACATTAATGGCCGCCAGGCCATGCTTGACCCAGTCACGGATCTACCTCGCCGCGCCAGCGCCGGGGAAGGAAGCCAATATGTACCGAATACTAACCCTCGCTGCGCTTTCACTCAGCTGTTTACTGAGCGCCTGTGCCCCCTCTGAATCCCAGGAAACAGAAACCAAGCCGCGCCCCGCCGTTATGGTGCGCCCCACCCCCGCCAGCGCCCAAACCGATGTCTATCCCGGTGAAATCCGCGCCCGCTTCGAGCCGGCCCTGGCCTTCCGCATCGGTGGAAAAATCCAGCGGCGCCTGGTGAATGTGGGCGACCGCGTAGAACAGGGCCAGCCCCTGGCGGAGCTGGATACCGAAGACTTGCTGCTGCAATTGGACTCCGCCCGCGCCCGCCTCACCTCCGCCGAGGCGGACCAGCGCCTGGCGAGCAGCGAGCTGGCGCGCCACCGCAAGTTGCTGGAAAAGCAACTGGTGAGCCTCTCCCAGTTCGATACGGTAGAGACCCAGTTTGAAGCCAGCGAAGCGCGCCTACAACAGGCCAAAGCGCAGCTGGATGTGGCCCGCAACCAGGCCGCCTACGCCGTATTGAAGGCGCCGGAGAGTGGCGTCATCGCCCGTCGTATGGCCGAGGCCGGACAAGTGGTCGCCGCCGGGCAGGGCATTTTCGCACTGGCGGCCGACGGTGAGCGCGAAGTGCGTATCGACCTGCCGGAGCAGTCCATCGGCCGCTTTAAAGTGGGCCAACCGCTCACGGTCGAATTGTGGTCCCAGCCGGGCGAGTCTTTCCCCGCCCGTATCCGCGAACTGTCACCGGCTGCCGATCCCGTATCCCGCACGTTTGAAGCCAGAGTCGCATTCGAGCATAAGGTCAGCGGCGCTGAAATCGGCCAGAGCGCGCGGGCATTTGTGCCCAGGGCGGAACAAACCGAGGTGCTGCAAGTCCCCATGTCGGCGGTCAGTGCCGACGATGGCGCCGCATTTGTATGGGTGCTGAACCCACAGACAAAAACACTGCACAAAACCCTGGTTAGCCTGGGCCCCTACGGTGAAGAGTTTGTCGCGGTATTTTCCGGGCTGAAGCGCAGCGATTGGATCGTGGCCGCAGGTACCCATCTGTTACAGGAAAATATGCTGGTGCGCCCGGTGGATCGCATGAACCGCCCCATTGGCCAGGCACTCTCCCTCGCGCAGCAGAAATAAATAGCCGGCGCGGGAAACTTCCCCCCTTCCCGCGCACAGTTATCCCGATAAAGCCTCGATAACAATTTCCAAAGTGTGGCCGCGATCAGCAGAGCCACCCTTGAAACAGAGAAACTGCCATGGGTTTTAACCTTTCCGAGTGGGCCTTAAAAAATCGCCCACTGGTGCTCTACGCCATGATCGTCCTGGGACTGCTGGGAGCTTTCTCCTACACCCAGCTGGGACAAAGTGAAGATCCCCCCTTTACCTTTAAGGTAATGGTGATCAATACCGTCTGGCCCGGTGCCAGTGCCGAGGATGTGTCCCGCCAGATTACCGAGCGGGTGGAAAAGAAATTACTGGAGACCGGTGATTACCAGCGTATCTCCTCCTTTTCCCGCCCGGGGCAATCCCAGGTATTGTTTGTTGCCCGCGACGATATGCACTCGCGGGATATTCCCGATCTCTGGTATCAGGTGCGCAAAAAGGTGGGGGATATTCGCCACACCCTGCCGCCAGATATTCAGGGTCCCTTTTTTAACGACGAATTTGGCACCACCTTCGGCAATATTTATGCCCTCAGCGGCAGTGGCTTCGATTACGCCCTAATGAAGGACTACGCCGAACGCCTGCAACTGGCCCTCCAGCGGGTTAAGGATGTGGGCAAGGTCGAGCTGCTGGGCTTGCAGGACGAAAAAATCTGGGTGGAGATTTCCAATACCAAATTGGCCTCCATGGGCATCCCCCTGTCGGCGATACAAAACGCCCTGCAAGCCCAGAACCAAGTGACCGATGGCGGCTTTGTGGATACCGTCAGCGACCGCGTGCGCATCCGTGTGAGCGGCCAGTTCACCTCGGTCAGTGAAATCCGCCAGTTCCCCATCAGCGCCGATGGCCGCACCCAGCGCCTCGGTGATATCGCGCAGATACACCGCGGCTTTAGCGACCCGGCCCAGCCGCGTATGCGCTTTATGGGCGAAGATGCCATCGGCCTCGCCGTGTCGATGAAAGAGGGCGGGGATATTTTAAAGCTGGGCAAGGCCCTCGATGAAACCTTCGCCCAACTACAGCAGGACCTGCCCATTGGTATGGAGCTGCACAAGGTCTCCGACCAGCCGGCGGCGGTAAAACGCGGCGTTGGCGAATTCCTGCAAGTGCTGGCCGAGGCCCTGGGTATCGTGCTGCTGGTGAGCTTTTTCTCCCTCGGCAGCCGCCCGGGATTAATTGTGGCGCTGTCGATTCCGCTGGTATTGGCGATGACCTTCGCGCTGATGCACTACTTTAATATCGGCCTGCACAAGATTTCCCTGGGGGCACTGGTACTCGCCTTGGGCCTGATGGTGGACGACGCCATTATCGCGGTGGAAATGATGGCGATAAAAATGGAGCAGGGGCTCAGCCGGCTAAAAGCCGCCGGCTTCGCCTGGACCAGCACCGCCTTTCCCATGCTCACCGGTACCCTGATTACCGCCGCCGGATTTTTGCCTATCGCCACCGCCCAGTCCGGCACCGGTGAATACACCCGCTCGATTTTCCAGGTGGTCACCCTGTCGCTGATCGTGTCGTGGATTGCCGCTGTGGTCTTTGTGCCCTACCTGGGCCACTACCTGTTGCCGAACCTGGCGCGACACGGCCACGGCGGTGAAGTGGAAGACCCCTACCAGAAACCGTTTTACCAGCGCTTCCGCCGCTTTATTACCTGGTGCCTGCGCCACCGCAAAACAGTGATCGCCGCCACCCTGGCGATTTTTGTCGGCTCCCTCGCCCTGTTCAAACTGGTTCCACAGCAGTTCTTCCCCTCCTCCGGGCGCCTCGAATTGATGGTGGACCTAAAGCTGGCTGAAGGTGCCTCGCTAAAATCCACCGAGCAGCAGGCCAAGCGACTGGAAGCGCTGTTGGCGCAAAACGATCAGGTGGAAAATTACGTGGCCTATGTGGGCACCGGCTCACCACGCTTCTACCTGCCCCTGGACCAGCAGCTGCCCGCCGCCAGTTTCGCCCAGTTTGTTGTAATGACCCGCAGCGTCGAAGAGCGCGAGCAGGTGCGCAGCTGGCTGATCAACACCATGAAGGAGGAGTTCCCCACCCTGCGCAGCCGCGTATCCCGCCTGGAAAACGGCCCACCGGTGGGCTATCCGGTGCAGTTCCGCTTATCCGGTGAACATATTCGCGAAGTGCGCGGACTGGCCCGGGAAGTGGCCGAGCGCCTGCGCAGTAATCCACAGGTAACCAATGTACACCTGGATTGGGAGGAGCCGAGCAAATCGATCAACCTCAATATCGACCAGGACCGCGCCCGCGCCATGGGGGTCAACAGCGCAACCCTGTCCCAGGCGCTACAGAGTTCCCTGACCGGTATCACCGTAAGTCAGTACCGGGAGGATAACGAGCTGATCGATGTGCGGGTGCGCGGCAATGAAGACGATCGCTATGCCCTGCGCCAGTTGGGCAACCTCGCGGTACAGACCGACAGTGGCCGCAGTGTGCCGCTAAACCAGATTGCCACCCTGGAATACGGTTTTGAGGAGGGCATTATCTGGCACCGCGACCGCCTGCCCACCGTCACCGTGCGTGCGGATATTTATGGCGACGAGCTGCCGGCGACTGTGGTCAATGCCGTGTGGCCCCAGCTGCAATCCATTCGCGATAAATTGCCGCCGGGCTATTTGCTGGAGGTGGGCGGTACCGTGGAGGAATCTGCGCGGGGGCAAAAATCGGTCAATGCCGGTATGCCGCTATTCGTGCTGGTAGTCTTTACCCTGCTGATGTTGCAGCTGCGCAGTATGTCCCTGTCCACCATGGTGTTTCTCACCGCGCCTCTGGGCCTGATCGGCGTGACCCTGTTCCTGCTGCTGTTTGGCAAGCCCTTTGGCTTTGTCGCCATGCTCGGCACCATTGCCCTGGCCGGGATGATTATGCGCAACTCGGTGATTTTGGTGGACCAGATTCAACAGGATATCAGCCAGGGCCTCAGCCCCTGGGATGCAATAGTCGAATCCACTGTCAGGCGCTTTAGGCCGATTGTACTGACCGCGCTGACGGCGGTATTGGCGATGATTCCGCTATCGCGCAGTGACTTCTTTGGCCCTATGGCAGTCGCCATTATGGGCGGGCTGATTGTCGCGACCGGACTCACCCTACTATTCCTGCCAGCACTCTATGCCGCCTGGTTCCGAGTGCGGGAAGAACACAATGAAGAGGTGGTGGAAAGTAACCCTGAGTTTGGCCGGCCCATGACCCCTAGCGCCACTACAGAATAAAATCACAGGCTAATCCAACAAAAAAGGCGGCGCAGGTTTTCACTGCGCCGCCTTTTTTTATTTTCTAAGATTGTGTCAGGGAGTCGTACACAATCCC
This sequence comes from Microbulbifer regidiadema (SeqCode), assembly GCF_052466995.1. Classification (NCBI taxonomy): domain Bacteria; kingdom Pseudomonadati; phylum Pseudomonadota; class Gammaproteobacteria; order Cellvibrionales; family Microbulbiferaceae; genus Microbulbifer; species Microbulbifer regidiadema (SeqCode). Next base: position 4,281,850 of record NZ_CP174297.1, on the reverse strand, counting down.
GGTCCAAATATCCGGTGTCATAAATCCCTGGCCATATTGCGCATCGAACTCCGCCGTGGGTTTTGCCGAAATCACTTCCTGGCGGGTTTTACCTTCATCCACCAGTGCTTGCACCTTGTCCCTAAGCCCCGCCAGTATATTGCGCTGCTGTTGCAGTTCCTCCCGATTGCTGAGGGGACCGTGGCCGGGAATAATTTTGGTGTCCTCCCCCGCCATTGCCAGAGCGGTATCCATTGCCGCAATCACGCCGTCTACCGAGCCGCCGGAAGAGAGGTCGATAAAGGGGTAGTTGCCGTTAAAATAAATATCGCCCATATGAATCACATCGGCTTCGGCAAAATGCACGATGGAATCACCGTCCGTGTGTGCAGGCCCCACATGTTGGACTCTTACCCGATCGCCATTCCAATAAAAGGTCGTGGCATCGGTAAAGGTGATCACCGGCAAAGCCTGTGTTGGCGAGGGCTCCACCTTGCGCTTAAACACCTCGATAAACTGCTCGGTGCTCAGCCGTTTGCGCACATTTTCGTGGGCCACAATCAGAGCACTACTTTTACCCAGGTTTTCATTGCCGCCGGTATGATCGCCATGCCAGTGGGTATTAATCACAAAACGCAACGGTTGCTCAGCTAACTGAGCAACGGCCTGTTGAATTTTTGCAGTCAAAGGCGCGTACTGATCATCCACCATAAAGGTGCCGTCCTCACCCACCAGTACGGCAATATTACCTCCGGCGCCTTTGAGCATATACACATTGCCAGACACCGGCTCAGTACTAATTTCCACACTGGCAAAGCGATCCTGTGCAGAGGTAAAAGATACGGCCAATACAGCAACCGCCAGAGCGGCGCAACGCGCTAAATTCTTCATAGAGACTTCCCGTTGTTATTATTAATTTTTTAACCGCTGGCAACTGAGTATTTTATTCAGGCTGCCTGTTTCAATAGAGCCTGTCGCTGCTGCGCCAACATCGCCATCAGCAGATCCGGCCGGTCGGTGACAATACCGTGTACGCCCAGATCAATATAGCGCCGATAGTTCTCCGCACCATTTACCGTCCACACGGCCAGGTGTACCTTTTTCCTGTTCGCCGCACGCACCAGGCTTGCGCTAACCACGGGAATACCGCTCTGTTCCATGGGTAGCTGCATCGCGCTGTAGCTTGGGCACAGCAGTTTCTCGGCACGCAATAACTGCGCAAGATAAAACACCAGCGCCTCCAGCGTCGGCGAACCTGTCGCCACCTGAGGACAGAGCCGGCGAAACTCGTTGATCACCCCCTGGTGAAACGACGAAACAACCACCTGCTGCTGTTTTTCGCTGTCCGCCAGTACATCGCGCAACACTTTTGCCGCGCGATACTGGCGGCTCTTGAGTTCCAATATCATCGGCATATCCCCCACCATTGCCAGCGCCTCTTGCAGAGTAAGCACCCGCTGGGGGTTATCCCGATAGGGGTAGTGCTCCCCATCCCGAGTCCAGAAGTAGGCAATATTCAGCTGGCGCAACTGCTCAAGCGTCTTATCCTCCACCAAGCCCGCGCCATCGGAGAACATTTCCAATTCTCTGTCGTGAATGAGTACTAAATGGCCATCGGCGGTAAGCCAGAGATCTATCTCAATAGCATCCACACCCAGCTGAACCATTGCCCCAAGGTAGGCCGCCGTATTTCCCGGGTAGAGACCGTTGCCGCAGTCGTTGCCGTGCGCAATCACCATAGGCCCCTGCCCCTGTGGGAACCACAGGGGACCGGGTTTACCCGGCGCCGAGCGCGCGTAGAGGAAGAGGACTAGCAGCACAATTAAAAAAAATAACAACCAAAGCATGCTTCAGCGCACCTAATTTTTTGCAAGTTTTCTTATTCAATAGGGCTGCCCGCGCCTATCACACTTTTTCCGTCACCGGGGGCGCAGCCCCCACGGTAATATCCACGGAACCAGGCGAACCCTTGTCTAGCGATGCCTGTGCGGCGCCCTGTTGACGGCGCAAATACAGCGCCTGCAACCACAGCGGCACAAAAATAACGATATCGTAGCAACGGTTAACCAAGACTCCCAAATGCAGGGAAACCATCGCCAGAAAACGCAGAGCCGATACCGTGCCGCGCAGGAACAGCCCCAGGCCAATACCCATCACCGTGCGCGCCGCGCGGATAAACTGCTCCAGGGGAATCGCCAGAAATGCCAAAATCAAGGGAAGTACAAAGCCCAGCCCCATCTGTGCCAGCGGAATGGACCAGAGCGGCTCAGAACCCGGTAACGGCTGGTGCAGTATCCACTCCCGCGAGAACGCCAGATTCGCACCGATTGCAGCCAACAGCAGTAAGAGTGCCAGGGCTACCCCCAGCAATCCCCTGCGCCGACCCCGCCCCAGAGCACCCACCGAGGGGAACATAGCGGTGACCTGAAGACACTCCATAATCACCAGCCCCAACGCGACCTGCAAAACGATAATCACCGCCGCCGCAATACTGGCGAGACTATAACCGCCGAGCGTCGCCTCAGCGCCCATTACCGCCGCCATCGGCTGTGCCAATAAGTGGAAATTAATCAGGGCTGCGGCAATAGCAATAGCCAATACCAGCGAGGCGCTCAGAAAGCGACTGAAAGAGGAGGAGGACAGTAAATAAAGACTTCTATCCGTTTCCTGCAAGATATCCTCGTAGCGCGCCATATGGCCATCCAGCGCTTTGGCCCGCCGGATAACCGATTGTATATTTTTATTAATACGCCCCAGGGTAGAGAGCATTGCACGCCAGCGGGGCAGCATGCGTTTGAGCAGCTGGTGTCGCTCCCGCGTGGACTCCCGATAGGACTCCAGCGCTTTGGACTCGGCCTTGCGCACAGACTGGTTAATGGTATCGAGAACATCGGCTATCACCGGGTCCTCTGCGGCGGGAATTTCCGCAACCGCGCGAATCGCCCGGGCCCAGTTAGAGGGCTCCGGCGCTAGCTCCGCACTGCGCACATAGTCCTCATCCAGACTGCTGAGCTGTTCGCAGAGCTTTCGATGTAGTGTCGGATAGAGTGCCAGATCCCTCTGTACCGTTTGCTCGATACGCTCAAACTCCCGCTCGATACGCCGCTCTGCTGCATCCCGGCCCTCAGCAAAAAGTACTTGCCGATTGCGTTGCACCAGGCGCCGCTCGGCAGAATCGATACTGTTCGCGATAAATCGCAGTGCCCGGTGCCCCAGACGCGCCAGGGAATAAACTGCGCGGTGTAGCGGCTCGCGGGCCACAAACAGTAGCACCAATCCCAGGATACTCCACAGCCAAAGCGGTAAACCCTGCATTAATTGATTCATAGCTCCCCCTCAAGCAGTCCAGCTGACCTCCATCCTAACAGCTGCCGACAACACATTCGCCCACAAAATCACAGTTTGTACCCGTGTGCGACGATATGCTCCCCGGGAAAATGTGCCCCAAGGTTATAAAATAGCGGTAAAACCGACAGCAGAATTATCCCGCCGTTCGTATCGACATCGACATTGATGCCCTATGCTGGGAAGAGTGACAGTCGGGCCCCTTTCGACTAGTCACTATTTTTTATTCACTCTATAAACTACAAAATAACGGGACCTTTGCGCCCTGCGCCAGTCTATTCCGGTACAGAAAAAAACAGTATTCACAAGGTGCGCGCCGTCAAAAACCTAAATTTTGCCTTCCTTCCCATTCCCCCCATCCTCTCAGTCCCCACTTCGCGGAAACAATTCACCCCAAAAACAGAAATTACCCGCAAAAATAAATAAGGCACATTTTTTCCTGAGCGTTATTTACCTGCGTCTACACTTCAAACTAAATTCTCACTAATTGAGTATTTTGCCCTAACACGTTGCAAATTATTGCCGTTTAACCCCCGCGCCTTCACAACAGATAGAGCGGGACAATTGTGCAAACCCAAACGACAGGAGTCGACAGAAGTTCAGCCTCTTTTTAAGAGGCACCCATCTGTATCAAGGAGAGGTTCGAGGTATATGCCGGTTCTTTTTTTTAGCAATTCCGGCCTTCAAGGCGATCTATTGTTTTCACTGTTTTCCAAAGCGATACCCATACCCTGGGAAAAGTCCAGCATAGGAAAACAAAAAAACTGCCTACAACACTATCAAGCTATCGTAATAGACTGCTGGAAAATCGAGGTAAATTCTGACTCCAAGCAGTTTCTGTCAGATTTAAACAAGATTAATCACAGCAAAGCTCTACTGATCAATCTCCCCCCCAACCTACCGGTACATATATCGGAAAAGTTACGCCAGAGAGGCTTTCACCTGCTCTGCGACAGTAATAGCAGTCAGGAAAATCTGCTGCAAAAACTGGGTATGGCCATCCACAGCAACGAAGGGCGGCGGCCCAGTCGCCGCCCGCCGCCCTCGCCTCTCACCCGCAGGGAACAGGAAATACTCGGGCAGCTCACCACTGGTGAGCCCAACAGTGTGATCGCAACAAAATTACACCTGAGTGAACACACGGTGAAAAACCACATGTACAACATTTTCCGAAAAATTGGAGTAAAAAATCGCCTGCAAGCCAGCAATTGGGCCAAGCTCAATCTCCAGGAAGAGAGGATATGAGACTCCCCCTACTGATATTGACACTGTGTACATCCCTGGCCTTTGGCCAGGGTGACACAGCTGTACCCCCGGCAGATACCGACTCGGGAAAACTCGAAGATGAAATCAGTGGATTTAATATCGACCGCACAATAACCCGTACCGGGCACGACTTTGCCCGCTATATGAGTGAGTACCGAAATCTCAACTACCCGGATGCCAGTTATAACTTAACGATTTATGAAAGACCTTCGGCGCGCTGGGGAAATCTTATTTGGGTCACCTATAACGACAAAATTGTTTTTAGACGTTTTATCAGCCCGAGCACCAACAATATTCATCGCCTGGCCGATGAAGCCGCACAGCACATTCACCAGCAAGTGCTGCAAAACCGCGTTCGCAACTCTCTCTCAGATAACTTTGATTTGGGTAAGGATGAATTCTAATGAGGATAAAATCACTGCTAAGTACCACCGTTTGTTCTCTGGCCGCGCTCTCTTATTACCACAGCGCTGCTACAGAACTTATCTACACACCGGTGAATCCCAGCTTTGGTGGCAACCCACTAAACGGCACCTATCTACTACAAAATGCCCAGTCGCAGGACACCCACGAGGACCCGGATACGCCCGACAGCCTCTATGAACAGCCCAGCGCCCTGGACCGGTTCAGCGACTCACTGGAGACCCGCCTACTCAATCAACTGCTCACCGACGTAGGTGACGGCAATAGCGGCGAGCTGGTGACAGACGATTTTATTGTACAAATAATCGATGTCGACGGTGTGCTGACAGTGCTGATTACCGACCGCAGTACCGGCGATAAAAGCGAGATTGTTATCAGCGGGCTCAACCCAACCAACTAACGAACCGATAACTCTAAAGGATTATTTGGCAATGCGTAATGCAATAAAAAAAGCGATAGCTTTGCCCATCGTTACAACGCTGATGACACTGAGCGGCTGCTCTGCGGTAAAAAGTGTTAGCGATGCGCTTTTTGGTCCAGGCATAACGGACGCAATGCTCACCCCGCGAAAAAATACCTACCGGGACCTGATTAATCTCCCGGAACCGAGAGGTAAAATACTGGTAGCGGTGTATAGCTTTCGCGATCAAACCGGTCAATATAAGCCCTCGCCGAATAGCAGCTTCTCCACCGCTGTGACCCAGGGCGGCGCGGCGATGTTAATGGACGTGCTAAATGAGTCTGGCTGGTTTATTCCGCTAGAGCGGGAAGGCCTGCAAAACCTGTTAACCGAGCGCAAAATCATCCGCGCAGGGCTTACCAAACCAGATATTCCCGTCAACAACAGTGCGCCACTCCCCACTTTGGTCGCCGCCAATGTCCTGCTGGAAGGCGGCATTGTCGCCTACGATCAAAATATTCAAACCGGCGGGGCCGGCGCCCGCTACTTCGGTATTGGCACCGATGAGCAGTACCGGGTCGATCAGGTAACGGTCAATTTACGGGCCGTTGATATTCGCTCGGGCCGTGTATTGCACTCGGTGCTCACCTCAAAAACCGTTTACTCCAAGGCAATTAGTGCCGATGTATTCCGCTACGTGAAGTTCCGCCGCCTGCTGGAACTGGAGGCGGGCACTACCTATAACGAACCCGCACAGCTTGCTATGCTTTCAGCGATGGAGTCTGCGGTGATTCACTTGATCAGTGAAGGGATAGTCCACAACTCCTGGGCACTGGCCAATCCAGATGAAATTGAAAATCCTATATTGCAGTACTACCTAAACGATAGCACTGTCATTATGTAGCCCTCGGCATCACCTTCAGGGCTTATACAACAGATCCGTATTTTCAAGGTTTTAAAAAGATGTGCCACAGAATTAGAAAAGTCGTTCACGCCACTCTAATTTCCGCACTCCCGCTAATACCCACTATTAGTCTGTCCTCTGATATGGACGCCAGCAGTGAATTGGCTGTAACCAGTGAGCTGAGTACAGCCAACCTTTATTCGGTGTCAAATCTGGCCGTCATCAATCAGGAGGGCGGCGTCAACAATGTTCATATCCAGCAGAGTGGATACAATAACTACACATACGCCCACCAGGATGGAAACCGAAATATCGTTTCGGTAACACAGTCAGGGGAGGACAATATAGTGACATCGAACCAAGTGGGCGACTATAACTTCTCAACCCTGATACAAGTAGGCTATGAGAACTTTATCGATATAAACCAGTATGGCATCAGCAATAGGGCCGGGATATCCCAATTTGGGCTGCAAAACAGCGCTCAAGTCGAAGAAATAGGCAGCTGGCATACGGTCAATATTTATCAAAGTGGCAATGGCCTACATACCGCTGTCACCGTGACCGGCACTGCCACTGTAACAACCATCAATCAATACGATTAAAAGTATCCAACCCAATCTCTAATTTTTACAACAGCCCACGAGATGCGGTTTCAGCGGCAACTTAATCTGCGGAGCAAACGCCTACGCGCAAAATTGTACAGAATAAGTCTAGCCATCGCATACATAGGTATGCTCCCCAAGCAAATCGATACGGCGCCGGGCTTTATACAAATTCCGAGTCCGTTAAATATCTCAGAAATTTTATACCCTCAAAAACTACCCTATCCTCAATCTATACAGACACCGATAACAACCCGACGGACAATCCCCGCGACGACCTCTAAAAACAGAACTTTCTTCCTAAATTTTCGATACTTCCGTCCTATGGCTGAAACCAGCGGGATCAGCAAAACTCTAGTCAGTATCAAGCTTCTGTTAAAAATGATATTTCACCGGTGATGTGATGCAGTAAAAGCAGCCGGGGGCATCCCAACCTCCTCACAAACTCTAGATACGGAGGTATTGTGCCCGACCACCTCACTATCAAATGATGCTGATTTCTGATTGTTCGTGAAAAGCTGTCTATCGATATTTGACACCGCCATGGAGTTACAGATGAACAAATACAAGCCTATCGCCGCCGGTCTTCTTCTGGCGATTACAGGCAGCGGAGCTCTCGCTACAGAAAACACTGCCATTCTCTACCAATCCGGCATCGATAATATGGCCACTGCGGACCTGAGCGATACGACCGTTAAAGACGGTCTAATTAATCAGACCCAGATCGGGGACAACAACGAAGTCTACGCGGAACAATTCAACAACACCAGTTCTGGCGTCATTATCCAGGTCCAAAATGGGGATATGAATTTCGCGGAATCTTTCCAGGATGACTCCGACTCAACCCTAGTGACAATTAATCAAATTGATGATGGGAATTTCGCCTTAACGGTCCAGAGTTTTTCTGTGAACAGCGTTATGATTATCACCCAAAGTGGCGGGCCGCAATTCGCCGATGTGTTACAAATTGGCAGTACAGATGATCTAATGATCGTCAATCAATCTGGTGACGACAATACCGCTCTACTGCTCCAGGATGGTGGCTCATCCAATACCTTGCTAGTTACCCAGACAGGAGACGGTGATATTGCCTCAGTGATACAAGATAACAGTAGCGGCAATTCGGTCACTCTTATCCAGGCGGGCACCAGCAATTTATCCACCCACACACAAAATGTGGCCATGAATAACACAACCCGCTCCTACCAGGATGGCTCCTTCAATACCCTTTCATTTACCCAGGTGGATGATGACCACTACAGCGAAGGCCTCCAGAGTGGCGACAGCCAGAATCTAATCCACACACAAAGTGGCGAGGATAACTGGGCCTACACTGAGCAGGTGGGGACGAGTAACTTTGCCTTTGTTATTCAGACCGGTTTAGATAACGCTTCAGAAGCCTACCAGGATGGCAGCCTTAACCAGTTCACCATCACCCAGACTGGCGACTTAAATAGTTCCATGGCTACTCAAATCGGAGACAATAATATCATTGCGATAACACAAGTTAATGATGACAACAGTGCTACAACCTCTCAAGTAGGAAATTCAAATTTTGTAGGTATTAGCCAGTAATAGCTCAGTTAAGGCCAACCTTGGGGTAGGCCTTTTTACTTTCGCCAAGCCGGTCAATAGATTCACTTTAAACGAGTCAAAATTTCCGTTACCTGAACGTTGAAATTTCGCGGAGACAGGAATGATACGCTATCAGAGCCTGGCAATTGCAATAATACTTTGCACAGCCAGTTACAGTACTATCGCCGAAGATAATACCGCCACCATTTCCCAGGCCGGCCTAACAAATAGTGTTATTGTCAATCAAGCTGATTCCACCGCAATCGAAAATACGATCAACCAGACCCAAACAGGTAACCTGAATACAGTTTCAGCTATTCAGGAGACCAATAGCTATCTCAATCTAATCGACCAAGAGCAAGTCGGTGTCAGCAATCTTATTAATACCATTCAGGCAAATTCTATCGATACGCTAGCCGAGGTTTATCAAGATGGCAACAATAATTCAGTGGCCATTAATCAAATTAATGCGACACTGAGTGTCAGTTCCGTTGGGCAGCTCGGCAACGATAATACGGTCATTATCAACCAGAATACCAGCACCTCAGATGTCGCAACACTGGAACAAAGCGGCAGTCAAAATATGGCCACGGTTAGCCATGCAAACAGCGACTCAAATACGACGGCCTCTATACAAAACGGCAATATGAATAGCGCCGGATACACCCAGACAGGCTCCTCCCATTTAATCAGTGCCAACCAGGTTGGCAATTCCAACACCATCAGCGCTGTGCAAAGCAATCAGGATGGCTCTATTACGATCACTCAAAGTGGAGACAACAATACAGTATCCACTTTACAGCCGGGCATGTTTGTAACAGCGACATCCACCCAGGTAGGATCAATGAACACCGCTACTATAAATCAAAGCGACATGTATAGCTCAGCAGCAACCCTGCAAATAGGCACAGGTAACTCCCACCAAACCTTCCAGACAAACGCAAACCAAACCGCCAACGCCTCGCAGTATGGCGATAACAATACCGGTATTATTCAGCAGTAAATAAGTAATCTTATCGACACCAGTAGCAGGGCTGTCCTTGTAGACGCCCCTATAAAGAAGCAATCAAAAAAACAAGTGCCGTCACTTTGCGCTAACTACTTAACTTCACAAGAGAGCCCCAGTTGCAGGAATATTTTCTCATTTTTTAGGTGCTAATTTCCTATGGCAACAGCTCGGACTTGCAATAAAACTCATACCAGTAACGAAACAGACTCTAAGGTTTCTGCATAATTTGCTGATACCCCGATGAAGTCGCGCCTTGAGAGTGAAGTGCGGTACAACCCCGGGGGCACATAAGGTATGGATACCTGTGAGTTTTACGGGAGATATTGACAGCAAATTTTGAGTCCAGTGTATTCTTTCCCTCTGGCCCAGCAGTACCACAGAACTTAGCAATACACATCGGGAAAATTATCTAACCACAAAGAAATAACTGCGATGTATCACTGGCGACAATTACTCTGCTCTTATCCAGTCCCACAAAATTACTCACGCGGTATTACTGAACCCCTATAGAGCGATCGTTTTGCCTGGCAACAATTGTGCGCATTTAATCATCGGGCCTACTGTCAAACGGAGTTGACCGTGCAGAAACTGACCTTAATACCACTGGCACTGGCGCTATCGACGAGCAGTCTGCTGCATGCGGGAGAGAACTCCACACTTATCAACCAAAATGGCAGCAGCAATTCCGTTTCAACCGATCAAACTGATATTAATGCCATCGACAATCAGCTGGAAATAACGCAAGAGGGCACAGGACATACGGCGGAAGCCATCCAACAAAACGAGATAGAAAGCAGCATCATTCAAACACAGGAAGGTAGCTTTAATGACAGCTACAGCTTACAGAGAGGGGGCATTGGCAACAGTGTAGAGATAGTCCAATCGGGGTTTTATAACCGCGCCAGCAGCTACCAGATGACAGGCCAAAATGGCGCATCGACAATACACCAGGTCGGATCGGATAACGAAGCTGAAATCCAGCAGCACCAGGGCAGTGATAATCTGGCGGTGATAGCACAGGAGGGAGATCTACACGGTGCCCTAATTGAGCAAAACGCCAGCTTTAGCGCCGATGCGATGATTTTCCAACAGGGCTCGGGCCACGAGGCAATGATCAGTCAGGAGGGTATCGGGCACTATGCCAGCCTCCAGCAGATCGGCACGTCCCACAGTGCGGATATTGCCCAATCCGACATGTACAACGAACTGGATATCTACCAGGATGGCGAGGGCAATACCGCTACAATTACCCAGGTGTCCTGGTATAACAGCGCCTTTATCACACAGGACGGCTTCCTAAACTCAGCCGCGATTATGCAAGACGGCAGTGGCGGAATGGGGGGCGGCCATATGGTGATTGTGAACCAATCCGGCAGTATGAATTCCACAACCGTGTTACAAAACGGATTCTCACAGTCTGCCAATATTACCCAAACTGGCACCGGGAATACGGCCGTGGTCATACAGTAAGGGGGCACGCGATTGCCACAACGCCAACTGGCGCGCATAAAAAAATCCGGAGCCCTTGTTTAATAAAAGCTCCGGATTTTTCCTGCCTTGCGCAACAGCTAACAGGGGGTAGCGGCCTGCGCTCGCCCCTGGCCAGCTCCTAAAGCGCTGTTTTTACAGGTGCGCAACCGCGTCGATTTCGTACTCCACCGCCCCGGAAGGGGTTTGGACTACCACTATGTCACCCACTTCCTTGCCGATCAGCGCGCGGGCAATCGGCGAGTTCACCGAAATCTTGTGCTGTTTCACATCGGCTTCATCGTCGCCGACAATTTTGTAAGTGACTTCTTTATCGTCATCCAGGTGAATAATCGTTACCGTAGTGCCGAAAATTACCTTGTCACTGGGCTCGATGGTTTTCACATCGATCACCAACGAATGGGACAGCTTGCTCTCGATTTCCTGAATACGGCCCTCGATAAAGCCCTGCTTCTCCCGCGCCGCGTGGTATTCGGCATTTTCCTTTAAATCACCGTGTTCGCGCGCTTCAGCAATCGCCTGTACAACAGTAGGGCGTTCAACTTTCTTCAGATTGTCCAGCTCTGAGCGCAGCGCCTCTGCGCCTTCAACGGTCATTGGTACCCGGTTCAATGTGGGACCTCCATTATTGTTACGACGAAACCGGGCCCAGTGATATCACGGGGCCCGGTCGGATTTCACAAATTGGCTTTAAAGCGATTAAGACAGCTTTACTACACGCTGGTGCAGGTCTTGCAGGCGGCGAACCTGGAGCGGCTGCTCCTGGCGCATAGCCATCGCCATTGCCTGAGCCGCCGCCAGGGTGGTGGTGTAACACACCTGGTGGTTCTCGGCACTGCGACGGATATCCGCAGAGTCGCGAATCGCCTGACGTCCTTCGGTGGTGTTCACCACCAGTGCAATCTCGTCGTTCTTAATCATATCGACGATATGCGGACGACCTTCACTCATCTTATTGACGGTTGTAACGGGAATATTGTTTTCTTGCAAGACCTTGGCGGTGCCGCGGCTGGCAATTACCTCGAAGCCAAGCTCTACCAGATCGCGGGCAACGCCCACTGCGTCGGCCTTATCGAAATCACGCACAGAGATAAACGCGCGGCCGGACTCCGGCAGGCGATCGCCGGCGGCAACCAGGCCCTTGTCGAAAGCTTCTGCAAAAGTCGCGCCTACGCCCATTACTTCGCCGGTGGACTTCATCTCGGGGCCGAGAATCGGGTCCACTTTCGGGAACTTGTTGAACGGGAATACAGACTCTTTAACGGAGTAGTAGTCCGGTACGATCTCTTCGGTAAAGCCCTGCTCCTGCAGGCTGATACCCGCCTGACAGCGCGCAGCCACTTTCGCCAGTGAAGTGCCGATGCACTTGGAGACGAAAGGTACGGTACGGGAAGCGCGCGGGTTCACCTCGATCACGTAGATCTCGCCGTCCTGGTAGGCCAGCTGGGTGTTCATCAGGCCGACTACGCCCAGCTCGCGGGCCATGGCTTTCACTTCTTCGCGCATACGGTCCTGCACATCCGCCGGCAGGCTGTAAGGCGGCAGGGAGCAAGCGGAGTCACCGGAGTGAACACCACACTGTTCAATGTGCTGCATAATGGCGCCGATCACAACGTCCTTGCCATCGGATACCGCATCGATATCCACCTCAATAGCGGCGTTGAGGAAGTGGTCCAGCAGTACCGGCGCTTCGTCGGAAACCTGTACCGCTTCTTTCATATAAGTGAGCAGTTCGTCTTCTTTGTAGACGATCTCCATAGCGCGGCCGCCCAGTACGTAAGACGGGCGCACAACCAGCGGGTAGCCCACGTCTTTCGCCGCCTGGATGGCTTCGGAGACAGAGCGCACGATGGCGTTCTTCGGCTGCTTGAGGCCGAGACGCATAATCATCTGCTGGAAGCGCTCGCGGTCTTCGGCGCGGTCAATCTGCTCTGGGGTGGTACCGATAATCGGCACACCTTCGTTGGCCAGGTAGCGCGCCAGGTTCAGCGGAGTCTGGCCGCCGAACTGTACGATCACGCCTTCCGGCTTTTCTTTGGCAACGATTTCCAGCACATCTTCCAGAGTTACCGGCTCGAAGTAGAGGCGGTCGGAGGTATCGTAGTCGGTGGAAACAGTCTCCGGGTTACAGTTGACCATAATGGTCTCGTAACCGTCTTCGCGCATCGCCAGAGCGGCGTGTACACAGCAGTAGTCGAACTCGATGCCCTGGCCGATACGGTTGGGGCCACCGCCGAGTACCATGATCTTCTTCTTGTCAGACGGCTGCGCTTCGCACTCCTCATCGTAAGTGGAGTACATATAAGCGGTGGAGGTGCTGAACTCAGCGGCACAGGTGTCCACGCGCTTGTAAGATGGGAAAATCCCCAACTTGTGGCGGAATTCGCGCACGGTCTTCTGGCTCACCCCCAGCAGGTCTGCCAGGCGGCGGTCGGAGAAGCCCTTGCGCTTGAGGAAACGCATTTGCTCTGTGGTCAGTGCCGAGGTAGGCAGGGACTTGAGCGGCTCTTCGATTTTGATCAGCTCTTCGATCTGCACCAGGAACCAGGGATCGATACCGGACAGGTCGTAAATTTCGTCGACGCTCATGCCCATACGGAAGGCGTCGCCCACATACCAGATGCGCTCGGCGCCCGGTACGGACAGCTCGCTGCGCAGGCGGTTCTCGGCGCCGTCTTTGCTCGGGTCGATCTTGCTTTCCAGACCGAAGCTGCCCACTTCCAGGCCGCGCAGCGCTTTTTGCAGGGATTCCTGGAAGGTGCGGCCGATCGCCATCACTTCACCCACAGACTTCATCTGGGTGGTCAGGCGCGCATCGGCTTCACCGAATTTCTCGAAGGTGAAGCGCGGAATCTTGGTGACAACGTAGTCGATAGACGGCTCGAAGGACGCCGGGGTGGCACCGCCGGTGATATCGTTTTGCAGCTCGTCCAGGGTGTAACCCACTGCCAGCTTGGCCGCGACCTTGGCGATCGGGAAGCCGGTGGCCTTGGAGGCCAGGGCGGAGGAGCGGGATACGCGCGGGTTCATCTCGATCACCACCACGCGGCCAGTCTTCGGGCAGACGCCGAACTGTACGTTGGAGCCGCCGGTCTCAACGCCGATCTCACGCAGTACCGCGATAGAGGCGTTGCGCATCAGCTGGTATTCCTTGTCGGTCAGCGTCTGCGCCGGGGCAACGGTGATGGAGTCACCGGTGTGTACGCCCATCGGGTCGAAGTTCTCGATGGAACATACGATGATGCAGTTGTCGTTCTTATCACGAACCACTTCCATCTCGTACTCTTTCCAGCCGAGCAGGGATTCGTCGATCAACAGTTCGTTGGTGGGGGAGAGGTCGAGACCGCGCTTACAGATCTCTTCAAACTCCGGCCAGTTGTAGGCCACACCGCCACCGGAACCACCCATGGTGAAGGACGGACGGATAATCACCGGGAAGCCGAACTCTTCCGGTACTTTCTTCGCCTCTTCCATGGAGTGGACGATCTTGGCGCGCGGAGTTTCCAGGCCGATGGCCTTCATCGCCTTATCGAACAGGTCGCGGTCTTCCGCTTTCTCGATAGCGTCTTTGTCCGCACCGATCAGCTCGACATTGAACTCCTTCAGGACACCGTGCTTGTCCAGGTCCAGGGCGCAGTTCAGTGCTGTCTGGCCGCCCATGGTGGGCAGGATGGCGTCGGGGCGCTCCTGCTCGATAATCTTGGCAACGGTGCGCCACTCCACCGGCTCGATGTAAGTGGCATCGGCCATGGCCGGGTCGGTCATGATGGTGGCCGGGTTGGAGTTCACCAGGATCACCCGGTAACCCTCTTCGCGCAGCGCCTTACAGGCCTGGGCGCCGGAGTAGTCAAATTCGCACGCCTGGCCGATCACGATGGGGCCTGCGCCGATAATCAGAATGCTTTGGATATCTGTGCGTTTTGGCATCTTTCTTCCGTTCTACTACCGGCAAAGGCCGGCTGCGCTAAATTTCATTCGTTTCTTGTTAAGGAGACTCTAAACAACTCCGTGATGCCTCTGGCTTGCAGAGCGGTTCACAATCAAGGCGCGGCTTCGCAGGAATGTCTAGACCTTTCAAGAAGTCGCAACGCGGAGTGTGAATCGCTCTGCAAGCCCCGAAGGGCGGTCCTTGAAGGCCACAGCTGCTGCGTTGCAGCTCTTGCCAAGGGCTATGGCCATTCGCGGCGAGCTGCGCCTAACATCTGCAGCCTTCAAGGACCCGCAGAGGTATTACGGCGTCATTCAGAGTCTCCTTAAAACCGCCGCAAAAGCGGCGGTTGTTTGCCCTACCCTGAGCGGCTGCGCCCTTAGGCGCGCTCTTTCATCAAATCGATAAAGTGGTCGAACAGCGGCGCCACATCGTGTGGGCCCGGGCTCGCCTCCGGGTGTCCCTGGAAGCTGAAGGCCGGCTTGTCCTTCAGCTGGATACCCTGCAAGGTGCCGTCGAACAGGGACTTGTGGGTAACTTCCACATTTTCCGGCAGGCTGTCGGCGTCCACTTCGAAACCGTGGTTCTGCGCGGTGATCATCACCTTGGTGCTGTTCAGGTCCTGTACCGGGTGGTTACCACCGTGGTGACCGAACTTCATCTTGGCCGTTTTACCGCCCACCGCCAGGCCCAGCAGCTGGTGGCCCAGGCAGATACCGTAGGTGGGGATGCCGGCGTCGAGGATTTCGCGGATAGCGGCGATCGCGTATTCGCAGGGCTCGGGGTCACCGGGGCCATTGGACAGGAACACACCATCGGGATTCATCGCCAGTACTTCGGAGGCCGGGGTCTCCGCCGGTACTACGGTGATATCGCAGCCGCGATCCACCAGCATGCGCAGGATATTGCGCTTCACGCCGAAATCGTAAGCCACTACTTTGAAGGGCTGCTCCGGCGCGGCCTTGTGGCCTTCGCCCAGTTCCCAGGTGCCTTCGCTAAAGGTATAGGCTTCCTTGGTGCTCACCACCTTGGCCAGGTCCATACCCTTCAGACCGGCAAATTCCTTGGCCTTGACCAGGGCTTCTTCGCGGTCGATATTGTCACCGGCGACGATGCAACCGCTCTGTGCGCCCTTGTCGCGCAGCAGGCGGGTCAGGCGGCGGGTATCGATATCGGCGATACCGACGATATTGCGCTCGCGCAGGTAGTCTTCCAGGGACTGCTCATTGCGGAAGCTGCTGGCCAGCAGCGGCAGGTCGCGGATCACCAGGCCGGCGGCCCAGATATCAGCGCACTCTTCGTCTTCCTGGTTGGTGCCAGTGTTGCCGATGTGCGGGTAGGTCAGAGTCACAATCTGGCGGGCGTAGGAGGGGTCGGTGAGGATCTCCTGGTAGCCGGTCATGGATGTGTTGAACACTACTTCGCCAACAGAACTGCCGTGGGCACCGATTGCGCGTCCTTCAAAGACGCTACCATCAGCGAGCACCAGCAGCGCGGGAGTTGTACTCTGCATAAAGTTGTGGGGCATGAAGGCCTCCGACGTAGGGACAGCTTTAGTCAAATTGAACTCCAATCTTCAGAACTGCTTCCGGGCGGGGTTTGCGGGCTTCGGAGCACGCGGCTCCTGACTGGCGCGCGCATAAAAAAGCGAGATGAAACATCGCAGCTTCATCTCGCTTTAAAAATCTGTTCACGCGTGATTCTCACAAAGTGGCCGACGCTTGCCGCCAGCTTTTTAGTAGGCTCACGCTGCGCGATTCAGCTTCGCGGCACCGGCCCAAATCGGGCGCAGATTCTACGCGAATTCGCCGCTAGACGCTAGTGCAAAAATGCGCCAGGCTACTTCCCCTGAAAATCTCACTCCGGCTTGCGCCCCAGGCGGAAAAGACTGCTGCCCATTTTCAGCTCCGCCCTCTCCAGCATGGTCTTATTCATGCGCAGGGCCACCTCGCGGCCGCTGTCGGCAAATTCGATCATACCGCCGGTGGCGGCGAAGCGCTCGGCGTCGCTGACGGTCAGCACCGGGAAGAACTCCAGCGCGATCAGCGCCTTGAGCAGCGTGGCCCGGTCCAGGGTGCTCAGCACCACTATCTGACACTTGCGCGCGCGCAGCATCTCCGCCACTTCAATTTTCTCAAGCTCCACCGTGCGCCCGTCGATACGTTGGTTCTTAAAGCGCGCCGCCAGCGGCTCACTGAGAGAATCCCCACCCATCAGGCACACTTTGAAAGGGGCACGGCTATTAGAAAAGGCATTGACCGGCCACTGCAGGTGATAGGCGAAGTGTACGATGTAATCCACCATCACCCGCCGCCCCAGGGGCGTATCGGAGAGCTGCACCGCCCCCCGGGCGCCCGCAGCAAAAAACAGTGCGACCAGGAACAGTAGCAGAGTGGATATCGCGCGGAGTGAACGGGGGCGGCGTATCGTCATAGAAGCTCAAACCCTAGGATTTGCAACTCCCCAAGAGAAGCTGCGGGGCTGGTATCTGCAAGCGGCAAAAGCCCGCTGCAACTCTAATCTGCGCGCCAGCAAAACGCCCGGCCACCTATGTAGATTAGCCCAACACCCAGCCCCCCACCGGGTCTTTGCCAGGCGCCGCTAGCCCTCCTCCGCCGCCACCGCCGGGCGCCACTTCAAGGCCTTTTCAATCGACATAATCATGGCTCCGGCCACATCCTTGCGCGTGGCACTCTCAATCCCCTCGAGCCCCGGAGAGGAATTCACCTCCAACAGCAGCGGCCCCTTGCGCGAGCGAATAATATCCACACCGGCCACCTTGAGGCCCAGCGCCTTAGCGGCCTTGACCGCCAGGCGCTTCTCCTCCGGAGTCACCTTGACCACCGATGCCGTACCGCCCTGGTGAATATTCGCGCGAAACTCCCCCGGCGCCGCCTCCCGCTGGATTGAAGCCACCACCCGGCCGTCGATCACAAACAGGCGCAGGTCCTTGCCCTGGGCCTCGCGAATAAACTCCTGCACGAGAAGATTGGCCTTCAGAGACTTAAACGCATTGATTACCGATTCTGCGGCCTTGCGGGTTTCCGCCAGGACCACGCCGCGCCCCTGAGTCCCCTCCAGCAACTTCACCACCAGCGGCGCACCGCCCACCATCTCAATCAGCTCGTTGGTATCCACTGGGGAGTTGGCGAATCCGGAGGTGGGAATATTCAGGCCGCTCCGCTGCAACAGTTGTAGGGAAAACAGCTTGTCCCGCGACTGACTGATCGCGGCAGAGCCGTTGAGGGCAAAGACATCCAGACTCTCGAAGTGCCGCGTCAGCGCACAGCCGTAAAACGTCTGGCTGGGGCGGATACGGGGGATCACCGCATCTAAATTATTGAGAATTCTGCCATCCCGGTAGTGCACTTCGGGCTCATCCGCATCCAGCTTCATATAGCACTGGCGCACATCCAGGAAGGTCATACGGTGGCCGCGCTCGGCCCCCGCTTCCATAATCCGGCGGTTGCTGTACAGGTCCGGATTGGAGGCCAGCAAGCCGATACGCAGGCCGGTACCGGCGATATGGTGCTCGTCCCGGTAGTATTCATCCAGCTGGCTTTTCGGTATATCGCCGAGGCAAAAACTCTCCGCCGGGTCCACCAACATGCGCCCCACCATGGCCTCGCGCCCCAGCAGCATGCGGTAGCCCATGCTGTCCCGGTTGGTCAGGGTGAGCTCGATATCCCAGACGCTGCCGCCAATCGACAGGGATGTGCGGATCACCGGGCGCTTCTCGCTCTCACCAGAGGAGCTGCGCACCAGGCGCCGGTCTAAAAGTCGCGCCTCGCAGCGCACCGATGGGCGGTTGCGGTGTTGCAGTGGGTGCGCCTCAAAACTGACCCAGGATTCGCCGTCGCGCTTAAAGGTATGGATATTGTAAGCGTGCAAACAGGAGGTCTTGGCCCCAGAGTCCACACGCGCTTTAATCGCCGGGATACCCAGCGCGGGAAATCCACACCACTCCTCACTGCCGACAATCAATTTATTTTCCAAGCAGGCGTCCTCACAGGAAGGTTACAGGGTGGCCGGTCGCGCCGGCCTTTGGCTTTTACACAAAAAATACCGGGTAAATAAAAGTACAAAAAACCGTACAGCGCCCCTGCAGGCGCTGAAGATATTTGCTCGAGGCCGGGTTAATTCAGACCGAGCACATCGCGCATATCGTAGTGGCCGGCGGCCCGGCTGGCGCCGCCCTCCCCCATCAACCACACCGCCGCGCGCACCGCGCCGCGCGCAAAAGAGAGACGGCTGCTGGCGCGGTGACCAATTTCAACGCGCTCGCCCTCCGCCAGAAACATCACCGAGTGTTCGCCCACCACATCGCCGCCGCGCACGGTGGCAAAACCGATAGTCTCGCGATCGCGGGCACCGGTCTGGCCCTCGCGGCCGTAAACCGCCACCTTGTCCAGATCGCGGCCGAGGGTTTCGGCAATCACCTCCCCCATACTCAGCGCCGTGCCGGAAGGTGCGTCCACTTTGTGGCGGTGGTGGGCCTCGACAATCTCGATATCGGCCTCCTCCGCCATCACCCGCGCAGCGGTTTCCAGCAATTTAAAGCACAGGTTTACCCCGGTGGAAAAATTACTGGCGAGACACAGCGGCACCTGGTCCGCACGCGCCAACACTGCGGCTTTTTCCTCGCTATCAAAACCGGTAGTACCGATCACAATGGGAAGGTTTTTCTCCGCACAATAGGCGGCATTTTCCACCGTGGCCTGGGGGGCGGTGAAATCGATCAGCACGTCGAACTCCGCCTGATCGAGGCTATCCACAATAGCCAGACCACTGCGGCCCAGGCCGGAAACTTCGCCGGCATCGGCGCCGACCAAACTGGAGCCCGGCCGCACTACGGCCGCTGAGAGTTCAGCCCTATCGGACAGGGACAGGGCCTCTGCCAACGCCCGCCCCATACGACCACCAAAGCCCGTTACCGCTACCTTCACCGCCATTTCACCACTCCAATCCGAGTCCATAAGATTCCGGATTCTACATCGCCCCCAGTAGCGCGCATAGATATCCAGAGGGGGCAGCGCCGGCCCCCATCTGCGGCAGTAAAGTGGCGCTTGTGTAACGTTTAAACGGAGGGCGACTCTGGTGCAAAAGAATAAGCCGCCAGAGTCCGTCCGCAGAGGTATACCTATTTTTCCACCGGCAAAAGCTGGCTTACACGGTACCTCAGGGGGAAAGCACCTCAAAGCGGCATCACGCTGGACTCCACCAACTCCAACTGATATCCGTTAATTTATGGATACTGCACTTGGCAAAACTCTCGTTGAGGAGCTTTGCCGCTTCCGGGTTTTCCTGAAAGTATTCAATATTCGTGGGGTTTACCTCTTCAAAGGCAAACAGCGAGTAGCACCAGGCATATATAATTTTGTATCCCTTGTCGTAATACTCTCGGGTCAATTTTTTCAGGTTATCGGAAGAGCGGCTAGAGGTCTCCTCCTTCAGATCAACACAGGTAATTTCGCAGTCCAGCAGGTGTTTTCTGGTCTCTGTCGCCGCCTGTTTGTCTCCTGCGAAGTGATCCGCATCCCACATTAATCCATACAGTGCGCCATTATTCTGCGAGGGGTTCAGAATGCTTCCGTGTCGCCCACCGAAGATGGCCACCTTTCGACATCCGCGAGCGTAAAGCGTATTTACCAGGGGAATCCAGCTGGTATTCCCGGTTATTGTTACCGAAGCAAAAACCCCGCGAATCTCTACCCAGGGGCAATCTTCGGATAGGATCGGGTTGCGCGCCATCATATTTTCTTTCAGCTCATAGGGCGTCCTCTCGGAATTATATTGCTCTATGATTTTCGTTTCCTTGGCGGTATACATATTTCTACAATCCTTTGTCAGTCGAGCATTAAAAGTGGGAATGAGCACTGATCTCACAGACTCCAAAGGAGGAAGAAAACGTCCATAGCACTCATACACCAGGCTAATTACCGCCGAAATTAAACCCCCGTTGCAGGGGGCAGGATCTCCCCTAAAAACAAAGCGCCGCGCCCCGTTGGAGCAATTATTAGAAAATGGAATAAAAAATAACTTTAAAATTACCAGGGCGCGAAACAAACGTGGCAGCCACTGCTACGCTTTAGCGGGAGGGTAAATGGAGCGCCAATATGCGACTGATGATCCTGTCCAACCAGCTGCCACATATTCTGGCAGTGGTTATTTCCCTGAGCTTGGCTTTTGGCAGCGCACCGGTTTCCGCCCAACAGCAAGGTGCCAGTGCCGATTTTTGGGAAAAATATGATGATATTACCGACTGGGTGACGCTGCGTTTGCAGCTCACCCCCGCACAGAAAAAGGTGGTAGTCCCCATTCTGCAGCAGAGTTTTGCCGAGAAAAAAGCGGTGCTAAAAAGCCATGGATTACTGGGCGATAACAAGGTGACCCTCAGCCCCAAACTGCGCAGCGAAATAGGCACAGAAATGGCTGTAATTAGCAATCAGAGTCTGGAGAAATTGCGGGAGGTTTTAAGCACAACACAAATGCGCGAAGTGCAGAAAATACAGATGGAATTTATCAGTGAAGTGGCAAATAGACTGCGGGCCCAGCCCAGCCAATAAAACTGGCCTGAAGCGGTTAAGCTTCAGGCCAGCCGGATTTTCGCCCTAAAGCTTCATATCCCCAAAGAAGTTCTTCACCCCTTCAAACCAACCGGTTTGACGCGGTGAATTTTTCTTTTCACTGAGGGTATTGGCGAACTCCTGCAACAAGTCTTTTTGCTTGCCGGACAGGTTTACCGGAGTCTCCACTACAACGCGACACAGCAGGTCGCCGGTTGCACCGCCGCGCACCGGGGTAACGCCTTTGCCGCGCAGGCGGAACAGCTTGCCAGTCTGACTCTCTGCCGGAATCTTCAGCTTCACCTTGCCGTCGAGCGTCGGCACTTCCAGCTCGCCGCCGAGGGCTGCGGAAACAAAACTGATCGGCACTTCGCAGTAGAGGTTTTTGCCATCGCGCTGGAACAGGTCGTGCTCTTTTACCACCACCTGTACATAGAGATCGCCGGCGGGACCGCCGTCCGGTCCGGCCTCACCCTCACCGGACAGGCGAATGCGATCACCGGTATCCACACCGGGCGGAACCTTAACCGACAGAGTCTTGGTTTCCTCTACGCGACCGCGACCGTGGCAGCTGCCACAGGGATCGGAGATAGTGGTACCGCGACCGCGACAGTTGGGGCAGGTTTGCTGTACAGAGAAGAAACCCTGCTGCATGCGCACCTGGCCGGCACCGCCACAGGTGCCACAGGTTTGCGGGGAGGAGCCGGGCTTGGCGCCAGAACCGCTACAGGTACCACAGGACGCCAGGGTCGGAACGCGAATCTTAACCGTGGTGCCGCGCACTGCGTCTTCCAGATCCAGCTCCAGGTCATAGCGCAGATCGGAACCGCGCGCCGGGCCGCCGCGACGGCCACCGCCGCCACCACCGAAGATATCGCCGAACACATCGCCGAAAATATCGGAGAAGCCGCCGAAACCACCGGCGCCACCACCGCCCATCTGGCCTTCCACACCGGCGTGGCCAAACTGGTCATAGGCTGCGCGCTTCTCGGAATCCGACAGGATCTCGTAGGCCTCATTGGCTTCCTTGAACTTGTTTTCCGCTTCCGCATCATCGGGGTTACGGTCCGGGTGAAACTTCATCGCCACCCGGCGGTAGGCTTTCTTCAGCTCTGCATCCGAAGCGCCGCGCTCGACGCCGAGGACTTCGTAATAATCGCGTTTCGACATAAAACTATGTTCTCTGGTCCGGCATCAAGAACGGCCAAACTCTCTCTACTTCTCGGTTTCTAATTAAGCTCCGCGCGCGGAGCGCCAGCAAAGCGGCAGAATGCGGCCACTATTGCTGGGTGCCTGAAACAACACAGGGCGCGGGCCTCTAAAAGTAAGGCGCCGCGCCCCTGAAGTTCTCCAGCGACACCGCAAAAGCCGCCGCCGGAAATGCAAGCGTACGCTTACTTACCTTCTTTTTTGTCGTCCTTAACTTCTTCGAACTCCGCGTCTACTGCGTCGTCACCAGCGGAGGACTGCTGCTCGTCCTGGGCACCAGCGGCACCTTCAGCACCAGCGGCTTGAGCCTGCTCGGCGTACATCTTCTGCGCCAGCGGACCGGAAGCTTCAGTCAGCTTGGTAGTCGCCGCTTCCATAGCCGCCTTGTCGTTGCCTTTAACGGCTTCTTCCGCTTCGCTAACGGCCGCTTCAATCGCCGCTTTCTCTTCAGCGGTGGCTTTGTCGCCCGCTTCTTCCAGAGTCTTCTTGGTGGCAGAAATCAGACCGTCGAGCGTGTTGCGAGTCTGCACCAGCTCTTCGAACTGCTTGTCCGCTTCGGCATTGGCCTCGGCGTCCTGAACCATCTTGTCGATCTCGTCCTCGGACAGACCAGAGGAAGCCTGGATCACGATAGACTGCTCTTTACCCGTGGCCTTGTCCTTCGCGTGTACGTGCAGGATACCGTTGGCATCGATATCGAAGGTTACTTCGATCTGCGGCATGCCGCGCGGTGCCGGCGGGATATCGGCCAGGTCGAAACGACCCAGGGACTTGTTCTGTGCCGCTTGCTTGCGCTCACCCTGAACCACGTGAATGGTCACCGCAGTCTGGTTGTCGTCCGCAGTGGAGAAAACCTGAGACTTCTTGGTGGGGATAGTGGTGTTCTTGTCGATCAGCGGAGTCGCAACGCCACCCATGGTTTCGATACCCAGGGTCAGCGGGGTTACGTCCAGCAGCAGTACGTCTTTAACGTCACCGGACAGTACCGCGCCCTGGATAGCAGCACCCATGGCCACAGCTTCGTCGGGGTTAACGTCTTTGCGCGGCTCTTTGCCGAAGAACTCGGTTACTTTCTGCTGTACCAGCGGCATGCGGGTCTGACCGCCCACCAGGATTACTTCGTCTACGCCGGAAGCGGACAGGTCGGCATCTTGCAGAGCGATTTTTACCGGCTCCAGAGAGCGGATAACCAGCTCTTCTACCAGGCTTTCCAGCTTGGCGCGGGTCAGCTTAACCACCAAGTGCTTGGGACCAGTGGCATCTGCGGTGATGTACGGCAGGTTAACTTCGGTCTGCTGGCTGGAGGACAGCTCAATCTTGGCTTTTTCCGCAGCTTCTTTCAGGCGCTGCATCGCCAGGGGGTCGCCTTTCAGGTCGATGCCCTGGTCTTTCTTGAATTCGTCTGCGAGGTATTCGATCAGGCGCAGGTCGAAGTCTTCACCACCGAGGAAGGTGTCACCGTTGGTGGACAGTACTTCGAACTGCTTCTCGCCGTCTACGTCGGCAATTTCGATAATGGAGATATCGAAGGTACCACCACCCAGATCGTATACCGCTACAGTGCGGTCACCGCCCTGCTTGTCCAGGCCGTAGGCCAGAGCAGCGGCAGTCGGCTCGTTGATAATACGCTTAACGTCCAGGCCCGCGATGCGGCCGGCGTCTTTGGTAGCCTGGCGCTGGGAGTCGTTGAAGTAAGCCGGTACGGTAATTACCGCAGCGTCAACTTTCTCACCGAGGAAATCTTCCGCAGTCTTTTTCATTTTCTTCAGAACTTCGGCAGAGATCTGCGGCGGCGCTTTTTTGTCGCCTTTCACTTCTACCCAAGCGTCGCCGTTGTCAGCGCCAGTGATGGTGTAAGGCACCATCTGAATATCTTTCTGGACAACGTCGTCTTTGAATTTGCGACCGATCAGACGCTTAACCGCAAACAGAGTATTTTGAGGATTGGTCACCGCCTGACGCTTGGCAGACTGACCTACCAGAATTTCGCTATCGTCAGTGAAAGCAACAATAGAGGGGGTAGTGCGATCGCCTTCGGCGTTCTCGATTACACGCGCCTTGTCACCATCCAGTACCGCTACACAGCTGTTAGTGGTACCCAGGTCGATGCCGATAATTTTTCCCATTAGTCAATTCCTCGTTTGGTGCGCGCCGCCAGCTCTGTTCTGTACTCAACGCGCAAATAATTCTTCTGATGTCAGCTATATTGGTGCCGGCCGCAAAAATTCAAGGCCGCTTTACACTTCTGCCACTTTTACACTTTTGCCACTAGAGCGCTTTGCTGACCACCACCATGGCCGGGCGCACCAGGCGACCGTTAAGGCGATAACCTTTCTGAAACACCTCCAGAACCGTGTTCGGCTCTACCTCGCCGTTGGGCACCTGGGTCATAGCCTGGTGCAGTTCCGGGTCGAAGGGCTCACCGGCGGGATCGACCACTTCCACAGAATTTTTCGTCAGGGTTTCAACGAAAGATTTGTGGGTCAGCTCGATACCCTCTACCAGGGCCTTGTTGGCTTCGTCGGCGCTATCGATAGTCGCCAGGGCGCGCTCGAGGTTGTCGACAACCGGCAACAAATCCTGCAACAGTTTCTCTACCGCAAATTTGCGCGCGCGCTCGATATCCTGCTGCGCGCGGCGGCGGGCATTCTGCTCTTCCGCCTGAGCGCGCAGGGCCATATCCTTGTGCGCTGCCAGCTGCTCCTGCAACTTGATAATTTCCTCGTGCAGGGCATCGGCACCTTCGGCCTCACCCTGCAAAGCCTCTTCGGCGAGCTCGCTCTCTATAGAGGAAGGCTCTTCAACCTCTGCTGAAACGCCCTCGTCTGTAGCTGGTGCGTGCTCCGCCCCCTCTTTAATCTGATCTTCTTCGCTGCGCTCTCTGGCCACTGCTTTCTCCGTCGCGTCGACTCTGTCAGTAATGTGAGTTGAGCCCGCCTCGCGGGCACTGGAGGCTATATGGGGACATCCCCGCACAGTTCAAGTGGTTTTTCGCGCAAGCACCCCACCCCGGAGGCAATATGACCCCGCCGCTATAGCTAAGCGCCAGCGAATACTGTATAAATAACCACTAACTGGGCCCGATGCCCGTCGATTAGCAAGGACACAAAGCGACCTCTATGCTGCTGCATCTGTCTATCAGCCAATTCACTCTGGTGGACCAACTGGAGTTGGAATTTGGCCCGGGTACCAGCACCTTGACCGGTGAGACCGGCGCGGGTAAATCCATTACGCTCGACGCCCTCGGCCTGGCACTGGGTGGGCGCGGCAGCGCTGAGCTAGTGCGCACCGGCGCCAATCGCGCCGATATCAGCGCCACCTTCGATATCGGCGCGCACCCCAGCGCCGCCGGCTGGCTCGAATCCCAGGAGCTGGACGCCGGGCAGGAAGTGATTCTGCGCCGCACTATCGGCGCCGACGGCCGCTCCCGCGCCTATATCAACGGCCAACCGGTGACCCTGCTGCAACTGCGCGCCCTGGGCGAACAGCTGATCGATATCCACAGCCAGCACGAACACCAATCCCTGCTAAAAAAGGAAACCCACCTGCGCCTGCTGGATGAATACGCCCAGGCCCAGGAACTGACCGCCGAGACCCGCAGCCGCTTCAAAACCTGGCGGGATCACTACCGCCGCTACCGCAGCCTGGCCGACAGCGCCGAAGAGGCCGAAGCCCGCCGCCACCTGCTGGAATACCAGCTCAAGGAGCTGGAGCAACTGGGTTTGAACGAGGGAGAAATAGAGGCGCTGGAAAGCGAACAGCAACAGCTGGCCAACGCCGGGGAAATTCTCAGCGGCAGCTATCAACTGGCCGCTTTTCTGTCCGGTGGTGAGGGCGATATCGCCGAACAGCTGCACCGCGCCCTGCAACTGCTGTCCTCCATGCCCGGGCAGGCACCGGCGCTGGTGGAAGTGGCGCAGATGCTCGACAGTGCGCGCATCCAAGTGGATGAAGCCGCAGCCACCCTGTCCCGCCATATCGACCGCTTCGAGATGGACCCGGAGCGGCTCTCCGAAGTTGAAGAGCGGCTCAGCGCCATCTACCAGGCGGCGCGCAAACACCGGGTGCAACCGCAGGAGCTGCCGGCACTGCAACAGCAACTTCAGGCGGAGCTGGACGATATCGGCAGCCCCGACGCCCTGGAGCGCCTGGCCGCCAACTGTGAACAGCTGGAAAAACAGTACCGCAAAGTCGCCAGCCAACTCAGTAAACTGCGCGGCAAAGCGGCAACCTCACTGGCGGCGGCGGTCAACAGTCAACTGGCGGACCTGGCCATGCCCCACGCCTGCGTGGAGCTGTCCCTGCAAGAACTGGATACCCCCAACAGCCAGGGGTTGGAGGAAGCGGAAATACTGATTTCCACCAACCCGGGCCAACCGCCGCGCCCCCTGGGCAAGATCGCCTCCGGCGGTGAACTCTCCCGGGTCAGCCTGGCGATCCAGGTAGTCACCGCACAGACCTCGCGCACCCCCACCCTGGTATTCGATGAGGTGGATGTGGGTATCGGCGGGGCCACCGGTGATGTAGTGGGCCGCCTGCTGCGCCAACTGGGAGAGACCCGCGATGGCCGCAGCGGCCAGGTGATCTGTGTCACCCACCTGGCCCAGGTAGCGGCGCGGGCCCACCGCCAATACCTGGTGGAAAAGCACAGTGATGGCGAAAGCGTGTTTGTGGCTCTGCGCGAGCTCACCAACGGCGAGCGCCGCGAAGAGGTAGCGCGCATGCTCGGCGGCGCTCCCACCACCCAGTCCCTGGCCCACGCCGAGGAAATGCTGGGGAGGAGCTAAACTCCAATATTTTTGTGGGGCCGGCCATAGCGCCAGCTCCAAAGCGTTATAACTGCGCCGCATGTCGCAAAAAGGCAAAAATGGCACATTTAGCTAAGCAATCTTGTGCCATAGATCAATAAATAGCTGCCACACAATCCGGTAAATCACCCCTTTCGTCGGATATATGTGCCGATTTAGAACAAACGAACAAATATGACTGTGAGTGGCGGGTAAAGTCACCATATACTGGGTAACCTATTTTTCTATGTATGAGTAGTCCCGGCTGAGGTTATGCAGAGAACAATTTTCAACACCCCCATTGTCACCCCGATCCTGCGCCTGGTTGCGCGGATGCTACTGAAGCTGCACGGCTGGCGCGTCAAAGCTGACGAGCAGTCCCTCAAGCTCAAGCAGTACGTACTGATCGGCGCCCCCCACACCACCAACTGGGATGGCTACTACTTTATCCTCGCCGCGCTCAAGCTGAAGATGACCCCGCAGTGGATGGGCAAAGACAAGCTGTTTACCTTCCCCCTGGGCGTCCCTATGCGCTGGTTCGGCGGTATTGCCGTAGACCGCAGCAAGGCCAACAACCTGGTGGAAGCCACTGCCAGGCAGTTCAAACTGCGCAAAGAACTGATTATCGCCATTCCCCCCGAGGGCACGCGCGGCCTGGCGGAGCGCTGGAAGAGCGGCTTTTACCATATCGCCCGCAGCGCCAAGGTGCCGGTGGTACTGGGCTATATCAACTTTCCCAAGAAGGAAGTGGGCATAGGTCCTATCGCGCAATTTGGGGAAAACCTGGAAGCCGAACTGCTGAAGCTCAAGGAGTTTTACGCGGATAAAATTGGCAAGTTCCCGGAGCTTTACACTCCGCCCTGTCGCTAGTCGCAGCGCGCGTCATTGAAGGGTGCGGTGAACACCGCACCCGCAAGCATTACTTCTCTTTTTCTGTCACATACAGAACCAGGCTGTGGCCGGTCAGCTCATAGCCGTGCTCTTCGGCAATCTGACGCTGTAGCTCCTCAATCTCCTCATTGTGGAACTCGATAACCTTGCCGGTATCGGTGCAGACCATATGATCGTGGTGATCGCCGCGATCCAGCTCAAATACAGAGTGACCGCCATCGAAATTGTGGCGCACTACCAGGCCCGCGCTCTCAAACTGGGTCAACACCCGGTACACCGTGGCTAGGCCCACATCCTCTCCCGCTTCCAGCAACAGCTTGTAGACATCCTCAGCACTCAAGTGCTGCTCGCTAGTGCTCTCAAGCAATTGCAGAATTTTTACTCGCGGCAGAGTGACCTTGAGGCCAGCCTTGCGCAATTCCTGGTTTTCGTTCGACATGTATCAATATTTCCCGGCAGGATTTTAAAAGTGATCCGAAGTTGCCCAAGCTCACAGCTGCCGTTTAGCAAGGATTCCGACCTTGGAGTCCCGTCTGTCAGCGAGTCAACTCTTCGGGTATTATCCCATGCCCTGCGGAGTCAGAGAAACCCCGTACTGCTCACTTAGTGCAGAACGGCGAGGTGGAGGAACTTTTTTTCTTCGCATCGAACTAAACTGACTGTTTATAAGAAATCAGCGCGAGCGCTGCCGTTTGAAACCAAATAATGGAGCAATGAATGCCGCCTAGTCTGAGATTTCTCACCATCGCCTTCCTCTGCGCCCTACTGGGTGCCTGCACACTGGTAAAATTCCCCGGCGTACACCGCATTGAGGTGCAGCAGGGCAATATCATTACCCAGGAGATGGTGGACCAGCTGAAGCCCGGAATGACGCGACGCCAGGTACAATTTGTGCTGGGCACTCCGCTGCTGGAGGATACCTACAATCCCAACCGCTGGGATTACGTCAACCGCCTGCGCGACAAGAAAGGCAATATCACCCAGAAGACTTTCAGCGTCTACTTCGACGAAGACGCCCTGGTAGCCACCAGCGGTGACTGGCAGCCGGCGGAGTGGCCCTAGGCAGAAGTCCCCTCGGTCCCCTTTTTCTTCTCGGCCTGGCGCTTGGCCTTCTCGGCGCGCTGTTTGCGCGCCTCTTTGGGATCGGCGATCAGCGGGCGGTACACCTCGACCCGGTCGCCGGGTTGCAGGACATAGCTATCCGCCGGCGGCAGCCCCTTACTCCCCAGCGCCTGGGCAAAAATCCCCATTTTCGCACTATCCGGGTCGACTTCCGGATACTCTTCGGGGATGCCCGAGCGAATTAGCGCCTCCCGCGCAGTGGTGCCCTCCACCACCAACAAACGCATCAGGCGCTGCTCGTGAGGCAGCGCGTAGACCACTTCCACCGAAATTGTTTTTTGTTCTGTCATTGGGGTTTCCCGTAAATTGCCTCGGCGCGCTCACACATAACCGCAACCATTTGATTAGCCAGGTCGCTGAAAATTTTTCCCGCCGCCGCCGCGATCAATCGATTTTTCATCGAGAACGACAGGGTAAAACTCACCTTGCAGGCATTTTCAGCCAGCGGGGTAAACGCCCACAACCCCTCGAACTGCTCAAAGGGACCGTCCACCAGCTTGAGCGTCATCGACTCGGGGCGCACCAGCTGGTTGCGGGTTACAAAGCTCTGCTTAATCCCCGCACGCGACAAATCCAGGCGCGCCTCTAAAGTAGTGTCATCGCTGTGGATCACCTCCGCCGCGCGACAGCCGGGCAAAAATTGCGGGTAACTGGCCACATCATTGACCAGATCAAACATCTGTTCTGCGCTGTACATCACCAGCGCGCTGCGTTCTATTTCAGTCATTCCTACCGTCTAACCCAGTCCACCAGGCAAAATCACCTGGGATCACCATTCAGCGGCTAATTTTGCCAGCCGGCGCTACTCAAGCAAGACAATTCCTGTAACAATCGCATTTATTACCGCTGGGTCACGTTTAGCCCTAGCCGCAGTAACAAAAACAAGCATTCATAAAAAATAATAGCGAGACTACTTATGACCGCAGTGAGAGAGCATTTTGGCTCAAGGCTGGGCTTTATCCTGGCCGCCGCAGGTTCCGCCGTCGGTATTGGCAACCTGGTCGCATTCCCCGTAGCAGCCACCAAGAGCGGGGGCGGCGCCTTTTTACTGGTCTACGCTCTCTTTGTCTTCCTGATCTGTCTGCCGGTGATGATGGCGGAGCTCGCTATGGGGCGCAGCTCAGACAAAGACCCCGTCGGGGCCTATCGCACCATATCCCGGGGTTCACCCCTGTGGAGTATCCCCGGCTGGCTGGCCCTGATCACCCCATTTATGATCGCGGTTTTCTATCTGGTGGTCACCGTCTGGGTGATGGGCTATCTGGTAGAAATCTTTTCCGGCAACCTGGATAAGCTCGCCACACCGGATTTCTTTGTCCACTTTATTAACACCCCCACGATATTTATTTATCTGGTTATCCTGATGCTGATCATCAACGCCATTCTCGCGATGGGCGTTAAAGACGGTATCGAGCGGGCCGCCAAGACCCTGATGCCCATGCTGTTTGTGATGTTATTGGGACTGGTGTTCTTTGTACTGACCCTGGATAACGCCGCACTCGGTTTGCGCTACTACCTGGTACCCGACTTCAGTAAAATTGACGGCAACGTAATCAGCAAAGCCATGGCCCAGGCCTTCTTCTCCCTGTCGCTGGGTATGGGCATCATGATCACTTACGGCTCCTACATGAAGAAGCGGGACTCTATTCCCGGCTCCTCCCGCGCCGTAGCCATTACTGACACACTGGTGGCCTTTACCGCTGGCCTGCTGATTCTGCCGAGTATTTTCCACTTCAATCCACAAATCGACCCGACCGAGCTGAGCGACTCCTCCGCCGGTATGATCTTCCTGTTCCTGCCGAAGATTTTCCTCGCCCTGCAGGATGGTATCGGCTATATAGGCGCCAGCGCCGTAGCGGCAGTGTTCTTCTTCCTGGTACTGGTTGCCGCAATTACCTCGCTGGTTTCCATTATCGAAGTGCCCATCGCCACCCTGCGCGACGAGCGCAATATGGAGCGCAAGAAGGCAATTTGCGTGGTCGCGGCAGTTCAATTTGTGCTGGCCATCGCTTGCGCCGTATCATTCGGTATGGCCACTTGGTTTACTGAATTTGTACAACTGGCCGGCGAGAACAAATCCTTCTTCGATTTGGTGGAGATTATCTTCTACGACACCATCCTGCCTTTAAACGGCCTGCTGGTTTGTCTGTTCGTGATCTACAAATGGAAGAAATCCAATTTTGATCGAGAGCTGCAAGAAGGCGACAATGGCTTTGCAGGCTCGTTTTCGCAAAAATACGTTAACTTCTCCCTGGGCACTTTTATCCCATTGATACTGTTGCTGATCTTTATCAATACCGTGGCCCTGAAGTTTTTTGGACACAGTTTTATTTAGTTACTCGTAGTTTTCATGGCCAAGAAAAAGAAAGCACAAACCTCCAATACCATCGCCCTCAACAAGAAGGCCCGCCACGACTATTTCATTGAAGAAAAGTTTGAGGCGGGCGTTGAGATGAAAGGCTGGGAAGTCAAAAGCTGTCGGGAGGGCAAAGCCCAACTGACCGACAGCTATGTCATATTCAAAAACGGTGAAGCCTGGCTGCTGGGTTCCAATATCCAGCCGCTAGCCAGCGCCTCCACTCACTTTGTCACCGAACCCGACCGCACCCGTCGCCTGCTGCTCACCAAGCGCGAGCTCTCCAAGCTGATCGCCGCCGTTGAACAGAAGGGCCACACCGTGGTCGCTACCGCCCTGTACTGGAAGGGGCACCTGGTGAAGTGTGAAATCTGCCTGGCCAAAGGTAAGGCCCACCACGACAAGCGCGAAACGGAGAAGCAACGCGACTGGAACCGCGAAAAGCAACGCCTAATGCGCTCGGCGCACAAATAATGCACAGTGAAGCATCAGAACAATAAATACAGGATTTAGCATGAGTGCACCGCGAGGACAGTTCAGCTCGAATATTGGCTTTTTGATGGCTGCGGCGGGCTCCGCCGTGGGTCTCGGCAATATTTGGGGCTTTCCAACCAAGGCCGCCAGTAACGGCGGTGCCGCCTTTGTAGTCGCCTACTTATTTTTAGCCTTTGCCCTCGCCTACCCGGCCCTGATGGCCGAACTTACCATCGGCCGCCACGCGCGCCGCAATATGGTGCAGGCGCTGCGCTCCATTGCCAGCGGCCCCATCAGCCGTTTTTTCGGCGGCCTGACCGGCTTCGGCGGCATCCTGGTGGCGTCTCTGATCCTGAGCTTCTACGCCATTGTAGCGGGCTGGATGGTCGCCCACCTGGCCGGGCCTTTCGCCAGCCTGTTCGGCGCCCAGGAGGCCGCCCAGTGGCTGGCCGGCAACAGCACCGAGCGCAATATGGTGATGACCGCCATTTTCAGCGGCCTCACTATGCTGATTATCGCCAGTGGCGTTGAGAAGGGCATCGAGCGCTGGTCCACCCTGTTGATGCCATCGCTGATCATCCTGTTACTGCTGTTGATCGGCTACGTACTCACCCAGCCCGGCGCCCTCACCGGCCTGGAAGTGTACCTGATGCCCAACTTCGACCACTTCACCCCGGACCTGCTGATTTCTGCCATGGGCCAGGCGTTTTTCTCCCTGTCCCTGGGTGTAGGCACCATGCTGATCTACGGCTCCTACCTGAGCCAGCAGGAGAGCCTGCCGCGCCTCGGCGCCCTGGTAACCCTGATTGATGTGGGTATCGCCTTTACTGCGGGCCTGCTGATCCTGCCCGCCATGTACGTGGCCCAGGAAGCCGGCACCCAGATCTTCGCTGCCGACGGCGCTCTGATCGCCGGCCCCAACCTGATTTTGCAGGTGCTGCCCGCGCTGTTCGACACCATGGGCGAAGCCGGGATATTTGTCGCCATCGCCTTTTTCGCGCTGATGGTTATCGCCTCCCTCACCTCCTCCATCTCCATGTTGGAAGTACCGGTGGCCTTCTCTATTGAGAACCTGAATATCCCCCGCCGCATCGCCACCCCGATCGTTGGCCTGATTATCTTCGGGGTGAGCAGCACTATCATCTACAACTTCGACGACCTCTTCGGCCTGGCCGTCAGTATCAGCACCGAATACGGCCAGCCTCTGCTCGGCATTGCCCTGTGTATCTTTGCCGGCTGGATCTGGCGCCGCGACCAATTGCTGACGGAGTTAAAGAAGGGTCACCCGGATATCGAACGCACCCTGTTCTGGAAGATCTGGCCCTGGTACGTGCGCATCGTCTGCCCACTGTTGATCCTAACCGCTTTTGTGCAATCCATTCGCTGATCAAGCCCTCCCCCGGCGGCCCCCACCGCCGGGCACCCCCTCCTCCCCAAACCATCCCCTGACAACAGCGATTCTGATCGCCTAAACGCCAGTGACATAAAATTTATTACTCAGAGAAGTTTTGGGGTATACTGGACGACACACGAAAGTGTTTCTTATCGGGGATGACTTGGATTCGACGCCGGTGACGAAACCTTGGGTGCATGCCGTGATGGCAGCGAATCACGTAAATCCAAAGCTGTATTTTATTAGTTGCCAACGACGACAACTACGGTGCCCAACTCGCTGCGTAAGCAGCTTGTGAAGCACTAACTAAGGGTTCGTCCCTTAGCAGTCCTCAGCAAGGTTCCAGTATCGCGCTGTTGACTGTTATACAGAACTGGATCGCCGCAAGCCATACCCGTGGGTAAGCGGTTAAACATCTTACGGGATCGCCCTATACGTCCTGACCGCCGGGCTGTACTGGGTTAAATCAATAGACGGAGCTAAGCATGTAGAGCCTCTGGCAGAGTGCTGACGGACGCGGGTTCGACTCCCGCCATCTCCACCAGATTGCTGTCTCAGACAGCCCACAAAAGCCCCGCAAACTTAGCGTTTCCGGGGTTTTTGTTTATTTGGACCATCCCAGTTAATCTAACTCAAACCCACCAAATCCAGCCATTTTTGGTGGGGTTAATTGTGGGGTCGAGCAGATTTGAGCCACTGACCTCACCAAATTGCCGGAGGGCAAGGAAGTACGCAGGGTTGCCCCGTCGCCCTCAAGCCCCGCGAGAAAAAGTACATCGAGTCCGATGAGAAAGGGCTGGCAATCGAAGTGACCCCGACCGGGGCCAAGCGCTGGGTATTCCGTTTCCGCCTTCACAGCAAGCGTCCAGAAATGGCACCTGGGCTCTCCCCAGATGTAAGCCTGAAGCGAACTCCGTAATAAAGCTCGGTAGCATGTAGCTGAAGGCGTTGACCCTCGCGACACAAAACACGCCCGCAAAGAGTCCGCCTTGGAAGCCAACTACAACAGCTTCTCCACCGTTAGCGATGAGTGGCTCGCTGCCAAGATGGCCCATCTATCCAACTCATCAAAGGACCGTGCCACCCTCACTTTAGAGCGTGACCTAAAACCCTACTTGGGTAAGCGTCCTATCTCCGAGATAAGCCCACCGGAAGTACTTTGCTACCTGCGCCGTATTGAGAACCGGGGCACCCGGAAGGCTGTAGTGGCATAGTAAAAACAGCCCTAAAACTACCCCCTCTCCTATTCTGCCACCCTGGAGAATTACGAAAACTTGAGTGGACGGAAATCAATTGGAATACCAAGCACATAGAAATACCCAGCGAAAAAATGAAACTGGGCCAGCCACACATTATCCCTCTTGCTAAACAGACTCTAGCCTTACTGCAAGAATTGGAGCCACTAACAGGCCATGACAAATAGGTTTTGCCATCAGCTCGCATCCACTGTCTAATAACGGTGTGAAGACAGTGCTCAGATCACTGGGCTATAACAATAAAACCATGGCCGCCTACAGCTTCCGCGCAATGGCCCGCACCCTATTAGACCACGACACTCGGCAGATTTGATTTAGAAATCGCATTTTCATCAAGGAAAAGATTGAATGTGGTATATGCATCTCAAATCAGAGAGGTAGAACACATTCTTCAACGGATTTACGAGGATAAAAGGATATGTCTATCGACGCACATGCAACCAAGGCAAGGGTGGATCAACTGATTGGCACCGCTCTGGTAGAGATTAAGTCTGGAAATGTGGGCTCCTATCAGAAGCTGACTAGCATCGTGCATGACCTCAGCTTCGTCATGCGGGACCTGGATACAGCCAAAGATCAAATACATCACTATAAGAAAATGGTGCCGACCGGCCATGGACCAGAAGCCTACCGAGCCAAGCAATCTATAAATTCGAAGCTTGAAACGATCTCATCACTTGAAGTCTTCCTCATAGAACAATGGGAAAAGGTTCGTGATGCGCTTCAGGAGGCGCTGAAAAAGGCAGAACTGTCAATAGGAGGCAGGAACAAATGGGAAAGCCTAGCTAAGCTTTTCAAAGATATTCAGGCTTTCGATAAAAAATTTAATGGCACTAAAAAATTTAATGACAAGATATCACCTAAAGAAAAAACTACCCAGATTGCAAAGCTCCAGTCCATTCCATATCTAGATATGGCCAATACTAAAGCTCAAATGAAAGTCATTCAAAAAGAAATCAACCAATTAAAGGAAATACCCATTATTTCAGCGCCAATTATGCTTGCCATGATTACTCTCACCCTTCAGTTATTTGCACTATACTTCCTCAATCTCAATAATAAATGAATGGCTACAGGTACAGAGTCTCAATCTCCCTTATAGCAGCTCGCTTGATGCTTTTCATCCGACAGGCTCAATGCCTGTCGGAGCCTTCTAAATAAATGGGATCAGATCAAAAAGGTGTAACGGAACATCCATAGAAGATGATGATTACATTATTGACTACTACAGCTAAGTGCAGCCACATCAGCTCAACAACGGCTTGCCGCCAAATGTGGCAGAAGAAAAATTTCGAGATACTCAAAAGAAACTGGTCAAAAATACTTGACCGCTACACTACCACTTCTACACCGCATCCAAGACTCCACTGGTTATCATTCCATGAAGCCAGATCGTAAGCACCAAAATCATGAAGATAACGAACTACAACAACATAATTAGCAGATATTGCTGGCTCACTTTGCTCGCGCCACATAGACCCCAAACCACTACCTTCAACCACTGCCACTTCCTTATTCAAAACTTTTCAGCTTTGGCGATCACCCGATTCAGGTAATTGAATAAGTCCCGTTTAGGATAAATATAGATTGCTAGCCCTCCATATACAAAAGTAACCCCAATAAGCTATAGAGATTTCCTTAAAGCAAGTTCGTGGGCACAAGGAGAGCCCGGAAAACACAATGATTGGCACTGGACAATAGAGCACCCCGGTTATCAAAAGCTTTTCAAACCGTTTGACACAGCTTTTAAGCAAGGCCAGACATGAGTAAGCTTGTCTTATGGCATGCCCACTGCTCGTAACACCAGCTTAAAAATCAATATTATTGAACCCACACCTTTTAAAGACGACAAACTTGGCTTCAAGGGATTTAAACTAATCTCATATGCCGCACAAGCCTATGCGACTATGCTAGGAGCCGACGAAATTAGGATCATAAGACCTACCTCAGCCAAAACTCGCACCTACAATGAAGCACAGGGGTACCACTATGTCAGTACTGCAAATAAGCCATCTCTGCCAGATTACTGTGTTTTGAAGTTGAGGTAGATATATGAACGACCAAATAAAAAAAGTGCTTGAAGACGCGGAGAAGCGACTTGAAGAACTGTTGCCTGATATAGAAAAGCGTTACAAGGAAGCAGACCAAAACAGCCCCGATGAACCAGATAACCTGAAAGAAGGCATCGTAGACGATCTGGAAATCCCAAGAGCGATAAAGGAGCAAAAAGATGAACAACTCCTCAAAAAATAAAACTGATATGGGAAAAGAATTAAATGGAGCAATGGGACGGGCAGGCCAAAAAGAGCCTCATTTTATTAATAACACCAAGAAAACAGCAATTAAGCGTAACGCTGAACGGACGTAAATTTAGTCAGCAGAAGGCATAGCTCAATTTGGCGGCAAGCCATCGCTGTACTGATGTAGCCGCACTTGGCTGTAGCAACCAGTAATGTAATCGTTGATTAGCTGTTTTGCCGAAGGAAAATTTGAATAGCATACTTCCGCCCCCCTTTAAGCTCCTGAATAAGAATTCAGTTGATGTGTTATCCCTAACTATGCCTCCGGAGAGACCCCGCTTAATCACGCATAGAAAAACTGCGATTAATACCCCTCACCGTCATCTTCCCAGAAATACGGCAGCTGCTTAACAACATCCTCCAAGTGTATAAAACCTCTCACCTCGTCATTCGGAGCAATGTTTGCCCAACCCTCAACGGGACTCCAATAAGAGGCGCTACTTGAGGCGATTCCACAAGTTTCGACAGCGATAATGTATACACCCTGCTTCTTCGGGGCATCTCCCTTGATCCACTTAATATCTTTTAAGTTTGCCATCAATTTTTCATCCTAAACACTTCTGCTTCAAGTGCGCAGCCTCACAACTTAGAGTTTTCTTTTTCAAGAAAATCATGCGTATCTTCCCACACTATCGCAACTAGAAGGTATCGGTCATCATATATAACACCACCACAATAAAGCAACATTGTATCACTGTGACGACAGTCTTGGGACTTCAACTGAAAACAAGCCTTCTCTGCCAGGTTACTGTATTTTGAAGTCGAGGTGGATATATGAACGGCCGGATAAAAAAAACACTTGAAGACGCGAAGAAGCGACTTGAACAACTGCTGCCTGATATAGAAAACATCACCAGGAAGCAATCCAAAACAGCCCCTATGAACCAGACAACCAGAAAGAAGGCACCGTAGACAATTTGTAAATTTCAAGAGCGATAAAGGAGCAAAAAAATAAAAATGATATTAAAAAAATTAAAGGAAGTGATGAAATGGGCAAGCAAAAAAGAGCCTCTTTTTATTAATAACACCTCAAACTAGCGATTAAGTATAATACTAAACGGAAGTAAATGTAGCCAATAGAAGGCGTAGCTCATTGTGAATCAGTGCATCTAGCACCTACACCAACAGCCTCACTCATCAACTAAGAACCACCAACGCTAATAAGGAAAACCCTAAATCATATTGAAACCCTTGATAAAAATTCAATTGATGAAGACAGCCTAGCTGATTTGCTCAACGATGCAGAGAACCTAAAGGGTGTCGAAACACACTTGGCAGAGCTATTCAGTAAAAAATTTGGTCCTTACTAGCACTAAATTCAAAGATATTTGGGTAATTACAGCTGCCCCACACTTACCCACCTGATACGCACTTGCTTCCACCACTAAACAACCACAAAAAACACCCCCCAAACTAACCCACCCACACACATCCCCCTCAAGCCCATCCTGTGATAAATTTAGTCGCAATAATCATTCAAAAAGTGTATCGGGCCTACTATATGGCCCAGCTGTAGGCCTGCATCATATGGACAAGAAGCGGTTTTCCGAAGCGGACATCATTACGAAATACATCCTCCCCGCCATTGAACAAGCCGGCTGGGACCGGCACAACCAGCTGCGCCAAGAGGTCAAGCTGCGGGATGGCAAGGTGATTGTGCGCGGGCAAGTCGGTGCGCGTAAAACCGTTAAATCCGCCGATATCGTCCTCTACCTCAAACCCGGTATACCGCTGGCCGTAATTGAGGCCAAAGCCAATAAGCATAGTGTCGACAAGGGCATGCAACAGGCCCTCGACTACGCCAAATTACTGGATGTGCCCTTTGTATTTGCCAGTAACGGTGATGGCTTTGTGTTTCACGATAAGACCGCGCTAGACCATGGCGGCCCACTTGAGCAGCAAATCCAACTGGACGACTTCCCCAGCCCCGAGAGCCTATGGCAGAAGTACTGCACCTGGAAGGGCTACACCGAAGAGCAACTGCCGGTTATTACCCAGGATTACTACGATGACGGCAGCGGCAAAACGCCGCGCTACTACCAGCTGCAAGCCATCAACAAAACCATAGAGGCCGTCGCCTCTGGGCAAGATCGCATACTGTTGGTGATGGCCACCGGTACCGGCAAAACCTATACCGCGTTTCAAATTATCTGGCGGCTGTGGAAGGCGAAGAAGAAAAAGCGCATCTTATTTCTGGCCGACCGCAATATTCTGGTAGACCAGACCCGCACCAACGACTTCCAGCCCTTCGACACGGCCATGACCAAAGTCAGCGGCCGCACAGTCGACCCGGCCTATGAAATCCACCTGGCCCTCTACCAAGCCCTCACCGGGCCAGAGGAGCACCAGAAAGCCTACAAACAGGTAGACCCCGGCTTCTTCGATCTGATCGTGATCGACGAATGCCACCGTGGCAGCGCCGCCGAGGACAGCGCCTGGCGTGAAATTCTCGAATACTTCAGCTCCGCCACCCAAATCGGCCTAACCGCCACGCCCAAAGAAACTGATGAAGTCTCAAATATCGATTACTTCAACGCCCCCATCTACACCTACTCCCTCAAAGAGGGCATTGAAGACGGCTTCCTCGCCCCCTACAAAGTGGTGCGGGTAGACCTGGATGTAGACCTGCAAGGCTGGCGCCCCACCAAGGGCCAGCTGGACCAGAATGGCGAAGTGATTAAAGACCGCATCTACAACCAAAAAGACTTCGACCGCGTGATGGTGATCGAAGAGCGCACCCAGCTGGTGGCAGAGACCATCACCGCCTATTTAAAGCGCACCGACCCCATGGCCAAGACCATTGTCTTCTGCAACGACATAGACCACGCCGAGCGCATGCGCCGCGCCCTGGTAAACCTGAACAAAGATCAGGTCGCCAAGAACGAGAAGTACGTGATGAAAATCACCGGCGATGACGCGATCGGCAAGGCCCAGCTGGATAACTTTATTAACCCCAAAAAAGCCTATCCGGTAATCGCCACCACCTCCGAACTCATGACCACTGGCGTGGATGCCAAAACCTGCAAGCTGGTGGTGCTGGATCAAAACATCCAGTCCATGACCAAGTTCAAACAGATTATCGGGCGCGGCACCCGTATTGATGAAAAATTCAACAAACTTTGGTTTACCATCCTCGACTTCAAGAAAGCCACCGAGCTGTTTGCCGACGAGCGCTTCGACGGCATCCCGGAGAAGGTCTTAGCCGCCAATCCGGCGGAGATTATCGACCCAGACAATCCCACCTTCGATAACGAACTCAACCAAATCGAAGACCAGCCACAAGCGGACGAATCCAATACGGATAACGAAGAAAACACACTAATCGACGGAGCCTCCAGTAACTCCATTCAATACCCGAATTTGCAGGAGGAGGACGAGCCCTTTATCAAGTACCGGGTCAACGGCGTCGCCGTGAAAAAGATGGCTGAGCGCGTGCAGTACTACGATACCGACGGCAAACTGGTCACCGAATCCTTTAAGGACTACACCCGCAAAGCCGTCAGCAAATGCTTTGCCTCCCTGGACGACTTCACCCGCAAATGGAAAGACAGCGAGCGCAAACAAGCCGTGATTGACCAACTCGCCACTGAAGGCGTGATCTGGGAAGTACTGGAGGAAGAAGTGGGCCGGGATATGGACCCGTTCGACCTTATCTGCCACATCGTATACGATCAGCCGCCACTGACCCGGCGCGAACGGGCCGAGAACGTCAAGAAGCGCAACTACTTCAGCAAATACTCCGATGTTGCACAAAAAGTGCTCGATATGTTGATCGAGCAGTATGCCGATGACGGTATCAAACAGCTGGAACAGCCGAGCTACGCCGAGCTCAAGGTGCCGCAGATTAAACCCCTGGGCAGCCCCAAAACCATTGTCCAAAAAGAGTTCGGCGGTAAAAACGAATATCGCCAGGCGCTGCACGAGCTGGAAGACCAGCTCTATCGCGACGACGACCTCAGCGCCTAGCCACTAAGGCCGCCCAGCAACCACCCAAATACCCCAGCTGCGCTCAGCCAACGAGCGCAGCCATTTACGATTGAGAAGTACTATGTCCGTCAGCACTGTCATCAAATCCATCCAAGATATTATGCGCAAAGACGCCGGCGTCGACGGCGATGCCCAGCGCCTCGGGCAAATGTCCTGGCTGCTGTTCCTGAAAATCTTTGATGCCCAGGAAGAGGAACTGGAGTTTGAGCAGGACGACTACCGGGCCCCTATTCCCAAAAAATACCTGTGGCGCAGCTGGGCCGCCGACAGCCAGGGGATTACCGGCGATGAACTGCTGGAGTTCGTCAACGAACAGTTGTTCCCCAAGCTCAAGGGTCTATCGGCGCCGATCAGCAGTAATCCCCGGGGCTTTGTCGTCAAGGAGGCGTTCAATGACGCCTTCAACTATATGAAGAACGGCACCCTGTTGCGCCAAGTGATCAACAAGCTCAACGAAATCGACTTTACCGACTCCAGCGAACGCCACCTGTTTGGCGATATCTACGAGCAGATCCTGAAAGACTTGCAGAGCGCTGGTAACGCCGGGGAGTTCTACACCCCCCGCGCCGTAACCCGCTTTATTGTGCAGATGATCGACCCACAGCTGGGGGAAACCATTTTCGACCCCGCCTGCGGCACCGGCGGCTTCCTCGCCTGCTCCGTGGACCACGTTGAAAGCAACTACGTAAAAACCGCCGAAGACCAGCTGGCCCTACAAGAGCAAATCCGCGGCGTCGAGAAAAAGCAGCTACCGCACCTGCTGTGTACCACTAATATGTTGCTGCACGGCATAGAAGTGCCGGTGCAAATCAAGCACGGCAATACCCTCAGCAAGCCCCTATCCAGCTGGGAGGAAGATATCGATGTAGTGGTCTCTAACCCACCCTTCGGCGGCACCGAGGAAGACGGTATCGAGAAAAACTTCCCCGCCGAAATGCAGACCCGCGAAACCGCCGACTTGTTTTTGCAGCTGATTGTCGAGGTATTAAAAAACAAGGGCCGTGCCGCCGTAGTATTGCCAGACGGCACCCTGTTTGGCGAGGGTGTAAAAACCAAAATCAAAAAAATGCTGCTGGAAGAGTGCAACCTGCACACCATTGTGCGCCTGCCCAAATCGGTATTTGCCCCCTACACCAGTATCAAGACCAATATCCTGTTTTTTGAGAAAGGTACACCCACCAAAGATATTTGGTACTACGAAGTGCCCTTGCCCGAAGGGGTAAAAGCCTTTAATAAAACCAAACCTATGCAGCTGGCTCATTTCGATGAGTGTGCCGACTGGTGGGGCGAGGGCAAGCGCCAGAAAACCAAGCTTAAGCGCAAAAACCGCCTGGCCAACGAGCGCGCCTGGCAAGTGAGTATCGATGAGATTATCGAGCGCAATTACAACCTGGATATTAAAAACCCCCACCAGGAAGAGGAAGCCAGCCACGACCCCGATGCCCTATTGGCCCAGTACAGTAAGCAGCAAGTAGAGATCCAGAAGTTGCGCGACCAACTGAAAGGTATTTTATCCGAAGCCCTTACTGGCAAGAGCGAGGGTTAACAGCAATGAGTGCGGAAAAATTAATTACTGAGAATCTGGAACTCTGGACCTCTGCGGTTAAGGCCAAGAAAACCCAGGGCCGAGGCAGCAACAGCAAAAGAGAACTGTACGGCATTAAGAAACTGCGCGAGCTGATTCTGGAGTTGGCGGTGCGTGGTAAGTTGGTGCCGCAAGATCCGAATGATGAGCCGGCTAGTGTGTTGCTGGAGCGGATTGCTATAGAGAAGGCGAAGCTCATCAAAGATAAGAAGATTAAGAAACAGCCCCCTCTTCCTGAAATAACTAAAGAAGAAATGCCTTTTGAAATTCCAAATGGCTGGTCATATGTTCGCTTAGGGGACCTAACGAGTAAACTCGGTTCAGGAAGTACTCCTAGAGGCGGCAAAAATGCTTACGTTGATAAAGGAATACCCTTTCTTCGCTCCCAAAATATCTGGAACGAAGGCTTACGATTAGATGATATTGCTTACATTACAGATGAAACTCACCAAAAAATGGGAAATACGAAGGTAGTACCTGATGACGTATTGCTCAATATTACAGGTGCATCCCTGGGCCGATCTGTTGTGTTCCCCAAACACCTAACAGAAGCTAATGTAAGCCAGCACGTAACCATCATACGTCCGATAGAAAACCAAATGAGTAGATTCATTCACTTGGGAATTTTATCCCCTATGGTTCAGCACTTAGTCTGGGGCAGGCAAGTCGGCATGGCTATTGAGGGGCTAAGCAAAAAGGTATTAGAGCAGTTTGAGTTTCCTATTCCACCATTAAGTGAGCAGAAAAGAATCGTCAACAAAGTCGACGAACTCATGGCCCTCTGCGACCAACTGGAACAGCAAACCGAAGCCAGCCTGGACGCCCATCAACAGCTGGTGGATACCCTGCTGGCAACCCTAACCAGCGCCCAAGACGCCGAAGAACTCAAGCAAAACTGGGCCCGCCTGAGCGAACACTTCGACACCCTAATCACCACCGACTACGCCGTAGAACAACTCAAGCAAACCATCCTGCAACTGGCCGTTATGGGCAAACTGGTACCCCAAGATCCCAACGACGAACCGGCAAGTGTGTTGCTAGAGCGGATTGCAGCGGAGAAGGCAGAGCTGGTTAAAGAGAAAAAGATTAAGAAGCAAAAGCCCTTGCCGGAGATCGGCGATGAAGAAAAGCCGTTCAAACTCCCCGCAAATTGGAAGTGGTGTCGCTTAGACGATATTTGCTTCGGCATAACCTCAGGCTCAACGCCGCCTAAAAGTGAATTTATTGACGACAAAGGGATTCCATATCTTAAAGTTTACAATATTCGCAATCAGAACATTGATTTCGAATATAAAGCGCAATATATCGAACCCACTTATCACTCTACAAAACTCAAGAGATCCATTCTTTATCCAGGGGATGTAATTATGAATATTGTTGGCCCTCCATTAGGAAAGGTCGCGATAATCCCCGATACGGCTCTAGAATGGAATTGTAATCAAGCTATCACTTTTTTCAGGCCAATTGATGAACATTTTAGCACCTACATTTATACATACTTGAAAGCTGGCATTTTCCTCGCAGATATTGAACTTATTGGCACCGCTGGGCAAGACAACATTTCCGTTACCAAAAGCCGGA
The DNA here is from genome assembly GCF_052466995.1 of Microbulbifer regidiadema (SeqCode). NCBI lineage: Bacteria > Pseudomonadati > Pseudomonadota > Gammaproteobacteria > Cellvibrionales > Microbulbiferaceae > Microbulbifer > Microbulbifer regidiadema (SeqCode). The sequence goes on along the minus strand of NZ_CP174297.1, from coordinate 4,237,424 downwards.
GTATTGTACTACCTACACCACCAATTGAAGAGCAGCAAAGAATCGTTGCTAAAGTCAACCTACTATTAAGAATCTGTGAAAAATTTGAAGCTCACTTGGAAGAATCTCGAAACACTCAACTACTGCTAACCAACACACTGATTCATAAAACTACATAATGACAGCAATCACACATAAAAACGTTGAATTCATTTTAAATGATAGGCCGGCAAGAGCCCAAGACAATCAGATTGTTGTCTGGCAAACAAGAGATGAAGACAGTGATTTCTCATACATTATTAGATCTAAATATAAGGCAAATATCCAGGGAAGGAAAGCTGAGGGAGAAATATTTACTGGAATATTAAAACAGAAGCCAGAAAAGGAGTATGTAAGTATAGATCAATACCTTGAGGCCAAAAGAAACGGAGAAGAAGACGATCTATTTAATGGAACAACTGTATATTCCATGCTTCCATCACTTGGCCACTATAGAAACCTAATCAACTCATTAGGCTGGACCGCCGCCGAAAAATTTCTTGACAGCGCAAATGATTTGATTTTTGCCAAAACATTAAAGAATCAACCGCAATGGTTATCTAGCGCAATTAAATCAAATTGCTTTAAACGTGCATTCATGAGAAATTCTGAACCATTTTTTGCTTTTCACAATGCTGAAATGCTTTTTGGAGAAGACTCACGTGAGGATTTCACTAGAATAAGCCAAAAATTAAGCCTCTCTTTTCAGCTCGATGGATTTTCAAACAGACATGAGATAGAGCTGAGATATGATGCGAACAGCCTTATCCCCAGAAGAATTAACATTCTAATTGGACGAAATGGCACCGGAAAAAGCCAAGCTTTAAATAGATTTTGCCGTGCTGCATTACAACGCAAGGTTAAAAGCACCTTACTTAAAGATACTGACTTATCTGCTAGACCAATGATAAGTCGACTTATTGCAATTGAAACTCCAGGGGAGACCGCAAATACTTTTCCCACTGAAAGAAAACAGACTCAAAAACTCTATTATCGAAGGCTCAGTCTGACTAGATCATCGGGACAGCCTTCAAAGAGCAACATTGGTAGCGACCTAGTTCAGCTATTTCGAAGTGAGGATGAAATTGGCAAAGACACTAGGAAAGGCCTTTTTTTTGAAGCTGTCACTAAATTAATCCCCAAGAACGAATTATATATTCAACATGAAAACGGCCCTATCAGCATAAAGAGACTCGTGAGTGGTGGAGAACAAGAGAAACTGGATAATTTTAACCTTATTTCTGATGGTTCGGAATTTATACGCGTTATAAACGAGCAATCATTTCCACTAAGTAGCGGTCAGCTGGTCTTTATTAAGTTCGCCTTATTATGCTGCCTTCATATAGAGAATGGTTCATTTGTGGTTATGGATGAACCTGAAACTCATATGCATCCAAACATGATATCAGATTTTGTCAGACTTCTAGACTTCATATTAGAAAATACAGGCTCCCAAGCTCTAATAGCTACGCACTCTTCTTATTTTGTTCGGGAGGTTCCAAGGGAGCAGGTTCATGTAATCAAAGTCCAAGATGATGATGTATCCAGGGTAACCATAACCACACCTCGTTTGAAAACTTTCGGCTCTGACGTAGATTCAATTTCACAATTTGTTTTTGATGAAAGATTTGAGAATAGCCTTGCCGAAAAAGTACTAGATAACTTTAAAGGAAGAACCTTTAAGGATATCGAGTCAGAAGTTGGCAAAGACATCGCCCTTGGCTGCCTTATGAATATTCGCCAAAAACTGGAAGGTGTTTAATTGAAATTTCTAAGCGCTCCCCCCGTTGATGATTTGAACGCGATCAAGAACAATTCTGAAAATTCTCGATTAAAAAAAACAAGCTACCCGTATCTTAAGCATAAAATTCATTTAATTCGCAGACAATATAAACATTATCATCTTAAGCGAGGCAATGCCTGGAATATAGAAAATAGAATAATACCCGAAGAGTTAAAAAACGGACTCTTTAAAAACTATAACAAACCGAGACCAAAAGATTTAAAATTTATAGATGATATTGAGAGTAGCTCTCCAGATACTTGCCCTATGTGTGGGTCATTTAAAACCACCGACGTCGATCACTTTTTACCCAAGAAACATTATCCAGAGTTCTCTGTATTCTCAAAGAATCTTATTCCTGCATGTAATTGTAATAGGAATAAGGCGACTAAGATTGTCGGTGAAGCAAGTACGAAGGCTAGATTTTTACACCCATATTATGACTCTTGTTTAAATCATAGGCTAATAACTTGCTTCATTGAGTTTTCATCCGAGTCAGACACGCCTAAAATTAGTATACAATCTACTGAGCAGGGTCATGAACTTGAAGCATCAATCAATTACCATATTAATGAAATTGTAATTCCTAGTGGTATCATAACTACTCTTAACTCTTTTTGGTCAAGATTATGGGTATTTCCACTCAATGTGATACAGACACTTCCAAGATCTACAGTTTCTAATAAAGAAATGTTAAATTGTCTAACAGATAGACTGGTTAGACTAGATCAACGTTTTGAGACACCAAACAACTGGGAGTCTATTTTCACTCATGGTCTAATTCACTCCCCAGGCTGCATTGCCCGCATTACAGCTAGGCATAATGAGTCACTTTCATAACTCCTAAACCAATACCTTTATGGAAAAGCTTAATGACCAACGCATGGATGATCCGCGCCGGGCGCGGTGGTATTTACAGTGAAGACTTCGAGAAAGGCTTTGCCGCAGTGGGTTGGTCACAGCCGGGAGACCTAAGCCAGTATTCAAGCACCGAGCGCTTGCGGGATGAATACATCAAGATTTACGGCAATGATAAGCCTGCGGCCACTGCCAATGCCCTCGCTATGATCCTGAAGTTTCGCGATCAGATTGCCGCTGGCGACTATATTGTGAGCTACAACCCGGAGACACGGAACTACCTATTGGGCGTCGATAAAGGGGAGTACCGCGACCAGCTGCCACAAAAAGCCAAGAACTCCCTCGGTTCAACCCTCACCCTCTTCTCCCTAAGCCAGGAAACCATTGATGCCTTCTTAACCATATTCGAGGGCCGTACAGTAACGCCGCAGGAAGACGAGGCCGCAGAAACTGATAGCGCACAGCTCAAAGACGAAACCGTGGCCCAGAGCCACGAACTCATCAAAGACAAGATCGCCGCACTGCTTCCCGAAGAAATGGAAGAACTGGTTGCGGCAATACTGCGCGCGATGGGCTTTAAGGCCAAAGTATCCCCCAAGGGCCCGGATCGCGGTGTGGATGTGATCGCCTCACCGGACGGCCTGGGCCTTACCCAGCCGCGTATTAAAGCCGAGGTTAAACATCGCAACGGCTCCATGGGCGCCCCCGCCATACGTGGCTTTATCGGCGCCCTGCGGGAAGGAGATTCCGGCCTTTTCGTGAGCACTGGCGGCTTCACCCGCGAAGCCCGCTACGAAGCCGACCGCTCCACCTTCCCCCTCACCCTGGTGGACCTCGATGACCTGGCCGATTTAATCGTCAGCCACTATGAGAGCTTCGATTTGGAAGGCCGAGCACTAATGCCGCTGGTGCGTATTTACTGGCCGGTGGATTAAAGCCGGCTTGAATATTGCGGTTCAGAAGAGGCCATTCATCACCGCAAGCTCTTCTGGACCAAGGTTAATAGTGCTAGCCAGAAGCTATTACTTATGGAAAGTGGAACACATATTCAGGCTTATAAATAGTAATGGAATTCAATAAATATGAGCTGGCCGCTAAGGATATAGCCATTCACTATGCCCGACAGCTAAACAATCAGTGGGCTGAAAATATTATCCTCGGCAATAGTGACCTTCTCTCCGAAGACAAAGCTCGCAGACTAACCCAGTTTTTCTGGGACATGGCAGATCAAGCAGCTGAAGATTACCAGGCCGACGAAGAATTAGAGTTTGAAGTAGACCTTGAGAGCTGCATGGAAAGGCTAATGAATATTTTTATCGGCCATATCCAAAAAGCAGGTTTTGGCCAGCAATGGATTGAAGAATCCGGCAGGATTAACAGCGCATAGGATGCGTTAACTCATGGAAAGAGTCTCGATTCGAATCGTCAAACCTTAATAAACAATTGCGTTATAGCCATTCTTTTCTTTGAAAAGTACAGAAACCGGCTTGTTGCCACGCTCAAATTCAATCATTGCGTATTGGCATCTATCAAAATTCATCACCTCAAGCCCTGAGTAAACAGTAATTTCAGTTAATATCACTACCGCCTGGTTGACTTCAAAATCCGGGCACGGTGTATCTCCCGATATAGTTGGAATAGTTAGCCAGATATTATTAAACTCTTCCTGATCGTAAACATTCAATATCCTAGCTTAAGGTATATCCGCCTGATAACCCTGAGAAAATAGATGGTATTCCTTCTCATAAAATTCATCTTCGTTTGCAGAACTACCAGATCCCGCCCCTACAGCCCCCCAGATATCCAATTCTAGATTTAATAAAACAAAATCAAAAACTAAACGTCCACTCGGGCATCCAGTTCAAAGCCCAAGTTTCCAGCACCTTATCAAAGCCAGTTAAAACCATAACACCGAGCAGTAAAAGTATGACGCCAAGTGCCACTTTGCCACCAAGTGCAAAAGCCCCCACTGATGGGGATAAGCGGCTATAAATTTTCCGCGAGAGCCCCCCGGCCACCAACAAAGCGGCAGCGGTACCCAACCCAAAAGAAAACATCACTATAAAAGATTGGCCCAGCTGCTGGCCTATGGAGGCGAGCGCAATTGCCGCTCCCAGAGTGGGGCCTACGCAGGGCAGCCAAATAATTCCGGTGAGGAAGCCGATACCAAACTGCCCGGCCCAGGCACCATCACCGGTAATACTCGCCCCGGCGGTAAGCTTGGACAAACGCAGCGTCACCCAGTCGGACAGGGGTTTGATAAGCAGTATAAGGGCCACAACCACCAACAGGATGGCCGCGATATAGCGAAATAACTCTGGGTCCAGCCCTAAAGAGACCAGCAGAAAGCTCAGTACGGTTCCAGCCAGGGCAAAGGATAAGCTAAGCCCTATGGCGAGCGCATAGGGACCCCAGCGCCCTGCACTGCTGGAGGCGCCAACGACCATTGGCACCAGCGGCCAGACACAGGGGGAGAGAATACTCAGCGTGCCCGCAACCAAGGCCAGGGGGATAGCACTGTATTCAAGCATTTTCGCCGCAAGCCTTCACCGAGTTAAAGATATTCTGGCGAATCACATCGGCGCGTGTTTCGGCAATGCTGAACCAAACCTGCTGCTCCCCAAGATAGAGCAACAGGGTTGACTGTCTGGGCGCACGAAAGTGCTTTACCCACTCTTTTTGTTGATCAAAGTTCACATCCAGAACAGTGAGGCCACACTGGGGATTCTCTTTCTGGAATTGCGCAAGAATCACACTCTGCTTCTTACAGGTAGGGCACCAGTCTGCCCGCACATCAATCAATACCGGTTGCTTGGCAGCTTGCAGCTCTTTAAAGCGCATCTCGGAGAAACGCTCACCGGCTGATACGAGGGGTACAGAGAGCAATAAGAGAGTTGCGAACAGGGTGCGGTAAAGTAGTTTCATATTAGTGATACCTCAAGTGGAGGGGTACGAGTCCCAATAAATAGACTAATTTGCTGGTATAGCAAGGGAGCCCCTGTGTCATTGCGCAATCTCTCTGCGAGCCTTAAACAGATATGACCCTAAAGTCGCGCCCTGCTGGACTTACAGAGACACGCAGAATGACCCAGAAGCTCTCTAGCTTTGTCGTACCAGGTAGCGAATTCTTACAAAGGACTCCGATATTTCTCTGGCTCCAGTTATTGCCCACCTATTGAAGCTATCTATTTACAGACTCACTTGATTACTGGCCATATCCCGATAAGATCCTGCGGGTTATTTTGCTGACCGCAATCAGCGTGTCCCAAAGCTCTACAGCAGTATTCAATATCAGATGGACTTAGATCGAAAAATGAACAAACTTTTTCCCCTTATTGCCATGACTCTCGCCACTACTGCCTGCATGCAATTCGAAGTCAAACCGGGTCGTGTTATTGGCGATACTGTGGATGCGAGCAAAGAGGCTTACCAAAGTATTCAACGCAGCCGCCGAGGCGAGGAGGAAAGAGCTTTCTCCCACAAAACCAGTTACGACGCTGCCATATCTAATGCCGCCAATATTGCCAGCTGTAAGAAAGAATTGATGGAAGTGGTTAGTCTGTCAGACCTGGTTGTATCCCAGGTGATCTCTGAGTCCTCAGAGGTGCAGGATAAAGACGGGGACAAGACCATTTACTGCGCAGTGCAAGCGGTGGTTCGCCCTAAGGCTTAAACATTCGGGAAACAGCGCTCTAGTGATTTATTCAGGTATTACCCGATGAATAATGCGGTTCTCAACTGGTTTGGGCCCGACTTTAGTACGCTGAATCCACTTTTACAGCGCTTACATACCCAGGGAGCCCAACTGAATGGGGCGGTGAATATCCGCTTTGGCTCCGGCATCGCCGGCTGGATTGGCCGGCGCATGGCGCGCAAATTGGGGGCGCCCACAAAAGCTGGCAAGGTACCTTTTTCTGTAGAAATTCATCACTCCTCAGAAAAACTAATCTGGTCTCGCACTTTTGCCAGCACCCATCCCCTTACGTCAGAGTTCTACCCAGTAAGGACTTATCAACAAGGGGGGTACTGGATTGAATCCACCGGCCCGGTCAAAATACAGCTTGGGATTTCAACCGAGGGCGGTAACTGGCAGTGGCAACAACAATCCGTGTCTATTTTTGGGGTACCTATTCCAGCACTATTCAGACCCAAGGTTTATGCCGGAAAGGCTATTGTGAATGGGCTCTACCAGTTTGAAGTGAAAATCTCCTTGCCAGTACTGGGCTTTCTCTTTGGCTACTCTGGCATATTGCACGAAGGTGGTAAAAAACTAATCGATTAGATTCGTGTGGTTAACTATGTACTTTCCCTGTGGATAGATACGAGATAATTTCGAACAAAATGCTGAGCACAAGTTTTATCCAACTAAATTAATCCGTGTTAGAGAATCATTCGATATATTTTTCTCAGCGATTCTAAGGGCGGCCGGGGAGAAAGAATAGTTATTGAGCCACCCCTCTCAATTTATAGCTATCTATTAATTTTTTACCGTTAGGGTTTCGAGAGGGACTTTGCCACTGTGGGTTGCTCAAAGCTGGAAGAACTTAACTGGTACTTCAGCGCCAACAACTACCTACTGGATATCGATAACAGGGAGCACCTTTAGCAGCCGGCCCCGACCCTCACCTCCCTAAGCTAGGAAAGCATCAAAATCTTTCTGAGCATATTCGAAGGCTGTACGGCAATACCTCTTTAAGTGAATTCTATACCGTTAATTTCTAGGCTTTTTCTATCGCCCTTCCACACTTTCCATCTACCAATACTTCGGACACTTTTGAGAGGCAAATTGGGGGCGTAGTGCTGGAATCCATGGGCGGAGACTGAGAGAATAAGGTTTACGAAATCTGATTAACGCAGTAACTGCCCATGGAAGACACAATTAAAAAAGTTTTTGCCAAAATGTCCAGTGTTGATAAGCCCCAGCAGAATGAAGCCATAAACCTTCATGTTAATTCGTTCCTAACAGCGCTGAATTTGCTGAAATTTTAAGATCGCAGAGAGGCGCAGACAGATGCACCTACAGTTATCTCAATCGCCAGCTGGAAGCGCCGCAAGTTCAACCAACATCTAATAGATAGGGTTTTTAGCAGCTTAGGTCTGGACCGAAGCTGTGAAAAAGTCAGCTACATTTATGATCACTACAGCGATTACGCGGCAATTGCGGCATAAAAGTGTCCGAAGTATTGTTACTATGTACTCGAAAACTATTTGCCCGATAAAGTCGGTCAAATATGTCAATTCTTACTGGATGGTGATGTGGTTCTCTTAGATTATGAAACATAATATTGATATAAATAATTTTTCTAAATCTTTATCTCATGCAGGTCTTATAGCTTCTTATATAAAAAATAAGCAAGTTCTCGCAGAAATTTGGGGTGGCAATCTGTAAAAATGATAGAAGATTCTGACATAGATTTATAACTCGAAAGAGGATGGTGCCGGCAATGTAGAAGGCCGACCCGCAGAAATAGCTAATGGCTCAATCTTCAGGCATCTAAAGCTCAAGCTTTTGGATATCTAAAAGGGCCGGGAATTTCCGTCAAGGTACTGTGAAAATCCGGCCAACTAACCACTCAGGCGGCCTGCAAGACCACATAGGCAATCGCCATATAACGCAGACCTTTACCCAGAGTCACCAATAGCAGAAACCAAAGCAGTCGAATCCGTAAAATACCCGCCATCACAGTAAGGGGATCACCAATAATGGGAACCCAGGCGAAAAGCAATGAGAAAACACCATATTTTTTAAACTTCTGCTCGGCCTGAACAAACTCCTCTTCGGACATTCTCAACCATTTCTTGATAACCCCCAAACTGGCCCAGTAACCCAGCGCATAATTGAGTAGTGAGCCGGCGACATTCCCGCAGGTGGCCACTGCAACCAGGACCCAGGGCGAGTATCCATGCAGTAAAAGGCCGGACATAACCACTTCGGAGCTCAGCGGTAAGATAGTTGCCGCCAAAAACGCCGAGACAAACAGCCCCAAAAACCCCAATTCAAGAAAATACGCCATAACAACCGCTCAAGCCTGTTGGGGCTAATCCCCTTGATACCGCCACTCCTAACTGCGTCACTATAATCGAAAACGGAAAGCAACCGAACTATTCGCGGATAAAGAACAAAGGAATCGCTCTTCTAGCCATATAAGCACTAGGCGCTATTCTAAAGTTAACCAGCAGGGACAGACTACAAATGGAATATCACTACCCGGCTAGATAAGGGAGATCTCAATTTATGCCTGAAGCAATAACCGAGAGAAGTATTGGTTGCCCCTATTGTGGCGAAACCATCCAGGTGCTAATTGATACATCGGCCTTACCGCAACAGTACATTGAGGACTGCCAAGTGTGCTGTAGACCTATCGTTTTCTCTGTGAAACTGGATTTTAGCAGCGACTTATCTGTCGAAGTACATACTGAGGACGAAGCGCTCTAAGCCGCACTATCGCCCTCCTCTCAATTCACTTCAAACTGGCGAAAACTTCAATGGCCCGCTTGCGCCCCGCTGCGACATCGCAAATCACCGGGGGATAACCCGCTGTCGGCGCCGGGTCGTGGATGGTTCTGTCACTCAGTCCGCTCAACTCGGGCACATATTTGCGAATAAACTCCCCCTTGGGGTCGAAGCGCTGCGATTGGCTATAGGGGTTAAATACGCGGAAATAAGGGGCGGCATCGGTGCCGGTAGAGGCGGTCCACTGCCAGCCGCCGTTGTTGGAGGCAAAGTCGGCATCGATCAGATTCCGCATAAAATAGCGCTCGCCCCAGCGCCAATCTATCAGCATATTTTTACTGAGAAACGAGGCTACGATCATACGCAGCCGGTTGTGCATCCAGGCGGTCTCGCGCAATTGGCGCATGGCGGCATCGACGATTGGCACTCCGGTTTCACCCTGTATCCAGCGCTCAAACTGCTCCCGGTTGTAGGACCAGGGGATTTGCTCGGTCTCCAGTTTAAACGGCTTGCCTTTACTCAGACGGGGAAAGTCCGCTAACAGGTGGGTGTAAAACTCCCGCCAGATTAATTCACTGATCCAGCAGGCCATCCCTTCATCCCCGCCCAGCCAGTGGCCCTCGTTCAAACTCAGTGCTGCGGTGATGCACTGGCGAATCGAGATGGCACCACTACTGAGATAGGGGGATAAGCAGGAGGTACTATCCAGCGCGGGAAAATCTCTTTCCGCTCGATAGGTTGAGATTTTTCCCGTGAATTTTTTGAGTTGCTGTTGTGCCGCCTTTTCCCCCGCTTGCCAGCCTTTTATCAAACCAGCAGTCGAAATTTTATCGAGGTTATAGCCACGCAGTTGCGTTGGAATTTTCTGGTTTAACCTCTGCCCTCCCGATAGGGAGAACCACTTGGGCCAGTGAGCCCCATCTTTTGCACCGGCAAACCTCCGGGGTTTAGGCAGGGTTTTTATAGCGCTATCGGCACAGAGTTGGATCAGGGCACGCTTGAAGGGGGTGAAAACCTTGTAGGGTTCACCACTGCCGGTTCTCACGGCTCCGGGAGGCAACAGGGTGCGGTCACTGAAAAATTGCACCTGTACGCCATCTTGTTTCAATAAGTCTCTTACCGCCGCATCGCGACGCTGCTCATTGAGAGGGTATTCTGTATTCGCATAAATAGCGTCTATTTTCAGGCGCTCGGCCACCTGCTGAAGAACCTCCGGCACCTGCGCAAATGAGGGGACTTCAATAAAATACAGCGGTAGGTTGCGCGCTGCACATTCAGTTTGCAACTCCCGCAGGCAGGCCATGCGAAAGGCCACCAAGGGTTCGCCTTCATCCTGGCTCTGCCAGGTCTCCGGGCAGGCGATAAAGATAGCGGCTAACTGCTGGCACTGGGTGCTCGCCTGGTAAAGCGCGGTATTGTCATGTAGACGCAAATCACTGCGCAGCCACACCAGCCCACGCGGCAAATTCACAGGGCGGCTCATAACGGTAAAGACCCCCGCAGTTGTGTAACGGCGCTCTCTGCCGTGCCGGCCAGCACGTGCGTGAATGGAAGCTGTTCCAGTTCTACGAGCGCCAGGCGCTGCATCTCGATAAAGTCACCGGCAAGCCACAGGGGAGCGTTTACACCCCGGATCGCCTCCGGCAGCGCCCGCGCGAGGATATCGCTGGGGAGAGCTTTGTGGCTATAGCAAACCACACCCTGTGCCGCGAACTTTTTTACGCTATTTCCAAGGTCCGATAACCCCGCCGGATAGGCCAGGGTAACCACTTCAATACCTGCGGCGAGAAGGACGGCGATAAACATCTGGATAAAAGCCAGCTGATCCTGCGCGGCCACTTCCAGTAAAAGAACACGGGGCCTCGGCCGGGACTTGTCCCCGAGCAAATTTTTTCTGGCCATACCATTTGCCAGCAATAATTGCTCCTGTAACAGGGGCCAGAAAAACTGCTGTGCCCGCCGACTTTCAGCCAGGCGAGAGCGCTCAAGCCGCACATGCAGAGGTTTAAGCCAGTGCTCCAACAGCAAAGCGGCGGGGAATGCGGCAAACCATTCATCCAGGCGGCGGCGCAATTGGACCTCGGCATAATCGCGAATCAGGCTGGCAGTTTCCTCCCGCATCGCCTGCCAGCTGCTTGTGTTATCAGCCGCGCTTGTCACTATTGGGTTTTTGTCTTTATCGCGCCGCAACAGGTCCCGCACCAGACCAATGGAAACACCGCGGGCGAGACATTGAAGTACCCTTTCGATTTGCCGCACCTCCTCTTCGCTGTAAAGGCGGTGTCCCTTACCGGTGCGCAAGGGGGTCAGCAAACCATAGCGGCGCTCCCAGGCCCGCAATGTCACCGGGTGAACACCGGTCCTGCGGGCCACTTCGCGAATCGGAAAGAAATTTTGTTCAACAACTTCTGGATCGGTCATGGCGGCCATTAGCGAAATTCACACAAACCCAACTCCGCCGGCTCGGCGGCGAGTAAAACCTGACTGTGGATAAAGTGATGGGGGCTGCGCGGCAAATAGTGGCGCAGCATGGTGAGCACCGCCGAAATCGGTTTGCGCCCCTGGCGGTATTCCTCGATAAGCTGGGCCAGTTCGGCGCGCTCCTCCCGGTTTAAATAGCCCTTTAAGTGCCCCTGGCTGTGCATCAGGGCATTGGTGCGGTCTTTGCGCGACGCCTGCTGGGACAGGATCTCCATAATCCGCCCACGGACTTCATCGGCAAATTTTTCCGGGGTCAGCGCGCGGGAATTGGCAACGAACTGGCCCAGGGCGCGGGTCAGCGGCTGACTGTGGGCCAGCAGCAGGTACTTGTAGGCGGTATAAAACTCGATCACCTTGGCCGGCCGGGGATCCGGCGAGACGTAGCGGTGCCAGGCGTCGTAGGCAAACACGCGAGTTAAAAAGTTCTCGCGGATATCGCTGGCATTCAGGCGCCCCACTTCCTCCATGGGCAGATGCGGGAAGTTTTGCCGCAGGCGCGCGGTAAATAATCCGGCGGCGTGCGCCAGTACACCCCGCCCCCCTTTTTGATAGTGCGGCGTCGTGTGCACGCCGCAGCTGGGGGATTTTTGCATCAGGATAAAACCGCGAAGCTGTGCCACTTGCGGGCTTATCTCGTCGGCGTAGGCTTCGAGATCGTCGGTGACATCAATATTGGTATCATCCCGCCCCACCGCGCGCAGGCGGTCACTGACAATCAGGTGAATGGGCGGGCGCGGCACCCCCAGGCCCACAGCCACTTCGGGGCAATAGGCCTGCAAGTCAAAACAACTGCCCAGCAGTTGGGTGCAGACTTTGCTGTGCTTGTGGCTACCGTTGTATCGCACCGGATCACCCACCGCGCAGCGGCTGATACCCACGGGGATTTTCTCTGGCAGAAACTGAATATTCATAATCACACTATGCGCAAGTCATCGCTTCTCTTTTTATAGTCCGCCACCAAAACTTATACAAGGATAGAGCTTGTATAAGTTTTGGTGGCGAATTGTCAGCCCGGTGCCGGCTTGCGCAAATACGAAGCGCAGCTACAATGCAAAGCCGCGTTCATTCCGAGTTTTAGTGCTGCGCACACTCTTATCGCCAGTCTTCGGTCTGCGATGCGGCCCACACCTCCCGGAAAGTACGGATTAGCTCATGATTCCAGCATTGCGCGAAGTCGACGAGGTTCAGGCGCTCTATTTGCAGTTCTTGCAGGAACTGAAGGACGCAGGTTTCCGTGGCGATACCACCCCCAGCTATGCCAGCCGCACGGTTCTGGCTACCGATAACTCGATCTATCAGGTTCTACCCCAGGCCGTTGTTTACCCCCGCGACAATCGCGACTTACAGTTGCTGGCCGAGCTGGCTGAGCGGGAGGCGTTTCACTCGGTAGTCTTATCTCCCCGCGGCGGCGGTACCGGTACCAACGGCCAGTCCCTCACCGATGGGCTGGTGGTGGATATCTCCCGCCATATGAACCAGATTCTCGAAATTAATGTTGAGCAGCGCTGGGTGCGGGTGCAGGCCGGTGTGGTCAAGGACCAGCTGAACGCAGCACTCAAACCCCACGGCCTGTTTTTTGCGCCGGAGCTCTCCACCAGTAACCGGGCCACCATTGGCGGCATGATCAATACCGATGCCTCGGGCCAGGGCTCCTGTGTCTACGGTAAAACCCGCGATCACGTGCTGGAGCTGCACACCGTATTGATCGGCGGTGAGATTTGGCACTCGGCCCCGATCGATGATGAAGCGCTGGCACAGGTCAGTGCCGGGGATCAACGCTCTGCGCAGGTACACCAAGTCTGTGATGATATAGCGCGCAGCAAAGTGGATTTAATCGCGGCAAAGTTTCCCAAGCTCAATCGCTGCCTCACCGGTTACGACCTGGCGCATATTCGCAGCGACAAAAGCTTTAACCTCAACAGTGTTCTGTGTGGTTCAGAGGGAACCCTGGGCTTTATCGCCGAGGCCAAACTCAACCTGCTGCCCATTCCCAAGTGTGTCGCCCTGGTCAATTTAAAATACGACCACTTCCAGGAGGCCCTGCGCGACGCCAAAGACCTGATGCTGGCCGGCCCCATGTCGATCGAGACGGTGGACAGCAAAGTGTTGCAGTTGGCGATGGAAGATATTGTCTGGCACAGCGTCAGTGAATTTTTTCCCTCCGAGGATCGCCCGGTTAAAGGCATCAATTTAGTCGAGTACGCCGCCGATAGCGAAGAGGAACTGGAGCGGGCACTGGCACAATTTATCGCCCATATCGAGGAGGCCATTGGCCAGCCGGGTAAGAGTTTCGGCTACTCCATTGCCCGGGGCCACGCCGAGGTCAATCGCATCTGGGCCATGCGCAAACGCGCGGTGGGCTTACTGGGCAATGCCCAGGGAGAAAAGCGCCCGATTCCCTTTGTCGAGGACACTGCGGTACCGCCGGAAAACCTGGCGGACTTTATCGCTGAATTCCGCGCGGTGCTGGACGAGGCCAATCTCGATTACGGCATGTTTGGTCATGTGGACGCGGGCGTGCTGCACGTGCGCCCGGCCATCGATATGAAAGACCCGCAACAAGCCGCACAAATTCGTCCGATCACCGATCGGGTGGTCGCCCTCACGCAGAAATATAAAGGGCTTTTGTGGGGCGAGCACGGCAAAGGCGTGCGCTCAGAATACGCACCGGAATTCTTTGGCGAGCTCTACCCAGAGCTGCAAAAAATTAAAGCCGCCTTCGATCCCCGCAACCAATTAAATCCCGGAAAAATAGCCACCCCCAATAACGACAGCCAGCTGCTAAAAATCGATGCGGTAGCCACCCGCGGCGAACGGGATCGGCAGATTCCCGCCCAGGTGTGGGAGGGCTACGCAGAGGGAGTACACTGTAACGGCAACGGCGCCTGTTTCAATTGGAATCCCGACGATGCCATGTGCCCTTCCTACAAGGCCACTCGCAACCGCATCCACTCCCCCAAAGGGCGCGCCTCACTGATGCGCGAGTGGCTGCGCCTGCTCAGCGAAAAAAACGTCGATGCGGTCGCCAGCGCTCAGCATTTGCGCGAGCGCTCCTTTTTTGTCGGACTGCCCAAGCGCATTATCAATTCCCTGGCAAAAACCCGTGGCGAGTACGATTTTAACCACGAAGTTAACGAGGCCATGCAGGGCTGCCTGGCGTGTAAATCCTGTGTGGGGCAGTGCCCGATCAAAGTGGATGTGCCGGAGTTTCGCAGTAAATTCCTCGAGCTCTACTACAGTCGCTATTTGCGCCCGCTAAAAGACTACGCCGTCGGTGGCCTGGAATTCCTGATGCCGCACCTGGCCAGGCTGCCGCAGCTGTACAACTGGCCGCTAAAGCTCAAGCCGGTTGCCTTCCTGATGGAGCGCCTGCTCGGCATGGTGGACAGCCCGCAGCTATCGGAGAAGCCCCTGAGGACCACCATGGCGGAACTGGGTGTCCCCATCGCCAGCGCCGCCTGCCTGGAGTCCCTCGGCCCCACGCAGCGCAGCCGCGCGGTGGTGATCGTGCAGGATGCGTTTACCAGTTACTTCGATGCGGAAGTGGTGGCAGATATTGTCCGCCTGCTGAAACAGCTCGACTTTGTACCTATGCTGGCGCCCTATCGCGCCAACGGCAAACCCCTGCACGTACACGGCTTCCTGCGCCAGTTCCAGCGGGTCGCCGAGTTGAACAGCGAGATGCTCAATAATCTCGCCGCCAGCGGGATTCCCCTGGTGGGCGTCGACCCCTCGATGACGCTGACTTATCGCGCGGAGTACAAGAAACTGATGGGCAGTGAGGCGCCCAAGGTCCAGTTGCTACAGGAGTGGCTGGTCTCGCAGCGGGAGCACCTGGAACAACAGCGCCACCGCATCGCGCCCGCCAGCTTCCAGCTTCTGCCCCACTGTAGCGAACAGACCAACGCCACCGCCTCGGTGAAAGACTGGCAGAGTGTCTTCGCCGCCCTGGGCCTGGAACTGACGACCGAGAGCCTCGGCTGCTGCGGTATGGCCGGCACCTATGGCCACGAAGCGGAGCACAAAGAGACCTCTCGGGTCATTTTCCAGCAGTCCTGGGCCCCCCGCTTAAATAGTGGCGAAAACCAGCTGGCCAGCGGCTACTCCTGCCGCTGCCAGGCCAGTCGCTTTGCGGGTGTATCCCTGCGCCATCCGCTCCAAGGGTTACTGGCACAACTGGATAAATAGGCATTTACTGACGTAAGAGGCCCACACTGCCGGGTCTCTTATCGTCCACCCAAGGTCACCTGCGGGAAGTGCCTATGCACAAACATCTCTCATACCTGCTGATGCTGTTTTACGCGGTGCTGGGTACCATCGTGCTGCTGGCGGCAATTTCCATGACCTTACACCCGCAGCGCCCCCCCCAGATCGAGCACTCTGTGGCATTCGTGAGCAAGGCCGAAACCTACGCCCGCACAGGCAACTACGCCGATGCCCTACCACTCTACGAAAAAGCCATCTCCTCCCTCGCAGACTACCCGGACCAACAGCAGGCTCTGCGCTACCGCTACGGCATTGTGTTGAATGCCTTCAGCGCCCAGGAGAGACCGGACCTGTACCCCCTGGCCCGCGCCCAGTTCGAGGCGGTGCTCAATTATCTGGACAGCGGCGCTGTGCTGCCCCAGTCCGCCGCAAAGGTGCAGTCCGCTATGGCGCACACTTACCACCAGCAGGCGGCCACAGAGACGGAGACCACCCAGCGGGCCCACCTGTTGCGCTCCGCCTACCTGCTCTACAAGAGTGCCATTCCGGGGCTGCGCGCGCAGGGGGAGTGGCAGAACCTGGCGATCACCTATTTCAACCTGGGGCAGGTGTGTGAATGGCAGGGGAATTTAGAGGAGGCCATCGCCTGGCTGGAGAAAACCGTGCGACTGGATATACAGCACAAGCTGCCGGACCTCCAGGAGGACAGTGACTACCTATCCGCATTGCGCAGCCAGGTGGAGCCGATATCGCAAAACCCGGAAACCGCCCTATAAATAGAGGGAATCACCCCGCCACTCTTCACTGACGACCGGGTTTCCCGGTGAAAAGTCTCTACTTTTGCCCAATCAGAGAGATATGGCGATCTAGTCACAAATAATTAATTCGGAATTTTTTACTTTTTCAGTCCGATGAAGTGCAGCGCCCCATCATCAACAGCACAGCGCATTAGAATGACATCGCTGTCACACAAAATTTCTCTTTTGAAACCATTTACCAAAGAGCCAGGTTCTCACCCGCCTTTTCAGGCTGCACAAAATATATACAGCGCCACTTTATTCTCAATTTTAATTAAAAATTAATTCTCTATTTTAATTTCATTAAATAACCTGCCAATTCATACGGTTTCTCTCCCGCTTTACAGGAAAAGTTGATACCTCAGGCGCCATCGGTAATATAGCCAGCGTTGATTAAATATTGATCAGCGATTTCCAAACAAACTTGGAAATTTCACAAGCAACCTTTGGCTTGTGACCATTTATGACCTGGAGGTAATGGGACATGATGAAACAGACTCTGCGACGTACTGCCTTTTTTATTGCCGCCCTGCTCGCGATCGGCGTGAGTGTCAATGCCTCAGCAGCAATGAAGAAAACCATGGTTGTTGATGCTACCGCCTACAATTCTGTACCCGGTCAAACTGACAGCGACCCCTGGGTAGCGGCCTGGAACAACCGCCTGCGCCCCGGTGACAAGATTATTGCAGTATCCCGCGACCTGGAAAGACACGGTCTGACCAACGGCGCCAAAGTCAAAATTGAAGGGCTACCGGGCACCTATACCGTGCGCGACCGCATGAACAAGCGCTTTAGAAACCGCATTGATGTTTGGATGGAGAAAGACATCCGAAAAGCCCGCGCCTGGGGCAAGAAAAAACTGAAGATTATTTTTGAACCGGTAAAGAAATAAGCAAAACGTTTTCAACGAGCTTGTAACCCCGCCCTCCAGCGGGGTTTTTTTATGGGGGTTCCGGCTATCGCGGCACACGCCTCGCTCTGTAAGTGCGCCCGGGGCGCCCCAGCGGGAGTAGGTAGTGACTTAAATTCGTCGCCGGCAGGATGCGGCGCGCAGGTTGATAAGGGACTGACAATTAGAAAGTGCCACCGGAGACTTGGATTCCACCATGTCTCGCGGCGGCACCGTGATTGGCTGTGCTGTTACACGATTGCGATTCCTTTCTCCCCTTAACCATAGCAGCTCGAATAGGGACCAGCAGAGCCGATACCCCTCCCGGGGGGAATTACCGGCCAGCGGATTCGCTCAGGCCCGGCTTACCAGCTGCCACCGGCCTCCTGGACCGGCCCGATAAAGGTCGCGATTCCCTCTTCCCTGAGCGCATCGAGGGCTTCATCCAGCGCTTCCTGCTCGCTGTCAAACGCATCTTCCCAAACCGTGGAATTATTGTGCTCGTCGACAATCTCGAGCAGCCAGCCGCCCTCGCCATCTTCATAAATATCGATCTGGACGGAAACCTCGCCCTCCCGATAGATCTGGCTCAACTCCGACTCTTTCGGTGCAAATTCTTCGCCCATGGGATTCGCCTCGCTGTGACCTTTAAATTTCGGCCAGAACTTTGACAACTTGTGGCCCGCTGGTCAACTACAAATCCCTACTGCTACGGGGTGGGCCGCCTGCTTACTGTACGACAAGTTTCTTTTTTTGCGATAAAATGCGCGGCGATTTTTTCTGCTCCGGATTTGCGATCCGGCCCGCAACTGAGGAAGTACCATGAATCAATTTGTTGTCTGTGCCCTGTATAAGTTCGTCACCCTGGAGGACTTTGAATCCCTGCGCGCGCCCCTGCTCGATGTGATGCAGGAGAACCGTGTGCGCGGCACCCTGCTTTTGGCCCGAGAGGGTATCAATGGCACCGTAGCCGGCTCCCGCGAGGGAATCGATGCGGTATTGGCCCACCTGAAGTCCGACGAGCGCCTGGCAGAGCTGGACTATAAGGAATCCATCACCGATGCAATGCCCTTCCTGCGCAGCAAAGTAAAGCTGAAGAAGGAAATCGTCACCATGGGGGTCGAGGGTATCGATCCGCTGCGCACCGTCGGCACCTACGTCAAACCCAAAGACTGGAATGCCCTGATCAGCGATCCGGAAGTCGTTGTCGTGGACACCCGCAATGACTATGAATTCCAGGTGGGTACTTTCAAAGATTCCATCAACCCCAAGACCGAGACTTTCCGCGAGTTCCCCCAGTACGTCAAAGAGAATATGGACCCGGCCAAGCACAAGAAAGTCGCCATGTTCTGTACCGGCGGTATCCGCTGTGAAAAATCCACCGCTTACATGAAGGAGCAGGGCTTTGAGGAGGTCTACCACCTCCACGGCGGTATCCTGAAGTACCTGGAGGAGGTTCCCGCAGAAGAGTCCCTGTGGGAGGGCGAGTGCTTCGTGTTCGATGAGCGCGTAACCGTCAACCACAACCTGGAGCGCGGCAAGTACGATCAGTGCAACGCCTGCCGTATGCCCATTACCCAGGAAGACCAGCAGTCTCCCCTGTTTGAACAAGGCGTCAGCTGCCCCCACTGCCACGACAAGGTGCCGGAGGCCGATCGGACCCGTTTCCGCGAGCGAGAGAGACAAATCCAACTGGCCAAACAGCGCGGTGAAGTCCACCTTGGCCAGGACGCCCGCGAACAGACCGTATCCCGCCGCGAGCAGAAAAAAGAGGAGCGCCGCCGCCAGGCCGAGGCGCAACAGGCCCACAGCCAGCAGGCTTAATTCTCAAAGTGCCAGCAGAGGCTGCGCTGCGCCCTTCGCCTGGGCCAGCCAGGCCTCTGCCTCGGCCTCCACGATAAACTCCCGCGAGCTAAACCGGCACAGGTAGGCGCTGTGGCTGGGCAGAGGGCAGGTCCAGCGGCTGCGCGGGTGCAACACCGCGATAAAAGCCCGTCGCAACACCGAATTCTCTGCCATATAGCGAATATATTTCTGATGTTCCTCCAAAGTAATGTGGCTGCGCGCATAGCGCAGGTCGAGTAATACGCGTAGGGGGTTTCGGTGGCGATACTTACCCACCAATCGCGCCGTGGCTTCTATTTTGTCCGCATACCCCAGCGGACCCAAAAAAAGTACACGCGCTATACCCCCTGTCGGTTGATAGCTAATATGAAAACTCATTGATAACAGCACCCGTGCGCTTGTCTTTTTTATTTTTATCGACTACAGCTTCCGCAATGCCTCTTTTTATTGTCCTAGCGGTATTGGATACCGCCTCTACAGCGGACTTTTTTCTCGTACACTCCTGATATTTACCTCTACAGCAACACCAACCCAATAGCTGTATAAAAGATACGACGTTTATCGGCGCAAATACTGCAACCGTAAACCCGGTTTATCGCTCTCAGCAGCAAATATTTTTAGCCAACGATAAAAAAACCAGCAATATAGCCACCGCAAAATAAAAAGTGGACCAGATCACAAAATTATCGACTTTTTAACGGTTAAAAATAAGAAAGCAAAACATCCCTATGTTTTTACCGGCCGTCTCTGGAGTATTTTCGCTGCACTCGCGTACCCGTCCTGTAACAGAGGCGAGCCCCACGCAAAAAATCTATCGCGTAAAAACCAGGGATAAGGGGAACACCGGGCCGCATCAATATAGGAATATTGGGGCCCGGTAAAAACCGAAAAACAAAGAAAATTATTTCTTTGTGATCAGTATCGCGAATGGGTTCAACTTATTTCGATTTCCGGCATATCGTCGTCGTCAGCGCTGTTAAGCCAGATCTGAGCGGCCGCTTTGCGGGCAATCTCCCTATAAAAACCGGCAATTTCACTGTCTGGATCGGCGACCACACTGGGTTGCCCGCTATCGACATCCGCGCGAATTTTCTGGGCCAGCGGCAGCTCACCCAGCAACTGGGTGCTGTACTCCGCCGCAATGCGCTCACCGCCACCGCTACCGAAAATCGGTTCGCTGTGACCGCAATTAGAGCAGGTGTGCAGTGCCATATTCTCCACGATACCCAGCACCGGCACAGATACCTTGCGGAACATTTCCACCCCTTTGATCGCATCTTTCAGCGCCAGGTCCTGGGGCGTCGTTACAATCACCGCACCGGCCAAAGTCGTTTTTTGTGCCAATGTCAATTGGATATCCCCTGTGCCCGGGGGCATATCCACAATCAGGTAGTCGAGGCCATCGCGGCTCTCCCCCCACAGGGTTTGGCTGAGAATCTGGTTGAGCGCGCCGCTGGCCATAGGACCGCGCCACACCGCCGGGGTCTCCTCGGTCATCAGATAGCCCAGGGACATGGTTTCGATACCCTGAGCTTCCACCGGTACAAAGAACTTCTGCGCTTTTACCTGCGGGCGCCGATCTTCCGTGCCCAGCATCGTGGGCAGGCTGGGGCCGTAGATATCCGCATCCAGCAGGCCCACCCGGGCGCCCTCGGCCGCCAGGGCCAGGGCCAAGTTGACCGCTGTGGTGGACTTGCCCACCCCGCCTTTGCCAGACGCCACAGCAACAATATTTTTTACCTTGGCCAGGGTCTCCGGCGCTCCCGCTGTGGGCGTCGCGGGAATATCGCTAAACAGCTCGAACTGCAAAGCCGAGCCCTTCAGCGCTCCAGTATTCAACAGCGGCTGACAGCACGCCTCTGCGCGCCGCTGCCAATCCGCCTCCTGGCTGCCACAGGGGTAGCCCAGGGTAACCCCGGCAAAAACAGTGTTATCCGCAAATCCCACTTCGATTTCTGCGTCCAGGTCATCCAGTGGCAAACCACTGGCGGGATCGTGCAACTGGCCGAGGCACTCCGCCAGATGTTCCAGTTCAGCCTGAACCTCCATTGATAGCTCGTCATGCTCGTGATGATGATCGCTCACGGTATCTCCCTCTCAGCGCTTCTAGGTTGGCTCGCATTGTGTCGGATGACGCGACCTAACACCAGCACTGGCCAGCAGCCGCCGGTTAATTCAAGCCCGCTAGATCCCTCCACGGCATAGTGCAAATCTGCTATATTCTGCGGTCTTTTGACGATCTCCGGCCCGCTCCGCAAGAGCCCCCGGCCGCAACCCACAGCGATGGAAAAACCGATGTCCGATACGCGCAACATTCTCGTTACCAGCGCACTGCCCTACGCCAATGGCTCCCTACACCTGGGCCATGTGCTCGAATATATCCAAACCGATATTTGGGCCCGCTTCCAGCGTGCGCGCGGTAATAACTGCCTGTATATCTGTGCCGATGATGCACACGGCACTGCAATTATGCTGAAAGCCGAACAACTGGGCCTGACCCCGGAGCAGCATATTGCCAATATGCAGGCGGAACACGAGCGCGACTTCGCCGACTTCCTGATTGGCGTGGACAACTACCACTCCACCCACTCAGAGGAAAACCGCGAGCTGTCGGCGATGATCTACCGCCGCCTCCGCGACAACGGCCACATCGCATCGCGCACCATTACCCAGGCGTTTGACCCGGAAAAACAGCTGTTTCTGGCGGACCGCTATATCAAGGGCACCTGTCCGCGCTGTAGCACCCCCGACCAGTACGGCGATAACTGTGAAGCCTGTGGCGCCACCTACAGCCCTACCGAACTGATCGATCCGGTGTCGGCAATCTCCGGCGCCACTCCGGTAGAAAAAGAGTCCGAGCACTTCTTCTTTACCCTGCCCGCCTTTACCGAATACCTGCGCGAGTGGACCCGCTCCGGCACCCTCCAGGATGAAGTGGCCAACAAGCTGGCCGAATGGCTGGAAGAGGGCCTACAGGAGTGGGATATTTCCCGCGACGCCCCCTACTTCGGCTTCGAAATTCCCGATGCGCCGGGCAAATATTTCTACGTGTGGCTCGACGCCCCCATCGGCTATATGGCCAGCCTGAAAAATTACTGCGACAGCAACGGGCTGGACTGGCAGGCCTACTGGAAAAAAGACAGCGATGCCGAGGTGTATCACTTTATCGGCAAGGATATCGTCAACTTCCACGCGCTCTTCTGGCCGGCCATGTTGGACTCGGCGGACTTCCGCACCCCCAACAAAGTTTGCGTACACGGCTTCCTCACCGTTAACGGCAAAAAGATGTCCAAGTCGCGCGGCACCTTTATCAATGCGCGCAACTACCTGGACCACTTGGGCCCCGAGTACCTGCGCTATTACTTCGCCGCCAAACTGACCGCCGGCGTCGACGATCTGGACCTGAATCTGGATGACTTTATCGCCAAGGTGAACTCTGACCTGGTGGGTAAAGTGGTCAATATCGCCTCGCGCACCGCCAAGTTTGTCAGCAAGTCCGGCGGCAAGCTGGCCGGCGAACTGGCCGACGAGGCGCTGTGGAACCAGTTTGTAGAGGCGGCCCCGCGCATTGCCGATTACTACGAGCAGCGGGAATACGCCCGCGCCATGCGCGATATTATGGCCCTGGCCGACGCCGCCAACGCCTGGATCGCCGACAAGGCCCCCTGGTCCCTGGCCAAGCAGGAGGGCAGCGAAGCCGAGGTCCTGGCAATCTGCTCCCAGGGCGTCAATATGTTCCGCGCCCTGATCACCTGGCTGGCCCCGGTACTGCCCAATACCGCACAAAAAGCGGCGGAATTCCTCGACTGTGAGCTGGATTGGGACAGCGCTATCCGCCCGCTGGCAGATCACGAGATCAAGAAGTTCAAACCGCTGCTACAGCGCGTGGAGAAAACTCAGGTGGATGCCATTATGGACGCCGCCAAGGAGTCCCTGGCGCAGCTGGAGGCGGAAAGTAAAGCCGCTAGCGGTCCCCTGGCCGAGGACCCCATTGCCGCCGAAATCCAGTTTGACGACTTTGCCAAAGTAGACCTGCGCATCGCCCTGATCGCCAAGGCCGAGCACGTGGAGGGCGCCGGTAAACTGCTGCGCTTAACCCTGGACCTGGGCGGCGAAACCCGCCAGGTGTTTGCCGGTATCAAGAGCGCCTACGCGCCGGAAGATCTGGAGGGCAAGCACACCGTGATGGTCGCCAACCTGGCGCCGCGCAAAATGCGCTTTGGTGTCAGTGAGGGCATGGTGCTGGCGGCGGGCCCCGGCGGTAAGGACCTGTGGATACTGGAGCCCCACGAGGGCGCCAAGCCCGGTATGCGCGTGATGTAATTAGGCCGCGCTAGCGCAGGGAAACCGCAATCAAGCCGGCACACACCAACCCCACCCCCAACAGCTGGGGTCTGTGTGCCGGTTCCTTGAGCAGCCAAACTGCCAGACCTACGCCGAGGGGGATACTCAGCTGCCTGAGAGCCACCACATAGCTCACATTTTCTGTCATCGTCATCGCCAGCAGTACCAGGCCGTAAGTCGCACCCATCATCATTCCCGTCAGGGCCCCGATTCTCAGATCCCGCAAACTGTGCAATAGCTGCGCGCTACCACTCTGCCCCAGACACCCCAGCAACAGCCACAAGCCGCAGGCGAGAAACTGCATGCCCAGATAACTGTAGGCCTGCACCACGGAAGGCACGCTCTCCTGCGCCGCCGCGCCCAGGTATACCAGTGCGCCCTTATCCGCCAGCGAATAACCCACAGTGCCGATCGCCGCAACCAGGGCCCAGGCACAATCGGCGCGCCAGTAGACGCGCCAGTGCCACTCGCGGAAGTACACGAGCGGCACCAGCAGACAACCTATAGTGACCAGCAACATGCCGCCCCAGGCGAGAGGGGGCAGTGACTGCCCCAGTAAAATCGTTGCCAGCGCAACCAGCAGTACCGGCAGCGCCCGCGCAACGGGGTAGACCAGTCCCATATTCGCCCGCTGGTAAGCCAGCGATAATCCCCCCATATAAATCATTTGAAAAAAACCACTGCCGATAAGGAGCAGCCAAAAACTGAGCGGGAGAGAGTTAACCTGATATAAAAGCCAGAGATTTAGCGGTAAAAGAAATATTCCAACACTCAAGGTCGCGATACAAAAAAAAGCCGGGGTCGGTGTGCGGGATTTTCCCAATAAATTCCAACCAGCGTGAAGAAATGCAGAGATAAAAACTAGACTGGCAGCCGTGACCGATATTCCCATGAAAGCCCCCCTTCAATTGCGACAAGAAAGGCCCCGAAAAAACCAACCGTAGCCAATAGTATCCACCGACAAGGCCGCTCACCAGTAAAATTTTGTATTCGAGCCGCACTGCCGTAGCATATCCATCACACAGCAAACCTATCGAGGAGATGCCATGCGCGGCGTATTTCTGGACACTTTGACAATGAAGCTCGAGGAGCTGGATACCTCGGCCTTAATAAATAGTCTAGACCAGTGGGATTTTTATGAGACCACTTCCCCTGAAACAGTCGCCGAGCGGATCGCCGAAGCCGAAGTTATCGTCACCAATAAAGTCGTTATAAATCGCAGCTTATTGGCCCAGGCCGGAAAATTAAAAATGATTTGTGTCTGTGCAACCGGCACCAACAATATTGATCTCAGCGCCGCGGAGGAGTTCAATATTCCCGTTTACAACGTAAAGGGTTACGCCGATGCATCAGTACCGCAACACACCCTCGCGCTGATTTTGGCCCTCGCATCCAAGTGGCACAACTACCACAGCGATGTATTGGCCGGCCGCTGGAGTCAGTCAGAAATTTTTTGCCTGCTCGATCACCCCGTTATTGAACTCTCGGGAAAAACACTGGGTATTATTGGTTTCGGCACGCTCGGACAAAAAGTGGCAAAACTGGGTCAAGCCCTGGATATGCGTGTGCTCGTGGCCGAATCATTCCGCGGTGCCCCCGCTGAGGGGCGCACCGCTTTAAAACAATTGTGTGCAGAATCCGATGTTATCAGTCTGCACTGCCCGCTCACGCAAGAAACTGAATTATTGGTGGACGAGCGATTTATCCGCGCAATGAAACCGGGGGCGCTGCTGGTCAACACCGCGCGCGGCGGCCTGGTCGATGAGCGGGCACTGGCAGAGGCACTGCGCAGCGGTCACCTGGGCGGTGCAGCTCTGGACGTACTCAGCCAGGAGCCCCCACCTGTCGATCATCCACTGCTGGACGGCGCTATTCCCAACCTGATTATCACCCCCCACAACGCCTGGATAAGCCGTGAATCACGCCAACGCCTCCTAAACGGCGTGGTGGAAAATATTGTGTCCTGGCAGCGTGACAGCGGCCGCCATTAATCAGCGCTGCACTGCCATTTTCCCGTCGCCGGCAGACGCCGGCGCAGGCCTAATCCCCAGTACCCTTCCGGCCCGTAAATCACCCCCGCAACAGCGGCGCTCTGTGCAAACATTGCCTGAAAAAAGCGCTTTTTCAAGTGGGAATCATCGCACGCGACTATAGACTTCCTCGGCAATCCAACCCCGAGAGGAGAACCCCGATGGCAACCGCAAGATCTCCACATACGAACTCCAGTAGGGAGAAGCTGCAACAGGCCTATAATCTTGCAGGAGAGGCGGCATCACAAGCTGCTGGCAGCTTGAAAGAGAGAGCCAAATCCTCGGTAGAATCCCAGAAACAGCGCGCAAGTAACGTTATGGAAAGAGCGGAGTCCTCACTGCGAGAGCGCCCCATTCTCGCCGTTGGCTGTGCATTTGTGGTTGGCTGGGCCATTGCGAAACTGTTTAAGTAGTGCTGTTTTCTTTTTTACGACGGGGAAGGACACCTGCTGATGGGCAATGAAAAAAAGTCCCAAGCGTCTGACTCAGGCGCCGACGCCGCTGCGCAGAAACGCAGCCCGGATCAAGCCTCACCTTCTCCCTCAGAGGAGCCGACTGATGGAGAGGGTGAAAACGGCGTGGAGATAACCCTCGCCCGTGTCGAGGCGACCCTAACCCTGCTGAGCGCATGGCTGGCCAATATCCAGAAACTATTTCAACTAGAACTGGATAGAACCGTCTGTGCCGGCAGGCGTATTATTACTTTGCAACTGATTATCCTGCCGCTGTGGGCGTCCCTGGTTGTCAGCCTCTGCGCCGGTGTCGGGCTTATTGCCTACTATTTTTCCAACTCTATTTATTTTGCTTTTCTGGCCTTTATTCTCGCCCAGGTCGCTATTTTAGCCGGGGTGTTAACCTATCAAAAAAGACTGGCGCCGCTGCTTGGTTTTGAGGAAACCAAACGGCAGGTCAAAGAGGCTTTAAACGATGCCACTGAAATCTTTAAATCGACAAATTGAACAGTGCCGCCTCACTAGCGAGCGACAGAGACTCAGCGTTGTCGCCATCCTAAACCAGCAACAGCAAGATATTGAGGCGCGTATACACGCTATCCCCCTGCCCCTGATGTTGGGGGTAGCACTGGTTGCCGGTTTCGCCGTAGAAAAATTATGGCACCTGCCGCGCACCTCACAAGTTATTCAATTTATAGTGAGTCTGCGGGCTTTCTAATCTCGCCGGCAGTCTGCCTTCCAGTGCCACTCAGCGGTATGGGCACTACTATTTCAGCAACCTGTTAATCCGCTGCCTTGCCGGCAACTTTATCCTCGGTCTTTTCCTCGAAATCACTGGCGTTGTGGCGCTCATGTAATTGTCCGGCGGGCTCGCCCCACACCCGGTTGACCATACGCCCGCGCTTTACTGCGGGGCGCTCAGCGATTTCCGCCACCCAGCGATTGAGATTTTTATAACTCTGGGCGTCGAGAAACTCCGCCGCGCCATAGCCCTCATTGAGAACCAGGGTGCCATACCAGGGCCAGATAGCGATATCGGCAATGGTGTAGTTTCTGCCGGCAATATAGGGGTGCTTGGCCAATTGCTGATCCAGTAGATCCAACTGGCGCTTCACCTCCATCGTAAAGCGATTGATGGGATACTCATACTTTTCCGGCGCGTAGACATAGAAGTGGCCGAAGCCCCCGCCAAGATAAGGGGCGGCTCCCATCTGCCAGAAGAGCCAGTTCAAGGTCTCGGTGCGCTGCTCCGGCGTATGGGGCAGGAAGGCATTAAATTTTTCCGCCAGATACAGCAATATGGAACCGCTCTCAAATACCCGAATCGGTGGCGTGGTGCTGTGATCCACCAGTGCTGGAATTTTAGAGTTCGGGTTTGCCTGTACAAATCCACTGCTGAACTGCTCTCCCTCATTGATACGAATCAGGTGAGCATCGTACTCCGCCCCCTCAAACCCCAGCGCCAACAGCTCCTCCAGCATCACCGTCACTTTGATACCGTTAGGCGTGGCCAGCGAGTAGAGCTGCATCGGGTGCTGTCCCACAGGCAGCGCTTTATCATGGGTCGCGCCCGCCACCGGGCGATTGATACTGGCAAAAGCGCCCCCGCTGTCCTTATCCCACTGCCAAACTTTAGGTGGGGTATAGGTTTGATTCGACATTAAATAGCTCCAAGTGAAATTAACGTTGTTCTCAACCAAGGGTACCGATCGGTCAATATACTGCATTGCCGATACCCTCTACTTAACAGCAGCGCTCAAACTGGATCACCGATCCTGTACTTGTCACAAACCGAAGCGTGTTCTAAGTCGCCCCTTTTCCCCGCCGCTTCGCGCACAAGTTGAAGCCCCCCAGCGACTCACCCATAATAGCCGCCCAGCGCGGCATTCGACGGTGCTCCCCAGGAAGGTACTAGTCTCACCTAAACGCTGCCGACGCCACTTGCCGCTGTTCGCGCAATCTGCCCTCGGGCTTCAACCGGACTTGTTATGACCGAATTTGCCGTCATTCTGCTCAGCACCATCTTGGTTAACAATTACGTGTTAGTGCAGTTTCTCGGCCTGTGCCCGTTTATGGGGGTCTCCAATAAACTGGAGACCGCTGTGGGTATGGCCGGCGCTACCACTTTTGTACTTACCTTGGCCTCTATTTGCTCGTACCTGGTCAACACTTACCTGTTGGCGCCCTTTGGTATTGAGGACCTCCGCACCATCTCGTTTATATTGGTGATTGCTGTCGTCGTACAGTTCACACAGATGTTTATCCAGAAAACCAGCCCGCTGATGTACAAGGTGTTGGGGGTTTTCCTGCCGCTGATTACCACCAACTGCGCCGTCTTGGGTGTCGCCCTCCAGAACACCATGAAGGCACATACGTTTATACAGTCGACCCTCTATGGGTTTGGTGCCGCAGTGGGCTTCTCCCTGGTGCTGATTTTATTTTCCTCGATGCGCGAGCGCCTCGCCGCCGCCGATGTCCCGCTGCCATTTCGCGGTGCCGCGATCGGCATGGTCACCGCCGGGCTGATGTCACTGGCGTTTATGGGCTTTAGCGGTCTGGTATAGGGGGTTGTAATGCTGGACTGGATTTCACAAATTTCGCCGCCGCTGCTGATACTCGGCGGTATGGCGCTGGTATTCGGCGCCCTGTTGGGCTTTGCCGCCGTGCGCTTTCGCGTCGAGGGCGATCCACTGGTTGAGCAGGTCGATGCCCTGCTGCCGCAAACCCAGTGTGGCCAATGCGGCTATCCCGGTTGTCGCCCCTACGCCGAGGCGATTGTAAACGGCGACACCATCAACAAGTGCCCGCCCGGGGGCCAAGGCACCATCAATGAACTGGCCAACCTGCTGGATATAGAGCCCATGCCGCTGGACGCCGAACACGGCGTTGAAGATATCAAGAGGGTGGCGTTTATTCGCGAGGCCGAGTGTATCGGCTGCACCAAGTGCATCCAGGCCTGCCCGGTAGATGCCATCGCCGGCGCCGCCAAGTATATGCACACAGTAATCACCGATGAATGCACCGGCTGCGACCTCTGTGTCGAACCCTGCCCGGTGGACTGTATCGATATGGTGCCTGTGGCGACACCCTTACAAAATTGGCATCCACACAAGCCCAGTGATAGCGCGGCCCTGATCGCCAGCGACCGCCGCGCTATCCAACAGAACACCGGGGGAGGTGCGGTTTGAACTCCGTCGACAGCAAGACACAACAGAGAGAGGCCGTGCAGGAGAGACGCGCGACCCGCGATGCACAGCTGATTGCCAGCGAGAAAGCGCGGGAGCTGCGTCCCAACGACTTTCCCGGCGGCATACACCCTCCCGAAAATAAACACCAGAGCACCGCCGAGCCGATAGGGGTAATCCCCCTCGCCGAAGATTTGATCGTGCCGCTGCTACAGCACTCCGGTGCCAGCGCACAGCCACTGGTAAAACTCGGCGACACGGTGTTGAAGGGGCAAAAAATTGCCGAGGCCGACGGCCTGATCAGCTGTCCGGTTCACGCCCCCAGTTCCGGCAGAGTTATAGCCATAGAGCCCCACCCGGTGCCCCACCCCTCGGGCCTACTGGAAGACTGTATCGTGATTCGCACCGACGGCGAAGATGCCTGGTGCGATCTCAGTCCCTGTGAGGATTACCGCCAGGTTTCCCCTATCGAGCTTCTGGACAAGATCCGCGATTGCGGTATTGCCGGTATGGGCGGCGCGGGGTTCCCTACCGCCGTCAAGTTGGACCCCCACGGCGGCGCCGAAATTGACACTCTGATTATCAATGGCACAGAGTGCGAGCCCTATATCACCGCCGACGATATGCTGATGCGCGAGTGCGCCGATGAAATTATTGCCGGCGTCGAGATCCTCGCCCATATCCTCGATCAACCGGAGCGGGTATTGATCGGCATCGAGGACAATAAGCCCAAGGCCATCCGCGCCATGCGCAAGGCCGCCAAGGGCACCCGTTTCGATATCGTGGTGTTTCCCACCAAGTATCCATCCGGGGGCGAAAAGCAGCTGATCCAAATCCTGACCGGCCGCGAAGTCCCCAATAAGGGACTGCCGGCCAACGTGGGGATTGTCTGCCAAAATGTCGGCACCACCCGGGCGCTATACCGCGCCATTCGCTTTGGCGAGCCGCTGGTCAGCCGAGTGACCACTGTGGTCGGCAAGGCGTTGGAGCAACAGCGCAATATCGAGGTGCCGATCGGCACCCCGATACAGCACATCCTCAATTATCACGGCATCCACCGCCGCCTGATGCAAAAAGTCATTATCGGCGGACCCATGATGGGTTATACGATTGACGACCTGAACGCTCCGATCGTAAAAACGACCAACTGCCTGCTGGTGCCCACCTTCGAGGAGCTGCCCCCGGCCCCCGTGGCCCAGGCCTGTATTCGCTGCGGTTTCTGTGCCGAGGCCTGCCCCGCGTCGCTGCTGCCACAGCAGCTCTATTGGTATGCCCGCGCCGATGAGCGGGAAAAGTTGCAGGCGTACAATCTGTTTGACTGTATCGAGTGCGGCGCCTGCTCCTATGTCTGCCCCAGCACCATCCCCCTGGTCCAATACTACCGCGCGGCCAAGGGAGCAATTCGCACCGCTGAAGCGGAAAAGGAAAAGTCCGACCGCGCCCGCGATCGCTTCGAGTTTCGCCAGTTGCGCCTCGAAAAGGCCGAAAAAGAAAAAGAGGCCAAACGCGAAGCCCGGCGCAAAGCCGCCGAGCAGGCGCGTCAGCAGAGGGAGCAAAACCCGGAGTCTGCGGCGGCCAAAGCTGAAAAACAGGAGGCGGACGTTGTCGCCGCCGCCCTGGCCCGGGTCAAATCCCGCCAGGAAGACCCCAAACAGCTTTTGGCCCGTGCCCAGCGCACCTTCTCCAGTGCCCAGAGCCGAGTGGAGCGTATGCGCAACAAGCTGGAAAGCGCCGAGGAAAGCCAGCGCGACCAACTGGCGGCGCAACTCAAAGCCGCCGAGGTGAAGTTGCAGGAGGCGCAGCACAAGTTGACCCTGGCCGAGCGCCGCGCCGACCGGGACAGTACGCGAGAGCCCAATCAGGAAGAGACCAGCGCAGCCGTGCGGGCAATTACCAAAGCCCGCGCCGCCGCAGAGGCGCGCGCGCAGATGAGTGACGCCGATAAGCTCGCCGCAGATATCGAGGCCCTGCGCAAGCGCGTCACTAAAGCCGAAGCTCGCCTACAGAAGGCGCGAGATGAAGATGATGCCAATCTGGGCGCATTTGAAAGCGCGCTGGAAAAGCTACAAGAGAAACTGGAAAACAAAATGCGCGAACAACAAACCGCACAGGACGGAAAGCAATAATGTCTCTGATGCGCGCCACCTCCCCTCACGCCCGTTCCGGCAATGACACCGGCAAAGTCATGCTGCAAGTTGCCGCCGCCACCATTCCCGGTGTGCTGGCCATGGTGATCTACTTCGGTATCGGAGTACTGATCAATATTGCCCTGTGTACCATTACCGCGCTGCTGTGCGAAGCGGCGGTGATGAAACTGCGCGGCAGGCCGGCGGCCTTCTACCTGCGGGATTACAGTGCTTTTGTCACCGCACTACTCCTCGGCATCGCCCTGCCCCCCTACTGCGCCTGGTGGCTGCCGCTGGTGGGTACTGCGGTGGCGATCATACTGGCCAAGCACCTGTATGGCGGCATGGGCTACAACCCATTCAACCCCGCGATGGTGGGCTATGTTGTCTTGCTGATCAGTTTCCCGGTAGATATGACCCGCTGGGTGGGCGCCGCCGAGGTTATCGGTGGCACGCCCAGTCTGGAGGAGGCCTTCTCCCTGGTGATCGGCAGCTATAACGTCGATGGCTTTACCCGCGCAACCCCGCTTGAAATTGTGCGGCTCAACGAATCACTGCTGTTATCCCAGCTCTATGAACTGGAGCCCGTTCTCAACCAGGGCACTTTTGCCGGCATCGGCTGGGAGAGCGTCAGCTTCGGTTTCCTGCTCGGCGGCCTGTTTTTACTATTTCGCGGCATTATTACCTGGCACGCGCCCGTTGCCATGCTGGTTACACTGACGCTGATTTCCCTGTTTTTCTACGACAGTGGCAGCTCTCTGTCAGAGGGCTCCCCGCTGCTGCATTTATTTTCCGGCGCCACCATGCTCGGGGCCTTTTTTATTATCACCGACCCGGTCAGCGGGGCTACCAGCAATCGGGGGCGGCTAATTTTTGGCGCCGGTGTTGGCGTGTTAACTTATATCATCAGGGCCTGGGGAACCTACCCGGATGCGGTGGCCTTCGCCGTGCTGTTGATGAACTTTGCCACACCCACCATCGATAATTACACCCTCCCGCGCACCTATGGTCACAAGCAGCGCCGCCGCGCCACCGACCTGGAGGAACACTGATGCTCAAGCAATCGATGGCCTCCAACGCCGCCGTGCTCACAGTGATCGCCCTGGTCACGGCCGGCACTCTGGCGGTGACGCAAATTACCACCCGCGAACCGATCAAGAGAGCCATTCGCGAGGCCTCGGCAAAAGCACTGTTGGAAATTATCCCGCTGGAGCGCCACAGCAACGATATGCTGGTGGACACCTACCCAATCCCAAGGTCCTACTGGAACCAGCTGGGCCTCAAACAGGGCGGAGATATCAATCTCGCACGGGAGGAGGATGGCAAAGTTTCTGCGGTGATTGTTCCTGCGGTCACGCCCGATGGCTACTCGGGGCCGATTAAAATGCTGGTCGGTATCAACCGCGATGGCACTATCGCCGGAGTGAGGGTGACAGGCCACACTGAAACCCCGGGACTCGGCGATAAAATCGAGCTGAAAAAAAGCGACTGGGTGCTGCAATTTGACGGCCTGTCTCTACAAAATCCGCCCTCGGCTGACTGGAAAGTAGAAAAGGATGGCGGTGTTTTCGACCAATTTACCGGCGCCACAATTACTCCCCGCGCCATCGTCAATGAGGTGCACCAGGTGCTTGAATTTGTCAGCCTGCATCACGAACAGATATTTAATGCGCCAATGTCCCAGCGAGCCGTAGAGATTGAGACTTCTGCAATCGATTCAGAACAAGAGCCGACGGCGGTTAAGGAGCAAAACTGATGGCAACTCCCGGCTATACGGAAATCGCCCACAACGGGCTGTGGAAAAATAACCCGGCACTGGTACAGCTACTCGGGCTCTGTCCGCTGCTGGCAGTCACCGGTTCCGTGGTTAACGGCATTGGCCTGGGCCTGGCCACCACCGTCGTTCTTATCGGCTCCAATCTGGCGGTATCCCTTATTCGGCGACAAATTCCAGATACGGTCCGATTGCCGGCCTCGGTGATGATTATCGCCACCTTCGTGACCTGCGTTGAGCTGCTGATGAAGGCCTATACCTACGAGCTTTATTTAGTGCTGGGTATTTTTATCCCCCTGATTGTCACCAATTGCGCAATTCTGGGGCGGGCAGATGCCTTCGCCAGTAAAAACCCGGTACTCCCCTCCTTGATGGATGGGCTGATGATGGGGGTCGGTTTCACTGCGGTGCTGATTGTTATTGGCGCGATAAGAGAAATCCTGGGGCAGGGCACACTATTTTCAGATATGGATTTATTATTTGGCCCTATCGCCAAAGACTGGAGCCTCTCTGTATTTGGCGGCGACTATCCCGGCGTTCTCGTCGCCGTGCTACCGCCCGGTGCCTTTCTGGTCGCCGGCTTATTAATTGCGGGGAAAAATGCCATTGATATCGGCATTGAGAGACAGAAAAGCCAAAAAATTAAAATTATTCCCGGCTCAAAACGTGTGCGTGTTACTGGAAAAATTTCTTAAAGAAACACCTCGCTAATCAATTAAATTCTGCAATCGAGGGAAAATTAAATTTACCCCTCGATTGCAAAACTCTGGCTATTTCACCAAAAGCCAAAAACCGATCCTCCTCGGCCGCCTATTTCCTGTTAATTTTTCACTTTTTACGTTTTTAGAGTGATATCCGTCAGCCATTAAACCCGGCTATTTAACCTAATTACGCTATACCGGTGTAATTTTCGTGTAATCAAATGTAATAGCGTTATTCCCTTTTTTTAATTCTGTTTCGCTAGAATGGCACGGCCGAACAGCTTCACCTTGCTATCGGTGCCAATGCAATAAGATAGGGATAACGCTATGACTGTAGACACCGGAAAGTCTGAACTGGTCTACCACGGCCGCCGAGCCCAACGCGCAGATAGCCGTTTGCGACGCAAGGCGATTCTAGAGGCCACTCTGAGACTGATCGTTAAAGAAGGTATCCGCGGAATCCGGCACCGTGCCGTAGCCCGCGAAGCTAACGTTCCTCTCGCCGCGACCACTTATTATTTCAAAGATCTAAATGACCTGATCAGCGATTCATTTACTTATTTCGTTGAACAGGGGCTCGAAGCTACCCGTCAATTACAGGAAGAGAGCTTTAGTGCTGCACGCAACTTATCGGCACAAGAACGAGCCTCGCACAGCAGCCGTAAACTGCTGATTCAGCAATTGACTCACTTTATTCTTACTCATATTCGCACGCAGTCTGAAGATCGCGATCGCAGATTGGTTGAGCTGGCATTCCGCAATGAAGCGCTGCGCAATGAGCAATTAACCCGCGCGGTGCGGATGGCCAATCACGCTAGAGAATCCCTGATTAAGGAATTCTTCCAGCTGCTGGGTCTGTCTGATTCTGAAGCCGCTGCGCAAATTGCCCACGGTACGATTCTGAACCTTGAGTATGAAATTTTGAGCGGTGCCATTACTCTGGACTCACCGCTACTGGAACGCACTGTCACCCTGATGGTCAACGGATTGATTCCAGCCGCAACTGCAAACGCAGTGGCTGAAACCGCAGCATACGGCTGATTGCTACAGAATTTTCCGTCTCCAGGAAACGGGTATGGAGTTGTCCCCTCCATACCCAACTTCTCCTCCCGGCAAGCGCCGCTTTATTTTCCCAGTGCTTAATTAAATACAGCTCCCCGATAGAGAACTCACCCACTGCCTCAGCAGTTCCACGCCCTCCTTATGCACAAGACTTCTCCCCAATTCCGGCATCATCGCTCCCGGCGCAGTGGACGCCACACGAAAGTTCAGGATCGAGTTTTCAGGCTCTCCCGGTACTATGGCGAATAAGTGCCCGCCACTACCCGTACCTGCGGCGATCGGCGGCTTGCACAGTCCCAGCTTGCGCCAGTCGCTCTCCCCGCGATGTAGCATCAACCCGGAAGTATCTGCCGGTCCGCTGGGGTTGTGGCAGTGACCGCAGTTAATATCCAAATACGCTCTGGCGCGATCCTCCAGCGGCACCGTTAAATCATCGATACTGGCATTTCGCGGCAGGCGCTCCAGTGCTGGCACACCGCGTAAAAATCCTATTTTTTGCCAAAATAGCAGCTGATTTTCTGCCCCACCGGGATAGGGGTAATCCCTATTCAGATGGCGCGCCTTGGGCCCCAGCGGAGAGATCACTCTCTGGGTAAACTTTTCCGCATGGCAACCCGCACACTGGTTGGCATCGGGCACCACATAGGTCAGCTCTTCGCTGCGCCCATCCCCGCTGACCAATTTGAAACGCTGCACATCGCCAGCAATCTCAAGGGTTGCCTCCGTCTGCGCATCGTTCCACACATAGGGCAGCGCCTGCCAATTGTCTTGTCTGCGGATTAAAAGACGGGTTTCTACCAGGCGAACGCGTTTTAGATCGAGAACCTCACCGAAACGCCCCTCGACATAGTCCCCGGAGAAGTCACCGGTGCGTTGCAGCGCACCGCTGCTATCCTGCGGGTAGTAAAAGGTCTTCGTTAGAATAGTGCCCACAGGGTAATCAAATTGCTCCACCCCATAAAGAGCAGCGCTTCCCTCAGGTAGCCAAACTGTTCTGAATTTATGTGCGTAGTCAGTAAATAAGCCGGTATTCAAATCGTAGGGCACTGCCCTTGCTGTGGGAAAGAGCGTGTCCTTTTCCAGTTTCAACAACTTCCACGCGCTTAGTTGCTCAGGAATACTCTCTGCGGGGAATAAATGCGCATCACTGCGCAACAGGTCACACCCGGACAGGCCGAGCAGCAATACAAGGCCCAGTGTGGTTAAAACTCGCGGAGTTTGCCACCGCTGTGCACTACTCTTCATTGGCAGCCTCTAATACCGCTAAATGGGTATCAGACGCCCGTTCGGTGTCGAACTCCAAAACCACCTTGGCGAGCTTACTCAAGTGACAGCGATGGGGTGCTATATCTGTACTGATATTCTTATAGTTATTGAGCGCATCGACATTGAGAATACCGGCCGAACCATTATCAATACACAGTTTCAATTCATCCGCCAGATGACCGTCAAGCAATTTTTCCGGGTCGACAGCGCCATCCCAAAGAATGTCCGGTAGAGCCCCCGATACGCCAAACCGGGCCAGCTTCAAAGTCTTCAACTGGAAGTGATCCGGCGCAGTGCCACCACCGGAAAAATTATTGGCATAGATGTAAATTCCCTCGGGATAGGGATCAAAATCTACCTGTGTAGATTTATCACTATAATAGCCAGCGGTAAAATAACTGCTAATTAAAATATTGGCGGTATTGTTGTCGGCGATGTTATTTTTAAAAATTTCCACACGGTCATTTGAATTGACAACCACTCCCGAACCTGCGGGCACGGCGGCAACCGCCGTACCTTTGTGGGCAAAATTAGCCGTATTGTTATTCTTTATCGTATTGTGATAGATACGAGTGCTATGCCCCGGCTGTGGAAGGTTGGGCATATTAAAAACAAGTATTCCCCCCGTATTATTGACCGCAACATTATTGTACACATCCGCAGCGATGGTATTTTCCACCTCGATACCCGCCACATTAAATTCCGCACGACTATTGCGCACAATAACATTCTGCGATTGTCCGACATAAATACCGGCATCTGAGGCGCCAATAGCCACAACGCCATCAATCAAGGTGTTTTTAGTCTGCACCGGATAAATACCGTAGGCACCATTGCGGGTGGACGGGCCGTTGGTCCACTCGACCCGCACATCCCTGATCACGATGTTCTCGCCCTCGTTAACTTTTAAGGCGTCCCCCAGCGTATCTTCAATCGCCAAATTCTCAATAGTGAAATCACTGGCATTCACCAAGATCCCTTCAGCCCCCTGAATTTGTCCCTTAAAGGAGAGAATCGTTTTATCCATCCCCGCCCCGCGCAGCGTTACCCCATCGACATTCAGGGACAAGCTGCGGTTAATGGGAAATTTTCCTGCGGGAATATCGATAACATCCCCGGCCTGCGCAGATATCATCTTTTTCAGCAGTTGCTTCTGGAAATCCACAC
This sequence comes from Microbulbifer regidiadema (SeqCode), assembly GCF_052466995.1. NCBI lineage: Bacteria > Pseudomonadati > Pseudomonadota > Gammaproteobacteria > Cellvibrionales > Microbulbiferaceae > Microbulbifer > Microbulbifer regidiadema (SeqCode). The sequence continues at coordinate 4,199,986 of NZ_CP174297.1, read as the reverse complement.
CACTCAGGCCATTTTCCACCCCCGATTCAGACCGCTCGGCACAACCCAGAAAAACGCCAACAAACAGAAACACCCCTATATAAGCTAAAACCTTCATAGCTATACCTTTTATATAATTTATTGTTAATAAAGCTACCCAACCTTAAAATGGTACTTCTGTGCCAGTTTTGAGGCAAAAACCGGACTAAAAACACATTTTGATACTATCCAACCAACATCCCAGCTTCAAGGCACTACTATGATTACAGCAGATTGCTCTTATGGGCAATTTGACTGGCGCCGACGGGCAATATCAATAATCTAATGAAATAAAATGGACATTGCTTTAATTAAAAAGTATTACCTGTTGTATTTCCTGATATATGCGCTGCATATCCCCACCACTGCCGCAGAAACCATAGCCATACAGATTTCTGCACGCAATGGTTCAAATCTTTATAGTGAACAAGTTCTCAGTAACCGTGCACTGCCGCCAAAAAACCAACCTATTTATATCAAGATGGCATCGAATAAATTTCAGGCGATAAAGTGTAAAGGCGCTTGGGGAGCGACAAAGTACGAGGTGTCATTAATTGAGGGGCCGGGTTTTAAACTCTATCAGGACGATAAGCAGCTGACGATCCAGGTTATTGAGCACCGGGTGATCAACGCCGATTCGATCATCAATGCCATCAGCATACACTGCATCGATGCTGAGCCCAAGCAAACCATAACCTCGATCGCAGAAGTGGTCATCGACAGAGCGAAAAACTCGGAGGAGATATTAGAGTTTGATAACGGCTATACCCTATCCTACCAATACTCAGTCACAGAAAAAAATAGTGATAGCTAGTGTACTGTATTAAATAGATTACTGAAAAGGTAAGCCCTTTGGCATATTTAGACACTAAGCTTCCACAAGCGGCAGAAAATTTTTGGGTTGTTCACCTGAGATCGCTGTACAAATACGCTCTTGAATCGAAATACAATCATAGCCTTAAAAATGTTAGCACAGATGAAATTAAGATTCATATGGATGATACGGGTGGTGAGAGCTCTTTTATCCAATAATCACTAAACTTTTAAAAGGGTCTAAAAAATTTGACTTGCACAGCCATTTCCTGTGTCGACCTAGCAGGCAACACACTCATTTAAACAGCGTATAAGGCAGATCATATCCATTAACAGGTAAGCCTAGCCCTTCCGATCAGAGTTTTAGATTACTTCACCTGCGTCTTCGATAAGATAGCCAAGAGAACATGAAATTATAGAATAGCTGATTTATATCTATTTCTGTACGGTTATATCACCTAGGAGTTGACTGTTAATCTTTGGCATTTCTCTTGTTACCTAGAGCGAGCGGGGTTTGTGATCATAGAGAAGTATGATATATATGCTCCGCTTTTAATTCGTTGTTTGAAGCTATATAAAACTTAAGGATTTTTCCACATGAAAATTTTTTCAAGATTTTTATTGGCGGTAACATTAGTAATTTCTGCTAACGCATTTTCCAACGAAATATGGCATGGTTACACTGGTATTGACTACTTATATCCAGCCTCTAGTGGATACTACGTTCTTGTCACAAATGCACTTCCTGAATATAGTTTGTGTGATGCAGGAAAGCGGTTTTACATCCCCTTAACTCATGCAAACTATGATAGCCTTGTTGATACACTTATTGCTGCAGCCGTTTCAAATAAAGAAATTCGCATTAATATTGGCTCCCCTTCAGAAGCCTCATGCGCTCCTGAAATAAATAGAATGTTCATGAAGATTTAATTCTAACAGTCAAACTCTGGTAGCGGGCTGCCGCACGTGCCAGAGTTTGACTGTTAGCGGACCGGTGAAAGGCCCACAGCGCTATTAAGGAGTTCTTCAAAAGTGTTCTAGTCACTTAAAAAACGATTCATACTGGAATACACCTGCGCACACTCCTTCTTCACCAAGTCTTCAAAAATAAGGAATGGATGAATCATATCGTCAAAGTGAATGTTTTCCGACCTCACCCCAACCTCTTCCACTTTGCGATAGTAAATCCCCCCGGTATCCCGGTGCGGACAAAACTCCACAGTAAATACCAAAGTTTCAGGCAGCGCCGCCGTAAAATCCATAAATAGAGGAGACGCGGTTTTTCTGCACTGCGCCTCGGTAAAATACTGCCCCAAATACCAAGTCGATTTTCGCGCCTCAAGAAAATAGCCCACCGCATTCTCTTCATGGGACCTTAAGTGCATGGTGTAATCGAGAACCGGGTAGATCAAAATTTGTTTTTTGATATTTACACTGTAATCAAATTGCGCCAAATGAGACATGGTGGCGGCCAATGCCCCGCCGGCGGAATCTCCCGCCACCGATAAACTCGGCTGATAATATAGCCCCAGTCGATCCAGTGTCTTCCAAACACCAATGATCGTTGCATAGCAATCGGTTACCGCACTGGGATAGCGGTTTTCAGGGGCCAAGCGGTATTCGGGGGCGACAACAATATGGCGGGTCTCACGGGCTATTTTCCGGCAGATAGGATCAAAGGAATAAACATTGCCAACGACATGGCCACCGCCATGGAAATAGACCAGAACCGGTAATACCTCATCGGGATAGGGGACAAAGACTCTCACCGGCACATCGTAACTACTGCTATACACCATGCCGTCGTGCACAGACGCCACTTGCGGAATATCCGTTACATACTTGGCGAGTATTTTTTCCGTTGATTCGCGCACATTGATGGGATTGAACTCAAAACCCTTTGAGTAAAGCTCCTTCATCGAGCGGTTGTATTCATCGAGAAATCCGCAGAGGCGATCATTCACTTTACGCATGGTTGTTACAGCCAGGATGATGGGGACTTTGCCGAGCCCATAAAGAGAGGCGCTCTTTATGGGCTCGACTTTGACAGAGGGTATCCCACCGCAACATCCGGCTAATTACCTGGGCTGAAGCGGCATTTTTCTAGCAGCCACTACAAGCCCCGCTATTTAGGAGGAATAAAAGACCGGTGCGGATACATAGCTCCAGAATAGCACTGTAGCAACCATCACAATGACGGCCATGACGAGTGACACCGTAATAATTGCACTGGCAAAAAGGAAGCCGCGCTCCTCAGAAACCCCCATCACAATGGGAATTCCCAAATAAAGCAGGTAGACCGCATAGGCAACCGCGAGGGTTGCAAGCAGTATATCCAACCACAACAAGGGGTAAATCCCCGCAACCCCCACAATAAAGATAGGCGTGGCGGTAAAGCCCGCTACAACAACACCTTTAATCGGATGAGTTTCGGCACCGTAAGTTTTTGCCATCCAGTGAATAAAATAGCCGATAGCAGTCACGCTCAAAACCATTGTGCAATAAAATACGGCCACCAACTCCAGGGCACTTTGCCCGGTAATTCTCACCGGGTCGCCGCTGCCAATCGTCCAGCCAACCTGTGTCGTACCAAAATACCAGGCAGCGGCTGGCAGCAGCGCCAAAACAATGACATAGGGGACCTGTCTGCGCAGACTGCGCTCGGAGAGATTGCCAATAAGCTGCCACTGTTTACGTGGTTGCAGCATAAGGCCAAACATATGGGTCAACATCTCGGTATCCTCAACTGTGCGAGGAACTGTAAGCGAGACCTGTTAGCTCAATTTGATCTTGGAACTGCTGGTCAAAATGAGGTGTACCACAATAAGGCCACTCTCAAGCTCCAATTTATTTTTTATTTAACCCCCTCACTTGTAGGTGTTAAGGTCGCTCAAGTCAACAAATACAATTAAATTGGCGGGAATATTTACACCGGCGTTTCACTTGGAAACAGGCGGCAGCGGAGCACTGCTACAAAAGAACCCGGGAAGATATAAAGAGGGGGATAAAATAAAATTTGCGGCGGGAAAAACAGCGTTTAGACCCGGGCAATCACAGAGACTGCCCGGGGAGAAACTTCACAACTTAAGCGACGGGTTCAACCCCGTGCATCCAGCCGTAAATATCCTCACTGCGCCCCTCTTGAATATCCAGCAGCGCTTGGCGCAAACGCTCAGCAACAGGACCGGGCGCATGGGCGAGTGCGTACTCCTTGTCGCCATCGCCAATCGTACTGATCGGGCTGATTATTGCAGCGGTACCGCAGGCAAACGCCTCACTACAGTCCCCACAGGCTATTTGCTGCAACAGCTCATCGATAGGGATAGCGCGCTCGACCACCTTGTAACCCAGGCTCTCTGCAAGCTGAATCAGAGAGTAGCGGGTAATGCCTTCGAGAATTGAGCCATTCAACCCCGGGGTATATAAGGTACCGTCGATCACCGCAAAAAAGTTCATACCGGAGAGTTCATCGATACTCTGCCGGTTTGAGGGACTCAACCAGAGCGACTGGTCATAACCACGCTCTTTCAGGCGGCCGATGCTAAGTAGAGAGCTGGCATAATTTCCCCCCACTTTGGCATCCCCGGTGCCCCCCACTGCGGCCCTGGCATCTTCGCGCTCAACCCACAAGCGCATATTACCGGAGTGGTAGGCTTCAGAAGGGCTGGCTATAACATAAAACTCGTAGGCATTACTGGCCGAAACCGCCAGATCCGCCTGGGTGCCCATTAAGAAGGGGCGCAGGTAGAGGGATTCGCCACTGTTGTTGGGGATCAAACCGGCACAGTAAGCAGTGACAATACGCACACCGTCCAGAAACAGGGATTCCGGCACCGGGGGCATGCACAGGCGCTTGGCAGAATAGGCCATACGCGCGGCATTCATTTCCGGTCGAAACAGTGCCGCTCCCCCCTCGGCCGTGCGATAGGCCTTCAGGCCCTCAAAACACGTCTGGGCGTAGTGAAGCACCTTAGCCGCAGGGTCGACAGTCAGAGGCGCATAGGGAATCAACTCCCCACTGCTCCAGCAACCATCCTGCCATATGGCGCGGAACATTACTGGTGCCATGGCGGTTCCAAAGCCCAGCTTTTCGGGCACTTCATAACCCCGGAGGCTGACCGCGATCTCAGGATCGATATAGATACTCACTGAACTCTCCTCTGAATTCGAATCCGCTGATTATGGCGCTTGTTACGCTGTAATCCAAATAGATCAACCCTTGATAATGCTGGAGCAGTAATCTACACCCAGGTTCAGCGTATTTGTTAGGATAAGAATCTAGATTCTCTCACAGATTCCCTCTCAAGATGACACGCCCATCGACCGGATAACTGCCGCAAGTTCCCGCCAGGTCGCCCCATCAAACCTAGTCGATAAATTTTTGGCATCTCCTTGCAGAGCGCCGAGCCTACTTTCCACTCCCACCTGCTAAACCAAAAGAGTGGTCACAGGCATGCTGGCGCAACGAGCATTAGGTGCTGAAGTTTCCGCCGTCGTTTCCTTATTCGCACATAGCGCTAGCTATACTGACTAATACGCGGCCAGGCACGCACCCATAAGCATCCAGTCGCGCCGTCACTGTGAGCTTGAGGCACCCCCTCAATGCCCCCGGGGGCGAGAGAACCACATTCAGGAGAGAAGTTCCGCCGTATTCACTGGTGCAGTGGGCGAGCGGAAATGAGACCCAGAAGCTGACAGGTGCCGGCCCCGCCACAGCTGTTTGATTTTGGGTAAAGCCAAATATGAAACGGAAGTGGTTCAATCGTGATGCAGACAGATACCAGCAATTCCTTTGCTATCGGCTTGATGTTTACAGCCACAGCTCTGCTGTGTAACGGCGCTTTTGCCGAAGATGCCACACCTTTGGCAGACCAATCCAACGCTCCCCCCCAGGCCTTTATTGAAGCCGCCTCCAAACCATTAAAGAAAACCCCGCGACAGCTGCGCCCCTCTGAAGCGGCAGAGAATTACCGTGAGCGCATCGAAGAACTCGAGGCCCAACACGGCGCCTATGGCGCCGGTATTGACGAGCAGCTGTTGGGGCTGGCGACCGCTTTGCAAAAAGCTGGTGCGCACGAACAGGCCATCAGTGAATTTCGTCGCGCCATGCTCATTAACCGAGTAAATGAGGGGCTCTATTCTCTCAACCAAATTCCCATGATCAAGCGCTTAATCGAAAGCCAAATAGCGCTCAACCAATGGGAGGAAGCCAACGATAATCAGCAGTACCTCTACTGGCTGTACCAGAGAAATTATGGGGAAAAAGACCCCCGCATGCTGCCGGTTATTAACAGTTTGAGCCGCTGGCATCTACGCGCCTATGTGGAGGAAAAAGGGGACACTTTATTCGAACACCTTATCAGTGCCACCAAACTCTACAGTTTGGCGGTGGACATTATCACCAAGAATTTTGGTTCCGCTGACTTGCGCCTTGTGGATGCCTTGCGCGGATTAAAAGCCACCAATTATTATCTCGCCACCTACAAAGGCGAACCCAGCGCACCGGTTATGATCAACGCCAATTTTGGCGGTGGTAGCAGCCACAGCTCACAGCAGCAGAGCAAGTTGGATCACTACCGGATGAAAAGTTTTCACTCGGGCAAAAAAGCCATTACCCGCATCGTCGATGTGTACCAGCGCAACCCCCAGTCCCCACCGGCGGCCTCAGCAAAGGCCAAAGTTGAACTCGGCGACTGGTATATGATGTTTAACAAATGGCATTCTGCCCGCCAAACCTATGGCGAAGCCTATAAAGCACTTTGGGATAACGGCGCCTCTAACGATGAGATAGAGGACATCTTTGGAAAACCAGTGGCTCTGCCCGCACTCCCGGTGCTGGAATCCGACAGCAAAGCTCTGGCCAATTCCCGCGTCACCGTCTCATATGATGTCACCGCTTTTGGCAAAGTCAGAAATATACAAATACTCAGGGCCTATCCCTCCGACAAAGTAAAAATCCGCACAAAAGTCAGAAGCATTCTAAAACGCGCCAAATTCAGGCCGCGCTTTGAAGAGGGTGAGGCGGTGGAAACTCGCGGAATTGTACAGCGCTTTATCTTCGACTGAGAAATTATCACAGCAGATACAAGCTCGCTGTGGAACCTACACAAAGATTCAAATAACAACTATTTTTAAGGTTCCATATCAGGCATTTGCTCATGCCGGAAAAAGGCCCGCCGGGTTGCAAAATTCCCACAGAAACCCGGCCACACCGGCAAACAGTCTAGGAGAGAAAGAGATGACACCTCGAGCAGCGGTAGAAAATATTCACCGCCACAGCTGTTTGTCAAAAGCCCTGTTACCGATTGCTTTGGCGGCGCTCTTAACCGGTGGATGCAAGAGCCAGCAAACCCAGTCGCAGCCACAGGCGATGCCATCACCGCCATCGTCAAGCTCATCATCGTCAAGTTCGTCATCGAGCTCATCCTCGAGTTCCGCATCGCAATCCTCGAGCCAGTCCACGGCCTCGAGCGGTGGCCAGCCCAGCAGTAGCTCCTCCAGCCAGCCCAGTGCAAATATGCCAAGCGCGCGCTCAGAGCAGAGCCAGTCCTCCAGTAGTGGGGCCAGTGGCGCAGAGTCGAGGGATCAGAGTTCGCCGGGTGATCAAGTGCCAGAGGCCAACGGCGCCAGTGAGCCCTCATCCCCCATCTATACCGACCCCGAACAAAACCAACAGAACCGGGAGGCGCCCTCGGACCCCTCATCTGGTGAAGATGGCACGCCTCCCGAAGAGATTGATTTCTCCGAGGAGGAGCAATCCTCCTCATCCGCTGCCAGTGCCTCCTCCAGCAGTTCGGCTTCCAGCAGTAGTGCCGCAGCTGGCGGTGCTCCCGCCAGTAGCTCGGCCTCGGGACAACCCGGCGGCGGGTCGCCCCGCTCCGGCAGCGCCCCCAACGAAGCCCCCGCCTCCTCGGCAGAGCGTGTTGCCGAATTAGAGGGCCAATTTGAATCCACCATGGTCAGCTATGACGGCATGATTTTGCGGGAGCGGGACTTTGTCCGCAACAGACCCGGGGCCGCTGGTGCCGCCGCTGAAGAGGAGGCCATGGACGAAGCTCCCCCTGCGGGAGAATCCCTGGAAGACCTGATTCAATCCGCAGAAGCCGAAATTCCAGCGCCACCCGGCGCCGAACCGGCATCCGGCAACGGGCCGCAAAATAATAATTCCAGCGGCCAGATTACCGGTCCCGGCCTGCCCGCCTCTGGCCGCAAAGGGGATTTTGACCACAGCAGCTCTCAAGTGGTTGTCCCCGCCGATATACCCAGCGGCACCGATGATGACGTCGTAGCCCGACAGATTCGCGAGGCCGCTACGCGCGAGACCGATCCCGAATTGCGCGAGAAGCTTTGGGAAGAGTACCGCAAGTATAAAAGTGCAACGCAGTAGCCTTGGAGAACGCCAATATGTTGACCAACCAAAGCGCTCGCGCTCTAAAGGATCAGTTGATATTGAGAGGCATCGCATTTTTTCTGACCCTTGTTGTCCTCAACGGTTGTACCTCGACGGAAGTCAGAACCACCGCATTTACCCCCCTGACTCTCGAAGATAACAGCGTCCCGGAAGAGAGACTGCTGGACGTCGGGATCATCCAATTCGATCCCGGACTCGACACAGCCCAAGCCGATGAAGATGAGCTTATTTTTCCAGAGCTCCGCCAGGCTGAATCCCGCTATATGGCTGTCACCCTGGCAGATTCGCTGCAATCCAGTCTGGGCTGGGGCGCCGTCAGGGTAATTCCATCGGAGCGCACCAATATCGATGTCACCGTATCCGGGCGAATCCTGCAATCCGACGGGGAAAAGCTCACGGTGGAAATCAGCGTATTCGATTCCCGTGGGCAATTGTGGTTTACCAAACAGTATTCAGAAAACGCTTCCCACTACGCCTACGACCGCAAACACCCGACAGAGGGGGATGCCTTTCAGGGGATCTACAACCGTATCGCCAACGATATGTTGAGTTATCGACAACAGCTCTCAAATCGACAGATTGCCGAACTGCGCACCATTTCTGAAATGCGTTTTGCACGGGATTTTTCCCCACAGGCATTTAACCGCTACTTAAATCAAAGTAGCGAAGGAGTTTATTTTCTCAGCGCCCTGCCCGCTGAAAATGACCCCATGTTGCAGAGGGTGAGAAAAATACGGGAGAGGGATTACCTGTTTGTCGACACCCTACAGGAGTACTACGGCACTTTCGCCAAAAGTATGGAGGTACCCTACCAGGAGTGGCGCGCTCGCAGTTATGAAGAAGTGCGGGAAATGCGCGAGTTACAACGCAAAGCGCGCAACCACTCCATTATGGGAGCCGCCGCCATTATCGGGGGTATTGCCGCAGCCGGCGCCGGTTCGGGAAGCGCCAGGGCCGCAGGCCAGGTTGGTATCGGTGGCGGAGGCTATCTTATTAAGAGTGCATTTGACCGAAAGTCAGATGCGAAAATGCATCTGGAAGCCTTACAGGAGTTGGGGGACTCCATGGAGGCAGAGGTAGAGCCCCAAATTGTTGAATTGGAGGACCGCACAATCACTCTAACAGGCACCGTTGAAAATCAGTACCGGCAGTGGCGCGAGATTTTGAAAGAACTCTATGAAACCGAGACCGGTGCCATCAGCAATAGTATTTAAATTACCCTAGAGGTAGCGACCCAAATCCCCTAATCACTGTGATTAGTTCTGACATAAACCCAAAACGCTTCACTGGAATCATTGAATAACACGGCGGAATTACTATGCAGCACTGCAATAATTCCAAGGAAGATACAGTTCATATAGAGCCCGCAGAATTTACTTTCGGCGGAGAGGAAGGCTCTAAATCTGCAAATAAAGCCAACGCCAGCTCAGTTCAGCGGGATGAGCGCAAATCCTACTGGCCGGCCTTTCTTGCTGTGATCATGTTAAGTGCCTTGGTGGGGGTATTTTGGGGACTTCCCCAGATCGTAGAAGCCCCCAAGCGCTCCGCCGACAAGGTGGTCTCGACTGCGCCGAGTAGCGCCCCTGCTGAGGAGCCGCCCCAGGTATCCCCCTATACCGATGCAGAGATCATGCAGCAGCGCCGGGAAGTGCAAAACGTTCTCCAGGAAATCCTGGAAATTAAAGAAGAGCTCAAGGATAGAAAAGTAGAGCTGTGGGCTGTTGCAGAGTTCAGCGCTGCCGAGAGTCTGGCATTTCAGGCCGATGGAATCTATCGAAAGCGTAATTTTATCGCCGCTCTGGAAAAATACCGGGAATCACTGCAAGCGCTAGAGCACTTGAGAGATAGCATTCCCGCGCGCATAGAGCGCCATATCGAGGAGGGCAATCGAGCCCTGAGCCAGGGGGATAGAGACTCTGCCAGTGATGCCTTCCGGCTGGTATTGACCATCTCAGACAATCACCCCAGAGGTCTAAAAGGCCTCGAGCGGGCAGACAAACTGCCGCTCTCCTGGTGGCACTTTACTCAGGGAACAAAAGCGTTTGCGCAAGCCGAATTGGATTTTGCCCGCGAACAGCTCAAAAAATCCCTCGCCGTCGATTCGGAGACAACTGCAGCACAGGATTTATTGACCAAGGTTGAAAGTGCAATTACCGAAAGGAATTATCAAACTGCCATGTCATCGGGTTATAGTGCCATTGCCGGGGGACAGTTTGAATCTGCAAAAATTTATTTTCGCCGGGCAAAGAATTTAAAACCCACAGCCAAAGCCCCGGATATTGGCCTGACCCAAGCGCGCAATGAAGCCAATAAAGTAAAAATAGAAAACCTCCTCCAGCAAGCGCGCAGCCAAGAGACCAAGGAGAACTGGCACAGCGCCCTCAAGAGCTATTCGGATCTTGTCAAAAAAGATTCCACCCTGGTGGCGGCGATAACCGGCAAGGCGAGAGCAGCGGCCAGAGCCAAACTGGACGATCAACTACAGGCGTTAATCCAAGACCCCCTGACCCTTGGCGAAGGCCAGAGAAATTATTTTGCCCGCCAAGTACTGACAGACGCCCGCAAGCTCAACACCCAGGCCCCCAGATTGCAACAGCAAATTGAAGATCTGGAAAACGCCCTCACCCAAGCACTTATTCCACTGCCAGTTAAATTCACATCGGATCGAAGTACCAGCGTCACCATATACCATGTGGGGAAATTGGGTCATTTTGATCAGCGGGAAATTGCACTGAAGCCCGGGCGATATATCGCCATAGGTACGCGAGAGGGTTATCGGGATGTGCGCCAGGAATTTATTGTCAAACCGGGCAAACCCACCACAGAAGTTTTTATCCAATGTGCAGAAAAAATAAATAGCGCCAATAATACTTAAATGGGAGAACCCGAACCGCAGCTCAAACTCTAAAAATAAGATTTTCGCTATGATCTGCGGATGACAACAGACACCTCGTTGAGCTGAGCGAAACGAGGTGTTCTGCGACAAACATCCGCTAAATCCCCAGGTAGATTGCGCCAGCAAGCTAAGCTTTCTGCAATGAGGAAATTGTGTACCCGCCTTTGCTCTGGCCGCTAACGCGCAAAAGCTAAAAGTGCCAGAACCAATGTCATTGCGAAAAATCTATAAGTACTAGCAATAGGGAAACATAAATGACAGTGAAGGAAGTCGCGCCTGTCCAGGATGAAAAGCCGCCAATCCAAGCGCAAAGCCCAATTGAGCCGATTGGCTTTACCCCTGTACAAATAAAGTCGACCCGCGCCCGCCTCTTCTTTTCCAAGCGGGCGATCATTGTCGCCGCTTGCCTTTTACTCACTATTTTTGCACTCACCTATCTTATTCTGGCACGCTCATTAATCTTTGATACCAACCCGATTGACGCCCGTATTCAGGTCAGCGGGCTCGCCATCCCCCTCGGCGATGGGCACTTGCTACTGCCCGGCCACTATCGCTTTACCATCAGTGCCGAGGGCTATTTACCCCACAGTGGCGAGGTCGAGGTAAAAAGTGAGGGGCACAGCCGCCACTCTATTTCGCTGGAAAAACTCCCCGGCCATCTACAGGTAGCGACAAGCCCTACCGTGCCGGTGAAAATATTGCTTGACGGCCGGGAAGTCCCCAATAAAAACGGCTTGGTGGAAGCTATCAAGGCCGGCCCGGTGCGCGTAACCATCCTCTCGGATCGGCACCTGCCGCTCACCCGTGAAATCAACATTGAAGGACTCGATAAGACCCACACCCTGGAGGCGACACTGCGACCGGCCTGGGCCAATATCACCATCAGTAGCATCCCCTCGGGAGCCACAGTCACTTCTGCGGGAAAGATTCTCGGCAAAACCCCCCTCACCACAGAATTGATACAGGGCGATAGAACCGTTTCCATCTCCCTGCCGGAACATAAAACTGTCGATATCCCCATCGCGGTGACAGCCGGTGTCGATCAAACCCTGGCCACGGTCAGTCTGGGACCTGCCGACGGGGTTTTACGTGTCGTTACCACACCTCAGGGAGCTGGAGTTACGGTCAATGGGGAGTTTCGCGGGCACACGCCTCTGGAACTTGAACTGGCTTCCGGCCACCGGCATAAGCTCCGCTTCTTTAAAGATGGCTATGCCTCTATTGAACACACCATCGACCTCAGCGCCGGCACCCAGCGCGATCTGAACATCAACCTCAACGCCGTTTACGGCAAGGTGTATGTCACCAGTGTGCCATCGGATGCAGAGGTCTATATCGACGGCAGCTACGCCGGGCGCAGCGGGCAAACCTTTAACCTGCCCACTCGCAGCCACAATATTGTCGTGCGCAAACAGGGCTATCAGGCCTTTGATACCCGGGTCATTCCCAGCAACAAACTGGAGCAAACTGTCAGGGCGGTACTGCTGACTTCCGAGCAGGCCCGCTGGAAAAATATTCCCACAACGCTTCGCCACGCGGCCGGTGGCACCATGAAACTGATGCGCCCCAACGCCGTATTTACCATGGGCTCATCCCGTCGCGAACAGGGCCGACGGGCAAATGAGGTTCTGCGTCAAGTAGCTCTCAACCGGCCTTTTTACATAGGGACAACCGAGGTCACCAATCGGGAATACCGGCGCTTTAAGCACTTGCACAGTTCCAGTCATGTCAGTGGTGTCAGCCTGGACAATGACAATCTGCCCGTAGTGAATATCAGTTGGGCAGAGGCGGTACTCTTCTGCAACTGGCTCAGTGAAAAGGATGGTCTTACGCCGGTCTATCTGACTGAGGCCGGGCGCGTTATTGGCTTTGATGGCGCAGCCAATGGCTACCGCCTGCCCACTGAAGCCGAGTGGGCCTGGGCGGCCCGCTACGACCAGGGCAGTATGAAAAAATTCCCCTGGGGTGATGAGCTGCCCATCGCCAGCAATTCGGGAAATTACGCCGATACCACGGCGACAAAACTCATCGCTGCTGTCCTGCGCACCTATAGCGATCGCTACGCCGCCACCGCACCCGTTGCCAGCTACACACCCAATACACTGGGTCTCTATGACTTGGGTGGCAATGTCTCCGAGTGGATTCACGATCTATACACAATAGGAACGGGCCTATCCAGCCGCGTCGAAGAGAATCCGCTGGGCCCACAGGATGGAGATTTCCATGTTATTCGCGGTTCCAGTTGGCGCCACTCGGGGCTCACCGAACTGCGGCTGTCCTACCGGGATTACGGTGAATCCGCTCGCAATGATATCGGCTTTCGGCTGGCCCGCTGGGTGAACTAGGTGACTACGATGAAATTTTTATGGCTGAGTTTCTTCCTTGTTTGGGTCACTCCCGTATCTGCACAAGAGAAAGAGCAGAGCGGCGACACGCAGCAAACCGCTGCAATCACCCCACAGAAAGAGGCGGTAAAAGCCCCGCGTAAAAGTAATTCAGATGACTATAAGGCCTCCGAAGAAATTTCTGAGGACTTATCAGTTTCCTTCCCTGTGGACATATAGAGAGCGCTTCTCAAGAGTATCGCCATGAAATTTAAATCATCGGATTTTGTCTTCCAAGTCTTCGCTCTGCTGGGGTCTATTATTCTGGTCCACGCCATTTATGTGGCAATTATCCGCCCCAACGCGGATGCGCTGATCGAGGAGCAGCTAGCGCGGGAGGCCGCCGGCGAAACCTATGTGCAGCAGCGCTCTATTTATATTGTGATGCGCGATTACGAGCAGGAGGCCTGTTTTGTTCTGATGCTGTGGGCCATGGCGATTATGGGACTGAAAGCGCAGAGAAGTATTCGCGAGCGCAAATTGCTGGATAAAGCGCTACTCAATATCAGCGAAGGCACACCGATACTGCCGGAAGACACCCGCGATCTATCCCGCCCCATTCAGGCACTGCCGGAGGAAGAGCGACGATATTTAGTGCCTAGGGCACTGCTTACGGCTCTACAGCGATTCGGCTCCACTAAAAATGTGGCCGCCGTTTCCAACTCAGTTAAAGAGGTCTGTGAAACTGAGGGGGACAGGCTGGATTCTGAACTGGCAATGGTCCGCTATATTACTTGGGCCATCCCCTCTATCGGTTTTATTGGCACGGTACGCGGTATCGGCGAGGCGCTATCCCAGGCACATCGAGCGGTAGAAGGGGATATAGCCGGGGTGACGGTGAGTTTGGGCGTAGCCTTTAATTCCACTTTTATTGCCCTGGTCATCAGTATCGTCATTATGTTTTTCACCCACCAGTTACAACTCATGCAGGAGCGCCTGGTGTTGGATACACAAAGCTACTGTGACAATCGTCTGTTGCGTTTTCTAAAGATCAGCTAGCAGTCTCCAGAGAATTTATCGACTAAGTCGTCGCGAGGAAAAAACCCATGGGGCAAGGCGTCCTGGAAATAAACGACTGCGGACTGCGCGTATTTTCCGCTACCAATGAGGTGCTGGAAAGTCCCGGCATCGCCGTTATTGAACCCAGTAAAATTCATATTGGCACCTCTGCCCAAATGCGCGCCCGCAATCATCCGACCCAGGTTAACAACCAGTTCTGGAGGCGCCTGAGCCTGGAGTCCCTGAAGTCTGAGAACCAGCGCTGTCGCCACCACGCCGATCTGGTCTACTGTCACCTCCAGGAAATCGCCGAACACTGTGACCTCCCCGATGAACTCATTCTCGCCGTTCCCGGCAATTTTACCCGCGAACAATTGGCGTTGCTTTTGGGGGTTATCAAAGTCAGCAGTATCAATATCGTCGGCATTGTCGATGCGGCCACCGCTTGCCTGGGGAATTTAGCCCCCGCCGGTAACCAACTACATATCGACCTACAGCTGCACCAGACTCTGGTGACAAAAATTGCTGTCGGCGAGCAAGCTACGGTGAGGGCGGTGGAGACGGTTGCCGATACCGGCTTGCACAACTTCCAGGAATCCTGGGCCCGGGTATTTACCGATGCATTTATTATGCAGTGCCGCTTTGACCCGCTGCACTCCGCCGAATCAGAGCAACAGCTCTACGATTTAATGCCCCAGTGGACCGATCGCGCCATGCGCCAGGGAGAGGTTTTAGCCGAACTCGATGATCGAACGGCAAAGATCAGCTTGCGCCAGCTTCAAGATGCCACCACCCCCCTGCTGTCCCGTATTCGGGCAATGATCGAAAATATGCAGGAGAGTAATACGATCAGTTTTATCTCCCACCGCTGGGCCGACATTCCCGGGGGCATTCAGCTGGCCCAACGGGTACATTTGCTCTCCAGAGATGCCATTGCACAGGCAATCAACCGCCAGTGGCAAGAGTTGCGCAGTGATAGTGGCGCGCTGAAGCTCGTTAATGCGGTCACGGCCCTGCCCCCGAGTGAAGTCAAGGTACAGGTAGAAAAATCCTCCGCTACCGTCGCCACCCACTTACTGTTCGGCCACAAGGCCCTCGCCGCGCAGGAACCGCTATTTGTCTTTTGGCACGATGAGCAATTCCAGATCACCCCAACACCACCGGACCACCCCGCCGCCACTGTCACCAATCACGCGGGCAGGCTCGCCTTGCGGGTAGATGCCGGCATTCAGCTCACACTCAATGGCAAAGAGATTGAGTCACCGGTTAATCTCAGCGCCGGCGATACAATTGGAGTTGCAGATTATCAGGATGTGATAACTGCAATCAGCGTGGAGCGATATGGGGCGTAAGAAGCGTCGTTTTTCCACTTTCAGCCTTTCATTTCTCGACATCATGTCCTGTGGTTTTGGCGCCGTAGCGCTTATTTTTCTCATTATCAAACACGGCTCCGATCACCAGATTGAAGTAGAGACCGAGGACCTCAGTGCCGAGGTCAACTTTCTCGAGGAGGAAGTGCTACTGGGGCAGGAGCACCTGGTCCAGGCCAGAAATACCCTGGATACCGTCAGCGATGAATTAGTTGAAGCCCAGGGGCTTGCACGGCGTATTTTGGCGCAGATCAAGGAAACCAAGGGCAATATCGCCGAGATCGACAGCGTTGATGAAGAAGAGGATATCAAGAGGCTCCAGGATAAGCTCAAAAAGCTGGAACAGGCCAAAAAGAAACTGGAGGAGGAAAATAACAAACTGGGCAACAATGTCCGCAAGTTTGTCGGTGATGGCGATCGCCAGTACCTCACCGGCTTGCGCCTGGGCGGCAACCGCATCCTGATATTACTGGATTCATCCGCATCTATGCTCGGCGATGAGCTGATTAAAATAATCCGCGCCCGCAATATGTCCTCCCCGGTCAAACGCAAGACGGAAAAATGGCGCCGGGCCGTCAGTACCGTTTCCTGGCTCACCGCACAGTTTCCCAGGGACAGCCAATACCAGATCTATACTTTTAATACCTCTTTTCGTGCCGCAATCGCCGGCACAGAAGACCGCTGGCTCAATGTGGATGACCGCGACCAACTGGACCAGGCGATCAAGGAACTGGATGACATAGTGCCGGAAAATGGCACCAGTCTGGAGAGAGTCTTTAACGCTGTTCACGCTATGAAACCACTGCCTGACAATATTATTCTTATCACCGATGGGTTGCCCACTCAGGGAATGGATGCGCCGAGAAAACCCACAATTTCAGCCAGAGACAGGCGCAGCCTATTCAAGCGCGCGATCAAAGTGTTGCCGAAGAATATCCCCATCAATGTCATATTGGCCCCCATGGAGGGAGACCCGTTTGCCGCCAGTGAGTTTTGGAAACTGGCGATGCAAACCCGCGGCTCTTTTCTCGCACCATCGAGGGACTGGCCATGATCGGAGCACAGAGAAAACGCCGGCAGGAAGAGTTCAGTATCTCCTTTTTGGATGTTATCTGCTGTGGATTTGGCGCAATCGTCCTGCTGCTGATGATTGCCAAAACCGCAGAGCCGATTGTGCTGGAAGAGGCCGAAGTGGACCTCGAGGGACAGGTGCTGGAGTTGCAGCAACAGGTGGCTGAAATTCGCGGGGAGACCATAGTGATCAACCGGGACCTCAACGCCAAGCGGGAACAGATTGATATCGAGCGCCAGAGAATTGCCAATCTGCGCGGTGAACTGGAGGCCCTGCAAGCGGAGTTTGCCAGTAAAACCGAGGGACAAAGTGAAGAGGGTAAACTCAAAGGCGAGCTGACCGTTGCCCTGCAAAGCATCACCGATGAAATGCGGCGCCTGCTGGGGGAGAACTACCAGCGCAAAAATAATGTGATCGGCGGCATCCCTGTCGACAGCGAATACATCCTATTTATTATCGACACCTCCGGCAGTATGTTCAATTACGGCTGGGACCGCATGATGGCGGAGATGGTCAACACCCTGGACCTGTACCCCAATGTCAAAGGTATCCAGGTTATGAACGACATGGGGGACTATATGTTCTTCAATTATCGCAATAAGTGGATACCGGATACCCCCGGGCGCCGCCAAGCAATACTTAAGCGGCTAAAATCCTGGAATCCCTTTAGCAATTCAAGCCCCGTTGAGGGCATCCAAAAAGCAGTTCGCAGCTTTTATGACCCCAATAAAAAAATAAGTATTTATGTACTTGGCGATGAATTTACCGGCAAGTCGATTCGCAGAGTCATGTTGGCAGTCGAGCGGGTGAACGCCAAACACGGTGAGGGAAAGCGAAATATTAGAATCCACGCAGTGGGGTTCCCAGTACAATTTTCACGCCCCCCACACCTGCAAACCACAGGGTTGCGCTTTGCCGCACTGATGCGCGAACTCACCTACCGAAATGGCGGTACTTTTGTCGGTCTAAATGATTTTCGCTAGCTGATTGATTTATGGAGGAACATATGAAGTATAGGATGACTCCCTTTCGACATCTCAAGCTGCTAATTCTGGCAAGCCTCCTCGCCGCTTGCAGTCATACCGTGCAGGTAGATGGAAATTATCCCGCCCCCATCGGCGATCAACTCCCTTTAACGGTGGGTTTTTACCTCAGTGAAGATTTTAAAACCTTTACTTATACCGAGGACAGCGAAGATCGGGAGGAGTGGAATATCAGCACGGGGCCGGCACAAAAAAATCTCTTTGAAACGGTTTTGGGGTCCATGTTTACCGACGCCATATCCCTTCCCAGTTACCCACAGGATGTTCCAGAGCATATCGAACTGGTGATCGTTCCCGAGGTGCGCGAACTACAGTTCACCATGCCCCGGGAAACACGGGTCAATATTTTTGAAGTGTGGATTAAATATAACATGACCGCATTTGATCCCAGCGGTGGCCAGGTTGCCAGCTGGGTGATCACCGCCTACGGCAAAACGCCTTCTGCATTTTTACAGTCACAAGAGCAGGCTCTAACACAGGCGATTAATATCGCCCTGCGCGATGCCGGAGCCAATCTCTACACCGGTTTTGGCAAGGTGCCTGAACTACAGGCTTTTCTCTCGCGCAAACACCGCTCGCTCTCACTGCGAGAACTCAAGATGGAAGCGAATAGGACTGAATAGGAGGCGTAAATCGTGTTCAAGTCACTGTTAGTTGTCACGCTAATCTTTATTAGCGGTTGCACCACGGTTGTAATTGATGAGTACCGGCGCTCCGATGGAGAACTCGCCGAGGGGGATTCCGTCGTTATTCTCGGCCGGCGCCACTCCAGCGACTATGAAACAGAGCCCGATTTAGTCTCGTGCGTTGGCCGGGAACTGCACAACCCTGAGCGGGGTGTCACTATCATCCCTGAAAAAGACTTTGTCGACCTTATGTATCCCTGGTTCGAACCCAGGACAGCGCCCATGCATGTTCGCTCCCTCGACCGGCTGATGGAAAATGACAGTGTCCGTGAGCGCATGGAGGCCTATGGAGTGAAATATATCGTCTGGATCGATGGCTCGACCGAGACCACCGCCAGTGCGGGTTCTATCAGCTGCACCATCAGTACCGGCGGCGCAGGCTGCTTTGGCTTTGGCACCTGGGACAAGGAATCGGACTACGAGGCGGCAGTATGGGACTTCAGAGACCGCGAACTCTCCGGAAAACTCAGTGCAGATGCCAAGGGTACCTCCTATATGCCTGCCATTGTCGTTCCAATTCCACTGATTGCCAGGGTGCAAAATAATGCCTGTAAAGGAATGGCACTGCAGCTACAACAATTTTTAACCCCGTCGGGAACCCCCAGTTCATAAATAATAAGACTTTGAGAGGCTAGGCTTTATGAAACTTGTCGAGCGGATTTTTGTCAGTATCCTCCTGCTATTTTGTGCCGGATGTGCCTTCAATCCCGCCACAAACAAACCCGATTTGGTTTTAATGTCAGAGGAGAAGGAGATCTCTATTGGCAAGGAGATGCACGAAAAGCTGATCGAAAGCACTCCAGTTTATAGAGACCCGGTTCTCACGGCCTATGTCAATCATGTCGGTCAAAAAGTTGCCGCCGCCAGTGACAGGCCCGATCTTCAGTATCACTTCACCATTATCGATAGCCAGGATATCAACGCTTTCGCCCTCCCCGGCGGCTATATCTATATCAACCGGGGCCTGCTGACCTACCTGCACTCTGAAGCGGAGATGGCCGCCGTACTCGCCCATGAAATTGCTCATATCACCGCCCGCCATGCGGTGAGGCAGAAAACAGCGGCGACCGGGGCCAGCGCGGTATCTGTACTATCAGTGTTAGTGACCGGCAGCGGCGTGGTTGGGGATGTTGCAAACCTGTATAGCACCGCCGCAGTCAAGGGCTACGGCCGCGAGATGGAACTGGAAGCTGACCGCTTCGGCGCCCAGTATATGTTCAACGCCGGTTATGACCCACAGGCCATGATCAATGTGATTGGACTGCTTAAAGATCAGGAGACTTTTGCCCGGCGCCAGGCCCGTATTGAGGGCAAGAAATCGCAAACTTATCACGGTGTTTTTGCCTCACACCCCAGAAATGACCTGCGCCTACAGGAAGTGGTGAACGCTGCCGGTCAGCTGCCCGAGGAGAGCAAAGAAATCAAAGTCGAATACTATCGGGAAAAAACCGATGGCCTGGTTTATGGAAACAACACTCAGCAGTCCAGCAAAAACCGCTACAACCACAAGCGACTGGGCTTCTCTCTTCTATTCCCCGACGGCTGGCTGGTGGAAAACCAGCGCTCGGCCATTGTCGGCTCGGCAGCGGATAAAAGTGCAAAAATTACCATCACGGTTGCCCAGCGCGACGGCAACCAGCCCGCCGATATGGCACTGCGCTCAGAGTTCGACCTACGCAATCTTGAGCAGGGGGAAAAACTCAATCAATATCGGCTTGAGGGCCATACCGGAAAGATTCCAACCCAAGAAAAAGACGCGGCAGATCCAGACAGAATTGCAGTTATCTTCTATGGCAGCCGACAGTTTGTGCTACAGGGAAAAATTACCAGTAATGACGACTCCGAGCAGGAACTTATTGATAAATATGACAATTTATTCTTAACCAGCATCAGGAGCTTTAGGCCCCTGCGACAATCAGACATTGTGGAAGTCGATATCAAGAGGGTGCGCTACGTCCAGGCCAATGAAAAAACCACCTTTGCCTCCTTGGCAAAGCATATGAAAATCGGCGAATATGCAGAGGAGCAATTACGCCTGTTAAATGGTTATTATCCTCGCGGAGAGCCCAAGCCCGGGGAGTGGATAAAGATCGTTCAGTAGTTTTAACCTCTTGTCCTTTTGCTATTACCCTCTGGAATCTCTGGAGGGTT
Source organism: Microbulbifer regidiadema (SeqCode) (assembly GCF_052466995.1). Lineage (NCBI taxonomy): Bacteria > Pseudomonadati > Pseudomonadota > Gammaproteobacteria > Cellvibrionales > Microbulbiferaceae > Microbulbifer > Microbulbifer regidiadema (SeqCode). The sequence continues at coordinate 4,179,143 of NZ_CP174297.1, read as the reverse complement.
AGTGTCTATCTGCAAATAAAAGATAATAATAAGGAGTAAGCGATGAACGGCATGATGATGCAATCCCAGCTCATCCTCACCGGCATTATGAAACATGCACTGAGCAATTCACCAGATAGTGAGATTGTCTCAGTTACCCAGGATGCCCCCCTGTTCCGCTACAGCTACCGGCAAGCTTTTGCACGGGCTTCACAATTGGCACACGCACTGCAAAAGCTTGGCGCCAACAGCGGGGATCGGATTGCAACTCTCGCCTGGAATGATCACCGGCACTTTGAAATCTACTACGCCACCTCGTGCAGTGGTCTTGTTTGCCACACCATTAACCCGCGACTATTTGCCGAGCAAATCGCTTACATTATTGAGCACGCCGCAGACCGCTGGCTGTTTATTGATCCGCTGTTTATCCCCCTGATTGAGTCCCTGGCGGAGAGCCTGGGTTCAGTTGAAGGCATTGTTGTGCTGACCGATAAAGCACATATGCCCGACACCTCGCTCACAAATATTTACTGTTATGAAACCTTGCTTGCTGGAAAACCCACGGAATTTCACTGGCCAGACTTAGAGGAGGAAAGTGCGGCAGCACTCTGTTATACCTCCGGTACAACCGGCAACCCCAAAGGCGTGCTCTATTCCCACCGCGCACTGATGCTGCATACCTACGGCGTGCTGATGCCTGATGCCTTCGCGATCCGCAGAGACGAGGCGATATTGCCTGTTGTTCCCATGTTTCATGTCAACGCCTGGTCGATTCCCTATGCCGCAGCGGCTGTCGGGGCAAAACTTGTGTTGCCCGGTCCGAAAATGGGCTGTGGGGAAACACTGAGCCAATTAATCCAGCAGGAATCTGTCACTATCGCAGCCGGTGTTCCCACCGTTTGGCTCGCCCTGCTCAAGTACCTGCGCGAAACTGGCGAGAGCCTAGCCAGCCTAAACCGGGTAGTGGTTGGGGGCTCGGCCTGCCCCTGGAGCATTATGGAGGAGTTCGAGCAAAAGCACGGGGTCTACACCCATCACGCCTGGGGTATGACTGAGATGAGCCCACTGGGAAGCTACAATGCCCGCATTCCGGACAAGCTCCCCAGAGAGGAAGCGCAAGCCCTCAGGCTCAAACAGGGCCGGGCGGGATTTGGGGTTGAGATGCGCATTGTCGATCCCGAGGGCAATACACTGGCACAGGACGGCCTGGCCTTTGGTGCCCTGCAAGTGCGCGGCCCCTGGGTGTGCGAGCGCTACTACCGCGCCACTGAGTCAGCACTTACCGAGGATGGCTGGTTTGATACTGGCGACGTTGCCACGATTGATGCCGACGGTTACCTGACAATCACCGACCGCACCAAGGATGTGATCAAGTCCGGCGGCGAGTGGATTTCCTCCATTGAGCTGGAAAACTTTGCCATGGCGCAGGCCGGCGTCGCAGAGGCCGCCGTGATTGGTGTAGCCCACGAAAAGTGGAGCGAGCGCCCGCTCCTTATTGTTGTTCCCGCCGAGGGCAAGGTGGTAAACCCCGGGAAGCTACTGGCAGCCTTTAGAGGTCATTTTGCCAACTGGTGGATTCCCGATGATTGCGTTATTGCCAAAACCATTCCCCATACAGCCACCGGCAAAGTCAGCAAAAAAGATCTTAGAGAAAGCTACGCTGACTATTTATGGCCCCACGAGGCGTTAGTCTAGAAATTACTATTCCACCCTTGCGCAGGGATGCAGTCGACAAGCCATTTCCTGCGCAATATTCAAATTTTATATACAAATTATTGGGCCAGTCGATATGGTTTAGTTATGCTCGGCCCTAAAAATTTACTCGGCGCCCGGAAAAATATTAAGCGTTCACAGGGGGCAACATTGCCCGACTCGCTGATATATCCCTGTCATATTTATCTGCTAGAAAGTGCCCCACACTTACTCAAGGGTCATTTTCATATGTTTAAAAAATTTCTCTCACTCGTGTTGATCGGCCTATCTGTAGCCGCAACACTAACTTGCGCAGACAATATTGATAATAAAAATAAACAGACCCTTGTGGTAGCTCATCGAGGCGCCTCCGCCTATTTACCCGAGCACACCCTGGAATCCAAGGCTTTGGCTTACGGTATGCGCCCAGACTATATCGAGCAAGATCTGGTGCTCAGCAAGGATGACCACCTGATCGTAATGCACGATATTTACCTCGATAGCGTGACTAACGTCGCTGAGGTTTTTCCACTGCGCGCCCGTGATGACGGCCACTTCTATACCATTGATTTTACCCTCGCCGAGCTGAAGCAGCTTCAGGTGTCGGAGCCCTTTATCAGTGGAGAGGATGGCTTAGAGGCAAAATATCCGGAAAGATTTCCAATATGGCAGTCGAACTTCAAGCTTGCCACTTTCGAGGAGGAGCTGGAACTGATTCAAGGGCTTAACCGCTCACTGGGGTACAATATTGGTATCTACCCAGAAATTAAAAAACCCTATTTCCACCACTGGGAAGGCAAAGATATTGCCTTAATCGCACTGCAAACATTGAAAAAATACGGCTATACCGCTCGTGAGCAGAAAGTTTTTTTCCAGTGTTTTGATGCGGAAGAATTGCAGCGCGTCAAGTTTGAATTAATGCCCGCCATGGGGATGGATTTATCCTTAGTTCAATTAGTCGCCGCTACCGACTGGGGGGAAAAGCTGATTGAAGTTGATGGCGAGATTGAGAAGTACAATTACGACTGGATGCTGGAACGGGGCGGTCTGCGCAAAATCGCCACCTATGCCGACGGTATTGGCCCCTGGTATCCGATGCTGATGGAAGTTACAGACGGCGAGCCCAGCGCCAATAATGTCGTGCGCCGCGCACACCGCCGACAACTGCAAGTCCACGCCTATACCTTCCGCGCAGATACGGGGGCAGTGCCCGAAGAGTTTGACACCTTCGAGCACTTCCTGCATTTCGCCGTCTACCAGCTAGAGCTTGACGGCCTCTTTACCGATCACCCGGACAGAGCTATCAACTACCTCAGTGGTGCCCACAGCCCCCGCTGATAAACCGCAGGCGAGAAAAAAGGCCGCAAATCGCGGCCTTTTTTCTCAGTCAAACTTGGAGAAATCTGCGGGTCGCTTCTCCATAAAAGCGGTAGCCGCTTCTTTAAATTCATCCGAGGCCAAACGCTCTTTAAAGTAGCGCCCTTCATCCCGGATAAATTCCAAGCCCTTCTCCTCGGTTGCCCGGCGCAGCAGCTGTTTGCTCAGGCGCACTGCCGCCGGCGCTTTTTTCGCGAGTTCCGCTGCCGCTTCACGGGCGCGGGCGATCGCCTGTTCTGGCGCCACCGCCGCGTTACAGATTCCTAGCTCAACCGCTTCCTTCGCGCTAAAACGCTTGCTCAAAAGCAACAGCTCAGAAGCTTTGGCATGGCCGGCAATCCGCGGCAGTAAGTAGCTGGAACCATACTCAGGACACAGGCCCAGATCCACAAACGGCATCTGGAACATGGCGTCCTCTCCGGCAAAAGACAGATCACAGTGCAACAACATAGTGGTGCCAATACCGACTGCCGGACCATTCACTGCCGCAACTACCGGCTTGGGGAAATGGTAGAGGGCACTCATAAACTGGAATACCGGAGACTCTTCCCCGTCAGTAGAGCCGCCGAGGAAATCGGTCAGATCATTACCACTGGTGAATATACCCTCTGCACCCGTAATAATTGCCACGCGGACATCTGGGTTTGTCGACGCATGATTCAGCAAGCCCGCCATCGCAGTATACATGGCCATAGTCAGGGCATTTTTACGTCCGGGTCGATTAATCGTAATCTCGAGGATGCGGTCCTTAAGCTCGGCCTGAATTTCAGCGCATTCGCTTTGCATAGTGTTCTCCGGGGTAAGACGTAGATCGGGCGGCTCACAGCGGCCTCGCTATAAGGCTTCAGCGGAAACAATTTTCCTGCGCTGCAAGCCGCCTGTTTAGGCGATTCATATTAACCGCTGTTCCCAGAGGTGCGAGTTCCTAATCAACCACTTTCGTTGACGGGATTAACCCGGCCACCAGCGACCGGGCTCTAGTCATGGACTGCGCGGCGAATCAAGCGCTTTTGGCTGAATCCCGGCGCAGGGGCTGGCACATGCAGTGAACACCACCGCCACCGGGAGTAATCATGGAAATATCCGGGTCGATCACTTCCAGACCATGGGCGCGGCACTTCTCCGCTAAACCGCGATTGGCCTTCGGCAACATCACCCGATCATTCCCCAGGGCAACAACATTGACGCCAAGCTCCAGTACCTGCGGGAAGGGAATATCGATGATTTCTATATTGCGGTTCTTAAACCACTGCACCAGCTCCGGCTCAACTGCATCGACGCAAATGGCCGCCAATTTTTCTGCGAGCATCGCTACCATTACATCGATATGCAGGAAGAATGGGTCGAACTGGTAACCTTTAACCTCCCAGCCCTCCTTTTCCACCCAGCTTTTCATCTGCGCAAATCCCTGTGGGCTGGTGCGCTCGCCGGAGTAGCCACACAGGATAACGCCGGGCTCTAACACCATAAAATCGCCGCCCTCCAGGGAGCCCGCCGTAATAATGTCGTAAATCGGAATATCCAGCTCTGCGTACTTCTTCACAATGGGCGCCCACTCACCGCGACGCCATGGGCTGAACATCTGTGTCACAATTGGCCCCCACGGAGTCATCACCGAGGAATCGCGCCCATAAATTTGGTAGGGCAAGGTGCTATCCGCTGGAATCAGATGTGTCTTCACCCCAGCGTGGCGGTAGGCATCGAGCATTTCTCCATGCTGCGCCGCTGCCACCTTGTGATCAAACTGCATACCGAGGCGCTCAGCGCGCCGGGCACTGGCGTTACCGGTGCGCCAGCTAAAGTTATCCACAGGACCGATCAATACATCCCGCAGCACGCCGTATTCAGAGTCCATGCCCCAATCGGCCAGGGCTGCGGTGCCGCCGTTATCCTGGCGGTGCTTCAAAGTAAAATTACCCATTCGCTTATATTCCAACTTATTATCAATTATGCCAAAGCCAGGGGGGACGACTGCATCAAAGCAGGTGTCCTACCTGCACTGCTACTTACACCAATTCTGCACTGCTCAACATTGCGTGAAGCAACACATTACAGCCCGCCTCCAGGTGATCCGGCGCGGCCGACTCCGCTTCATTGTGTGACAGGCCCCCTTCACAGGGCACAAAGATCATAGAGACAGGCGCAACCCGGGATACGTAGACAGAGTCGTGCCCGGCACCGGAGACTATCTTGCGATTGCTGTATCCCAGATGTTGCACAGCACTGTTCACCGCCTCGATACAATCCCGGTCAAAAGCCACGGGAGGGGAGTACCACTCTTCGCGAATATCAATGCGGGTGCCGGTCTCCTCCTGCACCGTTTCAGCCGCGCGATACAGGGCCTCGTGCAGATAATTTAACCCCTCGTCCAGGGGGTGGCGGAGGTCCAGTGCCAGTACCACCTCTTCGGGTACCGTGTTGCGACTGCCCGGCGCCGCCCTCAGATCGCCACAGGTGATGCGCGCATCTTCTGAATACTCCCGCACTTGGCGGTACAGGCGTTCGCACAGTATGGACAGCGCCTGGACCGGATCGCGGCGATCCTCCATCGGGGTTGGGCCCGCGTGGCAGGGCACTCCGTAAAAAGTCACGTCATACCAGCGAATCCCCTGTACCCCGGTGACAACACCGATCACCTGGTCCTGCTTCTCGAGAATCGGCCCCTGTTCGATATGCGCCTCGAAGGAGGCTTTGATTGGGCTCGGTTGAGCGGGCTCAGTGCCGAGATACCCTATCTGCTTTAACGCGTCACCGATGGTGATACCGGATTTATCCGCGCGGTTATGCCCATACTCCAAGCTGAATTCACCGGCCCAAACACCAGAACCTATCATCGCCGGAGAGAAACGCGCGCCCTCCTCATTGGTCCACACAACCACCTCTAGCGGAGCCTGGGTTCTGATACCCCGCTCCTCCAGAGTGCGCAGCACTTCCAGACCGGCAAGTACGCCATAGACACCGTCAAATTTGCCACCGGTGGGCTGAGTATCCAGATGAGAGCCCGTCACTACCGCAGGCAAGCTATTATCTGCGCCAGCCCGGCGGGCAAAAATATTTCCCATCCGGTCCACCCTAATTTCACAGCCAATATCCCGACACCAGCGCACGAACAGGTCGCGCCCTTCGCGGTCTTCATCCGTCAGGGCTTGGCGGTTGCAGCCGCCCGCCGGGGTCGCACCTATCTCGGCCATTGCCATCAGGCTATTCCAAAGGCGAGAGCCATTGACACGTAGGTTTTGTGCAGGGTTTTCCATTCGCAGAGCTCCGGAGCTTTATAATATGCCCAATATTAATCACTTTGCCGTAACTTTTATTTTGATCAGCACCGGCTAAAGAGAGCATTATTTTGTAACTGGTTAAAACACACTCAGGAAGCAGCTGACTATGACAATAACTTATAGCTCTTACCTTAAAGTAGACGAGCTTTTACAGTGCCAGAAACCTCTTTCCGATGGCCCCGAGCACGACGAGCTACTATTTATCACCATTCACCAAAGCTACGAACTCTGGTTCAAGCAAATGCTGCACGAACTGGATTTCCTGGTGTGCCTGTTCAATGCGGGAGATCGCAATCGCGCCCTGCACACCCTCAAGCGCGTCGATGCGATTTACCGCACGCTGATACAGCAGGTCGATATCCTGGAAACCCTCACCCCACTCGAATTTATGTCTTTCCGCGATCGACTCTCCACAGCCAGTGGTTTTCAGTCGTACCAATTTCGCGAGCTGGAATTTCTCTACGGCGCCAAGGACCCGACAAAGCTGGAAAACTACCCCCCCGGCTCAGAGCACCGCCAGCGTTTGCAAAAACGCCTCGAGGCGCCGACGCTTTGGGACGCTTTCCTAAAATTTTTGCTGCACGATGGGCACAAGGTACCGGATACCGAACTCAACAGGGACTTTAGCCTGGTAGCCGAACCCTCTGCGGCCGTTCAAAAGATATTGGTCGAGATCTATCGGAGTGATCCACTGGTAAGTGAAATCTGCGAGGCGCTAGTGGATATCGACACCTCGTTGCAGCAGTGGCGTTATCGGCATGTCAAAATGGTGGAGCGGACTATCGGCAGCAAAATGGGTACCGGTGGCTCAAGCGGGGTGGGCTATTTACTGGGAACCCTGTTCAGGCCGGTATTCCCGGACCTCTGGGCAATCCGCTCAGAATTCTGATATCAGTTCCCATCAGTAGGGTCATTTAAGCTAGTAGGGTCATTTAAGCCCCCAATTTTATGACCCATTCAAAAGCATAATTCACAAACGAAAAAAGCCAGCGATACGCTGGCTTTTTAAGCGGGGACAAGTCGCCGGGAAGCTTAGTCCTCGTAGGGTACCAGGGAAACCTGAATGCCCAGACTCACTTCCTTCGCCGCGTCCGCAATCTGTACGTAGGTATCCGCACTGGACTTGTTGTGCGCACGCACGATCACCATTGCCTGCGGGTTCTCCGCATACATCTGCGCAATACGGGCGCGCACTGCACGGCTGTCAATGCGGCTGCCATCTGCCATGGTGATTTCATCATTTGCGCTGACCATCAGCAGAATATTCTGCTTGTTGGGATCTGGCTCAGCGTTGCTGGTCTCATTGGGATCAGGCACATTCACATCCAGCGCCTTCTCTTTAACAAATGAAGCAGTCACGATAAAGAAGATCAGCATGATAAACACAACGTCCAACATGGGCGTCAGGTCGATATCCGCCTTTTCCTCTTCTACGGCCTTTCCGCGTCGTCTACTCATAAAACACCGTGCAATTTTCAAATATCAGGGGTGCCGGATTGACCGGTCTAATCTGGAGGGAAGATTGCCGCGATTTCGCAAGCATTGCAAGTGCGAGCGACAAGCCTGATAAATAAACCTTAAAAATCAATGAGTTACAGAATAGAATCGACAAGAAAGATCAAATTTTAAGCAGAAATTCCGACTAACGCCCCGCTAGATAGCTCTGGTAGTCAGGCACTTCGTGTTCAAAAGCCTGGTCCATTAATGGTGACTGTACCACCATATCAGCACTGCTCTGGTTGCAGGCCACAGGGATATTCCAGGCTGCGGCAATACGCAGCAGTGCCTTGACGTCCGGGTCATGGGGCATGGGTTCAAAGGGGTCCCAGAAGAATACCAGCAGGTCCACCTGTCCCTCGCTGATCCTCGCCCCCAGCTGCTGGTCACCACCCAGTGGACCACTTAAGAGCTTCTCAACACTTAACCCCGTCGCCGCCTCTATTTTCCCACCGGTTGTCCCGGTGGCTAACAACTGGTGCTTTTTGAGCAAATCGCGGTGTCGAAGGCACCACTGAATCATGGCATCTTTGCGGTTGTCATGGGCTACCAGAGCCACTCGTTTGGTCGCCGGCAGTGCTTTAGCAATAAATTCCATGTGAACCTCAAGGTAAAGAATCACCGTTATAGTATCCGAAATACTACCCGAATATAGCGGCGCCTCTGAATAATTCCGCGATGTCTACCCCGCGCCTAAAGGCTGCCAATATTAAATGTGACTCACTGCTCATTTGGCAGGGGCGGCAAGACGGGTCTAGGAACCCTTGCCGGCCCCTCACACTCTGTATCGCCGCTTGTCTCAGTGGCGAGGCTACCCGCCACACGCACGCCCCAAAAAAGCCAGAGGTATCACCGAGTGAATCAGAAGCTCCCCAGAATGTTTTTCTCCTCGCTATAATGCGGCAAGAAATAGGACCATGATAAGGAGTCAGTATGAGCGTAGGAGCCTGGGAGCCACAGGTAAGTAGCCCAAACAGTGAAACGAAAGAGGAATTTAACCGGGAGCAGTTGCTCAAACTTATCGAAATTGCTGAATCCAATAATTCTTTTACCGAATCAGTGGAAAGTATTGAAAATATATCCTCCAAACTGATTCGTCTCCCCACCCAGCACTGGCTTGAGGAGAGCGAGAATTGGAGCAGCGCCCAGCTGTGGCAACTGATCCGCTTCTTTACCCTGGCAGAAATGCAGCTGCCGGGCTGGGACGCCGGCGCTGAGTCCGCAGTGATTCCGCTGGCCAAGGTGCTCAAACAGCGCGCTACGCCATTAACAAAAGAACAGCTGCTGTGGATTCGCCAGAACTCCAATAATCGCTATTTACCCTACGGGCCACTATAAAACTAAAGTACCGGTGTCCATATCCCCCAGTGACAGGTATGTCCTGTTACTGGGTTTAATAAATCTTACCGCTCTAACTTCTGCAAAGCTGACAAGCGTTAACCTTAATTGCCAATTCCTCCAAAGCAGAGCTGTTGTCCATAAAAATATCATTAAACCTGAAAATTGGCCCATAGTGGTTGGGGCGTCATCCTAATTACTGCGGATAACACCAAAATTCGACCAATAGCACCTTATCTCGCACTCTTATAATTAGCAGAGTTGTCACCTTATAGCAAAACAAAAGACTGGAGACCAAGCGCTCGCTTTCCCGTTAGATTAAAAGCGCCAGCACCAAAACCACAAAACGCATACAGGCCAGCGGAACAAACAGCGCGATATAAGCGGGTTTAGCCCTCTGCAATTTGCCCACAGAAAAGAACAGTTTCTACATCCAGATTGAAATACCCCGGTGGCCAGCGATTCCCGTGAACTAATCATCCCGCCCCCGGCACTCATATACCCTGCACTCCACCCGCTATATAAATGTCAGCGCTATCCGTTTTAATTCCTTATACAGCGCAGGGGTACCACAGTAGTACTCAAGCTAGCCCTGGCAGCTTGCCCCCGTTCAATTCCTCACTATTCGAATATCGCTCTCCCCCAGGCCAGATAACAAACTCAGCCAGGGTGAGTCCCGTCGCCAATTAGTGGGGAGGAAAGCGCGCAGTTAAGTTTTGTTAGCCGGCCTCTCGCTGAATGGAGCGAACAAAACCATCGTTCGCAAACAAGCTTTAGGGGCAAAAGTCAAAACAACTAAACCAACAAACCGATAAAACTTACAGATTTACTCAACTATTTAACCTCACATTTACTGATTTGCAACGGGTAATGTTGGCGATAAAGAAGCTCTAGTGGAGACCCCTTGTAAGTTCCCAAAAAGATCAAAAACACAGTTCAAATGGCCCCCAATGGAAAAATATGTAAAAAAAAGCCATTTTTTTTACATTAAATAGAAAAAAACCATTCAAAAGACTTGCAATTAGGTATACAAATAAGCTGCAATTAGCGCCGCTAGCTTGGGGGGACTCACTATCAATTGTTTTCTGCCGAAAACACGCATCTTGAACGGCGCCTATTTCCGTTAAAGATGGCTGAGAATAATTGATAGGAATGCCCCCACTTACTAAAACAATTCATTTTGCAGGGATATTTAAATGGCTACTAAAAAAGCTACTCAAGTCGCTACCAGCGACGTTGCACAACTGGAAGCGGAGCTGCGCTCCCTCACCGCTAAACTGGAAAGCGCCCGCCTGAAACAGGAAAAGGACGCAACCGCCAGCGCTGAAAAATTGGCAAACAATGCCAAGAAAGCTGCTGCTAAAGCAAAAACCACTCAAGATAAAGTGGCAACTGTTCGAGCGAAGAAAAAGACTGCCGCTCAGCAGCAACAGCTGAAAAAAGCGCGTGAAGCCGCTGCCGCAGCCAAAACTGCTGCAACTGAAGCCAAAACAGCTGCAACCGCAGCCAAAAACGAGCTGGCTGAGATCAAAGCCGCTAACAAACTGGCTTCTCAAGTAGCTAAGATCGTTGCTAAAGAAGAAGCTGCTGTAGCCAAGAAACTGGCCGCCAGCGAGAAGAAAAAAGCTGCTGCCGAAGCTAAGAAAGCCGCTGCCAGCAAGAAGAAAGCTACCACCGCAAAGAAAAAGCCTGGTCGCCCCGCTAAGACTGAAGAAGCCAAGAAGAAGCCCGGCCGTCCCGCTAAGACCGAAGAAGCCAAGAAAAAGCCTGGCCGCCCCAAAAAAGAAGCTACTGAAACCACTGAAGCCAAAAAGAAGCCCGGCCGCCCAGCAAAAGCGGAAACCGCTAAGAAAAAGCCCGGTCGTCCTAAAAAAGCAGAGACCGCAGCCGCCGCAGCAACTGAAGCTGCTCCTGTAAAACGCGGTCGCGGCCGCCCACCAAAGGCAGAAACCGCACAAAAGAAGCCCGGTCGCCCAGCAAAAGCGGAAGCCGCTAAGAAAAAGCCAGGGCGCCCCAAAAAAGCAGAATCCGCAGCCGCAGCAACAACTGACGCTGCTCCTGTAAAGCGTGGTCGCGGTCGTCCGCCCAAGGCTAAATAAGCCAGCGCTTACTCGAGGCTGATTTATTCAGCCCGTTTAAACCCTGGCCAAGCCAGGGTTTAAACCCGCCGGGAGCTATCTGCACCCAGCTGAACGCCCCTCACCTTGTGATCTTCCCCCAACGCTATAACACAGTCCGCCCAATTCGGCATATCTTCCAATAAGTTCCGCGTCAGCCTTTCGTAATGCTGTACAAACTGTGCAATTTGCCGACCCGTCATCCCCCTGCCCGATCGGGCCCTGAGCTTGTGCTCCTGTAACTGACGCCAGCGAACAATACACGCCATACTGGGTGCTTTGAGCATAATCCATATATCAATCAGCGAAAAAAGATCCCGATAAGGGCCCTCCAGCTGTTGATTTACATAATTCCGCCATTTGCCACAAGCATCCCTCTTGTCTTCCAGCTCATTGAGCGGCCCTTTGGGTTCAAGGGAGGGTCTGGCACCGAGGCACCAGCCCTCGAATAAAACAATATCCACCCGTCCACTGACAACGGGCCACAAATGCGCGGGTATACGGTCATCGCTGCCCTTATCAAATCGGGGCAAGGAAACCGTCGAGTCTTTATCGGCGGAGCACAGGGCCTTCAGGGTATTAATCCCCAGGGCGGTATCGTGGGTACCCGGCACCCCCCGGGTTTTGAGCAAAGGGTGCACTTTTGTCGCCAGGGCTCGGCGCTGCTGCTGGGTTAAGTAGATATCATCCAAAGACAAAGTACAGCAGCGATAACCGATCTCCCGATAGACACGCTGCCACACATCCGCCAGCGTAGACTTGCCTGTGCCCTGCCCGCCACTTATTCCGATCACCAGCGGCCTATTGTGCTGATGGCGATTAAGCGTCCAGATGGCCAGAGGCAGAAAAACTTGAGTGAGCACCGGCAAGAAATCCTCCGGCAATTGATGCTCGTGTAATAAATCCCGAAAAGGTGCAGCAAGCTGCGCTTGCAGCTGCTCACTGCGCTGTAAAACCTCCGCCGGCCACTTGCCCTTATCCATAATTCCCCGCGATAAAAACGGGGGCCTAAGCCCCCGAAATTTGTACTCACTCATTGAGACTCAGAAAGTCTCTGATCAATTCCCGGCAAGCTCAGCAGCCTGTTGGCGACCTCCCCTCCTATAGCGACCCGGCAACACCAACATAATCGGAGTGACCAGCAAAGTCAGCAAGGTGGAAAAGGTAAGTCCGTAGACAATTGCACTGGCAAGCTTCACCCAAAAAGAGGCAATTACCCCATCGACAACGATATTGCGCCCCACCATATCAACACTGACTCCCAGCGCCAGGGGTAACAACCCGAGGATTGTTGTCGCAGTTGTCAAAAAGACCGGTCGCAACCTCTGTGTCGATGCCTTGACTGCGGCCTCAGCCGATGTGAGACCCGGCTCACTCTTGCGCACGAAATTGTAAGTATCTATCAGCACGATATTGTTATTCACCACAATCCCGGCCAACGCCACAATACCTACTCCGGTCATAATCACACTAAAAGTGCTCTGTGTGATAAGCAGGCCCAGCATCACACCCAAAGTGGACATAATCACCGAGGAGAGCACTAGCAGGGATTGGTAAAAGCTGTTGAACTGGGTCACCAGCAAAATGAACATTAAAAACAGGGCCAAAATAAAGGCTATACCAAGGAATTGAAAAGACTCACTCTGCTCTTCATCGGCTCCACGGAACAATAGCTCAATCCGCTTATCTACCGGGTTGCTCTGTAGCCATGTCCTTATTTCTTGCACTTTATCATCCGCCAGCACACCCTCCTGTGCATCAGCCTTAATTTGCATGCGGGTAATGCCATCGATTCGCTCAATTTTATCCACCTTAGGCATGGCTTCTGTCTGCACAAAACTACTAATGGGAACCGTGCCCTGAGTGGTATTCACCTTTAGCTGATCAAGCGCCGCAATCCCCCGGGCACTTTGGGGGTACCTGATACGGATATCGACCTCTTCATCGGTATCATCGGGCCGATACTCTGCGACGCGAACACCGTTGGTAACCAACTGCACCGCCCGCCCCACTTCAGTGAGATCGGCTCCGTAAAGCGCCGCCTTGGCACGGTCGACTTTTACCTCCCACTCAATGCCGGGCAGTGGAGCCGTATTGACAATATCGCGCAAGCCGCCGATCTGCTCCATTGCGCGGTGCAATCGCCAGGTCTCCAGCAGTAGCTGCTCGTAATTCTGGCTGCGCAACTCCAATACAATATCTTTACCGACTGGCGGCCCACCTTCCATAACGTTGGCCGTTACTTTAATACCAGCAAAGTCTGCGGTGCGCGTGCGAATATCGATAAAAATATCTCGACTCCGCCGTTCGCGCTCCTCCGCCGGGTAAAGCTCGACTAGCATATTGGCAATCTGGTCCGGAGAGCGGTCAGAGTTCCCGCTAATTCCCCCGGAGCCAATGGTGGTATGCGCTATCCTAACTTCGGGCACACTCAGTACAGCTCTTTCCACCTGCGCCACCAGAGCTTTTTTCTCCGCCATAGACAGATTGCCCTGGGCCCTAATTTCTACATTGCCGTACTGCTCTTCGGTATCGGTAAAAAACTCGACCCCTGCGCCAAAATTAATAAAACCGATAAAAATCGCAACCAGTATGGCGATAGTGGCAAAGAATCCACTCAGAGGGCGCCGCAAAACCTTCTCAATAAGTCGGGCATAGCCGCCGGTAATTCCGGGTAGGGAGCGAGGCAAGCCGCTCTCCAGCTGGCTCAGATAATTGCGCGTAGAGGCATCCATGGCACTCTTGCCAAACAGTGACCCCAGTACCGGGGCAAAAAACAGCGCGTACAGGAGTGACCCGGCCAATACCGCGAATACGGTAACGGGCAGGTAGCGCATAAAATCTCCGGTAACCCCGGGCCATAACATAATCGGCAAAAATGCGGCAAGGGTGGTCGCGGTTGAGGCAACTACCGGCCAGAACATACGGCTGACCGATGCAATATAAGCCTCCCTGGCAGATAGCCCCTCGGCCATTTTCCGATCCGCAAACTCGGTAATCACAATGGAGCCATCAATTAACATACCGAGGGCCAGCAACATCCCGAACATCACCATAAAGTTAAAGGAATAACCCAGGTGCCAGGTGATGATGGTGCCAAACAGCAAAGAAAAGGGTACTCCCAGCCCCACCAGGATACCCGAGCGGAAACCGAGGGCGGCAACGATAATAATCATTACCAGCAGTATTGCCGTCAGGATATTTCCCTGCATTTCACTGACCATATCCCGGGCAAAACCGGACTGGTCAAAAACAAACTCCAGGGTGACGCCCTGTGGCAGCGCAGCGAGTTCACTCTGCACCACTTCGCGAACCCTATCTGCGACATCGACAGAGCTGGCATCGTTGCGTTTTTCAACGTTAATCGCCAGTCCCGGGCGACCATTGATACTGGTATAGCTCACCGCATCTTTGAAAGTTCTGCGAATATCGGTGACCGCTCCCAGAGTCACAACACCATCGCGGGACTTCTTGAGCGGAATATCGTAGACATCCTGAGCGGTTTCAATCAACCCTGGCACTTTCACTGAAAAGCGGCCTCGGTTGCTCTCCAGCTCTCCTGCGGGAATAAGCAGATTATTGCCCAATACCGCATTGATCAGCTCGGCACTGGTAATTTGATGGTGCTCCAGGCGCACCGGATCAATCACCGCCTCGACTACCTCCTCCCGGTTGCCGTGCAGGTCGGCGCTAAGTACCTCGGGAATCCCCTCTATCTTGCGCTTGAGCAATTCAGCGGTGCGCAATAGAACCCGCTCGTTGACCTGCTCGCCAGATAAAGTCACTACGATAGTGGGAAAAGGTTGCGCCGACGCCTCTTCGACGCTGGGCTCATCGGCATCCCGGGGCAGTTCCGACCTGGCCCGATCGACCGCATTGCGAATATCGTCGACGGCATCATCCACACCAATAGCAGAATCAAATTCAACCACGATATAAACAAGGGATTCCCGGGCCACGGCGATCACTTCGACGACCCCCTCCACCGCGCGAATTTCTTTCTCCAGGGGGCGAACCAACAGGCGCACACCATCCTCGGGAGAAATACCCTCGTGGGTAACCTGCACGATCACAAAGGGGGGATTCACCTCGGGACTCGATTCAATAGTCATCGCTGCGCGGGCAACGATCCCCAGCAAAACAATCAGCAGCATCAGACATATGGTGCTGCGATTTCTTTGAATAGCGCTTTCCAGTAGCCTCATCGCGGTTCCCCCTCGGGGATCACCGCCGCTGCGGGTGCCGGAGCGACTTCCTGCGGCTGATTTTCGCCGGAGAAATTTTCTGTGGGTTGCAAGATTTCTGCGCGGACCACATCCCCAGCAGCGACATATTCCTGCCCCACAGTAATCAGGGTGACGACCTCCGGCAGCCCCGCAACCCAGACACCTTTGTCGCCGTCCCCCACTAAGGAGACATTGATAAATTCCACCCGATTTTCACCGTCGAGCGTCCGCACCCCCAGGGCACCGCTATCATCTAGCGTGAGTAGAGAGGCATTAATAAGATGAGCGGTCACCTCACCGGTAGGCAGGGCCAGCTGGCCGCTCAATCCCCCCGGAAGCTGGTTGCCGGGATTATCCACCGCAACTTCCACCCGGTAGGCTCGGGTAACTTCCTGTGCTTGTTGACTGATATAACGGAGGTACCCCTCTACCGATACCCCGCGCTGTAACTGCGCCCTGGCCGGCCCTCCCGCAATAAGACTGCCCACCTGGGTCTCTGCAACTTCGCCCACAACCAGGATGGGGTCCAGATCGAGAAGAGTCGCACACTCCTCTCCACGGCGAATAAAATCTCCCAACTCCACCGCCCGGCTATTCACCACGCCAGCAAAAGGGGCGCGGATATGCAGCTTGTCCACCGTAACCTTGGCGCGGGTATATTCTGCTTTGCTGCGAGCCAGTTCCACCTGCTGCTGGGCCATTGCGGTATCCGACTGCAAGCCTTTTTTCTTGAGTCGCTCGGCGCCGGCAAAATCCAACTCCGCCTTGCGCTTCGCCGCTGCGGCCAGAGCCAGTTGCTCAATACGGTCCTCCGCTTCAATTTCGCAGATGACCTCACCTTTTTTAACGGTTTGCCCCTCTGCAACCGGAAGCGCTGCAATAGTGCCGTCTAACTCCGCGCGCAAGCGTACACTTCGGTTTGCCTCAGTGCGCCCATTGACCAGTACCTGCGTCGCGTAGGGTTGGGATTTAATAATCTGCGCCTGGATTCGCAGCTCGGGCTCAATGGCCGATGCAACTGTCGATTTATTCTGATCGCCCTGCGCGCCGGAAAACAACTGCCCGCTCAACAGCCAAAAAATAGCAGACACCGAAACAATAATTGCCATTCGGTAATTGCGCCTTGACCAGATAGATGCCAATACATTCATAACTTACTCAACCTGTTGGGCAGTGATGCACTATTGCAAAAAGCGTTTTGCAATCCTACTGGAGGAATCTCCGACAACTATTTACCGCAGGACAATTTTTGCACAGGCACATCCATTTCTAAAAATACTCCACCACGCTCTATTCAAATTTCATCTATAAACACACGATTAGTAGCGAATAAATGAAGTATACGAGTGATCTATAAATTTAGACTGAAACACACAGATAATTCACACACTCACAGGGAACGAGCACTTCAGTACCAAAAAAAGAATAAATAAGAAGGAGGAGAGAGGGCAGCCTGGAGCGAGAAAACCCCTCTCGCCCCTTTACTATTTGCAGGAAATCGTTACGACAACATCGACTCTAGAAATCCCAACATATCGGACTCATCGTCAACCAGTTCTCCAGAACCAAATTCTGCGTTCCAATCGAGAAGTATTTGAGCCAGAGCCTTTGCCTGCTCCGCCAGTGCCAGCAGCTCCTCCCGGCAGTTTTTCGGGCCGGTGTAGAGTTTCAATTTACGGTGGCTATTTGCCAACTGGTGTCCCGGATACTTGGAGCGATAGACTTCGAGCTTCCAGCGCAATGAGTGCACCATATTGCGGTAGAAGACCAGTTTTGCCGGCAGCTGTAACAGCGACAGATCCTCGAGATCACCAAACAGCGTACAATCAACACCCAGCACCTGGGTATCCTGGCTGCTGTACGCGGCAAAAACATCGGCACTGCGCGGCTCCGCCAACAGCATCGACAAATCACCAAATAACTCACCCGGACGTATTACAGCCAGGGGGCGCGCACTCCCCAGCATATCTTCTGAAGCCAAACCGTCCACTTTCACATGTAACTCACCGCGCAGCAGGAAATAGACCCATTGATCCACATCACCTGCACGCAGCAGCTGTTCTCCCGGTTGAAGACTGACCAAGCGGGAGCGCTTGAGTAAAACATCGTACTGCCATTCACTGGAGGCTCGAATATCTCGAAATAGATGGATGACATTGAGAAGGCGATCCACAGCATCTCGTGGATACTCGCTAAGGGGTTTAATTTCCATGCACAATTCAAATTTAGTGAAAACTATTCCATTTTTTGGCAAAGCATGGCTTAAGCCACTTCGCAAATCGCCATTCTAAACGATATCGCCCCATCACACCTGTTTCTAAGTGTGACAATCGTTTCTTTACCGGCTCTTTTTCTTGGGCGAATGAGGACAGCCTGCCCCTATCAGGCTTGAACTCAGTGCCAGTTACAGTAGAGTTAGCCATAGCGGGTAGAACTTTGGACTCCCGCGAGCTTTGGGCGCGCACTTTTGAACCTGACTGGTGTGCATTGGGGTCGGGGCCCCGGAACTCTTACCTAGCGGAGCATTTTGCTCCCGCTACTCAGACACCGTAGAACAATGAAATTGATAAAAATAGCCCTCTCTTTTTGGGTGTTTACATTTGCTCTCACTGCAAAAGCGGCACCACTTTTAAACGGTCTTGCTCTAGAACAACAATTTAATAAAGATATTTATATTGCGGCGATCTACTCGGAGAGCCTGAGCCGAGACGCCGCGACACTACTCGATAACGACATTCCTCGGCGCTTGGAAGTTCGTGTTATTACCAAAAGCCTCCCCGCGCGACGGTTCCGCAATCAGTGGATGGAAGCCATTGCGATTAACAACTCCGGCGATACGCTGAGCAGCCAGGCCGAAAACATGGTGACTTTTGCCAACCTGTTTAAAGGCCGCTTTGCCCACGGCGATCAGTTGAGTATTGAGTTCGCCGCAGGCACCGGCGCGACAACTATCTCGCTCAACAGTATTCAACTGGGAGAGATTGCCGATCCCGACTTTTTCAACACTTTGCTGCGCGCCTGGATTGGCTCAATTCCCCCCTCCACTGACTTCAAAGACGGACTCCTCTCCGCCGGTCAGGTCTCCGGTAGCCTGGTGACTACATTTGAATCCCTGGCCCCAACCAGTGAGCGTATTGCCGCACTACAGCTCAAGAGAATAAGCCAGGAGCAAGCTATTGCCGCAGAGGAGGCACCGGCGGAAACAGCGACATCGGCACCGGCTATTGAAATTGCCGACCTGCCCCCTCCCACCCTGGCCCTTGCCGCAACCGCTCCCGCAGTAGCCGCAGGGGCTGGAGTTGATGCTATCCCGGGGGATTCTGAGCAGAGCCCTGAAGTCGAGGCGCCGCTCCCCGCACAGGCTGAGGAAGACGTGGAGCTGATTACCCTGCCCCCAGAAGATGGCCCTGCGCTCGCTGACAATACAGAGGAGATGATGGAGGAAGAAGAGGAAGAGGCTCCTCTGACTGCCGATATGATCCTGACACGCCAGATCTACCACTCGGGCCTGCTCAGTCACACCTTCCGCCATATTCGCTATCCCAAGCGAGCCCAGGCACGGGGCCAGGAGGGCAGTGTACGCCTTAATGTGACCATAAATTCTCAAGGTGAAGTGGAAGATATCCAGCCGATCTCGGAGTCCCGCTTCTCAAGCCTCAACCGGGAAGCCCAAGCTGCGGTTCGCCGGGCGGGCCCCTACCCGGCCATCCCCCCGCTGCTGGGTGCCGATACCTATAGTTTTTCTATCCCCATCACTTTCCGCCTGCCGGATTAAATCGCCAGTCACATGGCCCCGAGGCCCCGCTCTGCGGGGCTTTCGCTCCGCTCGTCCCAACGCACCTCCCCCCCGGCTAAACGCAGCCCGCTTGCCCCCACTCGCTCCCTGCTCTTAGTATGCTCTGCGGATATTCAGCCAAAAGAGCAAAGATGAAAAAGTTACTATTACCACTCGCTATTGCCACTGCCCTGGCCGCAGCCCAGGCCCCCCTGCTTGCCGTGGCTCACGATCACGCCAGCGCCAGTCAAGCTTCCGCAGAGCAGGTGCAGCTTTCCTCGGGGATTGACCTGAACGCCATGGATACCAGTGTGCGCCCGCAGGATGATTTCTTTGCTTATGTCAACGGCACCTGGCTGAAAAATACCGAGATCCCAGCGGACAAGTCTCGCTGGGGCGGCTTCTCCATCCTGCAAGATCAAAGTACCGAGCAGGTAAAAGCGTTGATTATGGAGGCCAGCCAAGGGGCCAAAGGCGCCGATGCCAAACAGATTGGCGATCTCTACAACAGCTTTATGAATAAGGCGCTGATCGAGAAAAAAGGCCTCTCCGCCGTTTCCGCTGAACTCGCCAAGGTCGATGCCATTAAGAACCGCAAGGATCTGACCGATTTCTTCGCCTACGCGGATATTGCCGGCTACGATGTGCCATTTGGCGGAAGCATCTGGCAGGATCTCAAGCAGGTAGAAAATTATATGACCTTCCTGTGGCAAGCAGGACTGGGGCTCCCCGACCGCGATTACTACTTCGAGGACACGGAAAAGAGCCAAAAACTTCGCACAGCCTATATTACCTATCTGACCGACCTGCAAAACCTGGCGGGACTCAAAGGGGCTGACGACTTTGCCAACAAAATTTTCAAGCTCGAAAAAAGCCTGGCCAAACATCATCGCAGCCGTGTCGATAACCGGGACCCAGAAAAGTACTACAACAAGAAAACTGTTGCGGAACTAAAAGAGCTGATGCCCGCTGTAGACTGGGACAGCTACCTGGCCAAAGCCCAACTGAAAAAGGCGGACAGCTTTATTGTCGGCCAGCCTGAGTACCTGGAGGCCGCCAACGGAATTATTGCCAATACTGAACTGGCAACCTGGAAGCGCTACCTGAAAATCAAAGTGCTCAACGCGATGGCGCCCTATATGCATGACGAAATCGCACAACTGCGTTTCGACTTCTACGGCACCACCATTAATGGCATCGAACAAATGGAACCCCGCTGGAAGCGCGGTGTGGAGTTCGTCAACGGTTCTGTCGGTGAGCTGGTCGGCAAGCGCTACGTCGAAAAGCACTTCCCACCGGAAGCTAAAGAGCGCATGGTCGTATTGGTCGACAATCTCAAGGCCGCTTACCGCGACTCTATCGAGTCCCTCGAGTGGATGGGAGAGGAAACCAAAAAACAAGCGCTGTTTAAGCTCAACAACTTCTCCACCAAAATCGGCTACCCAGACAAGTGGCGCGACTACAGCGAACTGAGCGTAAGAGCCGATGATCTGGTCGGCAACGTACTGGCAGCCCATTTGTTTGAGGCCTCCTACGATCGCAATAAACTGGGCAAGCCCATTGATCGCGGCGAGTGGGGGATGAGCCCACAAACGGTAAATGCCTACTACAACCCGGCCATGAACGAAATCGTGTTCCCCGCCGCTATTTTGCAACCGCCATTCTTCAATATGAAGGCGGACGACGCGGTTAACTACGGTGGTATCGGCGGAGTGATCGGCCACGAAATCGGCCACGGATTCGACGACAAGGGCAGCAAGTTTGATGGCCGCGGCTACCTCAACAATTGGTGGACAGACTCCGACCGTAACAATTTTGAGCAGCTGACCAGTAAACTGGTCTCCCAGTACAACGCCTACGAGCCACTCGAAGACGAGCATATCAATGGCGAACTTACCCTCGGCGAAAATATCGGCGACCTATCTGGCCTCGGTATTGCCTACAAGGCTTACAAAATGTCCCTTAATGGTACCGAGGCACCAGTCATTGATGGCTTTAGCGGCGATCAGCGGGTATTTATGGGCTGGGCGCAAGTATGGCGCAGTAAAATACGCGACAAAACCCTCAGCAGCCGCCTAAAAGTGGACAGTCACTCACCGGCAGAGTACCGGGTACAAGGTGTTCTGCCGAATATTGATGCCTTCTACGACGCTTTCGATATTCAGGAAGGCGACGGTATGTACCTGCCCGAAGAAGAGCGCGTAAAAGTCTGGTAAACAGACACCGCCCCTGGCCGCAAGTGTGGCCAGGGGCTCCTCTCCTTTCCCCCGCACTTTCCCCGCCCGCCGCACAGGCGTACCAGCCACAACTGGGGATACCTCGAATACCCACTATGGCTTACCATTGGCTCTCTTACATAAGAAGAGAGTTGCCAATGGCTAACCAGTCTCAGTTTCATCTTCTCGCCAGTCGCCGTTTTTTACCCTTCTTCTGCACCCAATACCTAGGCGCTCTGAACGACAATGTGTATAAAAATGCCCTCGCGGTGATGATTGCCTTTCGCCTGGCGGAAAGCGAGGCAAACGCCTTAATCAACCTAGCCGCCGGCCTATTTATTCTGCCCTTTTTTCTATTTTCCGCATCTGCCGGCCAAATCGCAGACAAATACGATAAGGCACGGCTGATACGCTGGATAAAATTGGGGGAAATTGGAGTGGGCTGCCTGGCGGTCGTCGCGCTCTACAGTGGCAGTACCGCCCTCTGTCTGGCGATACTCTTTCTCCTCGGTGTCCAGTCTGCTTTTTTTGGTCCGGTAAAATACGCAATCCTCCCCCAACACTTAAAACGCAATGAGCTGGTTGGCGGTAATGCGCTGGTAGAAATGGGGACATTTGTCGCTATTTTGACCGGCACCATTGCCGGTAATCTTCTCGCTGGCCTCACCAACCAGAGCAGCCAGGGAATATTTTATTTGAGTTTAGCCATTATGCTGCTGGCAACTCTCGGCTACATTGCCAGCCGCGCGATTCCCTCAGCACCGGCCCCAGACCCCAATTTAAAAATCAACCCCAACCCCATTACCCAAACTAGAAAAGTCCTTCGCGCCAGTTCGGCAACGCCCTCTATTTTCTACTCCATTATTGGTATCTCCTGGTTTTGGCTGATGGGCTCCGCCTATTTAACCCAGATTCCCAGTTTCACCGTCAATGTCATAGGCGGCAGTGAATCGGTAATTACCCTGCTACTTTGCACATTTACGATTGGAATTGCCCTTGGCTCGCTGATCTGTGAGCGCCTGTCGGGTGGGGTTATTGAGTTGGGACTGGTGCCGGTTGGCGCTGCGGGTTTAACCATTAGCGGCCTGACCCTCGGCATCAGCGCTGGCAATCTGCCTATGCTCCACGAAGCGAGTTTTATCGTCTTCTTAAATACCGAGGGGACCTATACTTTCCTGAGTAGCTTAGTATTGCTCGGTGTCTTTGGCGGCCTCTATATTGTGCCCCTCTACAGTATGATTCAGGACCGCTCCGATCCGACAATTCGCGCACAAATCATTTCTGTCAACAATATCTTAAACGCCCTGTTTATGGTGATTTCCGCCCTGCTTGGAATTCTATTCCTGAATATACTGGGCGCTACCATACCGCAGTTCTTTCTTGTTATTGCCCTGATGAATGCAGCGGTGGCCGTTTTTGTATTTACAAAAGTACCCGAATTCGCCATGCGTTTTTTAATCTGGGCCCTTTCCCACACCCTGTACCGGGTCAAGCACCAGGGGCTGGAACAGATTCCCACAGAGGGGCCCGCCCTAATCGCATGTAACCACGTCAGTTATGTCGATGCGCTGCTACTCGCCGGGGCTGTGCGCCGCCCTATCCGCTTTATTATGTACAAGCCCATCTACGAAATTCCAATTCTGCACTTTGTTTTTAAAACCGGCCGGGCAATTCCCATCTGCTCAAAACACAAAGACCCGGAGGGCTATGAGCAGGCTTTTAAAACTATCGAAGAGGGACTGGCAGCCGGCGACCTTCTCTGTATATTTCCCGAGGGCCAATTGACCCAAGATGGAGAGCTGCAACCCTTTAAGGCGGGCATAGAAAAAATCCTGGAGAAAACTCCGGTCCCGGTTATTCCCATGGCCCTCCAGGGCCTCTGGGGAAGTTTTTTCAGCCATAAAGACGGCCACGCCTTTACTACATTGCCCAGGCGTTTTTGGTCGCGGGTCAGTGTCGTTGCCGGCAGACCTGTCGAGGCCGCGAGCGCCAAAGCAGAAGCCCTATATCGCCAGGTACTGGGCTTGCGCGGGGAGAGGCGCTAGCAACCTTTTTCTCAGTAGACAAAGATAGGTGCCTACTTCACTGGTAGGCACCTATTACTGAGCCAGAATGTTTTGCACTCGCCACAGGCTATCCCCCCAAAAAAACAACCCCCATGCCCTATTGCAAAGGCATTGAGCGATTCCCCCTTCTGAAGGTTGTGCACTCCTAGCTGTCGGTTACTCTAAACCGTTAACGCCACTGATTATTAGTGGGGTAACGCCAGATACAGCCCGCTAAAGAAAAGCACATTGCCATTTGTAATGGCCGAGGCCAATCGGCAGCTTCTGTCTATTTTGCGAGAAGAGCTTGCGGAGCCAGTATCGATCAAGGCTGCGCTAAGCCGTGGGCGAAATCTAAAAACAATAGTGCAGGTTGGCGCTCCAATAGCGCTTGCAGAAATATCTCCAGAGCGATTATTCGATCAGCTGAAGAGCGCTTAATTGAGTGGGCGTAAAACAGAAGGGGCAGATAATTGAAAAAGGGTACCCACAGATTGTGGGTACCCGAGGCTAATTAAGCCGATTTTATCGGGGTTGAGCCCGAGCTGCGGCCCTTCAGCAGCAGCCACAGAGCGACAGCCAGTACCGCACCCTGAACGCCAACACCCTGCCAGGTCGGGTAAATACCCAGCAGATCGAAGCTGAGGTTGACCGGCAGCGGGGAAATGGCAACCCAAGCCGCTTCCTGTAGTGCGGCAACGGCCTTACCGGCAAGAATGATGGACAGCGCCAGCAGCAAGTAAGTGGTCATCGCGAAGAACTTGCCAATAGGCAGGCGCGCGGAGAAGCGCACAAAAGCAGTTCCCAGGGCGACTAACAACACTGCACCGGCGGCGAGGCCACCCCATAGGGCGCCGTACTCACTGGGAGCGGTCTGCACTAACAGCGCTTGATAGAACAGGATCGTTTCAAAGATCTCCCGGTACACGGCGATAAAGGCCAAGCCGGCAATACCCCACAGGGCACCGCTGCTGAGGCTGCGGTTGACGCTGTTATGGATATATTGCTGCCACTGATCGGCCTGGGTCTTGCTGTGCATCCAGAAGCCGACATAGAACAATACTACCGCAGCGAGCAGCGCTGCGACGCCTTCCATAACTTCACGGCTGGCGCCACTAATGGAAATCAGGCTCTGCGCGACAACCCAAGTCACAACACCGGCAACTGCGGCGCTTATCCAACCGAAATGAACAAACTTCAGAGCGTCGCGGCGACCGGTCTTAACCAGAATAGTGGTCAGGGCAATAACAACCAACAGCGCCTCAAGCCCCTCGCGCAGGAGGATCACCAGGCTGGCGAGGAACAGAGCACCCGCAGAGAGACTCGTCTCCTGCATCAACAATTCTGCGCGATCCAACTGCTCGAGAATTCTCTGTACCTGAACCTTGACTTGCTCGGGATCACTCTCCGCATTCAACTGGCTGCGCAGGCCCAGGAGCTCTCGCTCAGTGGCTTTACGCAGATCCGCATCGAGAGAGTCCAGGGAGCTCTCTGCCAACTCAAAGCCGTCCAGGTAGGCACTGATAGCCAGAGTGCGAGACTGATCGTAGTTGCCCTCCTGATAGGCCTGTAGCGATTTCTTCAGTTGCGCCCGCGCCGTCTCAATCGGCTGGACTCCCAGATCCTGAGCACTGCGGAAGAGGGGACTCGGGTCCGCGCGCAGAGAGGCAATCGCCGCCGCAGACAGCTCTGGACGATCCTGTTGCAGTACATTGGGGCTGTACATCACGATATCCTGCAAGCTCGGCTTAGCGCCTTCGCCCTTGCTCTCTTCCCCCTGGAAGGCCAGGCCGCCCACATAAAATGCCAGGGACCAACGCTGCTGCTCGTTCAGATTTTTGAACGCGGTCATTGCCGTGCCATCGATACCGTTGCTGATCGCATCGTAAAGGCCCAGCAGGGAGCGGTTCTCAGCGCGCTCCAACTCGTGGAAGTTGGTCGGCGCCGGCTCCAGCTGGGCTGCCAGTGGTCCATCGCCTTTACCTTCAATCCCGTGACAGGTCACACACTGCGCCTGGTAGATAGCGCGGCTCTCGTCTAGGCTCAGCAGCGCTGTGGGTAGGGACAGTGCGGGGGCAATCGACAGCAGCCCCTGGCGCAATTTGGCCGTGTGTGCCTGTACCTCGGCAACACTGGCCTTGCGCAGAATCGCAGCCTGCAAGGCATCCGCTTCGGCGCGGATCACCTGTGCGGCGGGGGAGTCCGGCAGCTGGGCGCCGCGATCGATCAGCACCTCGGCGAACTCTTGCATCTCCGCGAACTCATCCTCACTGATGACCTCCCCATCCGCCACCGCTTCCGGGTAATCTACGCCGATATACTCCGCCATCTGCATCAATTGGCGCAATTCCTGCTCCGATAGACCTGAGGGCTGGGCTTGGACGGATAGTACCGTGATGGCCAATATCGCCAATAGCAGGCGGGCCAAATGTAAGGTGGAGCGCATGAAGAGTCCTTTACTGATTCGTGCAAAAGGTTTTTATCAATTGGTACATAATATAATTGATAATTATTCTCACAATAAGACCTGCAAAAGAACTAAGGAGCCTCTGAATAACTCCGTAATGCCTCTGCGGGTCTTGAAGGCTACAGATGTTAGGCGCAGCTCGCCGCGAATGGCCATCGCCCTTTGCAAGGGCTGCAACGCAGCAGCTGTGGCCTTCAAGGCCCGCCCTTCGGGGCTTGCAGAGCGATTCACACTCCGCGTTGCGACTTCTTGAAAGGTCTAGACATTCCTGCAAAGCCGCGCCTTGATTGTGAACCGCTCTGCATGCCAGAGGTATCACGGAGTTATTCAGAGGCTCCCTAACCCTTAATAAAGTTATTGCAAAGTGCATTGCGCACAATTAAATTGTACACAATACAAACCTGTGAGGACCTCTCAATGACCGATCTCTACAGCATCCCGGTACAAACTGCCGATGGACAGACCAGCTCCCTCGCCGAGTACAAAGACAAGGTGGTACTTGTCGTCAACACCGCCAGTAAATGTGGTTTCACCAAGCAATACGCCGGCCTGGAAGAGCTGTATAAGAAATACAAAGATCGCGGATTCGCCGTCCTGGGCTTTCCCTGCAACCAATTTGGCAAACAGGAGCCCGGCAGCGATGAAGAGATTCAGACGTTTTGTGAACTGAATTTCGGCGTCAGCTTTCCCGTCTACGCCAAACTGGATGTCAATGGCGATCAAGCCCACCCCCTGTTTGTCGAACTCAAGAAGCGCGCACCGGGCCTGTTGGGCACCGAGGGGATCAAGTGGAATTTCACCAAATTCCTGATCGGCAAGAATGGCGACAATATAAAACGCTACGCGCCAAAGGACACACCGGCATCCCTGGAAGCCGAGATCGAGCAGCTGCTCTGATGGTTGTCTGTGACGGTGATGCCGATGAGTTAGCCCTGAACCGACAGCTGTGTTTTGCCCTCTATGCCGCATCGCGGGCCATGACCCGCGCCTACCAACCCATGCTGAAGGACCTGGGCATTACCTATCCGCAGTATCTGGTTTTAATGGTGCTGTGGGAGTGGGCCAGCGCCAAAGCCCCCGCAGAGGAAGCGCACAGTGTCAGCGCACTGGGACAGAGGCTGATGCTGGATTCCGGCACCCTGACCCCACTGCTCAAGCGCATGGAGCAAAACGCTCTGGTGCAACGCCGTCGCAGCAGTTTGGACGAGCGCATCACCCTGATCACCGCCACCGAGGCAGGCCTAGCCCTCAAGCCGAGGGCCAGGGCGTGGGTGACATCGCAGTTAGACAACAGCCGTATCAGCCGCAGCGAAGTAGAGCAGCTGCGTGGCGACCTGTGGCAATTTCTGCATAAATTGACCGACAGCGCCCCTTAAAGGGCCTCAAAAAGCCCCGCAGATCGGGCCCCACTGGTAGATCCAGTGGGGCAACTTAATAAATTGAGGATAAAAACCCACAAAAAAGCAAAGCAGGGAACAACTTATAACAAATAAATAAAATAAAACGACAAAATTAGGATGCGTATTGACCTGAAGATTATTTCCATTTCATAATGCCCTGAATCCGACCCAATGCGGAAATCGTTGTATATGAAGACTCCATTGATCACCCAGCGCCAGTCTTTTCTCTCCCTAGCTTTCTCGCTACGACTGCCCTTGCGCGGCATATAATTTTTCTCCCCCCACCCCCAACAGAATTCCAAACTTTATTTGAGCGGTGCGTAGACAGCGGCAAGTCCCCCTGTTTAGCCTCAAAGCAAATAAGGAGAACAAACGAAAATGAGCACTAAAAAAGATAAATTAGTCATTTTTGATACGACTCTGCGCGATGGCGAGCAGAGCCCCGGCGCCTCTATGACGAGAGAGGAAAAGATTCGTATTGCCCGCATGCTCGAGAGGATGCGAGTCGATGTCATTGAGGCCGGGTTCGCAATTGCCAGCCCCGGGGACTTCGAGTCGGTCAAGGCCGTCGCAGAAGCCGTTACCGAATCGCGGGTTTGCAGCCTCGCCCGAGCGGTCAATGCCGATATCGTGCGCGCCGGTGAAGCCCTGAAAAACGCCAACGCCTCCCGTATCCACACGTTTATCGCCACCTCCCCCATCCATATGAAGTACAAGCTGCAAATGGAGCCGGAGGCTGTATTGCAGCAGGCCGTGAAAGCGGTGCAAACAGCGCGCAACTTTACCGACGATGTGGAGTTCTCCCTCGAAGATGGCAGCCGCTCCGAGCCGGAGTTTATGTACCGCATTATCGAAGCGGTTATCGCGGCAGGGGCCGGCACTATCAATATTCCCGACACGGTTGGCTACGGGGAGCCGGATGAGTATGGAGCCATGTTCCGCCGGGTTATCGAGAACGTACCCAACTCCGACCGGGCCATCTTTTCGACCCACTGCCACAACGACCTGGGCCTCGCTGTCGCCAACTCCCTGTCGGCGGTGATGAATGGTGTGCGCCAGGTGGAGTGCACCATCAACGGCCTGGGAGAGCGCGCCGGCAATGCCTCCCTGGAGGAAATCGCGATGGCGGTACAAACCCGCCAGGACCTCTACCCAGTGGAAACCGGCCTGGATACCCGTCATATCGTGCCCACATCGAGAATGGTGTCGTCGATTACCGGCTTCCCGGTGCAGCCCAACAAGGCCATTGTCGGCGCCAACGCCTTTGCCCACGAGTCCGGTATTCACCAGGACGGCGTGTTGAAACACCGCGAGACCTACGAAATTATGCGCGCAGAGGATGTCGGCTGGGGTCAAAATCGCCTGGTACTGGGCAAGCACTCCGGTCGCGCCGCCGTCCGCGCCCGCTACGATGAACTCGGGGTGGACTTCGCCAGCGCAGAGGAATTCCAGCAGGTATTTGCCCGCTTTAAAGACCTGGCCGACAAGAAGCACGAAATCTTTGACGAGGACCTGCACTCCCTGATCAGTGGTGGCGAATCCCCCATCGATCGATTCCAGCTGAGCGACCTGGATGTGCGCACCAAGATCGGCTCGGCCCCCCAGGCCTTTGTCAGCCTCACGGTCGACGGGGAGCCCCGGCAGACCGAAGCCAGCGGCGGCGGACCGGTAGACGCCACCTTTAAAGCCATTGAGCAACTGGTTAACAGCGGTGCCGACTTAAAACTCTATTCCGTCAATGCGGTCACCCAGGGCACAGACTCCCAGGGGTCCGTGACCGTGCGCCTGGAGAAGGATGGTCGCCTGGTCAATGGGGTGGGGGCAGATACCGATATCCTGATTGCCTCAGCACAAGCCTACATGGATGCGTTAAACTTGCTCGCCAGCAGTGAGAGTAAAAAACAGGGCGTATAAGTGAACGAGCTTCAGCGAGCGGAATATTTATCAGTACTTGGGGTGCCGAGCTATGTGCCCCGATTTGTATTACCGCTCGCCCCCAGTCCTCGCCAGGCCGAGCTGCCCCCCGCCGAAGAGGCCGCTGGGGCGCAGCCGGCGCTATCGGCAAGTGGATTGAGCGGCAACCCGCTGCCCCACTCGGCAGAGCAGATAATTGCCCCGGTGCTACAGAGCCCGGAGCGCAACCCGCGCGTACTCGATGAAATAAGCGCTCTCACCAACGAAACAAAACTGCCGCAGGAAGCGCCCAGCGCAGCCCCAGTTGCGCTGGCCCCTCCCCGGCAAAGCGTCAAACCGTTCGTCTTGAACTGCTGGCGTATCGGCGAAGAACTCCTGGCTGTGGACAGCCACGAGCCCGGTGCCGCCCTCCCCCTGGAGGCCCTGTTCAACAATATGCTCCGCGCCCTACAGTGGCACCAGCGCCCGCGCCAGCAGGAGCGCTTACAGTGGCCTTTAACCGAAAACCGTTTTGGCCCGGCAGAGGATGCCTCCCAGGCCCGCGATACCTTCTCCAGTTGGCTGGAGGCCTCTTACACGCGCATGCCGGTAAAATCCATCTGGCTTATGGGCCGTGAGGCGCAGGACTTTTGCAGCCCGGTTCCCCTGGAAAATCCGCTTGTCGACTGGCAGGGGGCCCGCTTAATAAGTATGCCCAGCCTGTCCCAGCTGCTGCGGGAACCGGCACTCAAACGCCCCCTGTGGCAACAGCTGCGCAGCTATTACCCAACCGATACCCGCGCTGAATGAGCGAGTTAAAGCGCACCGGGCTACAGTTGCGCGCCGCCACGGCCCGCGACTGCGCACCCCTGGCCCAGCTGGCAGCGAGCGCCCACAGCCACCCCTGGAGCGAAGCCCAGTACCAACAGAGCCTCAGCGCCGGCCACCACTGCTGGGTGCTGCTCGATAGCGATAAGGTAATTGCCTGCTGCGTCGTCAGTCGCCTGTTTGATGAAGCGGAAATTTTGGATATCGCCGTATCCCCAGAGCGGCGCCGGCAGGGGCTCGCCGGGGCCCTGCTGAAGGCAGTAAGCGCAGAGCTGCCCGCTGAAGTTGAGCGGCTGCTACTCGAAGTGCGGGTCTCCAATCGGCCCGCGCGCGCCCTCTATCACAAGTGGGGTTTCTCTGAGGACGGGATACGCAAAAACTATTACCCCGCAGGCAAGGGTGCGCGTGAGGACGCGGTACTCATGAGTCTCGCTCTGGATGACTCTCAGTCGTAGAATAGAGTTATCAACCGGAATTCCCGCCTTACCCACAAGGCTTTCATAGCGCGAGCAATCGACGCCTGCGGCGCTGATCCCGATTTCCCAACCCGCCCGTTGGACTGACAAGAGTTTTACATGTCTCTATCAAAAAGCAGCCCCTCACTGCTGGAAGGTTCCGTATCCAGTCATTTACAAAGACTGGCGCTACCCATGGTCTGGGGCATCCTCGCGGCCATGTCCTTTAATATCATCGATACCTATTTTGTCTCCCAACTGGGGGATGGGCCCCTGGCGGCGATGAGCTTTACCTTTCCCGTGGTGATGGCCATTAACAGCTTTGCCATTGGCCTGGGTGCGGGCACCTCTTCTGCCGTGGCCCGGGTATACGGCGCCGGCGATATCGCGAGTGTGCGCCGCCTGGTCACCGATGCCTCACTGCTGGCACTGCTGATTGCAGTGGCAATTACCGCCATAGGCCTGGCCACTATGGGCCCCCTGTTCGAGCTGCTCGGTGCCGGTCCCGATATACTGCCGCTTATCGCCGACTATATGATCCCCTGGTATCTGGGCACCATTTTTGTCATTGTGCCGACCGTCGCTCTCGCCGCCTTGCGCGCCATTGGCAACAGCGCTGTCACCGGGCGGATTATGGTGGCGGTCGCCCTGCTCAACCTGATATTGGACCCTATTTTAATTTTTGGGTTATTCGGTTTTCCCCGGCTGGAGCTACAGGGCGCGGCCATCGCTACGATTGCGGTGCGCGCCTTGAGTTTTGCCGCCGCATTCTATTTCATCATTAAAAAAGAACACCTGATGACCGCCCCGCAGTGGCAACTGAGCGGCCTGATCGCCTCCTGGCGCAAAGTCCTGGCCGTCGGCCTTCCGGCAGTACTGACCAATGTAATTATTCCGATTTCGGGCGGGGTGGTGGTTGCACTCGTTGCGGTGCACGGCGAGGATGCCGTTGCCGGCCTGGGGGTCGCGCTGCGGGTAGAGCCCCTGGCGTTGATTGTATTTTACGCGCTCTCCTCCGTTGTCGGTCCCTTTATGGGACAGAATGCCGGAGCCAACAAATCCGAGCGCCTGCGGGAAACCGTGGGGGTATTGGCGAGATTCTGTCTGGTATTTGGCGCCGGGCTGGCCGTGCTGCTCTATTTTGTGGCAGAGCCCATTGTGAGCCTGTTCAGTGACTCCCCTGAGGTTCTCGCCGTGGCGATTGCCTACCTCACCCTGGTGCCCTTCAGCTACGCCGGATACGGCTTTGTCATGTCGGCCAATGCGGCCTTCAATGGGCTGGGCAAACCGCTGCCCGCAACTGTTATTTCCTTCCTGCGCGTGCTCGGTCTCTATTTGCCCCTGGCCTGGATTGGCAACAGCTTGTGGGGTATGACCGGTCTATTTGTCGCCACCGCCGCATCCAATTTAATTCTCGGCGCCATTTCATGGTGGTGGCTGCGCCGCGATACCCATCAGCGCATCGCAGAGGCCGCTGCCAGCCCCAAACTCTCAACCAACTGATCTCTCCGTGGGCCGAGCCATTTTAGGCTCGGCCCATATCCGCCGCACTATCCAGAGCGCAATAAAAAGGCGTTCAATCCCTTAACCGCTCCACCCATCCCCGCCCATAATTTAAACAGTCGCCAAACCCCGGCAGACATTCCCCCAGGCAGCCCAGCCCAGCCTTCTCTATTACCGAGAAATATGGATGGTAATTCGATGAAGTCCCACAAGATTGATCCCCTGCAAACCCGCGCCCAATTGCTAAGTGCGCTGACAATACTTCTGCTGTGCGGCCCTTTAACCGGCTGTATCAACGACGACGACAACGACGATTCAGGCCCCGTTTTTTTTGATGACAACGTCGGCGACGATGACGATGACGACGACGACGACGACGACGACGACGATGATTACAGCCCCTGGTTACTGAACACCGATGGTGAACGCTCCCTCTATATCTACGAAAACAATAGTAATCAGCGGGTCCTGGTCAACGTACAAAGTGTCGAAACAGCCACTGTCGACGGCAAGGTATACACCCGGGTTACCGCCACCGGCGTCCCCAATTATGAGACTGAAATTACCGCCTCCCTTTACGACGAGCTGATCAGCCGACCCAATGTGAACAGCGATTTCATCTCCGGCAGGCCCAGTGTGCAAATTGGCGATATCGTAAGTTTTGGCCAGGATATCGGCTATAACAGCAACCCAATCAGCTGCCAAGTCGGTGCGGGCTTTGGCTACTGGCCCCCCGGGCCCGTCACCTGCGCGGAAGACGCCGCCCACGAAGGTTATTTTCCCACAGAGCCCGAACCTGCGACCGAGGCCTGTGAGAGCGGACTGGGAGCACAGGGCTATTGGGTTAACGGCGCCGCTATTTACCAGTGGAGCGACGGGATATCCGTCGATAACATCTGGCACACCCTGGCACCTCTGGCCGAAACCTACGATGTCGATATTTGCAGTGGACATGCCGCGAACGGAGAGTATCACCACCACTCTTACAGCAGTTGCCTGGCGGATTTAGTCGGGGATACTGGCGATAGCCACTCCCCCATCTACGGGTTTACGGCCGATGGCTACGCTATTTACGGCCCCTGGGAAGCCGATGGTGTCCTGGCCAAAAGCAGCTGGGTCACCCGCAACTACGACGACCCCCTCTCCAATACCGGCTGCGGTATTGCCGGCCAGCGCACCTGTCTGCTGATCGATGAATACAATGTCGGTCTCGGTGTTACCCCTGCCAGCAATATCGGCCCCACAACCAGCGA
Organism: Microbulbifer regidiadema (SeqCode); assembly: GCF_052466995.1. Classification (NCBI taxonomy): domain Bacteria; kingdom Pseudomonadati; phylum Pseudomonadota; class Gammaproteobacteria; order Cellvibrionales; family Microbulbiferaceae; genus Microbulbifer; species Microbulbifer regidiadema (SeqCode). The sequence continues at coordinate 4,145,804 of NZ_CP174297.1, read as the reverse complement.
TACTTACACCTCTGGATCTGGCAACGAGTTTGAGACTACGACAGGCTTTTTCTACGAGGATTACTACTGGGATGAGACCCTGAGCGCACAAGGTGGCGAGTACCTAGATCAGTTCAATGGGCACACCGATAATGAAAGAGGCTATCACTACCACCTGACTGCCATCCAGAACAGTAGCGGGAAATTGACCTCGGCCTTCCCATTTGTATTTGGTCCGCGCTTTGCCGGCCAGCTGGATGACCAAACGATTGTCAACCAATGCTCAACCACTTTTGATTTCTAACTTATCGCAAATTGGGCGAGGGGGGGCACCATACACCACCCACATAGCGGCGGGTGTATGGTATCAATCTCGAAATACTGCCTCCCCACCCCGCTCACAACACCCGCTAAAACACAACAAAAGGAATTCAGCGCCTTAACAGGCCTTGTGCACATTGCCTCCCACTTTTGCCGATAGCTTCACCTATCTCCAAACCCCGGCAGGCAGCATGGCCGCCCTCTTCTCTTACTGCGAAACATGGATGGTGATTTGATGAAGTTTCAGGAGATACCCCACTCACACCCCCCTTCCCGATTAATCAGCGCACTGACAATATTGCTCACCTTTACCCCTTTAGCGGGCTGTGACAATGGCGACTCAGACACGCCCCCCTCTGATAGCGATGGGGACACCGGCACTCCCTGGATAATCAACAGCGGCGATGAACGCGCGCCCTATATCTACGAAAGCAATAGCAATGAGCAGGTTCTGGTCAACGTACAAAGCATCGAAACGGTGACTGTCGACGGCAAGGACTACACCCATGTCACTGCGAGCGGCATCCCGGATTATGAAGTTGAGATTACCGCCTTCCTGTACGACGAGCTGATCGGCCGGCCCAAAGCGGCCAGCGACTTTGCCTCCGGCAGCCCCACAGTACAAATTGGCGATATCGTGAGTTTTGGCCAGGATATCGGCTATCGCAGCAACCCCGATACCTGCTACAGCGAAGCGGGGCTTGGATTCTGGCCCCCCGGGCCCGTCTGTCCGGAAAACGTTTCCCACAGCGGCTACTTGCCCACGGAACCAGAGGCGTCGGAAGAGTCCTGCGAGAGCGGGCTCGGACCACAGGGCTATTGGGTCAACGGCACCTCGATCTACCAGTGGAGCGACGGGCAATCTGTCGATGGCACCTGGCACACCCTGGCCCCCGTCGCTGAGAGGTACGATGTTGATATCTGCGGAGGGCACGCGGCGCGGGGAGACTACCACCACCACTTCTACAGTGATTGCCTGGCAGACCTGGTAGGGGATACTGGCAATAGCCACTCCCCCATCTATGGATTTACGGCCGATGGCTACCCTGTTTACGGCCCCTGGGAAGATGCGGGAGTAGTGGCAAAAAGTAGCTGGGTTACTAGAGATTACGACGACGCCAGCTCTGCTAGCGGTTGCGGTGTCGCCGGTGAGCGCAGCTGCTTACTGGTCGATGAATACGACTTATCACAGGGCACCATATCGATCGCCGAACCGGGCCCGAGTACCAGCGATGATTTCACTTCACTATCGGGCAATCTCTTCCAAGCCAGCAGTGGGTTTTTCTATGAGGATTTCTACTGGGACTCGAATTTGACCGCTCAGGGCGGTGCCTACCTGGATCAATACAATGGGCACAGCGACGATGAGCGGGGCTATCACTATCACCTAACGGTGGAATTAAACAGTGAGGGCCAGCTGATCCCGTCATTCCCCTACACCTTTGGGCCGCGCTTTTACGGCAAGCTCGACGATCAGACAATCGTGAATGTGTGTGCAGGTTCGGTGGGTGAGGGTTTCCCCCCCGGTCCACCACCACCGATGTAGCGCACTCGGGAAATCATCGTTTACAACACTTCACGCCGGCCTGGAATGGATTAATATTTTCAGGCTGGCAAATCAAGAAGAATAAATTCCTAAAAACCACCCCTGAAATTGTAAAATTTCAGGGGCACAGATCCCCCTTTAATAGGGCCGAGTCCGTCGGGCAAAATACTTCTCGCCAGAACAGCGTTCTGCCTAGCAGCCAAATAAAAACAAACAACCGCTAAAAAGCAGCTAAATAATCAATCTTTTTGACTAAAAAAATCAGTCTTGTGACCTCAAGCACAAAGTCAATATAAAAGTGCGAGCAAATTTATCGCGGGTCAGATCAGCCCAGTATTTATCCACATTATCTCCACTTTTATACGCTAATTTCTGGCTCGTTCCCCTCTTAAATTCACGGTGTGATATGAAGCTAACGGAAATCTTTGACACGGACCGGCAGTCCATTTTGCCTTATGCAATATCTCTGGTACTGCTATCCGGTGCACTACAGGCGTGTGGTGGAGGCGGCAGCTCTTCATCTGACTCATCAGACACGGAAACTGAGGACACCAGTGACGACTCGGGCTCCAGTAGCGATGACGATTCATCAGATGATAGCGACAGCTCAGACTCCAGCACCGATAGTGGAGTTTGGATTCTCAACACGGATGATGAACGCGCGCCCTATATTTACGAAAGTAACAGCAATGAACAAGTGCAGGTCAATGTGCAGAGCGTTGAATCTGAAACTGTCGACGGTAAAGAATACACCGTGGTATCTGCGAGCGGCATTCCAAATTACACCATCGAAATTACACAAACGGTTCTCGATGCACTGCTGGAACGCCCCAAAGCCTCCTCGGATTTTTTAACTGGCAGCCCCTATGTGAGCGTTGGCGATATTGTCAGTTTTGGACAGGATATTGGTTATCGCAGTAATTCCTCATGTGGTAGCGAAGCCGGCTATGGCTTCTGGCCACCGGGGCCCGTTTGTCCTGAAAATGTCTCCCATGTCGGTTATTTTCCCGTTGAACCTGAACCCGCAACTGATAGCTGTGAAAGTACTTTAGGGGTACAGGGTTACTGGGTAAATGGCACCTCTATTTATCAGTGGGGTGATGGCATGAGTGTCGATAATACCTGGCATACCCTCGCCCCCCTCGCCGAAGTTTACGATGTCGATATTTGCGGTGGCCATGCGGCCAACGGCGATTATCACCACCATTTTTATAGTGAGTGTCTCGCAGAAATGGTTGGCGATATTGGTGACGAGCACTCGCCCATTTACGGCTATACCGCCGATGGCTATGCCATTTATGGCCCCTGGGAAAGTGAGGGGGAATTGGCAGAAAGCAGTTGGGCAATTCGCGATTACGACGACGCCTCATCGGAAAGTGGCTGTGGTGTTGCCGGTGAGCGCAGCTGTGTATTTGTCGATGAATACGATATTTCCCAAGGAATGGAAACTACTTCCAGTACCGGCCCAAGCACTACAGATTCCTACACCTCGCCCTCGGGCAATGAATTTGAAACCAGCGCTGGCTTTTTCTACGAAGATTATTATTGGGATGAAGAACTTACAGCCCAGGGAGGAGTCTATTTAGATCAGTACAATGGCCATTCAGATGATGAGCGAGGATATCATTATCACCTTACGGTCACTGTCGATAGCGATGGACAATTAATCCCCGCATTCCCCTTCACTTTTGGACCGCGCTTTTACGGACAATTAGATGATCAAACGGTTGTCAACCGTTGCTCAACAACTATAGGGCGGTGACCAATAAAGATAAAATGAGGTAACTTTCTCGTGAAAATTAACAGGTACTTTCTTGCCGGCTCAATAGCCTGGCTAACGGCAGCCAGTGCTGTCGCTCAACCCAATCCCAACTCGGGGTTTAGCAACAACCAACCTTCGGTTAGGGAAGTACCTGTTCGCAACAACAACGGAGGAAGTTGGCAGAACAACAACTCAACAAATTCACAAAACACTACAAATAACTCGACAAATAACTCGACAAATAACCCGACAAATAACCCGACAAATCCCGCAACCGATACCACTGAGGAGCAAAACTCAGCAACCGCGACTACCGATGAGACAAACAATCCGTCGGCAAACAGTGAAGACACTGCCACTGAAGCGAATACAGGCAGCAGCACAAATAATTCCAGTAATTCTGACAGCGGGGAAAATAACCCCAGCAATTCTGGCGGCGGGGAAGATTTAGAAAGTGCCGCTCCCGGCACAACCTGGATTGTCAACTCAACGGGCGAACGCGCCCCCTATATTTACGAAAGCAACAGTAACCAGCAAGTTCTGGTCAATGTGCAAGAGGTTGAGTCTGTAACTCTTGCCGGAAAAGAATATACCCGTATCTCCGCTAGCGGCATCCCCGATTATCAAATTGAGATAACCCAGGAAATATTAACCGCACTGATCAGCCGCCCCAAAGCCTCGACAGATTTTGTCAATGGCTACCCCCAGGTACAGACCGGCGAGGTTGTCAGCTTTGGTCAGGACATTGGTTATCGCAGTAATTCCAGCTGTGGCTCCGAGGCGGGTTATGGCTTCTGGCCCCCCGGTCCCGTCTGCCCGGAAAACGTCTCCCATGTAGGCTATATCCCGGCTGAGCCCGAGGCATCCACAGAAACTTGTGAAACCACCCTCGGGGTACAGGGTTACTGGGTGAACGGTACCTCTATCTACCAGTGGGGCGACGGACAGTCTGTCAATAACACCTGGCACACCCTGGCGCCCATGGCAGAAGTTTACGATGTCGACATTTGTGGCGGCCATGCAGCCAACGGCGATTACCACCACCACTTTTACAGTAGTTGCCTGGCGGAAATTGCCGGCGACACTGCCGATGGTCACTCGCCTATCTACGGCTACACCGCCGATGGCTACGCAATTTATGGGCCCTGGGAGGACACCGGCGTGTTGGCCAAAAGCAGCTGGGCAATCCGCGACTACGACAACCCCCGTTCAGAAACCGGCTGTGGTATTGCCGGCCAGCGCAACTGTCTGTTAGTCGATGAGTACAATGTCGATCGCGGCGTTACCACTACTAACAACATAGGCCCCGCAACCAGCGGCAGCTACACCTCTCTATCTGGCAACCAGTTTGACACTCCGGCAGGTTTTTTCTACGAGGATTACTACTGGGATGCAAACCTGAGCGCACGGGGTGGCGAATACCTGGATCAGTTCAATGGGCACACCGATAGCGAGAGAGGCTATCACTATCACCTGACGGTAACCGAAGACAGTAGCGGCCAATTGACTCCAGCGTTCCCGTTCACATTTGGACCGCGCTTTGCCGGAAAATTGGATGGGCAAACGATTGTCAATCGCTGTACAACCACCGTTGGCGGCTAATTCATAGACAAACTTGGGAGTGAGAATTCAATGAACATGCACAGGTTCTTTATCGCCGGAGTTTTCGCCGGTATTGTTTCAGCTGCGATGGCCGCACAGGCGGCACAGCCAAATCCCCATGCGGGCCACAACGGCGATCAACACCCGGTGATAGAGATCCCCGTGCATATTGCCGCTCCCAGGATCGAACTGGATATAAGCCGCGACAATATGTCCGGCTATAACCTGCATATTGACTACGACCGCTTTGAGCTGGAATCCCCTCGCTTTGCCAATGACGACTCTGAACAGTTCCTGGAGGGACACGCCCACCTCTATATCAATGGGGAGAAGATCCAGCGACTTTATGGCCCGGATTTACATATTCCTGGAAAATGGCTAAAGCCCGGCTTTAACCAGGTCACGGTGACCCTCAATGCCCACGATCACAGCACCTGGAGTCGCGGTGGCAAGCGGATATTGGCAACGTTATTTTTGCAGCAGGATAAAAAAGAATTGGTACTCCACCGCTTTTCAACCTCACCTATCAAGGGGAGCAAAGAAGTTGCCAAAGTTAGCGTCCCAAACCGCCAGTTAAAATAGTGCAACCCTCGGAGAGAGCCTTTGAGCTTATATCGGGAAGAAATTATTGCTGACCGGAAAATTTTCAAGGCTCCTTCCGCTTATCCAGTAAAAGTCGTTATTTTTATTTGAAGCAATCAGCCGGCGAATCCCCCTGCGAGATACAGCGCACAAATTTGCAAATTTTTTAACTGCATAGAGAAGATAAAATCTAGCTAGCCCTCCATCCACATTTCATTCACTTTTCTGCGCTAGGTTCGGGCCGATGTCCCTCCTTTTATGCCACGGTGTGATATGAAAATAATGAAAAATTTTGACCGGAATGGCCAGCCGATTCTCTCTTATACGCTAGCGTTGCTAATGTCTCTCGGAGCTCTACAGGGATGCAGTAGTGGCTCCTCCTCTGATAGCGATGAGGATGACTCCTCTGAAACCACCTCTGATGACTCAGACTCCAGCACCGATACCGGTGTCTGGATTGTGAATAGCGATGACGAGCGCGCGCCTTATATTTACGAAAGTAACAGCAATGAACAGGTTCTGGTCAATGTCCAGAGCGTAGCAACAGCAACCATTGACGGCAAAGAATACACCGTTGTCTCCGCAACCGGCGTGCCCGATTACGAAATTGAAATTACCCAGAGTATTCTCGACGCCCTGCTCGAACGCCCCAAAGCCTCCTCGGATTTCGAGAGCGGCAGCCCCACGGTCAGTGTCGGCGATATTGTCAGCTTCGGGCAGGATATTGGCTACGCAAATATCGGCACCTGTGATGTCGATGCCGGCTACGGATTCTGGCCCCCCGGACTCGTTTGCCCGGAAAATGTCTCCCATGTCGGATATTTTCCTATAGAGCCCGAACCCGCGACAGAGGACTGTGCGACCGGGCTCGGCGTGCAGGGTTACTGGGTAAACGGCGTCTCTATCTATGACTGGGGAGATGGCCAATCTGTGGATGGCACCTGGCAAACCCTGGCCCCCGTCGCAGAAATCTATGACGTTGATATCTGTGGCGGGCATGCCGCCAACGGCGATTATCACCACCACTTTTACAGCGACTGCCTCGCTGACCTTGTCGGTGATAGCGGCGATGACCACTCCCCAATCTACGGCTATACCGCCGATGGTTACGCTATCTACGGCCCCTGGGAAAGCGAGGGGGAGCTCGCGGAGAGCAGCTGGGCTATACGCGACTATGACGACCCCACCTCTGCAAGCGGTTGCGGTATCGCCGGCGAGAGAAGCTGCCTATTGGTGGATGAATACGACCTCTCCCAGGGCGTTGAAACAACCTCTAATACCGGCCCGACGACAAGTGGCTCTTATACGTCCCTGTCCAGCAATGAATTTACAACCACGGCCGGCTTTTTCTACGAGGACTATTACTGGGATGAAGACCTGACTAACCAAGGGGGCGTGTATTTGGACCAGCATAACGGCCACTCCGATGACGAGCGCGGATATCACTACCACCTGACCGTAAGCGTCGATGATGACGGCGAGCTGGTCCCCGCTTTCCCCTACACATTTGGCCCCCGCTTTTATGGCAAGCTAGATGATCAAACTATTATCAATGAGTGCTCGACACGCTAATCCGGTCGTGCACTGGCACTTGTCAGCCAAATCCCTTGATTGAGGCCTCTAAAGCCGCAGTAGCCACTGCGGCTCCCCCCCCTAAGGGGGCCCACAAAATACAGCCGTGCCACCCTACAGACAGAGAGCTGCTGTATCCCGGGTTATTCACCGGCAGCTAAATGCTTGGTGGCAGGGCTCTAAGCCTGAGAGCAAGACTACGATGAAAATACTTCGCCGCCTGATTATGGGCGCTATTATCTGCGCACTGAGCAACGCCGCCACAGCACAGCAAGGTCACCATGCGGGCCATAACGGCGACCAGCACCCCATTGTCGAGATCCCTTTGCACCGCGCCGCCCCTCGCATTGAGCTAGATATTCGCCGCGATACTATGTCCGGTTATAACCTGCATATCGACTGCGACCGGTTCGAATTGGAATCCCCTCGCTACGCCGATAGTGCCTCAGCGAAATTTCTCGAAGGCCACGCCCATCTCTATATCAACGGCAAGAAAATACAGCGGATATATGGTCCAGATCTACACCTGCCCGACAAGTTATTTAAGCCGGGCTTCAATCAGATTACCGTTACCCTTAACGCCCATGACCACAGCACTTGGAGCCGGGCAGGAAAGAGAATTCTTGCAACCCTGTTTATCCGGCTCGACAGACCCGAGCTAATACTGCACCGCTTTTCCACCTCCCCGCTAGCGCCCGATACAGGCAGCGATAAACCCAGCTAGCAGCAGCGGACAAACGCCTACAGAAACCCACTCCCTTTGACACTCTCAGGGCATGGAAGCCCCGCAAGCCGCTCGGGACAGCCGAGAGCTGCCCTGCCCGCTCGCAGCCCTATTGCGCGGCTTCTGCGCGTTAAAAGATTGCTCTGATATTTGCAGTAAGTGTAGGCTTAATCTGTTGGCCAGCACTCTCTGCGCACAGGCACAGCAATACGCACCTGAGCTCACTGTGGACACAGACTACTGAAATCTAAGCTATCGGTTATGTCGCTAAATATTCGCTATAAACTCAGCCTCGCTTTCTTACTGACGACAGCCATTACCGTTGGCGGAATGTTCGTATTCTTTCAGTGGAGCTTTAAGCACGGCTTTACGAACTATATCCAGTCCCAAGAACTGCGCGAAGTGGGCGACCTGGTGGACGAATTACAGAGCATCTACGCCCGCGAGGGCAGCTGGAAGTCCCTGCGTGGCAATGGCGCTCTCTGGCAGAATCTGCACAGGCAACTGATGCCCAGCTATTTCGAGAGAACGCCACCCCCACATCTCCCGCCGCCGGGGATAAGAGGCCCCCACCACCGGCCGGAACCCCCGCCTGAACACGGCGGAGATAAGTCTCTCAGCAGCCGCCTGGCCCTATTGGACCAAGAGAAAAAATCGCTGATTGGGCGCTACTCAAAGCCTGAAAATATGGCCATGCAACCTCTGTTGGTAAACGGGGAAACCGTTGGCTACCTGGCCATCAACCCATTACCGGTGCTCGATGATGAACTGGCAGCAGGCTTTGTTCGCGAGCAATCGCAAACCTTCACACTGATTTCTATCGCCACCTTTATTCTGGCCCTGGCCATTGCCCTGCCCCTGGCCTGGCAACTGGTAAGGCCTATCCGCAAGCTGACCGAAGCCACATCGCAGCTGACATCAGGCAATTTCAAAACCCGTATCGATATAGAGCAGAGAGATGAGCTGGGCCAATTAAGTGCTGACTTCAATCGCCTCGCCGCGACCCTGGAGGCCAACGAACACGCGCGCAACCGCTGGATGGCCGATATTTCGCATGAATTGCGCACCCCTCTGGCGGTACTCAAAGGGCAGATTGAGGCCATTCAGGATGGCATTAGATCAGCTTCCCCAGAGAACCTGCGTATACTTCACAGCAAAGTCCAGCAATTGAGTCGGCTGATCGATGATCTCTATGAGCTGTCGCTCTCCGACGCCGGGGCGCTGAGTTACTGCAAGACCGATATCTCCCTGGTCAAAATTCTGCGCAGTATTGTCGAAGACTTTGACATTCCACTTGCACAGAAGGGCATTCGCTTAAGTAGCGATCTGCAACTGGCAGAAGATAAACTGATCTACGCAGATGAAGCGCGGCTCAACCAGTTATTTAGCAACCTGTTAACCAACAGCCTGCGCTACACCGATAGCGGAGGACAACTTAAAGTCGCCGCGCGCTGTGAGGCCCAAACCGCCATTATTACTTTAGCCGATTCCGCCCCCGGTGTTGCCAGCGCCGATATACCGCACCTGTTCGAGCGCCTGTATCGGGCAGACAGCTCACGCAGTCGGGAAACCGGCGGCGCGGGTTTGGGGCTGTCAATTTGCCAAAATATTGTAACAGCGCACGAGGGTAGTATTTCTGCAACTCCGTCCACCCTCGGCGGCCTTGAGATAAGTATTTTTTTACCCCTAAGCCAAAGGATTAAATGGTAGGAAGTTATGAGCGCCAAAATACTAATAGTCGAAGATGAAACCGAGCTTGCGCACCTACTACTGGACTATCTTCACGCTGCCAACTACCAAGCCGAGATCATTTCTGACGGCAATCAGGTCATTCCCAAAGTGGAAACCATGAAGCCGGATTTAATCCTTCTCGACTTGATGCTACCCGGGAAGCACGGGATGGAAATTTGCGAGGAAATTCGCCAGCAAGGCAACGATACTCCAATCATTATTATGACGGCACAGATTGAGGAATCGGATCGTTTGCGCGGCCTGGAGTCCGGTGCCGACGACTACGTTTGTAAACCCTATAGCCCGAGAGAGCTTGTCGCCCGGGTAAAGGCGGTCTTGCGGCGCCTCCCGCAAAAGGATACCGGCGCAAGTAGCGGCATCGAACTAGATAGAAATACCGGACAGCTGCGCATCGGGGGCAAAGACGCCAACCTCACGGCACTGGAATTCCACTTGTTCGACCTGCTCTACAGTGAGCCCGGCCGAATTTTCTCCCGCGAACAAATAATGGATCGTATCTATTCCGATTACCGCGTGATCAGTGATCGCACCATTGACAGCCATATCAAAAAGGTTCGCAAGAAAATATCGGTCCTTATGCCGCAAAAAGAATTAATTCACTCCGTTTACGGTGCCGGCTATAAATTTGAGATCAATTAAAATTAAGGCACCCCTGAATAATTCTGTGATGCCTCTGACGCTCAGTAGCTCCGGCGACGATTTGGGGGCGCACAGCCCCCAGTCTTGATATTACAAGGCCTCAGTCGCCCGTTTTACCCACTCTGCCGTTTTCTCGTTAACCAGCGGCACAATCTCTTCTCGCACCCTCTGGTGATAATCGTTCAGCCAGGTCCGCTCAGCTTCGGTAAGCAGTGTTATATCGATTAGATTGCGATCAATCGGTGCCAAAGTGAGCTCTTCAAATTCGAGAAAACCGGGATAATCATCACTCTTTTTCACAAAAACCAAGTTTTCAATACGAATACCGTACTGGCCTGTGAGGTAAAAACCCGGCTCATTTGACACAATCATCCCCGGCTGTAGCGGAACGCCAGTTGTCACCTTGCCTATCCGTTGCGGCCCCTCGTGGACACTCAAGAAGCTGCCGACACCGTGGCCTGTTCCGTGGGCATAGTCCAACCCCACATCCCACAGTGCGCGGCGGGCAATCGCATCAATCTGCTCGCCACAGGTCCCCCGGGGAAATCGCAAGGTCGCGATTGCAATATGCCCCTTTAAAACTCGGGTAAAATTTTCTTTGGCCGAGGGTGGAAACTCACCCAGCGCAACCGTCCGAGTAATATCGGTAGTGCCATCTGGATACTGGCCGCCGGAATCGCACAGGTACACGCCCTGCGCCTGCATGGACAAACTGGATTGCGGGCTGACTCGATAGTGCACAATAGCGCCATTCGGACCGTAGCCGGAAATTGTCTCAAAGCTGTTGCCCTGAAATCCCTCGCGGGCCTCCCGTTTACTGCGCAATAGTTTTACCGCTGACAGCTCATCAAATTGCCCTGTGGCAACCTGCTCGGGTATCTCCGCCAGGAACTCACATACTGCGGCACCATCTCTTTGATGGGCAGCCTGGCTGCCCGCCAATTCAACTGCATTCTTGCAGGCCTTGGCTTCGCTAACCGGGTCGCCCTCCAACAAAAGCTCAATATCCAGTGCACGCAACTGCTGTAGGCTCCAGCAATTACTGATCAGCGGATCTACCCATATTTTATCGACACAGCGGCGCCGAATATTTGCAAATAACTCCGCCTTATCCACGACCAGGGTAACGTCCTTGCCCAAGTGTTCGAGCAGCGCATCCCCCACGGCGCCCTCCGCCAAATAGAGAGTCGCGCTGCCATCCCGGTACAGTACCCCCTGGGCCAGAGCTACGGGTAAGTGCGGGACATCTTCTCCACGGATATTAAAAAGCCAAGCGCAGCTTTCGGGGTTTGGCAGCCACAGGGCATCGGCCCGCTTTTCTGCCAGGCAACTGGCAATCCTCTGGCGCTTATCTTTGGAGTGCTCACCGGTAAAGGGGAGAGGGTGCGGGCGGGCTCGCCCGCAGGGCGGCGCGGGGCGATCCTGCCAAATGGCATCAATCGGACTCTGCACCAATGGCTGCAATAGAATATCCCGCTCTGCCAGCCGTCTCCTGATCAAGGCCAACCCCGGCTCGGTGTGCAATCGCGGGTCATACCCCAGTGACTGACCGGCATCTAACTGACTGCTAAGCCACTCTATGATCGCCGTCTGGCTGAGGCTCATCAATTCAATGGGCTGGTCGCCGAGCTGCTGTTGTGCCTGTAGGGTATAGCGCCCATCGACAAATAATGCCGCTTCCCGGCTACCCACTGCGGCCATTCCGGCAGATCCGGTAAAGCCGGTGAGCCAGGGTAGCCGCTCATCTGCCGCAGGCACACTTTCATTCTGATACTCATCGGCACGGGGTATCAAAAAAGCATCGACCCCCTGTCGCTGCAACTCTTCGCGCAATGCCTGTAAACGCTCCCGGCTCATAACCTCTCCCCTTTATTGACTAAACTTGCGACTGCACCACCCAGAGCCATTTCAAGGACCTGTAGTCGCGCTAGATTAAACCCAACTGAGTTTGAATAACTTATCCCAGTTGTGCCAGCGCCGCAGGCAGCCGAGCCCATTGGCACAACCCCATTTATCCAGCGGGCGCTGAGTCTAATTTTGCAGTATACCCCAGCCTCAGGGCGGCGCCTGCTGATAGGATTCAGCGCTCTCGCCACCTCAATAAAGAGCAGTAGTAACTGGCCCAAAAATTTGGCCACAGGACAGTGAGACACAACAGTCTGTGGCCTACCCTGATATAGCTGCAATAACAAGGAGAGGGCAAAATAAACAACCGTGTCCTTCAGTAACCTACACCCTAGCACCATAAATATTCGATGCTTTTCATATTCCCAAGGGGCATCGTATTACTGCGACTATTCATCTATAAAAAAATAAACCCATCACTATTACTACTCGCTATTGCGTAAAATGAACCAAAATTCAACCCGCAACGAACTAAAAAATGAGCTGAAAAAGTTCAAGCTGGTTAAGATTGGAAGGAGGGGAAAACCGTGATTAAAGGGCATTACTCCAGCAAAAACTAAAGTTTGTACTATCACTGCTAAAGTCGCACAATTTTTGGATAATGAAACGAAGTGCAAACTATTTTTCAATAGCTACACATCGAAGTACCAAGTAGCCATAACCTTTGGTCAATTGAAGATGTAGATAAATGGAAGTATCAAGCTTCACACCTTGAAACTGTATAACAGCTATTCACTCCACTTGGCGATGGCGATCTCATCACCCTCGCCAAGGGCTAATTCCTGATTTAATCGTCAATATTAAATCTTATTTGATATTCTCCAGTAAATGCATTCTGGACCAAAACATCAGAACTACACTTAGACGAGGGGGTCGCCCCTATTGAGAATCTATAGGTACTGCCTATCTGGATAATTGACCAATTGAACCTACATGATTGATAGGTTAAAACCCCAGCATCTACCGAACCGCTAGTTGTTGAAGTGTGAGAGGTAGAACTGTTTGCAGTTGCTGGACTCGGAAATGCAGGCGAAATGATGCCAGTTGTATTTGTTCCATCAATAAGAGAATTATCGGAAGAAGTGTTATTTTTCAGCTCTATACTTGTTGATAGTGTAGCAGCCAGGGTAGGTACAGAATGAGCCACGGAGACAAGCAATACTGCGGTAAGAAAAAAATTTCGCTTAACTTCCATTGTCAGAACTCCTTAAAAACATTAGAAAATTTACAGTTAAAGACTTTCAATAAGTCAGGTGTAATTTCAACTCGCAACATCACCCGCTGTCAACAATCCAATTATTATGCATAGCACTAAGTACTCAAAATAACCAACGAAATATTGACGAGGGGATCAATTCAAGAGTTCTCCGTGTATACAGCCGAGTCCGAGCTTCTAAAGGATTTTCTGCTATCGATCTATTAGTATCGACAGAATAAACTAGACAAAACTCATAAATTACCAGGCAAGACAATATTAGATATCACCCTTAAAGAATAAAATTATATTGCTAAGATCTGTGCTATTACGACTTATAGGAAGGGAAACTGATCCGGCGATATTTTGAATTTAAACAAACGTATAAAAAGACTTCCATTGGGCCCCAAATTTCTTTCGGAAATTTTATTTCTCAAGAAACTTTGGGTCATCTACACAAGGGACTGGAAGTCAGTATTACCAATACAATTATTGCAGCAGCAAAAATTCTTGGACAAGGTGGTCCTCAATCACTAACCTCCTACACTAGTTGTAGAGGAATCCTAGCTACTCACTGTAGCCTCCCAAGGTTGATTCGGGGAGGTCTCAGGCTAAAATCTGACCAATAGGTCATGATTTCCTTTTGGGCACACAGTGGCCCCCTATCTCCCCCAGAAGTGACTCGAATGGCATAGAATACCCCGACCAGATACCATCTATCAGTCACCGCTCAAGAGCAAAACCAAAGGTCATTTTGCTATAATGCCGCCTTTCAGGTTCGGCCTTGGGGTATATTTCATTATGTGTACACAGGGCGTACACAGATAAGGTTAAATCTAAGTGAACAAAGATTTTTCTCAACAATTTCAAAGACGTAGAACTTTCGCCATTATTTCCCACCCGGACGCCGGTAAAACTACCGTGACCGAAAAGCTGCTTTTGTTCGGAAATGCCATTCAGCAGGCGGGCTCGGTAAAGGGAAAAAAAGGCCCCCATGCGCGCTCCGATTGGATGACTATGGAGCAGGAGCGCGGTATCTCTGTTACCTCCTCCGTGATGCAGTTTCCCTACAAAGAGCGGACGGTAAACCTGCTGGACACCCCCGGGCACGAAGACTTCTCTGAAGATACTTACCGGGTACTCACCGCTGTTGACTCAGCCCTGATGGTGATTGACGGTGCCAAAGGCGTGGAAGACCGCACCATCAAATTGATGAATGTGTGCCGCCTGCGAACCACACCGATTCTCTCGTTTATCAACAAGCTCGACCGGGATATTCGCGATCCGATCGAAGTGATGGACGAGATCGAAGAAGTACTCAATATCCAGGCCGCCCCCATCAACTGGCCTCTCAGTTCCGGTAAAGATTTCAAAGGGGTCTACAACCTCTATACCGATACCATCCATGTGTTCTCCCAGGGCCAGGGCCACAGAATTCCCGATGATATTCAAATTAAAGGCCTGGACTCCGCTGAAGCTGACGCCCTGCTCGGCGAATACGCCGAAGATATTCGCGACGAAATTGAATTGGTTCGCGGAGCCACTCACGAGTTTGATCTGGAAGCTTATCTTGCCGGCAAGTTGACGCCAGTCTTTTTTGGTACGGCCTTGGGTAATTTTGGCGTAAGGGAAATGCTCGATGGTTTCGTTGAGTGGGCGCCCTCACCTCAGTCGCGGGAAACCAAAGAGAGAAAAGTAGAACCCAGCGAAGATAAGTTCTCCGGTTTTGTATTTAAAATCCAAGCGAATATGGACCCCAAACACCGCGATAGAATTGCCTTTATGCGCGTCTGCTCAGGCACTTACAATCGCGGCATGAAAATGAAGCATGTTCGTATTGGCAAGGATGTAAAAATTGCCGATGCCGTAACTTTTATGGCGGGTGACCGCACCCATGTGGAAGAGGCAATTGCCGGCGATATTATCGGCTTGCACAACCACGGTACCATTCAGATCGGCGATACCTTTACCGAAGGCGAAACCCTAAAATTTACCGGTATTCCCAATTTCGCCCCGGAACTGTTCCGCCGTATACGGTTAAAAGATCCGCTAAAATTAAAGCAATTACAGAAAGGGCTTCAGCAGCTTTCTGAAGAGGGATCCACCCAGGTATTTTTCCCCCTGGACAATAACGACATTATCGTCGGTGCGGTTGGGGTACTACAGTTCGAGGTAGTCGCCTACCGACTAAAAGACGAGTACAAAGTAGAGGCCATCTACGAAAACGTCAATGTGAATACCGCGCGCTGGGTGGATAGTGAAAGTGCCAAAGAACTGGATAACTTCAAGCGCAAGGCCAGTACCAACTTGGCACTCGATGGCAGTGGGCACCTGACCTACCTGGCACCGACACGCGTTAATTTACAGCTGGCAGAAGAGCGTTACCCGGATATTCGTTTTTATGCCACGCGAGAACACTAGAGGCGCAAGGTCAAACAGCTTGACTGTAACCTTAGTGTCGCAGCAGTAACAAAGAGGCAAGTAATGAGCCAGTTTGTAAAAATACCTACGGAAATACCATCTGAAGTACCTCGCCTGGGCAATCGCATCACTAAAGCTATCGGCAAGTTGATGATCAAGATTCTCGGCTGGCGGATGGATGGAGAAGTTCCTCCAGAGAGAAAAGTGATGGTGGCTTTGGCCCCTCACACATCCAACTGGGACTTTGTGGTTGCCATGCCATTTATTTTGGCACTGGGTATTAAAATTTCCTGGCTCATGAAAAAGGAAGCTTTTTTCTTCCCGTTCAAACGGCTGTTTATATGGCTTGGCGGCGTCCCTACCGATAGGCGCGCCGCTGGCAATATCGCGTTACAAGTGGCCTCGAGTTATCGGGAAAATGAAAAAATGTGGGTGGGAATTACTCCAGAGGGAACCCGCAAAAAAGTAGGGCGCTGGAAAAGTGGCTTTTTAAGGATTTCCTATGCCGCCGAGATCCCCATTTTGCTTGTTGCCTGGGACTTCCCCAACAAGCGTCTCTGCATTGACTCCCTGTATCAGCCCACCGGGGATCTGGAGCAGGATATGACCGAGATTCAAAAGCGCTTTAGCAAATATCAGGGCTACCATCACGATGGTCAAACTACTCTCGAAGGGGGTAACCAGTCCAGTCGTGATACAGCTAAGTAGTGAGCTTTCTACTTATACCTATCTGATACTAACGGCAATCGCCTTTAGCGCCGGCTTTGTCAGCGCCATTGCCGGGGGAGGGGGTATCATCACCCTCCCCGCCTTGCTCTGGGCCGGCATTCCCCCGCTCGATGCCCTCGGTACCAATAAATTTCAAAGCGTCTTTGGCACCCTGTCATCGACTGTCAACTTCCTGCAAAAAGGCCAGCTGAATTTGCGCCCCCTCTGGCCAGGGCTGATTGCCGCCGTTATCGGCTCCTGCCTGGGGACTTTTACCGTTACATCTCTGGGGGAGGCCGGCCTCAATACAATCCTGCCGATTCTACTTATAGTCATCGCCCTCTACTTTGTCCTATCTCCGCGAATTTCTGACATTGACTCAAAACCCAGAATCAGTAACTTTACCTTTAACTGGACTGTTGGAGCTGGGCTCGGCTTTTATGGTGGCTTCTTTGGCCCCGGAATGGGATCTATCTGTACCGCCGCCTTCGCAGCCCTACTCGGCTACAATATGCGCACGGCTACGGCGTCAACGAAACCCATTGTGCTCGCTACCAATGTAACCTCTATGCTTATTTTTATTGCAGGGGGGCATATATCTCTATTGCTTGCAGTCACTATGTCTTTCGCCCAAGTTGTGGGAGCGCGACTCGGCTCTAACCTCGTCATCGCCAGAGGGGCGAGTATTATCAAGCCTGTCATTATTGTTGCCACTATTGCTGTGGCCATAAAACTGTTAATGGAGGAGTGAAACTGTGACCTGGCTGGCAACGCTCTTTCTCTCTTTTATTGCCTTTGCCATTGTTATCTGGGTCCTGATGCACCTGCGCAGCCCCAAGTTCCGCATGGATCGGGGCAGTTTTATTCAGGGCCTTGAGGATGTAATTACCGGGCAGGCCAGCGATATGGAGTGGCGGGCACTCCTCGCCTACCCGATGCGACACGATCCAAAACTCGAAGAGATGCGACAGCGCTGCCTCAGTATTGAAGACAGCGAATATACAGGCGAACCACCCTATTTATTTACACAGAAAGGCCTGCAAAAGTTGCGTGAAATTCGCGAGCAACTGATTGCGGCCTCAGCCAATAATGAGCCAAAAGCTTAAGACCGAAGAGTATTCACAAAGGATAAACCGATGTTGAAACCATTGCTTTCCCTAACCGGGGGACTGATCACCACCATGGCACTGGGTATAGCCCAGGCGGCCCCACTGCCCCAGGAAGACCTCTCCGTGGCGGAAGTACTGCGTGATCGGGCACTGGAAAGCTCCGACGCCTACAGTATTGTCGAGTCACTGACGGTTGAGGTTGGACCTCGGCGGGCGGGCACTGAGGGCGACCAGAGAGCCGTTGCCTGGGCGCAGGAAAAAATGCAGGCGTTTGGCTTTGATCGGGTCTATACCGAACAGATTGAGGTACCCCGCTGGGTTCGGGGCCATGCGCACGCCGAAGTGGTAGCGCCTTTTCCCCAGCCATTGGTGGTTTCCTCGCTCGGCTATGGCGCCGCCACCCCTGAGGGCGGGTTAACCGCAGAAATCATCGCGTTTCCCGATGTGGAGGCTCTGTTAAAAGCGCCAGCCCGCCAAGTAAAAGGCAAGATCGCTTTTATTAATAAACGCATGGAGAGAGCCCGCACAGGGGAGGGCTATGGCCCTGCGGCACAGGGGCGGAAACTGGGCATGCGCGCAGCGGCTGAAAAAGGAGCCGCAGCCATGCTGTTGCGCTCAGTAGGGACCGACTCTGATCGCTTCGCCCACACCGGTATGATGTCTATCAGTGGAGTAGAAAACCCCGTTCCCGCACTCGCACTTTCAGCACCTGATGCAAACTTACTTGAAGCCATGCTCAAACGCGGCAAGCCCGTCCAGGTAAAACTCGATGTAGAGACAGAGCGCCTGAATGACGGTCCCTCTTTTAATGTTATCGGCGAGATCACCGGCCGTGAGAAGCCGGAAGAGGTGATGATTATCGGTGCACATCTGGACTCCTGGGACGAGGGCACCGGTGCCCTCGACGATGGGGCCGGTGTTGCCATTGTGATGGAAACCGCACGTCTAATTGCCCAGCTGCCACAGCGCCCCCGCCGTACACTGCGAGTGGTCCTCTTTGGCGCAGAAGAAATTGGACTGGTGGGGGCTAAACAATATGTTGAGGCCCATGCAGATGAACTGGACAATATTGTTGCCATCTCCGAGTCCGACTTTGGCGCAGGAAAAATCTGGCGCTTTGATACACGTCTACCGGAAAGCAAATTTGATATTGCCGACCAAATAATGCAGCTCCTCGCACCACTGGGCATTGAACGCGGTAATAACAAGTCTTACGGTGGCCCGGATAGCAGTGTCTTTGTTACACGTGGTGTTCCAGCTTTCGGCCTCTATCAGGATGGTAGTGATTACTTTGATTATCACCATACGCCCAACGATACCCTCGACAAAGTCGATCCCGAAAATCTTCGCCAGAATGTTGCGGCTTGGGTAGTGATGTCTTTCCTAGCCACAGAGATGGAAGAGGACCTCGGCCGGGTACCTAGTGCCGCTCAGTAAATTGTTAATTTATTGAATATTCTAAAGCCCCACCCTGTGGGGCTTTTTTATTTCCAATAGTTTCTTTCCAGCAAATACTGGCGTACCAATCAGCCCCAGTAATCCACAGCTTTGTCCTCCATTACTCTGTTAATAACTGATGTCCGTTTTATGGCGCCTTTGTTACCAACAGAAACCATGGATAGACTTGTGTATAACTCGGGGATATCCCCTGCCAGCCCCGTGTTTCCTTGGCTGCACGGGAGGCGGGTAAAAAAGCAGCACTTTTTGCGTAGATTTCCACAGCCCTGTGTTACTAACAGAAAGTCTGGATAGACTTGTGTATAACTTGAATAAATCGCCTACAGGCCCCGTGGTTACAGGGGATCAGCGCACAGATTAAAAAATCACCAATATTTTTAATTGCTAAATTAAATTTTTGCCCGGAGTGGCATTAGTATTTTTCTGGTTTTTGCGTGGATTATTTTTGCCGGGTCTTTTTGTCAGAGCGCCGAGAAACTTGCCGGAGAAGGGACGTAAACCGCTATTTTTATAGGTTTATTTCTTCAGAGAGACGCGGGTAATTTGTGCATCGCTATTTTTAGCTTTTGTTTTTTATTTTTACGCGACTTTTTGAATAAAAATCAGAATGTAAAAATTTCGATTTATTTTTCTGGCCTTTGCCAAAAAAGCCAGCGCAGTAAAAATTAGCTTTTTAATTATTTTTATAAGCTGTCGGGTGTACCCAACCTACACTGTATGGCGAGCAGTGCTCGCCACCCTGCGGGCGCCTTCGGCGTACCAAGCTGGCACCTTCGGTGCACCGCTTGTCACATGGCAGCGCAGGCGCTGCGAGGTAGTAAAAATATTGATCGGGATTTTTTCCAGGCATAAAAAAAGGGCCACCCTATTGGGTGGCCCTTTTCGGATTAGAAGCCTGACGATGACCTACTCTCACATGGGGAAACCCCACACTACCATCGGCGATGTTGCGTTTCACTTCTGAGTTCGGCAAGGGATCAGGTGGTTCCACAACTCTATGGTCGTCAGGCAAACTGGCTTGGGTTGGCGTTGGTCTTATAAGCAATCTGCTTGGCCTGCCGTGTTATCGCTGTTTGCCTCGGTCATTAGTGACCGGCGATAACCCCAAATAAGTCGGTAAAACAATCTGTAGTAATACACCGCAAGCGATTATTGTGTGTCTTTCATTCCACAATCCGCTAGCTTAGCTAGTCGTTAGTAACCATCTCTGTTGTATGGTCAAGCCGCACGGGCAATTAGTACTGGTTAGCTCAACGCCTCACAACGCTTCCACACCCAGCCTATCAACGTGGTAGTCTTCCACGGCCCTTCAGGAGGCTCAAGGCCTCAGGGAGATCTTATCTTGAAGGAGGCTTCCCGCTTAGATGCTTTCAGCGGTTATCCCGTCCGAACATAGCTACCCGGCAATGCCACTGGCGTGACAACCGGAACACCAGAGGTTCGTTCACTCCGGTCCTCTCGTACTAGGAGCAACTCTTCTCAAATCTCCAACGCCCACGGCAGATAGGGACCGAACTGTCTCACGACGTTCTAAACCCAGCTCGCGTACCACTTTAAATGGCGAACAGCCATACCCTTGGGACCGGCTTCAGCCCCAGGATGTGATGAGCCGACATCGAGGTGCCAAACACCGCCGTCGATGTGAACTCTTGGGCGGTATCAGCCTGTTATCCCCGGAGTACCTTTTATCCGTTGAGCGATGGCCCTTCCATACAGAACCACCGGATCACTATGACCTACTTTCGTACCTGCTCGACATGTCTGTCTCGCAGTCAAGCGCACTTATACCATTATGCTCATTGCATGATTTCCGACCATGCTGAGTGCACCTTCGTACTCCTCCGTTACTCTTTGGGAGGAGACCGCCCCAGTCAAACTACCCACCATACACTGTCCTCGATCCGGATAACGGACCAGAGTTAGAACCTCAAACATACCAGGGTGGTATTTCAAGGACGGCTCCACAGTAACTAGCGTTACTGCTTCAAAGCCTCCCACCTATCCTACACAAGTAGGCTCAAAGTTCAGTGCAAAGCTGTAGTAAAGGTTCACGGGGTCTTTCCGTCTAGCCGCGGGTACACTGCATCTTAACAGCGATTTCAATTTCACTGAGTCTCTGGTGGAGACAGCGTGGCCATCGTTACGCCATTCGTGCAGGTCGGAACTTACCCGACAAGGAATTTCGCTACCTTAGGACCGTTATAGTTACGGCCGCCGTTTACCGGGGCTTCGATCAAGAGCTTCGCCGAAGCTAACCCCATCAATTAACCTTCCGGCACCGGGCAGGCGTCACACCGTATACGTCCTCTTACGAGTTTGCACAGTGCTATGTTTTTAATAAACAGTCGCAGCCACCTGGTCACTTCGACCGGCCTCAGCTTAGGGAGCAAGTCCCATCACCAAAACCGGCGTACCTTCTCCCGAAGTTACGGTACCATTTTGCCTAGTTCCTTCACCAGAGTTCTCTCAAGCGCCTTGGTATTCTCTACCTGACCACCTGTGTCGGTTTAGAGTACGATTCACTATTACCTGAAGCTTAGAAGTTTTTCCTGGAAGCAGGGCATCAACCACTTCACCCACTAAGTGGGCTTCGTCATCAGCTCTCAGCCTTCTCATTAAAGAGTATGACCCGGATTTGCCTAAGTCATAAGCCTACAACCTTAAACATGGACAACCAATCGCCATGCCGGCCTAGCCTTCTCCGTCACTCCGTCGCAGTAATAGCGAGTACAGGAATATTAACCTGTTTCCCATCGACTACGGCTTTCGCCCTCGCCTTAGGGGTCGACTAACCCTGTCCCGATTAGCGTTGGACAGGAACCCTTGGTCTTCCGGCGGGGAGGTTTTTCACCTCCCTTATCGTTACTCATGTCAGCATTCGCACTTGTGATACCTCCAGCAGACCTCTCGATCCACCTTCAACGGCTTACACAACGCTCCTCTACCATGCTAATAAATTAGCATCCGCAGCTTCGGTTATCAGTTTGAGCCCCGGTATATCTTCCGCGCAGGCCGACTCGACTAGTGAGCTATTACGCTTTCTTTAAAGGATGGCTGCTTCTAAGCCAACCTCCTAGCTGTCTGGGCCTTCCCACATCGTTTCCCACTTAACTGATATTTGGGACCTTAGCTGGCGGTCTGGGTTGTTTCCCTTTCCACGACGGACGTTAGCACCCGCCGTGTGTCTCCCGCGATTGCACTCCTCGGTATTCGGAGTTTGCATGGGGTTGGTAAGTCGGGATGACCCCCTAGCCCAAACAGTGCTCTACCCCCGAGGGTGAGACGCGAGGCGCTACCTAAATAGCTTTCGAGGAGAACCAGCTATCTCCCGGCTTGATTAGCCTTTCACTCCGATCCACAGGTCATCCCCTAATTTTTCAACATTAGTGGGTTCGGTCCTCCAGTTGATGTTACTCAACCTTCAACCTGCCCATGGATAGATCGCCGGGTTTCGGGTCTATTGCCTGCAACTAAACGCCCTATTAAGACTCGATTTCTCTACGGCTCCCCTAAGCGGTTAACCTTGCTACAGACAATAAGTCGCTGACCCATTATACAAAAGGTACGCAGTCACCCCGTAGGGCTCCTACTGCTTGTACGTATACGGTTTCAGGTTCTATTTCACTCCCCTCTCCGGGGTTCTTTTCGCCTTTCCCTCACGGTACTGGTTCACTATCGGTCAGCTGGGAGTATTTAGCCTTGGAGGATGGTCCCCCCATATTCAGTCAAGATAACACGTGTCCCGACCTACTCGATTTCACTCTAAATGCCTTTTCGTGTACGGGGCTATCACCCTGTATCGCGGTACTTTCCAGAACCTTCCACTAAAACATAAAGAGCTTAAGGGCTAATCCCCGTTCGCTCGCCGCTACTAAGGGAATCTCTATTGATTTCTTTTCCTCCGGGTACTTAGATGTTTCAGTTCCCCGGGTTCGCCTCCATAACCTATGTATTCAGTTATGGATACTCCTAAAAGGAGTGGGTTTCCCCATTCGGACATTCTAGGATCAAAGCTTGTGTGCCAGCTCC
>NZ_CP174297.1:4007500-4117500 GCF_052466995.1 Microbulbifer regidiadema (SeqCode) | reverse complement strand
GATCGCACCACTTCCATAATTGTGTGCTCCCCCAATGCCTGGAGGAACGCATCGAGTTTTTCACCGGTTCCAGCCACCTGTACCGTGTACATGCTGCTGGTCACATCGACGATCTGCCCGCGAAAAATATCGACACTGCGCTTCACTTCATCGCGCTGGGCACCATTGGCTCGCACTTTCACCAACAGCAATTCCCGCTCGATATGGGAGCCCTCCGTGAGGTCCACCAATTTCACAACATCGATAAGCTTGTTTAGGTTTTTGGTAATTTGTTCAATCTTGTGGTCATCGCCAATTGTCACCAAAGTAAGACGCGATAGCGTCGCATCCTCCGTGGGCGCCACAGTAAGGCTCTCAATGTTGTAGCCGCGCTGGGAAAATAAGCCGACAACCCGGGACAGGGCTCCGGGTTCATTTTCCATCAGAACCGAAATTATTCTACGCATCGCCTCCCCCTTTAAGTTCGCTCAGTTTTGCTCAGCCACATGTCACGCATAGAGCCGTTCGGCATCACCTGCATGGGATAAACGTGCTCAGATGGATCGACGTAAACATCGATAAATACTGTGCGATCTTTAATGGCAAAAGCCTCTTGCAACTTATTGTGAAGCTCTTCACGGCGCTCGATTTTCACTCCGACATGACCGTAGGCCTCGGCGAGCTTCACAAAGTCGGGCAGCGACTCCTCGTAAACACTGTTGGACAACCTCCCCTCGTACTGCATCTCCTGCCACTGTTTCACCATGCCCAGGGCCTGGTTGTTGAGACAGAGAATTTTTACTGGCAAGTGGTATTGGGTGGCCGTAGAGAGTTCCTGAATACACATCTGGATACTGCCCTCACCGGTTACGCACACAACCTCTTTATCGGGGTGGGCTATTTTCACCCCCAGTGCAGCTGGCAGACCAAATCCCATGGTTCCCAGGCCGCCGGAGTTAATCCAGCGACGCGGCTTGTCAAAGAGGTAGTACTGCGCAGCAAACATCTGGTGCTGCCCTACATCAGAGGTGACAAATGCATCACCTTCGGTAATGTCATACACCGCCTTGATAACATCCTGCGGCATAATCAGAGCACCATCGGTCTGATAACGGGGGGCGGCATACAGGCCGTGGCGCTCGCGCCAATCATCGATTTGACGCCACCAATCGACAATCGCGGAGTGATCCGGCTGTTCATCGCTGGCTTTCAGCGCTTCGAGCATCTCCCCGAGAACAGACTGAACTGTTCCAACAATCGGGATATCGGCCACTATCGTTTTAGAAATCGAAGCCGGATCGACATCGATATGAATAATTTTGGCACCGGGACAAAATTTGCTCGGGGTATTAGTGACCCGGTCATCAAAGCGCGCCCCCACTGCCAAAATCACATCGGCATGGTGCATGGCCGTATTCGCCTCAAAGGTGCCGTGCATACCGAGCATACCGAGAAAGCGCCGGTCGCTACCGGGAAATGCCCCGAGCCCCATTAAAGTATTCGTCACGGGGTAATTCAGTTGTTTGGCCAGTGCAGTGAGCAGCTCGGCCCCCTCCCCCTGCACCACCCCACCACCGGCATAAATGACCGGGCGGCGAGCAGAGAGCAGCATGGCAACGGCTTTGCGTATTTGACCGCTGTGCCCTTTACCTGCGGGGGTGTAGGAGCGCATGCGCAGCTTTTCGGGATAGCGGTAGGGAAAACGCTCTGCCGGGTTGGTGACATCTTTCGGGATATCGATCACAACGGGACCGGGGCGGCCGGTATTGGCAATAAAAAATGCCTTTTTAACTACCGTGGGAATATCCTCAGCACTCTTGACTAAGAAACTGTGCTTTACGATCGGGCGCGAGCAACCGACCATATCCGTTTCCTGGAAGGCATCCTCACCGATCTTATCCCGGGGTACCTGGCCGGAGATCACCACCATCGGAATAGAATCCATATACGCCGTTGCGATACCGGTAATTGCGTTTGTCGCGCCGGGACCCGATGTCACCAGTACGACGCCCGCCTTTCCTGTGGATCGCGCATAGCCATCGGCAGCATGGGTCGCCCCCTGCTCGTGGCGCACGAGAATATGCTTCATCGACTTCTGCCGAAAAATAGCATCGTAGATATGTAACGCTGAGCCGCCCGGGTATCCAAAAATCAGATCCACCCCTTCATCCTGCAGCGCGCGAACCAACATATCGCCGCCGGAAAGTAATTCCACTTGAGTCTCCTCAATTTTCCTGTTTTGTAGGATAGCCATCACCAGAGAACGTATAAAACACCGAATAGCAAGAATGCCAAACGGCAATTATAGGGGAAAATGGTGACAAATATCAGCCTGTTGCGTGTTTAACTGCCGATTTTTAGGATGAACTGATCGCACATAAACACCTAACCCAAAATGAAGCCGCACGGGTTCACAGTCGGGCTAGCAGGCCTCCAGGGGTGAGGAGGACCACTCAGTGGAATTTCGATGGGGGGTGTCCCACCGGGGTAGACTCAAAACCACGGGTGTGCGGTGAAATCTAGTCACTGAGTAAACCCCCGATTTTGCCAACTGAGCCCTAGCTGTCAATAGGTGTCGGTGAAAGTGTTAAGACAGTTACAGGAAAAGCTGCCAGTATCGGTACAATGGGGAAACGGAAGGAATACCAACACAAGGGGTAACCACCATGCGCATCCTGCTGGCACTATTGATCGCAGTAACAACAACCGCCGCTCACGCCGATGGTATCTATAAATGGGTAGATGAGGATGGCGTTGTCCATTTTGGCGAGCAGCCGCCGGGCAATACTTCGGTGGACGTTATCCAGAAACCCAAGTCTGAGCGCTATAAAAAGTGGGAAGCCGAACAGGAGGCGATCACCGCACACAGCACAAAGGCGCATATCTCTCCAGTAGCTCCACAAGCCGAGCGGTCCAGTGCCGAAGAGCAGCAGCGGCAGCAGCAAGAGGCCAAGGCTAAAGCCGAGGCCGCCGCAAAACGGGCCGAACTCTGTAGTGCCTACCAAAAGAACCTTAAGAGTCTGACCACGCACGCACGAGTGCGCGAAAAAGATAAAGAGGGAAATTATCGCAGACTCGGAGAAGATGAGCGCCAGGAGCGCATAGCCAAGGCCCGCGAACAGATCAAAAAGAACTGCTAGTTCTCCTTCCGGCGCTCGCAGGCCACTCCCCCTACAACTCCCGGTAGGGGGTATCGGTAAATTGATCCAGGCTATAGCGCTCGGTGTAATAGCCGGGCGCAAAGGCGGCATCCCTGGCCATCGGCACCGTCACCCGGGCGATACTCAATTGTTTCACCAGGTAGGGGCCATCCTGCCCAGCGTCGCGAATTAACAGCCCGTAAAACTCCAGCGGAATCCAGTGACGCCCCACCGCCAGCTCTGCGGCATGCTGGGTAGTACCGATCGGAGATTGCTCATCGTTATACAGGGAGCCCTGAAAATAGTAGCGCCCCTCTCTGCTGATCTCGACTTCCGCCTCAACCAGCAGGTTGCCATCGGCGGTAACGGAGTCCCGCAGAGCCCCGGTATAGCTTCCCGTATCCTCAGAGAGGGTAAAGGCTGCCGCATCCCGCAGACCGTCGATATCCGTATCCACAATGACCTTAAAGATACCCGCTTCCAGCACCTGACCATTAAAGGAGCCCGCCTCCATCAGCGCCTCGTAGACCAAGTCTCCATCTGAGTCGCTAAAGGTCAGGGTACCCACAACCTGCTGATCCTCGTAAACCAGCAGCGCTGTCAGGTCAGCATTTACCCGATCTCCATCGCTGTCGGCCTGATAAGCAAAAACCCGGACTGTATCGCCGCGCAAATAAAATTTTTCATCCGTCCAGAGAGTCAGTGAGTCCCCTTCCTCGCTGTGGGTGGTTCTTTCATCCACAGCAAAGGTCTGGGTAATCGGGTCCTGCTCTGGGGTCTTAATCGCCCGATTTTTCGGCGGATAGCGATGGAAGCGGGCCAGATCTGAGAGCATAGACTGGTGTAACTCGGTCTTGTTGGGCAAGGCCTCGATGCCCTTCCAGAGTTTGACCGACTGCTCTTCTTGCGGCTCCGCCTCCAACACCTCAACAGTGTCGGACTTATGGGTCCGGATAGATCTCACTTCCGCCTTAGCTTTGGCAACGACCGCAGGTGCCACCTCCCGATCATCGGACAGGGCCCAGTAGCCCACAATCCCGACAGTAACAGCTAAAACACCCCAGGCTGCCAGCTGAGCCTTTGAGCGACCTTTATTGGATGTGGACATCAACACCTCCGAAGCCTTTTATTTATTGTTAGTTAATTTGTGCAGGCTGAAATTCTTCCCG
Source organism: Microbulbifer regidiadema (SeqCode) (assembly GCF_052466995.1). NCBI lineage: Bacteria > Pseudomonadati > Pseudomonadota > Gammaproteobacteria > Cellvibrionales > Microbulbiferaceae > Microbulbifer > Microbulbifer regidiadema (SeqCode). Next base: position 4,113,212 of record NZ_CP174297.1, on the reverse strand, counting down.
CGCTATTCTTCCCAGAGCCACAGTCCAACCCATCGGGAATTGAGTCGTAGTCGGGGGATAAAATACCACCGTTGCGCTGCGCATCGTGGTCCGTATGGATACTGGCCAAGTTGTAGGATCGAGCCGTACCCTTGTTGTCGTTGTCACAAGAAAATATCGCACTGTCGTAAGCTACGCCTAGCAGGGTTTCATATTCTTTCAGGTTTGACCACAGGCTGCGCTTGGCAGATCCGGAACAGTTCATTTGCGAGGCCAAATTGATATAGCCGTCATCCTCACCATTTAGCAGCAGAGAAGTTGCACTTTCCAGGCCCGGGAAAGTCGCATAGCCGCCAATGGTATATACCGGCGCAGCGAGATTGTCCCCGATATAATTTCTTACCGTATAGACATCATTAGTCTGCATATAGCGAACTGCCGAGCACTCACGCCCTAAAAAAAGCTCATTGGCCAAATCGTCATACCAACTACCATTACATATCCGGTCAACGCCCTCTGTACCGGTAATTGCGCCCCCGGTAGTAAAGATTGCGGCAACACCACTGATAGCCGAGTCAAAATCTACACCGACTGCGTAACGCTCATTAAGTCCGGCAACTTGAACCTCCTCCTCAACGGTTTCACAGAGCGTACTGCCATACCAAGTTGTAGAGCAGGTCTCAACTTGTTGAATTTCTGTGTTGCTATCAAATTGACTGTAGGCGCGATTGTAGTACGGAGAACCCTCAACAGCGTTGCCGGCGATATACACCATTTGAGCGGCGCCCTGACTGTGGGAAATAACCCAGAAAGTATCGCCCGCTGAGCACTGGTTATCGTGCTCAAAACGATCCCCCCGACCTGCGCGGATCTCTATAATCTGACGAGCAATTTCCCCGGCGGTCTCATCGTGCCAATAGGGGTATTCGCCTTCATCGGTTGAGTTATACCCGACAACACCATAGTTACCGCCATCAACCAGTAACTGCTCAATAAAATCACTGTTTGAATATTCGTCGAAAACCGCCTCACTCCAATAATCCAGTGCCGGCTGCACCAGACTCCCATCACTGTCCACACTCACTGTGTGCCCTTCGACTCCATGTCCATGAACCAGGATATAGCAATTTTCTGCTACCGCTGGTGAAGCGCCAATTATCCCTGAGAAAAAAATTGACAGGCTTAAACCCAGCCGCTTAGACAGAGCCATTGTTGTTTTCCTTAATTGCTTTCGCCAGTAGCAACTCTTGTGACCGAAGAGTTTTGACAATCTAAATAACGCGATGTCGCGCAAACTCAGAAAACTTATCCTCTAGACTCTGTTTTAGAATAGGATTAATGGCGCCATAAGGGGGTCATATCCGCCACGCGAAGCGACCAATTCGTCATATACTGCAAATTGTATTCGTGGTTTAAGGCGCCTTTGCTATGATGCCGACAACGCCACCCGGACGGCCGTAAGTCATGAGAGACCAAAATAAAAATATGTCCGGCCATGCCGGCGTGCCCAAAATTTTTGCCCCCTACTTTGTGGTAGCCGCAGCTAGGCTGGGCATCCCAGCAGAGAGGCTCATCGAGCAATTACCATTCTCATTTAGCTGGCATCCAGAGGAGAGCGAATGGCTCAATTACAGTGAATTCAATGCGCTAATTGAAAGCATCCTGGCCCTGTCCCCCGTGACTTCACCGGGACTTAGCTTTAGTCGCTTTCCCATTATGCTCTGGCTGGAAGAGACCATTATCGAAGCTCAGCCCTCTTTGAGGCGGCCGAGGGAGATTTTTCGCCCCGCTGAAATCGTACTCTCACAGACCCTGGCACCCTTTCTGCGCTTTCAAACTTACCAGCAAGCGGATGCAGAGGTGCTCACTCTCAGCTGGCAGCAAGAGTTATTTAGTGCTCGCGTGAATCACTTTATCGCCGAGATGCTGATGAGCCGTGCCGTCGATCTGTTGCGCACCCTGAACCCGAGGTTTCCCGAGGTACAGGGATTAAAACTGCGCGGTGAAAAGCCAGAGGATGACTCTATCCACCAGAGAATATTTCAGTGTCCGATTGAATTTTCTGCGGATGAAAATGCGGTTATCCTGGCGCCTCAGACCCTGGATTTCCCCATCCCCAGCTACCATAAACTTTTGCGCAACCAGAGCCGAAATATTTTAAAGGCCGTCTTACACAATACATTAAGCAGTTATAATCTGGCCGCCAGCTTGCGCGCCTGGCTCGAAAAGCATCTGCTCGATGAGGAAATCACGATCAAACAGGCCGCTGCACACTTCCGTACCAGTGGCCGCACTTTACAGCGCAGGCTGAGAGAACAGGGGGTCACCTTTCAGCAGCTTAAAGACAGTGTGACCCTCTCGCTCACCAAACAACTACTTCTTTCGACCAAGGATTCTGTCGAAAGCATCGCCGTACAACTTCACTTTGCCGAACGGGCGGTATTTACACGCTTTTTTAAAAAACATGAAGGCGTCACCCCCTCTGAGTTTCGCCGCAGTAATGTCGGCAGGGACGCTTTCGAAGCGTAAACCCCGATAAAAAACTAAGGGCGGGCAAGCCCGTCGGCAAAATCCCGCCCCAGATAGACATACATCACCGGTACGACAAATAAAGTAAACAGGGTTCCTACTGTCATGCCGGTCGCCACTACCAAGCCCATAGCAAATCTCGCCCCACCTCCCGGCCCCGAAGCGATAAGCAAGGGAACCATGGCCAGCACCAGGGATACCGTAGTCATCAGTATCGGCCGCAGGCGAATTGAGGTGGCCTGCTCTATCGCTAAGCGTTTATCCAGTCCTGAAATTTGCAGCTTATTCGCAAACTCCACAATCAGAATGCCGTGTTTGGAGATGACGCCAATTAAAGTCACCAGCCCCACCTGTGTGTAAATATTCAGGGTGGTCAACCCCAGACTGACAAAGATCATTGCACCGCAAACACTCATCGGTACAGTAACCAACATAATCAGCGGATCGCGCCAGGATTCAAATTGCGCCGCCAGGACCAGGTAAATGACGACTAGGGCAAAGAAAAAAGTCACGGTCAACTCAGACCCTTCCGTTTTAAATTGCCGCGACTGCCCCGAATAATCTATAGAGTATTCGATTGGCAAAACTTCTTTGGCCGCATCTTCCAACACCTGTAACGCTTCACCGAGTGTAATACCCGGGCGCGGCACACCGGAAATAGTCACTGAGTTTAACTGCTGGAATCGTTTTAACTGCTGCGGCTCTACCGTTTCTGTAAGTCTCACCAGTGTACTGACAGGGATCAGCTGGTTATTTGCCGCTCGAATATAATATTGGTCCAGCTGTGCTGGCGTAAGGCGCTCTACTCTCTCAACCTGGGGGATCACTTTATAGCTGCGATTATCCAGAGAAAAGCGGTTAACGTAGGCCCCGGATAACATAGCGCCCAGGTCTCGACTCAAGTCCACCATTTTTACCCCCATACTGGCGGCCTTCTCTCGATCAATTTCTATGACAATTTTTGGTTTATCAATTTTTAAATCCGAATCGAGAAAAATAAACTTTCGACTCTCCAGGGCCCGGGACATAATATCGTTCGCTACCAGTGCCAGATTTTCCATAGGCTCTGTAGCACCGACAACAAACTCAACCGGCAACTGTCCCCCCGCTGTCGGCAAGCTCGGGGGGACAACCACAGCTATTTTTAACCCCGCTATTTGCTCGACCTCCTTACTTATCAACTCCTGCATCTCTTCTGTATCGCGATTTCTATCTTGCCAAGGTGCCAGAACAAAACCGGCCACTGCATTGTTAGTGCTACTGCTGAAAGTACCCACGCCATTGAGCAGAAAAATATTCTCGACTTCTGCATATCTATCCGCAATCACTGTGAGCTCGCCACTGTACTGCTCAACATAATCCAATGTTGCATAGGCATCGGCCGTAGAAATGGTCAGAACGAGCCCCCGATCCTCTGTAGGTTCAAGCTCTTGCGGAGATGTTACAAATAGAAAATAACAGCTTATCAACACGATCAAGCCGAAAACCAATATCACCGGGCGCTCATCAAGGGATGCGTGCAGCGACCTCTCAAACTGCATCTGCAAGCGGGAGAATTGACGCTCCAACCAAATCTCAAAGCGCCCCCCACCCCCATCGCGGGATTTTAGAATTTTAGAAGCCATCATCGGTGACAGGGTAAGGGCGACAACCCCTGACAGCAGCACAGCTGCGGCTAAAGAAAACGCAAACTCGATAAATAGTGTGCCGGTTAAACCACCGAGAAAACCAATGGGAATATAAACTGCAATCAGTGTTGTAGTCATAGCAACGACCGGCCATGCCAGCTCGCGCGCCCCAACTATCGCAGCGTCTTTTGGCGACATTCCCCCCTCAATATGCCGATGGACGTTTTCCAGCACAATAATGGCATCATCAACGACAATACCAATTGCCAATACCATACTTAACAGCGTGAGCAAGTTGATGGAAAACCCCATCAGCAACATCAAAAAAAACGCTCCAACCAGAGAGAGAGGCAGTGCGATCGCGGGAATCAGTACACTGCGAATAGAACCGAGAAACAGGTAAATTACCAGAATCACAATCACTACAGCTTCGAGAATTGTCTCCACCACCTCTTTGATAGAGTCCTGAATATATTCAGTACTGTCGTAGGGAATCTCTCCGAGCATTCCCTGCGGCAGCTGGGGAAAAATCTTTTTCTCCAGCTCTTCGCGAACTTTCGTAATAACCTCCAGAGAATTGGCGTCGGGCGCCACTTCAACGGCGATAAAGGTCGCGGACTGTCCGTTAAAGGTAACCGAACTATCATAGGATTCAGCCCCCAGCTCTATCTCCGCAACATCCTCCAAACGCACAAGCCGATCTCCATCAGCTCGAACGATAAGCTGACGAAAATCCAACTGGCGGGCGATATCGGTGTCTGCACGTATTTCCAGTGCCACACGGGTGCCCTTGGTCGCCCCCACCGCCGACAGAATGTTATTCTCTGTCAGCGCGTCGGCAACATCCGCCGGTGTTACTTCCAGGGCCGCCATTTCCGCCGGTTTTAACCAAACTCTCATTGCAAAGGTACTATCGCCCAATAAACGCGCCCGCTGCACACCGGCTATAGTCGCCAGCTTAGGTTGGACCACGCGGGTTAAATAATCTGTAATTTGGTTATTCGCGAGGATATTGGAGGAAAAGGAGAGGTACATGGCAGCCGTGGTTTCTCCCAGCTGCATCTCCACACTGGAATCTTCCGATTCATCGGGCAACTCACTGCGCAATTTGTTAACCTTGGCTACTACCTGGGTTAGCACTTCGTTGGGGTTGTAATCAAAGCGCACGTAAACACTAATCGTCGAGAGCCCCTGCACACTGGTGGACACCATATAATCGATACCATCAGCCGTAGCAATCTCCTGCTCTAATGGCGTTGTTATAAAGCCCTGTACCAAATCAGAATCTGCCCCGACGTACACAGTAGTGACAGTGATTACTGCGTTTTCAAGCTTGGGATATTGCCGTACATTTAATTCGCCGAGCGACCTCAATCCCAATAAAAAAATAAACAAACTGACCACAGAAGCCAAAACCGGTTTGCGAATAAAGATTTCTGTGAAGTTCACAACCTACGGATTCCAACCTCAGCTATTTTCCGGTTTCGGGTTTATATTTTCTGGCGGCTGATTTTGATTGTTAATAATAGCCTTCTCACCGTTACGGAGTTTTAATAGACCACTACTGGCAACCGTATCACCCTCAAGTAATCCCTGGATAATTTCCACCAAATCCCCACGCTCTTCCCCCGTTTTCACAAAGCGCTTAACGGCCAGCATTTGCTTGTCATTTTCACCTGCCTCCAGTACAAACACGGCAACGCCGTAAGGCGCAAAAATTAATGCCGTTCTGGGAACAACAAGCACTCTCCTCTTTCTATCAATTTGTACGGACACCTCAGCAAACATACCTGGCCGCAAATGTCGCTTGGAATTTTTTAGGGTTGCCCGGACCAGAAAGTTTCGACTTGTATTATCGACCTGCGGCTCAACGGCTGTAATTTCCCCCGGGTAAGCGTTTTCAGGAAATGCATCTGTCGTCACGCTAACTGGCAGGTCCAACTCAACACTGGCGTAATTTTTTTCGGGCAAAGAGAAATCAACAAAGATCGGGGCGAGCTGCTGTAGGGAAACCACGTCATCACCAGGACTCACATTCTGTCCCAGGTCAACCTGTCGAATCCCCAGCACTCCACTAAAGGGCGCCACTATGACCCGCTGATTAATCGTAGCCCGCTGCACCTCAATATTTGCCAGGACCTGATCTAAAGTACTGCGTGCAGTATCCAAATCCGCATCAGTTGTCACGCCCTCATTATGTAACATCTTTGTACGAGCATAATTACGGCGAGCCAAACGCAGCTCAGCATCTAACACTTGCAGCTGTGCCCTCTCTGGCTCGGCAAATAGTTCCGCCAGTAAATCCCCTTTTTGTACGTACTGCCCGGACTTGAAGTGAATAGCGCTAACCACACCCTCGGCTTCGGTGGTTACCGCCACACCATTAATGGCCCGTATTGTACCGATCCCGCGTAGATCCTCCTGCCAGTATTGAACCTCCGCAGTCGCCGAAGTTACAGTGGCTGCTGGCACTGGCATATCGTCAAGAAATTGATTCAGCATATGCCTGCCCAATAGCTTAAAAGTGAAAACTCCACCGAAGAGCAAAAGGCACCCCAACAGCATTAGCCACATACGCTTACTGATATACGCCCCCCGTAAGAAGTTATTAATGATGAATTGAAACCGCTGTGAAATGGGAATCTCACTAGAACAACAGTGGCCACAGAGAAATCCATTGCCAACGGATCGGCGCACTTGTGAGTATAGAGGTGGGGAGATGGGTGACAGGACGGCCACAAGGGGTGCAAATAGTTTGCACCCCTTGGCAGTTATTTAGCGGAATACGGCTTTATCACCTTCAACCTCGGCATAAATTGTTGCTCCGGGAGCAAATTTGCCGGCGAGGACATCCTGGGCTAAGGGATTCTCCAGCCAAACCTGTATCGCGCGTTTTAGCGGGCGGGCGCCGTAGACGGGGTCAAATCCCACCTCTGCCAATTTATCCAGCAGATTTTGCGAAACGTCTAACTTCAAATCCCTCTCTGCCAGGCGTCTACAGAGTTGCTGCAATTGAATCTCTGCAATTGAGCGCACTTCCGCCTTATCCAGCGGATGGAAAACGACGACTTCATCGATGCGGTTGATAAACTCAGGCCTAAAGTGATTACCGACAACCTCCATTACCGCGCTTTTCATCTGTCGATAGTGGATTTCGGTATCCAAATCATCGCCATCTTCTACTGTCGCATACTTTTGAATTAAGTCAGAGCCCAAGTTGGAGGTCATCACCACGACCGTATTGCGAAAGTCTACCGTGCGCCCCTGGCCATCGGTCAGGCGGCCATCATCCAGAACCTGGAGAAGAATATTAAAGACATCGGGGTGCGCCTTTTCCACCTCATCCAGAAGCACCACAGAATAGGGCTTGCGCCGCACTGCCTCGGTTAAATAACCGCCCTCTTCATAACCGACATAGCCGGGAGGCGCGCCGATCAGGCGAGCGACGGAGTGCTTTTCCATAAACTCTGACATATCAATCCGCACCATGGCATCTTCCGTGTCAAAGAGGAATTGCGCCAAAGCCTTACAGAGTTCCGTTTTGCCTACACCGGTCGGACCGAGGAACAAAAACGAGCCGTTGGGTCGGTTGGGATCAGCCAGCCCGGCCCTGGAGCGGCGCACCGCATTGGCCACAGCTTCTACAGCCTCTCCCTGGCCAATCACGCGCTTGTGCAGTTCGTCCTCCATCCTGAGTAATTTTTCCCGCTCGCCTTCCAGCATTTTAGACACGGGAATACCCGTCCAGCGGGATACGACTTCGGCCACCTCTTCATCGCCGACCCGGTTGCGCAACAGGCGCGGCTCCTCAGAGACCTCTGCACTGGCGGCACTTTTAAGCTGCTGTTCCAGCTGCGGAATAACGCCGTACTGCAATTCTGACATTCTGGTAAGATCACCGGCGCGGCGGGCGGATTCCATATCGAGCTTGGCCTGCTCAAGCTTTTCCTTGAGATCGTGGCTGCCGGCGAGCTGCGCTTTCTCCGCTTTCCAGACCTCTTCGAGATCGGAGTATTCCCGTTCCAACTGCAAAATTTCATCTTCCAGTTTCGACAGGCGCTTTTTAGTGGCCTCATCACCGGTATCTTTTTTGACGGCCTCCCGCTCAATTTTTAATTGAATTAAACGGCGCTCCAGCTTATCCATAGACTCCGGCTTGGAATCGATTTCCATGCGTATTCGACTGGCAGCCTCATCGATAAGATCGATGGCCTTATCGGGCAATTGCCGATCGGTAATATAGCGCTGTGATAATTTAGTCGCGGCAATAATTGCAGAATCGGTGATATCGACACCGTGATGCACTTCGTAGCGCTCTTTTAAGCCGCGCAGAATCGCAATCGTATCCTCTTCTGTGGGCTCATCCACCAATACTTTTTGGAAGCGCCGTTCGAGCGCCGCATCTTTCTCTATATATTGCCGATATTCATCCAGAGTGGTGGCGCCGACACAGTGTAATTCACCGCGTGCCAGCGCGGGTTTGAGCATATTACCCGCGTCCATTGCCCCCTCAGCTTTACCGGCCCCCACCATGGTATGGAGTTCATCGATAAAGAGAATTATGCGCCCTTCCTGTTTGGATAATTCGTTGAGCACAGCTTTCAAGCGCTCTTCAAATTCTCCACGAAATTTTGCCCCGGCCAACAACGCTCCCAGGTCCAGGGAGAGGAGCCGTTTGTCCTTCAGTCCCTCCGGTACCTCGCCGTTGACAATACGCTGGGCGAGACCTTCGACAATGGCGGTTTTACCAACCCCCGGCTCACCAATCAGTACAGGGTTGTTCTTAGTGCGCCGTTGCAAGACCTGGATCGTCCGCCGTATTTCGTCATCGCGGCCAATCACCGGATCAAGTTTGCCCGCCAGGGCGCGCTCGGTCAGATCCAGCGTGTATTTATCCAGAGCCTGACGCGCTTCTTCCGCATTGGGGTCATCTACTTTTTCGTCACCGCGCACTTTTTTAATCGCTGCCTCTAACTGTTGAATATCGCCATTGGAACTTAAGATTTTAGAAATCTCTCCCGCTGCGGAATCGAATGCCGCCAATAGCACGGTTTCACTGGAAATAAAGCTGTCGCCATTTTTCTGGGCTCGCTTGTCCGTGAGATTCATTAGGCGCATTAATTCCTGCGACATTCCCACGTCGCCGGTGGGAGCCGTGACCCTGGGCAGGCTATCCAATCGCTTGGCCAGATCGTTGCGCAGCCCGTTGAGATTAAATCCGGCCTGGGACAGGAATGCGGGCACACTGCCATTGCTCTGATTGAGCAGGGCCAGAATCAGGTGTTCGGGATAAATTTGATTGTGGTCGCGCCCAACCGCCAGGGATTGCGCATCGGCAAATGCCGCCTGTAGCGGGTTTGTCATTCGGTCAATTCGCATGAACGAAACCTCTTTTACTCGGTTTTTTTGAAGCGCTGTAAAAGTGACGTCGATTTGCCCTTTACATTTGCGCTGCTGTTGAGAAGTAAAATAGGGACGCGGAACCGGTTTTCAATGATTTAAATCAATCGCGGCATTTATTCGATAAAAATTATTTTTGCGGCAATAGAATTGTTATATTTTGGACTGTTTAGTGGGGCGCGGGTCTTGCAATCCCCCACTCGCCCCCCAATAACTACTGGTGGCTTAGCGGATTCGCCCCAGCCACCAGAGCACTCTGCTTAGGGCCCCTCCCGCCAAATGAGCGATGCCATACGGCCGGTTACGCCCTCCCTGCGGTAGGAGAAAAACCGCTCCGATTCCGACAGGGTACAAAAATCGCCCCCGTACACATCAGCCACCCCCATCTCTGCCAGCTCCGCACGCGCCAGGGCATAAATATCCGTTAAAAAGTGCAGCGGTTTCTTTGCGTGCGGACGGAAACAACTGGCGATAGTTTCGGTGTGCCGACTGCTTAAGGCGTTTTCAAAGAATGCCTCAAGGACATCAATTCCGGTCTCAAAAGCCTCTGGGCCTATTGCTGGCCCCAGCCAAACCATCAGTTCCCCCGGATCGCATTCCATTGCCCTGACCGTATTGCGCAATATGCCAGCCGCCAACCCACGCCACCCTGCGTGGGCCGCAGCAACACGGCGACCACGCTTATCGCACAACAGAACCGGCAAACAGTCAGCCGTTAACACCGCGCAGACAATATCCTTTTGCACACTAAAACAGGCATCGGCTGTGCGAACCAAAGCATCATCACTCGCTTCGACCACCCTGTCGCTGTGGATTTGCTCCAGCCACTGCGGCTCCGATGGCAGCTTGAGCTCCTCTCTCAACTGCTGGCGATTGGCGACAACCGCCTGCTCTTTATCTCCCACGTGGGTTGCGAGGTTAAAAGAGGAGTAGTGGCCAGCACTGTGCCCCCCCGTGCGCAGTGTCACCGCCGCCCGCACCCCTGCGGGTGCGGGCCAATTCGGTATCAGGTAATGGTTGCTTGGCATTGAGATATCTTGCGTTACGAAATATTTCCTTTGGGCAACCCGCTATCGGTCCCCAGGCGAATTAAAGGTGCACCTCAGGACTCATCGGTGCGCAGCTGCTCCAGCAGCAGCTGCATATCAGTGGGCATTGGCGCACACCAATGCATGTCCTGTCCACTAGTCGGGTGCACGAGCGCGAGTTCCGCAGCGTGGAGGGCCTGCCGCGGGAAAGAGCGGAGGGCATCGACAAGATCCGCCGAAGCCTCGCGCGGCAGTTTCGGGCGGCCGCCGTACAGTGGATCTCCCACTAGTGGGTGCCGGATATGGGCCATATGTACCCGAATCTGATGGGTGCGGCCGGTTTCCAGTTTGCAGCGTAAGAGAGTGTAAGCGCTGTAGCGCTCCTGTACGCGATAATGGGTAATGGCCTCTTTGCCACCAAAGTCCAAAACGGCCATCTTGAGACGATTTTGGCGATGCCGGCCGATAGGCGCATCCACACGGCCGGCAGCGGTGATATATCCTTGGACCAGCGCATCATATTGTCGACTAACCGTTCTCTGCTTTAATTGGTCCACGAGGTGGGCCTGGGCAGCCAGGGTCTTAGCCACCACCATCAGACCGCTCGTGTCTTTATCCAGGCGGTGCACAATACCGGCGCGGGGGATCAGCTCCTGAGCGGGGTTGTGGTGGAGCAGGCCATTGAGCAAGGTGCCATCGGGGTTGCCGGCAGCGGGGTGGACGACTAAGCCCGCAGGCTTATTGACCACCAGCAGGCAGTCATCTTCGTACAGGATGTCCAGGTCGAGGTCCTGGGCCGCCCAGCTCCCCTGGGGCTCCAGCTCTGCGCGCAGCTGGATCAGCTCGCCGCCAAAGAGCTTTTCTTTGGCCTTGGCCGCCGCACCGTTGAGAGTGAGCTGGCCGCCTTTGATCCACGATTGCAGGCGCGCGCGCGAGAATTCGGGAATTAATTCGGCTGCGGCCTGGTCTAAGCGTCGACCGGCCATACTGGCAGGCACTTGGATATCTAATTTTAGGTGTTCAATCATTAATCAATTGCAAATACTTTGGGCAGCTCCGCGACTGTGGTTAAATGTCCGACGCGCCAGGTTAATACTGGTGGGTAGTTTAATAAGGTAGAGTGTAAGAATGATAGAGCGAGGGGCTATGCAGACTTGGAAAATGCTGTGGCTGGCCTTGGTGTCCGCAATACTGGTTGCCTGCGCCAACACAGATGATTCAGAAGTGGGCTTGCCCACCGGTGCTCGTACAGAGCAGGCCTACTACGAGATGGCCCAGCGACAGCTGCGAACCAGCCAATGGGATCTTGCGATCCGAAACCTGCGGGCCCTGGAGGATAACTTCCCGTTCGGCAACTATGCCGAGCAAGCTCAGCTCGAGCTGATCTATGCCTACTACCGCAACTATGAAAACGACGCTGCCATTGCCGCTGCGGACCGCTTTATCCGCCTGCACCCCCAGCACCGCAATGTCGACTACGCCTACTACATGAAAGGTCTATCCTCCTTCACTGAAGGCACAGGCCTGTTCGAGCGCTTTATGCCAACTGACTTGACCAGCCGCGACCCGGGTTCGGCGCGCGAGTCATTCGCTTATTTCTCCCAGCTGATGGCCCGCTACCCGGAAAGCCGCTACGCCTCCGATGCGCAAAAGCGCATGATCCATCTGCGCAATCTGCTGGCCCGCTACGAAGTCCACGTCGCCAACTACTACTTTAAGCGCGGCGCCTATCTGGCGGCGGCCAATCGCGGCCGCTACATCGTAGAAAACTTCCAGCAGACGCCCGCGATACCGGATGCCCTGGCAGTCATGGTTCAGGGTTACCACCTGATGGAGATGTCTGATCTCGAGGCCAATGCCCTGGACGTGCTGCGCAACAACTACCCCGAACACCCCGCCTTCAATAAAGACGGCACCTTTAACTACAAATTTTACAAGGGCCCCAGCGGTCGCAGCCTGGTACACCGAGCCACCCTGGGTCTGTTTGAGAAGTCCGACCCGCGCGGCTTTGACAGCCGAGAGCTCTACAACCCCGAGTACAACCGCAGTGAGACGCCGCTGCCCCCAGAGCTTCTGTAACCTTTCTATTTCAGCAGAAACGGCGCCACTCGGCGCCGTTTCTAGTTTTAAGCGGGCTAGTCGCCCAGTTTCCAACCATTGGTGATTGGATAGCGGCGGTCCCGTCCAAATCCTCGCTCAGAAATACGCACGCCGACAGCCGCTTGGCGCCGCTTGTACTCATTGCGCCCCACCAACCTGACCACACGTTCCACATCCTGCCTGCGAAAACCCCGATGAATAATCTCCTCGGCACTGCGATCCTGATCCACGTACAGATTGAGGATTTGATCCAGAATTTCATAGGGCGGCAAGCTGTCGGAGTCCACCTGGTCCGGGGCCAGTTCAGCACTGGGCGGGCGGGTAATTACCGTCTCGGGAATCACTTCGGAAATGGTGTTGCGGTAACGCGCCAACTCGAACACCAGTACCTTGGGAACATCTTTCAGGGCATTGAACCCGCCGACCATATCGCCGTATAGAGTGGCATAGCCAACCGCCATCTCGCTCTTGTTACCGGTCGTCAGGACCATAGCGCCCTTTTTATTGGAGATGGCCATCAAAAGCACTCCTCGGGAGCGGGCCTGGAGATTCTCTTCGGTGGTATCTCTCTCGCAACCGGAAAACTCCTCGGCCAGCGCCCCCATAAACGAATCAAAAATGGGCTCGATACTAATTTCCCGGTAGTGAACCCCCATTCTTTCGGCCTGATCGGCGGCATCGCCTTTACTGAGGTCTGAGGTGTAGCGAAATGGCATCATGACCGCTTCGACCCGCTCCTTGCCCAGCGCATCCACTGCAACCGCCAGGGTCAGTGCCGAGTCAATACCACCGGACAGGCCCAGTACGACACCATTGAAACCATTCTTATTCACATAGTCTCGTACACCAAGTACCAGGGCCTGGTACACGGAAGCCAAGTCGCTCAACGGAGAAGCCATCTCCGCTGGAAGTACGGTCAAAGCTTGATCCTGTGGAGAGACAGAAACGGACAATAACTGCTGTGCAAACTCCTCAGCCCTGGCACAGAGCTGGCCCTCGGCATCGACCACAATCGAGCCGCCATCAAACACCAGCTCATCCTGGCCGCCACACCAGTTCACATAGGCAATGGGAACCCCAGCCGCCCTAGCCTGCCTGGAGAGCAGCTCCAATCTCTGCTGGGCCTTGCCCCGGTGGAATGGTGAGGCATTGATATTGAGGATCAGCTGAGCTCCTGCATCCACTGACTGCTGGATCGGCTCTGGATACCAGATATCCTCGCAGACACTGAGCCCTACAGAAATTCCCTTGATCTCTACAACACAGGGGGTTGCGCCGGGCTTAAAATAACGTTTTTCATCGAATACCTGGTAGTTGGGCAACTTCTGCTTGGCATACTCTGCGACCAGCTCTCCCGCAACGATAACCCCCGCCATATTGAACATGCTGCCATCGAGCAATTTCGGGTAGCCCACAACAATGGCACAGGGCAAATCTGCTGCTTTGAGCTGCTCCAATGCCGCATCGATACGAATCTGCATGCTGGGTCGCAACAGGAGGTCTTCGGGCGAGTATCCACACAGGGTCAATTCTGGAAAGAGCACCAAATCAGCGCCTAACTCGCGGTGCGCCCGGCGCGCAGTTTCTATCACCTGTTGGGTGTTGCCGGGAATATCTCCAACCAGGGAATTGATTTGTGCCAGCACTAGCTGCAAAGTAGACATCGTTGAACCTCGGACATGACAGGCCGCTATTGTAACCCTATCGAAGTCACAACCGCAGCGGCTCACCACTACAAGAATACCGGGCACCTACAGTGAGCAGTTCCCAGACATCCCCCTTACAGCACCACGAACTCCTGCGAATTAGCGCAATATACCGGGTCGCAATAGCCCTGGTTTTATTGGGTGTGTTTTTCTCAGATATCGGGGAGGGCTCCCTCGGTGAGCAGTTACCCACCCTGTTTGTCTATACGACATCCGCCTATGCCCTACTCAATACCGGCTGGCTACTGTTTCTGCGCCAAAAAGCCTACCAGACCAATAGCGGTCAGGTCGGCATCATTTTGGGCTGCGATACCCTGGTCTTCCTATTACTCATTGAGGCCAGCGGGGGGCTGAACTCCGGCCTGGGCTACCTGCTTTTGATCAGCTGCTGTATCGGTGCCATTCTACTGGATAGGCGCCTGAGCGTATTTTTTGCCGCTATGGCCAGCCTGGGGGTCATTACCCTCCAGCTCTATCACCTCCTATCCGGCTCCGGCTCCAGTCAGGATATCGTTTCTGCGGGAGGACTGGGCTTACTGATGTTTGTAACCGTCAGTGCGATCCAATATTTGTCCGAGCGCATCCGCAAAGCCAACCTTCGCGCAGATCAACAGAGCCGGCAGGCGGCACACCTTCAGCGTCTCGCCCAGCAAATTATTGAGCGGATGAGCACCGGTGTCCTTGTTATAGGCCCCTCCTACAAGCCGGAATTGATCAACCAAGCTGCGAAGCGCTTGCTAGACAACCAATTAGATACCCCCCACAACCCCCATCGCGAGCTGCGAGAAAAAGTAAGGGAGTGGCGCAAGTACAACAGCCAAAGCAATATCCTGATACCGGCCAAAAGTGGAGATGAATTGCATGCGAGCTTCTCGGAATTGCGCCACGATACAGGTCACAGCACACTGGTTTTCCTCGAGGACAACCGCAAGCTGACAGAGGCCGCCCAAAAGCTAAAGCTCGCCTCCCTCGGCCAGCTCACCGCCTCAATTGCCCATGAAATACGCAATCCCTTAGCAGCGATTAAACACGCCGCACAACTGCTATCCGAGTCCCCCCAGCTTAAAGAGGAGGACCGCCAGCTGACCGATATCATCTGTCGCCAAAGCCAGCGTATTAATCAGATCATTGAAAATGTGATGGAACTCTCTCGCAGACGAGCCAGTTCGACCCAAAAACATGAACTGGGGGCATGGCTCAAGCAATTTCTAATAGATTTCAATGCCGGGCGAACCGATAACACCATAGAGCTGGATATTTCAGAAAAAGCCCTGCCAGTACACTTTGACTCTGCGCAGCTGGCACAAGTTATCACCAATTTAACCGACAATGCCCTACAGCATTCAAAGCTTTCCGCAGGAAGAAACCACGCCACTATTTGCGCTTACTACAATGTAGAGCGGGGCTGTACCGTACTCGACATTAAAGACCTTGGCAGCGGCGTCCCTAAAGAGCTTCTCGATCAGATATTTGAACCCTTTTTCACTACCGGTCAAAACGGCAGTGGCCTAGGCTTATATATTGCCCGAGAACTCTGTCAGGCTAATAACTTAAGCCTCTACCATTGCCGCAGTAGTGATAACAAAAGCTGCTTTAGGGTCGAATTTGCCCACAATGAAGAGGTTTCTTGATCTGGCTCAGAGATTTTTTAACCTCTAAGCCATTATATTTTAGAGAATTCTGACATAATTACAGCCGTACACGACTCAATCACTTCAGCCCAACAGAAGACAGAAAATAATGCGACCGCTGGCACTGGTTGTTGATGACGAACCAGATATTTGCAACTTAATTAGCCTGACTCTTAAGCGCATGGATGTAGACTGCCATAGCGCGGGAACACTCGCGCAAGCTAAGGAGTTACTCAATAACAATAGCTATCAATTTTGTCTCACCGACTTGCGTTTGCCGGATGGTGACGGCTTGCAGCTGGTTGAGTACCTGCAAAAGAACATTGAAACGGACTTGCCCATAGCAGTCATTACCGCCCATGGAAATATGGATAGTGCCATTAAAGCACTTAAGCTCGGTGCTTTTGACTTTGTTAGCAAGCCCGTGGACCTGGAGCGTTTGAGAAACTTAGCTCAACTTGCCCTCCGCTTGAACCAGCAACATATCTCCGAGTCTTGTCAGAGTGACACAGGGCTGCTATTGGGCCAGGCAGACAATATGCAGGCATTGAGGGGACAGCTGGCAAAGGTGGCACGCAGCGATGCGCCTATCTATATCAGTGGTGAATCGGGATCGGGCAAGGAACTGGCCGCTCGCTCCATTCATCAACAAGGTGCCAGAGCAGATAAACCCTTTGTCGCTATTAACTGTGGAGCCATTCCAAAAGAGTTAGTAGAAAGTGAATTTTTTGGCCATAAAAAAGGCAGTTTTACGGGTGCCTATAAAGATAAAGCGGGTCTATTACAGAGTGCCGAGGGAGGCACTTTATTTCTCGATGAAGTCGCAGACCTCCCTCTCGATATGCAGGTCAAATTGCTGAGGGCCATACAGGAAAAATCCATTCGCCCTATTGGCTCAAACCAGGAAGTCCCCATTGATATTCGCATTTTAAGTGCGACCCATAAGGACTTGGCCTGCGAAGTGGCAGAGGGGCGTTTTCGCAGCGACCTCTACTATCGAATCAATGTGATAGAGATTTCCATCCCGCCACTGCGCGATCGCATTGAAGATATCCCCGTCCTAGCCAGGACTATTATGCAAAAGATAGCGAGGAAATCTGGCTTACCCCGCCCCCAGATACATCCCCAGGCCATGGCCGCGCTCAAGAAATTTCATTTTCCTGGCAATGTTAGGCAGCTAGAAAATATTCTAGAGAGGGCTTTCACGCTATGTGAAAACGAAGAAATCAAAGAGGCCGATCTCAAGCTGGAGCAAAACACACCGTCAGATCAAGGCAACCCTGAATCCCCACCCCTCCCCACTACAACTCATTCCCATACAATCCCAAGCCAAGAGCTCTTCGATTCCTCTCAGCACAGTACAATTGATGATTTTTTGCAGGAAATTGAAAAAGAGATTATAGAAAATGCGCTGAGCAAGACCCGCTGGAATAGAACTGCGGCTGCTGAACGGCTCGGTATCAGTTTTCGCTCACTGCGCTACCGTCTAAAAAAGCTCGGGCTAGAGACCTAAGCTGAAAAATGAGTAGCTCCATTGGGAGCTACTCACGCTTGATTAACTCACCAACAATCGCTGCCACTGGAGCCCGTAGCGCCCTTTACACCGGACTGAGTTAAAGAAAAACTGCCACAGTCACTATCTCCAGCCTGCACAGAGCCCGACTGCGGTGCCGCAGTCAGTGTATAAGTTGTCGCTGTTAGAGCACCTGAAATTGAATAGTAATTATTTTCAGTTGCAAGTGTTGCCCCACCACTTATTGCCGTTGCCACAGAGCAGTTTGCATCGTTATAAGCGCTATAAGCGGTAAAGCAGCGCTGTAAGCGCTGCGCCACGTCATTCAGTTCCACTTTTGCTTCGGAACGATTGCTCTTGCGCACAGAGTCCATATAGGATGGGTAAGCAATTGCCGCGAGTATTCCCACTACCGCAACAACAATCATGATTTCAATTAAAGTAAATCCATAATATCTACTGAAACTTGGCTTTTTCATTAGAACCTACCCCCTATAATTGCCGCCAAGATAAACGGGAAGACCCCGCCGATAATTCACCGGGAATATTCCCATACTCCCCCGAAGTATCCGAGTAAGGAATATACACCTTGCGACCGGCAGTAATAACATCCGAATACCCCGTAGTCGCACTGTCCTGTTTTGTATTGGGTTCATCCAAAATACTTTCATTTGCGTAAGTGGCATCACCTGTTGCAATAAGCTCCATGGTCCAACCGCTAGCGCCATAAGCACAGGGGTCCTCTGAGGGGGTCAGTGTCGGGAAAATTAAACGATCGCGGATTAACAGGGGGGTGCTAATAATTCTCTCCCCGGTTGTATCCACATCGGACCCAGTACTGTCACCCGAAACGTCCGCAACTGTCTCGATTGCCCCAAAATCCAAATACCAGCCTTTTTCGCTGGTCCACCAAGAAGTATCGCTATCGCCGGCGACGGTTCTAGAGTCTCCAGATTCAGAAATTGTTTTCTCAAATAATTCCGATCTATCTGTTGAGGTAATGTTGTCAGTGCCATTGTCAATAATGCCATAAAAACTGTGCACCACATCCCCTTCATCATCATCGCTGGTAAACATATAGCTACCAGTGCCGAAGTACACCATGATAATCCCATCCATCTGAGGGTGGGTTCCCAGTGCTGGCGCTGCCGTTATAGGTTGTGCACTCCCATTAATATCATTTGCTGTAAATAGGGGTTCAGGCGAGGAAGTCGTTTCATCTTCATATGCTACCTTCCAACTGCTTAAATCAAACTTCCACATATTCCCATAAATATCACCCGCATAAGCAATTTTCGAAACTCCGTAAACATCGGGTACTAACGACGGCCCGGCCAGACCGTTATTGGTCGAAGTGCCAGTCTCCAATACTGTAATATTGGAAGGAGATGCCAGATCGACAATAACTAAAGAGGCTGTATTATCAATGGAGTTGTACCCATTGCCAAAAATTAACTTCCAACCCGCCGGTGTGGGAGTAATTATGGGCTCGCCCATGATATGACCTATGCTATCTTCATCCGAACTATCCAGTTCAAACAAAACCTCTGGCTCTCCTGGATCAGTAACATCCAGGACAAATAAGCCCTCCGAGCCTGCACCATAGGTACCCACCAACAGGTTGTGCCATGATTCATTAAAGTAAGCATCACTCACATACAGGGGCCCGTCCACAATATATTCGTGGGGGTTAACCTCGGTGCCATAATCTGTAGCGGTTAAATCCGCCAGCTTTGCATAGGCACCAGTTGGGATATAGGCGAACTTCTCAACGCCTGTGGCAGAGTCAAACCCGTGCAACATCCCATCATTAGCACTCACATACAGAATTTCTGTACGACCCTCTTTGGTCTCCAACAAATATTCCGCATAGGTGTCACCGCCAAGGCTCGATGGCAGATACGAATAGTGCATATCACTATTATCCGCCAGGGCGGGACTACTATTAACCACATCGCCCAGCAGGTAAGTGCGGCTGCGCATTCCCGTTACAGTATTTCCCCACAACCAGTTCAGACGCTCCTCGCCGACAGACTCATCATCGCTACCTTGCAGGGCGGATTTTTGTGCGTCGGTCAAGTTATCCCAAAGAAAGTCAACGGTATCTGTACCATCGTAAGTTAATATGGTTCGGCCTGAAGTCGGTATACTGCCGGCAGAAGAGGTGCTCCACTTGGCGGTACTGCTCAAGCTGCCATCGGTATCCATTTCAATGGCCTTGATCTCACCACTCCAATCATTGGAGTCAAACAGGGCCTGGAAAATCAATGTATCTGTGCCGAGGCGAGTAGAGTTGGCGGCAACCGCCGAGGCCGATCCAGCGCGACCGCTAATATCACTTAATACGGCGGTTAGCTGAGCAGCAAAAGTGGCGGAATCACTGGCACTATAGAAACCTCCGCGACTGTTTAGTGAGGCGTGCAATAAATCATCCAGTTTATTTGAATCACTGTTATTCGGATTACCCCAGGAAATAGCAGCGCCCGTATCAATAGCCGCAAAGGCCGTATCCGGGTCGACATTACCGCTTACCCCAAGGGCAACCCCAAATGTCACCATATGCTGCCAGGTAGCGGTATCAATACTGTCTTCAGCTTGATTGACATCATCGGATAAATTGGGGTTGAGATCTGTTTCCCAATAGCTCATGGCAATATCTGCCAGGGTATTCGAAAACGTATCGGAGAATGGGCTGCTATAGTCCCCATCTACATTACCGTAGCCACTGAAATCGTCATAATCGTTACCATAACCATCGGTCATTAAAATGGTGTAACTGGACCGACATGCAACATCCGAACTCGTGCTGCCGCTCTCACCGGGGGTCGAAGACCAAGGGCCCTGGCTGTCGGTCCGACTATAATAATCACCGGCAGCCTCCAGTGCCTCTAACAGCGGGGTGGTCTTTCTCGAGATACTGGTGCCGTATAAATTACTAAAAAAGTCTTCCCTGTCAGTACCGGTAAAAGTACGCACCCCGGTATAAATTACATCGGTAGTTCTGCCATCGACAGACTCGTTATCAGTATTTAATGTACCAAAGCCTACACGCAACCCATCCAGCTGAGTTGAGAATGCCTGCCCAATTCCCGCCCGCGACATCAGTACACGGGATCGATGGTAGCTGTACCAGTTGGCAAAATTTTGTATTTCCTCTGCATAGGTGCAAGCACTGCTATCTACACAATCGGTACGCGCATCGCCACCTACGTAAGTGCTGCCACTCCTAATTTCGACAAAATCATAACTATCAGCAGAGTCAAGATCGCCGCTACCTTTGTAATTAAAATAAGTGGCGGGGTAAAACGTCAGGGTTGCATTGTTACAGAGCTCATTTGGTGTATTAGTTGAATCCGCCGAGGCACCATCTCTAATCCAACACTGTGCGTTTTGCGTATTATCGGTGGTAAGATTTCGCCAACCTTTAGAGATATCATAGGGATTGTGGTAGGCCCTCTCAGGATCTGCATCGCCAAACTCAACACCATTTTCATCTTCTTCAGCCCAGGGAAGATAAAGCACCGTGGGATCATAGTAAGATCTATTGTTGTTTGCGGAGCGATAAAAAGCCGCCCATCTATTGTCACTGTCAAATCCCGGTATAACTTGCCGGTCATTATTCCTGTTCCAATAATCACAGCCCGATGTTGAAGAACCGCTATAAATACAAGCTTCTAATTCTACAGTAGTGCTATCAATTGGCCCCTGAGGAAAAACATAGCGCACCGGATAAGTAGAACTACCTCCTCCGCCGCCTCCGCCGCCTCCGCCCGAAGAAACAACAAAATACCCAGTTATATCTTCCGGTATCACCTCCCACTGCATAGAACCCGAATCATCCAAAATAAACATAATATTTGGATCGACGGAGGTACTTAAAAACATCGGCTGCTGAGAAAAATCGAGGGACATGGCACTATGCGTCAGCCCCAGGCTAAAAAGCGCGGCCGCCAGTGTAGAGGCGCTTTTTGTTTTTTTAACAAGACGAGTCATAATCATTATTCCAAGCGCAATTTATCAAGGAGCAGAAGTTGACTGTAAAATTACTACGGCACTACTGGTACCGCCAACACCGCGACTGGTAATTCGATAGTACACCGGGGCCTCCTCATCAACTGAATTCCCAGCACCAATATCCCCGCCATCGTTTGGATTCCACACCGAGCCTTCAATTCTTTCAATCACGTACATAGGCTGGCTGGCTACACCACTCAAACCGAGGCTTGTGGACACCGCTGCCCCTTCCCAGTCATAGAGCAGCCAAAAATCACTGGCTGAGGAGCCATCCATTTGTTCTACGTAGCCGACGGTATCCCCATCAAAGAGAGTGCTGATAGCCGCTTCGGCTTCCGTTTCCAGCTTCGCCTCAGCAACCCGCAATGCCGCCTCTGCGGCTTGGAACGCCAATTGGCGATCGCGCATATTACCGGCCATTAATTCCTGCATACCACTGCCGCGAATTGCCGCCAAACCAATAAAAGTCATCAACAATAAAATAACCAGTCCAACTAGCAGTGTCGCACCCGCCTGCCTTCGCAGACTTTTGCTATAACCCCTTTTATTCATACTTTTTTACTCCTAGTTATGGCATACGGTTGCGAATTGACATAGTACTCGTAAACACCTGCCTCAGACGCTTATCCCCCGGATTTTGGTCCACCGCGCCATTAAAGCTATACAGCTGCGCTTCCTGTAGAACATTATCATCATCAGAGGCCACCAGTAATTCCACCTTTATACTGGCCAGCTCATCCCAATCCGTAATCTCTGTAGCAGTCTTGTAATTATCTGGCACATCATCGCCATTGGTATCCACTCCATAAGTGATCTGCATTTGCTCGACCCCGGCCAATAATTCTTGAGAATCGCCATTAACCTGTCGAAATAAACTCGGCCGCCCAGACGTGCCCGTATTAATGTAATAAAACGTACTGGAGGTGGTAAAAACCTGTGCATCCGTAAAGAAGTAATCATATTTTTCGGTGACGTTACTACCAGCGGTTGCTATACTATTTCCCGGGGTAAAGCCACTCGCATCAGAGTGCAGCAGTTCAATATGCGCAGAAGTACTCGTCCCCACAAACCCAGTTACCTGAAAAACTCTCGCTTTGCTGCAATCGGCAATTACTACAATATCGTCTTTACAAATACCGCTATATTCATCTTCGCCCACATCACAGCCATTTACTTCTATACCAGTATTTTCAATATAAACACTGTCAGCTTCATTAATAGCGCTTACCATCACAGAAGTGCCATTGGCACTTCTTAACAGCAATACATCTGAGTTACTGTCATGGCTGGGATAGCCTGTCGTGGTCTGATCGCCATCGATTCCCTCTGCGGGAAGGGCAAAGTTATAAAGTGCTGTATTGCTATCATTGAGCCAGTTTCTAAAAGCGTCTGGATCGGTATTTGCCACATTCATACAGCCGACATAACCCGCCATACGAATATCTTCACTGATAAAATCGATCGCAAGACGCCCGGTTTCCTGCACTCTGGCGATAGCCTGCTGGGTGGTAAAGGTGACTTTGCTCGACAAGAAAAGCTGCACAACACCGGCCATCAGCACCAAGCCAACCGTAATAGAGACCATCAGTTCTACAAGAGAGATTCCTCGCTGCTTAAACATTGCGACCCCCATTAAATTCTCGTCATATATTGAAAGCTACTGGTACCGGCATCATTACCACTACCTGTGGAGTCCTCTTCCCCCCACTGGACCGTAACCGTACACACATCGTTTGCATTACAGGTTATTCCTCCAGTTCCAGCGGGAAGGCTAGCGGACAATAACCCTCGCCACTCACCCAAATCCACCTCGGCGCGGCTTGAGCTTGCAGTTGGAGTGGCATCATCGACGGTTAATTCGTATGCCGATAAATTCTCACGATTTGCCCGCAAACGCTCGAAGATATCCTGAGCCAGGATATTGGCCTGGGAGCGCATATAGGCGCTGTGGTTATATTGCAGGGCCTTATTTTGCAGGGCTGCCAAGCCAAGCAAAGAAGTAGAGAGGATCAATACGGTTACCAGAACCTCGATGAGCCCAACCCCGCGTTGGGAATTTAGCGATTTCACTTCGCCCCCTTAGCAGTCTGTTTTTGCTATTGTGATCAGGCCGGCTGCGCCGACCGTTATGGTTCTCGCATTGCTGGCGGTACAGTTAGAGTTTTTCGCCACGACTGAGGTCTGGGTAAAACGCCCCAGTGTGCCCACATCGGTGTAGCGGATAAAATTGGTTGTTCCAGATGTTTGGGTAACTGTGATAGCAGCATTGGAATCGCTAATATCCCACACCCTTATTACCTCGCTGACAACCGGCGTTCCCGCGCTATCGGTAGTAGCGCCATCGGCAAAGACAATCCAGCCCTGGCTCCAGTTATTAGTCGCCCCACAACTCGCTCCATCGCTACTCGCACAGATTGAAACCCGATCACCGCGCCTCACCGCCTCCGAGCGCGTGTAATTCAGGGCCCCAGCGAAGTCCTCAGCCAAAGCGACGGAGCGGCTGTTATTCATCATATCGGTGAAACTCGGCACCGCAATGCTAACAAGTACAGCCAGCACCACCAGTGTGATCATCATCTCTATCAGGGTAAATCCCGCTTGCCGCTGCGCCGGACCCCCCTGGCCAGTATTCCTATATCGCATCTATTTCTAACGCCTGTGCCAATAATTCAGTGTTTACTTTACCGCCAAACACCTAGAAAGAGAAAAAGACCGTGTATATAGTCGCGAAAGTAGCATTTCACCCAGCTTACGCACCACGCCAAACCGACCAGTGGCCATTTCGGCAGATTCAGTGGTCGGAGCAATGAGACCTGCGTCTAAAAATCCCGGGAGGGGACGATGACTCAGCGGGGCCTTACACTACTTGAGCTACTCATCAGCCTGTCGATTCTATCGGTACTTTTGCTGATCGGTCTGCCAAGCTTTACGCAAATCATCGAAAAAACGCAGCTGGAATTAACTGCAGATAAACTTTTTACTGCGGTGCAGCTCACGAGAAATACCGCTATAGAAAAAAATCAGCGGGTCACAATGCGCAACTTCGGCAGCTGGGAGCTTGGCTGGGAAATTTTTATCGATACCGATAACGACGGTACGCGCGATGATAATGACTATTTAATCGTATCTGCAGACAAATTGGATAGGGTTCAAGTACTGGCCAATTCACCGGTCAAAGATTACATTTCTTTTATTGCAACCGGTGAGAGCCGCAATACGGGCTCCCCACAGGGAGCGCTGCAAATGGGGAGCCTCTATATTTGCCCCCTTAATGAGGATTTAGAGGGCCTGGCCCTGATATTATTTCACAGTGGCCGTATGCGGATTGAGACGGCAGGTTCAGACCAGTGTATATAGCCCCGGGAAGCAAAGTGCCTGGGGCTATATGGGGAACTATCTCAACTCTTTAGGCAGGGAAAAACGGATATTTTCAGCCCTTCCATCCATTTCCTCTGGTGCCTTTGCACCGAGCTGTTGCAGGCGGCTGATAACCCCCTGCACCAGAACTTCCGGCGCTGAGGCTCCTGCGGTGATACCGATGGCCGACTTACCCTGGAGCCAATCCGCACTGATATCATCCGCACCATCGATCAGCTGAGCATCTGCACCACAGCGCTCGGCGAGCTCGCGCAGGCGATTGGAGTTAGAGCTGTTCGGGCTGCCGACAACAAGCACCAAGTCGCTCTCCAGGGCCAGCTGTTTCACTGCATCCTGGCGATTCTGGGTTGCGTAACAGATATCATCTTTACGGGGTCCGCGAATTTTGGGAAAGCGCTCCCGCAGGGCATCAATAACGCGGGCGGTATCATCCATGGACAGGGTTGTCTGGGTCACATAGGCGAGATTGCTCTCATCTTTTACCGCTAACTTGGCCACGTCCTCTTCATCTTCCACCAAGTAAATGGCACCGCCGGCAGAACTGTCATACTGCCCCATGGTGCCCTCTACCTCCGGGTGCCCGGCGTGACCGATAAGTATGCACTCCGCACCATCGGCGCTGAACTTGCTCACCTCGATATGCACCTTGGTAACCAGCGGGCAGGTAGCGTCGAATACGCGCAAACCGCGCTCCTCGGCTTGGCGCTGCACCGCCTTGGAAACACCGTGAGCACTGAAGATAACGATAACATCATCGGGCACTTCATCGAGTTCATCGACAAAAACTGCGCCGCGCTCTTTCAGGCTCTCCACCACAAACTTATTGTGTACCACTTCATGGCGGACATAGATTGGCGCCCCAAATACATCCAGGGCGCGATTCACAATATCAATTGCCCGGTCGACACCGGCACAAAAGCCCCGGGGGTTGGCCATTCGGATTTGCATGTCTACTTCGGTACTCTACTTGCTACAAAGGGGGGAATCCGATCCTATTGGATCGAATCCACCGCAATAATTTTCACATGGAAATTTAAGGTTTGACCGGCCAGCGGATGGTTAAAGTCGACGATAACCTCGTCCTCACCAATCTCGCTGATCACTCCGGGCAACTCACCACTGCCATTATCAAAAGAGACGACCAGGCCGGGCTCCAGTGCCATATCCGGGGAAAAAGTATCCCGGCGCACCTTTTGCAGGTTTTCCGGATTGCGTTGACCAAAGCCTACCTCAGGCGGTATCTCGATCTCGGCTTCATCCCCCGCCTGCAAACCAAAAAGTGCTTTTTCGAAACCCGGCAGCAAGCTGCCATCGCCAACACTGAAGGAGGCGGGGTCACCTTTGAAAGTTGAATCCACCTCAGTGCCATCGTCCAATTTAAGGCTAAAGTGCAGTGTCACCCGGCAGTGTTCGCCAATAACGACATTACTCATAGTTCGTTAAACTTCCACGTTATTTTTTGCTTTGCCACTGTCTTTTTCCGCAAAGAAAAGTAGCTCAATAACCAGCATTGCAGCGCCGATACTAATTCCCATATCCGCAACATTGAATACCGGAAAGTGCCAGCTGCCGTAATAGACCGAAATAAAATCTCTGACGTAACCCAGCAGCACGCGATCCCACAGGTTGCCCAAGGCCCCCCCAAGAATCAGCGCCAGGGCGCAGGGTTCCCAGCACTTTGTCGCCGGCAAGCGCCACAACCAAACAATGACAACGACGCTAAAGCTGAGGGCAATAATTCCAAAAAACCAGCGCTGCCAGCCCCCCGCATCGGACAGGAAACTAAAGGCGGCACCGTAGTTTTCCGCATAAGT
The DNA here is from genome assembly GCF_052466995.1 of Microbulbifer regidiadema (SeqCode). Classification (NCBI taxonomy): domain Bacteria; kingdom Pseudomonadati; phylum Pseudomonadota; class Gammaproteobacteria; order Cellvibrionales; family Microbulbiferaceae; genus Microbulbifer; species Microbulbifer regidiadema (SeqCode). The sequence goes on along the minus strand of NZ_CP174297.1, from coordinate 4,086,492 downwards.
AAATTGCAGCAGGCCCGGAATAATCTGCATCGACGGGCCGTGCATAAACATATCCACAGCCCAGACTTTGCTGGCGATATCGAGGACAACCACTATCAGCGCCAGCCAGTACCAGCGCCATGGATGCCCCCAAACAGGATTGAAACTAGGCATAGTGCCTCACTTCTCCTTCACCAGAGACATTATCCACACAGCGTGCGCAAATATCTGGGTGCTCTGTTGATACACCCACATCGGCGCGGTAGTGCCAGCAGCGCGCGCATTTCGGGTGATCCACTTTGCTCACGCTCACTTTCAGCCCGTCCAGCTCGGTGGACTCGGCACCGGCGGCATCGCTGAGCGGCTGTACCGAAGTGGAGGAACAAATCAGCACAAAGCGCAGCTCATCTTCCAGCTCCAACAGCTTCTCGCGCAGGTCATCTTCGGCGAACAGAGTCACCGCCGCTTGCAGGGAGCCGCCGATGGCACCGGCTCCGCGCTGCTCTTCAAGTACCTTGTTTACCGCAGTTTTTACTTCGGCGATAGCAGCCCAATAGTCCGCACCTTTAACCGACTCCGCCGGCAGTTTCGGCAGCGAATACCACTCTTCGATAAAGATGCTGTCCGCTTTGGCACCGGGAATAAACTGCCACAACTCCTCTGCGGTAAAGCTCAGGATAGGCGCGATCCAGCGGACAAATGCCTGAACAATATGGTAGAGCGCAGTTTGCGCAGAGCGGCGTGCAGTGCTGTCCTCTTTGGTGGTGTACTGGCGATCTTTAATGATGTCCAGGTAGAAGCCACCCATTTCCACGACACAGAAATTGTGCAACTTCTGATAGATCTGGTGGAACTGGTAGTTATCGTAAGCCGCGATAATTTCATCCTGTAGACGCGCCGCCTTATCCAGGGCCCAGCGATCCAGCGCCAGCAGTTCACCCTCCGGCAGCAAGTCTTTTTGCGGGTCAAATCCAGCCAGATTGGACAGGAAGAAGCGTGCGGTATTGCGCAGGCGGCGGTAAGAGTCCGCTGTGCGTTTCAGGATCTCATCGGACACCGCCATTTCACCGCTGAAGTCAGTGGCGGAAACCCACAGGCGCAGTACATCTGCACCCAGTTTATTGATCACATCCAGCGGCGCCACGGTATTACCGATGGACTTGGACATTTTTCGTCCCTGGGCATCTACCGTGAAACCGTGGGTCAACACTTGCTTATAAGGGGCACAATCGTTGATAGCGATGGAGGTCTTCAGTGATGACTGGAACCAGCCTCGGTGCTGATCCGAGCCCTCAAGGTACAGATCTGCCGGGAAACGCAGGCCGTTGCGGCGCTCCAGTACGGCGTAGTGAGTCACACCGGAGTCGAACCAGACATCCAGGGTGTCGGTCACCTTTTGATATTGGTCCGCCTCATCACCGAGCAGCTCCTGCGGGTCCAGATCGAACCAAACGTCCATTCCCTCGGCATCGACCTTTTCAGCCACTTTGTCCATCAAAGCGGGGGTATCCGGGTGGATTTCGTGGGTCTCTTTGTGAACAAACAAAGCGATGGGCACACCCCAGGTACGCTGGCGGGAAATACACCAATCCGGGCTGCCGTCCAGCATGGCATCAATGCGGGCCTTGCCCCAACCGGGGATCCACTGAACTTCATCCGCTGCCTTCTGTGCATTCTCCAGAAGGTCATTCTGCTGCATGCTCACAAACCACTGCGGAGTTGCGCGGTAAATAAGCGGCGTCTTGGTGCGCCAGCAGTGGGGATAGCTGTGCTCCATCTTGCCCTGGTGCAGGAGTACACCGCGCTCCTGTAACAGAGCCACGATCTTGTCGTCCACCTTGTAGACGTGCTCACCGGCAAACAGCGGTACCATATCGCGGTACACGCCGTTGTCATCGATATAGTTCAGGGTGTCGATGCCGTAGCGCTTGCCCACCTGGAAGTCATCGGGGCCGTGATCCGGCGCTGTGTGTACACAACCGGTACCCGCATCGGTGGTGACGTGATCGCCGAGGATCATCGGCAACTGCTTGTCGTAGAAGGGGTGGTTGAGCTTCAAGTGCTCCAGGGCGGCACCGCGAATTCGGCCGACCACTTCGCCCTCGAGCCCCGCCTTTTCTAATACTGCATCCTTGAGTGCCTCGGCAACGAGCAAGCGGCGCCCAGCGGTTTGCACCACAACGTATTCCAGCTCGGCGTTGACCGAAACCGCCTGGCTGGAAGGGAGGGTCCAGGGCGTTGTGGTCCAGATAACCACCGATAGCGGGCCCTCACCGGCGTGCCCACCTGCGGCGTCGGCAATCGCCAGGGACGTCTCTTCCGTCGCCGAGTAGCAGACGTAAATGGAATAGGAGATCTTGTCTTGGTACTCCACTTCCGCTTCCGCCAGGGCCGAACCGCCCACAACGCTCCAGTACACCGGCTTAAAGCCCCGCGCCAAATGGCCGTTTTTGACCACTCGTCCGAGCGAGCGAATAATGTCGCCTTCGAACTGGAAATCCATGGTGCGGTAGGGGTTATCCCACTCACCGAACACCCCCAGGCGGACAAAGTCTTTCTTTTGCCCATCCACTTGCTTGGCGGCGTACTCGCGGCACTTCTGGCGGAACGTTTTGTGGTCCACCTTGGCGCCAGCCTTGCCGATCTTTTTCTCGACGCGGTGCTCAATCGGCAGGCCGTGGCAATCCCAGCCCGGCACGTAGGGGGCATCGAAACCACTCAGGGTTTTCGACTTGATAATAATATCTTTGAGAATCTTGTTGACCGAGTGACCTATATGAATATCCCCGTTAGCGTAGGGAGGGCCATCGTGCAGGATAAACTGCTCGCGTCCCGCCCGCGCCTCGCGGATTTTTTCGTAGAGCTTGGTTTCCTGCCACTTTTTCAAAATAGCCGGCTCGCGCTGGGGCAGATTGCCGCGCATAGGAAAGTCGGTCTCAGGCAGGTTTAAGGTCACTTTATAATCAGTCATTGGATGTCTACTTCAGCTCTAGTAGAGAATAATTCATCGTCTGTATAGCGGTTAGCGCCCCTTGGGGTTGTGCACAAACCAGTCTTTAGCATCGTCAATATCCTGGGCGATGCGGGCTTTGAGGATTTCCAGGGAGGCAAACTTCTCTTCATCGCGCAGTTTGTGGCAAAACTCTACCGCTAACTCCCTTCCGTAGAGATTGCCATCGAAATCAAACAAGTTGACTTCCAGTAGTGGCCGGGCGCCCTCCCCTTCAACCGTCGGGCGAAACCCCACATTGGCCACACCGTCAATTTCCCGCCGCCCGCTTGCCAGTGCCGTTCCATCCGCAGCCGTGGTGCGCACGGTGTAAACACCAACCAGCGGGGAGCGGTAGCGATGCAGGCGTACATTCGCGGTGGGCGCACCCAGTTGCCGGCCCAAGGCGCGGCCGGGGGCGACCCGCCCGGTAATACTGTAAGGCCGTCCGAGCAAGGTCTCAGCCAACTCAAATTCGCCCCGCTGCAATGCTTCGCGGATACGGGTACTGCTCACTCGGGCTGCGCGAATCTCAAGCGTAGCCGTGTCTTCCACCGTGAATCCATTTTCGACTCCGGCGCCCTGGAGGAATCGGTAGTCGCCACTGCGATCACAGCCGAAGCGGAAATCGTCCCCCACGACTAAGTGGCGAATTCCAAGGCCGTCTACCAGAATGCGGCGCACAAAGGCATCCGCACTGAGGCTGCGCAGCTTCTCGTTAAATTGCAGGCACAGCACCCGGTCGGCACCGGCATCAAATAGTGCCAGCACTTTCTCTTTAAAGCGCATCAGGCGCGCCGGCGCCTTCTCCCCGGAGAAGAACTCGTGAGGCTGGGGCTCAAAGATAATCGCCACTGAGGGCAGATTGTGCTCCTGTGCGCGCTGCTTGAGCTGCGCAACAATCGCCTGGTGACCGAGATGCACACCGTCGAACGAGCCGATCGTCGCCACGCTTCCCCGATGGCGGGGGCGCAGGTTGTGTAACCCGCGAATTAGTTCGCACTCCTGGGTCAAAGCGATTTTCCCATCCTCATAAAAACGAGCCGCACAGTATAGCGGATTCCCACTGGGCGGCCAGGGGCCATCTTTATCCAGATAGCCCGCTAAAAACTAACTAGTCGCGCGGAAGTGCCGGGGGCGCAAGCCGGAAGCCAGCAGGACTGACAGATAAGTGGCCCCACCGGCAGCCACAATCAGACCCATACGCCAGGCGCGGTCATACCAAGCCCACTCGCTCCACTGTGACCATAGGTGCAAGGCCCCCAACAAAATCGCGACCATCGCCAAGTTCGCCAGAAGCAACCTGACTAGGTAAGCCCCCCACCCCGCTTCGGGCTTATACACATCATCGCGGCGCAAGCCCTTATAGAGCAGCCAGGCGTTGATCGCCGCTTGGCAAGCCGTGGCCAGCGCCAAGCCCATATGGCCGAGCTTAAAGTAATAATTGAGCGGTATTACAAACAGAAGGCTCAATACCATTTTTGCCGCTATTGCGATCAGGCCAAAACGCACAGGGGTATAGGTGTCCTGGCGGGCAAAATAGCCCGGTGCCAACACCTTAATCAGCATAAACGCCAATAACCCCATGGCATAGGCCCGCAGGGACCAGGCGGCCATTTGCATATCGCGCGGCTGCATCTGCCCGTACTGGAACAGTGTCGTCAGAAGCGGCTCCGCCAATACCACCAGGGCAACCGCCGCTGGCAGGGAGATAAGCGTAACACTGCGCAGGGCCCAGTCGAGGGTGTGACGGAAGCGACGGGGATCTCCGTCGCTGTGTTGCCGCGACAAGCTGGGCAAAATCACAGTAGCCACTGCGACCCCAAATACCCCCAGGGGCAACTCGGTGAGGCGGTCGGAGAAATAGAGCCAGGAAACACTGCCGCTGGGCAGGAATGAGGCCAACAGTGTGTCCAGTACCAGGCTGATCTGGGTCACTGACACGCCAAAAATGGCCGGTGCCATCAGGCGCAAAATTTTGCGCACCCCCCGGTGCTGCCAGTCCCATTTAGGGCTCGGCAACAGCCCTTCACGGGCGAGAAAGGGCAGCTGAAATAGCAGCTGCACCACCCCCGCCACAAGAACCCCCCAGGCCAGCGCCATAATGTGTGGGTCAAACCAACCTGTCGCGACAGTCGCCGCAGCAATCAAAACCAGATTGAGCAGCACCGGCGTCAGCGCCGGAATAGCAAAGCGGTCGAAAGTATTGAGTATTGCCCCGGTAAATCCCGCCAGGGAAATCAACATCAAATAGGGAAAGGTGATCTGCAACATATCGGTGGCGAGATCAAATTTCTCCCGCTCACTGCCGTCCCACCACCAGCCAAAAGCAAAAATACCCGTGACCAGCGGAGCGCAGAGAACACCAAACAGGGTAACCAACAAAAGTACGCCGCCGAGAGCACCCGCGACCCGATCATTTAATTCCCGCGCAGCCGCCTTGCCGCCCTTTTGGCGATACTCGGCCAGCACCGGCACAAAGGCCTGGGCAAATGCGCCCTCGGCAAATAGGCGGCGGAAAAAATTGGGAATTTTAAACGCGACAAAAAAGGCATCGGCGGCATCCCCCGCACCGGCAAAGCGAGCCAGCGCCACATCGCGCACCAGCCCGGCCACTCGCGACAACATGGTGGCCGCGCCGACAACGGAACTGCCCCGCAGTAACCTGGAGGCACCAGATTTTTCGACTGCCTGTTCCTGAGCTTGGGGTGACTGTGGCAAAACTCGGGCTCCTGGCGAAATTTGAAACTTATTGGCCGGCAAGTCTACCGCAAAATCCGGGGGTATATGGGGTCATCAACCCCGTTAGAGCCTGCTGCGGGGGGGAGCGCGAGCCTATACTAAGAGCGAGCTAGCCGCGCCACCGATGGAGCGGGCGGCGCGGGGAAATAAGGGATGGCCATTAGCGCTTTGATTATTGCCCTGGCTCTTACAATTGTGCGGGATATAGCAGTCGTTGATGGCCCCGGCCCCGCCTGTCCATCCACGCTCTGCGGTAACAGCCGTCGCCCCCCCCCTGCCAGCTCCCGAGCTGATATTTGGAGCGACCGCCATATTTCGCCACAATTGAGCCGCTGTTTGTCACAGCCGCGCCACGCCAGCGCCTCCTTGCCGCTGTTTAATAACACTCAAACGGGCCACAACAGAACAGGCCCAAACGAGTAAGAAAAAAGCCGCTAAGGAGCACAACAATGAAAAAAGTAATGATGGCCGTTGCCCTGAGTTCTCTGATTGCCACTGGAGCCCAGGCCAAGGAGCACAGCGAACCCAATTTGACTCCGGCCAAGCAGGCCTCAGTCTTTACCGGTTCCGCAATAGCCGGTGCAGCTCTGGGTGGACCCGTTGGCTTTATCGCCGGAGCGCTCGGCGGAGCCTGGCTCGGAGAGCAGATCAAGCAAGCAGACGAGGCAGATATGCTGGCAACACAACTGACAGAGAGCCGTGCAGAGCTCAGCAACCTGGCACAGCAATTGGATGCGGCTCAACTGTCCGCGAACGACGCCGGCCAACTGGCTCTGGATTCACTGCAATTCCAAATGCTGTTCACCACCGGGGAGGATGAGCTTCAAGAGGGACAAATAAACCAGCTGAGCGCCATGGCTGACTTTCTCAAGCGCCACCCCCACCTGCAAATTCACCTGGAGGGGCACGCAGACCCCCGCGGCAGTGACGGCTACAACAATGTGCTGTCCGATCAACGCGCCCTGAGTGTGGAAGAGGCCCTGGTAGCGCTGGGAATCGACGCAGAGAGAATCAGCCGCAGCGCACTCGGCTCCACCTATTCCCAGGCAACCCGGGGCGATGTAGACGCCTACGCCATGGAGCGCCGCGTCGACATCCGCTTCTCCCTGCCGGAGTCCATGGCGGGAAACTTCTAAGCTCAAGGGGCACTGCGGACAGCAAATCCGCAGCCCCAGCTTCAAGCGCTATTAGATAAGCGCGAGTGGACTCCAAATCCACTCGCACAGCTCCGAACGGATAAAAATCCTGTTGTATTTGCGGGCGCCTTGCGCCCGCCTTTTTGCCTAACCCCTGCAACTTCGTGCATGATTCCCCGCCTGAAAGGAATTAAATCGGGATTTGTCATGAGTGCAACCATCGCCATTGTCGAAGATGAACGCGCTATCGCAGAAAATTACCGCGATGCCCTGCGCCGCCACGGTTATCGGGTCGATTTATACAGTGCCAGGATTGAGGCTATGGAAGCTTTTCGCCAGCGGCTGCCGGACCTGGCCGTAATTGATGTGGGCCTCGGCAGCGAAGTGGAGGGAGGCTTTGAGCTCTGCCGCGAGCTGCGCGCTATGGCACCGAGCCTGCCAATATTATTTCTCACCGCCAGGGACTCAGAGCTGGATATTATTTCCGGACTGCGCCTGGGCGCTGATGATTACCTCACCAAGGATATCTCCCTACCCCATATGCAGGCGCGAATTAACGCCCTACTGCGCCGCGTCAGTGTATTGCGGGACCAGAGCGATGAAGGCGAGAGCTTAACCCAGGGAAAATTGTGGCTGGATATCTCCAGGCTTCACTGCCACTGGGATGACCAGCCTGTGGATCTGACCGTGACCGAATTCTGGATTGTCCACGCCCTGGCCAAAAGGCCCGGCCATGTTAAATCCCGCAGCCAGCTTATGGAGGCGGCCCGCGTGGTATTAGATGACAACACCATCACCTCTCACGTCAAAAGAATCAGGCGCAAATTCCAAGCGCTGGACACAGAATTTAATGCCATAGGAACCGCCTACGGCATGGGCTATCGCTGGCAGCTGTAAGCCGCCGCCGAGCGAGCAATATCAAAACCTTAAGTATGAACCTACGCCGCCAACTCTTGCTCGTCAGCCTGATCGCACTCACCCTGCCCTGGGCCGGCTGCCAGTACCTCCGCCAGGTGGACGCCGCCCTCGCACAGGGCCAAATTCAGGCAATCGAAGCGACTGCGGCGGCAATTGCCGCGCGCCTCGCCAGCGCCCCCCAACTTATCGCCCCAGACCCCCAGCGGTTATCGCGTCCACCTGGAGCCCAGCTCTACCTGCACCCCTTATCACAGGCGCCGAGAATTGACGGCTATGGCGATGAATGGCGCACACAGGGGCTGGAGCCCAGAACACTGCTGGACGAGCAGCTATCCCCCTTAGCCCAGATGACACTGGGGCAGCTAAATCAGCAAATCTACCTGCTCCTCACGGTTGCCGACTCAACACCCGCCTACCGGGACCCACGCACGGGCCTAATCGCTGGCGGCGACACGGTAGAACTGTTCACCGCCGACCGCCACTACACTCTGCCCGTGGCCAGCCAGGGCGCCGCCAGTGCCCTGTGGCACAACCCGCGAGAGGGCCGCTACGAGCGCGAGCTGCGCCTGCGGGGCCGCTGGACAAGATCCGCCAAGGGGTATCAATTGGAACTGACCCTGCCCCGGGCCCTGACCGGTGGCGCCCTCGCCATCCGCATTCGCGACAGGGTCAACAGCGACGGCTCCCCACCGGCACACAGCGCCAATACCCTGCCAGCAGATGGTCGCCCGGGGCGCCTGGTAGGCCCTCTACCAGAACTCCAGGCGGAGCTGGACCACTTTGCGCGCCCGGGGCTACACCTCGCGGTTGTGGACAGCGAGGGATTTCTTCTCGCCAGCAACGGGCAACTGCACCTGACCGAGCCCCAAACCGATTCCTGGCTGCAAAGCTGGGCTTACCGCAAATTACTCGCCCGAGAGCATTTGCCACAGCTGCCGGAAAATAATTTGCCACTCCCAGCCCCCGGCAGGCGCACTACTCGGGAGCAGTGGTACTCAGGGCCTCTGCAATCCCGCATTGGCGTAGTCAGTGTGCCCGTAATCACCCGGGTCGATGAAGTGGTTGAGCGCCCCCTCCTGGGACAGGTGCTGGTTCTGCAATCCGGCGAGGCGATGCAATCGGTAACGGAGGGTGCCGCTCACCGCCTGTGGTTAATCAGCTGCACCGCTGCCGCTATCGCCCTGCTTTTTCTTTTGGGCTATGCCAGCTGGCTTTCCTGGCGCGTACGCAAGCTTCACCAGGCCGCCCGCAACGCGGTAGATTCCAGTGGCAAGCTGCGCGGTAACTTTCCCCGCTCGAAAGCCGGCGATGAGCTGGGGGAGCTAAACCGGGCCTTCGCCAGCCTGCTCGGCGAGCTGGACCAATACCACCAGTACCTGCGCACTCTCGCCAGTAAGTTGTCACACGAGCTGCGCACCCCCCTGGCCGTAGTTCGCTCCTCCCTGGACAACCTCACCGCCGGGGAGCTCGACGAATACAGTCGCCGCTATGCCGAGCGGGCCATGGACGGCAGCGCGCGGCTGTCAGGCATTCTCAACAGCCTCTCCGCCGCCAGCAATCTTGAAACCAGCATCCACCAGGCGGAGCGGGAGCCCTTCGACCTGGCAGACCTGCTTGAAGTTATGACACAGTGCTATGGCGATGCCCACAGCGGACACCGATTCGCCCTGAACAAACCCGCAGGGGAACTGCCCTGCCACGGCGCAGCGGAGCTATTGGCACAGCTGCTCGATAAACTGGTAGATAACGCCTGTAGCTTTGCCCCCACGGGCAGTGAAGTCCGCCTGTCAGTGACAGCGAATAGCAATAAGTATCTGATCACCGTGGGCAATGACGGCCCCCTGCTCCCGGACGGCTACGCCCACAAGCTGTTCGACTCGCTCGTATCCGTGCGCAAGCAGGGCGATAACGCCGGCCACCTGGGGCTGGGGCTGCATATCGCCAAACTGATTGCCGACTTTCACGGCGGTACCTTAAAAGCCCGCAACCGCAGCGACGGCAGCGGTGTAGAGTTCAGCCTGGAGTTGTCGAGCGGGTGACCGCGACCGCAGATTGACAACATATCTGCACCGAGGCGCCCGCGATGGTTGACAAACAACCAACTGTAGCGATAATGTCGCGTCCCGATCGGGCCCCAGGGCCTGTTAGTTACAGATTTATAGATTCCAGACAGGAGCAACCGGTGGCCAACTCACCTCAAGCGAAGAAACGCGCGCGCCAGAACGACAAGCGCCGCATGCACAACGCCAGTCTGCGCTCCATGGTGCGCACCTACATCAAGAAGGTAGTTGCGGCCATCGATGCCGGCGATGCGGAAAAAGCAAAAACTGCGTACGCAGAAGCAGTTCCCGTTATTGACCGTATGGCAGACAAAGGCATTATTCACAAGAATAAAGCCGCTCGTCATAAGAGCCGTCTGAACGCTCAGATCAAAGCTCTGGCCGCCTAACCCCTTAGGCAGCAGACACAAAAAAGCCCCGCATTGCGGGGCTTTTTTGTATTCGAAACCTGCCAATTCAGAGCAGGATCAGGTTATCGCGGTGAATCAATTCATCGTCATCCCGATACCCCAAAAGGTCGGCAAACTTCTCCGATGGCTGCCCCAGAATCCGACCACTCTCACTACTGTCATAATTGACCAGGCCCCGCGCTATCTCGCGACCTTCAGTATTCCTGCAAGACACCAGATCCCCCCGCCGGAAACGCCCCTCAACGGCGGTCACCCCTACCGGCAACAGACTGCTACCACTGCCGCTCACAGCCGCTTCGGCACCGGCATCCACAGTCAGGGTTCCGCGCACTTGCAACTGCCCCGCCAGCCAGCGCTTGCGCGCCGCCAGGGGGTCCGCCTCTGGCAGTAACAGGGTGCCCAGCTGCTCGCCGGCACAGACTTTATCTATCACCGCCTCCAGGGCACCGCCAGCGATCACTGTGCAGGCTCCTGAGCGTGCTGCCAGCTGCGCTGCGCGCACCTTGGTGGTCATACCGCCGCGACCCAGACCGCTGCGAGAGTCTCCCGCCATTTCCAGCAGCCTGGGATCAAGCGCAGAGGCCTCACCAATTAGCTCCGCCTCAGGATTGTCGCGGGGGTCTTCGGTAAACAGCCCGTCCGCATCGGTCAAAATCAGCAGGGCATCCGCCTCAACCAGGTTCGCCACCAGCGCCGCCAGGGTATCGTTGTCACCGAAACGTATCTCGTCAGTCACCACCGTGTCATTTTCATTCACGATAGGCACAGCCCCCAGAGACAGGAGTGTGCGCAAAGTGCTGCGAGCATTCAGGTAGCGGGTGCGATTGGAGAGATCGTCGTGATCCAGCAGGATCTGAGCGCTGCGAATATTAAAGCGGTTAAAGGCCTGCTCATAAACCTGTACCAGATGGCTCTGCCCCACGGCAGCGGCCGCCTGCAACTGGTGGATAGACTCGGGCCGGCGACACCAGCCCAATCGGTCCATACCAGCCGCAACAGCGCCGGATGACACCAGAACGACTTCGATTCCTCGACGGCGCAAATCAGCCATCTGCGCCACCCAGGCAGAAATGGCAGCGGTATTCACACCTCGACCATTATCTGTCAGAAGGGCGCTACCGATTTTTATCACCCACCGCTGGGCCTTGGTCAACGCCTGCCGGGACACTGTTGCGGAGTCCATGCTTCCCCCTCAGGACAAGGTAACTATTGAGCGAGCCGGGCTAACTCAGCAACTGCTCGCTCCATGCCATTTAAGAGCGATACTCGACATCCACATCGTGGTCGTCGTCATCATCCCAATCCTCATCGTCATCCACCTGCCCTTTGGCCGCTTTGCGCTTGGCGCGATGACTCTCTCTCAACTCTTCGATACGCTCGCGAGCTTCGCGCTGCATTTGACGCTGCGCTTCCAGCTCCGCCACAGCCAAGTCGGGATCTCGCGCCTCGATTTCCTGACGCTCTTCCAGGTAATCCATCAGGCGACCGCCGAGGGCATCGGTGCCCTCCTTGCGAATAGCCGCCACACGGAATACAGGCCCCTCCCAACCCAGGGCATCTACTACCGCCTGACAGCGCTCTTCCAGCTCCGCAGCGGGCACCAGGTCGGTCTTGTTCAATACCAACCAGCGCTCACGCCCGGCCAGGGTCGGGCTAAAGGTGGACAGCTCGCGCTCAATGGCTCGGGCATTCTCCACCGGATCAGAGCCATCAAAGGGAGCCAAGTCAACCAAGTGCAGCAAAACCCGACAGCGAGTTAAGTGCTTGAGGAAGCGAATCCCCAGGCCCGCCCCTTCGGCTGCACCTTCAATCAGGCCGGGAATATCTGCAATCACAAAGCTGCGATGCTTCTGCACTTGCACCACCCCCAAATTTGGCACCAGGGTGGTAAAGGGGTAGTTGGCCACTTTCGGCTTGGCCGCAGAGACGGCGCGAATAAACGTGGATTTGCCCGCATTGGGCAGCCCCAACATGCCCACATCCGCCAGAACCTTCAGTTCGAGCTTGAGGCTGCGCATCTCGCCTTCAGTGCCGTGGGTGGTCTGGCGCGGCGCACGGTTAGTACTGGATTTGAAGCGGGTATTGCCCAGACCGTGGAAGCCCCCCTGGGCCACCAGCTGGCGCTCACCGGCTTCGGTCATATCGCCGAGTGTCTCGCCGGTATCCACATCAATGATCGTGGTGCCCACCGGCACCTTAAGGACCAGGTCCTCACCCTTGGCGCCAGTACAGTTGCGCCCCCGGCCCGGCTGACCGCTCTCAGCGGCATAGCGGGGCTGGTAGCGATAATCCACCAGGGTATTCAGGGAATCGTCGGCCTCCAGGTAAACGGAGCCGCCGTCACCACCGTCGCCGCCATCCGGGCCGCCCTTCTCAACAAACTTTTCCCGGCGAAAGCTCAGGCAGCCATTGCCGCCCTTACCTGCCTGCACAAAGATGGGCGCCTCATCGACAAACTTCATAATCACTCCACCGCCACAGCGGTTGTCTCATCCGGTGCACACATGCGCGCACCCCTATCATCATACCAGCCGACAAGCCGCCCCCTGTGGGCAACTGCCACCCTAACTTCCCGTCGCGGCTTTTCTGCGACGTTTCCAACAAAAAAGCCCCGCAATAGCGGGGCTTTTTATGAAGCTTGGGCTAATGACCGCTTAAGCAGTTTCGATAGAAACGAACTTGCGGTTGTTGGGGCCCTTAACTTCAAACTTCACAACGCCGTCCGCAGTGGCGAACAGGGTGTGGTCTTTGCCCATACCAACGTTAACACCGGCGTGGAACTTGGTGCCACGCTGACGAACGATGATGTTGCCTGCTGCTACAGACTGGCCGCCAAAGCGCTTCACGCCCAGGCGTTTACTCTCGGAATCGCGACCATTTCGCGTACTACCGCCAGCTTTCTTATGTGCCATGAGTCGTTACTCCTCTCTTATGCCTTGATGCCAGTGATTTTAACTTCGGTGTACCACTGACGGTGGCCCTGGCGCTTCATGGAGTGCTTACGACGACGGAACTTGATGATTTTCACCTTCTCGCCGCGACCGTGACTTACCACTTCAGCAGTTACTTTAGCGCCATCTACAACAGGAGCGCCAATGCTGATCTTGTCGCCATCGACAACCATGAACACTTTATCAAAATCGATGGATTCGCCAGTTGCTACTTCCAGCTTCTCCAGGCGAAGTACTTCGCCTTCTTCTACACGGTGTTGCTTGCCACCGCTCTCAAAAACAGCGTACATATTTCTATGCTCCGGTAAGGACGACACGAAGCAGCGGGAGGACCATTAAGTCACTGCTCCGCATTTCGGGAGCTTGCGCCGTGTGTTTAACATCTATTCGCCAAAGGCTCCAATAGCGACTCAATAGCCGCAAAGAGCCCGCAATTGGCGGGGCGCAGATTCTAATCAATTCGCCGGGTTGATACAATAGCGCCCCTTCGCCCTCCGGCCCCCGGAAGGCCCCTGTCTAGTCGTATAAGGAACTCTCACATGCTGCCTTTTCACCGGGTCGCCGCCGAAGACTTTGCTGCGGTTAATCAGCGTATCCTCGACCAACTGCACTCGGACGTTCCCCTGGTGGAAAATATAGGTCACTACCTGGTTGAGGCCGGGGGTAAACGCCTGCGCCCGCTACTGGTACTGCTCTGCGCCAAGGCCTGCGGTTACCGGGGCCAGAACCATATTGATCTCGCCACCATTATTGAGTTTATTCACACTGCCACCCTGCTGCACGACGACGTCGTGGACACCTCTGACATGCGTCGCGGCCGCCTCACCGCCAATGCCAAGTGGGGCAATGCACCCAGTGTGCTGGTGGGGGACTTCCTCTATTCCCGCGCCTTCCAGATGATGGTTGCCCTGGAAGATATGAGTATCATGGCAATTCTCTCGGAGACCACCAACACCATCGCAGAGGGCGAGGTTCAACAGTTGGTCAACGCTGGAGACCCGGCGGTAAGCGAAGAGAACTACTTTACCGTTATCCACAAAAAGACCGGCGCTCTGTTCGAGGCCGCCTGTGAGACGGCGGCCGTATTAGCCAGCTGTTCAAGCGAGGAGCAAACCGCACTGAAGCTCTACGGCCGCCATCTGGGGCTCGCCTTCCAATTGGTTGACGATGCGCTCGACTACCGTGGCAACCCCGAAGAGCTGGGTAAAAATGTCGGTGACGACCTGGCGGAAGGCAAACCCACCCTGCCCCTGATTTACACCATGGCCAATGGCAGTAAAGAGCAGGCATTGCTGGTAAAAACGGCGATCGAGCAGCGCAGCGCGGAAAAACTCACAGAAATCGTGGAGGCCATTGAGGCTTGTGGTGCACTGGACTACACCATGGAGCGCGCGCGAGCCGCCGTGGAAGATGCCAAAAAACAGCTGGCCTTTATGCCCACCAGTGAACAAAAAACCGCCCTACAACAATTGGCGAACTTTGCCATAGAGAGAAACGTCTAAAAGTAATTGCTGCCCGGGCTATCGCAATAGCTCGGGCAAATTAAATATTCCCAAGAGCAAATCCCCCTAGCTGCGCCGCAACTGAGCAGCCCTAGCGCAGATGTTCCTGACCAAGTAACGAGCTTTATTCGCACCTATTTTCCACTAAGCACCCAACTTTGGGTACGATTTGTCCTGCTTGTCATTTTAGGCGTCAATTTTAATTCCACAGAGGCACAAAATAACAAGCGCACAAGTAATTAGCATAGAGAGACCAGGATATGAAAAGCTCTACTGCGCTTTATCAGCTAAAAAATTACCCGGAAATATTCTTGGGCAGTAATCTCATAAAAATTACCGGCAGTAAAAAAACCGAAGTTATGGATTATCAATTCGGGACCTATACCATGAATATGGGCGCGTCCGGTGACGATAAACCCAACGAGTTATTTGCTTTTGACCCCAATGGGACTTTTATCGAAGACCCACAAACAGTCAAAGTTCACCATATTCGCATGATCGACTGGAGTGAAAAACTTTCCCTAGATCGCATTGAACCCTATCAAATGCGCAACGGTGCCGACATTATGGTTACCGGCCAGCTCAGTGACTGCTGTTTCTGTATAGGCGGGCACAACGCAAATATGCCGGTCGTTGCCCATATTCGGCCGAGAAAAAACCAGGGGCTTAATGGCAAAGCCACGCACAATGCCGTTATCAATCAGGGGAAATTCTGGGTTTTCGGCGGGGTGCAAAAATCCCTTGGCCGCTCAGCTCTAAAACCCCACCACCACAACTACACCGACTACGCCTCTGTCGTTGGAGTGCGGATTGACAACCAGTGGCAAATCTACGCCCAGCACTTAAAAACCCCCAAAGGGCCAATCCAGGCTGTTACCCGACTCCTGTAAACAGACAGCCCTCAAACAAAAAAGCCCCGCATTTGCGGGGCTTTTTATACGAGAAAAAAGGCATCAGCCGATCAGCTGAAGAAGCTCCTCTGTTTTTTCCCGCATCAACACCTCATCTCCCCGGGATTCAACATTCAAGCGAACAACCGGCTCAGTATTTGACATACGCAAATTAAAGCGCCACTCGGGATAGGCAACGCTCAGCCCATCTACGTGCTCAACACTGTCAGCTGCGGGGCCATACTTTTCTTCCGCCGCCCTTAACAGCGCTGCGGCATCCTCAACTTTAGAGTTGATCTCTCCCGAGCAGGGAAAAGCAGCCATGCGCTCGCCGACGAGCTGAGATAGCGATTTACCACTGCGGCTCACCAACTCCGCAACTAATAGCCACGGGATCATACCGCTATCACAATAGGCAAAATCGCGGAAATAATGATGCGCACTCATTTCACCACCATAAATGGCGTCTTCCTTGCGCATACGCTCCTTAATAAAGGCGTGACCGGTTTTACTCTGCACCGGCTCCCCGCCCGCAGCCTGGACAATATCCTCGGTATTCCAGAGCAGGCGCGGATCATGTACGACTTTGGCGCCACTGTTTTTTACCAGGAAAGCCTCCGCCAGCAAGCCAACAACATAGTAACCTTCGATAAAATCGCCATTTTCATCGAAGAAAAAGCAGCGATCAAAATCACCGTCCCAGGCGATGCCAAAATCAGCGCCACTTTCACGCACGGCCTTAGCGGTTGAGTGGCGATTCTCGATCAGTATTGGGTTGGGGATTCCATTGGGGAAGTTGCCGTTGGGCTCGTGGTGAACACGCACAAATTCAAATGGCAGCTGCGGAGCCAGCACATCCACAACAGCACCTGCACCGCCATTACCGGCATTCACCACCAATTTTAGTGGCTTCAGTGCGGTGCTATCGATATATCCCAGTAAGTGCTGTACGAAATCAGCGCGGTGCTCGAAGCGCTGCAAACTCCCTCGCTGCTCAACGGCGGGGAAATTGTTCTCTTCGGCCAGGCGCTTGATATCCAGTAAACCGGTATCACCGCTGATCGGACTGCTCCCCTCACGCACAAACTTCATACCGTTGTAGTCCATAGGGTTGTGGCTGGCAGTCACACAAATACCGCCGTCAAAGTCCCCATGGAAATTGGCAAAGTACACTTCTTCGGTACCGCACTCACCGATATGGAATACATCGGCGCCGGCATCGCGCAAACCATTCACCAATGCGTCGGTGAGTTCGCCGCTGGTCAAACGAATATCATGTCCCACCACAACGCGGCGGGCCCCCAGAAACTGGGCAAAGGCGCGGCCCACCCGATAGGCAACGTCGGAGTTGAGCTCATCGGGGACACGGCCGCGAAGGTCGTAAGCCTTAAAGCAAGTCAGCTCATTCATTGGCCCTTACCCCCCTCTGCCTGCTCTGGCAGATACACGTTTTCATAAACGTGGTTAGTCGCGTCGATAAACCCTTCTACAGAGCCACAATCAAAGCGGCGCCCCTTAAAGGCATAGGCCAGCACACAGCCCTGCTGGGCCTGCGCCATCAGCGCATCGGTAATTTGAACCTCACCATTTTTACCCGGTGGAGTATCGCGAATCAGATCAAAGATATCCGGTGTCAGAATATAGCGACCGATAATTGCCATATTGCTGGGGGCATCTTCTGCGGCGGGCTTCTCGACCATATCGGTAACCTGGTACAAGTCAGGTTTAATTTCGTTACCTGCAATAACTCCAAATTTATGGATATGCTCCTTTGGCACCTCCTCTACAGCGACAATACTGCAGCGGAACTGCTTATACAGCTGGACCATTTGCGCCAAAACACCCATATCCTCATTCAGGCACAGATCATCCGCCAGCACGACTCCGAAGGGCTCGTCACCAACCAGGCGGTGTCCCTGTAAAATTGCGTCTCCCAGGCCCCTCATTTCCCCCTGGCGCGTATACGAGAAACTCGCACTGTCGATTACTTGGCGCACGGAATCCAGGTAGCGCTCTTTACCGGTACCGGCAATTTGCTGTTCCAGCTCGAAATTGGTATCAAAATGATCCTCAATGGCACGCTTACCACGCCCTGTAACAAAGCCGATCTCGGTCAGCCCGGCCTCGATAGCCTCTTCGACACCGTATTGAACCAGGGGCTTGTTAACCAGCGGCAACATCTCCTTAGGCATAGCTTTGGTGGCAGGAAGAAAACGAGTGCCGTAACCGGCGACAGGAAATAGGCATTTTTTGAGCATTATGCTCCCCCAATCAATGTTTTATCAGCGCGCCCCCGCGCAGGGATGGCAACTTATCATAGCGCCGCTATGCGAACACTTACACACGAACCCGATAAACTTGCCCCAAAGTGTGAATTTCCCGAAGGTAAAGCCAAAATTCAACAAACCAGCAAAGGGAGTTTATAAGCTAAATAGGCAGTAGTTGTGAAGGCAACACTGGCGCCAGTCACAAAAATTGCCCTGACTGACTGGACAAGCGATACACAGCCCTTAGAATGCCCGCTCTTGCAAAAATGTCCATTGTCAATTGCATAACCACCCATTAGCGGGGAAATGATGAGTAATTTTGTACAAAAAAGTGAGTACTCCAGAGAGGAGCTCCTGACCTGCTCTCGCGGCGAGATGTTCGGCCCAGGCAACGCCCAGTTGCCGGCTCCCAATATGTTGATGCTGGACCGGATCACTCACGTCTCCAAAGATGGCGGCGCATTTGGCAAGGGAGAGCTGATTGCCGAACTCGATATTCACCCCGATCTGTGGTTCTTTGACTGCCACTTCCCCGGTGACCCCGTAATGCCCGGGTGTCTGGGCCTGGACGCCATGTGGCAGCTGTTGGGCTATTTCTTAGCCTGGAAAGGCAATCCCGGTCGCGGCCGTGCACTGGGCTGTGGTGAAGTTAAATTTACAGGCCAAATCCTGCCCACCAGCAAAAAGGTGACTTACCATATCCAAATGAGCCGGGTTGTTGAGCGCAAGCTTGTTATGGGAATTGGCGACGGCAGTGTCTCTGTGGATGGCAGGGAGATTTACACCGCAAAGGATCTTCGCGTAGGCTTATTTACCCGCACGGATAATTTTTAAACTCGTTTAAGACTAATACCGGTAGAAACCATCTGTCCTCTGCCGACAAGTTATGCTGGAGATCACTATGCGTCGGGTCGTCATTACCGGAATGGGCATCACTTCCTGTATCGGTACCAACATTCAAGCAGTCACTGAGTCACTAAAAACTGGCCGCAGCGGTATTCGCTTCCAAGAGGAATACCGGGAACTCGGCCTGCGCAGCCATGTGGCTGGACCTGTGGACATCGACTTCAAAGAGCATATCGATCGCAAGCAACTGCGCTTTATGGGCGATTCAGCCGCCTATGCCTACATAGCCATGCGCGAAGCTATCGAGATGTCCGGCCTCGAAGAGACCGATGTATCCAACCCGCGCACCGGCATTGTGATGGGCTCTGGGGGCACATCCACCCAACAGATTATTGATGCCGCACATACCCTGAAGGAGAAAGGTGTGCGCCGCGTCGGCGCCTACCGCGTCCCCCAGGTAATGGGCAGCACCGTATCCGCATGCCTCGCAACCCCCTTCAAAATTAAAGGGGTCAACTACAGTATTTCCTCTGCCTGTGCCACCAGCGCCCACTGCATTGGCCACGGCGCCGAGCTAATCCAAATGGGCAAGCAGGATGTCGTCTTTGCCGGTGGCGGTGAAGAACTCGCCTGGAGCCTTACCCACCTGTTTGATGCCATGGGCGCCCTGTCGAGTAAATACAACGACAACCCAACCCACGCCTCCCGCCCCTACGATGCCGATCGCGATGGCTTTGTGATCGCCGGCGGCGGTGGCTGCCTGGTACTGGAAGAAATGGAGCACGCCCTGGCGCGCGGTGCGACCATCTATGCGGAGTTGACCGGTTACGGCGCAACTTCCGATGGTTACGATATGGTTGCACCCAGTGGTGAAGGCGCCGCCCGCTGTATGCAACAGGCCCTGGCCGGCATGGATGGCAAAGGTCTGCAAGGCGAGGTGGACTACATCAACACCCACGGCACCTCTACGCCCGTGGGCGATATCGCCGAATTAAAAGCCATGCGTGAGGTCTTTGGGGATAAGGTTCCAGCATTTGCCTCCACCAAGTCGCTTACCGGCCACTCCCTGGGAGCTGCGGGGGTTCAGGAAGCTATCTACAGCCTACTGATGATGCAGAACAACTTTATTGCGGCATCGGCTAATGTAGAGAACCTCGACCCTGCTGCCGAGGGAATGGACCTGGTCAGCGAGCTTCGCGAGACAGAGGTGAAGCGGGCTATGTCCAACAGCTTCGGCTTTGGCGGCACCAATGCCTGTCTGATATTCGATAAAATCTGAGCAAAATAAAAAGGGCGCCTCAAGGCGCCCTTTTTACTGGCCGTGTAACAGCAATCACACTATTCCGCTGCCGCGTGCAAGCGCTCCAGCCACAGCTCAACTTGACGTGTCAGTCCCTGTCGCCAACTGCGCTGCTGAATGCCAAAGACATCCCGCAGCTTGCCACACGAAAGTACAATACTGCGATCCCGCTTTTCATCCTCACCCCCAGGTGCCGCGAATTGGGCCAGGCGCTCTTCGTCGTAAAAAGCCTGGGCGCGCTCGACAACCTCAAGGGCAAACTCTATCTCTGTACAGCTGTCCGAGCTGCCGTAGTGGAATACGCCTGTGGCAGTAGCGCCGCTGGCAAGCTGCTGGGCAACGGCCACCGCAACACGGGCCATATCCACTACCGTCACCGGATTGCCGCTGTCGCTCCCATCCAGGGCCAGGGGCTCAGCGGAGACAAAATCCCGCAAAATGCGCCCCAGCAAAGCATCGGGGCCACTATCCACCATCCAGCCAAAGCGCAGAATCGTCAGGTTTTGCAACCCACTAAACGCCTCTTCACACGCCAGCCACTCGCGCCCACTCAAAGACTGGGGCTCCGCCGGTTCATCCTCGTCATAGCGACGGCGCTCACCGCCGGAGAATACCCGACAGGATGAGAGGTGAATAATATGTTCACAGGGCGCAGCACAAAGCTGCTCACTCACCTGTAGCGACTCCGACATACCCCGATTATCGGCGCAGGCAGAGGCATTAACCACTATTGAACCGGGTCTCAACTGGTCGATTTCCCCGGGAGCCAGCTGCTGGATGCGAAAGCCCGCGCGCTGCAATCGCTTCTGCAACGCGCCGTCAATCTCATTGCCCGCAGTGATAATGGCGACGGTATCCGGCATATAGCCTGTATTCAATTCAGACACAGGTCAATCCAGTTCTCAGAAGGGAATATCGTCGTCAAAGCTATTATCGAAACCACCGGTAGGGGCCTGGTTTGGCTGTTGCTGGGGCTGCTGGTTAGCTGGTGCCATCGGTGCGGGAGCGGTACGCCCCTGCTGTCCGTAAGCGTCCTGGCCGCCCTGCTGCTGGTAGCCACCCTGGAAACCGCCGCCCTGCTGGTCAAAACCTCCAGAACCACCCATGGACTGGCCACCCATCTGACCACCCGCAGCTGCGCCCATACCAGCGCCGCCCATACCCTGGCCGAAACCGCCCTGCTCACCGCGACCGTCCAGCATCTGCATTTCGCTGGCGACAATTTCAGTGGTGTAACGGTCCTGGCCGCTATTCTTATCCTGCCACTTGCGGGTGCGCAGGGAGCCCTCTACATAAACTTTGGCGCCCTTGCGCAGGTACTCACCGGCGATCTCAGCCAGGCGGTTAAAAAACACCACGCGGTGCCACTCAGTGCGCTCCTGCTGTTGACCGGTTTGCTTGTCCTTCCAGCTCTCACTGGTCGCCAAGCTGATATTGGTAACAGCGCCGCCACTGGGCATATATTTGGTTTCCGGGTCATTTCCCAGGTTACCGATCAGAATTACTTTATTAATACCCCTGGCCATCGCCCTCTCCTCTCCTCGACCCGGGCTCCACCCGGGGCAATAAACTATTTAAGTGATCAATTAAACGATCAAGTGTTTTGATACGCCGCCAGCACAGGATTGCGCCAGCAGCAAATATTGTATTTATATCCAGTAGGATACAATAGCGGCTCGCTGTTAGTAAGTACTACCTCAACGCTTATCCCGCAGGGCCCACCACAACAACATCCACACCAGCAGCACCGCCAAGCCCAGCCCGGCAACTGCCGAGGCGCCCCCCAAGCCAAATAGCAAGCCACCCAGGCTGCCGCCGACAAAGGTGCCAAAGAACTGTAGGGTCGCGTAGAGCCCTGTAGCTGCACCTCTCGCCTCCGCCGGGGCCTTCCGCGTCAATTGTGCCGGCAGCAGGGCCTCAAGCAGATTGAAACCGATAAAGAATACCGTCAGCGAGACAACCAACAGCCAGCTGCTTGCACACAGCAGGGCCGCACTGCCACCGATCAAAGCCAAACCGGCAAAGTTAAGTGCGAGTGCTACCCGGTCACTTTTCTCCGCCACCCTCATCAGCGGCAACATCACCAGGAAAGTGCCGAACATTAACGGCCCATACAGCTTCCAGTGTTCATCTGCCGGCCACTCCAACCTGTCGACCAGTACCAGTGGCAGGGCGACAAATAGCGCCGTGAGCAACAAGTGGGAGAAAAAGGCTCCGGACACCAAGCGCCAAACAAGGCCGTTTTTAACTACGCTATGGAAGCCGCTGCCATAAACCGCCGGACGCCGCGCTACCTCTGGTGTCGGCACCAAACGCCAGACCAGCAATCCGCCCAGTAGCGCCAGACCCGCCGTCACCCAGAAAATCGCCGGCAAGCCGCCAACACCGGCCAGCGCCGGCCCCAATATCACCGCCAGCATAAACGCGACGCCGATCGAAGCCCCGATAATTGCCATGGCAATACCGCGCTTTTCATCGCGGGTTAAATCGGCCACCAGCGCCATCACCGCAGCGGCAATCGCGCCACAGCCCTGTAGTACCCGCCCCGCGATTAGGCCGTAAACCGAGTCCGTCAGCGCAGCGATAACGCTACCCAGGGCGAACAGCGCCAACCCCGTATAAATAACCGGTTTGCGCCCCCAGCGATCGGACAGGAGCCCCAGGGGAATTTGTAGTATCGCCTGGCTCAGACCATAGGCGCCCATTGCCAGTCCCAGCAGCATGGGCGTGCTATCGCGATAGCCCTCGCCGTACACAGTGAGAACCGGCAGGACCATAAACAGGCCCAGCATACGAAAGACATACAGGGAAGCCAGCCCACCCAGGGCACGGCGCTCAATGGAATTCATGCAAATCCCGGAACAGCATCAAATAGGGCGCGCATTGTACAGTGAGCCGCCTCCCGGCTGTAGGGGAAACAGCACAACTTTTATCCACAGCTAGTTGCGACCGTACTCATCATCGAGTCGGACAATGTCATCCTCCCCGAGATAACTGCCGGATTGCACCTCAATCAGCTCTAGGGGAATCGTGCCGGGGTTCTCCAGGCGGTGCACCACCCCCAGGGGAATATAAGTCGATTGGTTCTCGGTGATCAGGACCTCTTCTTCGCCCCGGGTAACCTTGGCAGTCCCCTGCACCACAACCCAGTGTTCAGCGCGGTGGTGGTGCATTTGCAGGGATAGCTGCTGACCCGGCTTTACCACGATACGCTTCACCTGGAAGCGCGGCCCCGCATCAATCGAATCGTAGTAGCCCCAGGGCCTATACACCTTGCGATGCCTTTGGGCCTCACTGCGGCCAGTGCTCTTGAGCTTGCCGACCAGTTTTTTGACTTCCTGAACCCGCTGCCGGTCGGCAATTAAAAGCGCGTCATCGGTATCCACAACTACTAGGTCGGATACGCCGAGAAGGCTAACCAAGCGGCTCTCACCACGCACCAGACAGCGCTGGGAGTCTTCTAGCAACACATCGCCCTGGAGCAGGTTGTCATTGGCATCGCGTTTAGCCAGCTCCCACAGCCCCTGCCAGGAGCCCACATCGCTCCAACCCGCATCCATGGGCACTACCGCAGCGGACTCCGTCGGCTCCATCACTGCATAGTCCACAGATTCATCGGCACAGGCAGCAAAGGCCGCTCTATCCACCCGGGTAAAATCCAGGTCCCGGACGGCGCTCTGATAGGCACTGCGACAGGCCGCGAGAATATCCGCACGGTATCGCTCCAGCTCCTCCAGATAGCGGGAAGCGCGGAACAGGAACATACCGCTGTTCCAGGAGTAATCACCGGATGCCAGGTAAGACTCTGCGGTTTCAGCGTCCGGTTTTTCGACAAACTCCGCCACTTTCCAGGCCGTTGCCGCCAAGTTATCCCCGCGTCGAATGTAGCCGTAGCCGGTCTCCGCCCGGGTCGGCACAATGCCAAAGGTCACCAGGTGCCCCTGCTCCGCCAGGGTTCGAGCCGACTCTACAGACTCTTGAAAGTTTGCCTCATTGGCAACGGCGTGATCTGCCGGCAGCACTAACAGCAAGGGGTCTGTGCCGGACTCCAGGGCTGCCAGGGCAGCCAGGGCGATAGCCGGCGCGGTATTGCGCGCGCAGGGCTCCAGCAAAATAGACTGGGCCCCGTGGCCGATTTCCTGCAATTGCTCGGCGGCGGCAAAGCGATGCTCTTCATTGCATACCAGGATCGGCGCCTGTAACTGCTCAATGCCCTCCAGGCGCCGCACAGTCGCCTGCAACATTGTTTCGCCGCCGATAAGGGGTAGGAACTGCTTGGGGTAGGCCTCGCGAGAGAGTGGCCACAGGCGCGAGCCGGTACCACCACAGAGAATCACAGGAATCATCAAATGCTATCTGCCTGAATGTCGGGTATTGCGAAAGACAATTTTCGCACATCAGGTGGCGAGTTTATACTTGACTGTTTTTCCGGCACCGCAGTTGTGATCGCCCCGCGCGGAGCAAGTCCGAGGCCCGGCCCCGTATTAGCAGCATATAGGTAGAGTGTGGACACGATTTATGTAAGGGGTGCTCGCACCCACAACCTGAAGAATATCGACCTGGATATTCCCCGCGATAAACTGATCGTTATTACCGGCCTATCCGGTTCCGGTAAATCCTCCCTGGCCTTCGACACCCTCTACGCCGAGGGGCAGCGCCGCTATGTGGAATCCCTCTCCACCTACGCGCGCCAGTTCCTATCGATGATGGAAAAGCCGGATGTGGATACTGTCGAGGGGCTATCGCCGGCCATTTCTATCGAGCAGAAGTCCACCTCTCACAACCCACGCTCCACCGTGGGCACCATCACCGAGATCTACGACTATCTGCGGCTGCTGTTCGCCCGGGTCGGCGAACCCCGCTGCCCCGAGCACGACGAACCCCTGCAAGCCCAGACGATCAGCCAGATGGTGGATCAGGTACTGGCTTTACCGGAAGGCAGCAAAATTATGTTGCTGGCGCCGGTAGTTCGCGATCGCAAGGGTGAGCACCAGCACGTGTTTGAACAACTGCGCCGCGACGGGTTTGTGCGGGCACGGATCGACGGGGTTACCTGCGACCTGGACGACACCCCCAAGCTGGATAAGCGCCGCAAGCACACCGTTGAGGTGGTAGTCGACCGCTTTAAGGTGCGCGAAGATCTGCAACTGCGCTTGGCGGAGTCCTTTGAAACCGCTCTGAATCTCACCGACGGCATCGCCTCCATCAGCTTTATGGATGGGGACCAGGAGGACCGTCTGTTCTCCGCCCGCCACGCCTGCCCGGTGTGCGACTATTCACTGGATGAGCTGGAACCACGCCTATTTTCCTTCAACAACCCCGCCGGGGCCTGCCCCAGCTGTGATGGCTTGGGGGTCAAGCAGTTCTTCGATGAAGACAAGGTGATTATCGATGCGGAAAGCAGTATTTCCGAGGGCGCCATTCGCGGTTGGGACAGACGCAATATCTACTATTACCACATGCTCGACTCCCTCGCCGAACACTACGGTTTCGATCTGGATAAGCCCTGGAAAAAATTACGCAAAGCCCACCGCAAGGTTATATTGCAGGGCAGTGGCGACGAAGAAGTCGACTTCAGCTACGTCAACGATCGCGGCGATGTCACCGTGCGCCAGCACACCTTCGAGGGCATTATTCCCAACTTTCAGCGCCGCTACCGGGATACCGAGTCCCAATCGGTTCGGGAGGAGCTGGCCAAGTACCTGAGCACACAAAAGTGCCCAGAGTGTCACGGCACCCGCCTGCGCCGCGAGGCCCGCCATGTCTTTGTGGATAACCGTACCCTGGCGCAAATTACCGAGCTGCCGGTAGGCGATGCGTTCGAGTACTTCGACCACGAACTGACTTTTAAGGGCGCTCAGAAAGAGATTGCCGATAAGATTCTCAAAGAGCTGCGCGATCGATTCCGCTTCCTCGTCGATGTCGGCCTGAATTACCTGACCCTAAACCGCAGTGCCGAAACCCTGTCCGGCGGTGAGGCGCAGCGCATCCGCCTCGCCAGTCAGATTGGCGCTGGCCTCGTGGGGGTTATGTATATTCTCGATGAGCCCTCCATCGGTTTGCACCAGCGAGACAACGAGCGCCTGCTCAATACCCTCACCCACCTGCGCGATCTCGGCAACACCGTGATTGTGGTGGAGCACGACGAGGATGCCATTCGCAGTGCTGACTTTATTGTCGATATCGGCCCCGGTGCCGGTGTCCACGGTGGAGAGGTTGTGGCAGCGGGCAGCGCCAGTAAAATTGCCAAGTGTAAAAAATCCCTCACCGGCCAATACCTCTCCGGCAAAAAGAAAATTGCCGTCCCAGAGGAGCGTTACGTCCCCGACCCGGACTACCTGCTGCGCCTCGAAGGCGCCAGCGGCAACAATTTGCAGGATGTCGACCTGGAGATCCCAGTAGGATTATTTACCTGTGTCACCGGTGTATCCGGCTCCGGTAAATCCACACTGATTAATACAACCCTGTACCCGCTCGCCGCCACAGCACTCAATAAGGCCACAACCCTTAAGGCTTCCCCCTATAAAGCGGTACACGGCCTGGAGCACTTCGACAAATGCGTGGATATTGATCAGAGCCCTATCGGGCGCACGCCCCGCTCCAACCCGGCAACTTATACCGGTATTTTCACCCCCATTCGCGATCTGTTTGCCGGCACCCAAGAGGCCCGTTCGCGGGGCTATAAACCCGGGCGCTTCAGCTTTAACGTCAAGGGGGGCCGCTGCGAGGCCTGTCAGGGCGATGGCGTAATTAAAGTGGAAATGCACTTCTTACCGGATATTTATGTCCCCTGTGATACCTGCCACGGCAAGCGCTACAACCGCGAGACCCTGGAGGTGCACTACAAGGGCAAAAATATCCACGAGGTTTTGGAAATGACCGTGGAGGATGCCCGGGAGTTCTTTGATCCCGTGCCCGCAATCGCGAAGAAGTTGCAAACCCTAATGGATGTAGGTCTGTCCTATATCAAACTGGGGCAGGCCGCCACCACCCTCTCAGGTGGTGAAGCCCAGCGGGTAAAACTCTCCCGCGAACTCTCCAAACGCGACACCGGACAGACCCTGTATATCCTCGACGAACCCACTACCGGCCTGCACTTTGCCGATATCCAATTGCTGCTGGACGTTCTGCACCGCCTGCGCGATCACGGCAATACTATCGTAGTGATCGAACACAATCTGGACGTAATAAAAACTGCGGACTGGATTGTAGACCTGGGCCCGGAGGGTGGCTCTGGCGGCGGGCAAATTATTGCCACAGGGACACCCGAGGACGTCGCAGAAATGGACATTTCCCATACCGGACATTTCTTAAAAGCAATGCTGGATTAACCGAACAAGAAAGGATGCCGGCCTAGAGCTCGGCATCCTTTGTTATCAATTTATTTAAGAATAACGACTAGACAGGCTCGATAAAATATGAGGCTTTTAAATCGCGAACACTTGAATTTAGTTGTCGCGGTAAGTGCAATTATGATTTCTCTGGTATCTTTCTATGCCACCTACTTACAAGCCAGTGCCCCAATGACCAAGCATCTTAATAGACAGGCCCCTAGCATTTAAACCAACTCCAATTTAGTACGATCGGGATGCCACAGTGAATATCGATATCAACTGCGATCTGGGTGAAGGTACGGATTTACACAGCTGTGATAGGGACGCTCAAATCATGCCGTTTATTTCCCGCTGTAATATAGCGTGCGGTGGTCACGCCGGCACCCCAGCTATCATGGCCAGATCTATAGAAAATGCACTACAAAATAATTTAAAAATTGGCGCTCACCCCAGCTATCCCGACAGGGATAATTTTGGTCGAAAATCGCTAGACATCCCACAAACAAAATTACTCGACTCTCTCTGCGAACAAATAGATCGATTAGAAAATATTGCACACCAGCTTGGAGCCAAGCTCGACCATATCAAACTACACGGCGCTCTCTACAACGATGCAGAATCAAACAGAGAAATGGCCAAAAGTATCACCACCCTATTTAATAAACGCTACCCATCTCTAAAGGTTTTGGGCTTAGCCAATGGCGCCATGCAGCTCACCGCCCCCCATAAAGCATTTATTCGCGAAGGCTTTATCGACAGGCAATATCTGAGCGACCACCAACTCGCGCCTCGCTCACTGAGCAACGCGGTTATTAGCGAGATAGAAAGGTGCCTGGAGCAGGCAACTTGCCTGGCAAAGGGGTTGGAGTTTAAAGATTACCACGGCGGCAAATTACTATTTTCCGTAGACACCCTCTGCCTTCACGGTGATAACCCCCAGGCGCCCGCTATCGCCAGACAACTCTATCAACACCTCAACACCAATGGTGTGAGTATAGTTCGATGACACACTCCAGCCCGCCAACACTGATTGCCAACGGGGATTGTGCGGTAGATATTCGCTTTCCCGGACAGCCCAGCAAGGCACTTAGCCGGACAATTATCGACTTAAGAGCAGCGCTGTTAGATGAAGATCAAGCAGGTATTATCGATATTATTCCCGCATATCAGTGCCTGACCGTTATTTTCAGCCCGGCTCTATGGGAGCATAAAGCCCTATGCCAACTACTCAGTAAAACTATCGGGGATTTTCTCCGCAACCCTCCCCCACCCCCCGACAAGCCTCGTATAGTGCGTATTCCTGTATGCTACGAGGAGGGCTTTTCTCCAGATCTGGAGATTTTAGCTAGGCACAGCAAACTATCCCCACAGGAAATTATCAGGCGGCACAGTGCACGACGTTACTTAGTGCATATGCTGGGCTTTACCCCAGGCTTTTTATACCTTGGCGGGCTTGACCCAAAGCTCTACTGCCCAAGAAAAGAAACCCCCAGAACAAGAATTCCCGCAGGTGCAGTGGGTATTGGCGGAGAGCAAACCGGTATCTACCCCCAGGCCACACCGGGCGGATGGCAAATTATTGGCCAGACACCGCTCAATCTTTTTCAACCAGCAAAGCCCTGCCCCTTTATCGCTGCGCCCCTAGATGAAATCGAATTTTACCCAATAGATACCCGGCAATTTCAGCAACTCTCACAGAGCGCCAAAAACAACCTCTCCTAACAAGGAAAATTTATGGGCATTCGCTTTATTCGCGCGGGGTTACAGACAAGCATTCAGGACCTGGGGCGCCCGGGATTGATGCACTGTGGAATTCCCTGGGGAGGTGCTGCCGATCCCCTGTCGATGAAAATAGCCAACCTACTACTGCAAAACCCCCTGGGAAATCCGACTTTTGAAATCACCCTGCTCGGACCTAAAATCGAATTTTTATGTAACCTCACTATCGCTATAGCCGGAGGCCAGTTCAGAGGTGCCTTAAACAATAATCCACTGGAAAACTTCCGGACTTACAAGGTTAAATCCGGGGATATCTTAGATATTTCCCAGGCGATCTCTGGCGCAAGAACTTACCTTGCAATTTCTGCAAAAATAGACACACCCGACATTTTAGGCAGCTCGGCAACCCATATTATTAGTCAATTTGGCGCAAACAACGGCAGACCAATAGGCTCCGAAGAGATTATCCCCCTAAAAGAAATTCACCCGACAAAAGAGCTCGGCCTCGAGCCAAGGTTTCACCTCCACTACTCCAAAAATTTACAGCTGCGAGTAGTACCTGGAGCAGAGAGCAAATTATTTTCCAGGGAGTTTATTGAGCAGTTCTACCGGTCAACTTATCCAGTATCCCCCCAGAGCAACCGCATGGGTATTCGCCTATCCGGCAAAAGCGACTGCGCCCCCTATAATATTAAAACCGGCAAAGAGCAGCTGCGATCATCTGGGCTCTACCCCGGCAGTATTCAGGTGCCGGCGGATGGAAACCCTATCATCTCATTTATTGAAGGACAGACTATTGGTGGCTATCCCCGAATAGGTCATATTATAAAATCAGAACTCCACCGTCTGGGCCAGCTATCCCCCACAGACAAAATAGCCTTTCAAAAAATCAGCATTGAAGAAGCACAGGAAATCCTCAAACAGAAGCAGAAATTATTAAATGACTTACAGTGCAGTCTAGGATTCCAATCAAAAGAACCTCTATATATTTAACCCCAACAATAAACAATACTGGCTCTATATTTCCCCAATCAGGCGCCCCAAACCACACAAGAAACTATTGCGCCAAAATATGCGAGTAAATTCCGGTAAACCGAAATAATTTTGAACAGCGTTCTACGTATATCAAAAAAATTGTGACCAACAAGTTTTTAAGCTTATCCTGCTAGACCAAAACAATATTGTTAACTAACCTCATTACGCTTTACCCAAACAGCGATTTGGATTGGCGCACTCCACCGCCCAATCAAAGGGAGCAGGTAAAACTCCAAGCAATAAATTCAGGAGCGGGGAATCGCAATCCAAAGAGAAAACCAACAATACCGACAGGGGACTAATAATGATAAAAATTCTCCGCAGTTTTATCTCGATATTCATATCGATCTCACTACTTATCAGCACGGCCGCCCATGCAGAACCAGGCGACTATAACTTTTGGACAACTCTCAAACATTTACTCAATCCACCCAGCGCCGACGAACCGGTAACCTCACAACAAACTCAGGGAATGTACCCACTAACAATGGACGACCCTGACTTCGATGATGACTTTGATCCCGCAGACTATAATACCTGGCAAAAAATTGATGTCCCTGCCAGCACTGGCGCCATGTGTGGAAACGGTTCAGCCTATAAGTTTTTTGTTCATCGGGTTCCCGATACCAGCAACACTATTTTTTACTTTGAAGGTGGTGGCGCCTGCTGGGATTATGAGAGCTGTTCAGGGCAAACCGGCATTCGCGGCGCCCGCAATCCCAATGGCATTCCCGACGACTACCTCAGCAATGTACACCTGTTAGATTTCACCAATCTCGACAACATTGCCACTGCCGGGGTCTCCCCCTTAATTTACACTCACCACCCCTACGACCAATACAAAACCGGTGAATGGAATATGGTTTATGTCCCATATTGCACCGGGGACATTTATGTCGGGGATAAAACAGAAATATACGCAGATAGTAGCGGCGAAAACCCAGATCTTATCTGGCACCACAATGGATTGCGCAATGTGCAAGCTGTAACATCCTGGGTCAAGAATAATTTACAGAAGCCCAAACAAATGCTCGCGACGGGATGTAGCGCGGGCAGTATTGGCGCCCTGCTAAACTATTCAAAACTGCGCGAGGATATGGACGTTGACTACGGTTATCTGCTCGACGATTCCGGCCCTCTTTACCAGGCTCCCCTCGATGGCGAAGACAGCGCCACATTCCCCTCACTGCCACTGCATAAGGAGGTAATCAGCGCCTGGACAAGCTACACGCCGAGCAGTAATCCCAGCGCAGAAAACCCTATCGCCATGCTCTCGGCAATAACTCCCGGATTTGAGGCCAATGAATTAGCATCCATTTATGCAGCCCTATCCAACAAATTCCCCGCTGACCGCCTGGGTATTACCCACTTTCTTGCTGACGGGAACTTCTCGTCTTACTCTTACGAAAGATTCTATGAGGATATTTACAATGATCCAGATGCAGAATCCCGCCTGAATAAATTGCGCCAGCGCTGGCAAAAAGACACCCATGAAAACTTGATTCCACTATTGGAGCAAACCAGCAACTGGGGTTATTACTTCCCCATGTTCCGCAACCTCAATGAGAGCCACTGCACCACCATTATCGATTTAAACTATGGTGAGATTGCTGAGCACGGGCTTGAGCTAGAGGATTTTCTCGACAATATTATCAATCATAACGGCGGCGGGATGATTCGGGCCTACGAAACAGACGACGTCTCAGACTATGAGAATAACACTAACTGGTTCTATGACCTGATCGCCTTATTTATGTAGTAAGAATGGAAGTTCAGCGCTGCCAGCAACTCACTGGCAGCGCTTTGGAAAATTAACTGCCATATACAGACTCGCGAGCTTCCTGCAGGCGCTTGCGCAAGTATTCATCCTTGCTCATACCCTCGGGAAAGGACGTCATCTGCTGAACCTCCTCGACGATAGAGCGCTCCATAGCCTTATAGGAGGAAAAACCGGGCTCCTCGGCGGCGGGATCGTAATCCCTAATGGCTATTTGCGCTTTATCCCGATAAACATTAAATAGCGCTTCTGCCCGGCGGATAAATTCAGTTCGGTCTGGAGTATTTTTTTCCAGCCAGGCCAATTTCATCGAGAGTGCTTCGGAGGCGCTAACACGCGCTTCCCGCTCTATTTTTTCAATGGTATCCCAGGCCTCTTCAGCGGAGAATTCCCCCAGACCGGCAAAGTAATCCTTCAGTGCCTGCTTCACACTCTCCCGATCCAGATAAGCTTGAACACGGGGGTGATTTAACAGCTCTTCGTCTTCAGTATTTTCCAACTGTGGCTGGGGCATACTGTCAGAAATATTCTGTGCTGAGCCACTGTCATCTTTTAGCGGCTTTATTATATGGCGTACTTTCTCCACGCCTGAGCGCACATCAATATCGTAGTGATCGACCGCTACAACGGCGAGGACTGCCACCCCGACAAGAAAAATTAGTTTCTTCATAATTAGTTACCGAGCAAATTAGAAATTATATATTTGCCTATCGCTAACTATCTAAGCAGAGAAATGGAAGGGCATAAAAGGAAATAACGCCCGCTCCAATGAACGGCGCGTCAATATCTTCCCCAGCATCAACTAGCCAACCCAGTTTACAGCCTGCTCATCATCTTTCTTGCCCACGCAGGGCTCATCCTTGGTCTTTGGCGCCACATAACCCACCTGCTGCTCCCTCGGTAGATTGGCGGATTCCCAGTTGGAAACGGCTTCTGCACAGAGGCTGCGTTGCTCAGAAGTTAGCACAACACCATTGGGCCATTTTCCAAGCTCAATAGCCCGCTTTAAGCTACCCACAATCTCCGGGTTCAAACGTTTTAACAACTGCTCAAAAGACATACAAAAATCTCCTTACCGCAAAAAAAAGGCCGGTCTAAGACCGGCCTTCCGTAGCGCTAACTAGCAACGCTTAAGCTTCAGCAGCTTCGTCTTCTACTTGAGGACGGTCTACCAGCTCAACGTATGCCATCGGCGCCTTATCACCAGCGCGGAAACCGCACTTCATGATACGGATGTAACCACCAGGGCGGGCTTCGTAACGAGGACCCAGCTCATCGAACAGCTTGCGCACAGCATCCTTATCACGGATACGAGCGAAAGCCAGACGGCGGTTAGCAACACTGTCTTTCTTAGCCAGAGTGATCAGCGGCTCGGCAACGCGACGCAGTTCTTTGGCTTTGGCCAGTGTGGTTTTGATCAGTTCGTGCTCCACCAGAGAGGCGCTCATGTTCTTGAACATGGCCTTGCGGTGAGCGCTCGTGCGGCTGAATTTACGGCCACTATAGCGATGACGCATGACTCAATTCCTTACGACCTAAGTTGCTGTCACAGCAGGTCGTTCTGGAGCGGTGTCGCGCTAAGCTGTAGCACCGCTCGGGTTCTTTCTACTAGTCGCAGCATCGCCGCGACTACCAAATGCTTACAGGGGGCTTAACTTGCTGTCGCCTTTCAGACTGGCCGGCGGCCAGTTTTCCAGGCGCATACCCAGGGACAAACCGCGGGAAGCCAGTACATCCTTGATTTCAGTCAGAGACTTCTTACCAAGATTCGGCGTCTTCAGCAGTTCTACTTCAGTGCGCTGGATCAGGTCACCGATGTAGTAGATATTTTCCGCTTTCAGACAGTTAGCCGAACGTACAGTCAGCTCCAGATCGTCTACCGGGCGCAGCAGTACCGGATCAACTTCCGGCTCTTCAGCCTTCGGTTGTGCATCCTTCTCGCCTTCCAGGTCCACAAATACTGCGAGCTGTTGCTGCAGGATAGTGGCGGCGCGACGAATTGCCTCTTCCGGGTCCAGGGTACCGTTGGTCTCCAGGTCCAGAACCAGCTTATCCAGGTCGGTGCGCTGCTCTACACGCGCGCTTTCCACGCTGTAGGAAACGCGACGCACTGGGCTGTATGAAGCATCCAGCTGCAGACGGCCAATTGCACGACTTTCCTCTTCCTCGTCACGACGAGCATCGGCGGGCTGATAGCCGCGACCGCGCGCTACAGTGAGACGCAGGTTGAGCTCGACATCACCAGTAATATTGGCAATCACGTGCTCAGGATTAACGATCTCGATGTCGTGATCTACCTGGATATCTCCAGCAGTCACTGCACCTGGGCCCTTTTTGCTCAGGCTCAATACCGCCTGATCCTTACCGTGCATAACAACGGCGATTTCTTTCAGGTTGAGCAGGATTTCAATTACATCTTCCTGCACACCTTCGATCGCGCTGTACTCGTGCTCGACACCTTCGATTTCCACCTCGGTGACGGCGCAGCCCGGCATGGAGGACAGCAGGATGCGACGCAGCGCATTGCCAAGAGTGTGGCCAAAGCCACGCTCCAGGGGCTCCAGAATCACTTTGGCGTGATTCGGATTGTACTCGGTGACGTCAATACGACGCGGTGTCAAAAACTCGTTGACAGCAGTCTGCATAGCCATACCTGTTTACAGTTGCATTCCTTAAAGTGGACTAATTGTTACTTAGAGTACAGTTCCACGATAAGGTTTTCGTTGATCTCTGCCGGCAGATCGACACGATCCGGAGTGCGCTTGAAAGTGCCTTCCAGTTTGCTCGCGTTTACGTCTACCCACTCGACATCGCCACGCTGGGCAGCGAGGGAAACGGAATTCTGGATACGCAGCTGCTTCTTGGCTTTTTCACGTACAGCGATAACGTCGCCTTCTTTAACCTGGAAAGAAGGGATGTTAACGGTAGTGCCGTTTACCAGAATCGCTTTGTGGGAAACCAGCTGACGCGCTTCAGAGCGAGTTGAGCCGAAGCCCATGCGGTAAACCACGTTGTCCAGACGCTGCTCGAGAAGTTGCAGCAGGTTTTCACCTGTAGCGCCCTTCAGACGTGCCGCTTCCTTATAGTAGTTACGGAACTGCTTTTCCAGTACGCCGTAGATACGACGAACTTTTTGCTTTTCACGCAGCTGAATACCGTAGTCGGACAGACGACCGCGACCCGCGCCGTGCTGGCCGGGCTTGGATTCTGCGCGACACTTGGAGTCGTGCGGACGAACACCACTCTTCAGCTGCAGGTCAGTCCCTTCACGACGGGACAGTTTACATTTTGGTCCAATATAACGTGCCATTTTGTCAGCCCCCTCTTACACGCGACGCTTTTTAGGTGGACGACATCCGTTATGCGGGATTGGCGTCACGTCGGTGATGTTGGTGATCTTGTAGCCGCAGTTGTTCAGTGCGCGAACGGCAGATTCGCGACCGGGGCCGGGGCCCTTAACTTCTACGTCGAGGTTTTTCAGGCCGTATTCCTGAGCTGCAGTACCTGCGCGCTCAGCGGCAACCTGGGCTGCAAACGGGGTGCTCTTACGCGAGCCACGGAAGCCAGATCCACCTGCGGTGGCCCAGCTGAGGGTATTACCCTGGCGATCAGTGATCGTCACGATCGTGTTGTTGAACGATGCGTGGATGTGGGCAATACCGTCGACAACGGTCTTTTTGACCTTTTTGCGAACAGTAGTTTTTGGCTTAGCCATACCAGTATCCTAAATCCTGTATCAAATCCCCTCGGCGATTAGCCGGACGGGGCATCTTGAACCGCGATTTCGCGCCTTAGTTAAGGCTTACTTGCGAATCGGCTTGCGCGGACCCTTACGGGTGCGAGCATTGGTCTTGGTGCGCTGACCACGCAGCGGCAAGCTGCGACGGTGACGCAGACCGCGATAACAACCCAGGTCCATCAAACGCTTGATGTTCATGGATATTTCACGGCGCAGGTCGCCTTCCACGGTCAGTTTTGCAACTTCACCACGGATGGTTTCGATCTGCTCTTCAGACAGTTCGCGGATTTTGGTGGATTCAGCGATACCAACCGCTGCCAAAATAGACTTAGCCGTAGTGCGACCAACCCCATAAATGTGGGTCAGGGAGATTACGGCGTGCTTGTGGTCTGGTACATTGACACCAGCAATACGTGCCATAGAGGCATACTCCACGTATTGGAGCCACTGCTTTATATATAAGTATGTGACTCTACTTTGATTTCGGCGCTGACAGCGACTAAAAAACCGGCGGCGCCACCAAAAAGGCGCGCAAGAATAGCTTTTCAGACACTAATTTGCAATAGCCAACGTCCGCAGCGGTCCCCCGAAGCGGATGAAGACGACAGTCAACGCCCCCAGTTGGAAGCTCGCTGTTGCTCACTTCCCACCCCAAAAAGTTCCCGGGGTGTTGCCATCCGATACGGGGCTGTATCGAGTGGCGAATTCTTCCAGCTTTTACAGAGGCGCCCAGAGGGCGCTCTCCGCAAGGGGCTGGCCCCTTCTTAGCCTTGACGCTGCTTGTGACGCGGCTCAGCGCTGCAGATTACCCGCAGAACACCCTTGCGACGCACGATTTTGCAGTTACGGCAGATCTTTTTTACAGAAGCACGTACTTTCATGACCTTACCTCAATTCAATCAAACTGCGAGCAGGTGACGCCCTAGCGACGACCGTAGCTTTGCAGGTTAGATTTTTTCATCAAACCCTCGTACTGGTGTGACAACAGGTGCGACTGTACCTGTGCCATAAAGTCCATCACTACGACTACAACGATCAGTAGTGAGGTACCCCCCAGATAGAAGGGAACGTTAAACCCAACCACCAGGAACTGCGGCAGCAGGGATACCAATGCGATGTATACAGCACCCACCAGGGTGAGGCGAGTCAGCACGCTATCGATATAGCGGGCCGTCTGCTCTCCAGGGCGAATACCTGGCACATAAGCACCGGACTTTTTCAGGTTATCTGCCACTTCATTCGGGTTGAACATCAACGCCGTGTAGAAGAAACAGAAGAAACCAATCAACAGTGCGAACAGAATAATGTTCAGCGGTTGCCCTGGCCCAAGCTGCAACGCCATCCACTGCAGGATCTCTGCACCGAGACCTTCCCCGCCCTGGCCAAACCACTGTGCCAGTGTGGCCGGGAACAGCAGGATACTGCTGGCAAAGATTACCGGAATTACGCCGGCCATATTTACCTTGAGCGGCAAGTGGCTCGACTGCGCAGCCGGAGCTGCGGAGTAACGCCCCGCTTGGCGCCTGGCGTGGTTGATGGTGATGCGGCGCTGGCCGCGCTCCATAACAACCACAAAGAACACTACAGCAAGAGCGATGACGCCAATCATCAGCAGCATGAGTATGTGCAGCTCACCCTGTCTCGCCTGTTCAAATGCCTGGCCGATGGCACCGGGCAAGCCGGCGACGATACCGGCAAAAATCAGCATGGAAATGCCGTTGCCAACACCGCGCTCAGTGATCTGCTCACCGAGCCACATCATAAATACAGCACCAGTCACCAGTGACGTGACCGCCACAAAGTAAAAACCAAACGCCGGCTCAGATGAGTAAGCCAGGTTCTGCCCTGCCAAGCCGAAAGTCATGCCGATACCCTGAATCAGGGCCAGCAATACCGTCAGATAGCGGGTGTACTGGTTGATCTTACGCCTTCCGGCCTCCCCTTCCTTCTTCAGCGCTTCCAGAGAGGGAGTCACCGCGCTCATCAACTGCATGATGATGGACGCGGAGATGTAGGGCATGATGCCCAGCGCCAGAATACTCATCCTTTCCAGGGCGCCGCCTGAAAACATGTTAAACAGGCCAAGAATGGTTCCCTGGTTCTGATTAAACAGGTTTGACAGCTTTTCCGGATCAATGCCGGGCACCGGAATATGTGTCCCCAGACGATAAACAAGAATCGCTAGAAACAGAAAACGAAGGCGAGCCCAAAGCTCGCCCAATCCCTTGCTGTTGCCCAGGGGATTTCCACCGGATCCTGGTCGTGCCATTGGCGCCTCGATTAGTCTTCTATTTTACCGCCAGCAGCTTCAATCGCTGCCTTTGCACCTTTGGTAACTCCCAGACCCTTAACGGTAACAGCTTTGGTCAGCTCACCTGAGAGGAACACTTTGGCGCGTTTAATATGGCTGCCGATGATATCGGCATTCTTAAGCGCTGCCAAATCGATTACGTCATTTTCTACCTTCGCCAGCTCAGCCAGACGTACTTCTGCGGTGAAGCGAGAAACACGCGCGGTGAAACCGTACTTAGGAAGACGCTTCTGCAAAGGCATCTGACCGCCTTCGAAGCCCGGACGAACACTGCCGCCGGAACGCGCTTTCTGACCTTTGTGGCCGCGGCCACCGGTCTTACCCAATCCACTACCAATGCCGCGACCAACGCGCTTGGCGCTGTGCTTGTGGCCCGGTGCAGGAGACAAGTCGTTCAAACGCATGTTATTCCCCTTCAACCTTAACCAGGTAGTTAACTTTATTGATCATGCCGCGCACGGAAGGAGTATCTTCCACTTCCACTGTGTGGCCGATACGGCGCAGGCCCAGACCCGCAACGCACGCCTGATGACTTTTCAGGCGTCCGTTGATGCTTTTGGTCTGGGTCACTTTAATGGTCTTTTTAGCCATGGTCTTAACCCACCAATAACCTTAAATCCGGGCTGTGATTAGCCCAGAATCTCTTCGACAGATTTACCGCGCTTGGCAGCGACATCTTCCGGGCTCTGCATTTGCTCCAGAGCTTTGAAAGTTGCACGTACGACGTTCACCGGGTTGGTGGAGCCGTAACACTTAGCCAATACGTTGTTTACGCCAGCCATTTCCAGTACGGAGCGCATAGCACCGCCGGCAATTACACCGGTACCCTGGGAAGCGGGCTGCATGTAAATCTTGGAACCGCCGTGGCGACCATTGGTAGCGTACTGGATGGTGTCACCATTCAGATCTACCTGGATCATGTTGCGGCGTGCAGCTTCCATCGCCTTCTGAATCGCTACAGGCACTTCACGCGCCTTGCCGCGACCGAAGCCGACACGGCCATTGCCATCACCAACGACAGTCAGTGCGGTAAAGGCGAAGATACGACCACCTTTAACAGTCTTGGCAACGCGGTTGACCTGGACCAGCTTCTCCTGCAGGCCTTCGTCGTTGCTTTTGTCTTTCTCTCTAGCCATAACTCAACCCTTAGAATTTCAGACCGGCTTCGCGGGCAGCGTCAGCCAGAGCCTTAACACGGCCATGGTATCTGAAGCCGCTACGATCGAAGGCAACTTGTTCAACGCCAGCGGCTTTCGCGCGCTCAGCGATCAGTTTGCCAACTGCGGCAGCAGCGTCAGCGTTGCCGGTTTTACCAGAGCGCAGGTCCTTGTCCAGGGTAGAGGCGGAAGCCAATACCGCACTGCCTTCGGCAGACAGGATCTGTGCGTAAATGTGGCGCGGGGTGCGGTTCACGGTGAGGCGAACGGCGCCCAGCTCACGGATCTTGGCGCGGGCAC
The DNA here is from genome assembly GCF_052466995.1 of Microbulbifer regidiadema (SeqCode). Classification (NCBI taxonomy): domain Bacteria; kingdom Pseudomonadati; phylum Pseudomonadota; class Gammaproteobacteria; order Cellvibrionales; family Microbulbiferaceae; genus Microbulbifer; species Microbulbifer regidiadema (SeqCode). Next base: position 4,047,130 of record NZ_CP174297.1, on the reverse strand, counting down.
GACGTGCACGACGCAAGCGAGATGCTTTCTTAACGTTCATATCTATGCCCTACTTACTTCTTCTTGGCCTCTTTGCGATACACACGCTCGTCGGCATAACGGACACCCTTACCTTTGTAGGGCTCCGGCGGACGGAACGCACGGATCTCAGCGGCCACTTGGCCCAGCAGCTGTTTATTGCTGCTCTTCAGTACGATTTCAGTCTGGGATGGAGTTTCCGCAGTCACACCTTCCGGCAACTGATAATCGATCGGATGGGAGAAGCCCAGGGTCAGGTTAACCGCTTTACCGGCTGCTTTCGCACGATAACCAACACCCAGCAACTGCAGCTTCTTCTCGAAGCCCTTGCTTACGCCTATCACCATGTTATTGACCAGAGCACGGGTAGTACCCGCCAGCGCTTTGGCCTGCTTGGAGTTATTGCGCGCGGCAAAAGTCAGCTGGCTTTCAGCCTCGCTCACTTCTACATCACCGTGAATAACCATATCCAGGTTACCGCTACCGCCTTTAACAGCGATATTTTGACCTTTCAGGTCTACGGTTACACCTGCGGGGATAACTACCGGACTATTTGCTACTCGAGACATTGCAACCCCCGCTTAGAATACGGTGCAAAGCACTTCGCCACCGATACCGGCCTGACGTGCAGCGCGGTCAGTCATCACACCGTTAGAGGTGGAAACGATCGCGATACCCAGGCCACCACGTACGGTAGGCAGAGCTTTTTTACCAGTGTAAGCGCGCAGGCCCGGACGGGAAACGCGATTGAGCTCGGCAATAACCGGCTTGCCCTGGAAGTATTTCAGAGCAATGGTCAGTTCCGGCTTAGCGCCTTCGCTTACGTTTAAATCAGTAACGTAACCTTCGTCTTTCAGGACGTTGGCCACTGCTACTTTCAGTTTGGATGATGGCAGGGTGACTTCCGCCTTTCCGCGCGCCAGGGCATTGCGGATGCGAGTCAGCATATCTGCCAACGGATCTTGCATACTCATCTTATGAGACTCCTCAAATCTGCCTTAAACCAGCCGGTAATTACCAGCTGGACTTCACGAGGCCAGGAACATCACCACGCATCGCAGCTTCGCGAAGCTTGTTACGGCACAGGCCGAACTTGCGGTATACAGCGTGGGGGCGACCAGTAATACGACAGCGGCGTTGCTGACGTACCGGGCTTGCATCGCGCGGCATTTTCTGCAGCTTGAGTTGAGCCTCCCACTGCTCCTCTTCGGAAGCAGTGGAACTGGCGATGATCGCCTTCAGCTCTTGACGCTTTTCGGCGTACTTAGCTGCGGTTCGAGCGCGCTTGTTTTCGCGCGCAATCATGGATTTCTTCGCCATGGAATCCTCTTAACCCTTGAAAGGGAAGTTGAACGCTTTCAGCAGCGCACGACCTTGATCGTCGTTTGCAGCTGTAGTGGTAATACAAATATCCAGACCGCGGAGTTTGTCTACTTTGTCGTAGTCAATTTCCGGGAAGATGATTTGCTCAGTCACGCCCATAGAGAAGTTACCGCGGCCGTCGAACTGCTTCGGGCTAATGCCACGGAAGTCGCGGATACGCGGAATCGCGATGTCAACCAAACGCTCCAGGAACTCATACATGCGCTCACCGCGCAGAGTTACCTTGCAGCCGATCGGCCAACCGTCACGAATCTTAAAGCCCGCAATAGACTTGCGCGCTTTAGTAACGATGGGCTTTTGACCAGTAATTGCTGTCATATCGTTGACAGCGTGCTCCAGCACCTTCTTATCACCAATCGCTTCACCAACACCCATGTTGATGGTGATCTTGGTGATGCGCGGCACTGCCATCACATTCTCGAGACCAAGCTCTTCTTTTAGCTTGGCCACGAGGTCCTTAGTGTAGAGCTCTTTAAGCTTTGCCATGATCTACCAACCTGCTTTTGCGTCAAGAGCCTTAGATGGCTTCGCCGCTGGATTTGAAGACGCGAATCTTAGTGCCGTCTTCCAGTACTTTAAAGCCCACCCGGTCAGCCTTCTGGGTGCTAGGGTTGAAGATAGCTACGTTGGAAGCTTGGATAGCAGCTTCTTTCTCAACGATGCCACCTGCAATACCCATCTGTGGGTTTGGCTTTTGGTGCTTTTTGATCATCTGTATGCCGGAGACAATCAGGCGACCGTCGTTCAGTACTTTACGTACTGAACCACGTTTGCCCTTGTCACGACCGGCGATAACGATCACTTCGTCGTCACGCTTGATCTTGCGCATAACTCTTCTCCGCTCGAGGCCTAGATAACTTCGGGAGCGAGGGAGATGATCTTCATGAACTTCTCACCGCGCAGTTCGCGAGTTACCGGACCAAAAATACGGGTGCCAACCGGCGCCAGTTGCTGGTTCAGCAGCACCGCTGCGTTATCGTCAAATTTAATCAGGGAACCATCGGTACGGCGCACACCTTTCTTGGTGCGAACCACAACCGCGTTCATTACCTGACCTTTCTTCACTTTACCGCGGGGAATGGCTTCCTTAACGGTTACCTTAATAATGTCGCCCACGCCGGCATAACGACGATGGGAGCCGCCCAGCACCTTGATGCACATGACGCGGCGAGCCCCACTGTTGTCAGCTACTTCTAAGTAGGATTCCGCTTGAATCATTGTCTCTCTCCGAAACCTTTCAATTCGGCAGTCAATGCGCTAGGGGTTATACCTTCGCCGCACGCTCTACAATTTTCTGCAAGGACCAGGACTTGCTCTTGGACAGCGGACGAGATTCCTCGATCGTTACAACATCACCGATGCTGCAATCGTTGTTCTCGTCATGAGCCTTAAGCTTTGTGGACTTGCTCACAATTTTGCCGTAGATCGGGTGCTTAACACGGCGCTCGATCAAAACGGTGATGGTTTTATCCATCTTGTCACTCACAACCTTACCGGTCAGAGTACGCTTCAGTTTTGCTTCAGCCATGATTAATTACCTGCCTTCTCGGTCAACACAGTCTTTATGCGAGCAATGTCGCGACGAGTCTGCTTCAGCAGATGAGTCTGAGCCAGTTGACCGGTGGACTTTTGCATCCGAAGCTTAAATTGAGCTTCGAGCTGGTTCAGCAGTTCCTGGTTCAGCTCTTCAACTGACTTTTCGCGTAGATCTGCAGTCTTCATTACATCACCGAACGCTTAACGAAAGTTGTCTTTACAGGTAGCTTGGCCGCAGCAAGTGCGAAAGCCTCGCGAGCCAGCTCTTCGGATACACCCTCCATCTCATAGAGGACTTTACCCGGCTGGATCTGAGCTACCCAGTATTCAACGCCACCCTTACCTTTACCCATACGAACTTCGAGGGGCTTATTGGTAATTGGCTTGTCTGGAAACACTCGAATCCAGATTTTACCGCCACGTTTAATGTGACGAGTCATTGCGCGACGAGCCGCTTCGATCTGGCGCGCAGTAATGCGACCACGACCGGTAGCCTTAAGGCCAAACTCGCCAAAGCTCACTTTAGAGCCGCGCTGAGCAAGACCGCGGTTGCGACCCTTCTGTACCTTGCGGAATTTTGTACGCTTTGGTTGTAGCATTTGCGTACCCCTTATTTAGCAGCTTTTTTGCGGCTCTTTACCGGCTTCTCATCGGGTACTTCGTCACCGATGACTTCGCCTTTAAAGATCCACACCTTGATACCGATGATGCCGTAAGTTGTCTTCGCTTCAACATTGGCGTAGTCGATGTTGGCGCGCAGAGTGTGCAGGGGCACACGGCCTTCGCGATACCATTCGGTACGCGCGATTTCTGCACCGCCGAGACGGCCACTTACTTGAATCTTGATACCTTCGGCACCCTGACGCATAGCGTTTTGCACGGCACGCTTCATAGCGCGACGGAACATAACGCGGCGTTCCAGCTGCTGGGCAACGTTCTGGCCAACCAGAGCGGCGTCCATATCAGGCTTGCGCACTTCTTCGATGTCGATGTGCACAGGTACGCCCATCTGCGCGCTTACTTCATTGCGCAGACGTTCTACGTCTTCACCTTTTTTACCGATTACGATACCCGGGCGTGCAGTGTGAATTCTCACACGTGCAGTATTTGCCGGACGTTCGATCTCGATACGGCTCACAGAAGCGTGGGCCAGTTTTTTGCGAATAAATTCGCGAACTTTCAGATCCGTGTACAGCTTGTCTGCGTACTCGTCGCTGCCGGCATACCAAACAGAGGTATGCTTTTTAACGATACCCAGACGAATGCCGGTAGGATGTACTTTTTGTCCCATGGTTTTCTCGCCTGCTCTGTTATTTCTCGGCTACTTTCACAGTGATGTGACAAGTACGCTTAAGAATGCGATCAGCACGACCTTTGGCACGCGGTTTAATGCGCTTCATGGTCATACCTTCGTCCACAAAAATTGTGGAAACCTTCAGCTCGTCAACGTCAGCACCTTCGTTGTGCTCGGCATTGGCAATGGCCGACTCCAGTACTTTCTTAATGATCGCCGCACCCTTTTTAGTACTGAACGCCAGTATATCCAGGGCTTCTTCAACGCCTTTGCCGCGAACCTGATCAGCTACCAGTCGCGCCTTTTGCGCCGATAGACGTGCGCCGCGTAATTTTGCTGCTACTTCCATCTTTTTAACCTCGGCTTAGCGCTTCTTCGCTTTCTTGTCCGCAGCATGACCGCGGTAAGTGCGGGTAGCAGCGAACTCGCCCAGTTTATGGCCAACCATTTCTTCGTTAACCAAAACGGGCACGTGTTGACGACCGTTGTGCACGGCAATCGTCAGTCCAACCATTTCCGGCATAATCATGGAACGGCGGGACCAGGTTTTAATCGGCCGACGATCGTTTGCTGCAATCGCTGCCTCCACCTTCTTGATCAAATGCAGATCAATAAAGGGACCTTTCTTTAATGAGCGTGGCACTGTCGATTCCTCTCTAGCTGCTCAGACATCGCGCGGCTTACTTGCCGCGACGACGTACAATCATCTTATCGGTGCGCTTGTTCTTGCGCGTTTTCTTACCCTTGGTCGGAACGCCCCACGGAGTAACCGGATGACGACCACCAGAGGTACGGCCTTCACCACCACCGTGCGGGTGATCTACCGGGTTCATCGCCACACCGCGAACGGTAGGACGAACACCGCGCCAGCGTGCAGCACCGGCTTTACCCAGCTTGCGCAGGCTGTGCTCGGAGTTGCTCACTTCACCCAGGGTTGCGCGGCACTCAGCGAGAACCTTGCGCATTTCGCCGGAACGCAGACGAATGGTCGCGTACTGACCTTCACGAGCTACCAGTTGCACAGAGGCACCAGCAGAACGGGCCAGCTGTGCGCCTTTGCCAGGCTTCAGCTCGATCGCGTGAATTACAGAACCTACCGGAACGTTGCGCAGAGGCAGAGTGTTACCCACAACAATCGGTGCGGCATCGCCGGACTGAATGGTGGCACCTGCTTTCAGGCCTTTCGGTGCGATAATGTAACGACGCTCACCGTCGGCGTAACACACCAGAGCGATGTGTGCGCTGCGGTTCGGATCGTACTCCAGGCGCTCAACTTTAGCCGGAATACCGTCTTTGTTGCGCTTGAAGTCGATTACACGGTAGTGCTGCTTGTGACCACCACCGATATGACGGGTGGTGATACGACCGTTGTTGTTACGGCCACCGCTCTTGCTCTTGCTTTCCAGCAGGGGAGCGTGAGGAGCACCTTTGTGCAGGTCGGGGTTAACAACCTTAACCAGGTGACGACGGCCGGCGGAGGTCGGTTTTGTTTTTACAATTGCCATTGTAACTGTCCCCTTTACTCAGCAGCTTCAAAGTTGATGTCGCTGCCCTCAGCCAGGCGAACGTAGGCTTTTTTCCAGTCGCTGCGCTGGCCCATGCCATTGCGAGTGCGCTTGGTTTTGCCCTTTACGTTCACGGTGCGAACCTGCTCAACGGAAACGTTAAACAGCTTCTCAACCGCAGCCTTGATCTCAGCTTTTTCGGCGTCGGTGGTAACCTTGAAAACTACCTGGTTGGCGCTATCGGCCAGTCCAGCAGCTTTTTCGGAAATTACCGGGCCCAGCAGTACTTTGTAGAGTCGCTCTTGGTTCATCCCAGCACCTCTTCAATTTTCTTGAGCGCAGAAACGGTAACCACGACCTTGTCAAAGCGAATCAGGCTTACGGGATCGATCGCCTGTACATCGCGGACGTCGATCTTGTGCAAGTTGCGTGCGGCCAGGTAGAGGTTTTCGCTAACCTCTTCAGTCACGATCAGCGCATTGGACAGATCAAACTGAGCCAGCTTGCTTACCAACTGCTTGGTCTTGGGCGCGTCCACGTCGAAGGACTCAACCACTACCAGGCGCTCCTGACGAGCCAGCTCAGACAAGATGCAGCGCAGTGCAGCGCGGTACATTTTCTTGTTCAGCTTAACGCTGTGATCGCGCGGATCAGCGGCGAAAGTTACGCCACCGGAACGCCACAGCGGGCTGCGGATAGTACCGGCACGTGCGCGGCCAGTACCTTTTTGGCGCCATGGTTTTTTACCACCACCAGAAACATCGGAACGATTTTTCTGCGCCTTGGTACCCTGGCGAGCGCCGGCCATATAGGCCACAACTGCCTGGTGTACCAGATCTTGGTTGAACTCACGTCCGAAAGTCACTTCAGAGACAGCTACTGTGCCTTTAGCGCCTTCGGGAGTAGCGATATTCAGTTCCATATCTATTTCCCCTCAGACTTAGGCTTTAACTGCCGGACGAACGATAACGTTGCCACCGGGTGCACCGGGTACGGCGCCTTTAACCAACAGCAGGTTGCGTTCGGCATCGACACGAACCACTTCCAGGTTTTGCACGGTTACGCGCTCAGCACCCATATGTCCGGCCATTTTCTTGCCTTTCCATACGCGGCCAGGAGTCTGACATTGACCGATAGAACCGGGTGCGCGGTGAGACAGGGAGTTACCGTGGGTAGCGTCCTGGGTGCGGAAGTTCCAACGCTTAACGCCGCCTTGGAAGCCTTTACCTTTGGAAGTGCCGGTTACGTCGATCATCTGGCCAGCTTCGAAGCTGGAAACAGTAATTTCAGAACCGATTTCGAAAGTCTCTTCAGAACCGTCAGTGCGCAGTTCGAAAAGATTTGTGCCAGCCTCTACATTGGCTTTGGCGAAGTGGCCCGCTGCGGGCTTGGAGACACGGGAAGCTTTGCGGCTGCCTACTGCTACTTGAACAGCACTGTAACCGTCAGTTTCCTGAGTTTTCACTTGGGTGACGCGATTCGGAGCAACCTCAACAACGGTTACCGGAATGGATACGCCATCTTCAGTGAAGATGCGAGTCATGCCGCTCTTGCGGCCGACAATACCTATAGTCATCTTTTTTAACCTCTCAGTGCACGGGGCTTTAACCCACTGCGGCCGCCCAATTTCAGAGCGTTACACTACCCGAACCTTTTTCGTTCGGGATTCGGTAGTTAGTAAAAGTGTTAGCCGAGACTAATTTGGACCTCAACACCGGCCGCCAGATCGAGCTTCATCAGCGCGTCGACGGTTTTCTCGGTAGGTTCAACGATGTCCAGCAAACGCTTGTGAGTACGAATCTCATACTGGTCGCGAGCGTCTTTATTAACGTGCGGGGAAATCAGTACGGTGTACTTCTCTTTGCGAGTCGGCAGCGGGATAGGACCGCGAACTTGTGCGCCGGTGCGCTTAGCCGTCTCTACGATCTCCTGAGTGGACGCGTCGATCAGCTTGTGATCGAAGGCCTTCAGGCGAATACGGATACGTTGACCCTGCATGGAATCAAACTCCAATTATTAACTAAAGAACGTCCTCTTACGCAGCCCCGAGGGCGGGCGAAAAGGAGCGCGAATTCTACGGGGCGCACAGCAGGCTGTCAACTGTACAGGCTGATCAAATTTCAATCTATTGAAACTACAATTGAATACCCCAGGCGAAATGAGGAGCCAAAGATGACTATCGCCGCAACACTGAGTCAATACCTCAGCGACCGCTCGGTCGACTACCACTTGATTCAACATCCACACACCGACACCAGCCGCGAAAGCGCCCGCGCCGCCCATGTGCGCGAGGATCAGCTCGCCAAAGCGATTTTGCTGCAAGATATGGAGGGCTATGTAATGGCGGTGATTCCGGCCAGCAGCAATCTCGATATGCGCGCGCTGCATGAAGAAACCGGGCGCAACTCTCTGCAAATGGTGTCGGAAACCGAACTCGGGGCCATATTCCCAGACTGCGAACTGGGCGCCCTGCCCGTCCTCGGACAGGCCTACGGCATCACCACCCTACTAGACAGCAGTCTCGGGCATCGTGAAACCATCTACTTTGAGGCCGGCGACCACGAAGAGCTGGTCGAGATGAGTGGCCGACAGTTCACCAAGCTGTTCAGCGGCAGCAGGAGCTGCAACCTAAGCCGGGATTGGCCATAGACTTGACGGATAAAAAGCGGGCAACAGGGATAAGAAGTGGATAGCAGATGGGAATGGTGCTCAATGCATCATTCACCTGCATCGGGCAATGCCAATTTGCGCACATAAAAAAAGCCGCAGCGCGTCCGCTGCGGCTTTTTATTTAGATCAAGAGTAACGATTACTCAATGATCTTGGCAACAACGCCCGCACCTACGGTACGACCACCTTCGCGGATAGCGAAGCGCAGGCCGTCTTCCATGGCGATCGGAGCGATCAGGGTAACAACCATTTGAATGTTGTCGCCCGGCATTACCATTTCAGTACCTTCCGGCAGCTCACACGCACCAGTTACGTCGGTAGTACGGAAGTAGAACTGAGGACGGTAGCCTTTGAAGAACGGGGTGTGACGACCACCTTCGTCCTTGGACAGTACGTACACTTCCGCTTCGAACTTGGTGTGCGGAGTGATGGAGCCCGGCTTAGCCAGTACCTGACCACGCTCTACTTCGTCACGCTTGGTGCCGCGCAGCAGTGCGCCGATGTTCTCACCAGCACGACCTTCGTCGAGCAGCTTGCGGAACATTTCAACACCAGTACAGGTAGTAGAGGTGGTTTCTTTGATACCAACGATTTCGATCTCGTCGCCAGTGTTGATCACACCGCGCTCTACACGACCGGTTACAACAGTACCGCGACCAGAGATAGAGAATACGTCTTCGATCGGCATCAGGAACGGAAGGTCTACCGCACGCTCCGGCTCAGGGATGTACTCGTCCAGAGTCTCTACCAGCTTCTTAACAGCGGTAGTACCCATTTCGTTGTCGTCTTCGCCGTTCAGGGCCATCAGAGCGGAACCAACGATGATCGGAGTGTCGTCACCCGGGAACTCGTACTGGTCCAGAAGTTCGCGAACTTCCATCTCTACCAGCTCGAGCAGCTCTTCGTCGTCTACCATGTCCGCTTTGTTCAGGAATACAACGATGTAAGGTACACCTACCTGACGGGAAAGCAGGATGTGCTCACGAGTCTGCGGCATGGGGCCGTCAGCTGCAGAACATACCAGGATAGCGCCGTCCATCTGAGCAGCACCGGTGATCATGTTCTTAACGTAGTCGGCGTGTCCCGGGCAGTCTACGTGCGCGTAGTGACGAGTCGGGGACTCGTACTCAACGTGAGAGGTAGCGATGGTGATACCGCGCTCACGCTCTTCCGGTGCATTGTCGATACCGTCGAAAGCAACAGCGTCACCGCCCCATACTTCCGCACATACGCGGGTCAGAGCAGCGGTCAGGGTGGTTTTACCGTGGTCAACGTGACCGATGGTGCCCACGTTCACGTGGGGCTTGGAACGTTCAAACTTTTCTTTTGCCATCTTTAGATGTCCTCTAGCTAAAAGTTTGCCAAAGGGGCCCCAGCTGTTGGCCCGGCCCCCTTTAAGCAGAAATTAATTAAGCCTTGGTCTTGGCGATGATTTCATCGGCAACGTTTTTCGGCGCTTCGGCGTACTTCAGGAATTCCATGGTGTAGGTAGCACGGCCCTGAGTCGCAGAACGCAGGTCGGTTGCGTAACCGAACATCTCTGCCAGAGGTACTTCCGCATTGACAACCTTACCGGAGGGGTTGTCTTCCATGCCCTGAATGAGACCGCGACGACGGTTGAGGTCGCCAACCACGTCACCCATGTTCTCTTCCGGAGTTACTACTTCAACCTTCATCATCGGCTCAAGCAGTACCGCACCGCCCTGGCTGGACAGTTTCTTGGTCGCCATAGAACCGGCGATTTTAAACGCCATCTCATTGGAGTCGACATCGTGGAAGGAACCGTCGTACAGAGTCGCCTTCAGGCCCAGCAGCGGGTAGCCAGCCAGAACACCGTTCTTCATCTGCTCTTCGATACCTTTCTGCACCGCAGGAATGTATTCCTTCGGTACCGCACCGCCCACGATTTCGTTAACGAATTCCAGACCTTCCTGGGACTCGTCTTCGGCGGGCTCAAACTTCACCCATACGTGACCGTACTGACCGCGACCACCGGACTGACGAACGAACTTACCTTCGATCTCAGAGGTATTGCGGATAGTTTCACGGTAGGCCACCTGCGGCTTACCGATGTTAGCTTCAACGTTGAACTCGCGCTTCATGCGGTCAACGATGATGTCCAGGTGCAATTCACCCATACCGGAGATAATGGTCTGACCGGTTTCTTCGTCAGTCTTCACGCGGAAGGACGGGTCTTCCTGGGCCAGCTTGCCGAGGGCAATACCCATTTTCTCCTGGTCCGGCTTGGACTTGGGCTCAACCGCAACAGAGATTACCGGCTCGGGGAACTCCATACGCTCGAGAACAATCTTGTTAGCTTCGGAGCACAGGGTGTCGCCAGTGGTGACGTCTTTCAAACCGATCGCAGCAGCGATGTCACCAGCCAGTACTTCTTTAATTTCCTGACGATCGTTGGAGTGCATCTGCACCATACGACCGACACGCTCTTTCTTCATTTTTACGGAGTTGTATACCGCAGTACCACTCTCCAGCTTACCGGAGTAAACACGGAAGAAAGTCAGGGTACCAACGAAGGGGTCGGTAGCAATTTTGAACGCCAGTGCAGCGAAGGGCGCATTGTCGTCAGCTTCGCGGCTCTCAACAGTTTCGCCATCTTCCAGAGTACCTTCGATCGCCTTAACTTCAGTCGGCGCCGGCAGGTATTCGATAACTGCGTCCAGTACAGCCTGTACACCCTTGTTCTTGAACGCAGAACCGCCCAGAACCGGTACAATTTCGTTGGCCAGGGTACGCTGACGGATAGCTGCCTTGATTTCTTCTTCGGACAGCTCACCTTCTTCCAGGTATTTTTCCATCAACTCTTCGCTGGCTTCAGCTGCCGCTTCCACCAGGTACTCGCGCATTTCGTCGCACTCGTCCTGCAGCTCAGCGGGGATGTCAGCGTAGTCGAAAGTCATGCCCTGGTCGGCTTCATTCCACAGAATGGCCTTCATCTTCACCAGGTCAACAACACCCTTGAACTCGTCCTCAGAGCCGATGGTCATCTGCAGAGGTACAGCATTCGCGTTCAAGCGGTCTTTCAGCTGGCTCACAACGTTGCGGTAGTTCGCACCGGCGCGGTCCATTTTGTTTACGAATACCATGCGCGGTACTTCGTATTTGTTCGCCTGGCGCCATACGGTTTCAGTCTGAGGCTGAACACCAGAGGAGCCACACAGTACAACAACAGCACCGTCGAGTACGCGCAAGGAGCGCTCAACTTCAATAGTGAAGTCAACGTGTCCCGGGGTATCGATGATGTTTACGCGGTGCTGGTCGAACTGCTGCTGCATGCCGGACCAGAAACAGGTGGTCGCAGCAGAAGTAATGGTGATACCACGCTCCTGCTCCTGCTCCATCCAGTCCATGGTGGCAGCACCTTCGTGTACTTCACCAATTTTGTGGGACAGACCAGTGTAGAAAAGTACGCGCTCGGTAGTGGTAGTTTTACCGGCATCTACGTGGGCACAGATACCGATGTTACGGTAACGTGCGATGGGCGTTTTACGTGCCACAGTTGTATCCTCGATATAACGGCAAAAGGCAGCCTGGAATTTTCCGTGCTGCCTTTCGGTATTAATTTCCGATGTTGGTATTCATCAGACTTAGAAGCGGTAGTGAGAGAATGCCTTGTTGGCTTCTGCCATGCGGTGTACATCTTCACGCTTCTTGACCGCGCCACCCTTGTTCTGGGCTGCGTCGATCATCTCGTTGGCCAGACGCTGGGCCATAGATTTCTCACCGCGCTTACGGGAGAACTCTACCAACCAACGCATCGCCAGAGCCGTACGACGCGAGGGGCGCACTTCTACAGGCACCTGATACGTCGCACCACCAACACGGCGGGACTTCACTTCCACCATAGGCGCGATATTTTCCAAAGACTCTTCGAATACTTCGATCGGATCTTTGTTCAATTTTTCAGAAATAGTTTCAAGTGCACCGTATACGATACGCTCTGCAACTGACTTCTTGCCGCTGATCATGACGTGGTTCATGAACTTGGCCAGGGTGACGTTCCCGAACTTGGGGTCGGGTAGTACTTCGCGCTTGGCGACTACTCGTCTTCTCGGCATGGGTATTGCCTCTCTTCAGGGTTACTCCGAGACGCCGCCGTAAAACCTTACAATCCGGCGAGCTCAGCCTTACTCCGGTTGGAAACCGAAACGCAAATCGTTAAAGGTGATTAACCTTTAGGACGCTTGGCGCCGTACTTAGAACGGCCCTGCTTGCGATCGTTTACGCCGGCACAGTCAAGTGCACCGCGTACAGTGTGGTAGCGCACACCCGGCAGGTCTTTTACACGACCGCCGCGAATCAGTACCACGCTGTGCTCTTGCAGGTTGTGGCCTTCACCACCGATGTACGAAGTTACTTCGTAACCGCTGGTCAGACGCACACGGCAAACCTTACGCAGTGCAGAGTTCGGCTTCTTCGGTGTAGTGGTGTACACACGAGTGCAAACTCCGCGACGCTGCGGGCTAGCCTGCAGAGCAGGAACGTCGCTTTTTTCAACTTTGCGTTTTCTCGGCTTACGAACCAACTGGTTGATCGTTGCCATTAAAAATCACTCCAAAAATAAAATACCCCCACCTCTAACAGTGAGGGCCTATCGTCTGTGTGTATCGTCGATCCTGGGATCGAACGGAACACCCCACATAAGCGGGGGCCGCATTCTATAAGCGACGACCCGCCTAGTCAATCGGCGACGGAAGTAAGTGCTTACATCACAGACAGTCGCCAATATCAGATCGGGCACCGAAGTGCCCCGACCTACCCCACTCCACCAGCCGGTGGAGTGGGATATGCCTTATTCGCCTGAGGACTTCGACAGTGCCTCAGTCAGAGCCGCTTCAACCTCAGCAGCGGAAGGTCCTTCACCGAAGGCCTCTTCCAGTTGCAGGCTGCGCTTGCGCTTGCGCTCGCTGTGGTAGGCCAGACCGGTACCGGCCGGGATCAGGCGGCCCACAACCACGTTTTCTTTCAGGCCGCGCAGGCTGTCTTCCTTACCAGTTACCGCCGCTTCGGTCAGAACGCGGGTGGTCTCCTGGAACGAAGCCGCCGACAGGAAGGACTCAGTGGCCAGGGACGCTTTGGTAATACCCAACAGCAGGCGCTCGAACTGAGCGGGCTGCTTGTTCTCGGTACGCAGCTGTTCGTTCTCTTCGATCACGCGCTGATATTCAACCTGGTCGCCCTTAATCAAGCTGGAATCACCCATCTCGGTAATTTCAACTTTACGCAGCATCTGACGCACGATGGTTTCGATGTGCTTATCGTTAATGCCTACACCCTGGAGGCGGTAAACCTCCTGGATCTCGTTGGTGATGTAGCGAGCCAGCTCTTCCACACCTTTCAGGCGCAGAATATCGTGCGGGTTGGACGGGCCATCGGAGATAACCTCACCCTTTTCTACGGTTTCACCTTCGAACACGGTCAGCTGGCGGTGCTTCGGAATCAGAACCTCGTAGTGGTCCTTACCGTTGGCCAGCGGCTTGCCGTCGCGCGGGGTAATCTGCAGGCGAACCTTGCCTTTGGTCTCTTTACCGAAGGATACGGTACCGGAGATTTCCGCCAGAATGGACGGCTCTTTCGGCTTGCGCGCTTCGAACAGGTCGGCAACGCGGGGCAGACCACCGGTGATGTCCTTGGTACCGCCGGATTCCTGCGGAATACGTGCGATTACGTCACCCACGTTCACCTGCTTGCCTTCAGCCAGGCTGAGGATTGCACGCGGAGGCAGGGCGTAGTGCGCAGGCGCATTACTGTTAGCCAGAGTCAGCTCTTCGCCGTTCTCATCCAGCAGGGTTACCGCTGGGCGCAGATCTTTACCCGCTGCCGGGCGCTCGGCCGGATCGATAATCTCGATAGAGGACAGGCCAGTGATATCGTCGGTCTGCTTGCGGATGGAGAGCCCTTCTTCCATACCGGACAGTTTCACCCAACCGGCTACCTCGGTGATGATCGGGTGGGTGTGCGGGTCCCACTTGGCCACGATCTGGCCACCGTCTACCTCGGCACCTTCGTAGACGCTGATCACAGCACCGTAAGGCAGCTTGTAGCGCTCGCGCTCGCGACCGGCGCTGTCGGCAATCGCCAGCTCACCGGAACGGGACACGGCTACCAGAGTGCCGACTTCGGTTTTAACCGTCTTAACATTGTGCAGACGTACGGTACCGCCCTGCTTCACCTGGATGCTGTCCGCAGCGGAGGCACGGCTTGCAGCACCACCGATGTGGAAGGTACGCATGGTCAGCTGGGTGCCCGGCTCACCGATGGACTGTGCGGCAACAACGCCCACAGACTCACCCGGGTTGGCGCGGTGGCCACGGGCCAGATCGCGGCCGTAACACTGGGCACAGATACCGTGTGCAGTCTCACAGGTGATCGGGGAGCGAACCAGAACCTCATCGATGCCCATGGCTTCGATGCGCTCTACCCACTTCTCGTCGATCATAGTACCGGCGGAAACGGCGATTTCATCGCTGCCCGGCTTCAGTACATCGCGGGCCACAACACGGCCGAGGATACGGTCACCGAGAGATTCGATAACGTCACCACCCTCGATTACCGGCGCCATGGTCAGACCGTCGTCGGTGCCACAATCCAGCTCGGTAATTACCACGTCCTGGGCCACGTCAACCAGACGACGGGTCAGGTAACCGGAGTTAGCGGTTTTCAGTGCGGTATCCGCCAGACCTTTACGAGCACCGTGGGTCGAGATGAAGTACTGCTGTACGGTCAGACCTTCACGGAAGTTTGCCGTAATGGCGTTCTCGATAATGGAGCCATCCGGACGGGCCATCAGACCACGCATACCGGCGAGCTGACGAATCTGCGCTTCAGAACCACGGGCACCGGAGTCGGCGTACATGTATACGGAGTTGAAGGAGTCCTGCTTGGTCTCGTTGCCCTCGCGGTCGATCACCTTCTCTTTCTTGATACCGGCCATCATCGCCTGGGTTACCTTGTCGTTGGTGCGGGACCAAACGTCGATAACCTTGTTGTACTTCTCACCCTGGGTTACCAGGCCGGAAGCAAACTGGCTTTCAATCTCTTTCACTTCCGCTTCCGCAGCATCGATCAGTTCGGCTTTTTCAGCCGGAATCTCAAAGTCGTTCACACCAATGGAGGAACCGGACTTGGTAGAGAAATCGAAACCGGTATACATCAGCTGGTCGGCAAAAATAACCGTCGCCTTCAGGCCCACCTTGCGGTAGCACTCGTTCAGGGCGCGGGAGATTGCCTTTTTCTTCATCGGCTGGTTGACGTGCGCAAACGGCAGGCCTTCCGGCACGATGTTCCACAGCAGCGCGCGGCCTACAGTGGTGTCCTGAATGGAGATAGTCTCGTGCTTCTCACCGTCTTCGCCGACGATATTTTCGCGGATACGCACCTTGATCTTCGCTTGCAGACCAACCTGCTTGGCGTAGAAAGCGCGGCTCACTTCTTTGATATCGGAGAAGAACATGCCTTCGCCTTTATCGTTAACGCGCTCGCGGGTCATCCAGTACAGACCCAGTACCACGTCCTGGGACGGTACGATGATCGGCTCACCGTTGGCAGGCGACAGGATGTTGTTGGTGGACATCATCAGCGCGCGGGATTCCAGCTGCGCTTCGATCGTCAGCGGTACGTGTACCGCCATCTGGTCACCGTCGAAGTCGGCGTTATAGGCCGCACAAACCAGCGGGTGCAGCTGGATGGCCTTACCTTCAATCAGTACCGGTTCAAACGCCTGGATACCCAGACGGTGAAGGGTCGGTGCACGGTTAAGCAGTACCGGGTGCTCGCGGATCACTTCGTCGAGGATATCCCAAACGACAGCTTCCTCGCGCTCGACCATCTTCTTGGCAGCTTTGATCGTAGTGGCCAGGCCACGGGATTCCAGCTTGCCAAAGATAAACGGCTTAAACAGTTCCAGTGCCATCTTCTTGGGCAGACCACACTGGTGCAGACGCAGGGTCGGACCTACCACGATCACGGAACGACCGGAGTAGTCAACACGCTTACCCAGCAGGTTCTGACGGAAACGACCCTGCTTACCTTTAATCATGTCGGCCAGGGACTTCAGCGGGCGCTTGTTGGAGCCGGTGATGGCGCGACCGCGACGGCCGTTATCCAGCAGTGCGTCAACAGATTCCTGCAGCATGCGCTTTTCGTTGCGCACGATAATGTCTGGCGCGTTCAGCTCAAGCAGACGCTTCAGTCGGTTGTTACGGTTGATCACACGACGGTAGAGGTCGTTCAGATCGGAGGTCGCGAAACGACCGCCATCCAGCGGTACCAGCGGACGCAGATCCGGCGGCAGAACCGGCAGAGCCTTCATCACCATCCACTCCGGGTTGTTGCCGGACTTGTAGAAGGCTTCCAGCAGCTTCAGGCGCTTGGACAGTTTCTTGATCTTGGTTTCGGAGTTGGTCGCCGGGATCTCTTCGCGCAGGCGCTGGATTTCTGCGGGCAGCTCGATATCCGCCATCAGCTCCTGGATCGCCTCGGCACCCATCTTCGCTTCAAACTCGTCGGCGAACTCTTCCATCGCCTCAAAGTACTGCTCGTCATTCAGCAGCTGGCCGCGCTCCAGGGTCGTCATACCCGGCTCGGTAACCACGTAAGATTCGAAGTACAGCACGCGCTCGATATCGCGCAGGGTCATGTCCAGCAGCAGGCCGATACGGGACGGCAGGGACTTCAGGAACCAGATGTGTGCAACCGGGCTGGCCAGCTCGATGTGACCCATACGCTCACGGCGAACCTTGGCCTTGGTCACTTCAACGCCACACTTCTCACAGATAATGCCGCGGTGCTTCATGCGCTTGTACTTACCGCACAGGCACTCGTAGTCTTTTACCGGGCCAAAGATCTTGGCGCAGAACAAGCCTTCACGCTCGGGCTTGAAGGTACGGTAGTTGATGGTCTCCGGCTTTTTCACTTCGCCGTAGGACCAGGAGCGAATCATGTCCGGTGATGCCAGACCGATACGAATCGCATCAAACTCTTCCAGCTGCTCCTGGGACTTCACCAGATTTAATAAATCTTTCAAGGCCTTTCCTCCACTAGGGGGTAGTCAACCCGGCGCTCGCACTGGCCGCCGGGCTGGCCAGCTGCCCCACTGCTTCGCGGGGCGCTGGCACTTGTCTCATTTCACCTGCCAACAGGCTTCGGTACGGGTTCGGATTTACTCGTGCTCAAGCTCGAAGTTCATACCGAGAGAGCGGATTTCCTTAACCAGTACGTTGAAGGATTCCGGCATGCCCGGCTCCATGCGGTGGTCGGAGTCCACGATGTTCTTGTACATCTTGGTACGGCCTTCCACGTCATCGGATTTAACCGTGAGCATTTCCTGCAGGGTGTATGCGGCGCCGTAAGCTTCCAGCGCCCACACTTCCATCTCCCCGAAGCGCTGACCACCGAACTGGGCTTTACCACCCAGCGGCTGCTGGGTTACCAGGCTGTAGGAACCGGTAGAACGCGCGTGCATCTTGTCGTCTACCAAGTGGTTCAGCTTCAGCATGTACATGTAGCCCACAGTTACCGGACGCTCGAAAGCATCACCGGTACGGCCGTCGTGCAGGGTGATCTGACCGGAATCCGGGATGTCGGCAAGACGCAGCAGCTGCTTGATCTCACTTTCATCGGCACCGTCAAATACCGGGGTCGCCATAGGTACACCGCGACGCAGATTTTGCGCCATGGTCATGACTTCCTCATCGGAGAACTCGTCGAGTTCTTCCTTGCGTCCGCCAGTGGAGTTGTAGACCTCTTCCAGGAATCCGCGCACCTTGGCGATTTCCTGCTGTTCCTTGATCATCTTGTCGACTTTAACGCCGAGGCCTTTAGCGGCCATGCCCAAGTGCATTTCCAGAACCTGACCCACGTTCATCCGCGAGGGAACGCCCAGCGGGTTCAGGACGATATCTACCGGCTCGCCGTTTTGGTCATAAGGCATGTCCTCAACCGGCTTGATTACGGAGATAACACCCTTGTTACCGTGACGACCGGCCATCTTGTCGCCCGGCTGGATGCGGCGTTTGATCGCCAGGTAAACCTTGACGATTTTCAGCACGCCCGGAGCCAGATCATCGCCGGACTCCAGTTTTTTCTTCTTGTCTTCGAAGGCTTCGTCGAGCAGCTTGCGGCGCTCTTTCAGCTGAGCTTCCGCTTTTTCCAGCTGGTCGTTCAGGCTGTCGTCTTCCATGCGCAGCTTGAACCAGTCTTCGCGCGGCAGTGCGGCGAGGATTTCAGCGCTGAGCTCATCGCCCTTCTTAACACCCTTACCACCGGCGGCCTTCTGGCCCTGCAGAGCTTGTTGCAGACGCTCGAAGGTTGCACCTTCAACGATGCGGTACTCTTCGTTCAGATCCTTGCGAACCTCGTCCAGCTGCGCCTTCTCGATATCGATGGAGCGCTGGTCTTTTTGCAGGCCGTCGCGGGTAAATACCTGTACGTCGATCACGGTACCGCGAGTGCCGCTGGGCGCGCGCAGGGAGGTGTCTTTAACGTCGGAGGCTTTTTCACCGAAGATCGCGCGCAGCAGCTTCTCTTCCGGAGTCAGCTGGGCTTCACCTTTCGGAGTAACCTTACCCACCAGGATATCGCCAGCGCCTACTTCCGCACCGATGTATACGATGCCGGACTCATCCAGTTTGTTCAGCGCAGATTCGCCCACATTGGGGATATCCGCAGTAATTTCCTCACTGCCCAGCTTGGTATCGCGGGCAATACAGGTCAGCTCCTGAATGTGGATGGTGGTGAAGCGGTCTTCCTGTACAACGCGCTCACTGATGAGGATGGAGTCCTCAAAGTTGTAACCATTCCAGGGCATAAATGCGATGCGCATATTCTGGCCCAGAGCCAGCTCACCCAGGTCTACAGAGGGACCATCGGCGAGGATGTCGCCACGGACTACACGATCGCCAGTATTAACAATCGGACGCTGGTTGATACAGGTATTCTGGTTGGAGCGGATGTATTTGGTCAGGTTGTAGATATCTACACCTGCATCACCGGCTTCAACTTCAGCGTCGGCTACGCGAACAACTACACGGCTGGAGTCAACGCGCTCGATAATACCGCCGCGCTTGGCCACCACACACACGCCGGAGTCGCGCGCTACAGTGCGCTCCATACCGGTTCCCACCAGCGGCTTTTCAGCGCGCAGGGTCGGTACCGCCTGACGTTGCATGTTCGATCCCATCAATGCACGGTTGGCGTCATCGTGCTCGAGGAATGGAATCATCGCCGCAGCGACAGAAACCACCTGCTTGGCGGAAACATCCATATACTGGATTTCGCCCGGTGCCTTCAGGGTAAATTCGCCCTGGTGACGCACGCTGATCAGGTCATCAACAAAGTTACCGTTGTCGTCTACTTCCGCAGACGCCTGGGCAATAATGAAGTTGGCTTCATTGATCGCGGACAGGTACGTAATTTCATCAGTTACCTTGCCGTCAACCACTTTGCGGTAGGCGCTCTCGAGGAAGCCGTAATGGTTGGCGCGGGCGTAAGTCGCCAGGGAGTTAATCAGACCGATGTTCGGTCCTTCCGGCGTCTCAATCGGACATACGCGGCCGTAGTGAGTCGGGTGTACGTCGCGCACCTCAAAGCCGGCGCGCTCGCGGGTCAAACCACCCGGGCCGAGGGCGGAAACACGGCGCTTGTGAGTCACTTCCGACAGCGGGTTGTTCTGGTCCATAAACTGGGACAGCTGCGAGGAACCGAAGAATTCCTTCACCGCAGCGGCAACCGGCTTGGCATTGATCAGGTCCTGAGGCATCAGGCCTTCGGACTCCGCCATGGACAGACGCTCTTTAACCGCGCGCTCTACACGCACCAGGCCGACGCGGAACTGGTTTTCAGCCATTTCGCCCACGGAGCGCACACGGCGGTTACCCAGGTGGTCGATATCGTCGACCATGCCCTGCCCGTTGCGGATATCGATCAGCGTCTTCAGTACGTCGACGATATCTTCTTTGCTCAGGGTGCCGGCGCCAGTCTCGTCTTCGCGCCCCAGGCGGCGGTTGAACTTCATGCGGCCAACAGCGGACAGGTCGTAGCGCTCGTCGGTAAAGAACAAGTTCTCAAACAGCGCTTCTGCGGACTCCTTGGTGGGCGGTTCGCCCGGGCGCATCATGCGGTAGATCTCTACCAGCGCTTCCAACACGGTGCGAGACGGATCTGCACGCAGGGTGTCGGAGATAAACGGACCGCGATCCAGGTCGTTGGTGTACAGGGTTTGGAAGCTCTTAACGTTCAGTACACGCAGCTTGGCGATCACTTCATCAGTAATCTCGGTGTTACAGTCGATCGCGATTTCACCGGTGGACTCATCGATGATGTCGTTCGCCAGTACACGGCCAAACAGATACTCGAGCGGTGCTTCCAGCTTCTCTACGCCGGCCTTCTCCAGTTGGCGGATATGGCGCGGGGTAATACGGCGACCCTCTTCGACAATCACCTTGCCCTGGCCGTCCTTGATGTCAAAGGAGGCAACATCACCGCGCAGGCGGGACGGAATCAGCTCCAGGCTGACGCGGTCTTCCAGCAGCTCAAAGGTGCTGGTTTCGAAGAACATTTCCAGCATTTCCTGGGAGGTGTAACCCAGGGCGCGCAGCAGGATAGTGGCCGGCAATTTGCGGCGACGGTCGATACGCACGAATACCAGGTCTTTCGGATCGAACTCGAAGTCCAGCCAGGAGCCACGGTAGGGGATAACACGCGCGGCGTACAACAGCTTACCGGAAGAGTGAGTCTTGCCTTTGTCGTGATCGAAGAATACACCCGGGGAACGGTGCAGCTGGGATACGATAACGCGCTCGGTACCGTTAATGACAAAGGTACCGTTGTCGGTCATGAGCGGAATTTCGCCCATGTAGACTTCCTGCTCTTTGATGTCCTTGATGGACTTATTCGCAGACTCTTTATCGTAAATAATCAGGCGCACGCGCACGCGCAGCGGGCATGCATAAGTCACGCCGCGCAGGGTACATTCCTTAACGTCAAAAGCGGGCTTACCCAGCGTATAACTTACGTACTCCAGGGCGGCATTGCCGGAATAGCTGACAATCGGAAATACAGATTTAAACGCCGCCTGCAGGCCAACGTCCATACGGTCGTCGGGGCGCTTGTCGGCCTGTGTAAAATTGCGATAAGAATCGAGCTGTATCGCAAGCAGGAAGGGCACATCCATGACCTTAGGCAGTTTGCCAAAATCCTTGCGGATACGTTTTTTCTCAGTATATGAGTAAGCCATTCAAATTCCCCAGCTTGATCAGTGACAAGACTTCGTGGGACTCCGGTCGAGAGCCCCTCCGGGCGAGAAGCCTCTGATCAATACAGCCCTGCTGCACTGACCAGAAACCTCTCCGCTTGCTTATGGGTAGCGCTACTGCGCTATGGTTAAATGAGGTTTGCCACGGTTTTTCAATTCCGCCGGCACCGGTAAAAACCTCAGTACCGCAAACGGCAAAAAGGCCGGCGGACAAAAGTCCACCAGCCTTACCGCTATCTGCCGCTTTACGCGACGGCTAGCGGGAGACGCAAGAACCGAATTACTTCAGTTCTACAACTGCGCCAGCTTCTTCCAGCTCTTTCTTAGCGGCTTCAGCTTCGTCTTTGCTTACGCCTTCTTTCAGCGGGCTCGGAGCGCCGTCTACCAGACCTTTAGCTTCTTTCAAGCCCAGGCCAGTGATGCCGCGAACAACCTTGATCACGTTCACTTTCTTGTCGCCCGGAGAGGTCAGGATTACGTCGAAAGAGTCTTTCTCTTCAGCGGCTTCAGCAGCAGCCGGACCAGCGACAACTGCTGCAGCAGCAGTTACGCCGAATTTCTCTTCCATTGCTTCGATCAGCTCAACAACATCCTTAACGGACATTTCGGCAACAGCATTGATGATATCTTCTTTAGTCAGAGACATGATTCAGTACCTGAATTGGTTTGAGCAGTAGCTGCTCGTATTTCGTTTTGAAACTGCGATTCGCTCTAGCGAATAAATTACGCAGCTTCCTGCTCTTTTTGGTCGCGAACGGCCGCAATAGTGCGAACCAGCTTGCCAGCAGATGCTTCTTTCAACACGCTCATCAGCTTGGCGATCGCCTCGTCGTAAGTCGGCAGGCTTGCCAACAATGCGACGTCGGTGATCGCGCCTTCGAAGGCAGCACCTTTCAGTTCCAGCTTGTCATTGCCTTTAGCGAACTGGCTCAGGATGCGCGCGCCGGCACCTGGGTGTTCGTTAGAGAATGCAATGATGCTGGGACCTACGAATTTGTCAGTCAGACATTCGTATTCGGTACCTGCCAGAGCGCGACGCGCCAGAGTATTGCGGACGACTTTCAACCAAACGCCGTTCTCGCGAGCCTCTTTGCGCAGAGTGGTCATGTCATTCACGGTTACGCCGCGGGAATCCGCAACAACCGCAGACAGAGCACCTTCAGCAGCTTGCTGGACATCTGCGACAATCGCTTTCTTGTCTTCGAGTCCAATAGCCATAGTGTCACTCCTGGATTTGAAAAAAACCGGACTTAAACGTCCGATCCGTTCCGGTGCATAAAGCTCAAATCCAGTAAAAATACTGGTTTGGGCGACACCGTCTGCGTAGGCTCGAACCTCGCAATGGCCAACCTGGCCGAAGTTCGGATTAAGCCAGGCACGTTAAACCTCAACGCACCTGACACCTACGGTCTTTGACGGCCCACCTTCTGCCGAAGCATTCAGGTGGACCCCAAAGTTCGATTTACTGAGAGGTGATCACACCCCGCAGTGATATTTAGATGTTCAGGGAAGACTGATCGATAACCAGACCCGGGCCCATAGTGGTGCTCAGGGTGATCTTCTTCAGATATACACCTTTTGCAGAAGCCGGCTTGGCTTTCTTCAGGTCGGCAACCAGAGCTTCCAGGTTCTCTTTCAGAGAGTTCGCATCGAAAGCAACTTTACCGATACCACCGTGGATAATGCCGCCCTTGTCAGCGCGGAAACGCACCTGACCCGCTTTGGCATTTTTAACCGCAGTAGCAACGTCTGGAGTTACGGTGCCAGTCTTCGGGTTCGGCATCAGGCCGCGCGGGCCGAGGATTTGACCCAGCTGACCTACAACGCGCATCGCATCGGGAGAAGCGATAACTACGTCGAAGTCCATTTTGCCCGCTTTAACGTCGGCAGCCAGCTCGTCCATACCGATCAGGTCAGCGCCCGCTTCTTTAGCGGCATCAGCGTTTGCACCCTGGGTGAAAACAGCTACGCGAACTTCTTTACCGGTACCGTGCGGCAGAGTGGTCGCACCGCGAACAGCCTGGTCGGATTTACGCGGATCGATGCCCAGGTTTACAGAAGCGTCTACAGTTTCTGCGAACTTAACATTGGACAGATCTTTCAGCAGGGCTACAGCTTCTTCGATGCCGTAAGCCTTACCAGCTTCAACTTTCTCAGCGATTACGCGCTGACGCTTGCTCAATTTAGCCACTTAGAGACCCTCCACTTCGATACCGGCGCTGCGAGCGGAACCGGCGATAGTGCGCACGGCCGCGTCCAAGTCGGATGCAGTCAGGTCTGCTTTCTTCATTTCTACGATCTCTTCCAGCTGAGCGCGGGTTACTTTACCCACTTTCTCAGTGTTCGGACGACCGGAACCGCTCTT
The DNA here is from genome assembly GCF_052466995.1 of Microbulbifer regidiadema (SeqCode). NCBI lineage: Bacteria > Pseudomonadati > Pseudomonadota > Gammaproteobacteria > Cellvibrionales > Microbulbiferaceae > Microbulbifer > Microbulbifer regidiadema (SeqCode). Next base: position 4,023,089 of record NZ_CP174297.1, on the reverse strand, counting down.
GATCTTGGCAGCCTTGCGCAGCAGTACAGCGGCGGGCGGCGACTTCATGATGAAGGTGAAGGAGCGGTCGTTGTATACAGAGATTACAACTGGAACTGGCAGACCTGGCTCGAGGCTCTGGGTCTGGGCGTTGAACGCCTTACAGAATTCCATGATGTTCACACCGTGCTGACCCAGTGCGGGACCAACGGGCGGACTCGGGTTGGCCTGGCCGGCCTTAACTTGCAGCTTGATATAAGCTTCTACTTTCTTAGCCATTACAGCTCTCCTCTAGTTGGGTATTAGCGCCCGCCGTATCAACCATAGAGTTAAAGGGCAAGCTCCCCGAACCCCGAAATGAAAACTCATTTTCCGGGGACGCGAAAACCCCCTTTCACCTCACGGCGAAAGGGGGCAAAGAATTTATACTGGAATCAGGTCTTTTCTACCTGACTGAACTCCAGTTCAACCGGGGTGGAGCGACCGAAGATCAACACCGCCACTCGCAAGCGGCTCTTCTCGTAGTTGACCTCTTCGACCACACCGTTGAAGTCATTAAACGGCCCGTCGATAACTCGAACCATTTCACCGGGTTCGAACAGCGTCTTGGGCTTGGGCTTATCGGCGGAATCGTCGATGCGATTCAGGATAGCCTGTGCTTCGCGGTCAGTAATCGGGGCCGGCTTATCCGCCTTGCCGCCGATAAAACCCAGCACTCGGGGAGTTTCTTTCACCAAGTGCCAAGTATCGTCGTTCAATTCCATTTCTACCAGGACATAGCCCGGAAAAAATTTGCGCTCACTCTTGCGCTTCTGCCCTGCGCGCATCTCGACCACTTCTTCCGTGGGAACCAGGACTTCACCAAACAGGTGGTCCATTTCGTTCAGCTCAATGCGCTCTTTCAGGGAGCTGGCGACACGCTTCTCATAGCCCGAGTAAGCCTGGACCACATACCAATTCTTTGACATGTATCAACCTTTAGCCGATAAATTTGGAAGCCGCCCAACCCAGAGCCGAATCAAGCGCCCACAAGATCAGCGCCATGATCAACACGAAAACAACCACAATCGCTGTGGTCTGGGTTGCTTCTTGGCGGGTCGGCCAAACCACACGCCTGACTTCAGTTTGCGCTTCGCGCAACAGTTGCCACAGCGCATTGCCTTTGGCGGTGTTTACAGCCACAACCAGAGCTACCAGACAGATGGCAGTTACTGCCAACACTCGGTAAAACAAAGGGAATTCAGCGTAATATGAATTGCCTGCAACAGCACCGCCCACCAGCAGTACTATTAACAACCACTTCAGACCGTCAAGACGAAAGGTTTTCGCTTCTGTTTTAGCATTCATATAAGAAGCCCTTAGCGCAGCACAGATAATCTTTTAGCGCTCATAAACACAAAAGCCCCACTGACAAGTAGGGTTTTGCGACACCCCAAAGCTTATTCAAGCGGAGTGATTAAAAATGGCAGGCCAGGAGGGACTCGAACCCCCAACACCCGGTTTTGGAGACCGGTGCTCTACCAATTGAACTACTGGCCTGTACAGTTTGAGCACTTTCACACTCAGAGATGAGAGAGCTACAGGAACTCTCCCACCTGATACACCACATAGAGTAATGTGATGTAAAAATCAAAGATTACTCAATGATCTTGGCAACAACGCCCGCACCTACGGTACGACCACCTTCGCGGATAGCGAAGCGCAGGCCGTCTTCCATGGCGATCGGAGCGATCAGGGTAACAACCATTTGAATGTTGTCGCCCGGCATTACCATTTCAGTACCTTCCGGCAGCTCACACGCACCAGTTACGTCGGTAGTACGGAAGTAGAACTGAGGACGGTAGCCTTTGAAGAACGGGGTGTGACGACCACCTTCGTCCTTGGACAGTACGTACACTTCCGCCTCGAACTTGGTGTGCGGAGTGATGGAGCCCGGCTTAGCCAGTACCTGACCACGCTCTACTTCGTCACGCTTGGTGCCGCGCAGCAGTGCGCCGATGTTCTCACCAGCACGACCTTCGTCGAGCAGCTTGCGGAACATCTCAACACCAGTACAGGTAGTAGAGGTGGTTTCTTTGATACCAACGATTTCGATCTCGTCGCCAGTGTTGATCACACCGCGCTCTACACGACCGGTTACAACAGTACCGCGACCAGAGATAGAGAATACGTCTTCGATCGGCATCAGGAACGGCAGGTCTACCGCACGCTCCGGCTCAGGGATGTACTCGTCCAGAGTCTCTACCAGCTTCTTAACAGCGGTAGTACCCATTTCGTTGTCGTCTTCGCCGTTCAGGGCCATCAGAGCGGAACCAACGATGATCGGAGTGTCGTCACCCGGGAACTCGTACTGGTCCAGAAGTTCGCGAACCTCCATCTCTACCAGCTCGAGCAGCTCTTCGTCGTCTACCATGTCCGCTTTGTTCAGGAATACAACGATGTAAGGTACACCTACCTGACGGGAAAGCAGGATGTGCTCACGAGTCTGCGGCATGGGGCCGTCAGCTGCGGAACATACCAGGATAGCGCCGTCCATCTGAGCAGCACCGGTGATCATGTTCTTAACGTAGTCGGCGTGTCCCGGGCAGTCTACGTGCGCGTAGTGGCGAGTCGGGGACTCGTACTCAACGTGAGAGGTAGCGATGGTGATACCGCGCTCACGCTCTTCCGGTGCATTGTCGATACCGTCGAAAGCAACAGCGTCACCGCCCCATACTTCCGCACATACGCGGGTCAGAGCAGCGGTCAGGGTGGTTTTACCGTGGTCAACGTGACCGATGGTGCCCACGTTCACGTGGGGCTTGGAACGTTCAAACTTTTCTTTTGCCATTGCAGCCTCCTATATATAGGCGAGCCGATAACGGCACCACCCACGTCCAGAACATGCACATCCGACCCGGAAACTCCGACCCCGGACACAAACAACCGCAAGAGCTCTCACTCTTGCGGTCATATAAAATGGAGCTCATGGGCGGATTTGAACCGCCGACCTCACCCTTACCAAGGGTGTGCTCTACCCCTGAGCTACATGAGCTAAAATCCTTGCCGATAACGGCAACTTAAAGTGTTGCACCCTGGAGAACAGTCCAACCGATCCAAACTTGGAGCGGGCAGCGGGAATCGAACCCGCATCATCAGCTTGGAAGGCTGAGGTTCTACCATTAAACTATGCCCGCTTGCGGGACCTCCATACGAAACCCTTGAGCTTCGCGCAACACCCTAAGGTGTAATATGGTGCAGGGGGGTGGATTCGAACCACCGAAGCTTTCGCGTCAGATTTACAGTCTGATCCCTTTGGCCACTCGGGAACCCCTGCTCAAAGCGGTGTGCATTGTCTACACATCTCGCTGCGCTGTCAACACTTTTTTCTTTAAATTTCACGCACTTAGCGGCGAAACCTAGTTTTGACAGCAACGGGATGAAAATGGAGCTGGCGAGAGGAGTCGAACCCCCGACCGGCTGATTACAAGTCAGCTGCTCTACCAACTGAGCTACGCCAGCCCTATCCCGTTCATTGCCGAAGTTGATAAGTCACCCTCGTCAATGGAGGCGGGATTCTATGGGAACTTATCTCGACACGCAACACCTTTTTTGCAGATAAATCAGTTTTTTTTGTCGTTTATTCCAACCTGCCGAAAAAAGCAGCGACTTTGGCGGGCGACTGGCGAATTTGTGACAAATTTGCCTTTTTATCAACCGAGCACTTCAGAGCAAAGATTTGGACGCCGATCCAGATCCGGGTATTCATCTTGCAGCTGCCGCCAGAATTCTATCGCCAGGCTTTCCGCGCTACCGGGGGGCATAACGATCCAGCGCTCCATATAGGTCTGCGGCTCCTCCCTAAATTGGGCGCTAACCCCCCTACCCTGTAAATCTTCAGTATGGGATTCAGCCCTGGCCCGCTCGCTGAAAATCCCAAAAGAAATCCCATTCTCCAGGCTGCCTTTGGGAATGACATAGCTGTCGACTCCCTGAGACTGTAGCTCACGCAAGCGATTGTAGGCTTCCCGCCTTGAATTCAGTGGCGGCAGGTATACCCAGTAGCGCATCTGGCCCTGCATCTCTATGTCACGGAGCTCGGCCTCAACCTGTAGAGACTGAATTCGCTGCAATATATCCTCCCCCTGATACTCCTCAGTCAAAGGCCCCACCAGAGTACACAGCTCTGCAACCTCGAAGGACTCCCCGCTCAACCCGCTGCTCTTTTTCTGAGCCGGTAGCTCTTCAGGGGATATTTCACTAACGAGGGTGATTCTTTTTCCCTGCGACTCTTGAGGGAGTGAATTCTGACCGCTATTCATCTGAGGAGCTGGTGCGACCAGCATATGCCAGGAGAAAAGCACCACATTCAGTGCAACTAAGAAAAAAGCTATCCAGCGCATAACAACGTAAATTTTTATGGATTACTAAGGGCCAGCCCATCCATCACCAGATCTGGGACCAGGCGATGTTCGTGCTGATAAACTGCGGAGAGCAACTGTGCGTCCCCACCGGTTAACCACAACAGAGGAGCTGAACCCGTGTGGGCCCGCAACTCTTCCATGGCCCGATCAACCGCGCCCAGTACCATAAGCAGGAGGCCCCGGTTTATCGCTTCATTGGTATTGCGCCCGGCGCTCAGGGTTTTTGTCAGAGCCAGTGCCTCGCGACTTTTTGCTGCATGGGTATCGATACTGAGGGCGCGATTCATCAAGCCGAAACCGGGCACGATATAGCCGCCGATATGGCGCCCGCTATTGTCCAGTAAATCCAGAGTGACCGCACTGCCGCAATCCACAATTAGGGATGCCCGTGGGGATTGCTGATAGGCCGCCAACATTGCCAGCCAGCGGTCCACCCCCAGAGCGGAGTGATCCTCATAACCACAGATAACGCCGGCACACTGTGGCGCAACTGCGGAGAATTCCGCCTCCAGGGTAAATAGCTCCCGGGCCACCCGACTCAAAAATTCGGCGACACTGGGACCGGCAACATTCACCACCCGAAAGCGCCGGGGGCTCAGGTCAGCCCAATCATCCGGCAAAACCTGCTCCCGCAACTGGCCGGTTTCGATATCCCCACGGGCAATCACATCACCCTCGACCAGATAGCGCCACTTACCCCGGGTATTGCCGACATCCAACTCTAAAATCAAACCTGCCCCCGCAAAGAAATTTCACCCCCATGGAATGACTTCTGCCCCTCCTCGGTATCGAGTAACAGGGCTCCCTTGTCATCGACACCGGCGGCAATACCCCGCCAGCTGAGGCTGCCGGACTGCAACTGAACCGGCTGCCCGGCGAACTGATCGAGGGCCGCCCAGGCTTCGCGGTAGGCCGCAAAGCCTTTTTCCGGGTAAGTTGCCAGCATCGGCAACAGCTCGTCGAGTATCGCAGCGGCTAATTCGCTGCGGCCAATTCCCGGGCGAACCTGCTGAAGGTCCGTCCAGGGCTGATCTATGCCCTCAGCGGTCTTTGCGCTGAGGCCATTGTTCAAGCCGATACCGATCACCACCGAACAGCGGTCGGTCAGGTCCCCTTTTAACTCGAGCAGAACCCCGGCCAATTTGCGCCCCTGGCACCACACATCATTCGGCCACTTCAGGCGCACATCCGCCACCGAGAAGCGCGCCAGAGCCCTGGCCACGGCGACACCGACAGCGAGGCTCAAGCCCTCCAGGCACTGCACTCCGCCACTAAAGTCCCAGCCCACCGAGAGGCTGAGGCTGCTGGCGTAGGGGCTGATCCAGTTGCGGCCGCGACGCCCCCGCCCGGCACTTTGCCGCTCGGCGAGCACTGCAACAGCGTGCCCCCGCCCCTGTTCGAGACGCTCTAACAGCAGGGAGTTTGTCGAACCCACCTCATCAAAAACCCGCAACTCACGCAAAAGCGCTCGAGCCGAACCGCCCAGCTGCTCGCTAATAGCCTTTTCTGACAGGAGGTCGAGCCCACCGGGCAGGCGATAACCGCGCCCCTTAACGGACTCCAGTGTCAGACCGTAGTACTCAAGCTTTTGCAACTGCTTCCAGACGGCGGCTCGACTGATACCCAGTGCATTCCCGAGGGACTCCCCCGAGTGCATTTCTCCATCCGCCAGAAGCTCCAACACTGGGCGAAGCTGTTCTAGTGGCGTTTTTACGGCTTCATCCTGCAACTTGATTAACCTTTCACGTAGCGGCGGTCATAGCGGTGTCCGAGACTGGTCAGGATCTCATATCCGATAGTTCCGGCATAACCGGCAACCTCATCCGCCGTAAGCTGCTCGTTGAGCACCGCTATCGACTGGAGAGAATCTCGCTCCTCAGCGCTGAGCGCGGAGATATCAAATATGGTGGAATCCATTGATACACGCCCGATAATAGGCAGCGCTCGCCCGCAGCCCCAACCGCGCCCACGCCCACTCTGGGCCCGTATAATGCCATCGGCATACCCTCCGCGGGCGACTGCCAGCCAGCTGCCCGCAGGTGCTTCCTGAGTCGCACCATATCCTACAAATCGGGGCTGGGCGACATAGCGCTTTTGCACGATAGGCAGCTCCAGGGTCACTGTCGCGCGCATCGGATTTTCTGTCCCGGGCACGGGGTTTAGGCCATACAGCGCGGAGCCAGGTCGGGCAATATCAAAGTGATACTCCTCCCCCAAAAAAATGCCGGAAGAGTTGGCCAGGCTGAGCTGAATATTCGGGCACAGCTCGCGCAAGCGGTCACCCGCCCGCTTGAAATAATCCAGCTGAATTTTATTTTGCGGGTGCTGGGGCTCGTCGGCACAAGCGAGGTGACTGAAAAACATCTGTATATCGACAGACTCCAACAGAGGGCGATCCTTGAGCAGCAACTCAAACTCCTCTGGCGTCATCCCCAGTCGGGTCATACCACTGTCAATTTTTAGCGCGCAGGGGGCCCGCAGCTGAGCCTTCCCACAGGTTTCCGCCCAGTTTCTCAACTGGTCGAGAGTAAACAGCGTGGGAATCAAACCGGCACGGGCACACTCCAGCTCAGCACCGGGCCTCACACCGGTAAAGACAACGATATTCACATCGTCGCCGAGATCACTGCGCAAACGCGCTCCCTCGGCCTGGGTAGCCACAAAGAAATCGCGACAGCCCTGAGCGTATAGCGCCGGCGTGACATGAGCCATCCCCAGGCCATAGGCATCCGCTTTCACCACCGCACCGCAGCGGGTACCGCTTTTCAGGCGATCGGCCAGGTCCTGGTAGTTATCTGCTATGGACTTCAAGTTGATACTCAATAGCCCTTCACGCAAGTCATTCATGCCGGTACAACTCTCTAATCAATAAACTAGGTCGCTCCGAGTAGGCTCTCTCGCTGTAGCGCTCGGGCACCGCCTAATATACACCCAACAACCAATAAAAGGCTGACCAGTGAACCCGTGATCATCCACATTATGGAGACCGCATCTCCCACCAGTAGAGCCTTAAACCACTGCTGCTGTGCCACCAGTGGAACCAATTGCCAGATAGGCTGCTCCAGCTCCACCGCCGACATATCCAGAACCAATAACATAGTGACCGGCAAAAGCTGCAATATCCCCAATTGAGTCTGTGCATCCTTAAATGACTGGGATCGCAGTGCCAGTAATATCTGCACAACGGCAATTAACAAAGCCAGTGGCAACAGGGCAAGCCCCATGGCAACCATTCCACCCGGCGTCGTTGCATGCTGTATTCCCATTTCAGCCAAGGGCAAAAATGGAAAAACGGCCATCAGCGAAATCAGCGCAAGCAGTGAAGAGAGCCAACTGATACTGGCTACAGCGAGCACCTTGGCCAGCACCACCTGCCAAGCTGCCAGGGGCTGCTGTAATAGCACTTCGAAACTCATTCTCTCCCGCTCACCGGCAGAGGCATCAATTGATGAGGACAAACAGCCGATAAATAGGGTCATTATCAACAGCGCCGGTATTGAACCCACAATCCAGGCGCTGCGGCTAGAGGGGGTACTCACATCCCGGACCTGTACCTGCCAGGGCGCCACCACTTTTAACGGCACGCCCCTGGCAACCATTCTCTGCTGAACAACAAGCTGGCGCAGTTCAGCCAGTTTTTGCTGTACATGGTTCGCCCCCTGGCCGCTAAAACGATCGGAGCTGTCGATATATAAATAAACTTTGGGGCTGCGAAAATGGCGATAGTCAGTGGAAAAACCTTCATCAATTTTAACCACCGCATCGTAACCTTGTTCGAGCAGAGCCAGCGGGTCTCCCTCTGGCAAACTATCCAGTTCCACCTGTCCCTTGCGCAGCTGCTGCTCCAATACCGGCAAATCCTGCCCGCCCAACAGGGCCAAGTGAACCGTCTTCTCCCCCTGGGACTTAAACATAAACAGCGTCATTGAGGCGATCATTCCGGGAAATAAAAGGGCAAACAGAAGCGATACGCACAGTGCTCGCCGGTCACGCCAAACTTCCAATAACTCCTTTTTTAACAGTGCCAGCATCACGGGGGTAAATAGTGGTTTTAAAAAATTCATGCCGACACCCCACGTCCAGCTTCAGCCCCATAGGCCAAGGCCACAAAACTGTCTTCCAGATTTTTACACCCGCTGCGCTCGACCAATTCCGCCGGCGTTCCGCTATCGACAACAGCACCTTGAGCCATCACCAATACCCTATCTGACAATTCGGCAACCTCAGCCATAATATGACTGGAAAATAGGATAGCGACGCCCTTGGAGCGCAACCTGATCAGTGTTTTTCGCAGCAACCTAGCAGCAAGCACATCGAGCCCGCGAGTAGGCTCATCGAGTATTAAATGCTTAGGTCGGTGAACCAGGGCGCGCGCCAGCGACACTTTCATTCTCTCTCCCTGGGAAAAACCTTTTGTGCGGCGCTGCCACAAATTCTCTAATTCCAACTCTTCGCGAACAGCATTCAATGCTCGCTGAAGTTCAGCGCCCGATAATCCCTGTGCACTGGCAAAAAAGGATAAATATTCCGCCACCGTAAGGCGCTCATACAGCCCTTCACGATCGCCAACAACACCCAGCTGACGCCTTATTTCCAAGGGTTTTTTCCCGACATCAAGCCCTTCGACAAACACATTGCCAGCATCTGCTTTAATTAGCCCGGTTATAATTCTCAGACAGGTGGTTTTTCCCGCCCCATTAGCCCCCAGTAAAGCCGTTATTTGGCCGTCAGGTATACTAAAACTCAGATCTTTGAGTATCTCTTTACCAGAGAACTGCTTGTGGATAGATTCAACTGTGATCACTTGTTATCCCCCTGCCCCGACAACAATTCACCCGGTAGTGCCTGATCAATTTCAGGACCGAAAGCACCCGCCATAAAAGGCGGCCTTTGAATATCAGCAATACAATGGCTCTCTAATGAATCCTGTGGGGATTTTAAAAAATCCTCTATTAATTCCGGGACACAACCTCGCATCGTATTGATATGCCCCCCGTCTGGAATGACCAAGCGTTTTGATTGCGTGAGATAACTCAAATTTTTTTCCGCATAATAGTAAGGCGTAATAGGATCGGCCTCCCCGGAAATAATTAATACCGGGTGATGCCTGACTTCAGGTGTCGCGTAAGTGATTGGAGGCACGGGCCAGACCTTGCAGCCCTCAGCAAAAATCTCAAAAAAAGCCGTACCTAAAAAACTACCGCGAATATCTGCCGCTAGCTCTTCCTCGCTAGTGCGATTTAATTCTTCAGCGCAGGCAACTGACAAGGTGAGCCCCATAGACATACTGCCGTCATCAGATAGCAGCCCAGCCAGCCCCGACAGCGGCAAATAATTCCCCTTGTCGGCCTGGCTGATTGCGTAAGGTAATTGCGCCGCAGTCTCCGGCGTATAAAGTGCCGTTCTGATTAAGTTTTGTAAAAAGCTGCGAGGAATTGCTGCTTCCATCGGACTGCCAGTATGTGGGTCCGGAAAATTAATCATTTGCTCATCCCAGTCACTGAGCAAGCTGTCCAGTGCCCCCCGCCAGTCGCCAAACTCAGCACATACAGAGTCAAGGCGACAGTCTTCCTCAAGCTTTATCAGAGCGTCCTGCGCAGCTTGCGCGGTAAGAAAAACCTTTGTATCTATCGGTGCTACAGCATCCAGAATAAGGACACTCAAACTATCCGGGTACCACTGCTGATAAAGCAGTGCGGTACGGGTTCCCCAAGAGCCCCCCCACAAAGCAATTTTTTTATGCCCCAAGTAGAGGCGCACCCGCTCAAGATCATCCACTGCCTGGCGGCTGTGCAGTGTTTTAGCGAAGGGGGCATTTGCATGGAAACAGGTGGATAATTGCTGAGTGATCCCATCCAGGTCTATGTAGACTTCCCCATCGAGGCCACAATCAAACGCGGCGGAATAACCCGAACCACGCCTATCGACCATAACAATTGCCCTATTCCGATTAACTTTATGTAAAGCCTTTAGAATCGGGGTCAAATAGCTCGCCGCCTGTCCGGGACCACCAGCCAATAAGTACAGAGGCTCCAATCCAGTATCATTAACCGCAGGCGCTATCATCACTGCCAAGTCTACGGCGGTTTCAGCTTCACCCACCGATAGCTTGCTACAGCGCAGAGCGCTGCTCCAACCATCCAGATAACAGGACTCAAAGCGACTAAGCTCTCCCTCCTCTGCAACTGCCTGAGACAGCACAGTAAAAAAGCCGATCGCAATGATCGTAAACCTTTGCACCCAGACCACGGCGAATCTCCTATCTGTCAACATTAATCCAGCCAGTGTATCGAAGCACCCCAAAGCTGTCGTCATTTTACAAGCGGCAGATAATGACATTTACATTAGCGCCCGTCCCTGCACAGTGGTATGGTTTCTTATTTACTTGCCCATGATTGCACCCATGAGCTTTTCAGACCGAGAAAAACACCTAATCCGAGCCGCCTTTGCCTGGGGCCAAATCACACAGCAGGAAGGCTATACACTTTCTGACCTTGAAATTGAAAAGTCGGTACTCTTCCGGCGATTACTCGGGGGCCGACCGCCACTGGCATTTCCTCCCCCTTTGCGCCACGGTTTTCCCTGGTATGACGTTATTGAAGGACGCAGCGAACACTTAGTGAGTGCCTCTGAGGCTTCACCGGAGTGCAGTATCATCGCACCGGGCTGTAAGCTCGGCGATACCTGTATCCTTATCGACGGTGCCTTTTGGCGCGTGGTGGAAACCGTGCGTGAACACGAGGAGTACATCGTTGAATGGGGCCAATACCCCATGCAGTGGCGCCTGAAAAAACATTGGGACGTAAACTATGAAATGACGCAACAGCTCCATAGTTTTCGTAAAGATAACCCCAATGCAGAAGTGAGCTTTGACAGCTACTTAAGTCAAAAGGAATACCGGGAATTTCGCATCGACGACGACCAGACCGTATGGCTGTGTGAATGGCAGTTAAGCCGCACCAGCCTGTCTGGCTGGGTTTGGGTTGGGACAATACTTCCAATTCCAGATTACCACCTCGCACCAGTCTTTGACGATGAGCTGGGTCCGGTTATTCTCGGCGAAGAGGATAATGCCAGTGGACAGGCATGGTTGCGCATTGAGGACGCCAGGAATGAATACCGCTTTGTTAAATTGCTTGGCACCTACGACTACCAGTCATTAATTGCCGCAACACCCTCCGACCTAAAGGCCTTTCTACAAGCCTTACAACAAGAGTCCTCAGCAGATATTGAGGTCCTCGACTGGCAGCAGGATAAAGTGGCGCGACGCTTCGCCCTTCCCGCCGAACTGGTACCACTGGAAGATCTCACCTTAAATGAGATGAATTTTGACTTAGTGCCCGATAACGCCTTTGCTTACTAGCTGTCCTAAAGCCCCACCCTGTGGGGCTTTTTTATTTCCAATAGTTTCTTTCCAGCAAATACTGGCGTACCAATCAGCCCCAGTAATCCACAGCTTTGTCCTCCATTACTCTGTTAATAACTGATGTCCGTTTTATGGCGCCTTTGTTACCAACAGAAACCATGGATAGACTTGTGTATAACTCGGGGATATCCCCTGTTAGCCCCGTGTTTCCTTGGCTGCACGGGAGGCGGGTAAAAAAGCAGCACTTTTTGCGTAGATTTCCACAGCCCTGTGTTACTAACAGAAAGTCTGGATAGACTTGTGTATAACTTGAATAAATCGCCTACAGGCCCCGTGGTTACAGGGGATTACCCAAGAGATCAAAAAACCACCGATATTTTTCTTGGCTCATTTTAATTTTTGGCCGAAGCAATATTGGTGCTTTTCTAGTTTTTGGCTTGTTTTTTTATCGGATATTTTTTTGTAGAAGCCCTGGCAAACAGGAAGAAAAAGAGGTGTAAAACCCTATTTTTATAGGTTTATTTTTTCAGAGAGGAACCGGGTAATTTATACATCGCTATTTTTAGCTTTTGTTTTTTATTTTTACGCGATTTCTTAAATAAAAATTAGAGCGTGAAAATTTCGGTTTATTTTCCTGGCCTTTGCCAAAAAAGTCAGCGCAGTAAAAATTAGCTTTTTAATTATTTTTATAAGCTGTCGGGTGTACCCAACCTACACTGTATGGCGAGCAGTGCTCGCCACCCTGCGGGCGCCTTCGGTGCAGCGCTTATCACATGGCAGCGCAGACGCTGCGAGGTAGTAAAAATATTGATCGGGATTTTTTCCAGGCATAAAAAAAGGGCCACCCTATTGGGTGGCCCTTTTCGGATTAGAAGCCTGACGATGACCTACTCTCACATGGGGAAACCCCACACTACCATCGGCGATGTTGCGTTTCACTTCTGAGTTCGGCAAGGGATCAGGTGGTTCCACAACTCTATGGTCGTCAGGCAAACTGGCTTGGGTTGGCGTTGGTCTTATAAGCAATCTGCTTGGCCTGCCGTGTTATCGCTGTTTGCCTCGGTCATTAGTGACCGGCGATAACCCCAAATAAGTCGGTAAAACAATCTGTAGTAATACACCGCAAGCGATTATTGTGTGTCTTTCATTCCACAATCCGCTAGCTTAGCTAGTCGTTAGTAACCATCTCTGTTGTATGGTCAAGCCGCACGGGCAATTAGTACTGGTTAGCTCAACGCCTCACAACGCTTCCACACCCAGCCTATCAACGTGGTAGTCTTCCACGGCCCTTCAGGAGGCTCAAGGCCTCAGGGAGATCTTATCTTGAAGGAGGCTTCCCGCTTAGATGCTTTCAGCGGTTATCCCGTCCGAACATAGCTACCCGGCAATGCCACTGGCGTGACAACCGGAACACCAGAGGTTCGTTCACTCCGGTCCTCTCGTACTAGGAGCAACTCTTCTCAAATCTCCAACGCCCACGGCAGATAGGGACCGAACTGTCTCACGACGTTCTAAACCCAGCTCGCGTACCACTTTAAATGGCGAACAGCCATACCCTTGGGACCGGCTTCAGCCCCAGGATGTGATGAGCCGACATCGAGGTGCCAAACACCGCCGTCGATGTGAACTCTTGGGCGGTATCAGCCTGTTATCCCCGGAGTACCTTTTATCCGTTGAGCGATGGCCCTTCCATACAGAACCACCGGATCACTATGACCTACTTTCGTACCTGCTCGACATGTCTGTCTCGCAGTCAAGCGCACTTATACCATTATGCTCATTGCATGATTTCCGACCATGCTGAGTGCACCTTCGTACTCCTCCGTTACTCTTTGGGAGGAGACCGCCCCAGTCAAACTACCCACCATACACTGTCCTCGATCCGGATAACGGACCAGAGTTAGAACCTCAAACATACCAGGGTGGTATTTCAAGGACGGCTCCACAGTAACTAGCGTTACTGCTTCAAAGCCTCCCACCTATCCTACACAAGTAGGCTCAAAGTTCAGTGCAAAGCTGTAGTAAAGGTTCACGGGGTCTTTCCGTCTAGCCGCGGGTACACTGCATCTTAACAGCGATTTCAATTTCACTGAGTCTCTGGTGGAGACAGCGTGGCCATCGTTACGCCATTCGTGCAGGTCGGAACTTACCCGACAAGGAATTTCGCTACCTTAGGACCGTTATAGTTACGGCCGCCGTTTACCGGGGCTTCGATCAAGAGCTTCGCCGAAGCTAACCCCATCAATTAACCTTCCGGCACCGGGCAGGCGTCACACCGTATACGTCCTCTTACGAGTTTGCACAGTGCTATGTTTTTAATAAACAGTCGCAGCCACCTGGTCACTTCGACCGGCCTCAGCTTAGGGAGCAAGTCCCATCACCAAAACCGGCGTACCTTCTCCCGAAGTTACGGTACCATTTTGCCTAGTTCCTTCACCAGAGTTCTCTCAAGCGCCTTGGTATTCTCTACCTGACCACCTGTGTCGGTTTAGAGTACGATTCACTATTACCTGAAGCTTAGAAGTTTTTCCTGGAAGCAGGGCATCAACCACTTCACCCACTAAGTGGGCTTCGTCATCAGCTCTCAGCCTTCTCATTAAAGAGTATGACCCGGATTTGCCTAAGTCATAAGCCTACAACCTTAAACATGGACAACCAATCGCCATGCCGGCCTAGCCTTCTCCGTCACTCCGTCGCAGTAATAGCGAGTACAGGAATATTAACCTGTTTCCCATCGACTACGGCTTTCGCCCTCGCCTTAGGGGTCGACTAACCCTGTCCCGATTAGCGTTGGACAGGAACCCTTGGTCTTCCGGCGGGGGGGTTTTTCACCCCCCTTATCGTTACTCATGTCAGCATTCGCACTTGTGATACCTCCAGCAGACCTCCCGATCCACCTTCAACGGCTTACACAACGCTCCTCTACCATGCTAATAAATTAGCATCCGCAGCTTCGGTTATCAGTTTGAGCCCCGGTATATCTTCCGCGCAGGCCGACTCGACTAGTGAGCTATTACGCTTTCTTTAAAGGATGGCTGCTTCTAAGCCAACCTCCTAGCTGTCTGGGCCTTCCCACATCGTTTCCCACTTAACTGATATTTGGGACCTTAGCTGGCGGTCTGGGTTGTTTCCCTTTCCACGACGGACGTTAGCACCCGCCGTGTGTCTCCCGCGATTGCACTCCTCGGTATTCGGAGTTTGCATGGGGTTGGTAAGTCGGGATGACCCCCTAGCCCAAACAGTGCTCTACCCCCGAGGGTGAGACGCGAGGCGCTACCTAAATAGCTTTCGAGGAGAACCAGCTATCTCCCGGCTTGATTAGCCTTTCACTCCGATCCACAGGTCATCCCCTAATTTTTCAACATTAGTGGGTTCGGTCCTCCAGTTGATGTTACTCAACCTTCAACCTGCCCATGGATAGATCGCCGGGTTTCGGGTCTATTGCCTGCAACTAAACGCCCTATTAAGACTCGATTTCTCTACGGCTCCCCTAAGCGGTTAACCTTGCTACAGACAATAAGTCGCTGACCCATTATACAAAAGGTACGCAGTCACCCCGAAGGGCTCCTACTGCTTGTACGTATACGGTTTCAGGTTCTATTTCACTCCCCTCTCCGGGGTTCTTTTCGCCTTTCCCTCACGGTACTGGTTCACTATCGGTCAGCTGGGAGTATTTAGCCTTGGAGGATGGTCCCCCCATGTTCAGTCAAGATAACACGTGTCCCGACCTACTCGATTTCACTCTAAATGCCTTTTCGTGTACGGGGCTATCACCCTGTATCGCGGTACTTTCCAGAACCTTCCACTAAAACATAAAGAGCTTAAGGGCTAATCCCCGTTC
>NZ_CP174297.1:3257500-4005000 GCF_052466995.1 Microbulbifer regidiadema (SeqCode) | reverse complement strand
TGACTTAGAGCTGCTTTCCCGCTGCTGCCTGAGCAGCGAGGAGGCGAACTATACGGACTTCCCGGGGGCTCGGCAAGCACTTTTGTGACAAACCTGTAAAAAAGTTTTCCCTGCACAAAAGCGCTCAAAAAACCGTCAACCCTCGAGGGTAAACAGGTGGTACTTTTTCTTGCCCAGACGCACGATAAAGTAACTGTCACTCAGTGCTTTATTGCGACTAAATACTGAAGCGGGCTCTGCATTGGCACTCATGCCAACGGCCTCACCGTTAACCAATACCGCATTGCGCCCCAAGGCATCCTTTACCGGCTTACCGGAAGGCGCCATGCCGGCATCTACCAGCAAGTTAATCAGGCTCTGCTCGCCGAAATCTTGTGGAAGTACCGATGAGGGCAGGCCGTCCAGGCGCAACTGCTCCAAGTCACTGGCAGACAAATCGACAATATCTCCAGAGAAAAGCGCCTGGGAAATACGCTCAGCGGCAACCAAACCCTCCTCGCCGTGTACCAAGCGAGTTACTTCACGGGCCAGAATTGCCTGGGCTTCAGGTCTACCGGCGCGCTCGCGATCGGCCGTTTCTATTCCGTCAATTTCATCCACGCTGAGGAAGGTAAAGTAGCGCAGGAACTTATAAACATCCGCATCTGCGGTGTTTAACCAAAACTGATAGAAAGCGTAGGGGCTGGTACGCTTTGGGTCGAGCCAAATGGTGCCACTTTCCGTTTTGCCAAACTTGGTGCCATCCGCCTTAGTCACCAGGGGCAGGGTCAAACCAAAAACCTTGCCGCGATGCTGGCGGCGCGTCAGGTCGACACCACCGGTAATATTGCCCCACTGGTCCGAACCGCCGATCTGTAGGGTGCAATCGTGCAACTTATACAGTTCGGAAAAGTCCATCGACTGAAGCAGCATGTAGGAAAACTCGGTAAAGGAAATGCCCTCACCTTCACGCTGAATACGCTGCTTAACAGACTCCTTGTTAACCATATTGTTTACAGAGAAGTGCTTGCCGACATCGCGCAAAAAATCCAGCACGTTTAGCTCGCGAGTCCAATCGAGATTATTGGCGACAATGGCACTGTTTTCCCCGCAATCAAAATTGATAAATTGGGAGACCTGGCCTTTGAGTTTATCTACCCAACCCGCAACGACATCGGGAGTGTTTAGGCTGCGCTCCTGCGCCTTAAACGAGGGGTCACCGATCAGGCCGGTGGCGCCGCCAACCAGAGCGATCGGCTTATGCCCCGCTGCCTGAAACCGCTTTAAGGTCAGCAGCGGTACTAAACTACCTATATGGAGGGAATCTGCGGTGGGATCAAAGCCACAATACAGGGTTCGACTCTCCGACAAATGCTGCGTCAGTTCGCCGTCACCAGTCGCTTGATTGATTAATCCGCGACGGTCCAAGTCTTCAAGCAGTGTCATGTCGACCCCAGCCATACTTTCCCCTCATATTTAGGCTTGAAATTAACACCGCCTACCGGCGGCAAAATGCGCTGCAACATTACCGAAGTTTGCGGCAAATACAAGCATACAGCAGCCTTGTATCCGCACTAAAAGTAAAATTCGTGAGGAACCAAACTGTGCAAAGACGTGTCAATTATCTGGTGAACCAAGGCGGCTTTTTTGCTATAAAGCCCCTCCGGTGCTTGTTTTTTAGACACTCAGTTTTTCAAGCACAGATAACAATGACCGCCAGTACCACCCGCTAACGCCATGCAAAATCACCGTAAATCGAGTACAGGCCTCCGTATAGGTGGCTTACCCCAGCATTTCCCCCGCGCTCACGCACTGATCGCCGGCGTTGCCGCCTTTATCCTGATACTGGCCGTACTTATTCCCACTCCGGAAGTTTCCTCCAAGCGCACATCACTGCCGGTCAAGCTCTCGGCGGTAGCAGACAGCGATAAGGTCGAAAGCAAACCCGCCCTCACTTATACACCTGCGGAAACCCCACTGCTTAATGTCAGTGTTGAGGCGGTCAAATCGTTGAGCCTTGAAGTGCGCCGCGGAGATACGCTGTCAGACCTATTCGAGCGCGCCAAAGTAAGCGCCAAGGAAATGTACCAACTCCTCGGCAGTGGCAAAGAGGCAAAACAGTTGGCTCGCCTCACCCCGGGAGAAGAGCTGACGTTTAAAACCGATAGCGATGGCCAATTGCGCTCGCTGAAATTACAGCGGGATCGCCTCAACCAGGTGGAATTTACCCGCACAGAGGAAGATAAGTTCGAACACGCGCTGATAACTCGCGAACCTGATAGTCACCCTGCCTATCGACAAGCCAAAATCGACAGCTCCCTGTTCCTGGCCGGCAGTGATGCGGGCCTGAGCGACAATCTGATAATGGAGATGGCTGACGTATTCAGCTCTGATATCGATTTTGCCCTGGATATCCGCAAAGGCGATCACTTTAGCGTGATGTTCGAAGAGCAGTTTCTGGATGGGGAAAAAATTGGCAATGGCCCCATTCTGGCGGTCAGCTTCACCAATCAGGGAAAAACTTATAGTGCGGTGCGCTATGTGGATAACAGCGGTGACGCCAACTACTACACGCCGGAAGGCAAGAGTATGCGCAAGGCGTTTATCCGCACACCGCTGGATATAGTGCGTATTAGCTCTCACTTCAATCCGAGCCGCCTGCACCCGGTGTTCAAATCCCGTCGCCCTCACAACGGTACCGACTACGCCGCGCCACGGGGCACCCCAGTCTACGCCACAGGCGATGGGCGGGTTATTGCATCGGGCTATAGCAAGCCCAACGGCAACTATGTGTTTATCCAGCACGGCGAGCGCTATGTCACCCGCTACCTCCACCTGACCAAGCGCAAGGTCAAAAAAGGCCAACGGGTTAAGCAGCGCCAGGTGATTGGCACGGTCGGCTCCACCGGCTATGCCACCGGCCCACACCTGCACTATGAGTTCCTAGTGGATGGTCGCCACCGCAATCCCGCCACCATTGTGCGCAAGCTGCCCAAGGCGAAGTCCGTGCCCACTTCTGAGATGATTCGCTTTAAGAACCAGACACAGCCACTCCTGGCAAAATTAGAGAACTTCCAGGGGCCGGCACTGGCCCAACTGGACGAAGAAAGCCCACAATAAGCAGCGACACTATGCCCGATCTGTTTATCGGCCTGATGTCCGGCACCAGTGTCGATTCGATCGATGCGGTGCTGGTCGATTTTGGCGATGAAGAAGCTATGACCCCCCGTATTCTGGCTGCACTTGCCCACCCAATTCACAGCGGGCTGCGCGAAGCGATCCTGGGCCTGTGTGCCCCCGGTCCCTCAGAGCTGGATCGCGCCGGGCAGCTGGACCGAAAACTGGGGCAGGTTTTTGCCGAGGCCACCAATACCCTGTTAGCCCGAGCCGGCATTGAGGGCCGCTCTGTCACCGCCATAGGCAGTCACGGCCAAACCGTGCGCCACCGCCCCCCGGGCACAGTGACTACCCCCTTCACCTTACAGCTCGGCGACCCCAACACCATCTCGACGCTGACCGGTATCTGTACTGTCGCGGACTTCCGCCGCCGGGATATCGCTCTCGGCGGCCAGGGGGCGCCGTTAATGCCGGCATTTCACCAGGCCGCTTTTAAAACGGATGGAAATCGTGCCGTCATCAATATCGGGGGCATGGCCAATATCACCGAACTGACCGCCGACGGCCAGGTTTACGGCTATGACACAGGCCCCGGCAATGTGCTGCTCGACTACTGGGTACAGCTGCATAAAAACCAGCCCTACGACCGCAATGGGGACTGGGCCGCACGCGGTCGCGCCAGCCCCGAGCTACTGAACCGCCTGCTTGCCGACCCCTACTTCGCCGCCGCGCCGCCCAAGAGTACCGGCCGCGAAACCTTTAACCCCAGTTGGCTCGAACAGGCCTATACCGGTTTGGAGTTGGCCCCGGTAGATATTCAGGCAACGCTGTCTGAGGTAACCGCTGCCAGCATCGCCGATGCCGTGCACAACTTTGCAGAGGGAGGCGAACTACTGACCTGCGGCGGCGGGGCAAAAAATAAGGATTTGATTGCACGGCTACAGCGCCGCTTGCCCACCTGGTCTATCAACGATACCGGAAGCTATGGCATTGATGCGGACTGGCTCGAAGCGGTGGGGTTTGCCTGGCTGGCCCGCCAAACATTGAGGGGACTGCCGGGAAATTGCCCGGGGGTTACCGGTGCACAGAAAGAGGCAGTTTTAGGGGCTATTTACCCGCCCTAAAGCATAAGGGCGGGCCGGAGTTCCTCAAATAGAGAAAGAGGAACCACATCCACAAGTGGAGGAGGCGTTGGGGTTTTGCACCACGAAGCGGGAGCCGGACAGGCCCTCTTCATAGTCTACGTTGGCGCCCACCAGATAGGGGTAGCTCATCGCGTCAACCAATACCTCAATGCCATCTTTTTCTATGATGGCATCATCTTCAGCAACCAATTCATCGAAGGTAAAACCGTATTGGAAACCGGAGCAGCCGCCTCCGGTCACGAACACCCTGAGCTTTAGCTCCGGGTTGCCCTCCTCTTCCAACAGGCTTTTTACCTTGGCCACAGCCTTGTCTGTGACCACGAGTGGCGCAGGAGAAAAGGATACAGCTTCTGACATAAGTCTCTCTCAACTCATCGGGACATTCACCGCTCGTATAAAAGTTATAACGAGTGCAGCCCCGGGGGCGTCATCTTGCTTAAACCTAGCAATTCAGTCAAGTATTAACCGGCAGATAGGCCGGCACAACAAAGTGCCGCTATCTGCCCTCGGGCCTAGGATGCCTCGATAACTGTCTCGCCTTCAGCGTAGCCGAGCATATGGGGCTCACCGACTCCGCTCAGGTCTGCGTTGGGGACAAGGGCTCCGTTGACCTGGGCACCTTTCAGCATTTCGATCAGTTTGTAGTGCACATTGCCCTCCACCATGGCCTTGGCGGCGAGTTCCAAATGGCGCGCGGCAAACACGTCGCCTTTGACATTGCCGTTAATCACCACCTGGGGTACGCGTACTTCACCCTCGACGACACCGCCATCCACAATTTGCAGGCGCGCATCGCTATCGCTGTGAGCGGTAATATTGCCGCGCACCTTACCCTCAATGACCAGGCTGCCACGGAAATGGATATCACCGCTGATCTCCGTCTGGCGCGCAATCAATGTGGTGTGGTTACTACCGGTATTGGCCATAGTTATCTGCTTCTCTTTTTTTCTTAACATAATCCCCAAACCCTCGTGCCTTTGGCACCTATGCTAACTTTCCTGTACCAACCAACCGTAGCGCTGCTCAATATTGAAGCCCTTGCGCCCAGAAGATTTAAGCGACAGCTCCACGCCTTCGGGCACAAAACCCTCCGGCAAGCGCAGCTCCCCCTCGATATTCTGAAAATATTTAAAACGCAGCTGAATCGACTCACTGTCCACCTGTTCCGACAGTTCCTTCAGCGGATAGCTCTTCGGCTCCCCGTCCTGGCGCCCCACTACAGTAAATGTGGCGCTGCCTTTGACAATATCCCGACGCGCTGCGGACTGCTTGACCTGTAACTTGTATTGGTAATTTTTGGGATCGCTGGTTTGCGAGAGGATAAATCGTCCGATGGACACCCTCTCACCGCCCTCTTCCGGCGCCATAACACCGCGATAGAAAGAGATTTCCTGTTTTAACTCGGCAATCTGGCTTTCTTTCTGCACCAATTCCGCACGCACCGACTCGCTCGCCTGCTCACCGATGGTCAGCGACTGCTCGGCTGTGGCCACCCGCATGCGCAGGGATTCATTTTCGCCCTGCAGTGCGGTGAGGCGATCGAGCGCCTGCGTATGCTCCTGTGTCTTGCGCTCGAGGCTCTGGCGCAACTGATACTGCCCGGCAAAATAGGAAGCTGCCGAGGTAATCAATAATAAAAAAACGACCCCCACTATGGCGATCACACCAGAGAAGGGTTTATCGGGCACCACTTTCATGCGGTACTGCTTGCTGCCTTTAACTTTGAGCACCATGAAATCTGCTAAGTCTTATCCGGGATTTATCGATTGTCGGGAAACACCCGATTCTAAGGCAGCAGTGCCGGGCTATCCAGGCCCAACGTCTCAGTTAAGCCAAACATAATATTCATATTTTGGATTGCCTGGGCCGATGCGCCCTTGGCCAGGTTATCAATAACCGATAAAACCAATACCGTATCCCGCTCCTGGGGTTGCAGCACTGAGATGCGACACATATTGGTTCCCCTGACCGTGCGCGTCTGAGGGTGGCTGCCCGCCGGCATCACATCCACGAAGGGCTCATTTTTATAGCGCTCTGCAAAAATCTGCTGAAGCTCACCGGCGTCAGCCCTGCCCGCCGATCGAGCGAATAAAGTCGCGTGGATACCGCGAATCATCGGCAGTAAGTGAGGGACAAAAGTTACCTGTGCCGGAGAGGATTCAGCGCTCTGCACCCGGCGGAGACCCTGCTCGATCTCGGGTAAGTGGCGATGCCCAGCCGCAGAATAAGCGCGGAAATTGTCGCTGTTCTCAGCCATAATCAAGTCGGTCTTGCCCTGCCGCCCCGCGCCGCTGATACCACTGGCCGCGCTGGCAATCAGTTCGCCGGGCTCAACCAAGCCCTTTTCCAACAGCGGTATCCAGCCCAGCTGAATTGCCGTGGGGTAACAGCCGGGGCAGGCGATCAACTGCGCCCCGGCAATCTGCTCCCGGTTCACTTCTGGCAAACCGTAAACCGCGCTCTGCGCCAGCTCGGGAGCAGCGTGGGCCTGGCCGTACCACTGCTCCCAGGTAGGGATATCCCTGAGGCGAAAATCGGCAGATAAATCGATCACCCGAACTCCGCGCGCAATCAGCGCTGGCACCTGGGCCTGGGCAACTCCGTGGGGCGTGGCGAAGAACACAACATCACAATCCGCCAGCTGTTCGATATCCGGGCTGCAAAAAGACAGCGACGAGTGCCCTCGCAGACTAGGGAAAAGCTCGGCAACCGGGGTACCATTCAGCGAGCGCGAGGTGATCGCGGTGACTTCCGCTTGTGGATGTGTTGAGAGAAGCCGAAGTAATTCCACCCCGGTATAGCCGGTGCCCCCGACAATCGCTACTTTTATCACCTTGCTAAAATCTCCGGTATATCTGCCAACTGGGACAGTCATCGTAAAACCTATAAAACCAGACAGGCACTCTACCACAAGCCCCAGCACTTTAAGGATGTGTAGTGTCACAGCGCCCCAGTAACCTGCTGAAAAAATCATTTTCTCGGTATTTGCCCTGGCGCGGCCACCTGGAAAGTATGCGCCTGCGGCTCTCATCCAGGGACGCTTTAGCCCCCCTGCTGGGAATGGCCCTGATTACCGGTATCCTGGCCGGCGGCGTTACCGTATTTTTCCGCTTGGCGACGGAGTGGCCCACCGCCTTATTTTTGTCGATTCCACAAAATTACGAATCCCTGCCCCCCCTCTGGCGTTTTGCCCTGCCGGTGATCGGCTCCCTGGTGGTGGGAAGTATCTACCTATTCCTCAACCCCAGCCGCCGCCAAGCGGGGGTCGTTCACGTTCTCGACCGGCTGTACAACCACCAGGGACAAATGCCGATACAAAATGCTCTGCTGCAATTTGTTGCCGGTGCGGTGATATTGATCAGCGGCCACTCGGTGGGACGCGAGGGCCCAGCGGTGCACCTGGGAGCTGCCAGTGGCAGCTGGCTGGCAAAGGCACTACGGCTGCCCAACAACTCCGGTCGCAACCTATTGGGGTGTGGTGTCGCCGCCGCCATTGCCGCCTCATTTAACACCCCCTTGGCCGGGGTGGTATTCGCCATGGAAGTGGTGATGCTCGAATATACCGTAGCGGGCTTTTTACCGGTTATGCTGGCAGCGGTTGCCGGCAGCGCTATCACCCAGCTGACTTTCGGCAGCCAACCGGACTTTAATGTGCCGGCGATTCAGCTCAACTCCTTCACCGAACTGCCGCTACTTTTCCTCTGTGCTCTGGTTATTGGCGCGCTGGCCGGATTATTTATCCGCTCCCAGCGGGTTTTAATTCCCCAGCAGCGACACTCTCCGCTGCTGCGCCTGCTTCTGGTGGGGCTGATCACTGGCACCCTGGGTATCTGGGTGCCGGAAATTCTCGGCGCCGGGTACGACACCTTGCAACTGGCAATGCTGGGGGAGCTGGGGATCGCGAGCCTGGTAATGATTGTCGCAGCGAAATTAATGGCAACCGCCTTCGGCGCGGGGCTCGGTATTCCCGGCGGCGTAATCGGCCCCAGTCTGATTATCGGTGCCTGTGTTGGCGGCATCGCCGGCGTCCTGGCCAACGCGTGGCTGGGCGTGCATACGGCGAGCCCGGGATTTTATGCCATGGTGGGTATGGCGGCGATGATGGCCGCCATGCTCAATGCCCCTCTAGCTGCGCTACTGGCAATTTTGGAGCTCACTTATAACCCACATATTTTATTCCCCGGCATGATGATGATTGTGGTGGCCACACTAGTGAGCCGCCAACTCTTTTCCACCAACGGCCTCTATCAGGAGACACTGCGGGCACTCAATAAAGCGGGAATGCCAAGTTGGCGGCAGCAGATGTTGAGCAGCGTCGGAGTTGCCAGTGAAATGGATCAGAATTTTGTAGTAACCCCCCGGGAAATTAGCCGGGCGACGGCAAAAGCCTTAATTCAAAGACACCCCCAGTGGATATTGATTGATTTACCCCAGGAGCCAGCCCCGCAATTACTGCGCGCTGCGGACTTGGCCACCTTCCTGCGCGGAGTCCCTAAAGAGGCAATCGCCGATAACAACAGCACCTCCCCAGTGCCGGAAACAGTAAAAAATCCGGAAGATATTATCGATTTACTGAGGTTGCCCGGCGAACGCCGGCAGCTGGCCTCTCTAAGTTGGCGCGCCACCATGCTTGAGGCCTCGCAGAAACTGGAAAAAAGTGGGGCCGATGGCCTGTATATCTGCCGCCACAAAAGCGGCTCTCTGGACAATCGCACGGCGGGCATTATTCTGCCGCTACAAATTAACAATTTTTACCGGAAGTAATTTCTCTTCCCGTTTCTTGCAAGGGGACTTTCCATGCTGTGGATCAAGGCTTTTCACATTATTGCGATGGTGTGCTGGTTTGCCGCACTTTTTTATCTGCCGCGACTGTTTGTCTATCACGTCGATGCCACTGATGCCGTCAGCCGCGACCGCTTCTGTATTATGGAGCGCCGCCTCTATCGCGGCATTGCCATTCCCTCAATGCTCACAACCCTGGCTCTGGGCATTTGGCTCTACAGTTTGAACCCGGCCTATTACAGCTCTGCCGGCTGGATGCACGCGAAACTCACTTTTGTGGTGCTACTGCTCGGTTTTCACCATATTTGCGGCGCTTATGTTCGCAAGTTTGCTCAGGGCAGCGTTACCCGCAGCCGCCGCTACTTCCTAATATTTAACGAGCTCCCAGCGGTTGCACTGGTCGCCATCGTTATTTTGGTTGTGGTAAAGCCATTTTAATTTGGCGCGTATTCATTCCTTACCCAAGGCGCTCAGCAACTAGAATTAGGCGCACAGCTAATGGCCGTCATGTAGAGCACTTATGGATACACCTCAGCCCGTTATTCTGACCGTTACTCACCACGATCCCAGCGGCAGTGCCGGCATTGCCGCAGATACTGAGACGGCGGTCAGTCTCGGTTGCCATGCGGCCTCGGCAGTTACCGCCATCAGCGTGTGCAATACCGGTGAGCTGCTGGGGGTCGCCCCAGTCGATGACAGCCTGCTTATAGAGCAAACCCGGGCCGTTTTGGAGGATATGCCGGTCGCCGCGATCAAGGTCGGCTACCTGGGCTCCGTGGAGAATGTGCGTGCGCTGCACAGCGTGCTTCACGACTACCCGGATATTCCCGTTGTTATAGATCCCGATGCCACCCTGGCCGACAAGGAGAGCGTGCTCGCCCCACCTCTGTGGGAGGCCATGGTGTCGCTGTTGCTACCCAAGGCAACTATGGTCTGCCCCAACCGCAGGGAGGCCCGCGCCATGGCCGTTGAAGCCGATGTGCTCGACGCCATGGCCCAGGAAATCCTCGAATCCGGCTGTCGCTATCTGCTGCTGACCGGCGTGCCCCACGAGCAACAGCTGCAAAACCGGCTCTACGATGAGCGCGGCCTGAACCGGGAATTTAAATGGGAGCGTTTACAGCCAGCGGCCTACGGGGTCTGCGGCACCCTCTCTACCGCCATCGCCTGCCATATCGCCCACGGCCTGACTATTATCGAAGCCGTTACCCGCAGCCAGCAGTACGCCTGGAGTGCAATTAAGGACAGCCGCCGCCTGGGAATGGGAAGGCCGATCCCCAACCGGCTGTTCTGGTGCGAACGCTAAGCTTGGGCTGCCGGTACAAATTCTCCCCCTCCCGAGCGATCTCACCGTTTCCACAACGGTGAGTCCTCTGTCCACACAGTCTGTGACCGCTCGTCGCCAATCTATACATTGTCCTCAGACGCCACCCCCGCGATAATGCCCCCAGGCCCTTTTTACAAAACCTGAAATAAGTTTATGAGTAAATCCGAGCAGCTCTTCGCAGAAGCACAGCAGTACATTCCCGGCGGCGTTAACTCTCCGGTACGGGCTTTTCGCGCAGTCGGCGGTACCCCGGTGTTTATCCGCCGTGCCGAAGGCGCCTACCTCTACGATGCCGACGAGAAACGCTACATCGACTACGTGCAATCCTGGGGACCCATGGTACTGGGCCACGCACACCCCGAGGTGATTGAGGCCGTGGTAGAGCAGGCCCAGTCCGGACTGAGCTTCGGTGCGCCAACCGAGCTGGAAACCGAGCTGGCCGAAGAACTCTGCCGCCTGTGGCCGAATATGGACCTGGTGCGCTTCGTCAACTCCGGCACCGAGGCCACCATGAGCGCCATTCGCCTGGCGCGTGGATTTACCGGGCGCGACAAGATTGTGAAATTCGAGGGCTGCTACCACGGTCACTCCGACTCCCTGCTGGTTAAGGCCGGCTCCGGTGCCCTGACCATGGGTGTACCCTCTTCTCCCGGCGTTCCCGCCGCCCTGGCGGATCACACCATCACTTTGAGCTACAACGATGCCGATAGCGTACGTAGCTGCTTCGAAGAGTTGGGCGATCAAATCGCCTGTATCATCGTCGAGCCCGTTGCCGGCAATATGAACTGCATTCCGCCGGTACCCGGCTTCCTGGAAACCCTGCGCGAGGTTTGCGACCAGCACGGCGCCCTGTTGATTCTCGATGAGGTGATGACCGGCTTCCGCGTGAGCTTGACCGGAGCCCAGGGCTTCTACGGTATCGAGGCAGATATCACCACCCTCGGCAAAGTGATCGGCGGCGGTATGCCGGTGGGCGCCTTTGGCGGTAAACGCGAGATCATGGAACAAATCGCTCCTCTGGGTCCGGTTTACCAGGCGGGCACCCTGTCCGGTAACCCTGTGGCTATGGTCGCGGGCTTGGAAACCCTGCGTTTGGTGGAAGAACCCGCCTTCTACGAGCCTTTAATTGCCAAAACCGACCGCTTGGTAGAGGGCATCCTGGCAGCCGGTAAAGCCGCAGGTATCCCAATTACCGCCAACAAGGCCGGCACCATGTTCGGCTTCTTCTTCACCGAAGAGCCTAAAGTAACTAACTATCAGCAGGTAATGGCCTGCGATAACGAGCGCTTTAATCGTTTCTTCCACGGCATGCTGGAAGAAGGTGTCTACCTGGCACCGGCCTCCTATGAGGCAGGCTTTATGTCCGCAGCCCATACCGATGAGGATATTGAGGCCACAATCGCCGCCGCTGAACGCGTCTTCGCCCGTCTCGGCTAACCCTTCCCTCCAAGGCATCCACCACATGGTGGGTGCCTGTACTTCATCCCGGTATCACATCCTCCCCCAAGTAATTTAAATCAACACTTTGCCGCGCAAGTATTGCTCTTTTGTGGCTCAAAATTAAAATGTATACAAAATTTAAAAAGGTATACATCTTGAGAAGTCTGCTTTCCGATACAAGCCTGTCCACGATCAGCGCCGGCTTTATCGCCGTGCTGGTCGCCCTGACCAGCTCCGTAGCCATTGTGTTTGAGGCAGCCCGTGCAGCCGGCGCAGATGAGGCGATGATTGCCTCCTGGATTGGCGCTTTGGGATTGGGGATGGGGCTCTCAGGTATCTTCTTTTCCTGGTATTATCGCGCACCGATTGTTACCGCTTGGTCGACACCGGGCGCAGCGCTTCTGGCAACCAGCCTGAGCGGCATTCCTATTGCCGAGGCCATCGGCGCATTTTTTTTCAGCGCCATACTGACCATTGTGGTAGGGCTTTCCGGAGCCTTTGAACGGGTAGCCAGGCTAGTACCAGGCCCAATTGCAGGTGCTATGTTAGCGGGCATATTGCTTCAGTTCGGCCTCGGCACTTTCACCTCACTACAATCTCAACCCATCCTAGTAGGTGCCATGTTGCTAGCCTATTTAGTAGGGCGCCGTTGGATGCCTCGCTACGCTATTATTTTGGTTCTCGCCTGTGGAATAGCTGTCTGCTGGAAGCTGCGCCTATTCACGCCTGATCAGATTCACTGGCAAACACCGAAACCCATTTGGGTCACTCCGGAATTCAATCTCTCAACCCTAATCAGTGTTGGTATTCCTCTATTTATCGTCGCTATGACTTCGCAATACTTACCTGGGGCAACAACTCTCGCCGCCAGTGGTTACCAACGAGTTCCAGTTTCTCCACTGATCAGCGGAACCGGATTAGCCAACCTGCTACTCAGCCCTTTTGGCGGCTTTACCCTAACCCTTGCGTCAATTACTGGAGCAATTTGTACTGGACCCGAAGCCCACCCCAACCCGGACAAGCGCTATACCGCCGGAATTGCCGCAGGCTTTTTCTACCTTCTGGTAGGGTTATCTGGTGCCACAGTAGTTGCATTATTCAGTAACTTCCCTAATGCACTAATCGCCGGCCTCGCAGGCTTGGCTCTACTTGGGACACTCGGCAACTGCCTAGCAAGTGCCACCGCAGACACAGAAAACCGTGAGGCGGCGCTAATCACCTTCCTTATCAGCGCCTCAGGCATTAGCTTTTTAGGAATCGGTGCCGCTTTTTGGGGACTAATCGGTGGCCTGGGCTGTTATTGGTTTTTCAAACAGGGTAATAGATGAAGGCCTAATGAACCTTTACGAAAAAATCAAAGCGGATTTGCAGCGAGGCCGCTTCGCTACCGGCCAAGTGCTAAAACAAGTCGAACTGGCCGAACTTTACTCAGTGAGCCGTATTCCGGTTAGGGACGCTCTACAAAGATTGAAAAATGAGGGCTGGTTAACCGGACACGGCAAGCGCGGCGTCGCAGTGCCGCAGTTTGATCCTATTGAAGTGGAAGACCTCTACCTGATGCGCATGCGCCTGGAACCGCTGTTGCAATCCCTGGCACTGGAAAGCCTCAATGGAGAGATCCTGGGGCGGGCCAGGGATATTCTGGAATCCATGCAAGCCAAACCTGAACTCTCCGCCGAGCAGATCGGAAAACTGAATTGGGAGTTCCATGCCTGTATTTATCGGGCAGCTGCAAGACCCACACTATTTAATACCGTCGAGCACCTTCACCGGCAATGTGAGCGCTATATCGGCTACCAGTCCCACGGTCTGAATTACCAGGGCACCAGTCAGGACCAGCACTTTGCAATTCTCAAAGCAATCCAAGAGGGAAATGGGGACCAGGCCGCCGCACTGTTGGCAAAACATATAGAAACCGCCGGCAAACTATTGGTAAAGCACTTACATCAGCCCCATTTTTAAACCACTTTACCCCAGCAATCGAAAATCACCCATTGCGGCAATTTGATATGATGGCTGCCAGTTGCGGCTGCGGGGTTTCTGCGGCCCTATGGATAGCCGGAGTAATTTCCCGATGAGCCAAAGTTTCGGCCGTGGTGCCTACCCCAACACTCGCTTACGTCGCCTGCGTGCAAGGGATTTTTCCCGTCGACTGGTGCGGGAAACCCAGTTGAGCAGTGACGACTTGATCCTGCCACTGTTTGTTATTGAGGGGCGCAACGAAACCCAAAAAGTCGCCTCAATGCCGGGGGTTGAACGCCTGAGCGTGGATTTGCTGGCCAAGAAAGCCAAGGCAGTGCATGCCTTGGGCATTCCCGCCATAGCCCTGTTTCCGGTAGTGGACCCATCGGCAAAATCCGACTGTGCCAGTGCCGCCCACGACGCCGATGGCTTGGCGCAAAGAGCTGTTCGCGAACTGAAAAATGCGGTACCGGAATTGGGGGTTATCACCGACGTGGCCCTGGACCCCTTTACCAGCCACGGCCAGGATGGATTGATGGACCACAGCGGTTATATCGTCAACGACGAAACCGTTGAAGTATTGGTACAGCAGGCCCTGTCCCACGCCGCTGCCGGTGCCGATATGGTGGCCCCCTCGGATATGATGGACGGCCGTATCGGCGCTATTCGCAATGCTCTCGAAAGCGCCGGCCACAGCAACACCCTGATTATGTCCTACGCGGCTAAATATGCCTCCGCTTACTACGGCCCCTTCCGCGATGCGGTGGGCTCCGCCGGCAACTTGAAAGGTGGCAATAAAGCCAGCTACCAAATGGACCCCGCCAATACCGATGAGGCACTGCACGAGTGCGCTCTCGACCTGCAAGAGGGGGCGGATATGGTGATGGTAAAACCCGGAATGCCCTACCTGGATATAGTGCGCCGGGTAAAAGAGGAGTTGCGGGTGCCCACGTTCGCCTATCAGGTGAGCGGGGAGTACGCCATGCACTGCGCCGCCTTTGACAATGGCTGGCTAAAGCGGGAGGCGGTTATTCTGGAATCCCTGCTGGCGTTCAAGCGCGCCGGTGCCGACGGCATCCTCACCTACTTTGCCGAAGAGGCCGCACAGCTGCTACAGGACTGACAGCGCAGGGAAAAGCGCGCGATTAAATCGCGCGCTGTCTTTTTAGGGCCACTGATCTTCCAGGTCCGGCCCCACCGCTTGAGCCTCCTCGACCGGCACACCGCGAGAGCCCGTGCCAAAGGTATTGCCCCTGGGCAGCTCCAGGGGCTCCTGCTCAGAACCGGGATCAAAACCGGAATCCCCCCCAAACTCTTCCGCATCGTCGCCGCGCAACTGCTCTTGCAGCTGTTGGCGGCGCTGATCGCGCATTTGCTGCTCGCTGACATCCACTCCCCAGCCGGGGCTCATCTGCTCCCTCGGTGCCGCTTCATCGCGATCGTCGCCGAACAGATTGCGGAACCAGCGCCAGCGATTCTGCCCCTGGCACTCCGGTGCCGGTTGCAGCTGGGTCTCATAGGAGAAAGGTATCTCATAGCCACCGCGACAGTACTCCGGGTCCATAAACTGCCCCCGGGAATTCACAAATTTAAGCTCCACTCCTCGGGGCAGCTCAACCGGTCCGTGATGGTGCGGCAACTTGCGCATCATCTCTGTCCAGATCGGCAGCGCACCGGTAGAGCCGGTCAGGCGGGTGCGCTCATTGTCGTCCCGTCCCAACCAGACCACAGCGGTCACCTCCGGGGAGAAGCCCGCAAACCAGCTGTCGCGGTTGTTATTGGTGGTTCCGGTTTTGCCGGCGAAGGCGATACTGCTCGGTAAGCGCTTGGCCGAACGGCGCCCGGTGCCCTCGCGCATGGCCTGCTCCAGCCCCCAGCGCAACAGATAGGCGGAGATAGGATCGACACCGCGATTCGTCTTGCGGCGGAAGTGCTGTACGCGTCTCCCCTGGGCATCGGATACCGCCAACAGGGTGCGCGGCTGCACTGTCTCACCGCCATTGGCGATCGTCTGATACATGCCGGCCACTTCGAACGGGGTCATCTCCACGGCACCCAGCAGCATCGCCGGCACCCGGGGAAGCTTCGCCTCAACCCCCAGGCGGCGGATCGTCTGGCGCACATTCTGCAAGCCGAGATCCAGTCCCAAGTGAGCCGTCGCCAGGTTGTAGGACTTGGCCAGGGCAATATAGAGCGGTATCTGACCGTGGGCGCGCTTGTCGAAATTTTGCGGCATCCACACATCGCCATCGGCCTCTTCGATTCTCACCGGAGCATCGTCGATCAAAGTGGCGAGGTTGTACTCCTCGGGGCGCTCCAGCGCGGTGAGAAACACAGCCGGCTTAATCAGGGAACCCACTTGGCGACGGGCCTCCAGTGCCCGGTTAAAGCCCGGATAATTCGGGTTCCGATCTCCCACCATGGCCAGTACATTGCCGCTGCGATTGTCCAGCAGCACCGTGGCAGCCTGGAGTGAATTGGCCTTGATCCCCCGGTCTTTCTCCAGCTGACTGACCCCCCGACTGATGGACTCCTCCGCCAGTTTCTGCACCGAGGGCGCCAAGGTGGTGTAAATCCTCAAGCCCGCCGTGCGCAATTCCTCATAGGAGTAATAGGGGCGGAGTTCGGCCAGCAGCCGCTCGGTAAAGGCCGGGTAAGGGTTTTGTGCACCGGCACCGCCCTTGACCACCCCCAGAGGTTTGGCGGTGTACTTGTGAAACTCCTCGCGGCTGATCAGCCCCTGCTCCAGCATCAATTCCAGCACCGTATTGCGCCGCTGCAACGCTCGCTGAGGGTTGCGCCAGGGGTTGTAGTAGGACGCCCCCTTGGCCAGCCCCACCAACAGAGCTACCTGATGGGGTTCCAGGGTATCCAGGGGTTGCTGAAAATAAAACTCAGAGGCCAGTCCAAAGCCATAAATGCCTCTGGCACCCTGCTGCCCCAGCCACACCTCATTGATGTACTCCTGTAGGATATAGCGCTTGTCGTAGTGGACCTCCATCAGGATAGCCATCAGCGCTTCGTTAAATTTGCGCCACAGACTGGGCTTGTGGTCAAAAAAGATATTTTTAACCAGCTGCTGGGTAATCGTTGAGCCGCCCTGTACCAATCGCCCGGCTTTGGCATTGGCCACCATGGCCCGGGCAATACCGCGCGGGGAGACACCGAAGTGATTGAGGAAGTCCTGGTCCTCCACCGCGATCAGGGTATTGGCCACCAGTGGTGGGATATCGTCGAAGCGCACCGGGTTGCGGTCGTCGCCGCCCCCCAGTAGAGAGCCGATATTGGCCGCATCCAGGCGGAATTCCGCCAGACTGCGGCCATTGCTATCGCGCAGGCCGCTGATTTGATCGTTGCGCAGGCGGAAGGAGACTATCGCAGCCGGCTGACGGCCATTGGCGTGGATAAAGTCCCGGCGCCAGACCTTGTAATTCATCCCCTCCTGCACCCAGGAGCCGGGCTCGCTAAGGGTATTTTGCTTGCGGTAATTCAGGGCGGAAAATTCGGACTCCAACTCATCCGGGTGCATCGCCATACCTTCGCGCAGCACCAGCGGGCGGGCATAGACTCGGGCGGGGAGTTGGTATTGGCGGCTGTCCAGTCGCTCGCGCAGCTGCACATCCAGGTAAGCCATATACGCTGCCAGCGCCAGGGAGCCCACCAGGGCTAGCAGCACTAGCAGCTTGAGCCAGCGATATCGTCGTTTGGGCTTTGACGCTC
Organism: Microbulbifer regidiadema (SeqCode); assembly: GCF_052466995.1. NCBI lineage: Bacteria > Pseudomonadati > Pseudomonadota > Gammaproteobacteria > Cellvibrionales > Microbulbiferaceae > Microbulbifer > Microbulbifer regidiadema (SeqCode). The sequence goes on along the minus strand of NZ_CP174297.1, from coordinate 3,987,528 downwards.
TGACGCGCCGGCGTTTCGTTGATGCCATATAAGGATTCAGTCCCGCTGCCAACTCAGTACATCAAGCGACTCTAGAGACCTGATCAAGCTCAGGCCAAGAGCCGAAGGCAGGGTACCAGCAGGTGGCAGCTCCGCTGGTATCTTGCTGACAGCGCCTCGCAGCGCTGGCGGGCCCGCCTGTAGAGCGCGAGCCAAATTCCAGGCTGGGCAGTATCTATCACCTGGCGGTTTACGTGAAGGTGCTATTTGCTCCCGTGCGAGAATTGACCCCAGCAGGCGCCGATAAGTTCACCAGGATGCGGCAGGCGCCTGTACAGAGATTAGTCATCGCCGACACTACACCGCGCCTTGCACTTGCCAAAATCACGTCCATAATGCGGCGGAAATCGAGACAATAAGCCCGAATAGGAATGATATGCAGCAATACGATCTCTACGGCATAGGTGCCGCCCTACTCGATACAGAAATCGAAGTATCGGACCAGGATTTGAGTGCCCTCGGCGTGGAAAAGGGAATCATGACCCTGGTGGATGACGCCCGCCAGCAACAGCTGGTAGACGACCTTAAAAACCATATGGTCACGGCCAAGTTGGCCTGCGGTGGCTCCGGCGCCAATACAGTGATTGCTGCCAGCTATTTCGGGCTCCGCACCTTCTATTCGTGCAAGGTTGCCGCCGACGCCAACGGGGACTTCTACAGGGATAACCTCAACAGCGCCGGAGTGGACTACCCCGAGACACTGAAGCGGGCCGACGAGGGTACCACCGGCAAGTGTCTGGTGCTGATCACCCCGGACGCCGAGCGCAGCATGAGCACCTACCTGGGTATGAGTGAGCGGCTCTCAGTCGCGGAGCTGGATAGCGACGCACTGTCCGCCTCCAAGTGGGCCTATATCGAAGGCTACCTGGTCTCCTCTGACACTGGCCGCGCTGCGGCGATCAAGCTCCGCGAAGAGGCCGAAACTCACGGGGTGAAAACCGCACTCAGCCTGTCCGATCCGGCGATGGTTCAGTTCTTCGGCGAGGGGCTCAGGGAGATGATTGGCGGCGGAGTGGATATGCTGTTCTGCAACCGGGATGAGGCGCTGAGCTTTACTGCTACCGAGTCTGTTGAAGAGGCCGCTGAAGCCCTGCGCGATTACTGCCGCAGCTTTGCGATTACCCTGGGCGCCGATGGCGCACTGCTGTGGGATGGCAGTAACATTTACCGCGTAGCGAGCCCCGAGGTCCGCGCCATCGATACCAACGGCGCCGGCGATATGTTTGCCGGTGCTTTCCTCTACGCGATCAACCGCGAGATGAGCTTTAGCGAAGCCGGTGAACTGGCGTGCCGCGCCGCCGCCCAGGTGGTGAGCCAATACGGACCGCGACTGAACGCCGAGCAGCATTCCGAACTGCTCGCCCCTGTGGTCTAGTTACAGCCGCCATCCAGGGGCCCTAGGGTTTGGGGCCTCTGGAGTGGTGTCGCATACCCGGGTAGGCATCCAGTTCCGGCAATCCCGCCGCTGCGGCAATACCGAACCCCTGGGCATAGTCCACACCCATATGACTCAGTTTTTCCATCAATTCCGGACTCTCCACATACTCAGCGATAGTGCTGATCCCCATTCTCTTCGCCAGGTGGTCGATGGTACTGACCATAGCGCTATCAATTTCATCTTCGAGCATATTGCGCACGAAGCTTCCATCGATTTTGAGAAAGTCCACGGGCAACTGGCGTAGATAGGCCAGGGAGGAAACACCGCGACCAAAGTCATCCAGGGCAAAACTGCACCCGGCAGCCCTGAGCTTGTGGATAAAAATCAGCGCCCGTTCGAGATTGTTGATGGCGCTGGTCTCGGTGATCTCGAACTGGACCCGCGAGGGGGTCACACCGGCATCGGCGAGGGATTGCAGCACAAAGTCCGCAAAGGTCTCATCCCCCAGGCTGATACCGGAAATATTAACCGCATAGTTAATCGCGCCCATGCCCAGGGACTGCTCCTGAGCCATATAGTCAAACACCCGGCGAATTACCCAGCGATCCACTTCTTCGATCAAGCCGTAGCGCTCGGCGGCCGGGAGAAATAATCCCGGGGAAATAACACCACCATCGCGACCGCGCATTCGCACCAGGATTTCATAGTGGTGAACACTGCGATCCCCCTTGAGCGCAACCACCGGCTGCCGGTACAGCATCAGGCGGTCCTCTTTTAGCGCCGCATGAATTTCAGCCACCCAGGTTGTCTCCCGGCGCTTCTCCAGTACCTTGCGGGAGTCCCCAAACAGCTTGACCCGGTTTCTGCCCTGCTCCCGCGCGCTGCAACAGGCATCGTTGGCCGAGGCCAACAGCTGGCTGGCACTGGGGGTAAAGCGGTCGACGCCGACAACACCGATCGACACCGCGACGCGGTTGTCATTGCCCTCCCAGTGAAAACTGAAGTTTTGCACCGAGTCCCGCAATCGGGCCACCACACGGCCCCCCTCTTCCAGGGTGCAGTCGCGCAGCAGTATCGCAAACTCATCACTGCCAACCCGGGCGAACAGGTCGGCGCTGGAGAGGCTGCGCTTGATAAGCTCCACCAGCTGCACCAACAACTGATCGCCGGCGATAAAGCCGAGGGTGTCATTGATAACTTTGAACTGGTAAACATCCAGGTAGAGCAGCACATGGTGTTGGCGCTTGTCCACGCAGAGGCTGAGCTGGCTTTGTAGTTCGCTCTCAAAGAATTGTCGATTGGGCAAGCGGGTCAGGGCATCGTGGCTGCTCTGCCACATCAGGCGGGTGGAAACGCGGCGTGCGGCGGAGGTATCCCGCAGCACCAGGACATAATTATTTAGCGCGCCCCTATCCCACAGCGCCATTACCTGCACCGTTACCTCGAGCGGGGCCTGCTCCTCTCCGGGGCGGATAATATTGGCATTAAACTCCCGGGTTCTGGGCACTTCGGTCAGGCCCGCAGACACCGGCGGTATCGGTTCAATGGTATCCCCCTGGCTATTGCACAGGCGCAGCCCCTCAGCCAGAGGTTGGCCCGGCAGTAATCCAACCAGGTCTCCAGTCATTTCATTGACCAGCGGGTTGGTGTAAATCACGGTACCGGAGGCATCGGTGACGATAACACCATCCGCGATAGCCCCCAGTGCCGCTTCCGCTGCCTGGAGACTAATCTGCTCGCAGGGCCTCAAGCCCTCTTCCAGCTGGACGAGAGGTCCGAGGTAATGAGCGGACTCCGGATTAAACAGCGTCACGCCAGTCCCCACTCAAGCTACAACCGCGCAAAATACAGCCCCTCCCCGGCAGCGGGGGGACAGCTTGGGAAAGCCGATTATCGGACAGAGTTACCGACATCATTGCCTAAGATCGCCGATTTTATTCAACTATCTAGTCTCCCAACCGAGTTTTATTTTGCAGAGGTATAAATTGCACATTCACAGATTGGTGCGCAAGAAATTTTTTAATTTCTCGTCTGCAAATGCTCGCTGCAAAGTGGCACTGAGCAGGCTATTCACACGGCTTTGCACTTCTTCGCGACTGGGCTTGACCAGGTTGCGGTCTTTACCCGAAGCGCTATAAGTGCCGAAATAAGTGCGAGGGCCGATTTTTACTTCCAGGTGAATTTCAGCAGAGGTGTCAATCTCGGTGGTATAAACCGTATTGGGGCTGTTGTAAGTCAGTTTTACCAGCTTCGCGGTGACCTGAACTTCCGCAGCGCTATCGGTAATTCGAAATGACCAGTTTGAAAACCCCTGGCGCAGCCCCGCCGCAATGGCCTCACCGGCATCGTTGCCAATACTCACCTGGGCGGTATCGGCATAGACACCGCCCAGTGATCCCAGACCGCCACTGGGCAGCTCATTAATACCGCTCACAGTCATGCTAAACCCCTCGCCTATCGCTTCAGGAGCGACCTGAACCTGGGGCTGCAACCAAATTTGCAGCGGGCTGTGGGCGCAGGCACTAAGCAGCAGAGCAGCGCCGAGAACCAATAAGTTTTTCATGTTGAACTCCCCATAACTTCCATAAAATAATCTATTTAGCCGTGGTGGTGGCGATGCTCACTTTCATCGCTCACCCGGATAACCGGCACAAGAATATCTACACGGCTGCCATCGGCAAACAGCAACCGCAGTGGCAGCTGCTCCCCCGCCTGTAGGCGCAGGCCTTTAATCATTAAGTGCACGCCTCCGGGGGCCATCTCCACACTTGCCCCGGCGGCAATCGTCAGCTGTGCCAGCGGGCGCATCCGGTTTACCCCCCGCTCCGCTACCGTGGTATGCAGGTCGGCGGAAGCCTGTTCGATACCGGGTAACGCCACACCGGTCAGCACCCGGCTCCCTTCACCGGTGTTGTGCAGTGATACGAAGGCCGCACTCATCGGGGCGCCCGGCGGTGTTTCCCGCACATAGCCCTCCGCCTTAATTCCCATCGAATAAGCATTTTTAGAAACAGCCAATGCCGCAATTAAAAAGGCCAATGCCAATACTTTTTTCATACTGCCCCTCCGCTGGGCTTAATCAGAATCAATCTCGCCGGATTACCGACCCGGATATCTCCGCGCACCCGATACCCGGGCACTGCCTCGCGCAGCTGCTGATAAACCCAGCGCCCCTCTGCATCGCTGCGCGCGACGATAATAACGCGCAACTGCTCGCGGCGAATTCTGCTCGCGACACGCTGCAACTGCGCCACCAGCCCAGCGGAGCGCGCCGTCAGCTCATCCGCTGGCAGGCCGATAACCTCCCCGGCGGGCAGATCCAGCTGGGCCCGCCCCCGCTCGCGATCCAGCTGAGCGCGCACCTCGGCGACCAGTGGGTTGGCCGGGGCCAGCATCTCAGCTCGCTTCAACAGGGTGTTTACTTCCCCGAAGTCCCTGCGCCGCAGGGCATCCCGGGCCCGCTCGACATAGGTGACCACAATGGTTTGAATACCGGTTGCGGCCTTACTGTTCTCCGGTTGCAGTTGCAATACACGCAGGTAGTAGTCATAGGCGCTGGCGCCGGCAGGCTGGGTTAGATGCCCTTTGCGTAGCGCCTGTTCCGCACGACTCAAAAAAAAGGAAATATTGTTGCGCCGAACCTGGTCTTGGGATGGCGTCTTTTTAGGGGCGGGAGGAGGGACAACCGTCTTCGGCGCGGGCTTAGTGAATGAGCAGGCCCCCAGGCAAAGTGCCAATAACAGCAGTAGCCCAAGGCTGTGAAGGCGTTCAAATGACGGCAAAACAATCCCCTATTGTTGTTTTTTTTGTACCACTGGCGTCGCTATACTGCTGCGGCGACTGAACCCCCACCTGGTGCAGCAGTCTGAGCTGTGCACCCGACTATAATGAATTTTTTCATCTATGGCTGTGATGACCAAAAGTTTCCGGAAAAATTTCCTCGTTCTGCTGACAATCCTGCTGGCAATGGCCAGTGTTGGGGCCTCAGCGCAGAACTCCGATAACCCTTTCGCCTCATTGAGCAGTGCCCAGGAAAACACTTTCTTACCGGTCGATGAAGCCTACCGGCAGGATTTGCTCTTCGACGCCAATGGCCTCAACGGGCTCTTCCAGATTGCCCCGGAGTACTATCTCTATCGCGAAAAGCTGGCCCTGTACCGGGTCGACAGCGGTGAGAAAACTCCCATCCCCCTAAACCTGCCGACCGGTGAGGTCATCTGGGATGATTATTTCGAAAAGGAAACCGAGGTCTACCGGGGCCAGCTGGAGTTTGCCCTGGACCTCCCCGAGTCCGGTAGTACCACGCGACTCGAGCTCCACTACCAAGGTTGTGCCGATGCGGGGCTCTGCTATCCGCCCCAGACCCGCTACTACAGCGTAGATTTTGCCAACCGGGCTATCCAACCCGGAGACAGCGCCTCCATCGCCGGCGCGTCCACTCCGCCGGCGGGCAGCGGCAGCGGCACCGCCACCGCCACCGCCACCGGCAGTAGCAATGTCACCTTATCGCTGGCGCTGCTGCTCGCATTTGCCGGCGGCCTGATTCTGAACCTGATGCCCTGTGTCTTCCCGGTACTGTCGATTAAATTACTGGCGGTGAGCCAGGCGACACAAAATGCCAGTCAAAGGCACCACCACGGCTGGGCCTATACACTGGGCGTGGTGGTGAGCTTTGTGGCTATCGCCGCTGTGATGCTCGCCCTCCGCGCCGGCGGAGAGGCTGTCGGCTGGGGCTTCCAGCTTCAGTCGCCCTGGTTGGTGGCTGCGCTCGCCTACCTGTTCTTTACCATGGGGCTGAGCCTGTCCGGAATGACCGAGCTGGGCAGCAGTCTGATGGGGATCGGCGGCAGCCTAAACAAGCGCCAGGGGTTATCGGGCTCTGTCGCATCCGGCGCCCTGGCAACGCTGGTGGCCAGCCCCTGCACTGCGCCACTGATGGGCTCCGCACTGGGGTTTGCCGTCACACAGCCCCCGCTAATCGCACTGAGTGTTTTTGCCGCCCTCGGCGCCGGCATGGCAGCCCCCTTTCTGTTGCTGACTTATATCCCCGCCCTGGCGGAAAAGCTGCCGAAGCCCGGCCCCTGGATGGATCGCCTAAAGCAGCTGCTGGCCTTCCCCATGTATCTCACTGCGGTGTGGCTGCTGTGGGTCCTGGGGCGACAGACCGGTGGAGATGGTATTGCATTGGTACTGGCCGGTGCCGTGGCCATTGCATTTGCCCTGTGGCTTTGGCCGCGCCCGCAATGGCACTGGCTGCGCGGCGCCCTCGCGCTCGCCGCCCTGACCCTGGCGGTTTTACTCCTGCCACAGCTTAAAACCGTCAACCAGGCGGAGCCGCTGTCCGGCAGCGACTACTGGGAGCCCTATTCGGCAGAGCGACTGGAAGCTGCGCGCGGTGAAGGCCGCGCGGTTCTCGCCAATATGACGGCGGCCTGGTGCATCACCTGCCTGATGAATGAGAAAGCCGTACTGTCGAGCACCGAAGTCAGCGATGCCCTGGAGCGTCTCAACGTGGTCGCACTGAAGGGCGACTGGACCAATCAAGACCCGAGAATCAGCGAGTTATTGGCCAAATATGGGCGTACCAGTGTGCCGCTCTACCTTCTCTATCCCGCCGATGGGGGTGAGGCAAAAATACTGCCGCAGATACTGTCCCAAGATGATTTGCTCCAGGAGCTGGAGAATGCGGTGGGCAGTCCTTTGAGCACAGGGAGCGCGCAGTAAAACTTCTGGCGCCTTTGTAGCCAACAACCCAAGGTAAACAGGCCACAACCCGGATATTTTGAACTAATTTTTTGCCCAATATCGCCGAACTGCTGCTAACTTCGATAAACTCCCAAACTGGCATGGACAGGGAGTCACTTTTGCGGCAGACTCGGTTAAAGCGTTCGGGCAATTAGGCCGAAAATTCGGGTTTGCCCGCAAGATAGCCAATTTTAACCCACTTTATATGGGTTTTCGGCAACTTTCTTCAGGGCGAATTATGGCTAAACTTCTTCTCCTTCACGGCCCCAACCTAAACCTTTTGGGCAGCCGCGAACCGCATATCTACGGGACCACCACCCTGGCGGATATCAATGAGGCCGCCCTGCGCCAGTGCAGTGCCGCCGGCCACGAACTGGAAGTCTTGCAGAGCAATAGCGAGTCGACCCTGCTGGAGCGCATCCACTTGGCGGCGACTAGCGGCGTGGACTTTATCGTGATCAACCCGGCTGCGTTCACCCATACCAGTGTCGCCCTGCGCGATGCCCTGGCAGCGGTTGCCATCCCCTTTATTGAGCTTCACCTGTCGAACCCCCACGCCAGGGAAGCGTTCCGACACCATTCCTATCTTTCAGATCTGGCCTGCGGCGTAATCTGTGGCTTTGGCGCCAACAGCTACACCCTGGCTCTACAGGCAGCGATCCACCAATTGGATGCCGACCTGCACAACAACGAATCAAACTGCGAGTAAATAACTATGGATATCCGCAAAATTAAAAAATTGATTGAGCTGCTCGAAGAGTCGGATATCGGCGAGCTGGAAATCAAAGAGGGCGAAGAGTCCGTGCGCATCAGCCGCGGCATCAGTAGCGCAGCCCAACCGGTTGCGCCAGTTTACACGGCTCCCCCCGCCCCCGTTCAGACGCCTCCCGCCGCCGCTGCCACCACCGCCCCGGTGGAAAAAGAGTCCAAACCGGCGCTCAGCGGACACGCGGTGAAGTCGCCGATGGTGGGCACCTATTACGCCGCACCCAGCCCCGGTGCTGAGCCCTTCGTGAAAGTCGGGCAGCAGGTTAAGGCCGGCGACGTTGTCTGTATCGTCGAAGCGATGAAGATGATGAACCAGATCGAGGCTGACAAAGCCGGTACCATCGAGTCCATCCTGCTCGAAGATGGCCAACCGGTAGAGTTTGACCAGCCCCTCGTGACCATCGTCTGAGTGGGGTAAGTCACAATGTTCGACAAAATCCTAATCGCCAACCGCGGCGAAATCGCCCTGCGGATTTTGCGCGCCTGTAAAGAGATGGGTATCGCCACTGTGGCGGTGCACTCCCTGGTAGACCGCAATCTCAAGCATGTACGCCTGGCCGACGAATCCGTATGTATCGGCCCCAACCCCTCCCCGCAGAGCTACTTGAATGTGCCGGCGCTGATCTCCGCCATGGAGATCACCGACGCCGTAGCCGTACACCCCGGCTACGGCTTTCTCGCAGAGAACGCCGACTTCGCCGAGCAGGTGCAAAAGAGCGGCTTTACCTTTATCGGCCCGGACCCGGATGTGATCCGCCTGATGGGTGACAAGGTATCGGCCATTGCCGCCATGAAAAAGGCCGGCGTTCCCACCGTGCCAGGCTCCGACGGCCCGCTGCCCGATAACAGCGAGCGCTGTATGGAGATCGGCCGCAGTATCGGTTATCCGGTCATTATTAAAGCTGCCGCCGGTGGCGGTGGTCGCGGCATGCGCGTGGTGGAAAGGGAAGAGGAGCTGGTAAACGCGATCGCCGTGACCAAGTCCGAAGCCCAGGCGGCCTTCGGTGACGGCACCGTCTATATGGAAAAATTCCTGCAGAATCCCCGCCATGTGGAGATCCAGGTAATGGCCGATGGCCAGGGCAATGCGATCCACCTGGGCGATCGCGACTGCTCTCTACAGCGCCGCCACCAAAAGGTTCTGGAGGAGGCCCCGGCGCCGGGTATTCCCGACGAGGTGCGCAGGCAGGTACACGAGTCCTGTGTACAAGCCTGTATCGATATCGGCTATCGCGGTGCGGGTACTTTTGAATTCCTGTATGAAAATGAGCGCTTCTACTTTATCGAAATGAACACCCGTATCCAGGTGGAGCACCCGGTTACGGAAATGGTCACCGGCGTCGACCTGATCAAAGAGCAGATTCGCGTTTGTGCCGGCGAGAAGCTGTCCCTAAAGCAGGAAGATATCGTGATCAAAGGCCACTCCTTTGAATGCCGTATCAACGCCGAAGACCCCCAGACCTTCTTTCCCTGCCCCGGCAAGGTCAACAACTTCCATATGCCCGGCGGCCTGGGTGTGCGGGTGGACTCCCACCTCTACTCCGGCTACTCGGTGCCCCCCAACTACGACTCCATGATCGCCAAGCTGATCACCCATGCGGAAGATCGTGAAACCGCATTGGCGCGTATGCGCGTGGCCCTGTCGGAGCTGGTGGTCGATGGGATTAAAACCAATATTCCCCTGCAGGAAGACTTGGTGCGGGATGAAAACTTCGCTAGGGGTGGAGTCAATATCCACTACCTGGAGAAAAAGTTAGGCCTTTAAGCGCTCGCCAGCCGGGGCAAAGTTAGCGAGAATTGCGGCAAACTTAACGACACTGAGTGTCGCCAGGGATGGCTACCGTCGTTAACTGAGCGCGGTTCGACCGCAACTAACATCGCTACAACAGCGCAACCAGTACTCCGGAATAACTATGCCCTGGCTACAACTCCGCGTGGACACCGACCGTGACCACGCGGAAAAAATCGAAGACGCACTGCTTTTTGCCGGTGCCGTATCTGTCACCCTGCAAGACAACGCCGACCAACCGATCCTTGAGCCCGGGCTCGGAGAGGTGCCCCTGTGGGAGCAAACACGGGTTACCGGGCTGTTCGATGCGGAAGTCGATACTTCGGTCACCGAGGCAAAAGCTGCCTCCTTCCTGTGCGAAATGCTACCCAATGTCCGCTGGGAGCAGCTGGAGGACAAGGACTGGGAGCGCGAGTGGATGAGCCACTACAAGCCGATCCAGTGCGGTCCCAACTTGTGGATCTGCCCCAGCTGGTGCGAACCACCACAAGCGGATGCCGTCAATCTGCTGCTGGATCCGGGCCTCGCCTTCGGCACCGGCACTCACCCGACCACCTTCCTGTGCCTACAGTGGCTGGCGCGGCAAGAGCTCGAAGGCAAGAGTGCCATCGACTTCGGTTGCGGCTCCGGTATTCTGGGTATCAGCGCACTGCTGCTGGGAGCGGAGCGGGTTCTCGGCACAGATATCGACCCCCAGGCACTGATTGCCAGTCGCGACAACGCCCAGCGCAACGGCATAGACCCGAAGCGCTTCCCGGTCTACCTGCCCGAGCAAATGCCCAGTGAAGCCGCCGATGTTATGCTGGCCAATATTCTCGCCGGTCCCCTGGTAGAGCTCGCCCCACAGCTGGTACAGCTCACCCAGGTCGGCGGAAAAATCTGCCTATCCGGTATTCTCAGCTCCCAGGCAGAGCAGGTGAAAGCCGCCTATAGCGAGTGGATCGAGTTCGATACCGACGGCGAACACGAGGGCTGGGTCAGACTGACAGGCAAGCGGGTGCGCTAAATGCGCTCCCGAGCACTACGCGGGACCCCTTTGGGCTGATAAACTTGGCCGCTAAATAAACTGCGCTCTAGTCGAATGTCTCAACTGGTAACCCGCTGCCCCCATTGCAGCACATCATTTCATATTAATGACCAGCAACTGCGCGCTGCCCGCGGCGCCGTTCGCTGTGGGTCTTGCCTACAGGTGTTTCGCGCAGATGAAAACATCGTTTTCTCGGAAGGCGATCGCGACAGCCACAATGAGCTGGAGACCCTGCTGGAAGACGATGACTTCCTAATCCACGACGATATTGAACTCGACGAGGACAAACCGGCCCCGCCGCCGGCGCCAGCGGATTCCGCCCCCAGCCGGGAGGGCGCAGCTGCGGACACTGCAGCACAGGCCCCCAAAGAGTACAGCGAGACCGCGCAGGAATTAATTGGCGATGCGTTTGGCGATCACGAGTGGCAGGAGCTGGAGACCAACCCATTAGAGGAAGAGCCCGAAGAGGACCTGGATAAAGTCCTCAAACCGGACTGGGAGGCGCTCCCCGATTTCGAAGCACCGCCCTCATCTGAATACAGTACCGACAACACAGCCGCAGAATTTGAGAGCCCGGCCCCCCTCTGGGACGCCGAGGAAACACCCGCTGCCGCCGAACCGCTAGATACCTCGACTGCCGCCGGCGAAGCCCGCCGGGAGCCCGTCTTTGCCGATGACGAGCCCGCAGCGGCTGAGGAGCCCCAGCGGGAACAGTTGATCTCCGCTATTCAGCCGGCACCTCTGGAGATGTCCTGGGGCCTCCCCAAACAGAAACGCACGGTTTCTCCCTGGCTGTGGCGCACACTGATCCCCCTAGCGATCCTCGGTATCGTCGTTCAGATCGCCTACTTCCAGTTCGACAGCCTCAGCCGCAAACAACCCTGGCGCAATATTTACGCGGCCATTTGCCCCGCACTGGGCTGCAACTTGCCGCAGCTGCAAGACCACCAGGCAATCCAGGCCTCCAACCTGATGGTTCGCACCCACCCACAGCTGGAGGGCGCCCTGGTAGTGGATGCGGTGCTGCTCAATACCGCCCCCTATGCACAGCCCTTTCCCAACCTACTGCTGCACTTTAGCGACCTGAAAGATCGAGCCGTAGCCAGCCGCCGCTTTACCCCGGGCGAGTACTTGCAGGGAGAGTTGGCCGGACGCAAGCTGATGCCCCAGAACAGCCCCATTCATATTGCGATAGAGGTGGTTGACCCCGGTGCAGAAGCGGTAAACTACGAGCTCAATATCACCTACTAGCCTCAATTGAGCGACCGTCAATTAAGTGACCCAATTGAGGGGGTGGCGCCATAAACAACCAAACCTGCGCATTCCGCAGGCTAAGTGGACAGCGATCGATCAAATTGCCCGCTTTTTCGCTTTGCCATTAACGGGCCAGCCGCTATCATAGGCGGCCGTTTTGCCGGGGCACCAATTGCCCTTCCTTCAGCCCACATGGAGCTACCGTGTCTACTGCCATTGGCCCCTATATTATCGACAACCCGGTAATTCTGGCGCCCATGGCCGGCGTCACCGACCGCCCCTTCCGCCAGCTGTGCCGAGAACTCGGTGCCGGATTGGTGGTTTCGGAGATGGTGACCTCGGACACTCGCCTGTGGAACAGCCGCAAGTCGCGCTTGCGCCTGGATCACGGTGGCGAAGCGGCACCCATATCGGTGCAGATCGCCGGCGGCGATCCCGAGATGATGGCGCAAGCCGCTCGGGAAAATGTTCGTCGCGGCGCGCAAATCATCGATATTAATATGGGCTGCCCGGCAAAAAAGGTGTGTAAGAAAGCAGCGGGCTCCGCCCTGCTGCGGGATGAGAAGCTGGTTGCGGATATTCTTCAAGCCGTGGTCCAGTCTGTTTCCGTCCCGGTGACGCTGAAAATCCGCACCGGCTGGTGCCCGGATTCCCGCAATGGCGTCACTGTAGCCAAAATGGCCGAGGATGCCGGGATCGCAGCACTGGCGGTTCACGGTCGCACTCGCGCCTGCGGCTACCACGGACAGGCTGAATTCGATACCATTGCCGAAATTGTATCCAGGGTAAAAATCCCGGTTTTTGCCAATGGCGACATCTGCAGTGCTGAGAGAGCCCGAGAGGTGCTCGATTACACTGGCGCATCAGCGGTCATGATTGGCCGTGCAGCACAGGGACGACCATGGATTTTTCGGGAAATAGCCCACTATCTCGCCACCGGCGAGCGGCTACCCGAACCGACATTGGATGAAGTCAGGAATATTTTGCTCGCCCATTTGGGTGAACTACACCGATTCTACGGTGAGGTGATGGGGGTCCGTATCGCTCGCAAACATGTGGGCTGGTACTTGAAGACGCTCGCAAACAGCGAGTCCTTCCGCAAGACCTTTTTCCAAATAGAGAGTGCAGAAGTACAACATGCCAGCGTTCACGAGTGGTTTGAACGCCGAATAACGAGAGGGGCACAAGCGGCATGAATAACGAAGTATTGATTCCGGATACTGGCAATGAAGAAGTATCCTCCAGGGGGCAGACTCAGCTGGCACAGCCACAGCAGCAGTCCCTGCGCGATGCCGTCGAGCACGCAATGGAGAACTACTTCCGCCACCTGGATGGCCAGATGGTGACCGATGTCTACGACATGGTGCTATCAGAGATCGAAGCGCCCATGCTCGAAGTGGTAATGAAATACACCCGCCACAACCAGACCCGCGCCGCGCAATTACTGGGTCTCAACCGTGGCACCCTGCGCAAGAAGCTGAAGCGCTACGGCCTGCTGTAAGCTGCCAACCGAGCGAATTTTTGAAGGGGGATGAGGTAACTCATCCCCCTTCGCTATTTTCCCGGCAGCATTTTTGCTGTCACAGTGGATAAGCCGCTAAAACCCTTTAAACATCCTTTTCGAAAACCAGTTGGATCAAGTGCAATGACAGACAAGGTTTCCATCCGCCGCGCTCTAATTAGTGTCTCAGACAAGAGTGGCATTGTAGAGTTCGCCCAACAGCTCTCCGCAATGGGGGTTGAGATTCTTTCCACCGGCGGAACCCACCGCCAGCTCAAGGAAGCGGGTATCCCCGTGGTAGAGGTTTCCGATTACACCGGTTTCCCCGAAATGATGGACGGTCGAGTCAAAACTCTGCACCCGAAAGTACACGGCGGCATTCTGGGACGCCGTGGCACCGATGATGCCATTATGGGCGAGCACGATATCACCCCGATCGATATGGTAGTGGTGAACCTCTACCCCTTCGCTCAAACCGTTGCCAAGCCCGACTGCTCCCTCGAAGACGCTATCGAGAATATCGATATCGGCGGCCCCACCATGGTTCGCGCAGCCGCCAAGAACCACAAAGATGTCACCATCGTGGTCAATGCCAGCGATTACGGCAATATCATCGAGGAGATGAAAGCTAACGATGGTGCCCTGAACCACGCCAGCCGCTTTGATCTGGCGGTAAAAGCCTTCGAACACACTGCGGGCTACGACGGTGCTATCGCCAATTACCTGGGCGCTATTAAAGGCGAGGAAAAGCAGCTGTTCCCGCGCACCTACAACAGCCAATTTATCAAGAAACTGGATCTGCGCTACGGTGAGAACCCGCACCAGAAATCCGCTTTCTACACCGAAGCCAACCCGGCCGAGGCCAGCATTTCCACCGCCACCCAGCTGCAGGGCAAAGAGCTATCCTACAACAATATCGCCGATACCGATGCCGCGCTGGAGTGCGTTAAGTCCTTCGAGCAACCCGCCTGCGTGATCGTTAAACACGCCAACCCCTGTGGTGTGGCGATCGCTGAAGATATTCGCACGGCCTACGACCTGGCCTTCGCGACCGACAGCGAATCCGCCTTTGGCGGTATTATCGCCTTCAACCGCGAGCTCGATGGTGCCACTGCCCGCGCTATCGTCGAGCGGCAGTTTGTCGAAGTGATCATCGCGCCGTCAGTCTCCGAGGAGGCCAAACAGGCCGTGGCCGAGAAAAAGAACCTGCGCCTGCTGGTATGCGGCCAGTGGAGCAGCGAGCGCACCCCGGCACTGGACTACAAGCGCGTTAATGGCGGCCTGCTGGTTCAGGACCGCGACGACGGCCTGATCACCGCTGCCGACCTGAAAGTAGTCTCCAAGCGCCAGCCCACCGAAGAGGAAATCCGCGATCTGCTGTTTACCTGGAAAGTGGCCAAGTTCGTAAAATCCAATGCCATCGTATACGGCAAAGACGGTCGCACTGTGGGTGTGGGCGCCGGCCAGATGAGCCGCGTAAACTCCGCACGTATCGCCGCGATCAAGGCCGAGCACGCCGGCCTCGCCGTGGCCGGGTCTGTTATGGCCTCCGATGCCTTCTTCCCCTTCCGCGACGGCATCGATAACGCTGCCGCTGTCGGTATCCAAGCGGTTATCCAGCCCGGCGGCTCCATGCGCGATGAAGAGGTGATCGCCGCAGCGGACGAGCACAATATGGCTATGGTATTTACCGGTATGCGCCACTTCCGCCACTAAGATCGTGCGCCCGCACAGACTTAATATTGCGGGCTATGATCAGCGGGTTGGAAGGTATCTACCCTCTCCAACCCGCACAAATCATTGGAATCCAGGGGCGCGACTCAGGCCCGAGGATCAATTCCACGTTAAACTAGCACACCTATAACCTGTGTAATGGACCGGATCGGTCGACTTAGGGGGATTTAAGAATGAACGTATTGGTTATCGGATCAGGTGGCCGCGAGCACGCCCTGGCGTGGAAAGCAGCGCAAAACCCAAGTGTCGGCACCGTCTACGTTGCCCCGGGCAACGCCGGCACTGCCCGCGAACCCAAGCTGGAAAATATCGCGATCGGTGTGGATAACTTCGCCGCCCTGGCAGATTTCGCCGAGGAAAACGGCGTAGAACTAACGATTGTCGGCCCGGAAGCGCCGCTGGTAGACGGCGTTGTCGATTTCTTTAATGCCCGTGGCCTCGCCATTTTTGGTCCCAGCAAAGGCGCCTCGCAACTGGAGGGCTCCAAAGCCTTTACCAAGGACTTCCTCGAGCGCCACAAAATCCCCACCGCTGCCTACCGCAATTTCACCGAAGTGGAACCGGCGGTTGCCTATATTCGCGAGCGCGGCGCACCCATCGTAGTTAAAGCCGACGGCTTGGCTGCGGGCAAGGGGGTAATCGTCGCCGAAACCGAAGAGCAGGCTGAGCTCGCCGTACGCGATATGCTGTCTGGAAACGCCTTTGGTGAAGCCGGCTGCCGCGTGGTTATCGAGGAGTTCCTGCAGGGCGAGGAAGCGAGCTTTATCGTGATGGTGGATGGTGAAAACATCCTGCCGATGGCCACCAGTCAGGATCACAAGCGCGTGGGCGATGGCGATACCGGCCCCAATACCGGCGGTATGGGCGCCTACTCCCCGGCACCAGTGGTGACCGACACCATTTACCAGCGCATTATGCAAGAGGTTATCGAGCCCACCGTTAAAGGTCTCGCTTCCGAAGGTACGCCTTACACCGGTTTCCTCTACGCCGGTCTGATGATCGACAGCGACGGTACTCCAAAGGTTATCGAGTACAACTGCCGCTTTGGCGATCCGGAAACCCAGCCAATTATGATTCGCCTGAAATCAGACCTGGTCGACCTGTGTATGGCCGCTCTAGACAAGAAGCTGGACACTGTCACTGCTGAGTGGGACCCCCGCCCGGCCCTGGGCGTGGTCCTTGCCGCGCACGGCTATCCCGGCAGCTACCGCAAAGGCGATGCCATCAGCGGTCTGGAAAAGGCGGACAGCGACAACGCCAAAGTCTTCCACGCCGGTACCGCACTGGACGGTGAGCGCGTAGTCACCAATGGCGGGCGGGTGCTGTGTGCCACGGCGCTGGGCAATACCGTCGCCGAAGCGCAGGAAAGCGCCTACGAGTCGGCCCGGGCTATCTACTGGGACGGCGTGTTCTTCCGCAAAGATATCGGCTACCGCGCAATCGAAAGAGAAAAGGTTTCTACCGAGCAGCAGGACTAACAGCCGGCACCGGCGACCGCGCGCCAGCGGCCGCCGCGCTAGGGAGCAGAATACTATGAGCAAACGCAACCTCAGCGGACTCGACCGCCTGCTAATTCAGGCCGATCGGGCTCTGCGCACCCTGAGCCCCGGCGAGCCCTGTCACGGCAGAGCCTCTCCCGCCAAGGGGGAGGCCGAGGCCGATCTCAGCGAGCGCGAGCGCAAGCACGCCGCCGGCCTTATGCGGGTCAACCACAGCGGCGAAGTCTGCGCCCAGGCGCTCTACCAGGGCCAGGCCCTGACGGCTAAATTGCCCGAGGTACGGGGGGAGATGGAGCGCGCTGCCGACGAGGAGATCGACCATCTGGCCTGGTGTGAGCAGCGCCTGAAGGAGTTGGACAGCCGCCCCAGCCTGCTCAACCCCCTGTGGTACGGCATGTCTTTTGGTCTCGGTGCCGCCGCCGGTAAAATCAGCGACCGGATTAGCCTCGGCTTTGTCGCCGCTACGGAAGATCAGGTGTGTAAACACCTAGAGAGCCACTTAGAGCAGCTTCCCGCCGACGACAAGAGAAGCCGTGCGGTGGTGGAACAGATGTTGATCGACGAAGATGAGCACGCCCACGCCGCGCTGGCCGCCGGTGGCGCGCGCTTCCCCGCCCCGGTAAAAGGGGTGATGTCGCTGGTATCCAAGGTGATGACCTCGGCCAGTTATAAAATCTGACCGCCACCCTGGCCGGTTAAACCGGCTTGGATTTCAGGGAGGTTACGCCCGTACCCTCCCGTTCTGACCAATTATCCCTTCAAGCTTCCTCGACGCTATAGCTGTGTACTATCTCGACGCCCGCATTGCGCAACATAATAGACGCAGAGCAGTACTTCTCTGCGGAGAGTTCCACCGCGCGAGCCACATGGGACTCTTTTAATCCGCGACCGCGCACCACAAACTTCATTTCTATGCGCTCGAACGGTGATGGTGTGCTATCCGGGCGCCTACCTTCGAGCTCGCAGTGACAGGAAATAATGTCCTGTCGCGCCTTCTGTAAAATGCTCACCACATCGTAAGCGGCACAGCCACCCACACCCAACAAAATCATTTCCATCGGGCGCACGCCATTATTTGTGCGACCACCTTCCATAACGACTGAATTACCGCTACCGGCTTCACCGACAAAAGTTAAATCATTTACCCAGGTTACTTTCCCCTGCATCACTCCACTCCCGTTAAAATTTAGGCGGCGAAGCTTAGCATATTGGACAACGCTATCCCGACGCCTGGCAGTTTCCGGTATAGTGTCTGAAACGCCTCCGTGCGAGAGCCCGGTGACATAGGTTCCGGTGTTTTCAACGAACATACCGCTGCCTGGCTGACCCAGATCAATCGATGCCATAGTGTCACAGATCACACTGCGGGACTTTGCCGCAGTCAGCCCCTGTTGGGGACTCGGTTTTCGCGCGATAATTCAATAGTGCTCAGCTGCTAAAGCCGGGATAGGGCACAAGACAAAAAATGAGGAATGAATCCGTGACGGTTGCTATCGAAGACCCTATGACTATCGGCAATATTGAAGACTTTCTGGCCCACTGCCACCGGCGCCGCTACCCGGCCAAGAGCACGATTATTTATGCTGGCGACCGCTGTGAATCCCTTTATTTCATTATGCGCGGTTCTGTGACCGTTCTTATTGAGGACGATGAAGGCCGTGAAATGATTGTCGCCTATCTAAATGATGGGGACTTTTTCGGTGAGATGGGCCTGTTCGATCAGGACACCCGCAGTGCCTGGGTGCGCACTAAAACCGAATGTGAAGTGGCGGAAATCTCCTACACCAAGTTCCAGGAGCTCACTCGCCAACACCCGGAATTTCTTTTTGCGCTGGCCACCCAAATGGCCGGCCGCCTGCGCAACACCACCCGCAAAGTGGGCGATCTCGCCTTCCTCGATGTTACCGGACGCGTCGCTCGCACCCTGCTCGACCTCTGCAACGAGCCGGATGCCATGACTCACCCCGAGGGCATGCAAATAAAAATTACCCGCCAGGAAATTGGCCGCATTGTCGGTTGCTCCCGGGAAATGGTCGGCCGCGTATTAAAAACCCTGGAGGAACAGGGTCTGGTTTCGGTTAAAGGTAAAACCATGGTGGTATACGGTACCCGCTAGTAACGCGAGCACAGACACCGGATAAAAAAAGGGCGATTTTTACATCGCCCTTTTTTATTTTTACTACTGGAGCAAGCGATCAGTTAAACATTTCCATCAGCTTTCTGCCCGGCTCCGCCTCGCGCATAAACGCCTCTCCCACCAGGAAAGCATTGACGTTATGGCCGCGCATCGCCGCGACATCGTCGGTGGTATGAATACCACTTTCCGTAACTACCAGGCGGTCTTCGGGGATCAGGTCCAGTAACTTAAAGGTATTTTCCAGCTGCACATCAAAGGTGTGCAGGTTGCGATTATTGATGCCGATTAAACGATTGGGCAGCGCCAGGGCCCTCTCCAATTCTTTTTGATTATGCACCTCAACCAAAACATCCAGACCCAGTTCCAAAGCGAGCCCATTGAGATCCTGCATCTGCGGATCTTCCAGACAGGCCGCAATCAGCAGGATACAGTCCGCTCCAATCGCGCGAGCCTCATAGATCTGGTAGGGGTCAACGGTGAAATCCTTGCGCAATACCGGTAGGCGCACCGCGTCGCGAGCCTGCTGTAAGTAATTATCCGCACCCTGGAAAAAGTCCACATCGGTCAGTACCGACAGACAAGCAGCCCCGCCTTTTTCATAGCTGGTGGCAATTTCTGCGGGAAGGAAATCCTCGCGAAGCACCCCTTTACTGGGGGAGGCTTTTTTAATTTCAGCAATAACCGCAGCTTCACCACTGGCAATTTTTTGATCCAGGGCATCGACAAATCCCCTCGCCGGTTGCTGATCCCCAGCGCGCAGGCGAACTTCTTCGATGGAGCGCTCAGCCTTGCGCTCGGCAATCTCTTGCCATTTGCGCTCGACAATAGTTTTTAAAATAGTCGGGGTACTCACGATTGGATTTCCTCTGGGCGAAATGCACTGGTGAACGCAGCGAGATCATTGATTTTTTCTCCGGCAAGACCGCTGTCGATAGCGTCTTGTGCCATGGCAACACCCTGCTCTGCGGAGTGTGCCACCCCGCTGACATAAATGGCCAGGCCCGCATTGAGGGCAATAATATCCGCCGCTTTACGCCCGGCCTCCGTTGCGCGCTTGCCCAGCGCATCGCGAATTAATGCCAGGGAATCCTCGGAACCGGAAACGCTGAGACCGGAGAGATCGCGGCGCGGCAGGCCAAAGTCCTCGGGTTTGAGGGTGTATTCCCGCAGGCGGCCATCTTTTAATTCCACCGCAAAAGTATCCGCAGCAATACTGGCCTCATCCAGGCCGTCCTCACTGTGCAACACCAGCACATGCTCTGAGCCGAGTTCCTGTAAAACCTCAGCCAGTAATCGGCAGTAGCGCTTGTCGTAAACACCGATTACCTTGCGCTTGACGCCGGCGGGGTTGGTCATTGGTCCGAGCAGATTAAAAATAGTGCGCAGACCCAGCGCCTTGCGCGCGGGCCCCACATGACGCATGGCATTGTGGAAACTGGGCGCAAACATGAAACCGATACCGATGGTCTCCACACAGCGGGCCATTTGCACCGGGCTCAATTCCAGAAATACCCCGGCGCGCTCCAGAAGATCAGCCGAACCACTACTGGAAGAGACAGAGCGGTTGCCGTGTTTGGCAACCTTGGCCCCGGCGGCAGCAGCGACAAAGCTGCTGGCACTGGAGACATTGAACAGGTTGGCACCATCTCCGCCGGTGCCGACAATATCAACGGTATTGTCCAGATTCAGGGCAACTTTTACCGCTAGTTCACGCATGGTTTCCACCGCGCCGACAATTTCATCGACCGTTTCGCCGCGAATACGCAGTGCGATAAGTAGCGCACCTATCTGTGATTCCAGCGCTTCGCCGCGCATGATTTGACCCAGCGCTTCGCGCATCTCTGCACGGGTGAGGTGCTCACCATCCACCAGTTTGGCAATGGCCTGTTGAATATTCATATTTCCCCCTTTGCCCAGTTCTGGTTATTGATTGTGGCGAGATAGACTCGCCCCGAAGTGATTAAGACTCGATAAAGTTTCTCAGCATATCGTGACCATGCATGGTGAGAATTGACTCTGGGTGAAACTGTACGCCCTCTATCGCCAATTCTCGGTGACGCAATCCCATAATTTCATCGATCTCACCGCTTTCTGTCTCAGTCCAGGCGGTCACCTCCAGACACTCCGGCAAACTATTTTTTTCCACCACCAGGGAGTGGTAGCGGGTGGCCTCGAAGGGATTGGACAAGCCGTGAAACACCCCCAAATTATTGTGCACTATGGGGGAGGTTTTGCCGTGCATAACCTGGCGGGCACGCACCACCCTGCCACCGAATACCTGGCCGATACTCTGGTGCCCCAGGCAGATACCCAAAATAGGAATACTGCCGGCAAAACGGCGAATGGTATCGAGAGAAATACCCGCCTCATTGGGGGTACAGGGCCCGGGTGAAACCACAATTTTTTCCGGGGCCATTGCCTCGATCTCATCCAGTGTGATTTCGTCATTGCGCTTCACCAGCACTTGCGCACCCAGCTCCTCCAGGTACTGCACCACGTTCCAGGTAAAGGAGTCGTAGTTATCGATCATTAAAATCATAGCGCGGCCCCCTTAGCCTCTGGCTGATCACTGAATTCTTGTCTTAGGTTTTGCAGGCGTGCGAGAGAGGCCTGGGTCAGTGTTTGGGAAATATTAACTTCGCTCATCTTGCTCGACCTCTACAGGGTCACTACTCTTGGCCAGCGCCATACCGGCGGCGCGGAAAAGCGCTCGGGCCTTATTCATGGTTTCATTCCACTCTGACTGCGGGTCGGAGTCCGCTACCAGGCCGGCCCCCGCCTGCACATACAGCTTACCCTCCTTGATTACCGCAGTGCGAATGGCAATGGCCGTATCCATATTGCCATTCCATGCCAGATAACCCACCGCACCGCCATAAATACCGCGCTTCTCCGGTTCCAGTTCATCGATAATTTCCATCGCGCGAATCTTGGGCGCGCCCGACAGGGTTCCGGCCGGCAGTGCTGCGCGCAGCGCGTCCATAGCGCTGAGACCCGGCTTGAGTTGGCCGACAACATTGGAGGTAATATGCATCACGTGGGAGTAGCGTTCGACAAACATCTGGTCGGTAACTTTAACGCTGCCAGTGTCGGCCACCCGCCCTATGTCGTTGCGCCCCAGGTCAATCAGCATCAGGTGTTCGGCCAGTTCTTTCGGGTCTGCCAGCAACTCCTTCTCCAGGGCCTGGTCTTCCTCCTCAGTGGCACCCCGGTGACGGGTTCCCGCCAGGGGCCGCACCGTCATTTTACCCTCTTCCAGATGCACCAGAATCTCTGGGCTGGAGCCCACCACATGGTGGTCGCCCAGGTCGAGAAAATACATATACGGCGATGGATTTAAACTGCGCAGGGCACGGTAAAAATTCAGCGGCGGCGCCTCAAAAGGGGCCGACAGGCGCTGGGAAGGCACCACCTGCATCACATCACCGGCGAGCACATACTCCTTAACCCGGTCCACCGCCGCTTTGAAATTGTCCTCGCCAAAGTGGGACTGAAATTCACTCTCATCAATCCCGCGCCCATGTAAGTCGAGGGGCACCGTATCCGGCAGCGGCTGTGCCAGTTTGGTTACCAGTTGATCCAAGCGCTGCTGGGCTTTTTCATAGGCCGCTTGTTCGCCGGTATCCGCGTGGACAATCAGAATAACTGCACCGGCGAGATTATCGAAAACCACCAACTCATCGCTGACCATCAACAGGATATCCGGGTTACCCAGGGTATCCGGCGGTGTGCTACCCGCCAGGCGCGGTTCGATATAGCGCACACAGTCGTAACCAAAATAACCGACCAGGCCACCGTTAAATCGCGGCAAATCCGCTAGTTCAGGCACCTTGTAGCGCTGCTGAAACTGCTCAACAAATGCCAGGGGATCGGCAGCGCTGCGGCTCTCGACAACCTCGCCATCCGTTTCCACAGTAATCTCTGTGCCCTTGACCCTGAGCAGAGTGCGCGCAGGCAGGCCAATAATGGAGTAGCGCCCCCACTTCTCTCCACCCTGAACTGATTCCAGCAGGTAGCTATAGTGCCCCTCGGCCAGTTTCAAATAGGTGGACAGTGGCGTTTCAATATCCGCCAGTACGCGCCTTACCAGAGGGATACGGTTATAACCTTCAGACGCAAGTTGAGCGTATTCAGTAGGGGTCATGGAGACTCCGATCAATTTTTCATTTGTTTGATTGGCGCTGGAAAACAGTAAGCAGCGCCCACGGCAAGGGGGCCCCAATCGCCATGTTCGATCGGGCTTCAGCAGGTCAGTGGCGCCATCGCCAACTGTTTGTTAGGAAGAAAGTATGATTCACGGGAATTCCCTCAATGTAGGCGCACTATTCCTTTTGTGCGGACATACAAGTTAGCAAATTCCGTCTACGGCGAGCAAGAGATTGCCCGCCGGTTTTGTAAATTAAGCCAAACTCTTGCGCATGGCTGTAATCACTTCAGCGTAGTCCGGGGTATTAAAGATGGCAGAACCTGCCACAAAGGTATCTGCTCCAGCTGCGGCAATTTCGGCAATATTGTCACGATTTACCCCGCCGTCGATCTCGAGGCGAATATCAAAGCCAGACTCATCAATCAGTTTGCGAGCTTCTTTCAACTTGGTCAGGGTGCTGGGAATAAACTTCTGCCCGCCAAAGCCCGGGTTTACCGACATCAGCAGGATCATATCCAGCTTGTCCATCACATACTTGGCGGCATCGAGACCACTGGCGGGGTTAAAGACCAAGCCGGCCTTGCAGCCGAGGCTGCGGATCAGTTGCAGGGAGCGGTCCGGATGGCGCGAGGCTTCCGGGTGAAAGGTAATATAGGTGGCGCCAGCATCGGCAAACATACGAATCATATCGTCTACGGGCTCCACCATCAGGTGGACATCAATGGGCGCTTCGACACCGTGTTTGCGCAGTGCCTGGCACACCATAGGACCAATGGTCAGGTTGGGCACGTAGTGATTGTCCATCACATCAAAATGCACCCAGTCCGCTCCAGCGGCCAGCACATTGTCCACCTCTTCACCCAGGCGGGCAAAATTTGCGGAGAGAATAGAGGGCGCAATCTTGTAATCTGACATCAGAATATCCTTTGGTAACTCAACTTTCGCCAGTCAGTCGGCGATCTAATTTTTCCAGGCGCTCGGGAGTGCCCACATCGCACCAGTCACCGCGATAGAGCTCGGCCTGTAAGCTGTCTTCATTAAAAGCGAAAACTTCCCCAAGCCCAAAACACTCGCGGCGCTTGGGGTATTCGGTGAGGGTTTCGGCTCGCAGCCAGCTAATACCGGCAAAGGTATAGCGGGGCTTAGCACTGCCCGACAGCAAACCACCCTCTATGCCGAAGTCTCCATCCGGGTTATGGGGGGGATTGGGAACCATCAGCAGGCGCCCCGGGCAATCCTCCGGCAGCGGCCGCTCTATCCATTGCGACAGGTCGTAATCACACCAGACATCGCCATTAACCACTAAAAAAGGGGAGTTCCCGAGCAAAGGCAGCGCTTTGAGAATGCCTCCGGCAGTTTCCAGCGGCTCCTCTTCACGCTCGACAGAGTAGTGAATATCCAGCCCCCAGCGAGATCCGGAACCGAGCTGCTGGCGAATTTTAGGGCCTAAATAGCCCAAATTAATCACCACTTTTTGCACACCGATAGCCGCTAGGCGCTCAAGCGCATATTCAATCAGCGGCTTGCCGGCAAGCGGTAATAGGGGCTTGGGAGTTTGGTCAGTTAAGGGGCGCATGCGGCGCCCAAAACCCGCTGCCAATACCATGGCAGTGAGCGGGGGATTATTTGTGGGTTTACTCATTAAATTAATCTGTACTGTTTCTGTGCAGCCTACTTCGGCAAGTCACCGGCGCTGCGGTAATCGCAATACCAGGGCTGAGACTCTATCTGCGGTAGCAGAGTAGCGTCGAACCAATCCGCAAAAGGCTTCAGTTCAGGGTAGCGCCCAGCGGTTTCCACAACATAGCGAATTACCAGCGGCAGGTGCTGTAGGTAACCCTGTTTTCCGTCGCGCAAGCTGAGGCGCGGGAACAAGCCCAGCACTTTAATATGGCGCTGTAACCCCATCCAGTCGAACCAGCGCAGATATAGCTGCGGGTCTACCGGCTGCATAACACCCGCCGCTTCAGCCGTGGCGGCATAAGCCAGTGCCCAGCGCTCGACTCGCTCGCGGGGCCAGCGGATATAGCAATCCCGCAGCAGGGACACCAGATCATAGGTGGCGGGGCCCCATACCGCATCCTGAAAGTCGATAATTCCCGGCCGCTCCCCGTCGCGTATCATCAGATTGCGACTGTGGTAGTCCCGGTGAACAAGAAGCTGGGGCTGCTCTTCTGCACTGTTGAGCAACAGCTCGAAAGTTTGCTCCAGCAATTTTTTTTCCCGCTCATCGAGCCTGTAGCCCAGTAACTCTTGGATCAACCACTCTGGCATAATCCGCATTTCTTTAAGTAGCAGTTCGCGGCTATAGGCTGGAAATAATTGCTCTTCGAAAGGAATTTGCTGTAGGCATAGAAGTTCACTCATAACCTCGGCATAGAGTCCCTCGACACTGTCGTTGTTAAGCACAGTGTACAACTGGGTATCGCCGAGATCTTCCAGCAGGAGATAGCCCTCTGTGGTATCTGCGGTAACCACCATCGGCGTATGAATACCATTGCTGCGCAGGTAATCTGCCAGGGCTACAAAACGGGCGGGGTTTGTCAATTGAGGGGGGGTATCGACCGCGATCAGCGACGGCTCAGTTTGAGTGCGGAAATAACGTCGAAATCCGGCGTCCCCGGCCAAATCCAATAAATCAGCGGGGGCATCCATACCCAAGGCAACACCAACCCACTCACTCAATGCACTGCGTCTGGGGTCGGAATCGATCTCGCCCCTCTGCTCAACTTCACCGCTCGATCTTAGGCTCATTTTGTGACTTCTCAACTGTTTCTAGCTGCATTTTTAACCCTGAGCCCCTCTGCGTCCAGCGGCGCCACCACTATATTTACCCAAAGCGCGATTTTACCTTGCAGAAAAACCGTAGATACGTCCCAAATAATTCGCACTTCGGCTGGAGCCGCTCTGTAGCATTGCAGTTCCGCTACGGCTATTAACCACTTCTACATTCAAGTAGAATCGGGCGATGATTTTGCGCGCCCCGGCTCGAAAGCTGTCGCACGTATCTATCGATAAAGAAACACTAAAAGATAGCTGGAACATATCGTTTGATGCTTGAAATCTCCCGGTGGCGTCGCCTCGCTCTGGCGATTGCTAAAAACTCCCAAGCCCGCTCCGTCGCCCTCGGCCTCCTCGCTGCGCAACCCTTATGGGCGCAGGCTAATCAAAGCGAGCCGAATCCAGACCCCAACTACAACCCCTATTTGTATCTGGACTGGTTGCCCCGCGCCGAGCTGACCCCAGAGGAGCAAGCCAAACTCCCGGCAGTATGCTCCGGCGCTTTTGTGGCACCAGCGCGCAACTATCGCGGCTCTGATCTCCCTCCAGAAGAGGCCCCCCTGCGGGCTACCGCTGAAAAATCGCAATGGCTGGAGGACGGCTCTGCCGAGTTGAGCGGCAATGTACATATTACCCAGGGCTACCGGCAACTATTTGCCGATCAGGCGAAATTGGATCGCCAGGAAAATATTGCCTCCCTAAACGGCGCAATCGAGCTGCGAGAGCCCAGCTTGTTAATCCGGGGCTCCTCGGCGGAGATCCATACCACCAGTGAAGCTGCCTCTATCGAGGATGCGACCTATGTAGTTCACGATGCTTTTATCCACGGGGAAGCCGAGCTGGTTGCACGCCAAACCAGCGGTGAATTAACCCTGACTGAGGGCACTTATACCCGCTGCGAACCCGGGCGTGAGTTCTGGCAACTCAGCGGTGCCGAGATCAATATCGATGAAGTGGAAAGCCAGGGCACGGCACGGGATGTGCGCCTGGAAATTCTCGATGTGCCCATCTTATATATGCCGTATTTCCGCTTCCCTGTGGGCGATGCACGCATGTCCGGGTTTCTGTTTCCCACGCTCAGTAACAGCGACAAGAATGGCTGGGACCTCGCCATTCCCTACTACTGGAACATAGCCCCGCAGATGGACGCCACCATCTCCCCCCGCTACATCCAGTATCGCGGGGCCGGGCTGGAGGCTGAATTCCGCCACCTGGCGGAGATGTTCAGTACTGAGGTCCGCCTGGCCAACCTGCCCGACGACGACGGCGGCAACAACGATCTCGCCCAGGAGCTTATTGACGAGGGCTTTCCTGAGGATCTGGTTCTCCCCAATAAAGGGGAAGACCGCTGGCTGATCAGTGTGGACCAGCAGGGGGGCTACGGTGGCAGTATCTGGCGAACCGATATCGACTACACCAAGGTCAGCGACCCCGACTATTTTCGCGATCTGAGTACCGCCAACCTGGATGTCAATGCCGAGACCCGACTGGTACAGAAAGTCCAAGGAGCACTGAGAAGCGAGCACTGGAAGGCAACACTGCGCACCCAGGACTACCAAGTATTGGAAAAAGACGCCTTCGACGTATTTGCCCAATACCCCCGTTTTGATATCGACGGCGACTACCGCTGGGATGACTGGTTGCTGACTTTGCAGAATGAACTCACCAGTTGGAATCACAGCGATACGCAGACGATTCGCTACATCGAAGATACCGATGACCCCGATAGCGTCACCGAGGAAACGCGGAACTTTATCAGCGCAGATCGCCTGCGCCTTGACTATGAGTTCTACTGGGACAAAGAGTGGCTCTGGGGGTACTTCAAGCCGGGGATAGCCGGCCGCTATCTCGCATATAGCGTCAGCGATCATTTCCTGCCTGAAGGTGCCAACGACACCCCGGACGCTGCCGCTGCCCAATTCACCTTGGACACCGGGCTCTACTTCGAGCGGGACAGCCACCTATTTGAGCGCGAGCTGGTTCAGACCTTGGAACCCCGCTTGTTCACCCTGATCAGTAGCAATGCCGATCAGAGCGACTTCTTTGATATCAGTGATGATGCCGACAACATCGACTCAAAGAGTAACAACCTACTGTACGACACATCGCTCTACACCTTTAGCTACGACCAGCTGTTCCGCGACAGCCGCTTTACCGGCAACGACCGGATCGATGATGCAGACAGACTCGCGCTGGGTCTGACAACCCGCTTTATCGAGCCTATTAGTGGCCGCGACCTGTTCTCCGCCAGTATTGGGCAGATCTATTACTCCAGCGACCGCCAAATTGGCCGCACCGCATATATCGAGGATACCCCCCGGTCGGAGTTGGCTGCACGCATCGAGAGCCGCCCATTCCAGTCCCTGCGCCTGGGCACTGAACTGGTCTATGAGGACAGCGAACACAATATCAATCGGGGCAACTTCAGCCTGCGCTATTTTGACGATGAGTTCCGAATCTTTAACTTAAGCTACTACTACGAGCGCCCGGACTCCACAGATGAGGACGAAGATGAAGACGAGGATGAAACGGTAAGCCAGCTGAATGCCTCGACCGCCCTCCCCTTGACGACCCACACCTCCTTCATGGCGAGTGCCAGCTATGATCTTACTTTAAATCGGGAACTGGAATACCTCGCAGGTATCGAATATGACGACTGCTGCTACCGTACCCGGCTGGTATGGCGACGCACACTCGACAATGATCTCGCAGGGGTTGTATCGGCTGAAGACCTTGAGTACGACGAGGGTATTTACCTGGAAGTCGAGCTCAAGGGCTTAGCAGGCTTTGGTTCAACCGTGACAGAAATGCTGACCCAGGGGATTGCCAACTTTGATCAGAGAGAAGAGCTGAAACAGTGATGAGAATAATTAAGAAGTTCGTACCGAAATTGGGCCTGACATCTGTACTGGCAGCGGGCGCCCTGATCGCCGCAACTGCCACCGCACAAGTCAGGAACCTTGACCGGGTAGTCGCTGTTGTCGATGACGATGTTGTGATGGCCAGTGAGCTCGCTCAGCGCATGAATACCATCAGCAGCCAGATCCAAGCCCAGCAGGTACAGGCTCCACCGCTAGAGGTTTTGCGCCGGCAGGTGCTCGAACAACTAATTATCGAGCGCCTACAGCTACAGATGGCCTCCCGCGCAGGTGTCACCGTATCCGAAACCGAACTGGACCAGGCTATCGCTAGGGTGCAGCAGAATGCGGGGGTCAGCCCCGAAGTCTTTCGCCAGCGCCTGCGCGCAGATGGCATGAGCATGAAAAGTTTTCGCCAGCAAATCCGCCAGGAGCTGATGATCCGCCGCGTCGAGCAGGGCAGTGTCAACCGCCGCATCCAGATTAGCGACCAGGATATCGATAACTTCCTGCGCTCCAAGGAGGGGGAATTTTGGAAGTCTCCCGAATTTGAGCTGGGCCATATTCTGATTCCGGTAAGCTCCAGTGCCCCCGCCAGTGAAGTGGCCCAGGCGCGAGAAAAAGCCGAACAACTGGCCGAACAGGCCAGAGACGGCGCCGACTTCCGCCGCTTGGCAATCGCCAACTCTGCCGGCCAAAACGCCCTCTCTGGCGGTGATCTGGGGTGGCGTAAGACTGTTGAGCTGCCCACCCTGTTTGCCGAGGCCCTAACCGACTTAAAAGCCGGTGATGTGACTGAACCCTTCCGCAGCGATGCGGGTTTCCACCTGCTGAAGATTCACGCACAGAAGGGCGCTAGCGAACAGCTGGTAGAGCAGACCAAAGTGCGCCATATCCTGCTCAAACCCTCGGCCATTCTCACTGACGACCAGGCCTATAACAAACTGATAGCCCTGCGCGAGGAGGCCATGACCAGCGATAACTTTGCCGAGCTGGCGCGCGAAAACTCCGAGGACATTGGCACAATGCTCTCCGGTGGCGATCTCGGCTGGTCTATGCCCGGTCAGTTTGTGCCCGAATTCACTCAAGCCATGAACTCAACTGAAATCGGCGATATCAGTCTGCCTTTCCGCAGCCAATTTGGCTGGCATATCCTCCAGGTTGAGGACCGCCGCAAGCAGGATATGACCGACCAGTATATTCGCAACCAGGCAGCCAACCTGCTGCGCAATCGCCGCTATGAAGAAGAGCTGCAAAACTGGCGCCGCGAGATTCGCGATCAGGCCTATGTAGAGATTAAACTGCCAGATAGCGAGACCGCCAAGGACTCAGAAAACCAAAAATAAACACCGCTCTAGCGGGAGAGACCGGGCCCTGTGCCCGGTTTTTTTTTGTCGACACAGGAATGTTACAGATCCATGGTCCCTAGAATTGCCTTCACCCCCGGGGAGCCCGCCGGCATCGGGCCCGAACTGGCGGTAAAACTTGCCCAAGAGGGCTCCTCAGCACAAGTCGTTGCGGTTGCTGACCCCCAATTACTGACCGCTACCGCTGAGCGTTTAAAACTGCCCCTCGAGCTCCTCCCCCTACCCCCGGGCTCCGAGAAAACAAGTACCCCCCCCGGTAGCCTCTTCCTCTCACCTGTCGCCCTGACCGAGTCCGCTCAGCCCGGCCAGCTGAATGCAGCTAATGCCCACTATGTCCTGGAAACCCTCTCACAAGCGGCCGACGGGTGTTTGTGCGGCCAATTCGACGCACTGGTAACAGGGCCAGTGCACAAAGGCATTATCAACGAGGCGGGCATTCCATTTAGCGGCCATACAGAATTCTTTGCCGAAAAAGCCGGGGTTGAGCGCGTCGTTATGATGTTGGCGGCGGGGGACCTGCGCGTTGCCCTAGTGACAACTCACCTCCCCCTCAAAGAGGTTAGCGATGCGATCAGCCACGCGCTGCTGGAGCAGATTATTACCATCCTCCACAGCAGTTTGCAGAGGCAGTTTGCTATTCCCTCCCCCCGTATTAGTGTGTGCGGCCTCAACCCCCATGCCGGAGAGGGGGGACACCTGGGCCGGGAGGAAATTGAGATTATCGAGCCCGCCTTAGAGCACTTGCGCACCCGGGGCATTTTATTGGAGGGCCCCCTGCCGGCAGACACCCTGTTTACACCACCGCATTTATCCACATGCGACGCTGTTTTAGCCATGTATCACGATCAGGGGCTTCCAGTGTTAAAATTCAAGGGATTTGGCCACGCCGTCAATATTACCTTGGGGCTCCCGTTTATCCGCACCTCGGTCGATCACGGCACCGCCCTCAATATTGCGGGGACAGGCTCGGCGGATTGCGGCAGTCTCAAGGCCGCACTCGCACAGGCTGTCGCGCTCGCCAAGTTGCGCAGTAACTAGCCAGGGCCGGAAACCTGCCCGAAGAAGACCGTAGAGCAAGCGCCCTAACGGGCGCTTTAACTGAGGCGTGCGCTAGTACCCCGGGGCCCAACAGCAAAACTAATCATCCAGGTTACAGATATATCAATGGATAACTTCTTTCAACACAAAGCCCGCAAGCGCTTTGGACAAAACTTTCTCGTCGATGAAAATATTATCGAGCGCATCGTTCGCGCAGTTGGCCCCAAAGAGTCAGACACGCTGATCGAAATTGGACCGGGCCAGGGTGCGATCACCGAATTGCTGCTGAAACGCTGCCCGTCGCTGACCGCCGTCGAATTGGATCGCGACTTGATCCCCATGCTGGAATTTAAATTCAGGGAATACCCGGAATTCAGCATTATTGAGAAGGACGCATTGAAATTTGACTTTGGCACTTTTGCCGGCGACAAACAGCTGCGTATCGTCGGCAACCTGCCCTACAACATATCCACCCCCCTGCTGTTCCATCTGCTCAGCTTTCGCGGGCAGGTCCAGGATATGCATTTTATGCTGCAAAAAGAGGTAGTAGATCGCCTCAGCGCCACCCCTTCCACCAAGTCCTATGGTCGCTTGAGTGTAATGGTCCAATACTACTGCCGTGTGCAGGGTTTATTCCTAGTACCGCCACAATCTTTCCGACCGGCTCCTAAAGTGGACTCCGCTATTGTCAGATTGGTACCTCACAGCACTCTGCCGTTTACCGCCAAAGACGAGGGCCTACTGGAAAGAATCGTTAATATTGCCTTCCAGCAGCGCCGTAAAACCCTGCGCAACGCCCTGAAGCCCCTATTCCCAGAGCTCGATCCCGAGCTGTTACCGGTAGATGCCGGCCGTCGCCCCGAAACCTTAAGCGTCGAGGACTTTGTTAAGTTGGCCGACTACTGTGCAGACTTGCAACAACAATAAATATTTTTCATATTTTTGGGGGAAACCTTGGCAACTTACGCCATCGGAGATATTCAGGGGTGCTTTGCTGCATTTCAAAGCCTTCTCAAGAAAATCGATTTTTGTGCTGACCGCGATAAGCTCTGGCTTGCTGGAGATTTGGTCCACCGGGGCGAGGACAGCCTGAGCACTCTGCGTTTTCTCTACGAACACCGCCAGCAGGTGACTGCGGTACTGGGCAACCACGACCTCCACTTGCTGGCGCTCGCCCACGGCGCTAAGCCCCTATCCGAAAAAGAGCATGACCTGGCCAAAGTCTTGAGGGCCAAGGACGCTGATAGATTACTGGAGTGGCTGCAAAGCCTTCCTCTTCTTGTGCACAAGAAGGGCTACACGATGGTGCATGCGGGTATTCCCCCCATTTGGAGTGTTACAAAAGCCCAGAAACTCGCCTCCGAGGTACATAAAGCCCTAGCCGATGCCGCCATGGCCAAGGCTTACTTTTATGGCATGTACGGCAATGAACCGCACTGTTGGAATGACCATTTGATCGGTATCGAGCGCCTGCGCTCCATTACCAATTATTTCACCCGAATGCGCTTTTGTAAGGAAGATGGCACCCTGGACCTAATCCACAAACAGGGAATCCAGGCCTCTCACGGTGAATACCAACCCTGGTTTAGCTTTCCCAAGCGAAAAACTAAAAACGACAAAATTATTTTTGGACACTGGGCTGCTCTGGAGGGGCGTGCAGACACCGAAAATATCTATGCGCTAGATACTGGCTGTGTCTGGGGCGGCTATCTGACGGCTATGCGCTTAAGCGATGAAGAGTTCTTTTGTACAGATTGCAGTTTGTAAAAACGCTAAAATACCCATAGCGTTAAATAGCAAAATACAAAGTTTATAACCCCTGATTAATAATCATCAGATGATTGTTACCAGCCAACAAGCCTGGCAACAATCAGTACTTAACTACTCAGCACTATACCCTTTAGGGTTCTTATACTGCCAGCGCCAGGTATCTTCCACCATACGTACCAAATCGTACTCAGCCTTCCAGCCCAATTCCTTCTCAGCCAGCTCTGGATCCGCGTAACACTCCGCAATATCGCCGGGCCTTCTCGGCGCTATGTGATAGGGAATCTCTCTTTCACTGGCACGCTCAAAAGCCCGCACAACTTCCAATACAGAGTTCCCCTGTCCAGTGCCCAGGTTGTGGGTATAACAGCCCTCTTCAGTATTTTCTTTGCGAATTAAATTCAGTGCCGCCAAGTGTCCCCGAGCCAGATCCACTACGTGAATATAATCTCGCACACCAGTGCCATCCACGGTATCGTAGTCTCCACCAAAAACTTGTAACTGCTTCAATCTACCTACCGCCACTTGCGAGACATAGGGCAATAAGTTGTTCGGAATACCACTGGGGTCCTCGCCAATAGTGCCACTTTTATGGGCGCCAATAGGGTTGAAATAACGCAACAGACTCACTTTCCACTGGCTATTCGGCGCTGCACAAAGATCCCGCAGCATGTTTTCCACAATTAATTTACTCGACCCATAGGGATTGGTTGCACCCGTGGGGAAATCCTCTTTGATTGGCACGCTTTCAGGATCGCCATAAACCGTGGCCGATGAACTGAAGATCAGGCGACGAACCCCAAATTCCTCCATCACCTCACACAGAGTCAAAGTTCCGGCCACATTATTCTGGTAATAGCGCAGAGGCTGTGCAACAGATTCACCGACCGCCTTCAATCCTGCAAAGTGGATTACCGCGTCAATCTCATGCTTGGAAAATACTTTGTGCAAGGCCTCTTTATCACCAATATCCAGCTGGTAGAAAGGTATACTTTTCCCACTGATTAGCTCCACCCGCCGCAGGGCTTCCTCGCTACTATTCGATAAATTATCCACAACGACGGTTTCAAAGCCGGCAGCGAGCAACTCTATACAAGTATGACTGCCAATATAGCCAGCACCACCTGTCACTAAAATTGCCATTTGCACTCCTCAATATTTCTCTAATAGCCAATATGGCCCGTAGTAAAACGTAAAACAGCCGCTTAATTCAACCTATATAAGTGACATTCCGCTGCCTGAGTGGAACAGAAAGCTATGCTGGAAAAGCTGGAGTTCATTCATCGCTTGCTTCAGCAAAGAACAAAGTTCACAACGGCAATAACGATAGAGCTTCACGCCAAGCGTATCCCAAACAAGACCTGGACTTTACCGCTCATGCACTACGCGTCCCAATGGGACAAGTCGCCCAGAAACAGCTGTCACGAGCGCAAAAAATCCTAACAGAAGCAGGAAGCTGAGCTAAATCCAGTAGGCTACAGGGAGGTAGACACCATGACAATTTTTAATCACTACCTGGAGAGGTACGAATCCATCCAGGATGAGGAACTCAGCATCCAGGAATATCTGGAACTCTGTAAGACAGACCGCAGCGCCTACGCGTCACCGGCCGAGAGGATGCTGATGGCTATCGGCGAGGCCGAGCTGATAGATACCTCGCGAGACCCACGCCTATCACGTATTTTCTGTAACAAAGTCATTAAGCGCTACAAAGCCTTCGGTGAATTCTATGGCATGGAGGAGGCCATAGAGCAAATTGTCTCCTTCTTCCGCCACGCCGCCCAGGGGCTGGAGGAGAAGAAACAAATCCTGTACCTGTTGGGACCCGTTGGTGGCGGGAAATCCTCCCTTGCCGAACGCCTTAAAGCGCTTATGGAGCAGGTGCCAATCTACGCCATTAAGGGCTCGCCGGTATTTGAGTCTCCCTTGAGCCTGTTCTCTCCCAGCGAAGACGGCCGCATCCTTGAGGAGGACTACGGCATTGCCCGCCGCTATGTTAATACCATTATGTCTCCCTGGTCGGTTAAACGGTTACACGAATTCAAAGGGGATATTAGTCAATTTCGTGTCGTAAAAATCCGCCCATCGATTCTCGACCAAGTTGCCATCTCGAAAACCGAACCCGGTGATGAGAACAACCAGGATATCTCCTCCCTGGTCGGTAAAATCGATATTCGCAAGCTCGAAGACTTTCCACAGAATGATCCAGACGCCTATAGTTTTTCTGGCAGCTTATGCCGCGCCAATCAGGGGCTGATGGAGTTTGTCGAGATGTTTAAGGCCCCGATCAAAGTGCTTCACCCCCTGCTGACCGCAACACAGGAAGGCAATTACAACAGCACCGAAGGGCTGGGATCTATTCCGTTTAACGGTACAATTCTTGCGCACTCCAACGAGTCCGAATGGCAGTCTTTCCGCAATAACCGCAACAATGAAGCATTTCTGGATAGAATTTATATCGTCAAGGTGCCCTACTGTGTGCGGGTTCAGGAGGAAATTCGAATTTACCAAAAGCTTCTGGAAAACAGCTCTCTATCGAAAGCGCCCTGCGCACCGGATACCCTGCGAATGCTGGCACAATTCTCTGTGCTATCGAGAATTAAAAATCCGGAAAATTCGAGCCTTTACTCAAAGATGCGTATTTATGATGGGGAAAACCTCAAAGATACAGACCCCAAGGCAAAAACCATCCAAGAGTACAGAGATAATGCCGGTGTCGATGAGGGGATGACCGGCCTATCGACCCGTTTCTCCTTTAAGATACTCTCCAAAGTCTTCAACTTTGATGCCACCGAGGTCGCCGCCAACCCGGTTCACCTGCTCTACGTGCTGGAGCAGCAAATAGAACAGGAGCAGTTCCCACCGGAAATCCAGGAAACCTATCTGGGATTTATCAAGGAATACCTGGCACCAAGGTATGTGGAGTTTATTGGTAAGGAAATTCAGACCGCCTATCTCGAATCTTACGCAGAGTACGGCCAAAATCTCTTTGATCGCTATGTAACCTACGCCGACTTTTGGATACAGGACCAGGAGTACCGCGATCCAGAAACCGGGGAAATACTCGATCGCAGCGCCCTGAATGAAGAACTGGAAAAGACCGAGAAGCCCGCAGGAATTTCTAACCCGAAAGATTTCCGCAATGAAATAGTCAACTTTGTCCTCCGCGCCAGAGCCAACAATCAGGGGAAAAACCCCGATTGGCGCTCCTATGAAAAACTGCGCGCCGTTATTGAGAAGAAAATGTTCTCCAATACAGAGGATCTACTGCCGGTCATATCCTTCAACACCAAGGCCTCGGCAGATGATAAACGCAAGCATGCTGACTTCGTTGAACGCATGGTTGAACGCGGCTATACAGAAAAACAAGTGCGACTGTTATCCGAGTGGTATCTGCGCGTGAGGAAATCCCAGTAGTAAGGCGCTCTCACCAAAAAAATGTGTATAAATACAAGGGAGCCAAACGCGAATACAGCTTAGATTATTAATTCATAGGGAGCTTCTAAATAATTATGCAGTATCTCTACGGACTTTGAAGGCGGCAAAGGTTGGCACGGCTCAGCGCGAATGACCATACTAGTTTGCAAGAGCGGCAATATTACAGCTGCAACCTTCAAGGCACACCGTTCGAGAGTTTTAGCAGCTCCCCAGGGGGATATGCCGATGCCTTAGCTTGGCAGCCCCTGTGAGGAATTTTCTGAATAGATTGATGGCGATGGATGCCAGTAAGCTTTATTCCGAACAAAGGCAGAAATATGAGCTATATCATCGACCGCCGTTTGAATGGAAAGAAAAAAAGTACTGTTAACCGGCAGCGTTTCTTGAGGCGCTACAAAGCTCATATTAAGAAAGCTGTCGGCGATGCGATGAACAGCCGCTCCATTATGGATATGGACAAGGGTGAGCGTATCAGTATTCCCACCCGGGATATCAGTGAGCCGCTTTTTTCCCACGGCAATGGTGGACACGTTGAACGGGTACTTCCCGGGAACAAAAAATTTACCGCTGGCGATCGAATTCCGCGCCAGGGACAGAGAGGTGGCAAAGGAAGTGGTGGAGGCGCCGGAGATAGCGGCGAGGGCGTGGACGATTTCGTCTTTCAAATCTCCCAGGAGGAGTTCCTCGACTTTATGTTTGAAGGGCTACAACTGCCCAATATGATCAAGCAGCGCCTGGCCGGTAACGAATCCTTTCAGATAGTACGCGCCGGCATTAGCAATGAGGGAACACCGGGCCGCCTCAACGTTATTCGCTCTCTCAGGGCGGCTCATGCCAGACGTATTGCGCTGACCAGTAGTAAACGAAGAAACCTGCGCAATTTAGAGGAAGACCTCTGCCAGGAAGAACACAAAGATAGCGCACTGCGGGACCAACGGAAGATTGAGGCCCTGAAGAGCCAGATTGCCGAACTTCGCAGCCGTATCAATCGGGTTCCCTTTCTCGACGATTTTGACCTGAAATATAACCTGCTGATTCGCCAGCCCAAACCCCGCTCAAGGGCAGTGATGTTCTGCCTGATGGACGTATCCGGCTCAATGAATCAAGCCACCAAGGATATGGCCAAGCGCTTCTTCCTGCTTCTATATCTATTCCTACAGCGCAGTTACGAATATACCGAAGTGGTATTTATTCGCCATCACACGAGCGCGAAAGAAGTTGACGAAGAGGAATTTTTCTATTCCCGCGAGACAGGCGGCACCATTGTTTCCAGTGCACTGAAATTAATGCGGCGTATTATGCGCGACCGCTATCCCGCCAGCGAATGGAATATCTACGGTGCCCAGGCCTCAGATGGCGATAACTGGAACGATGACTCAAGTACCTGCCATCGAATCCTAATCGACGACATTATGCCCCATGTGCAGTACTACTCTTATGTAGAAATTACTCCCAGGGATCACCAGGCGCTATGGGAGGAGTATGAAAGTGTACGCACTTTATTCCCCAACCACTTTGCCATGGAGCAGATTGTCGATGTACAGGATATCTATCCGGTATTCCGGCAACTGTTTCGCCAGAAGGTGACCGCCTGATGCTCGACAAATTTGCCAGTGGCGCTGAAGCGCCCGAATCTGACTCGCCCCAGCCCATATCCACCAGCTCGGAATGGACTTTTGAACTCATTCAGGAATACGACCGCGCCATCGGCGCACTAGCAGAAGAGTTTGGCCTGGACACCTATCCCAACCAGATTGAAGTTATCTGCTCTGAGCAGATGATGGACGCCTACTCCTCTGTCGGTATGCCGGTGGGCTACAACCACTGGTCTTTTGGCAAGCAATTTATCAGCGTGGAAAATAATTATCAGCGTGGATTAATGGGCTTGGCCTATGAAATAGTCATCAATTCAAACCCCTGTATTGCCTATCTCATG
This sequence comes from Microbulbifer regidiadema (SeqCode), assembly GCF_052466995.1. NCBI lineage: Bacteria > Pseudomonadati > Pseudomonadota > Gammaproteobacteria > Cellvibrionales > Microbulbiferaceae > Microbulbifer > Microbulbifer regidiadema (SeqCode). Next base: position 3,949,325 of record NZ_CP174297.1, on the reverse strand, counting down.
GAAGAAAACACCATGACGATGCAGGCTTTAGTGATCGCCCACGCCTCCTATGGGCACAACTCCTTCTTTAAAGGCAATTATCTGTTCCGCTCCTGGACAGATGCCAGCAGTATTATCGACTACCTGATCTTCGCCAAAAACTATATTTCCCGCTGTGAAGAGCGCTACGGGCTCGATGAAGTCGAAGCCATTCTCGATTCTTGCCACGCCTTAATGAACTACGGTGTGGACCGCTATAAGCGCCCCTACCCTATTTCCGCCATTGAAGAGGAACGCCAGCAACAGGAGCGGGAGGAGTACCGCCAGAGACAGCTCAATGATTTGTGGAGAACCATTCCCAAACTCGGCAACGGCGTTGAAGAAACTAAAGAAAAACGCTTTCCGGAAGAACCGCAAGAAAACATTCTGTATTTTATCGAGAAAAATGCCCCGCTACTGGAAAACTGGCAGCGCGAACTGGTACGCATCGTGCGCAAATTGGCCCAGTATTTTTATCCACAGCGACAAACCCAGGTGATGAATGAGGGCTGGGCAACCTTCTGGCACTACACGCTGTTAACCGAGCTGTATAAGCGCGGCCTTGTTACCGAAGGCTTTATGATGGAGTTTCTGCAAAGTCATACCAATGTGATCTATCAGCCCGCTTTTGACAGCCCCCACTACAGCGGCATTAATCCCTATACCCTGGGTTTCAGTATTTTTAGCGATCTGCGGCGCATCTGTGAAAGCCCCACTGAAGAGGACCACCGCTGGTTCCCAGATATCGCCGGCAGTAATTGGCGCGAAACCCTCCAGTTCGCCATGCGCGATTTCAAGGATGAAAGTTTTATTTTGCAGTTCCTATCTCCCAAGGTTATGCGAGATATGAAACTGTTTTGCATTAGCGACAACGACAAAGAGAACGATATTATTGTCAGCGCCATTCACGATGAAAATGGCTATCGCCAGTTGCGGGAAAACCTGGCGGGCCAATACAACCTGGGCAATCGGGAACCCAACATCCAGGTATATTCAGTGGATACCCGCGGTGATCGTTCACTGACTTTGCACCACACGCAGCATCGCCGCCGCCCCCTGGGTAAGGACACCCAGGAAGTACTCAAGCATCTCCACCGTCTGTGGGGCTTCGATGTCCACCTGCACAGCCTGGACGGAAGTCAAGTTACCGCCAGCTGTCATTGCCCTGAGCAGGGCCGGGATCGCTCGGAAGGCGAGGAGGAGTCTATGTTGATACCGAAACCTATTTAGGTTTCAGCGCAGGACCGTAGCACTACCAGTCCCGCACAGAAGGGAAGTCATACCGAGTAGCAAAAGGCGCTACTTAGGCATCGGCCTCCAGCAAAAGCTTGGCCTTTGCAGAAAGCTCACTGTGTTCAGAGCGGCGTGTCAGCAGGGCATCCGCTCCGGCATCCAGCCAGCGAGCCCTCTCGCTATCGTCATCAGAGGGCACAACCAGAATACTCAGATTTGAGTACTCACTGCGGGATCTGAGGTAGTCCAACACTTGAAAACCACTCTCGCCCAACAACCCGGTATCCACTACCAGCAGTGCCGGCTTGGCGCTCGCCATCAGGATACCGGCGGAGAAACTATCACCGGCCACTTCAACATCACAGCCAATTTGCTGAAGCGCCTGGCGCCCGCTTGAAGTCAACTCAGAATCTGTCGTCAAAAGAAGTACTTTGCGACTGGGAACTGCCAGGTCGTTTGGAACCGGCATTGAGTTGTCCCGCAGGAAGCCTACAAAGTCCTCCACACAGATACGGTGATCACCGCGTCCTGGAAGTTTGTATGCCTTGAGTTGCCCACGCTCAATCCAGCGAATCACCGTTCGGAAGTTAACACCGCAGTACCTGGCTGCTTCCCCGGTGGTTAGCACATGTAATTCGCTCATCTTTATTCTCCCCAACAACTGCGATTAAAAGAAGAACAGTCCAACTCCCCGAAAGTATCCTCTGCCCCTCAGAGTTACACGCGAAATTATCCTGTCCAGCCGAACCGCCCCTTTAAATTATGCTGTTTAAGGCTGCAAACCCAGCCCGAAATTCGGTCCATGTAATTTATTAACGAACAGCCGAACAACCCCCTCAAAAAATACTAATAGATATAGTTGACAGGTATGACAGGTCTCTTAGAATGACACTAGATTCGTGACTCGGGACTTGTCACGCGATCCTTCCCAGTGGTGTGGCTGTTAAGTCAGAGCCCCCACAGTTAGCAGAGAAATGTTTGCTAAGCGAATACCCTAAGACCCTGGGCCCCCTTGTTTTTTCGGGGCCTTTTTTTTATCTTGCCGGGACTTCTTATTTCCCTACCCCGCATCTCTGCCCAGCAATCAAGCCTGGGACAGCGCCGGAACAAATGGACTTATGGCTGCACAATTATCTACCGGATTGCCGGTCTCTCCAGCCCTGGAGCAAATTTCTTGAAGATCTACCTAGTTGGCGGCGCAGTGCGCGACAAGCTTTTAAATCGACCCGTCACCGAGCGCGACTGGGTAGTGGTTGGGGCCAGTGCAGCTAGAATGCTGGACCTCGGATACAGCCCCGTAGGCAAAGATTTTCCAGTATTTCTCCACCCGGAAACGGGCGAGGAGTACGCTCTCGCCCGCACCGAAAGAAAGAGCGGTCACGGCTACGGCGGTTTTACCGTTAATGCCAATGCCAATATCACCCTGGAAGAGGATCTTCTGCGGCGGGATCTCACCATTAATGCCATCGCAGAAGACACGGATGGCAAGCTGATCGACCCCTATGGTGGGCAGAAAGATCTGGCGTCGCGGCTTTTGCGCCACGTTTCCCCCGCCTTTGCCGAGGACCCGCTAAGGGTACTGCGGGTGGCTCGCTTTGCCGCCCGCTACCACCACCTGGGCTTTACCGTTGCCCCTGAAACCATGGCACTGATGCGCCAAATGGTGGACGCCGGTGAGTTGCAATACCTGGTGGCCGAGAGGGTCTGGAAAGAGGTCAGCCGGGCTATAACCGAGCCAGATCCCGATATCTTTATCCGGGTGCTGCGGCAGTGTGGCGCCCTATCTGTACTTTTGCCGGAGCTGGAGCAGCTCTTTGGCGTCCCCCAACCGCCCAAGCACCACCCTGAAGTGGACACCGGCGAACACGTGCTACTGGCCCTGCGCACCGCCCCGGCAGAACTCCCCCTGCGTTTTGCGGTACTGCTACACGACCTGGGCAAGGGACTGACTCCCGAGGAAATTCTCCCCAGCCACCACGGCCACGAGTCCGCCGGAGTCCCCCTGGTAAAGGCCGTCTGTGAGCGCTGGCGCACCCCGAAAGACCTGACCGCCCTGGCTGTCGGGGTCTGTGAGTATCACCTGCATTGCCACAGGGCGTTCGAGTTGCGCCCACAGACCATTATGAAAATGATCCGCAGCCTGGATGCCCTGCGGCGGCCCGAGCGATTTGAGAACTTCCTGCGCGCCTGTGAGGCGGACGCCCGGGGTCGCGAGGGGCTAGAAGATAGAGATTATCCACAGGTGGACTTTTTGCGCGCCGCCCGCGAGGCGGCAGCGGCGGTAACTGCCGAGAAGTTGATTAAACAGGGCTACCAGGGGGCGAAGCTGGGGCAGGCACTGGACCGGGAACGCATCAGGGCAATCGCCAAAGTAAAGGATGACTACAGTGCGTAATGTATTGATTACCGGCGCCGCCGCGCGCCTGGGCCGCGCCATTGCCGAAGAGCTGCACAAAGATCACCGGGTTATTATTCACTATCGCCACTCGGCGGATGCTGCCAAGGCCCTGGCAAACGAGCTGAACCAACTTCGTCCCAATTCTGCCATAGCGTTGCACAGTGAATTAAATAGCGCCGAAGCCTGCTCAAATCTGGCCCGGCGCGCGCAGGAGGTCTGGGGCGCTATTGATGTACTGGTCAACAACGCCTCGGCATTCCACCCCACCCCTGTGGGAGAGGCGAGCGAAGAGGATTGGGACCGGCTGGTAGGCAGCAATCTCAAAGCCCCCTTCTTTCTCACCCAGGCCCTGAAAGAAAGCCTCAGCCAACAACAGGGCTGTGTGGTTAATATGGCAGATATTCACGCCGAACGCCCGATGCCCGAGCACACTATTTACTGTGCCGCCAAGGCCGGGCTGGTCATGCTGACAAAGAGCCTCGCCCTGGAGTTAGCGCCACAGATTCGGGTCAATGCGGTTGCGCCCGGTGCCATTCTGTGGCCAGAGCAAGAAGCCACCAACGAAAGCAAGAAAGTACAAATCACCCAGCACATTCCTTTGGCCCGCACCGGTGACCCCAGCGATATCGCCAAAACCGTGCGCTTCCTGGTCTGTGATGCCCCCTATATCAACGGCCAGGTTATTGCTGTTGACGGTGGCCGCAACCTCAATATCTAGAGCGGTCCAACCAATATCTAAAACAGTCCAACAACGGGGCTTCACTTCAATTTCACCGGCACTCTGTCAGAATATTTGGCAACTTACTCTGCCACAAGAGGTTTGCCGGTGCCCTCACTGAAGATATTGCTGATTGAAGATAACCCCACTATCGCCCGCCAGCTTGCCGAATTCCTGCACGCTGAGGGCTGGCAGATAGATTATGCCCACCGGGGCCGCCAGGGTTTACAGCTGGCCCTGGAACAAATCTTCGACCTGATTATTCTCGACCTGGGTCTGCCGGATATGGATGGCTTGGAGGTCTGCGAAAAGATCAAGGCACAAGCGCCCGTTAATATGCCCATTCTGATGTTAACGGCCCGCGATGCTCTCGCAGATAAAGAGCTCGGATTTGGTATCGGTGCCGATGACTACTTATGTAAGCCCTTCGAACCCAGGGAACTGATACTGAGATGCCGCGCCCTGGCCCGCAGACACCAGCTGCATACCAGTGAAGAAATTAAGGTCGGTGATTTACACATAAACCAGCGCCAGCAAACCGCCTACCGGGCTAAACAGCCTCTGCCCCTGACAACTATCGGTTTCCGCATTCTCACTATGCTCGCCCAGGCGTCGCCTGCACCAGTAAGCCGCTCGGCAATCATCCACCATATTTGGGGTGACGAACCACCAGAAACAGACGCTTTAAAATCCCATATTTATACTCTGCGCCAAGCATTAGATAAGCCTTTCCAGACTCCCATGTTGAAAACCATCACCAATCTCGGTTATCAGTTGGAAATTCCCGATGCGCGCAACCAGTAATTTACAGAGGAAGGTCTTCGCTATTTTTGGCAGTTTTACCCTACTGCTATGCTTGGTGTTTTTTGCCATTTGTATGATGGTGGCCTATGTAGTTGAAGACCATTTACTCGATAACTTACTGGCCGGGGAAGTCCGCCACCTCGAACAGCAGGCAAAACTGACTAATACAACCCCAGAGCCACGCCTACCCTATTTAACGCTATACACTGAAAGTAAAGTAATCCCGACCGAACTGCGCACTGCCCTGCCAAGCCACGCAGAAAAGGCTGAATGGTTTAGCGATACGGAACATCACTTCCATCTACGCAGAGTACATTTTGCAAACAATAAATCCGCCGTTCTCGTAGCTGAAGTCAGTGAATTGCTCACTGTTACGCGGCAATCCTCACAACTTCTGTGGCTCTTTGCCGGCGCCTGTATCTCAACCCTACTCTTAGCCCTCTACTGTGCTTATCGTATTTCCCGTAAAACCATCGCACCTGTAGTAACCCTGGCTAAAGCGGTTCGGCAGCAGAGAAACTGCGATTCTCAAATTTCCCTGCCCTATAGCAATGAACAAGATGAAATCGGGTATCTCGCCAGTACCTTGCAAGATACCCTTAACCAGCTCAAGCTAACATTGCGCAGAGAAACCGAATTTACCCGGGATACAAGCCATGAATTGCGCACCGGGCTAACCATTCTGAAAAGCACACTGGCTCTCAGTCAAAATCGGGAAATGACTAAGCCTGAGAGAAATGAGCTATTAGAAACTGTTAGCGGTATGGAAAAAACCGTTCAGACACTATTAGCCCTCGCCCGCTCAGAGTCTCTACAGCCGGAAGATATCCCATTGCGCGCTTTACTAGAGGAGCGTCTTTTAGTTCAACACCAGCTAATTGTACAAAAGCAGTTTAATGTTGATTTAAAGTTAGGACAAAAGGTCAGAGTCCTGGCCAACCGACACCTGGCAAGCCTACTATTCGACAACTTAATCAGCAATGCATTACAGCACGCTTCCAGCACTGAATTGGTTATTGTCTATAAAGAGAACACACTCTTGTTTGAGAACGCCACAGACAACCAATTAGATCTAGAAACCTCCCTCTTACCCGGCCAAAAAAGGGAAGGCAGTGACGGTATTGGTCAAGGCCTTTTCCTGGCCAGGAGAATCTGTGAAGCCTTAAATTGGACCATCTCTGTCCAATGTCGAAAAAATATTTATCAGTGTGCACTGTCTTTTACACAGTAGCGTTCTAAGATTCAAATTTTTACCGTATTCGCTCGATATGCACAGTGAATCGGCATCCATACCTTATACGATCCCGAGCGCAATTTACTCTTTCGTCCTAAATAGCGATTACAATCTCACCTGAATTTCACCTTCCACCCGTTATTCTCCTGCGAACTCACTAGAAGATTTTCCGCCTGCTAGCGCAATTTTGGAGATTAATATGTTGAAGAAAATTTTTATTCCCCTGGCACTGACTTTGTCCGTATTTTTTGCTTTTATTATTTGGGTTAAGGGCCTGATTCCAGCCCAAGAGCAGGACTTTTCCACTACGATGGTCAGTGACCTGGCGTATTTACAACAATTACCCAGGGAAAGCCGAGGGAAAATCTTAGCTGTTGTAACCAGCACTGCAACCATGGGAGATAGTGGCAAGGCGACTGGCTATGAATTAACGGAACTGGCACGCCCCTATTACATCTTTTCGGCCAACGGATTTATTGTCGATATTGCCAGTCCCAAGGGCGGCAAACCGCCTGCGGTGATCGATAAAGATGATCTCGGGCCTTTCGACTACGCCTTTCTCAACGACCCGGAAGCGCAGCAAAAGGTCAATAACAGTATTCCTATCGATCAGGTATCCGCAGAGGATTATCAGGCTGTATTTTTTGTCGGCGGTAAAGGCACCATGTTCGATTTCCCCGACAACCCCCATATTCAGTCCCTGGTGCGGGAAATCTATAGCAGCGGCAAAGTTATCGGCGCGGTATGCCACGGGCCAGCGGCACTTGCCAATGTCACTCTGGATAATGGCGAGCCCTTAATCGCCGATCGGCAGATCAGTGCTTTTACTAACGAAGAGGAGCTTTTTCTTATCCCTGACGCCGAGCAACGATTTCCCTTCCTGCTGGAGGATCGCTTACGCGAGCAGGGCGCGTTTTTTCAGGCTGGGCCCATTTACCTGGAACAAGTCAGCGTGGATGGCCAGCTTATTACCGGGCAAAACCCCTGGTCCACCTGGCTGGCGGCTGAGAGTATGGTAAGGGCGATGGGCTATACCCCAGTTCCACGCCAGGTCACCCCGGCGGAACAAACCGTCGAATTGCTACTCACTTATGAGCAGCGGGGCTTTGCCGAAGCCGCACAAGAATTGCAAAAACTGCAAAAGAAAGGGGAATTAGATCAGCGCCTACTGGCTATGCACGGCATTGTCTCTGCGATGCGCTGGGAGCCGGGCAAGGCCCTGGACATAATCAGACTGCTGTCCAAGAGCCAGGATTGATAGAGCCCTCAAAAAGCCAACTAGCCAGCCTGATCCAGCGGCTGGCCGTTTTCATCCACAAATAATACATCGCGAATGCTGAGTTTTTGCCCCTGGGCATTCTGCACGGCCATTTCGGGGATAGGCTCGCCGCTGTTTTTATCAATCAGATGCACGCCGTCTTTGTCGCCATTCCAGCGCAGGCTCCACTGGCGCAGGGCGATCACCGCCGTAAACAAATCGCGGCCTTTTTCCGTCAAGCGGTACTCGTAGCGGGTACCGTGTTCCCCCGCATCAAAGCGCATCAGCACCTCGTTTTCCACCAGGCGGGACAGGCGATCCACCAGGATGTTCTTGGCGATTCCCAGGTTGCGCTGGAAATCCACAAAACGGCGGTTACCCAGCATCGCCTGCTTAATTATCAGCAGGGACCACCAGTCCCCCACTTCATTCAGGGCACAGGCCAGGGAACAATCGAGATCATCAAAGCGTTTACGTGACATATAGGGAGCCTCTAAATAACTCCGTGATACCTCTGGCATGCAGAGCGGTTCACAATCAAGGCGCGGCTTCGCAGGAATGTCTAGACCTTTCAAGAAGTCGCAACGCGGAGTGTGAATCGCTCTGTAAGCCCCAAAAAGGGCATTACGGAGTTATTCAGAAGCTCCCTGGCCATTATACCGACAAAAGGGTTGCTATACGAAACCAGATATTGAACTCATTGCCAAAATAAGGTCTTATAACGCAACCATTTTAATTGCGACCGAGTGGGACCGATGAGTCCCAGTTTTGAATCAAGTATTCAGGAGAGAAACATGAGCGGTTCCCTGGACAGCCTGCTGCGTCCTTTCGAGCACAAATCCCTAAAATTGCGCAACCGGGTCACCATGGCCCCGATGACCCGCACCATGTCACCGGGCTACGCCCCCAATGACCAAGTGGCCGGCTACTACCGCCGCCGCGCCGAGGGCGAAGTGGGCCTGATTATTACCGAGGGCACTTTCGTTAATCACAAAGGCGCCAACGGCTACGAGAATGTACCGGCAATCTACGGCGATGACGCCCTGGCTGGCTGGAAAAAAGTGGTAGATGAAGTCCACGCTGCCGGCGGCCAGATAATTCCGCAGCTGTGGCATGTGGGCTCCGTGCGCAAAGAGGGCATAGGCCCGGATAAATCCGCACCCGGCTACTCCCCCTCGGGCCTGTTCAAACCCGGCAAGTCCAGCGGCCAGGCGATGAGCAAAGAGGATATCCAGGAAGTTGTGCAAGCCTTCGCAGATGCGGCAAAAGCTGCCAAGGAAATTGGCTTCGACGGTGTAGAAATTCACGGCGCCCACGGCTACCTGATCGACCAGTTTTTCTGGGAGGGCACCAACCAGCGCGATGACGAGTACGGCGGCTCCATCGAAAACCGCACCCGCTTTGCGGTGGAAATTATCAAAGCCGTGCGTGAAGCCGTGGGCGAAGATTTCGCCATAGTACTGCGCTACTCCCAGTGGAAGCAGCAGGATTACGACGCCAAACTGGCGCAAAATCCGGAAGAGCTAAAACGCTTCCTGACACCACTGGTTGAAGCCGGCGTCGATATTTTCCACGCCTCCACAAGACGTTTCTGGGTGCCAGAATTCGAGGGCTCCGATCTCAACCTGGCGGGCTGGACCAAGGAACTGACGGGCAAACCGGTAATTTCTGTCGGCAGTGTCGGCCTCGACGATGATTTTATCGGCGGCAATAACCAGGGCATGGGCGGTACTGCCAATCCTACCGACCTGGGTGAATTAACCCGCCGCATGGACAATCAGGAATTCGACCTGATTGCCGTTGGCCGCGCACTATTACAAGACCCCCACTGGTTCGCCAAGGTGCGTGAAGATCGCGCGGAGGAAATCACGCCGTTTACCAAAGAGGCGTTGATGAGTCTGAGTTAATTATTACAGACAAAAAAAGCAGCCCCCTAGGGCTGCTTTTTTATTGATATTTTTTTAAAAAATTATCGGAATCACGGCCAAATAAATTCTACCGGCCACAATTTCTGCGAAGCCTGGTCGTACTCATCCCACAGCTGTCGGTAAGTCTTTTGCGCAAGCGGGTGCAGCACTTGCGGAGCTATCTCTGCCAGAGGCTGCAAAACAAAGGCATTTTTTACAATCTCACCGCGAGGCAATGTTACCCCGTCGATAACCCCTGTCAGGTCATCGTAGGTAAGAATATCAATATCCAGGGTACGCGCGCTGAACTTGGGCCCGGAGCGCAGGCGGCCATTGGCATCTTCAATAGCGCGCAGACACGGGGCCAACTGCCCCAGCGGCAAGTCAGTTTGCAGCCCCACCACCAGGTTGTAAAAGTTATCGCCCTCGAAACCCACCGCCTCACTTTCGAAGACCCGGGACACCTGCAATTCGCCAAACTGCTCGGTTAGAGCGTCCAGCGCTGCGCGGATATACTGCGCGCGATTGATATTACTGCCGAGGCTGAGATACACCTGAGCCACGTTTACACTCCCGCAGACATCGCTGCTGCACCTTTTGTCGGCCTCTCGCCGCGCTCAATTATGACACCCACATCCCTGGACCCCCTGACCGCACCGGGCTTGGACAAACGCAGTCGCAGCCAGCTTACAGAAAACTCTTCCCTGACAATTGCCGCAGCCTGCTCCGCCATGGTCTCCACCAGCAGGAACTCACTGCTTTCAATAAAGGCGATCAAACGCTTGGCCACCGCCTTATAGTTAAGTGTGTACTCGATATTATCTGTGCGCGCCGCCTCACTGATATCGAAAGCCATCTCCAGATCGAGGCTGACCGTCTGGCGTACTTCCCGCTCCCAATCGTAAATACCAATAATGGTATTCACCTTTAAATCCCGTATATAAACAATATCCATTGATCGGCTCTTTTCTTTTTACTGCCAGGCTGTCCCTGGGATTTTTAAAGTTCGGTCTTGGGCAACTCTGTCATAGGCCAGCGCGGGCGCACATCGACCGCGAGGCCCGTCCGCTCCCCCGCCTGCAAGCGCAAGCTACCGGCATAGGCGATCATGGCGCCGTTATCGGTGCAGAACTCATGGCGCGGATAGTAAACACTGGCGTTATCCTTGCGCAGGCTCGTTTCCAAGCGCTCACGCAATAATTTATTTGCGGAAACTCCACCGGCAATCACCAGGGTTTTATAGCCGGAAGCCTTAATGGCGCGACGACACTTAATCACCAGGGTGTCCACTACCGCCTCCTGGAAAGCCGCCGCGATATCCGCGCAGGTCTGCTCGTCCGGCAGGCCATCTTCGAGGGCGTGCTTGCGCACCGTTGTCAGGGTGAAAGTTTTGAGGCCTGAAAAACTGAAATCCAAGCCCGGCCGATCGGTCATAGGACGCGGGAAGGTAAAGCGCTTGGGATCTCCCCTCTCCGCCAGGGCCGCCAGACGCGGACCGCCGGGGTAATCCAGGTCGAGCATTTTGGCGGCCTTATCAAAGGCTTCGCCGGCGGCATCATCCAGGGACTCCCCCATCAGCTCGTAATCGCCGAGACCGCGCACCTCGACCAGCTGGGTGTGTCCACCGGAAACCAGCAGAGCCACAAAGGGAAAGGCCGGTGGGTTATCCTCCAGCATCGGAGCCAGCAGGTGGCCCTCCATATGGTGCACGGCTACCGCCGGGATATCCCAGCCATAGGCCAGAGCGCGGGCCGCACAGGCCCCGACCATCAGCGCGCCCACCAGACCGGGACCGGCGGTATAGGCGATGCCGTCGAGGTCTGCGGGGCTGGTATCCGCCGCCTTCATAACCTGCCGGATCAGCGGCAGGAGCTTGCGCACATGATCGCGGCTCGCCAGTTCGGGGACGACACCGCCATAATCAGCGTGTAGGTCCACCTGACTGAACAGTGCATGGCCGAGTAAACCGGACTCAGAATCGTAAATAGCGACGCCAGTTTCATCGCAGGAAGTTTCTATACCAAGGACGCGCACTTGATTTCATTCTCGTGACTACTTCGAGGGGCGGTTATCATACTGGAAAATGGGGTTGCGATCCCGTATAGGAGTGTTTAGAATTTGCGCCCTCGCTGTGAACCGGCCACCGGATGCAACTGCGAGAGCATTGCCGGAATGGCCGAGAGAAACGAATTTTAACAGGTATCCTAATGCCCTCTGTACGAATCAAAGACAACGAACCTTTCGATATCGCCCTGCGCCGTTTCAAGCGCTCCTGTGAAAAAGCAGGCGTACTGTCTGAAGTACGTCGTCGCGAGTTCTACGAGAAGCCCACCGCTGTTCGTAAGCGCAAAGCTGCTGCCGCTGTTAAGCGTCACGCTAAAAAGCTTCAGCGCGAAAACCGCAAGTTCCAGCGTCTCTACTAAGAGCCGCAGGCTGCATAAGCCTGTCGCAGCGAGGCGGCCGAACGGGCTCAGCCCGTAGCGGAGCTATAAAGAACGGCGTGCGAGCCCTACTCGCGCGCCGTTTTGCGTTTGGGCTAAGGGGTTTTTCCGCCCGGCAGACAAGCCAGCCCAGGCACCCGAATCGGATATTCATTGCCAACAAACCCGGAACACTCATTATGAGCACTCTCAAGGAAACCCTGACTCAAGCGACCAAAGACGCAATGAAGGCGCGAGATAAAGAGCGCCTGGCCACCCTGCGCCTGATCAATGCCGAGATCAAACGCGTTGAAGTCGACGAGCGCATCGATCTGGATGACGCCCGCATCCTCGCCCTGCTGGACAAAATGACCAAGCAGCGCCGCGACTCCATTACCCAGTACGAGAAAGCTGGCCGCGCCGAACTGGCCGCAGTGGAGCAGGCAGAGATTGCCGTAATCCAGGAATTCCTGCCAAAGCAGCTGAGCGAAGATGAGATTAGCGATATCGTCGCCTCTGCGGTCAAAGACACCGGCGCCAGCAACATGGCGGATATGGGCAAAGTCATCGCCCAGGTCAAACCCCAGGTACAGGGCCGCGCAGATATGGGCGCGGTGAGCAAACTGGTAAAGGCCCAGCTGGGCTAAGCTGAGCGAACCCTATGGCCGGCAAGATACCCCAGCACTTTATCGACGATCTGCTCGCCAGGGCAGATATCGTCGAGCTGGTGGACAGCCGGGTCAAACTACGCAAAACCGGTAAAAACTACTCCGCCTGCTGCCCCTTCCACGACGAGAAAACCCCCTCGTTTACCGTGAGCGCCGACAAGCAGTTTTACTACTGCTTCGGCTGCGGCGCCAATGGCAACGCCATCGGCTTCCTAATGGAGTACGATCGCCTGCCCTTCCCCGAGGCGGTGGAAAAACTCGCCGCCACTCGCGGACTGGAAGTACCCCGGGAGCAACTGGCCCCGGGACAAGAGAAGCGCCAGCGGGAGAGCCAGTCCCTCTACCAGTTCACCGAAAAGGCCGCCGACTACTACCGCGAACAGCTGCGCAGCCACCCCGCCGCAGGCAGTGCGGTGGCCTACCTGCGCAATCGCGGCCTCTCCGGCGAGATCGCACGGGACTTTGGCATTGGCCTCGCGCCCCCGGGCTGGGACAACCTGCTCAATGCATTAGCCGATAGCCCCGAGAAAGCGGACCAGTTAGAGCTGGCGGGCCTGGCCATTCGCCGCCAGGACAGCGACGGCAATACCAAGCCCAGCGCGCGCCACCACTACGACCGCTTCCGCAACCGCATTATCTTCCCGATCCGCGACCAGCGCGGGCGCGCCATCGCTTTCGGCGGGCGGGTACTGGGCGACGACAAACCCAAGTATCTCAACTCCCCGGAAACCCCGATTTTCCACAAGAGCCGCGAACTCTACGGCCTGTGGGAAGCGCGCCAGGCCAACCGCAATTTGGAGCGCTTGATCGTGGTCGAGGGCTATATGGATGTGGTGGCCCTGGCCCAGTTCGATATTCGCTGCGCCGTCGCCACCCTCGGCACCGCCTGTGGCGAAGACCATATCCAGCTCGCCTTCCGCCACACCTCAGAGCTGCTGTTTTGCTTTGACGGCGACCGCGCCGGCCGCGCCGCCGCCCGCCGCGCACTGGAATCCGCCCTGCCGCAAATGCAGGACGGCCGCAGTCTGCGCTTCCTGCTACTGCCGGAAGGCGAGGACCCGGACACCCTGGTGCGCCAGCTGGGCGGCGAGCGCTTCCAGCAATTAATTAAAGAGCAATCCCTACCGCTGGAAGATTTTCTCTTCGACCTGCTCAGCGAAGATATCAACCTGCAGACCATGGACGGCCGCGCGCGCCTGTCCAAACTCGCCGCCCCCCTGCTCGACCTGCTGCCCGATGGCGTCTACCGCCAGCTGATGTTCCAGCAGCTGGCCTCGCGCACCGGGCTCGATAAGGAGACCCTGCAAGAGGTTATCCGCACCGAGAAAGCCCGCGCACCGCAGCAACCCCAAGCCACAGTAGCGGCGGGGGAGGTAAATCCAGCCCCCGCCCCCCGCGAGGAGTTGGAGCACCGCACACCGCCGGAACCCTGGCAGCGCGACAACAACTACAGCGAAAGTGCCGCACCGAGTTACGACAGCCCCCGCCGCCAGAGCCAATATCGCCTGCCGCCGGAGCGCATGCTGATCGCCCTGCTGCTACACCACCCGGAGCTGGCCGCGCAAATCGAAAATCCGCAGCAGCTCCCCATTGAGGGCAATGCCGACCTGGCGCTATTTATCCAGTTGGTAGAACTGTTTAAAAGCCGCCCCCAGTTAAATTTCTATCAATTGATCGGCCACTGGCGCGCGCACCACAGCGCCGAGTCTTGCGACACCCTGGCCAAGCTCGCCATTTCTCCGCTGGTCTCGGTGGCACGACAACTCGCCCAGGATGACAACAACCTGGAATACGATCCGCACACCGAGTTCAACGACTGTCTGCGGCGTCTGCAGCAAGCGGCGGACAAGCAGCGCAACCGCAATCTGCTCGATCAGCTCAGAAACAGCGCCCAACTGAGCCCAGAAGAACAACTGGCTCTATTAGCCAATTGGCGAAAAAAGCAGAATTAATAAGCGCCAGCCCCTTGAAAACTGCGGGCTCAGCACTATATTCACTCACCCCCGCCGGGCGGGATCGGGAACCCCAGCACCCTAAACATCGCACCTACGCCGTTACTTGACAGCTAGAGTGGTTATTGCTAGTGCAAATACGCTATAATCCCGCGTCTTTGTCCCGTATTTTCATTCCCAGAATTCAGGGTTGTGCATGACCGACAAAACCCAGCAACAGTCCCGCATTAAGGAACTGATCGCCCGCGGTAAAGAACAGGGCTATCTGACCTATGCCGAGGTAAATGACCACCTACCGGAAGATATTTCCGATCCCGATCAGGTGGAAGACATTATTGGCATGATCAACGACATGGGCATCAAGGTGTTTGAAACCGCACCGGATGCCGAAGAGTTGTTGATGGCTGAAGGCGACAGCTCCGCCGATGAGATCGCCGCAGCTGAAGCTGCCGCTGCCCTGGCAGCCGTAGAATCCGACGTAGGCCGAACCACCGATCCAGTACGCATGTATATGCGCGAAATGGGCACCGTAGAGCTGCTCACGCGCGAGGGCGAGATCGCCATTGCCAAGCGTATCGAAGAGGGCCTGCGCGAGCTGATGGCCGCTCTGGCCTACTGGCCGGGCGCAGTGCAGCAGATCATCGACGAATACGCCCTGATCGAAAAAGAAGAGCGCCGCATCCCCGATATTATCTCCGGCTGGTTAGACCCCGCCGACGATGTCCCCCCGGGCGCCCAAGCCGGCCAAGCCGCCGCAGCTGCCGCCCCGGAGTCAACAGAGTCTGAGGAAGACACTGAAGACGACGACAGCGATGACGATAACAGCAGTGAGGACGAGGAAGAGGAAGCTACCGGCGGTATCGATCCCGAAGAACTCGCCGAGCGTATGAACGCGCTGATCGCCGCGCAGAAAGCGGCCGACGAAGCCATCGCCGCCCACGGCCGCGACTCCAAAGAAGCCGGTCAGGCCCTCGAAGCCGTCGGCGATGTATTCCGCTTCTTCAAGCTGGCCCCGCGCCAGTTCGACCCGCTGTACGGCGAAGTTCGCTACGTACTCGACAGCGTGCGCGAGCAAGAGCGCGTGGTTATGGCCATGTGTATCAAACGCGCCCGCATGCCGCGCAAGACCTTTATCAAGGAATTCCCCGGCAACGAGACCAATGATGATTGGATCCCCGCGATCATCAAGAAAAAACGCGATTACTCCGATGCCCTGCGCCACGTCGTAGACGAAGTTGTGCGCGCTCAGCGCAAGCTGGCTCAGTTCCAAGAACGCGCCAAGTTAGAAGTCGGCCAGATCAAAGAGATCAACCGCCGCATGTCCATTGGTGAGGCCCGTTCCCGCCGCGCCAAGAAAGAGATGGTCGAGGCCAACCTGCGCCTGGTTATCTCTATCGCCAAGAAGTACACCAACCGCGGCCTACAGTTCCTGGATCTGATCCAGGAGGGCAACATCGGCCTGATGAAGGCGGTGGACAAGTTCGAATACCGCCGCGGTTACAAGTTCTCCACCTATGCCACCTGGTGGATCCGCCAGGCCATTACCCGCTCTATTGCCGACCAGGCCCGCACCATCCGTATCCCGGTGCATATGATTGAGACCATCAACAAGCTCAACCGTATCAGCCGCCAGATGCTGCAGGAAATGGGCCGCGAACCCACGCCGGAAGAGCTGGGCGAGCGCATGGAAATGCCGGAAGACAAGGTGCGCAAAGTCCTCAAGATCGCCAAAGAGCCGATCTCCATGGAGACGCCTATCGGCGACGATGAAGACTCCCACCTGGGTGACTTTATCGAGGACCAAAACCAGTCCTCGCCGGTGGATACCGCCACTCAAACTGGCCTGCACGACGCAACCCGCTCGGTACTCTCCGGCCTCACCGCCCGTGAAGCCAAGGTACTGCGTATGCGTTTCGGTATCGATATGAATACCGACCACACGCTGGAAGAGGTGGGCAAACAGTTTGACGTAACCCGCGAGCGTATCCGTCAGATCGAAGCGAAAGCACTGCGCAAACTGCGACACCCCTCCAGGTCGGAGCACTTACGCAGCTTCCTCGACGAGTAAGCGCTAAACTAAAGCCCGGTCCAACCGGGCTTTTTTTTGCGATCTAAAAATACCCCCCGGACAGGCCTTGCGATAGAAGAAGGAAGTAGACATGCAAGAAGAAGTGGCGAATAAACAGGAAAAGCCGGAAGAACTCAGCAACAAGCCCGGCAAAAAGGGCCTCGCCCGTCTCCTGGCCGCAGCCAGCTACTCCAGCCAGGGGCTCGCCGCCGCCTGGCGCAATGAGGCGGCCTTTCGCCAGGAAGTGATTGCCGCATGCCTGCTGGTACCGCTGGCCCTCTGGGCCGGAGAGACACCCACTGAACGCGCCCTACTCATTGCCGCCGTGCTGTTCGTACTGCCGCTCGAATTGATTAACAGCGCCATTGAGGCCACCGTGGACCGCATAGGCCCGGAGAAACACCCCCTGGCCAAGATCGCCAAAGACACAGGCTCCGCCGCCGTCGCCGTCGCCCTCTTCGCCGCATTCCTGGTTTGGTGCTGCATACTTATCCCCAAGCTACCGTTTTAACGGGCCGCTGAATAATTTTGGAAGGCACGCAGAGGTCTTACGGAGTTATGCAGAAGCTCTTTAAATACTTTAGTGTGACGTTTTGGCTGCCATCTCTTGAAAACAATGCAGTTGTACCAATCAAGATAACAACTTAACACTATCGAACCAATTAAAGTCTTTTGCGGCTGCTCTCGATAGAAAGCAGCTGCAAAAAGGCCTGTGATGAAGCCGGGGCCCTGATAAAGTGAGCCGAAGATTTATCAAAATTGGCCATATCCGCCCTTAGCGCTAACAAAGGCATTGATTTGCAAGGAAAAATCTTGTACTTTTCCCAACCGCTTGCAGCGATCCTCGCAAGCACTGTGTGGGCCCTTAGCTCAGTTGGTTAGAGCATCCGACTCATAATCGGCAGGTCCTGGGTTCGAGTCCCGGAGGGCCCACCACCTTCACCGAGTAAGTCAACTACTCGCAAGAACCTTTTATGTTTTCTCAGAATTCTTGACTGCATAACGATTCCCCTCAAACTCATAAACCCTAAAAAGACTAGCGCTTTCCGGGGCTACATAACCTCACCAAGGCAGCTCTAAACGAGCAGGGAATTTGTACACTTATACCGTAAAAACACACTGAAGCTTGGCAATCTCCATGGGGCGGGCAAACATACCCCGCTTAGGTTATTCTTGGTTCTCTTTACGCCAAAGAAGTTAAGCTTAAAGTTATTAGGATACTTTAACAGCAGGCTGGCAGTATATTTTAGTGCGGCATATGGAGTGTGTGTCATGAAAAGGGCCATTTTCTTTGTGGCAGGAATTCACGGAGTTGGAAAGTCAACCCTGTGTAAGAAAATATCAAAGCTTCATTCACTTCCTCATTATTCGGCAAGTGAGCTAATTCAAAGGATAAGATCTGGCACCTATTCGAGCAAAAAGGTTTCACAAAATGTGGGGAAAAATCAAAATTTTTTGATCACCGCCATTAATGAGCTTGTATCAGAGCAAACAATTATTCTTGATGGTCATTTTTGCTTATTCAACAAAGATGAAGAAATTGAAAGAATCCCCACCCAGACATTCATGGATCTATCTCCATGCGCAGTTATATTGATGCATGATGAAATTTCAAGCGTCATGAGAAGAATAGAGAATAGGGACAACACTAAGCATTCGACAGAAAGGTTTGCTGCACTCCAATCTGAAGAGATCCTATACGGAAAAAAAATAACGGAAAAATTAAACATCCCTCTTTTAATCTTTAATTTTAATGATGATGAGAGTGAAATTCACAATCTAATAAACACAATCAAATAAACACAATCAAAGAGTAGATTATGGAAAATCTTCAATATGCTTTGTTCTCAGATATTAATATCAATGATAGCTTTTTTGATTCTCTAAAAGAAGATTACTCTGAATTTTCTGGATGGTTCACCAGGAAAGCTCTAGCCGGAGAAAAAGCTTATGTTCTATATAGAGAGAACACCATTGACGGCTTCATGTATCTAAAAACTGAAGAAGAAATTGTTGATGACGTGGACCCCCCATTACCATATGGCACTCATTTAAAGATTGGGACATTCAAATTCAACTCGCAAGGGACTCGAAGAGGTGAGAGATTTATAAAGAAAATTTTCGACCATGCTATTGAAGAAAATGTTTCAGACATATATGTCACAATATTCTCAAAGCATGAATACCTCATGCATTTATTCATGAAATATGGGTTCAGCATACATGGATCGAAGGAAACACCGAATGGAACTGAGCACGTTCTTACCAGGAAGATGGGCTCTATAACCGGCAACACCTTGCATGACTACCCATACATAAACACCATCGATAATAGGAAGCACTTACTAGCAATAAAGCCTGAATATCATACAAGAATGCTTCCCGATTCAATTCTAAACAATGAAACGCATAATATAATTAAAGACGTATCTCATACGAATAGCATTCATAAAATTTATATATGCGCAATGGATGGAGTTACACTCTATAAAAAAGGGGATCTCATCGTGATATACAGAACCTCCGATGGATTGGGTCCCGCAAAATTCAGATCTGTAGCAACATCAATTGGAATTCTTGAGGAATATAAAAATATACAAGAATTCTCTTCCGAATCTGAATTTCTGAGTTACTGCTCCCCATATTCAGTATTTTCCAACGAAGAATTAATTAGTATATTTAGGCAGCAACAATTTCATCATATATTGCGATTCACATATAACGCAGCCATGTCAAAAAGAGTTACCAGGGGAACTTTAATAGAAGATGCGGGACTTAACCCAAACTCGTACTGGGGGTCTATGGAGCTATCAGACGAACAATTTGGGAAGATAACCAAATTAGGAGAGGTCAATGAAAGTATTATTGTCAATTAAACCTGAATTTGTAGAAAAAATCCTAGACGGATCTAAAAAATACGAATTCAGAAAAAGCCTCTTCAAACGACAAGATATAACCAAAGTGGTAATTTATGCCACGATGCCGATAGGAAAAGTAGTCGCAGAATTTGACATTGAAAAAATCATACACGATGAGCCAGAAAAACTCTGGAGAAAAACTAGAAAGCACGCGGGCATATCAAAAGATTTTTTCAATGAGTACTTTTGCGGCCGAAAAAATGCAGTCGCTATTAAAGTTGGAAAAATTACAGAATATGAAAAACCCATGTGTATTACAATGTTAGGTAAGAATATCACACCACCTCAATCATTCAGATATCTCGCCGCATAAACATTCCAATTTCGCACTCGAAGCCATACGCCCCATTTCGAGTGCGAATATTTATAATTAAACGTTATCGACGCTGGTCGTCGCAGAAACTTCATCTTCGCCAAATTTAACATCGAGCTATTTGCTATAGAATTCCAAAATAAGCATGAATGTATTGCCGCCACCGATGCCAACCGCATTAATAAATCTGGCAATGGATTAGGGTAGTTTTATAACGGCAGTGCCAGGGAACCACAACGCAGCCTTGAGATATCTATGATTAGCGTCACTGACGTGAAAACAAATACTGCCCACACCATAGATGCCCAACAAAGCACTGATGAAAAAGGGCTATCGAGGGCTAGGCAATATGTGAAACATACCCCCCAAAGTTCTACCGAATTGTTTAAACTTGGGATTAAGTATTTTGTAGCAGGCGCTTTTTACAGCAAGAAAATCTTTATTGCCCCCACCCTTCAGAAAGGAATGCATATCATTGAAAAGCTATGAGGACACAAAAATTTAACTGATTAACATACAGCTTAACAAGCACGACTACAAAAATATCGACGTACGACAAAAGGCCGTTAAAGTTATGCGGATTCCCGCAGCCTTGGCAGGAGCATATGGTATTGGAACCGCAGCCGATTTTTCAGACATGAAGCAAGCTATAGGAAACTTCTTCGGTGATCCTACTGTAATCGTTGGTGTTAGTGTTATTTGTCTTTCAATTAGCTTTATCACCCGATATAGTTCAATAGACCAACATGTACAATCTGCCGTAGAAAGTGCTTTGGGTGAAGGCAACAAGCATTGGGCAGTCTGAAGGACAAGATTTCACCCCGACAAATAAAAATTTGTAAGAAGTCTAGGTATATAAAGGCGAACTCAGAAATGCAATATCTATATAACTCTAGGGCCGTGTTAAGTACCCTCCGTCACAGCCACTAGCTCAACTGCATTGAGGCTAGCTTCAAATTCAGAGTCATAATCTTTGCGCCTAATCCACACAAGACTTTCGGAAGCCGGTCGTCAGTTAAGTGGCGATCTATTAATGGTAAACATTGAAATCAAAATACAACAAATTAACTATGCCAATTATCAACAATGAAACTTTACTTGCCTCCCTGCAAGCAGTATTTAAAACTGTAAACCATTATGAAACACTACTCGACTCTGAAACCCTAAGAGATCCAGAGAATATTTCAGAATTATTATTTTTCTATGAAGAAGCTTTAGAGACATTAAAGGGCGTATATGAAGAAGAAATAGACAAAGGGGAAAACCTCCCTCCACTTCAGGCAATTATTAAACCCACAAAGATTAGTCGACCCCACCAACAACGGACATAACCTTAGGTAACTAATCGCGCCTCAAACGCCTTAGGAACAAGATAGCCACCAGCGCTATAAAGGCGATATCTATTACAATCCGCCTCTGTATATTCAAACATCTCATAAAACTCTATATCGATAAAGGGACAGCTGAAAACCGACCTATCTTCAACTTTTAACCGATGACTGTCCCAATTTCCGATCTACAGGCTAGACTTTTTCGCTTGAACAGATTCAGAGGCCCAATAGATAAAACACTTATAAAGTGCCAAAGGCGCCGGATAATATCCTGCCCCAATATGATCAACAAAAATTTAAGCTAAGGCAATTGGGTGATTCAATCACTCCGATCCTTATCCTGAATAAAGCCCAGCAGCTGCAATAGCGCCCCATCCCTGCCCTCTTTATAGTCTTCCCAGTGGGTTGTCATAGGTAAATCTGGGTAGAGGGCATCGCTGGGTGTTTGGCGAAAGCCATAGTAGCGCTTGGAGATACTGATACTCCGGTTGGAATTTTTTAATCTGAAGTGGTTCGTTTCAGAAGCGATATTGGGGTCTGCACCTGTCGGACTTCCGACCAAGGTCGCATTGAGGATTTGTTGGTATTGCGCCGCATTGGACATCGCCGCTGACTGGGTGCCCGCGTCCATCATTACAAATATCCCCTCGCGCCAGTCCAGTTGATCCAGGTCCTGAATACACGCGGAGAGCGCCAAACCAACATAGAAGTCACCACCGCGATTATTGCGGAAATCTATCACCAGATTGCTAGCGCCACTGTCGCGGATTTTATCTTTAATACTTTCACAGTGCTGCTGTAGTTGTGCAGACTCAGGATAACCATCAAAGTCGATATAGACTGTATTATAATTATCGAGATACGCCAGCCTGATACCGACAAGATTAAAATTAAAGTAGTGAATTTCAGGCTCAGAAATAACATAGTCACTACTGAGTTCCGCAAACTGCTGCATTGATACCGTTCCCATATCAACAGTGATCGGTTGATCGCCTTGCGCAAATTTAAAGGTTGCCATATTGAGATCATCACTGACACCTGCGCCAAAGAGAAACTTATTCACAGTAATATGAAAGCTAAAGGAATGCCTAAAACTGTAGGCGTTATCCACAAAATTTACATATGGTGAGAGATTCTGTTGTAGCTGCGCCAAAGAGTAATTATTAATACCCCGCAAATCCGCCCCCAATAAAAAGCGATATTCCTTCGTTGTATCCACAACTTTGAGACTCTCACCAAAGTACTTGAAGCGGAGCGGATAGTGCCGGTGCGCGCCGGACATAATATTGTAAGAGGTATGCGCATCACCGATACTACGCGTCAGACGCATAATCTCAATCTCGACCTGAGCTTCATTCAGACCGGGCAAACGCCCAACCAGCTGCTCGACGGAAGCATTAAATTCCTCCTCTTTAATATTTACAAAGGGATCAATATGCTTCTCTGTTATTAAAGTCTGTAACTGGGTGATATCTTCACTCCACAAGTGTCTTTCCTCTAGGTTAAGCGCGTAGGTGTCGGTCACACAGAGCTGCAAAATTACCCAGAGTAGTAGTTGGTATTTCATTGACGATTCCTACTGAAATAAGAAGGGGAAACTCCAAACTGCCCATAAAAAGCCCGGCGGAAGCTATCGTAGCTGGTAAAGCCTACCTGACGGGCCACCTGCACAAGGCTTGTAGTTTCGCAAGTGATTAAGTCCCGCGCCCGGTTTAAACGAAG
This sequence comes from Microbulbifer regidiadema (SeqCode), assembly GCF_052466995.1. Classification (NCBI taxonomy): domain Bacteria; kingdom Pseudomonadati; phylum Pseudomonadota; class Gammaproteobacteria; order Cellvibrionales; family Microbulbiferaceae; genus Microbulbifer; species Microbulbifer regidiadema (SeqCode). Next base: position 3,926,363 of record NZ_CP174297.1, on the reverse strand, counting down.
CTGGTTTAGATAGTGTCCGGGGGTACTATTTAGATGTTGCTTAAATAAGCGCGTTAACTGGCGATCGCTGACCGATATACGCTCCGCCATAGCGGAAACACTGATTGCTTTGTGATAATTTTCCGACAGCCACTCCAGTAGTGGATTAAGCCTCATGCTGTCGCTGGATTGTACTTTCAACAGGTCAGAGTACTGGGACTGCCCGCCCCTGCGCTGGAGGTAAACCACCAGCTCTTTGGCCACACTGGCCGCAATGGTGTTGCCAAAATCCCGGCGAATCACTTCCAGCGCTAAATCGACCCCGGATAAAACCCCGGCGGAAGACCACAGTTTACCGCTTTCAATAAACAGGGGGTCCTGTTCTACCTGATAGTTACCCGCCTGCTCGGCGAGCTGTCGGCAGTGACGCCAGTGGGTAGTAATACGGTGCTGTTGCTCCGCGAATAGATCGGACAGCACAAATGCACCTGTACAAACGCTCAATACCCGCTCGGCGCTATCAGCAATTGAACGCAGGGCATTCACCTGCTTGGGACTCAGGTGCAGCTGCCGCATCCCACTGCCGCCAGTAATAATCAGGTAGTCAATCTCCACGGCCTGATAGATATCGAGATCTACAGACACCACCTGGCCGTAACAGGTTTTAACTGGCGCCTTGGTTAAGCCTAGCAAGCAGCTTGAGTAGGCCTCAGAGATAAAACTATTAGCCTCCATAAAAGTATCCAGGGGCCCAAAAAGGTCCAGCGCCTGAAAACCGTCAGCAACAAAGAAACCGATCTTCTTAGTCATAGGATTTCCTCCACACGGGCAATTGTACTCCTATGCAGGTGTCGGCTATGACACAATTACGACATAATCAGACATTTAGTGGATAAGACCTGACAGGGCTCTGAATCGCGCTTTTGAATCGGACTGAAGGCCGATTAATCGCCGGATAAGTAGAAATTAGGCCTGTTACTACAGCGACAGTCCCCGTTTCTAAAAAATGGCTATCTGATTAACAGCGGTTAGCTGGCATATGTTTTCGCGTATCAGAGATACTGTGAGATATTCGCTAGGGTTATAATCTTATTTTAGGGCCGTTATAGCCCGCTAAAGGTATAAATTCTCCATGACTCTCACATCCATAGTCTTCGCTATGCTCACCACGGCCACTGTACCGGGTAGCTGTACTGATGGTATCGCACTGAACCGAGGTGTCGCGGCCATTCTAGAGGAATACCCCTGGCTGAGTGGGGATAAAAAGGATTATATCGTGCGGCCCTATCCTCGAATGTATCTTGTCCTCCCCAAAGTACCAGGGCAGCAAATGGTCGGCAGTGAACAACCCAATGCCGCTGTGGACAAGGAGAGCTGCCAGGTTATTAATGTATTCCTGTCGAGCTAAAACTTCCACAGGGCCCTGTAATCACAGTATATAAAAGCTCCCTACAACTGAACTCAGGGAGCGAAAAAACCCTGTGGACTATTTAACCCTGCTCAGCATAAATCAGGGTATTATTATTTTCATTACACTCATCGACGATATCGGTAAAGTCCGTAGTCACTTCCAATACTGCATCCGGATCAAATACCCAATACCCCAAGGTGAATGCCACACTGACCGTGCCACCTGCGGGAATTGCCGGAGTGGCCTGTACATCATTCGCCAGAGTATCCAGATCCACAAGACGCGCCTGGCTTATAGGTGCCGCCAGGGCACCAATATTGGTAATATCGGCTACGATAATGGATTGCCCAGTACCGGAATCCCAAACGGGGTCATAGATATGGCTCACGATCAGGTCTGGCTTATTGCATACGCACAGACACATATAGTGATCATCTTCTTTAACACCATAAGGGGTTCCGATATAGCAAACAGGCTTATCGTCAAACTGATTACCATAGAGCCAGTGAGATAAAGGATCATTGATGGGCTTTTCGATGATTGCCGGATCCCGAGTTACCTTACAGACACTGGTACGCTGAAAATCATCGATCAAGTCTGTAGCGAACTCCGACTCAGGCACGCCACCAACCCAAACTGCACAGGTCCTGCGACAGGTTAGCGGCCCATACCCTTGCCAGTAATTTGGATACCAGCCCGCCTCATAGTTTTGCATAGTTAAATCCTGGATAGGATCTGCATAACTGGCCGATGCCAATAACCAAGTCACTCCGGCAACAAATATACGCAACAACAATTTAGACATAACGCCCTCCTTTAAAATAGATACATCCTACCAATTGCCCCATTAAATACATTTATACGACTCAGACTAAATTTATGGGCAGGGTGATTGTAAGCAGCGCTCACACTATATCTAGGAAAATCGCAAAATTCTGGCGGCGATAAGATTAATGTAGCCACCGTGTAATAAAAATTGACACGTTAAAATAGCTGGAATTTCTATTTTTTATTTAAGATACAAAATATAAGCAGCAAACGTTATTAACCTAAAGGAAATACTGCAAGCTACAAAAAACCAATTACAATTCAAGCAGACTACAAACTGCGGAAATTATTGCAGCCGCCCTCAAAACTGAAGTATATATTGCAATTAGAGCAAGGGTTTTTATCACGCCTAAAAGCCAGGATTCTACATGAAAATTTTTTGGCATAATCAGCAGATTTACAGATATCTACACTGTCGGCAACAGGCTTCTTAGCGGTAGCTAAGAGACTTCGGGGTTAGTTGACTTAAAAATACCCATAAAGCCTCTTACCTTTTACATGTCGCAAAAACTACAATTCAGCCAAACTCCACAAAACAGTAAAGGAGGCACCTATAGATAACAAAATCAAATAAATCAACCCCAAAAAGGAATACTTACACAGAATTATAAACCAGCCCTGCCCGTATACCCGCTTTTGCATCCAGAACAGATAGATAGGCATCCATAAAACTAACAGCAGTATAAGATTATCAAAAAGTGAAGATATAAAAGTGTATTGATCCAGTTGCTTACTGGCGCTGTAAAATAGATTTGCGATCAGGATACTTAAGCAAATAAAGGCGTGGCTGTGCAGCGCTACTATCAAGTGTTCCATATAAAGTCGGCGCTTAAAGATATAGAGCAGCCACAGTATCATGGAAAATATAGGCAACATAACCATGAGGGTTGAAGGTAGGGCTCCCAGAAAGGCTTTCTTAAAGCGATTGGGGTCCTCAGTTACCCTCTCTACATTTTCATGGGCACTCTCTACTTTGCGATTAATCCAATCCTCCACTGAATTGGGCAGCCACTTAACCTGGAAAAACTCTTCGTCAATCTCATTGATGGTCTCATTCAATCCCGACGCCAGCTGCTGTTTGGAAAGGTTTTCTGAAGCTTCCGTTTCCCCCTCAGCTCCGCCTAACTGCTCGTTAAGCTCATCCAAGTCACCGCTGAGAGCAACTTTTCCATCGATAAGATCCCGCTCCACTTCCTCCAGTAGCGTTACCGTATAGCTATTATCGATCTGCTCTTCTTTTAACCGGCTAATATCTTTGAGGGCATCGTCATATCCCCTACCTGCTTCTTTAACATCTACCACCTCATTTCCCCAACTAATAGTCCAATCGCTATTTAACTGAGTGACAAAGAAGCTGGTTATACAGAGAAAGATAAATAAACGAACAGGGCTCACATAGCGCACGCGGCGCCCAGAAAAATACTCTGCGGTTAAAAACCCCGGTCTAAACAACAGTGCAGGAACCGTTTTCCATATACGGGAATCAAAGGCCAGCAGGGTATCAAATAAATCCCCAATGATAGAGGAGAAGTGACGTACCATACCCTTAACTGGTTGCCCACAAGAGTAGCAGTGGGGGCCTAGTAGCTCTGTATGGCAATTGGCACAATGGTTTGAATTATACGCTTTATCATTTGTAGAGGTTGCAGTGCTCATTACCGCTCACCGAATCAAGAATTATCTGCTTTACCTGGCAAGTACTTCCAGGACTAATGCTAACGAGCCAAAGTCGAAATACCTCAATTAGCAGGGGGCTACTAATAGCCCACTTTGCCACTGGAGTACAATTTTTAATGACTTAATAAGTACTAGAGAGAGGTAAGCAGACACGCGCCTATTATTAGGCGCGTTTTGCCAGGTAATTTGGCATTAATTGCCGCTGGTTAATTATCCAGAAGGAAGCGTGCAATGGTGCGCAGGCCGTGACCTTTAGCTCCTGGCGCCCACTGATCGTTGCCACTGGGCTGGTAGGAGCCGGACAGGTCCATATGTACCCAGTTGCGCCCCTCGTCTCGCACAAAGCGCGCCAGGAAGGAGGCTGCGGTTGAAGCCCCGGGACTACCTTCAACGCCCACATTGGCGATATCGGCGAAATTGGATGGAGTTTGCTCGAGGTGGAAAGGCTCCAGAGGTAATCTCCACGCCTTTTCATTTTCCTCGGCAGCAGCTGACAATACCTTTTGCGCGGTATCATCTTCAAAACTAAAGACAGAGTTGAAATCCCGGCCCACCGCCATCTTTGCCGCGCCGGTAAGCGTAGCGGCATCCAATAACCAGCGGGGCTCTTCTGCCGAGGCCGCGATTAAGCCATCGGCCAATACCAGACGCCCCTCCGCATCGGTATTCAGTATCTCTACGCTGACACCGTTCTTATAGCGAATAATATCGCCCAGCTTAAAGGCATGGCCGGAAATCAGGTTTTCCGCACAGCAGAGATAGAGTTTAACCCGCTTGCTCAGACCTCTGGCAATGGCGAGAGCCAGACCGCCGGTTACCATGGCGGCGCCCCCCATATCGGACTTCATTGTCGCCATATTGTTGGAGGGCTTAATACTGTAACCGCCGGAATCAAACGTGATTCCTTTACCCACTAAACACATATCGACGGGTGCCTGCTCGTCGCCGCTGGGATTAAAGTCCAGCTGTAACATCACCGGCTCGCGTACACTGCCGCGTCCAACATTGTGGATACCGACAAATCCTTCACGCAGTAGGTCATCTCCCGCAACTATACGATAGGTGACCGCACTGGGGGCGAGCTTCTGCAACATTTCTGCTGCGCTCTGTGCCAATACGCGCGGGGATACATCCTCGGGGGTGCCATTGGTAATTTCGCGAACCCAGCGGCTGGCATTTTCACGGGCGGCGAGCTCTTGCAACTCGGCAGTGTCTTCACTACCCCAGTCAATTTTGTTGGATTTGCGCGGATTAAAAAACCCCGCCCAAAATGCCCAGCGACTCTCAAGCCCCCACTTTTCCCCTTTGAGGACAACCTCATTAATCCCCATGCCATCGAGTTTGCGGGCCGCTCGCTGGGCCGCAACCAACACAGCGCCTTTAGCCGCGCCGATATGAATATTGGCAGAGCTGCCGTCAAAGCTCAGTAGTGCTGACTCTCCCCAGGGTTCTGGCGCTGAGCCTTCCACCAAATGAACATGCATAGCCTTTGTCATACAACACCTATTTTGAAACTTGTGTGCCAATTTTATCGGTAATTCTCTCGCATTCTAACAGGACCGTAAAAATACTTGATGATTGCACCGCCATCGAGTCGACGGATAAACTGTGATAAAGGACAAAAATAGTTTTTCGTAAAGAAAATCATCAAGGAAGAGTAAATGGCTGACTCCTGCCACTATCACACCAGTAACCATGCATCCTGGCAGTGCCAATACTGTTGTCGCCAATACTGTCGGGAGTGTATCCCCGGTTGCAGTGTCAACTACGGCATTCAGGGTCAGGGCCCAGGCTGCCCTCTATGCCGGGAGCCTATGGGATATATTGAGGCCAGCAATAGGGCCAAACCTTTTTGGCAAATGGGACTATTTTATTTTCTCTATGCCCTTAAGCCCGGCCCCTTAACCGTCATAGCTGTGGCCGCCGCCGGCAGTCTTCTCATTAGCTCGACGGGAATGTTGAGTCTTATTGCCTTAGTGGCCATTATCGCCGTCGCACTCCGTTACAGTCTTTTAATTATCGAAAAACTGGCGAGGGGCCAGCGGGAGGCTCCCCTATTAACAGAAGTACTAGATGACAATGGTGCGGTTCTACTCCTTAAAGTCATCGGTATGACTGTGGCTGCGGCCTTTGTCGGCTACAAACTGGTCCAGGTCACAGAGAGTTTGGATACCCTAACTGTTTATGCTGTGGCCCTGTCATTTTTGGCCCCGGCAGTCATGATTGCCTTAGCCATTACCCACAGTCTGAGATCGGCCTTTACCCCGATCAATCTGTGGGAGTTTATCCTGATTGTTGGCCGGCCCTACTGGCTGCTATTAATCCTTACCAACGTTATTTCCTTTGCGCCAAGCGTTCTTATGGCCGCAGTTGCCGATAAACTTCCCCCATGGGCGGTTATACCCTTAACTGCCGCAGTCGTAGCCTACTTTTGCATGGTTTCCAGTGCGGTGATCGGCTATATCTGCCTAACCCGCCAGCAACAGCTCGAAATAGAGGCATTGCGAGAGGATGATGAAGACTATCTGGAAGAAAATGAATACCTGTGCAAACGCGCGCGTGCGGAAGCACAGATATTTTTGTGCGAGGAGAATTTCCAGCGCGCTCGTCAGGTTCTGGAAGAGGGACTGCGCCGTTTTCCCGACGATGAGATTCTGAACGAGCACTACTACCGCCTGTTGCTGGCCAGCGACGATAAAAAAGCGCTGCAAGAACTGGGGCCGCATCTGCTGGAAAAATTTGTACAGATCAATCGCCCATAGTCAAAGCGGAGATGCGTCACGCCCTCGCCCAGGCACTATACCAACAACACCAATATGTACCTGTCGTACTGCTGTTAAAGAACCTACACAAGGAAGCCTATCCACAATTGGATGCCGCCTATCTGTTATTGGCACAAGTGTATATGGATGGACTGGGGCGGGGGGGGGAGTGAACAACCCTCCCCAACTTTTAGCCTAAAACTAGAAAATGATTAACACAAATCCCAGCCAACTATTTCTTTGAGTCATTAGTAGAAACAAACCTCTCACTCTCCTTCTTCATTTTATCAAGAACTTCAGAAGACCTGGCATCCTCTTTAGCCTGTTTAAGAATTTTAGGGTTCATCTTTCTATCTAGTTCATCAAGGGATTTAGAGCTTTCTTTAAACATAATACACCTCAGTTATATTTCTCATATGTAGTGGTCAAGTATTTTTGGCCACCCTCTTTTGAGTATATCGAAATTTTTCTTCTGCCACATTTTATGGCAAGCCGTCGTTGTGCTGATATGGCCGCACTTGGCTGTAGTAGCCAATAATATAATCGTTGATTGACTGTTTTGCCGAAAGCAAACTTGAATAGCCTACTTCCGGTACCCACTCCCCCTTTAAGCTCCTGAAAAAGCGTTCAGTTGGTGCCTTATCCCCACTTGGCACAGGGTAGACCTCAACCCGAGGCCGCCATATCTTGCGTCAACTCTTTCATTTCCCGCGCGCGCCCCTCTTCACCGAGGCGGCGATAGTAGTTGACCAGGGCCATCCCCAGCTTGGGGATTAATGGGTGCTTGACTCGCTGTTGCTTCAGGCGGCGCAATAGCTCCTCCAGCCAGGGCCAGTCCTTCTCCTCCCCTGCGCGCCGCGCCATCAGCAAATTCGCCTTGGCGGTGAGCGCCCTCGGGCTCTGGGTTGCCGCCAGGTAGCGGCGATAGCCCCGCGCCAGGGTGCGCCCATCGATGGCCGGATTACCGGCCTGGGCAAACAGGGCGAGATTGGCCCGGTGGTAGCCCTCGCTCTCCGGTGCCGCTGCCGTCAGCTCGATATAGCGCTCAAGCAAAGACAGCGCCTGGGGGTACTGGCGCACCGCTGAGGCCGCAGCGTCAGTGGCCTCGGGGAGCTTTCCCTCTTCGATAAAACGATCGATCCGCGCCAGGGCGACCCTCTGGGGCGACGGCGTCTCCCCTTCCTCGGGCATGGGTTCGACCATCGGCCGCCAGTACAGCACCGCCAGCGTGAGGGCAAAGCCGGCGAGCAGACCGCCGGTATGCGCCCAGTAGGCGATACTGGCATCACCGTATAAATAGCCGAAAATCTCCTTGCCCAACCACAGCGGTAATACCAGCAGCGCCGGCGCACTAAACTCGCCAAACATAAAGCCAATGGTGTAAAAGAAACGCAGGCGGCGCACACCGTAAACCGCGACGAACATGCCCATAATCGCCGAGACTGCACCGGAGGCACCCACCATGGGCACATCGCTGCCGGACTCCACCAGCATATGCAGGCCCGCCGCCGCCAGCCCGCCCAACAGATAGAGCCCGATAAACCACGCCCCTCCCAGGGCCAACTCAACCGACAAGCCAAACAGCAGCAGAAACACCATATTGCCGATAAGGTGATCCCAGCTGCCATGTAAAAACATATGGCCAAACGCCCCGGCAATGCTCGGGTCTGTCGGCGTCAATCCCAGTGCCGTGCTGCTGACCCTATCCCGCAGTTGGGCAAACTCCCGCCTCTGCCGCAACCATTCGGTTTCGCCCTGCGCCTCAAGCTGCGGCAACAGCCACCGGTGAAACTCGGGGTTGCCGAGGGACTCCCGGTAAAAAAACTCTTCCCCTTCCACATCCATCTGCGCCCGCCACTCCGGGTGTATTTCATTGACGTACACCAGAAAACGCTGCTCTTCGAGATCCGGCAAGTCGCTGTCAAAATAATAATCTTCCGCTGCCTGCCAACGCGTCTCGTCTGTGCCCTGATAGAAAACAAAGATCAGCAGATTAAGCGCGATTAGTGCAAAACACATCAATGGCGGTCGACGCCAGTCCGGTTTATTTTGGATAGGGATAATTAGCACGGGCATTCCCTTATTGTGATTTCATCAGCGCCCTGGGAGAAAACGCCGTAATGCCGGTAAAAGAAATTGCACCGACACCAATGCCGGTGAGCTGAAAATACTATGAAACCCTTGAGGTGTCATGCCAACCGGACCCGTCTATTTCCTCGCGCTGCGGCCGAGGATCGCCGGGACATCCCAGCTGCGCAGGTGTAGGTCCCGCTGCGGAAAGGGGACCTCAATGCCTTTATCGCGAAATTCCCGCAACAGCTCCAGGTTGTACAGGGCATAGGAGTCCCCCAGAGAGGTCACCATATTGCTGTTTACCCACACCACCAGTTTGAAATCGAGGGCGTTCTCGCCAAAGCCCATCAGCCACACTTCCGTTTTTCGCTTCCAGTCGGTGTGGGTGATATTCACCCGCGCGGCCGCCTTCAGGGCGGCCTCCCGCACCAGATCCGGGTCCGAGGTATAAGACACGCCAAAAGGTACGTGGATACGGCGCACGGGGTCGTCCAGGGTGTGGTTGATAACGCGGCCGGCAACAAACTCGGTATTGGGTACCAGGATATCCACATTGTCCCGAGTGGTAATGCGGGTTGAGCGCACGCTGATATCGCGGATACGGCCAAATACGCCCGATTCCAATTCCACCAGATCTCCCACCTTCAGGGGGCGCTCAAACAGCAGTATCAGGCCGGAGATAAAGTTCGAGAAGATCGCCTGTAGGCCAAAGCCAATACCGACCGACAGGGCCCCGGCCACCAGGGCCAGCTTGGAGGTATCCAGGCCCAGCATACTGAGCATCACAATCAGGGCGATAAAAATAAAGAGGTAGTGCAATACCCGCCCGAGGTTGTACATGGAGGATTCACTGGCGTGCTCTCTGCGCACCAGCCGGCGTAGAAAGGCCTGGATAAGGCCTGACAGCAGCCAGGCACCGACGAATACCACGATCATCTTGGCGATCAAGCGCAGGGTAATCGGGTTCTGCGCAACGGTGAATAACTGGAAGTCCGCCAGCTTGCGCCAGCGGTTATAGGCCTGCCGGGCTGCCAGAGCCACGCGCTCGCGCACGGTCGCCCACCAGCCCTGGCGCTCCTGGTAAACTTGCAGCTGGGCCTTTTCATAGCGCTGGATATCCTGCTCCAAATCGCTGGCCTGGGCCAGGCCGCTGCCAATGCGTTCAAAGTAAGACCACCAGCGGCTCAGATCTTCGCTCTCCTCGTCCTCCCGCCAGGCCACCACCTGGCGCTGGCGCACCGCCAGCTCCCGCGATGCGCTCTCAATCACCGAGCCGGCATTTTCCAGTAGCTCCCGGCTGACAATAAGCGGGCGCTCTTCACCTTTTTCATTCAGGACCTCATTGATCGACTGCAGCAACTCACTTTTGCGTTTCTCCAGCTGCTCCTCCAGCAGGTCCACTTCCAACTGCATCAGGGTGAGGTCTTTTTGCATATTAATGGTGGGGTCGGTGGAGGGTTCGGTGGTGCCCTGGATACTGGTGCGAGTCGCAGAAATACGCTCGATGTTCTTTTTGTTGCCGGCAATACTCTTCTCTATTTCCTGTGCATTTTTGCTGGAGTACACCAGAGTATCCAACAGCAGCCGCAACTTAATTTCCGCTTCATTAATCTTGTCCCGCCAGGTTCCCAGAAAGGTATTCACCGTACTCAGCTGTTCGATAATATTCAGGTGATTAATCTGTGCTAATAGCAGCGCCTGGGCCGCTTCATCTTCCTCGGGACCACTGGAATCGCGCAAGACAATCACCTGCTTGCGCAGCAGTGACAGCGACTGCGACTGGGTCGATTTAAGTTGGCGCGCCTCCAGCTCCACTCCCGTCAGCCGGCGCCGGCCACGGCTGATGGCGGAGTCGGCCTCGGCCCAATTTAATACCGTCGGGTTTTCAGGGAATTTCAAATCCGGCATTAAGGCAACTTTCAGGTACTCCTCACGTTTTTTCCAGGTAATTGCAATCCCCTGTAAACTTTGGCTAATCTTTTCTGCGCCCTCCTGTAAAACCTCATCCTGCGGTATTTCTTCTTTCCACTCCTGCCAGCTTTTGGTCACCAGACTCAACCACTCCCGCCGCTCCTCCGGCGAGGCGCTGGTCCACCCGGTCCACCAATCCGCAGAGGGGTCGGCAAAATCCGGCACCTTGGGGGTAAATTCCTTCGCTTTACTGCCGGGCAACTGCGCTACCGCAGAGAACGAGAGACAGGAGACGCTGAAAAAAAGTAGGAGTGAAAGGGCGAGGTGAAGAAAATAAGTTTCTTTGCCGGCGTTACAACGGGGGATAAAAAAGCTGGCACCCAGCATAAAGCACTGCTATCCGTGAAAAATATCCGGCACTAATAAAAAGGCGCCTACTGGGCCATAGTATTTAGTGTAGCCCAGGCCCCTCCCCTCTCAGGGGCTTTGACCTTAAGTGCCGACTTTGGCGCAAACATTGTCGATATACCCGGCGATATTCTCGCGCGGCGCGCCTGGAGTTTTTTCCCGGTTGCCGCGTACTGCGCAACAAGTTTGCCGCGCGGGCTTCACAGTAAATATCCCAGTCCTTGCGGCTCGCCCTTTTAGCCGCTGAGCGCTGTCGCAAATGCCCGGGCGGGTGGGCGCGGGGATAGAATTTTTTCTTCGGTGCTAAAGGATTGCGATTAACATGCTGCCAATTGGGCGGTGGCGTAACCACCACATATCGACGGTCTTTGGGGTCCAACCAAAAAAAAGTGCCATTGCCCGCGAGCATATAGCGCTGCTTGCCCAGGGTGATAGGGGTTGCGAAGGGCACCCGCGATACCCGCGCCCCCAGGGGCGGCTCTATCCGGGTATAGGCATCGGGGCCTTTGCGGTAGAAATAACCATTCTTATAAAAAACGGTCTGGTTATTCACATCGATAGGCTCAGCGCCAAGCGGCAGGTGCTCCGTTCGCACCTGGGCCAGCGCCGCAGAGCAAAAAAATACCAGGCATACAGCGGGCAGGGATCGCATGGCTTACACCATCAGCAAACTGCGATCCGCTAAGGGTATGGTGTGACGACAGCAATCCCAAACTTATCCCGAGCGGCTGTGGGAATAGCAAAAAAACACATCAACCACCGCTAGCCGAGCCTGTGCAATTATGTCGCTGTACTCGGCAGGGGGGAGTCGCGCTCCACCCGAGCTGGGGCGGCCGCGCGGCGTTTGCGCAACCAGATCAAAATGCCGGTCATACTCAACATTGCAATCACCACCCCCATAATGGAAATCAGTATGCGCCCGGGGAGACCGAGGATCCTGCCGGAGTGTACGGGGAACTGCGCCTGCACAAACAGGTCCGCCGCCGTTCCCTGCCAGGGGATAAAGTCTCCGAGATATTCACCGCTGTGGCCATCAAAAAATAGGGCTTTGTGGCCGACACCTCCAGCACCGTGCCCGGCGTCGGCATCAAAAAATTCAGCCCGGTATATCCCCCACTCGCGGGCATACCACAGGGAGTTCAGCGGCTGTCGCCAGCCCATCTGCGCCGCCTGATTTTCGCCAATCGCGGCAATATCCCGAAATGTCAGCGTGGGAGTAATGGGGTTGCTGTGATCGTTAGGTGTGCGCTCCTCCAAAGGAGACGGGGTCACGTCCGACACCAGCGACATCAGCGGGAAAAACACTTCTCGGTAGAGATTCAGGGAGAAGGCTGTAAATGCGATGGTCAGCAACAGCGCCCAGGTCCACAGGCTGAAGGCCCGGTGCAAATCAAAGGTGAGACGGGCGCGCCCGGCGCCGGCTTTAATCATCCAGGCGGGCTTCCAGCGCTGCCACCAACTCCGCGATGGCGTCCTAGGGGATTTCTTGCGGCGGGGCAGGGTCACTGCCAGCCCCACAAAACAATCGATCGTCCACACCAGTGCGATAATCCCCAACAGCCATATACCCCAGTGATCGGTGCCCCAAAATTCGGGGATATGAAAACTGTAATGCAGCTTGTACAAAAACGACATCAGGGTTTCTGTGGTGATCGGCCAGACCCGCCCCCACTCGCGCTTACCAACAATTTCCCCACTGGCGGGGTCGATAAACACCTGATTGTAATCCACCGCATAAAATTTCCCGGTGGCCGGATCCATGCGCGGCTCCACCCAAAAAGACTGGGTGTGGCCGGGTTCCTGCAACAGCTCGAAATAAGATATCTGAACCTGCGGCAGGGACGCCTCCAGGCGCTCTGCCAGCTCGATTGAGCTCAGGGCTTCAGCGCTGGAAGCAGTTTTATACAGGTGGGGGTTGAGCCATTCATCCAGCTCGTGATCCCAGGAGATAACCGCTCCGGTCAAACCGGTGACAATCAGGAAGACCGCCGTGGCAAGCCCCAGGTAACGGTGTAATAGGACCAGGGTTTGACGCATAACATTTACCTTTACCTTAAACACAGAAAACCCGGTACAAGTACCGGGTTTTGCTGCCATGGAGTTCTCCAGGCGCCTTAGTAGCGCCAGCTCACGCTCACCTGCGCTTGGCGCGGTGCGCCGTAATAGCCCTGGGTCCAGTAGAGACTGTTGAGATATTTCTCATTGGTCAGGTTATCAATATTGAGAGCAACGGTTAAATTGTCAGAAATATCGTAGTTGGCAAAGACACTGAGCAGCGCATAGCTATCCTGCTCTACGCGAACCCCCTCGGCAGGCTCAATATAAATATCGTCCTGCCAGTTGATACCGCCGCCCAACTTCAGGCCTTGAACCTGTGGCATATCGTAAGCCACGGCCACTTTCAGGGTGTTGCGCGGGATATAGGTACGAACATCCTCACCGTCATCGCCAACCACTTCACTCAAGTGAGTGAAGCCAAAGCTGACATTAAAATTCTCAGTAATTGCGCCGATTAATTCCAGCTCGGCACCCTTAGTGGTGAAGTCGAGACCATTATAGGTATTCACACCATCCACAGTGCCGGCATACTCACCGAGATTATTCAGGCTGGATTCGAACAGCCCAAAACTGCCGGTCGCCTGCCCAGCGGCGAGAGAGTATTTAACCCCCACCTCAGAGCTATCTCCCTCTGCAACACCCAGGGGGGCAAATTCGGGGCTAACCCAGGACTGCGGGGTAAAGACTTCGGTATAGCTGCCGTAGAGTGAGAGACTCTCATTCAGATCAAAGGTCGCCCCCACATAGGGGACTGTTTCGTCCGCAGAGCTATCGGCGTCAACACCGTAACTGTAACCGGACTGTTCCACTTTCATTTTGCGCGCACCGGCCAACAGGGACAGACTGTCGGTAACATTTAAGCGCGTGGCAAAGTACAGGGACTTGTGCTCCTGATCGTCGTAATGGCCGGTGTAGTAACTATCTGTATCGATAAAGTCAGGCCGCGCCGTTGTGCCACTAGCCCAGTCACTGCCAAGAGTTGGGAAACCGTCGGAGTAACTGTAGAACGATTGGCCGGTTAATTCGATCTCCGCATAGTTGGCGCCCACCACCAGCTCGTGGTCGCGGCCAAACAGGCTGTAGCTTCCTGACAGGAACACATCGGCAATGGTTTGCTCTTCATCCAGCTGATAGCCGAAGGCGTAACCGTACAGACCCAGCTCAGTCTCTCGGTCTGGAGTGCCGTAGACATACATCTCCTCGACATCCATATCGATTTCATTGTGGGTCAGCAGTGCAGTGACAGACCAATCGGCGGAGAGGTCTCGCTTCAGCTCAGCAAAAGTTTGGGTTCTGTCCACATTGCGAAAAGCCCAGTCCGGTGCCGTACTGGTGGAAATATCGTAGTCGGTAGCACTGCCATCGGTGTAGTAAAGCGGCAGGGCCCCGGACATGCTGCCATCGGACTCGCTGCGATTTTGGCTGCGGCCTAAGGTCAGGGTGGTGGAATCGGTCAAATCTGCTTCCACAATACCGTAGAACACCCTGCCTTCGGTTTCATAGCGATCCAGGTAGGAGTCAGACTGCTCCTCGGCAACCACCAGACGCCCCCGCACCTTATCGCTGATAGCGCCGGATATATCTCCCTCGGTGCGCAGGCCGCCCTCGTCATTGGCAATCAGACTCACCCCCGCTTCAAACCCCTCTGTCGGGCGTTTGCGGATAAAGTTAACCGTCGCCGAGGGATTGGCCAGTCCGGTGGTCAGCGCTGCTGCACCCTTTACCACTTCAACCTGCTCAAAAATCGCCGTGTCCTGATGCCCCTGGGATAAACCGGCGGAGAAGGGAACCCCGATACCATCGTATTGGAAATTCACGATATCAAAGCCGCGCGCGGTGTAATAGGTACGATCCGTCTCTACGTTCTCTACCGTTACCCCGGGCGTGTACTCCAGCAGCTCATTGATATCCTGGAGGGCAAAATCCTGAATTTGTGCCTGGGATACCGCCGTGACGGTTTGCGGGGTATCAAAAACAGATAAGCTCAGGCGCGAGGCTGTACTGGTCTCCTCCTGCTCGCCGTAAACACTAATCTCCTCAATAGTTTCAGCAGAACTTGCCAGCGGCGCGAGTGCCGCAGCAGCAATCCAGGCAGACAGCACTTTTTTCTTTACTAAGCTGTTGTTCTTCATCGGCTAAAACCTCACTCCAAATCGATGAGTGGTGCGCAGGTAGCATAAATAGGGACTGCCCTATTTAAAGAAATACGCGCCATTCAATACGAATAGTTATCATTTAGAGTAGTGTATCCGCAAAATTAGCACGGATTAAGGAAGGGGTCTATCTGTCTGGATGTTAGCGGGCCAGGGCGCTCGCGCAAAGTCGATCGCCCTGTATATAAAGAGGGCCTATAAACGGTTAGCCACTGCCCGCCACCAATGGCTCCTTATCATGCACAACCTCCGACAGCACTTTAACTTCCTGCCCGGGCTGCAAGCGCTCGGCACCGCGCACTATCACCCGGTCGCCCCCGCTGAGATCGCCGCTCACCGACACCCATTCACCGTCGCCGCTGCCGATACGCACCGATAATCGCTCCGCCTTATCCCCCTCGCCCACTCGATACACAAAGGTATCGCCATTTCTTAAAACCAGGGCGTCTCTCGGCACAGACAGTGTAGACTCGGCCTGGGCAATGGGCACTGAGACCTGCACCGGCATACCGACAATCCAGTTCCACTGCTCCGACGTACCCTGCGACAGGGCCACCATCACTTTGACCCGGCGGGAGCGATCGCTGGCCACGGGTACCAATTGACGAACCCGGCCGCTAGTTAATTGATCAGCGCGTGGGGAGACAGAATCACTGCGCAGGGCAACTGTGTCGCCGATGCGAATCAGCGCCAGAGCACTCAGGGGAATATCCGCTTCCACTTCCATCTGCGACCTATCCAGCGCGCGCAGCAATTCTGAGCCGGTGCGCACATATTCTCCCGCCTGCAACTCCCGGCTCACCACCAGCGTGTCGAAGGGCGCATCAATCGCTGTTTTAGACAACTCGTAGGCGCGCCGGTCGCGCTCAATCTGCGCCGCAAGCAGGTCCTGGGCCATTGCCTCCCGCTCCGCCTGCTGCTCTTCCAGTGCCGCCCGCGAGGTGCTGTTGGTTTCCGCCAATTTGCGCAGGCGATTTAATTGAGCATCCATATAGGTCAGCCGTGCGCGCAGCTGCGCAATACGGCTGTCGCTACTGCGCAGCTGCAAGCGCCAGTGAGTACTATCCAGTTGAGCCAGGCGCTCACCTTTTTTAATCAAGCTGCCCGGTTCGGCGACAAATTCCAGCACACCGTCCAGTTCCGAGGAAATCAGGATATCCCGCCGGCTCACCACTTCTCCGGCAGACCACTGACTCGGGGCGATCTCCCGAACCTGCGCGCGCTCTACCAACACCGCAATAGGATCACCCTGCGCCCAAACCCCGTGGGCGCTCAGGGATAAAACAAGACCTGCGAGTAATTTCTTCACTGGGAACTCCTCGGGGCAAACCTTGCCCGCACAGCCGCAAAATTCGATAGTGGCAGGCTGCCAGTTTGCAGTAATGCCGGCAATAAAATCAGGGTAAACAGCGTACTCACCGCCATACCGCCGACAATCACTGCGGCCAGCCCCCGGTAGATAACACTGCCCTCACCGGGGGCAACTAACAGTGGCAGCATGCCGAACACACTGGTCAGGGTGCTCATAAAAATAGGGCGCAGACGCAGGCGCAGAGCCTGCGCCACAGCATCGACCCGACGGCTTCCGGCCATCTCTGCCGCGCGCGTCTGGTGTACCAGCAAAATAGCGTTATTCACCACCAGGCCGAGCAGTATCACAAAGCCAATCATGGTGAGCAGATCCAGGGGCTGGAAATCGATCAGATTTAAAACTTGCAGTGCCAACACGCCCCCTACTGTCGCCAGAGGCACGGTGAGCAGTACCAGGCCCGCATCCCGCAGGGAGCGAAACAGTGCGCTCATCAACAAGAATAAAATTAACAGGGCCAGGACAAAATTCTGCGATAGGGATTCCAAAGCCTTATCCAGGTCACTGGCATTGCCCCCCACCAAAATATTTTGATCCTCCGGCAGCACCTCGCGAATTTTCGGCAGTACCTCCGCCTCCAACTGCACACGCACCTCCTCCAGTGACACATCGTCCGGCGGTACAACATTCAGCGTGATGGTGCGCCGCCCATCGACCCGCAGCAAACTGCCCGGCCCCACAGCGCGCTCCACACTGGCCAGCTGGTTGAGCGGCACCACTTCCCCACGGGGCGTGACCAGCGGCGTATTCTGCAATTGTTCCGGGGTGCTCCAGGGCTGCGCCTTAAAGATAATATCCAGGCGCTTTTCACCGTCAAAATATTCGCCGACATAGAGGCCGTTGCCGAGCGTGCGAACCAGCCCCCCCATATCCTGGCGGTTCCAGCCCTGCTCCAGCATGGCGCGATCATTGGGGCGCACCGTCAATTCGGGCTCTGACAGAGATAAGCCCGGATTGGTCTGCACCGGTGTTCCCGGCATCACCTCTTCAATAACCTCCACACCCAGAGCGGCCGCGCGCATCAGGGCTTCGGCATCGCGGGATTGCAGGTGTAGGGCTATATTGCGATCACCGCCAAACTGGCCGAACAGATTACCCCGCGCGGCAAACCCTTGGAAATCCGGGATATCCACCAGGATCTCCTCGCGCAGGATTCTCTCCATCTCCTTGGCCTGGTCCATATCCTTAACCCGCACGCCCATAGTGCCGCCACTGGGCCAGGTGATCACGTAATAGTTTTTCAGGGCCGGTTCACGCTCCCCCTGCATATAGGGTGCCATGCGCTTATCCAGCTCGGCGACGATTTCTGTCTCCAGGGTTTTGGTATTCGTGGATGCGGGAAAATTCATCCACACATCCACCGCATCCCTTTTTACCGGCGGCAAATAATCCAGGTTGGGCAAAAATAGATAGGTCGCAGCCAGCGGCATTAATAACAGCCCAGCAATAACCTGCCAGCGCCGAGCCGGGGTACTGGTCAGTGCCATCACCCGCGCGGTAATTTTTTCCCACAGCGGAGAGAGGCGGTCCTCATTGGAGATAGACGGCAGCCACAGGCGCGCGGCCAGGGGAACCACGGCCACCGCTACCAGTAGGGAAAATACCACCGCCACCGCAATCGTCAGAGCCAGATCGCCAAAGACCTGCCCTTCGACGCTGTTGAGAAAGAATACCGGCAGGAATATCGCAACTGTCGTTGCAGTACTGGCCAACAGTGCGCCCCAGACCTGACCCGCCCCCTGCTCCGCCGCCTCCTCTGCCCCCCGGCCTTTTTCCCGCAGGCGCACGATATTTTCCAGCACCACAATCGCGGCATCGAGCACCATGCCAGTGGCAAAGGCGAGCCCCGCCAGGGAGATCACATTCACACTGCGGCCTGCGGCGGACAGCACCACAAACGTCGAAAGTAATGAAATGGGAATCGCGGCGGCGACAATTAAGGTGGCGCGCATACGCCGCATAAACCACCAGAGCACCCCGACAGCCAATACGATACCTAAAATCATATTGCCACCGAGCAGGTTTAGCGCCCGATACACAAACACCGAGGCATCAAACGACTGCACCAACACCAGCTGCTCAGTTTTCAGTTTGCCCTCATTCAACTCGGCAACTTTTTGTTTAACCAGCTCCAAAGTGGCGAGCATATTGGCATTGTTGGTGCGGTTAATACGAATGGAGACGGCGGGATTGCCGTTTTGTGTGGTGATACCGCGCGACTCTGACGGTCCCACCTTAACCTCGGCAATATCCCCCAGTCGCACCGGCTGCCCATTGCGCCACTCCAGCACCAGTTCAGACAGATCTTTCGGTTTATACTCGCCGACAAAACGCAGGGTATAGCGGCGCCGTCCCACATCGGTAAATCCGCCAGAGACGTCCCGTGCCGACGCCAGCTGACGGCTCACCGCAGGCAACTTTACCCCCAGCTCCGCCGCTTTCCAGGGATCAAAAACAACCTGTAGTTCTTCCCGTGCCGCGCTTCCCGCCTGGGCCTGAACGCTGGCAACACCGGGCACAGATTCCAGCGCCGGGCGCAGAACATCTTCAATCAGGCCGGCGTAATCATCCAGGTGACGGTGATTTTCCGGTAGTTTTTGCAGAAAAAAATAGGTCAGCGCGGTGGCATCTCCTCCCCAGCCACCGAGGATTACGCGCGGGGGTTCTGCATCCCGGGGCAGCGGCGGCAGGCTGCTCATACGACTGATCACATCAATCAACACCTTGTCCATATCGGTGCCCATGGCAAATTCCAAATTTGCCCAGGCGCCGCCGCGACCGGCGTTGACTTGCATCATCTCCAGGCCGGTGAGGCCCTGCAATACAGATTCGATCGGCTCGACAATTTCCGCTTCCACCTCTTTCGGTGCTGCCGCTCGCCAGCCCGCCTGGATAGCGATACGCGGGTTGTCGATATCGGGAAAAAGTTGCACGGGTAGTTGGCTGGCGAGAAAGGCCCCGAGCAGGACGGCCATCACCACAGCGACTCCCGCAGCGGCGGGATTTTTTAACGCGGCGCGTGTCAATGCCATAACTTCAGCCCCAATTTTTTATTGGCACTAAAGGTTATCGAAATATAAATCCCACACAAGTTAATTGCGACTAGTTGCCAGATATATTCGACCAAGCCATGTCAGAGCAATTTGCCCCTAACTAGAAAATAGAAATCAACAAATGGGCACTTATATCTAATGGAGGCAACAAAAGGGAAAACTTATCCACTTTGCCGCTTCGCTTAGGCAATGTGAAAAATAAAGACGAGGACTTATATATTTGGAAATTAAGAGGCTCAGGGCGCATGCACAAAGTAAACCGCCCTGAACTAAGCAAACTTTTATAAGTGGTTAACCACTACCCATCGGCAATAACTCTTTATCGCGCACCACTTCCGATAACACTTTAACTTCCTGCCCGGGCTGCAAGCGCTCAGCACCGCGCACTACCACCCGATCGCCCCCACGGAGGTCACTAATTACCGACACCCATTCACCATCACCACTGCCGATGCGTACCGATAGCCGCTCGGCCTTATTCTCCTCCCCCACTCGATACACAAAGGTATCGCCATTTCGTAATACGAGGGCGTCCCTTGGCACTGCGGTTGTCTCGCTAGCCGCTGAAATGGGAACTGACACCTGTACCGGCATACCCACAATCCAATTCCTATGCCGGCTAGGGCTCTGTGGCAATTCCACCATCAGCTTTACACGGCGGGAGTTATCACTAGCCACTGGCACAAACTGCCGTACTCGACCAGTAAAGACAACCTCTCGGACACCGCCATCCTCCAAAGCAGACGCAACGTCACTGCGCAGGGCAATCATATCCCCTACCTGAATCAATGGCAGTGCCCTTATGGGAATATCCGCCTCTACTTCAAGTTGTGATATATCCAACGCGCGCAAGAGTTCTGATCCTGTACGCACATACTCCCCCGCCTGCAATTCGCGGCTCACCACCAAAGCATCAAATGGTGCGTCAATGGTCGTTTTAGAAAGTTCGTAAGCACACCTATCACGCTCAATTTCAGCGGCCAACAAATCCTGAGCCATCGCTTCCCTTTCCGCCTGCTGCTCCTCTAAGGCCGCACGCGAAGTGCTATTGCTCTCAGCCAGTGCGCTCAGTCGCTTCAACTGGGCATCCATATAAGTAAGGCGGGCGCGCAAATGTGCAATACGGCTCTCACTATTGCGTAATTGCAGTCGCCAGTGGGTGGTATCCAATTTGGAAAGCGGCTCTCCTTTTCTGACGAAACTACCCGGCTCTGCAACGAACTCCAATAAGCCATCCAGCTCTGAAGATACTCGAATATCCCGGCGACTCACTACCTTACCCGCCGACCACTGACTCGGCGCTATCTCGCGGATTTCCGCCCTATTAACCAAAACTGCAACAGCATTATTTTGCGCTAACACCGGTACCGCACCAGCCAAGGACAAGGCAATACACGCTATTCGTCTTTTCATTGGGAACTCCTCACAGCCAGCCTTTGGCGCAAGCGGGTAAATTGGGGAAGGGGCAAACGTCCTGTTTGCAATAGTGCAGGTAATAAAATCAATGTAAATAAGGTACTGACAGCCATACCGCCAACAATCACCGCAGCCAAACCACGATAGATTACACTGCCCTCACCAGGAGCAATCAGCAGAGGTAACATACCGAACACGCTGGTTAAGGTGCTCATAAAAATTGGGCGCAAGCGCAGACGCAAAGCTTGCTCCACAGCCTCAACCCGTACGGAACCAGCAGCTTCCGCCACCCGGGTTTGATAAACAAGCAGAATCGCATTATTTACCACTAGCCCCAGTAAAATCACAAAACCAATCATGGTGAGTAAGTCGAGCGGCTGGAAGCTAATAAGATTCAGTAGCTGAAGAGCCAACACCCCTCCGACTGTTGCCAATGGCACGGTGAGGAGCACCAGGCCCGCATCGCGTAGAGAGCGGAATAAAGCGCTCATTAGTAAAAATAAAATCAGCAACGCCAGGATAAAATTCTGGGAAAGAGAGATCAGCGCTTTATCCAAGTCGCTCACATTCCCCCCCAGCAAAATATTGCCATCTTCCGGCAGGGCTTTTTGGATTTCCGGCAATACTTCTGCCTCCAGCTGTGCACGTACCTCCTCTAAAGAGACGTCATCTGGCGGCACAATACTAAGGGTGATGGTACGGCGCCCATCGACTCTGCGGAGGCTACCGGGCCCAACTGTAGGCTCTACATCGACGAGTTGACTGAGAGATACCACATTGCCTCGGGGGGTTACCAGCGGAGTATTCTGTAGTTGTTCCGGTACACTCCAGGGCTCGGCTTTAAAAATCACATCCAAGCGCTTTTCGCCATCAAAATATTCGCCCACGTAAAGACCGTTACCCAAGGTACGGATCAAGCCCCCCATATCCTGGCGGTTCCAGCCCTGCTCAAGCAGAGCACGATCATTTGGTCTAACGGTTAGCTCGGGCTCGGAAAGAGACAGACCGGGATTAGTTCGCACTGGCGTGCCGGGCAGTGTGGATTTAATCACATCGACACCGTGAGATGCTGCCGCGATGAGTGCATCAGCATCGCGGGACTGGAGGTGCAACTCAATACTCCGGCCACCTCCGAAGCGGCTGAATAAGTTACCGCGTGCAGCAAAAGCCCGAAGATCGGGGATATCCACCAAAATCTCTTCGCGCAAGATGCGCTCCATCTCCTTGGCCCTATCCATATCCTTTACCCGCACCCCCATATTGCCCCCCCCCGGCCAGGTAATAATGTAATAATTTTTCAGGGCGGGCTCCTTTTCACCGCTAATATAGGGCGCCATACGGCGATCCAACTCATTAACGATCTCCGTCTCCAACGTTTTTTTATTTAGGGCAGAGGGGTAATACATATATACATCTACCGCATCGCGTTTTACCGGAGGAAGGTAGTCGAGATTCGGCAGGAAAAAATAAGTTACGGCAACGGGCACCAGAAGCAATCCTGCAATGACCTGCCAGCGCCTGATCGGAGTGCGTGTCAACCTCATAACGCAGCCCGTTATAGAATCCCAGGCGCCCTTGAGACGATCCTCAGTGGATATCGAGGGAAGCCAGAGCTTGGTAGCCAGTGGCACTATCGCAACTGCCACTAATAGAGAAAACACGACTGCAACAGCAATGGTTAGCGCGAGATCACCAAAAATCTGGCCTTCGACACTTTGGAGAAAAAATACCGGTAAGAAGATTGCCACCGTTGTCGCCGTACTCGCCAATAGCGCCCCCCAAACCTGGCTCGCTCCACGCTCAGATGCATCGCTCGCATTGATCCCTTTCTCTCTGAGACGAATGATATTTTCCAAAACCACAATAGCAGCATCCAGCACCATTCCTGTGGCGAAAGCGAGTCCTGCCAATGAAATAACATTGAGACTGCGCCCAGCTGCTGATAAGACAATAAACGTGGCCAGAAGGGAAACCGGTATTGCCGCAGCGACAATCAAAGTGGCGCGCATACGTCGCATAAACCACCAGAGTACGCCCACGGCTAGAACGATACCTAGAATCATATTGCCCCCGAGCAGATTCAAGGCTCGGTAGACAAATATTGAAGCATCAAAGGACTGCACCAATATCAGCTTTTCATCCTTCAGTCTGGTCTGATTAAGCTCTGCAACCTTCTGCTTAACTCGATCGAGCGTCGCGAGCATATTGGCATCATTGGTACGATCAATGCGCAGCGATACTGCCGGGTTACCATTCTGAGTGGCGACACCGCGAGCCTCTGACGGTCCAACCTTTACCTCTGCAATATCCCCAAGGCGGACCGGCTGGCCATCACGCCATTCAAGAATTAATCCCGACAACTCCTCGGGCTTATACTCTCCAGTAAAACGCAGGGTGTAACGCCTGCGCCCCACATCGGTAAAGCCACCCGAGACGTCGCGTGCTGAGGCGAGCTGGCGCCCCACAGTGGGCAACTGAATACCGAGTTCAGCCGCTTTCCAGGGGTCGAAAATAACCTGTAACTCTTCCCGGGCTGCACGCCCAGACAGAGCCCGAACACCCGCGACCCCCGGTATCGATTCAAGCTCCGGACGCAACACGTCTTCAATAAGGCCCGCATAGTCATCCAGGTGAGAGGCGTTTCCCGGAAGCTTTTGTAAAAAGAAGTAAGTCAGGGACGGGGTATTGCCATTCGGACCCCCGACAATCACCCGAGGAGGCTGTGCATCTCTTGGCAGCGGGGGCAAACTGCTCATACGGCTGATGACATCGATCAGTACTTTATCGATGTCGGTACCCATAGCGAACTCCAGATTCACCCAGGCACCGCCACGGACCGCATTCACATGCATCATTTCAAGGCCGCTAAGCCCTTGTAGAACCGACTCAATAGGCTCTACGATTTCTGACTCCACCTCCTTGGGTGCAGCTGCTCGCCAATCAGCTTCAATGGCTATGCGGGGAGTTGTGATATCCGGAAAAAGTTGCACGGGCAGGCGGCTGGCAAGGAATGCACCGAGCAATACAACCATAACTACAGCTACACCCGTAGCTGCAGGATTTTTTAGAGCGGCGCGAGTGAGTGCCATTCCCTGGACCCTTCTTTTTGTAATTGGGGCAGAACACTAAAGGAAAAAAAAATTTAGACAAGGCCCACAGGCATAATTGCCTGGAAATTTAGGTCGGACCAATAACCCATATTCTGGTGGCTACTGGCCCGTATAGATTATTAGAGGAAGTGCTGTACTTTATTCTTGTAACTGCGGCTCATTTTCAAACATTCACCGCTGTCTAATACCAAGTGATATTCACCATTAATATGTGCGCGTATTTCCCGTACTCGACTTAAATTGACGATGGTCGAGCGGTGAATGCGCTGGAACAATTTCGGGTCCAACTGCTGCTCCAGCTCTTTCATCGTAATGCGCATCACATGGGTCTCACCACGGGCGTGCACACACATATAATCACCGGCCGCATCGATCCAATCGATCTCACTGGAGGGCACCAGGGTGATTTTACCCGCATCCTTCACCGCAATTTTGTCGGGGTAGGCGCTGCCGGCAAATTGCCCATTGACCAGTTTCTGCTCCAGCGCCTCGGGGGATTCCTTGGTCAGGTCGGCCACGGCCTCGAGCAATTGCTCCCGTTGCTGGGCGATATCGGCGTTGGCCCTCTGTTCTCTAACCCGGGTCAAAGCCAATGCCAGCCGCTCTTCCTCAATGGGTTTTAATACATAGTCCACCGCATTAATTTCAAATGCCTCTACCGCATACTGATCATACGCGGTGACGAATACCACATGGGGCAGAGAGTCCACAGGGATTAATTGCACCAGCTGCAAACCGTTCACAGCGGGCATCTGGATATCCACAAACGCCACATCGGGCTTCAGCTCGAGTATTTTTTCCAACGCATCGCGGCCGTTGCCACTCTCTGCAACCACCTCGATATCGGCCACCTGTTCCAGGCGCAGGCGCAGGCCGCGTCGAGCCAGGGGCTCATCATCGATAACGATTGCTCTCAGGGTTTCTATTCCACTCATTTTTTATTCCTGCTCATAGGGAATACGAATATTGACCGACAAGCCCCCCTCCGGGCGGTTGCGGAAGCGCACTCTCTGGTCATCACCGTACAGGGCCTTGAGGCGTTCACAAGTATTACGTATGCCCACCCCGTAACCCCGGCCAATCAGACGCAATTCCTCTTCCGACATACCGGGGCCATTGTCGCTGACCTCCAGTAGCAGTTCGCCGGCAAAGACCCGCGACTTAATGCCAATTTCTCCGCCCAACTCCAACTGTGAAATGCCGTATTTGATCGCGTTTTCAACCAGAGGCTGCAACAGCAAGCTGGGCACCAGGGCCTGGGGAGATTCGCCCTGCAAATCCAGGTTCACCCCCAGGCGATCGGCGAAACGCACCTTTTCGATATCCAGGTACAACATCAGCGCCTCGACTTCTTTCGCCAGAGTCACCTTCTGCATCGGGTCATTATCCAGCGAGTGGCGCAGGAACTGGGACAGGCGGGTCACCATATTGTTGGCCGTGCGCCCATCATTATCGAGAATCAGAGTGGAGATGGCGTTGAGGGTGTTAAATAGGAAGTGCGGATTTAACTGGTAGCGCAGCATTTTTAGCTGGGCCTGATGCGCCATGGATTTGGCCCTTAACGCCTTTTCCTGCTGGGCCTGGGAGGCGCGGTAATATCTGATACCGTAGTAGAGCGCCGCCCAGGTCATCAGAATCAGAAACGAGTAGGTAAACCAGTAAATAGCCAGAAGCAGCGGGTGTTCATCACCGTCATGGCCGTAGAGCCACAGGGAGCCGATAAACTTAATCGCCGCCCAAATCAACGCGGCCACCACCACCAGCAGCAGCGACCCCAACAGGCGCACAGCCGGGGGCTTGCTCCACAGCAGGTGAAAACCGAAGCGCATCCCCGCACTGAGAACAACCCCGGCGGTAGTGGCAACAATGATATAACCCGAGTGTATCCAGTGGTCATTCACCCAGAAAAAGCTGCCGACAAAGGTCAACAGGGTGTAGCCGCCCCAGCCACAGATCTGTAGGGCCCAGTATTGTGAGCGATGACTGGCCAGCTTTTGTGAGAGCCACAGCAGTGTTTTACTTCCCATAATCTCCCGCTTATTGGGTAAAAATCTATACGCCGATTTGACAGCAATCGGCAGCTTCATACTAAATGGCGCCGAAAGCCGGCGAAACACCAACCGGCGCAATAAAGAGACAAACTGCCGCATGACGTACTGGTTATTTAAGTCTGAACCCGACGAATACAGCCTTTCAGACCTCGCCGCCGAACCCCGAGGTTGCGGGCGCTGGGATGGTATCCGCAATTACCAGGCGCGCAACTTTTTACGCGACAAGGTGGCGGTGGGAGACGGTGTGCTGTTTTACCACAGCGCCTGTAAGGTTCCGGCTGTTGTGGGAAGCGCTGAGGTGGTACGCGCGGCCTACCCCGACCCGGCTCAGTTCGATCCGGCGAGCAGATACTTTGATTCCAAGGCCAGTGAGGACAAGCCGCGCTGGTACTGCGTGGATATTCGCTGGCAGAGTAAATTCCAGCGGCCCGTGCCCCTCGCCGAAATCAAGGCTATCCCCGAGCTGGCAGAGATGGTTCTGGTCAAACAGGGGCGCCTGTCTATTCAGCCGGTCACCGATAGCGAGTGGCAGCTACTTCAGCACTTGGGAAGCTCCACGCCGCGCTAGACAACGCCCTTAGTCTGGGCGATATACAGGCTCAGCAGCGATAACAGGGTCAACAGTGCGGCCAGGCCGAGCAGCAGCATCCAGGGGCGGAATGGCTTGCGCTCCACACTGTTGACGCCGGACTGTAGGTATCGATCGACCTTGGCCTGATCTTCATCGGAGAGTTTTTTTGCGGAGGGATCTAACATGGGCACTTTCGCTGGTTATTTTTGTGCCCTGAGTGTAGGAGAAAGCCCGCGTCAGCTCCACAAAAAAGCCCCGCGCTGCGGGGCTTTTTAACACCTTGATACGGCGCGCTTAGAACAGTTCTTCCTCAAGCGCCATCAGGGTTGCGCTGCCCGCATTGACGCTGCCCGCCAGTGCCTGGGTGCGCGGCAACAGGCGCGCGAAATAGAAGCGCGCTGTTTTTACCTGCCCTTTATAGAAGCTATCCGCGTCAACTTTCGGCAGTGCCGCCGCGACAATCTGCGCCCACATAAATGCGTAAGCGACATAGCCGAACAGGTGCAGGTACTCCACAGAAGCCGCGCCCGGGGCGTAGGGATCGTCCTTGGTAGCGGCGATCATCTTCTCGGTGGCCTCGCGCAGGCGCTGTAGCTCAGTGCCGAGCGGCTGGACAAACTCCGCCATGGCCTCTTTGTCTATCTGCGCATCGATAAAGCTCTGCACATCGGCGGCGAACAGCTCAAACAGAGCGCCGCCGCTGGCCACGGTCTTGCGCCCCACCAGGTCCAGTGCCTGGATACCGTTGGTGCCCTCGTAGATCTGGGTAATACGCACATCGCGCACCAGCTGCTCCTGGCCCCACTCGCGAATATAGCCGTGGCCGCCGAAGACCTGCTGTCCGAGGATGGTGCAGTCCAGGCCCATATCGGTGGTAAAGGCCTTGGCCACCGGCGTCAGCAACGCCACCATATTCTCCGCGTTCTTTTTCTCTTCACCCTCACCAAATTTGGAAATATCCAACCATTTGGCAACATAAGTGGACAGGGCGCGGCCGCCGTTGATCAGGGCCTTTTGAGTGAGCAGCATGCGGCGCACGTCGGGGTGCACAATAATCGGGTCTGCGGCCTTCTCCGGCTGCTTGGCCCCCGCAGGAGAGCGGCTCTGAATGCGGTCGCGGGCGTATTCAACGGCGTTCTGGTAAGAGCGGTCGGAGGCGCCGAGGCCCTGAATGCCCACACCCAGACGCTCGTAGTTCATCATGGTGAACATGGCGGCGAGTCCCTTGTTCTCCTCGCCGACCAGCCAGCCCTGGGCACCGTCGAAGTTCATCGCACAGGTTGCCGAAGCCTTGATTCCCATCTTGTGTTCAATGGAGCCACAATTCACATTGTTGTGCTCACCCACACTGCCGTCTTCATTCACCTTGTATTTGGGCACCAGGAACAGGGAGATACCTCTGGGTCCCTTGGGCGCATCCGGCAGTTTTGCCAGAACCAGGTGGATAATATTTTCCGACAGGTCCTGGTCGCCGCCGGTAATAAAGATCTTGCTGCCGCTGAGGCTAAAGCTGCCATCGCCACGGGGCTCGGCCTTGGTGCGGATAATACCCAGGTCCGTACCGGCGTGGGGCTCGGTAAGACCCATGGCGCCGGCCCAGGTGCCCTCGTACATCTTGGGCAGATACTTTTCTTTCAGCTCGGCACTGGCGTGGGCGTCGATTGCCAGGCAGGCGCCGTTGGTCAGAACCGGGTAGAGGGCAAAGGAGATATTCGAGGCATTGATCATCTCCTCCACCTGCGCACCCAGCATCTTCGGCATTCCCATGCCGCCGTACTCCGGGTTGCCCAGCAGTCCACCCCAACCGCCTTCGCAGAAAGTGGCGTAGGCCTCTTTGAAGCCTTTCGGCGTGGTTACTACGCCGTCATTCCACTGGCAGCCCTCTTCATCGCCCGAGCGATTGATCGGGTCCAGGGTATTGGCCGCCAGCTTGGCCATCTCTTCGAGAATCGCATCTGCGGTCTCACGGTCTACGGCTCCGGCCAACCCAGGCAGTTCCGCCCAAAGTTTTTCCGCAGCAAATACCTCGTGCAGTAGGAAGTTCATCTCCCTTAGTGGCGCCTTATAGTCGGCCATGCTCCCGGTCCTCATTCAAGTGTTTCAAACGCTCGTTTGAATCTAGGGCCGAAGCGTCCCAATGTCAACCGTCTCGGGCCCTGACGGGCCCGGCTCGCGGTGCGATCAGTGAGATAACAGCGGGGTAATATCCAGGTGCTGGGCGCCGTTAGAATAGTCGGCAGCGCTGTCGAACGGGAGGGTGCCGAGCAGGGGCGCGGGCAGTAGCGACTTCAGGGTTTGCAGGTTTTCGTCGGCGCGAGCCATACCATCGCGGGCAAAATTTGCCACCCAGCCCGCCAGTGGCAAGCCGTCGCGGCGAATCGCCTCTGCGGTGAGCAGCGCGTGATTAATACAGCCGAGTTGCATACCCACCACCAATATCACCGGCAGGTTCAGCTCCCGGGGCAGCTGTGACAGAAAGCACCTCGGACCCAGTGGTGTGCGCCAGCCGCCGGCACCTTCGATCAAAACCAGATCGGCCCCTGCGGACATCACCCCCCGACAGACGCCGGCCATGCGCGCGACGTTCAATGACTTACCCGCCTCTGCGGCGGCGATATGTGGGGCAATCGCGGGCTCCAGGGCAAAGGGATTCACCTGCTGATAGGGCAGCGGCAAGGTCATCGCGCGCTGGAGCAACAAGGCATCTTCATTGCGCAGCCCCTCCTCGGTGAGTTCACATCCCGATGCCACCGGTTTCACCGCCGCCGTTTGCAAGCCCGCCTCTGCCGCCGCCGCTAGCAGCGCGGCACTCACGTATGTCTTGCCCACCTCGGTGTCAGTACCGGCGATAAAGTAAGTTTTTGCCAAGGCCTCAGCCCCTCCTCCAAAGAAAGTTAACTTTTTTTCATAACGCGACTTTTCACACCACACAAACGGTGATAAATTAATCGGGTAGCACAAATTTTGAACAATTCAAGCCGTGCATCGCTAAGAGAGTACGACATTGCGCTCACACAACAACTCCCCCGTTACAGGGGAGAGACAGCAGGGATGCGGCGTCATTGCGACATAAACGACAACTATCTGAACTGCTTAAAGACCATGCGATACCTGACCCTTGCCCTGCTCCTGCTGGTGCCAATCTTTGCCTCAGCAACTGTTGCTCCCGTTGACCACGTGGTGGTGTACAAATCGAAAAAACTTATGCAGCTGATACGGGATGGCCGTGTCGTAAAGAGCTATACCGTCTCCTTTGGCGATAACCCCAAAGGGCACAAGGTCCGCCAGGGTGACGAGCGCACTCCCGAGGGCCGCTACACGCTGGACTGGAAGAACCCCAACAGCCGCTTTTACCGCTCTATCCACGTGTCCTACCCAAATAAACAGGACCGCGCGCGGGCGGCCAAAATGGGGGTCAGCCCGGGCGGGGATATTATGATCCACGGTATCAAACCCCAGTGGTCAAATATGGAGAGGCATCTGCGCCGCACCAACTGGACCGACGGCTGTATCGCCGTGGCCTCCAATCGCGAAATGGACGAAATCTGGGCCCTGGTGAAAACCCCCATCCCAATCGATATCTACCCCTGATCTCTTCAATCTTGCACCCGGCTCCCTGCGTTGCGATAGGCGCAGGTCAGCCGGCTTTTTTTGCCCCGCTAGCAGCGAGATTCATATAGATCACTTCATAGGTGACCGGCAAACCCCGCTCCTCCCGCCGATCCTCATAAGCTGTGGACAAGCGCTGTAGCTTGCGCCGGCCAGTCATACCTTTATCCGCCGCCCGGTTGATATTGTGCGCACCGACGCCCTTAAGCTCCCGCATCAACTGGCGCAGGCTGTCGAAGTGCAGCAAACGCAGTTCATCCCTAACCGCCCCGGCCAAGCCACTGTGCAGCGCGGCTTCACGCCACTGCGCGGCGGGCAGAAACTGATTGACGTGTACTCCCCCATCCACTTGAGCCCAACTCTGCTTCAGTTCCAGCAGGGTTTTAGGGCCCAGAGTGGCCAGCAGACAGCGTCCTTCCGGGGCCAGCACCCGTTGCAGCTGCGCAAACAACTGCGGTAGGCGGTAGCACCATTGCAGCGCCATACTGGAAAACACCAAATCGATGCTACCCGCCGCCAGGGGGAGTTGTTCGGCATCGGCGGCAATATAGCCGTCGGCTTCGGGTCTGCGCGCCCGGGCGAACTTCAGCATCCCCTCCGCCAGATCCAGGGCAATAATTTGCGCCTGTGGGAAGCGCTGGCGCAATAGCTCGCTACCAAAACCGGTGCCGCTGCCCAGATCGAGGATTGTGCGGGGCATCCAACGCTCACCGGCCTCGGCCAGCAGTTGCCGGCACACTGCGCGCTGCAAGTGAGCGCAGTCGTCGTAGCTTTGTGCGGCCCGGCTAAAGGAGCGGGCTACCGCCAACTTATCAAATGGCTGTGCCTGGGCACTCTCAATACGCCCTATCAATTCGAGTAAATACTCAGCGGTACTCTCGGCCCTCGAACAGTGGGGCAAATGGCCCGCTCCCGGGATCAGCGCAACCTTGCTCCCAGACGCCTCAATGGCCCGAGCGGCTTCAATGGGTACCAGGGCATCCCCGTCACCGAATAGGTGCAGCGCCGGCACGGACAGATTTGCCAGGTGTTGGCGGTTATCCAGCTCTGCCAGGCAGCGCAAAGCATCCCGCCAGGCGCCGCTATTGATCTGTGGCTTTCGCGACTTTAGGGCCTTGAGCAGTGTGCGCATGGCGCTGTCGCCGCGAGTCTGTAGCGAGCAAAAACGCTGCCAGGTACTCTCCGGGGCCGCTGTAAAAGCGCGGGAAAAATCGGCAAAAGTGGCCTCGGCCATACCCGGCCAGCCATCCCCCTCAACAAAGCGGGCATTGGCGGCAATTGTCACTAGCCCCAATATCTTGTCCTGCTCCGTCGCAGCAGCCAGGCGAACCGCCAACATACCGCCGAGGGAGTGCCCGACCAGAACGCAGTTGGCGGGGAGTTGCCGGTAAAGTTTCTGTAGCAAGGTTTCCAGCGGGGGCCAATCTTCGCCCCCCTGCGCGGCAAACCCGGGCAGTTCGATACAGTGGAGACGCACCTCTGTGCGACCCGCCAGAATTTCCAGCAGCGGCTGCCAGAGATGCGCATCCCCGCCCCATCCGTGCAGGAAAACCAGGTGCTCAATTTTCGTCACTGATCCAGCACCCCCACTTCCTGCAAAATGGCCTGTAGCGCACCAAGTAACTCGTCAATATCCTCAGCCCGGTGAGCCGCGCTCAGGGTAATGCGCAAACGCGCGCTGCCCTGTGGCACTGTGGGCGGGCGGATTGCACCGACGAGGAAGCCGCGCTCCTGCAATTTTCTGGCAACCCCCATCACAATATTTTCACAGCCCAATACCAGTGGCTGTATTGCACTGGCCGACGGCTGTAGAGGCAGACCGAGTCGCATGGCACCCCGGCGAAAATAGGCGATATTTACCCGCAGCCGCCCCTGCAACTGGGGCTCATCGCGGATCAGTTCGATTGCCGCCAAGGCGCCGGCAGCCACCGCCGGCGCCATTCCGGTGGTGTAGATATAGGGCCGCGCAAACTGGGTCAGGAAATCTATCAGTGCCCGGGAGCCCGCGATAAAAGCACCGGCATTGCCCGCCGCCTTGCCCAGGGTGCCCATCACAATCGGGGCTTGGTCCTGGGATAGCCCCGCCAGGGCACAACTGCCCGCCAGAGGGTGTGCCTCGCTACCCATCACGCCGAAGCCGTGGGCCTCATCAACCATCAGCCAGGCGCTATACTCTGTGCACAAGCGGGCAATTTCAGCCAGAGGCGCCAAATCCCCATCCATACTGTAAACGCCATCCACCGCTACTAAAGTAGCGCCACCCCGGGTGGCGGCGCGCTGCAATTGGCGTTCAAGGCTCGTGAGATCGTTGTGGGCAAAGCGCAGGCTATTGGCGCCGCTCAGGCGTGCGCCATCAATTAGTGAAGCGTGGTTGAGCCGGTCCGACACAATATTGTCGGCCCGCCCCAACAGGGCACAGATAGTGCCGATATTCGCCATATAGCCACTGGAGAATACCAGCGCTGCCTCTCGCCCGGTCACGTCGGCAATGCACTGCTGCAAGCGGCGGTGGATATCCAGGTGGCCATTGACCAGGTGGGAGGCCGTGGCGCCAGCGCCACACTCCGCGCCGGCCTGCTGTGCGGCGATCACTTCCGCGCGGCTGGCGAGGCCCAGGTAGTCATTGCTACTAAATACCAGTAACTCGCGCCCATCGACCCGGGCGCGCGGACCGGGTGCGCGATCGAGGGTTTTGACCTCCCGGTAGAGATTATGCTGGCGGCGCTTGGCGAGGCGCTGCTTCAGGACTACATCCAGGGTCATTTGGCCGCGTCGTAGAAGAAGGCGTCGTTTTGCTGTTCGCTGATCTGCGCGTTTAACTCCGCTTCCACCTCAGCCTCATCGGCGTACTGCTGGTACTCCTCCGGCTTGATTCCCAGGCGGTTGAACAGCTGCATATCTTTGTTGGATTCCGGGTTGGCGGTCGTCAGCAGTTTTTCCCCGTAGAAAATAGAGTTGGCACCGGCGAGAAAAGCCATCGCCTGCATCTCATCACTCATCTGTTCGCGACCGGCGGACAGGCGCACATGGGATTTCGGCATCATGATACGGGCCACGGCAATACAGCGAATAAATTCGAAGGGGTCCAGGTCCTTTTGTTCTTCCAGCGGGGTGCCGGCAACTTTAACCAGCATATTGATCGGCACTGACTCCGGGTGCTCCGGCAGATTAGCCAGCTGCATCAGCAGGCCGGCGCGATCCTTATCGCCCTCACCCATTCCCACAATGCCGCCGGCACAGACTTTCATCCCCGCCGCGCGCACGCGGCCCAAAGTCTCCAGGCGATCCTGATAGGTGCGAGTGGTAATAATCTCACCGTAGTACTCGGGCGAGGTGTCCAGGTTGTGGTTGTAGTAATCGAGGCCCGCATCCGCCAGCTCTTGGGCCTGGTCGTCATTCAGCATGCCCAGAGTCATACAGGTCTCCATCCCCAGCGCTTTTACCTCGCGCACCATCTGGGTCACATAGGGCATATCTTTTTTCTTCGGCGAGCGCCAGGCGGCCCCCATGCAGAAGCGGGTGGCGCCGCCAGCCTTGGCCGCCCGGGCCTCCTGCAAGACCTTTTCAACTTTCATCAGCTTTTCCCGCTCCAGGCCGGTGTCATAGCGGGCGCTCTGGGGGCAATAGGCACAGTCCTCTGGACAGGCGCCGGTCTTAATGGAGCAGAGGGTGCTGACCTGCACCCGATTGGCATCAAAGTAAGTTCTGTGCACTTGCTGCGCGGTAAACATCAAGTCGCTAAACGGCAGGGCGAAGAGGTCCAGGACCTGCTGGCGGGTCCAGTCGTGGCGGATCTCTGCGGCGGGCATTTGCTGGGCAGCTGTCACAGGGCGTACTCTCTCTATGGCTTATTAAAATCGGATACTCTCGGCCTGATAACAGGCTGCGGTGGCGTTAGGCTGCGGCCCAATCCACCTGACTGGCCAGTTTAGCCGCGACCCAAGCGCTGTCAACTCGGATGACAAGACATGGTTTACAAGTTTTTCCGGCAAAAACTGGCCCCGAGTTTGGCCCGCTGCCTACTGTGTGGCGGGACCTCGGGAGAGAGCGGCATCTGCTCCGCCTGCACCGCAGAGCTACCGCTGCTCGGCAATGGCTGCCGCCACTGCGCCCTGCCCGTAGCGGCGGCAAGAAATAGCATCTGTGCGAGCTGCTTAAAGAGGCCTCCCGCCTGCACAAAAATCACAGCTGCCTGGCAGTATGCCTACCCCATCAACCATTTAATTCAGCGCTTTAAATACCACCGGGACCTGGCCGCCGGGCACAGCCTGATCCAGCTGGCCGCCCGCCAACTGGGGCCTCCCCGGGAGGCGCCGGATCTCCTCACCCCGGTTCCCCTGCACTGGCGCCGCTACTGGCAGCGCGGCTACAACCAGGCCCAACTTATCGCCAGCGGGCTGGGAGAGGACTGGCGCCTGCCGGTAGCGCTGCGCCTACTGCGCAAAACCACATCGACCCAAACCCAGTCCCAACTCAACCGCAACCAGCGACAAAAAAACCTGTCGGAAAGTTTCGCCGTACACGGGCAGATTCAGGGTGCTCATATCGGCTTGGTAGACGATGTTGTCACCACAGGCGCGACCCTGGAGGCCATCACTGAGCGACTGCTCGACGCCGGGGCTAAAAAGGTTAGTGCATTCGTTTTGGCCAGAACACCATGACTGTTCGGCGCGACTACAAATAGAACAGCGGTCACACTAGCGTCACAATAAGCTGCCTTGCCGTCCTGGCACCTCAATCCCTCACCAGCCAGCACTGCTAAGGTTCTAAATAGCGACTAAATTGCCCGCATATCTGATGTCGCGGGCCAGGAATTCAGCGATGAGTGAATACAAATTGCCACGGGGCATCGTCATCAGTGGCACAGGTCTGTGGACCCCACCGGAATCTATTAGCAATGAAGAGTTGGTAGAGGCCTACAACGCCCATGCCGAGCAGTACAATCTTGAGCACGCGCAAGAGATCGAAGCCGGTGAACGCTCTGCAAAACCCTTCTCCTCAGCAGAATTTATCGAGAAGGCCTCCGGTATCAAGAGCCGCTATGTAGTCACCCGCGATGGTATTCTCGACCCGCAGCGGATGCGCCCCTTTCTTCCCGAGCGCGCCGATGACGAGCTGTGCCTGCAAGCCGAGATGGGCCTGAAAGCCGCTAAACTGGCCCTGGCAAAAGCCGGCAAACAGGCTTCCGATATCGACATGGTAATTGTCGGCGCCTCCTATATGCAGCGCGCCTATCCGGCTATCGCGATCGAAATTCAGGGAGCGCTGGGCATCGACGGGTTTGCCTTTGATATGGAAGTGGCCTGCTCCTCCGCCACCTTCTCACTCCAGCGCGCCGTGGATGCGATCTGCTCGGGTTCCGCCAAAACCGTACTGGTGATCAACGCCGAGCTGGCCTCCCCGCAAGTGGACTTCACCGACCGCGACAGCCACTTTATCTTTGGTGACGTGGCCGTAGCCAGCGTGATCGAGCGCCGTGAGACCTGTACTGTCGACAGCGCCTGGGAGATTCTCAGCACCAAAGCAAAAACTGTTTACTCCAACAATATTCGCTCCAACTTTGGTTACGCCGCCCGCGCCGCCGATGTGGACCCCTTCGGTCCCGGCAAGTTATTCCGCCAGAATGGCCGCAAGGTGTTTAAAGAGGTCTGCCCTATGGCGGCGGCACATATTGAGGCCCACTTGCAGGAGACCGACACCGCCCCCGGCAGTGTGCGCCGCTACTGGCTGCACCAAGCCAATATCAATATGAACAACCTGATTGCCAAGAAACTGATGGGTGACGACGCCAGTGTCGAGCGCGCGCCTATCGTGCTGGACCGCTATGCCAACACCGCGAGCGCCGGCTCGGTTATCGCCTTTAACTTACACAGCGATGACTTGCAGGTGGGCGACCGGGGCATTATCTGCTCCTTTGGCGCCGGCTACTCTATCGGCAGCCTGGTGGTGGAAAAAGTCGCGACCTGAGCGGTTGCACCCCCTTAAAAAAAAACCGGGCCATGCCCGGTTTTTTTTTAAGGGGTATCGAGCTCTTTGAGCAGATTCTCGGCCCAGTTGATCCAGGTCTTTTCCGCCTCAATCCCCAGCAGCAGGGTCTGGTGTGCCAGCCAGTAGCGCTCCTGCAACGCCACCTCACTTTTTAGCACCCGCTCATTTTGCTCCTGGTAGTTTTCCAGGGAGCTGCGATGCTCGCGCAACTGTGCCTCCAGGGCAGCGCGCATTTCACACCGGCTCAGGTTGTGACCGGCAAACATCCGCACCAGAAAGGGCTCGCGGATTTTCTGCGGTGCGCTGGGCTGTATAACCCAGTCTCGCAGCTCGGCGCGCCCCAGGTCGGTGAGGCTGTAGACTTTTTTGTCCGGCTTACCCGCCTGCGGCTGCTCCTCGCAGTCCAGCAGCCCCTCCTCGTGCAGCTTGTGCAGCTCGCGATACATCTGCTGGTGACTGGCACTCCAGAAATGCGACACACTGCGCTCAAAGCGCCGCTTAAGGTCGTAACCGCTGCCGGGCTCAATATCCAGCAAAGTGAGAACGGCAAAGCGCAGGGACATGAAAACTCCAACTCATCTTATGCAAAGAGTTGCATACTAACCGCAGCCAAGTGCTGGTGGCCAGCGCCCCCATCTTTGTATCGAGATAATTAAATTAACAAATAATCAAATAGTAGGACAAACGTATCGACGGAAACTGCCAGTCGAGATATGAGGCTAGCTTTTATGCAAATTGGAGATATAATCGCCGGCCTGTCGCCAAAGTCGTTATGGCGGCCACTGTCTACGAGGTTGTTTGCTCCATGTCTGCGCCCGCACTATCTCCATCCAGTCCAGATGCCCCCGAGGAAAAGGCTTCTGGTGCGCGCCGCTGGGACTTTGTACTGGACGTCTTCGCCATGAACAGCTTCTCTTGGGCTGTGGCGATCCCCATCGAACTGGTCCTGGCCGGTATGAGCTGGAATGAACACCTGAAAGTTCGCCTGATGGCCCTGGTATTCAATACCTTTATCGCCCGCCCGTTCAGCCTGTATCGCAACTGGGTAGTCAATCGCTTCGGCGGCGGCGGCTTTATCAATAACTACCTGGTAGACACCTTCGTATTCCTCAGCTTCCAGTTCCCTCTATACATGCTCAACATGCGCCTCAGCGGTGCCAGCTGGGACGAAATTGCCACCGCCAGCATCACTTTTATACTGATCGCCGGCTCACTGGGGCGGCCCTATGGAATTTATCTCGACTGGGTGCGCCGAGTGTGGATTAATACGCTGGTCCCCCTGTGGAGCAAACGGGCTGCCTGAGGGGCTACCGATACTCGATTGAGCAATACGAGAAAGGAACATGACTGTGTTGACCGATAACGCCATTGAAAACAGTTCCATGACCGTTGGCGTGGTCGCTGGCACCCCGACAGATACCCGCTTCGGCCTGGACTTCCTCGCCGCGCGCCAGCTTCGCGGAGTGGGCCTGTCCCTATCCTCCTCCCCCCAGGCCCAGACCCAATTACAGGCACTGGAGCGCGACGCCCTCACCCAGCAACTGATCGCAGCCATTGAGCAGCTCTACCAGGCCGGTGCCGAAGCCGCCATGATCTATTGCAACTCACTTTCCGGTGCTGTGGATATGGCTGCGGTAAAGGCGGCCTCCCCTATCGAGGTCGTATCCCCGCTCGAGGTGTACGCAGAACTGACCCAGCGCTATCGCAACTTTGGCCTGCTCGCCGCCAACTGCCAGAGCTGCGCCAATATCGAGCGGGAGATACTCGAGCGCAATACGACAGCCAAGGTTATCGGTATTGGCAATCTGCAAATTGTGGAAGATATCGAAGACGGCCTTGGCGCAGAAATGATCGTTCGCCAACACGCCCTCGACGACTTGGTCGCAGCCCTGGTAAAAAGTGGCGTGCAAATCCTGATTTTGGGTTGCACCCATTTCGATTATTTTTATCGGGAATTACTCGCGCACTGCGACGGTATCCGTCTGTTCCTACCCTCTGAACGCATGCTGCAACTGCTACAGGAACGCATTCCGCAGGCCGCCTAAAATTATTTTTTAGCGACAGCCCGGCACAATTTATTTCGAGCTGTCGCCAAATTACACATCTAGTCCAATAAATTGCCACTAGATCCATTACTGTAATCCGCTGCAATCACTAAATCCCGCCCCAATCCATTAACCCCAAAATAAAGCCGAGCGCAGGACAAATGGGGCCGGCAGGCAAATTTCACACTGGCACAATCATTTAGACGCCACGCTAACCCCCCAGGCAGGAAAAAAATTTCTCTTGTACCAAAAGCAGCCTTATTGCAGTATCAAAATCTGTGATGTGTTTAGGTATTTATTAAAACAAATCGTATAAAGCCCTTGTGGATTTCAGGATTTAGTCCACTTTAAACAACATTGGTTATAAGGATGATAAAAACCACTGTGTCTGCGGGAATCCCCTCCCGTCACGTATTATTACGTGCCATATGCCTCGGCTTTTTGATATTGGCTTCAGTATTTTTATCGAGTACTGTACAAGCCGATGTTATCGGCTCACTAAAAAGTCAGGTTTCACTATTTTGGCTGTTAATACTCAGCGTACTTCTATTACTTATTTGTGCGTTTGCAATAAATAGCCATGTTAAGTTGCGACAATTAGATCGCGAAAGCAGCAATCGGCTCAGAAACTTAAGCAAGGAAAACAGCAAACTTTTCCAGCAATTTCACAGCCGCAACAGCGAATTTACCGCTCTGGAGAAACAGCTGTTCGAGACGCGCTCTGAGCTGGAGAAATTGCACCAGGAGAAATCCGATCTCCTCACCATTACCCGCCATCATTTACAGTCTCCCCTGGATACACTCCTCGGCACTTTAAATTTATTGACCCGCAGTAAAGACAAAAATACCCGCGCCCTGGTTGAGATGGGAAAAAGACAACTCAACAGTGCGCTTAAATCCCTCAATGATTTACACCGGGGCGGCAATACCGAAAGCGTAGAAAGCCCCCCCCTCAAGGACAACTCCAGCCCCAGCAAGCAACTGTCCGTATTGCTGATTGAAAACAACAAACACGACTCCCTTCAGTCCACCCTGGAAACCATGGGCCATAAAGTACAGAGAGAGTGCAACGGAATCGACGGCAGCAGTGCTGCGCTGCAACGGCAATTCGACCTCATTTTGACCGATACCTATCTTCCATTAATGGACGGTGTCGAAGCCGTGCGGGAAATCCGCCGGGAGCGCGGTACCGAATTACCCATTTTTGCCCTGCTGCAAAACGCCAGAGCCGGGGATAAAGAGCGCTACCAGGCCCGGGGATTTACCGGTGTACTCACCCACCCGGTCGGCGACCGCCCGCTGATGCAACTACTCAGCTGGGCGATGCGCCGCAACCAGGGAGGCGGTGCGCCCCGGGGGGCGAAACCCACTCGCCTGCTGAATACCGGCACCCTATTTCGCCTGCGCGATACGCTAGATCACCAGACATTTGCCGAGTTACTCAACGAGCGTACTACCAACCTGCCCAAACATATCACCTCTCTCACCAGCGCGATTACCGGGCGCCACTGGCTGGATGCGGAGCAGCAGGCGCAACAGCTGGCCCGCTCGGCCCTGGAGGTCGGCCTCGAAACCATAGCGGGCCGCCTGCGCACCCTCGCCGCCAACCTCCCTATCGATAGTGAGAGAGAGCACTGTCGCCAGCAGCGCACCGAGCTGCTGCAACTTATGCGCGAATCCGTGCGCCAGCTGAAGGCCTGGCGCGAGCGCAATGTTCACACGGAGTGGGCGCTGAAATAGTTTCCCACGCTGTGCCGCCATATCGAGACAGCACCCTGCGGGGTGCTTATTCAATGTCAATCGCCCAACAACCCACCGCACAAATAAGCCATCCCGGCGCAGCCAAGTTGAAAAGCACTATTTGCACCACACTATATTGGGGTGAATAGCAGAGAGAAAAACGTTATGTCAGAGTATTATCCCAAACGCAGCCGGGAAACGCGTGAACAAAGTGGGCGCGATTTGGCCATCATGGTTTATTTGATTCAGGCGATCAGCTTATTTACCGCCGTACCATTTTTTGTTGGGGTATTAATCAATTACTTTAAGCTCAGCGATGTGCGCGGCACCCTGGCCGAGTCACATTTCCGCTGGCAAATTCGCACCTTTTGGTTCTGGCTGCTGTGGACTGTTATTGGCTCTCTGACTTGGTGGATCTTTGGTTTGGGCTACCTCATTCTCGCCGTTAACTGGGTGTGGGTGATTTATCGGGTAATTCGCGGCTGGTTAACCCTGGCAGACCGGCGCCCCGCCTACGACTACTACTGATAAAAAATAAGTTATTCGGGCCCGGTTTTTTACGGGCCCTGAACAACCCCTGTGCGGTTCGATTTATCCTTTATTCCCCGCGAATTTTTAACCCACCCCAGATACTCCCGCCAAAAATTAACACAGCGATATTAGCCGTTCGGTTTTAGCAACCGTTGCAACTGCAACATTGTATGCTTCGCAACAAAGTGTGCGACTATGTCCCTCCGATTGACTTTCACCGCGTTGCAAACAGGGAGAAATAATTCGTGAGCCAGGACCAGAACGCCCCGCTGCGGGAAGACGTACGCCTGCTGGGAGAAGAACTCGGCACAGTACTGCGCAACCAAGTTGGCGAGCCACTATTTAATACCGTTGAAAATATTCGCCAGGCTGCGGTGGAAAGCCGCAGCAAAGGGGCGATGCAGGCGGACCACTTGCGGGAGCTTCTCGATCCCCTGGACGATGCGACCCTATTGGAAGTCGCCCGAGCTTTCAGCCAGTTTCTCAACCTGGCCAATATTGCCGAGCAGCGCCACCGCGAGCGGCTACACCGCCAGCACCAGCGCTTTCCCGGGGACCCCGATACCGATCGCGGCCTGCGCCAGGTACTGACCGAGCTGAGCAATGCGGGCAAGTCCGCCGAGGAAATCCACAGCACCCTGCAAGCGCTCTCTGTCGAGCTGGTCCTCACCGCCCACCCCACCGAAGTGACGCGCCGCACCCTCATCCGCAAATACGACCGGGTCGCAGATCTACTCAACACACTGGACAGCCCCGATCTGACCAGCGAGGAGTCCCAGGACTTGCGCCGCCACCTACAGGAGCAGATTCTATCCGCCTGGAGCACCGATGAGATCCGCCGCTCCAGGCCCACCCCGGTTGACGAGGCCAAGTGGGGCTTTGCCACCATCGAGCAATCCCTGTGGCAGGCCGTCCCCAAAAGTATGCGGGCGATTGATAGCGAGCTCGCCCTGGCCAAGCTGCCGCCCCTGCCGGTGGACTGGGTTCCCATCCACTTCGCCTCCTGGATGGGGGGAGACCGGGACGGCAACCCCAATGTCACCGCCAGTGTCACCGGGGAGGTCCTGCACCTGGCCCGCTGGATGGCCGCCGACCTCTACCTGCGCGATGTGGAAAGTCTGCTCGCGGATCTGTCCATGCACCGCGCCAGTGAAGAGTTGTTGCAGCGCACCGGCCCCAGCCACGAACCCTACCGCTTGGTGCTGCGCCAGGTTCGCGACCGCCTCAAAGTCACCCGGGAAAAAATGGAGGCCCGTATCGACGGGCGCACAGAGCCTTGTGGACGCGATTTTACCCGCACTGAGCAGCTCGCCGACGAGCTGCACCTGATCGACCGCTCCCTGCGCGCTGTGGGCCTCTCTGCTATCGCCGAGGGCCAGCTCAAAGACACCTTGAGGCGGCTCAACTGCTTTGGCATCACCCTGCTGCGTTTAGATATACGCCAGGAATCCACCCGCCACGCCGACGCCCTGGATGCCATTAGCCGCTATCTGGGCATGGGCAATTACAGCAGCTGGAGCGAAGAAGAGAAGCTGGAGTTCCTGGTATCCGAACTGGACAGCCGCCGCCCACTGGTAGGCGAGAATTTCTACCGAAGTGACTTTTGTGACGCAGAAGTGAGTGAGGTGCTACAGACCTGCCAGGTGATTGCCGAACAGGGCCCCGAGGGGTTGGGGGCCTACGTGATCTCTATGGCGACCACCCCCTCCGATGTTCTCGCCGTAATGCTGCTGCAAAAAATTGCCGGGGTACAGGAGCCGATGCGGGTGGTCCCGCTGTTTGAGACCCTCGACGATCTGGACGGCGCCGCCGCCACTATGAGCACTCTGCTGAATATTCCCCAGTACAAGCAGCGGGTGCTCGATGGCCAGGAGGTGATGATCGGCTACTCCGACTCCGCCAAGGACGCCGGCTTTCTGGGGGCCGCCTGGGCCCAGTACCGCACCCAGGAGGCCCTCACCGGGATATTCCGCAACCACGGCATCCCCCTGACCCTTTTTCACGGCCGGGGCGGCTCCATATCCCGGGGCGGCTCACCGACCCGTATGGCCCTGCTGTCACAGCCGCCGGGATCGGTAGCTGGGCGCATTCGCGTCACCGAGCAGGGCGAGATGATTCGCTTCAAGTACGGCCGACCCTCCGTGGCCGCCTACAACCTGGAGCAATATGTCGCCGCAACTCTGGAGGCGACCCTAATGCCTCCGGCGGAGCCGCGCCCCGAGTGGCGCGCGGAAATGGAGCGGCTCACCGAGGTCTCGGTCAGGCACTACCGCGAAGTCGTGCAGGATGACCCCGCCCTGGTGGCTTACCTGCGCACAGTCACCCCAGAAACCGAGTTGAGCCGCCTGGCCCTGGGCAGCCGCCCGGCGAGGCGCAAACCCGGCGGCGGGGTCGAATCGCTGCGGGCTATTCCCTGGGTTTTTGCCTGGACCCAGATACGACTGATGCTGCCGGCCTGGCTGGGTACCGGTGCCGCGCTGGAAAATGCCCTTAAACAGGCGGATGAAACCGATATCCTGCGGGATATGAGCCATCAGTGGCCCTTTTTCCAGGGGGTTGTGGATATGCTCGAAATGGTATTGGCCAAAGCCGATCCCCGCGTCGCCTCCTGGTATGAAGAGCGGCTCACCAAGGATGCAGAGCTTATCCACCTGGGTGCCAATTTGCGCGAGCGACTCGCCCATACGGTCGAGGCTTTACAGCAGCTGAGCGGGCGGGAGAGCCTATTGGATAACAACCCCGTGATGCACTGGTCCATCCGCGTACGCGACCCCTACACCGACCCACTGCACCTGTTGCAGGCCGAGCTGATGGCGCGCTTGCGAGAGCGGGAGAGTGATGCGCTGTTGGAGAGTGCGCTGATGGTCACTATTGCGGGAATTGCGGCGGGTATGCGCAATACCGGCTAGCAGGTCGAGCGGCTGCAATGCAGCCGCTCGCCACTCATCGATTAGAACCTACCGGTCAGGGCCATCACAAACAGGTCCGCCGGCAGCTGCTCGCCATTCACCTCCAGTTGGCCGCGATTGACCTTGAGATACATCTGCAACTCACCGCTGTCTTCAATCAGCAGACCATAATCCCGCAAAAGCATTGCCTGGCCCATCAGCGGCGACTGCAAAAGCGCTTGCTCAGCCGCGCTTAGTGTCATGCTGCCCACCAACGGTTTGAGCCACTGGTCGATCTCACTGCGGCCTCGGCGCGAGGGCTTGCGCATGCCGCGCCAGTCGATATCCGCATCCACCAGCACCGGGCCATTGCGGGATTGAATCGCCAGCTGTTGCTCCAGGCGCAGCGGTCGACTCATTTCACGAACCCAATCCCGCTCGGGCGCCGGCAGCAGTAGGC
The DNA here is from genome assembly GCF_052466995.1 of Microbulbifer regidiadema (SeqCode). NCBI lineage: Bacteria > Pseudomonadati > Pseudomonadota > Gammaproteobacteria > Cellvibrionales > Microbulbiferaceae > Microbulbifer > Microbulbifer regidiadema (SeqCode). The sequence continues at coordinate 3,882,272 of NZ_CP174297.1, read as the reverse complement.
GCAGGTAGTGCCCCAGGTCTGCGGTGTTAATTCTCGGCAGGGTCATCTGCTGGCGCACAGAGGTAATCGGTGTCGCCGACTCGACCGTGGGCAGGTTCAGGTCACTGATTACTTTTAAGGTCTGAGCGGCCAACTCTTCCAGGGTCAGGTCCAGACTGATATCGCGCAATTGAACCGGTCCGGAATCCGACTCCGCCCGCAGCAGCGATAAACGCAGCTCCGCACTACCGCCCTCGCCGGGCGTATATTCAAATTCGCCCTCTAAGGGCTCGGTAAACAGTACCTCGATACCCTCACGGATTTGGCGCAGGCTTCCCAATTCCACCATACCGTTCAGCACCGCACCGCTGTAATCGGTAGATACGGCGATCTCCCCGCCGTCAAAGGTCAGCTCGCCAAAGGGGCCGATATTCTGAAAAGGGTCCAGGCGCAGGGTATTCAGCACGCGGTTATCGGCGGTCACCAGGGTTTCCAGGACCACCGGGCTCGCCTGCAAGGCGCCGTAAATGGATTCCAGTTGAGTGCGCAGCTCGGGCTGTAGCTGATCCAGCGCCAGGCGGGTCTCGGTGTAAACCACACCCAGGCGCGGCCCCTTGGAGGTCAGCAGCAGCGGCCCGTGGTGAATCTCTGTGCTGAGCTGGGTAGTGCCATCCGGCAGGGCGACCTCGGTATTGGTCTCAGCGCCAAACCAACCGCGCTCATAGGCGGTGGAGCTGCCCCCCTGCAAGCGGCCCAACTGCTGCTTCCAGATCTCCTCTACCTTGGGACCGATAAAACCCGGCGCGGCCAGCGCAGATATCACCATTAGGGCAAGCACAACAAAGAGAAGTGAACGCAGCAGTTTCATAAAAAATCATCTAGCGAAGGGATTTGCAGCGATATTATCAGATTATCAAGCGAGTGGCTGCGATAGACGGCAGGTTACTTGGCGGAGCCTACAGGTCCCTATTGAACACAAGTTTTGGCCCGGTTTCTCCCACCCGACCCAGGGCAAACTCCGCCGCCAGGGCCAGCAAAACCACTTGCTGTACGGCGGCCCCAATCAGGAAAAATAGCTATTTAAGCAGCCATATATCCACGCTGACTAGCCAGTGAAATGGCTACAGACAGTAAACCCACTATAGGTAGTTCCTAGATTGCCAACATAAGTGACCGCCGCCTGAAACTTATCGATAACCTGGGGGCCGACCTCTTGAGCCGAAGGCGCGATAAACAGATAGTGCAGAATAAAAATTTAGTCGGGCCGAATTTTTATTCGAGTAAATTTCCGAAAATAAAAACTGAATAGGCCGAAAACCAATAAGCCTATTCCCTATCCCGACAAACAGCACCGGGTGCCACAAAAAAAACACTGAATAGAATATTTATTGCCATTCAGACCATCCATTAAAATAACCCTATCGAATAAGCAGGCATTATCTCGATCGAGTCTTAAAATATCCCTTTATCACAACCGAAACTTCCATTAGCGCACATTGGGACCCCTCCCCGGATTGAGTAGACTTATGGCCAAACTAGGAGAAGGAGTAGGCATTATGCGTTATCTTGTTTCAATGGTGCTCTTGTGCTCGCTTGCAGGTTTTAGTTTTGCAGACGACCGCATGACGAGCCTCCCAGCCAATGCTGAGCCCGTACAGATTCTCGGCAAGACTTATTATCAAAGCGGCAATAATTTCTATGCTTTCAATGAGCAGGGCCGTTTTTTCTACCAGGTTCAACCCCCCACCTCAATCCGCAACTACGAGCGTCCCAAGGATATGTCTGTCCGGGGCTCACAGTCCCACTCTAAAACCTGGGGACTGACTAGAGACCAGGTAGAGGGGTGCATGAACTCCGCCGCAGATATGGCCAATGCTAACCCCGCAGTCGGTGGTAAAGTTTATATCCGCGAATACAACCTGTGTATTAATAACTTGCGCTAGCCATTGTGGCTATATTTACTGCTACAAGGGGCCTTCGGGCCCCTTTTTTCAATCGTTATTTTTTTACAGTTACTAAACTAGCAAGTCTTTCAACACGCTAAAGCTATCAATCCTCTAATTTTAGAGCTATGAAATATGCAAGCCGCTATTATCAGGTCTTATGGCAGCCCCATCGAAATTGCAGAGATGCCTAAACCTTCACCGGATAAAAATAGTATTTTAGTAAAGGTTCAATCGGCCAGTATCAACCCCCTCGATAACTGGGCAATATCGGGGGCTTTACAAAATGTAATGCCTGTAAAAATGCCGCATATTGTCGGGTACGATGTTACTGGGACAGTAGTAGAAATTGGCAGCGCTGTCAGAAATTTTAAAATTGGCGATCTGATATTTGCACGCCCCGATACAAATCAAGCGGGTACGATTGCCGAATACACTTCAATCAAAGCAATGGACGCAGCTATCCGCCCCAGCAATCTTTCTAACAATGAGTGTGCCGCTTTCCCTCTCGTGGGTTTAACAGCCTGGCAATCTCTCGTTGAAGTGGGAAAGTTACAGAAAGGACAAAAAGTCCTTATTCATGCCGGCTCTGGCGGAGTCGGTACTATCGCTATTCAAATTGCCAAATATATAGGCGCCTTCGTAGCCACAACCACCAGTGATGCCAACTTTACATTAGTCAAACGGCTCGGTGCCGATACTGTTATCAATTATAAAACCGAAAAATTTGAGGAATTACTCGAGGAGTATGACCTTGTACTCGACTCTTTAGGCGGAGAAATATTAGAAAGTTCTGCCAAAGTTCTTAACAAACATGGTCTATTAGTATCAATCTCCGTCAAAGCTAAAGATTCAGATACTCTAATTGAAAGAATGAGGCAGCGCCTTCAACTCGTCTATTCATGGCCAAGTGGCACTACTCTCGCAGAACTTGCTTCATTACTTGAGAAAGGAGTTATAAAACCGGTTATTGATCGGGTCTACCCCATACATGAAACTCAAGCCGCACTCGACTACCTAAATAAGGGAAGAGCCAAAGGTAAAATAGTCATTGATGTGTTGCAGGGTAAATAAACGATAGTATAGGATTTCAACCTAGAGTCAAAAAAACTGGAGCCCTAGTGAAACGGACATTTCTATTTTTGGGTACCCTGATTTCTGCCGCCAGTTACGCACAAAATCTCAGCTTGGCCGAAGCGGCCCTGGAACGAACGTACCACAAAGTGCGCTACGATCCAGCTTATGTCTCTATTCCCTATCCAAATGGGGATGTACCGGCAGATACCGGTGTTTGCACCGATGTAGTAATCCGCTCATTCAGAAAGCTGGGTATCGATCTACAGAGAGAGGTTCACGAAGATATATCGAGTCATTTCCAAGCCTATCCATCAAAGCGGATATGGGGGCTTTCCCAGCCGGATAAAAATATTGATCACCGCCGCGTACCCAACCTACAAACCTTTTTTACCCGCAAAGGGCTATCGCTCCCCATCACTGCCAAAGCAGAGGATTACCTGCCTGGAGATATTGTTACCTGGATACTGCCCGGCAATCTGCCGCATATCGGTATTGTGACTGCAAAACCCTCATCACACCCCAATCGTTACTTAATTGCTCACAATATTGGCGCTGGGCCAGTGCTGGAAGATATGCTGTTTTCCTTTCAAATTACCGGGCATTATCGCTACAGCGCTGATCAAGTACTCAAGAGGGCTGAACAGTGAGAAAATTGCGTTTTTACTCAGCGATCAGCGCCTCTCTTTGACCGGAATATGCAGATACATTTCCGCTGTCGGGCTGCTAACCTGGTATTTAGGTGGATAAAGCTCGAAGTCCGGTCTCTCGATATAGTCATAATTAGACTTTGGCAACCAGCTTCCCCAGATATACTTTAAGGTCTGTTCCAGGGTGTCGATTGACCCGCGATGGATAAACCTCGCATAGAGTTGCTCCGGTAGTTCCCGGGCCACCATTCCCTCGGGCACTTGAGTCAGGTCGGCAACTGGCGCACAGCAGATATAATTAAACCGAATTTCATCGCCGGCTTCCTCGTAACACTCATAGATACCAAAAGATTCATCGCCAATGCGGTTGGGGATCTGATCTCTGTAGGGGCGAAAAGCAGACCAGAGCTTTGGCAAGCTGAGGTTTTCGTGATCGTACTCCTGCGCTACCCCCACCAGTTGCATCGCCGGGCGCGCAATAATTTGTGGCTCCATAGAGAGTTCGTTTTGCAAAAAGTGCAGCATATGCGGGCTAAATTGATCTTTATACAACAAGCGGAAAGGGTCTTGCTGCTTACGATACTGCGCCGGAGTTACATTAAATAAAGCTTTAAATGCACGCGTAAAGGCTTCCTGGGAATCAAATTGACACTCCATCGCAAGTTCAAGAATGCCTATATCCTCACTCAGCAACCTCTTTGCCGCGACCGTCAAGCGGCGCTTGCGCAAATACTCTTTCGGCGAATCCCCCACTAATGCTTTAAAAATTCGGCTGAAATGGTAGGTTGAATAATGAGAGGCAGCGGCAATTTCATGAACGGTAATTTTGTCATATAGATGCTGCTCTACGAAATTGATACTTTTAAAAAACCGTTGCATAAGAGGCTCCTTTTTTGCCAGTTTACGCCGGGGAAGCGAGATTTTCGAGTCCCGCCCTGCCTATTCGACCTGTGCTTGAAGTTCAATCCGCTCACTGGTGATATAGAAACGTAAATGAGCAAACGCCCTGTCTCTCAGCGGAATCAGTGCCCGATAGGCGGTATCATTGAAGAGCGCATGGATCGCCGCTCGATCGGGAAAAGACAACACGGCAAACCCCTGTGCCGACTCGCCCCCATCCAGCGCCTCCTCAACCTCATAAGAGGCAATAGGAACCCCACCATAGCGCTGAATTAGCGCCGGGATCTTGCTTAGATAAGCCTGTAAAGCCTGCGTTTCCTGCGGGTTTGGCGAGGATTCTATATGTAGAAATACTGGTAACATAATCACAATCTCCAGTGTATCGCTAGTTTTGCAAGGCAACTCGTCTGTACCAGACAACCAGCAGAGGAACAATTGCAAGCTCGATAATCGTCGGCGGCAGTACCTGTTCGTCTACCAGTCCAAACTCCAGGATATTGGTTAATCGGCCCAGACCGCCAATAAACAGGGACAAAGCCGCGAAATAAAATAGCGCCTTATTTTTTTCAATATTTCGAAGAAAATAGAGTAAAACCAGACCCTGCGTAAAGAAAACCCCAAAGGCAAACCGGTATTGATTATCCCCAAGTCCCCGCAAGGGGCTATCCGCTGAAAAAATCATCGCGCCACCACTTAGAGCAGCACTGCCATTGAGACCGCCAAAAGCACTGATACCCCCCGGGACAAAACAGATTAGCGCCAGTGCCACCACTAGCAACTGGAAAATTTTTCTTTCTGTAGCACTCACCTGATTCATGATGTCAGCCCTGTTTAGCGTGTTTGAAGAGATGGTTTAAGCATATTGCCCGGTGAGAGCTTATTTTTGATATTTCTTGCGCTCTTGCGATATCACAAAGACAGCAAGAAATGTCAAAACCCAAGACGCTTAACCCCTTATCTTTCTCCCCAACAGCCGGGCACATCCATATCTGGACACCGGTCCCCAACATCTACAGAGACAGAAAGATGATTCAGAGCGTATTGATTACCGGAGCAAATGCGGGCTTAGGCAAGGAGTGCGCCAGGCAACTGGCAGAGTACCCGCAGATTAACAAGATCTACCTCGGCTGCCGCAATCTACAGAAAGCCAAAGAAGCCCAAGCAGATCTGGTAGCGGAGACCGGCAGAAATATCTTCGAAGTATTACTTATTGATGTCGCGGATCAACAATCCGTGAAAGAAGCGGTGAAAACCCTCAACTCACCGATTGATGCCCTGGCTATGAATGCTGGCGGTACCGGAGGTAAAGCGTTTTATCAGAAAACCCGCGAGGGAGTCACACAAATTTTTGCCGTCAACCTACTCGGGCACGTGCTCCTGACTAACGAATTGCTAAGAGCCAACAAGTTAACCCAGGCCGCCATCTACGCCGGCTCCGAAGCCGCTCGCGGTGTAAAGGAGATGGGTATGAAGAGACCGGATCTGAAAAGCGCCTCTGTGCAGGAGTTTATGCAGATCTGTGAAGGGCAGCTCTATGCCAGTAGCAAAGATGCCACAGTACCCTACGGCCCGATAAAGTATATGGGCGCCCTGTGGATGTCTTCCATGGCGCGGGAATTCCCCCATATCCGCTTCGTAACCATGAGTCCCGGGGCGACTGTAGGCACCGAGGGCTTTAATACCCTGTCATTATTCAAACAATATATGATGAAGGGCATGATGCGGATTATGCTGCTACTGGGCAAGGTCCACAAAGTAGAAGTGGGCGCCAAACGCTATATCGACGCTCTGCTGGATACATCTTTCCGCACGGGTATCTTTTACGGCAGTGAACGCGGATTAACTGGCCCTATTGGTGAACAGCGGAAGCTTTTCCCAGACCTGGACAATCCAACCTATCAGGACAATGCCAAAACGGCGATCAATCACTTTATTTAATCCCCTGTGCCATCAGGTAGGGAACCCCTGCGCCTTACCTGAACTCAACCTGAGAGTGCCCGCCTAACCCTAAATAATCCCCCCCTTCCTTACCTCCATCCAAACCCGATAACTGTGGATAAGTTCGTTAGGTTTTTGCAAGCCTACTCAAACCAGGGAACCCCTGAAAGGTTTTACCGCATCCACTACGTATTTCGATCTGAATACAGCATAAGATAGTAGAAACTGGCTCGCAAATGAGGAGGACATAAGTAACTTCAGAAGACTATCATATAAAGATATTTCATTTATACACTGAGCTCTGGAAGGGTATATTGACCTTATTAAGTTTGATATCGACTCAGACGAGCTTGAAGTTGATAAATACCTGGACCTTCAAGAGGATTTAATCTGCTACGAAAAACCACTTTATGGCTTTCAAAAACCTGAAAAAATCTATTGAATTAAAGCTAATTTCATCAACTCAACTTCCAGCAAAAAACGACAGGGGAAAATTATGAAGAATATTCACCAACCGATTAAAGATATCATGTCGTACTATGCCAGCAAACTATCGAATCAAGAGGTTTTAGACATACTACAAAAAAACTCCATTGAATCTAAACGTGAGGCAAAGGATATTCTTTTATTTCTTGACTCTATGTGCATTGAAATTAGCAAAGACGCACAAAATAACACCCTAGTACTTCGGCAGCCGATTAAGACCGTTGATGCAGAAAAGGTCTGCGATATTATTGAAGATTATATAGAGGCAATCGGCTATGGAAACGACGCAAATTAACCCTGGGAAACTTACAAAGTTATCCTCCGCCCACATAACCATCTTTCAGCTTGAGGGCCTTAGAACCATCGGCAGCTTGTTAACAGCTTCACACTGACAACCGCTAAATTACTCTTTACATCAGGCATAACGATTGATTATTATCACTCCAAGGTAGCTTCAGCCCTTTCTTCCCACAAGAGCAGATCAATCGATCGTGAAGAGTGAACTCCCAGTCAAAGTTAGTTCATCAATAGCTTATTCTCAAGTAATCAACCGCGATATGCCATAGAGTGGGACAAGGGCTCATCGCAAGATTGAGAAATAAGATGTTGTACTCTATATCAAGCCAGGCCCTTAAACAGCAAGTCAAGGTTGCCACCAAGTTTTGGCCCTTCGCAGGCGCCAAAGCCTCTCACACAAGAGAAATTTTGTGTCGCCTATACGGTTATAAAAGCTACCATCACTTCCAAAAAATAGCATCACACAGTCACTGTGATAAGAAGCCTCTAGATGCTAAAGCTGTCACAATGAAGCTACCCGAGTGGTCAGCCAAGCTTGCTGCTCTCGGGAGAATGAACCAAGCCCAGTCAAAGCAATTGATTATCAGGCTTTGGTATGGATATTTAAAAGAGTACAAGGATACCCTTCTATATCAAAGTGAAGTTCGTTTCTACGGTGAGTGCCAGGACTTTACCAGCAACAACAATTCACTAACTTATCACTTCGACGCTAGTCCCAGCGTCAAAGACTGCATTGAGTCCCTAGGTGTTCCCCATACCGAGATAGGCAGTATTCGTATCAATGGAGACCTCTCTGAGTTTACCACCCCTGTCAGAGACCAGGACTACATCGAAGTTTTCCCCAGCAAGCCAGGTAGCTATTTTGCTTGTAAACCAGCAAAGCTTACTTTTTTATTAGACGTCCACCTGGGGGCACTTGCCCGCTACCTTCGAATGGCTGGATTTGACACCCTTTATCACCCACAAGATCAGGGAGATAAGCTGTTAGCAGAAGTAGCAGCGCTGCAAGATTACGTACTACTGACCAGGGATATAGGCCTACTTAAACACGCGAAAGTCAGCTATGGACGCTGGCTGCGCAATCAAGATCCTGAGGCTCAGTTTTTGGAAGTAGTAAAACACTATCAACTTTCACAAGCTTTTAAGCCATTTAGCCGTTGCATAAAATGTAATGGTAAAATTGGAAAGGTCGTGACCGAAAGCATTATTGACAAAGTCCCTACAAGCGTTCTTGAGGTGCAGAAAGAGTTCAGCCAGTGCCAAGTATGCAAACAAGTTTACTGGACAGGCTCTCATTTTAAGAGGATGGAGGCATTGCTCTCTAAGGCAATGGAGGTATAAGCATGTTATCAAGGAAGCTAAAACAAAAAGCCCATGACTCACTTCTTCTGGCCAGCACACAAATAGTTCAGCGAAGTCAGATCTTTCTCTCTACAGGACAAAACCTGGAAAAGCTCCCGCTAAAAATAAAAAATACTAGTACTCTTTTCAAGCCAAAGAAGTGTTATATATGTAAAGAGCCATATCAAAAGATTGGAAAAATCTATCACTCTCTTTGCCCTTCTTGTGCTGATTTCAATAGCAGTAAAAGAGGTTATAGTGCCCCTATGCAAGGCTATCGCGCTCTAATAACCGGAGGCCGTATAAAAATTGGCTTTGCGACTGCACTTAAGTTGCTTAGAGCTGGCGCCGAAGTATTGATCACAACAAGGTTTACTAGTGATGCCGCCAGGCGATTCCAGCAGGCTACATGGAAAATAACTGAGCATACTTAATCCACAAGGTGTATTTTGAAAGTTAAATTGAAAAAACTGATAGCTCGAGGAGCTATTACCCTGTCAATTTTATTATTTGGCTCTATTACAGCATACTTTATAGCTTTTGATCCTCCAAAAATGGCTATGGATAGGGCTAAAGATTTGGTATTTTCATTCCAAAAATTGGATCGAAAAAGCTTCGAGACCCACTGGTCTAAGTCTCACGGTCCTGTGCCTACAAATCAGGAAATAAGAGAAGAAATTATATCTTGGGGAGAGAAACAAGGTGAATTTATAAACATTGAGGAGATCAAGGAGCTAGATATAAGAAAGCATATTTCATTTACTGGCAAGGGCATCACTCATATATATAAATATCAAATCCTCTGTAAATTTACTAAGGGGGATGTAATATTTATTGTATCAGTGAAAGGCAACAGAGGTGGATTTGAGGTACTAAATCTTACTATGGGCAACCCTATTTAAATTTAGCACCGACAAGAATTTTTCTGAAACGCTCTAAATGGTTCTCTCCAGGAAAAATCCATACCCTGGAGAGAGCCCACTACTCACTCAACAAGGCACCAAAGCCTTAGCCACACGGGAGTTGGTCTCCCGCCCCAGCTGTTCAGAAATAAAGTTCCCTGCCTCTGCCAGCAACTGTAAATCCACGCCGGTTTCAATACCCATGCCATTGAGCATATAGAGTACATCCTCACTGGCAACATTACCGGAAGCGCCACGGGCATAGGGACAGCCGCCCAGGCCGGCTACGGCGGAATCTACTACTGCGACCCCCATTTGTAAGGCCGCGTAGATATTGGCCAACGCCTGGCCGTAGGTATCGTGGAAATGCACCGCAAGTTTTTCCACGGGTACGCGGGCCATCACCAGCTCCAGCATACGCTTGGCGGATTCCGGGGTGCCGACACCGATGGTGTCGCCGAGGGAGATTTCGTAGCAACCCATTTCCAGTAGAGCGGCACTAACTTCTGCCACTTTGGCCGGATCAATATCACCCTCATAGGGGCAACCAAGTACGCAGGATACGTAACCGCGCACGGGTATGCCGTCTTGCTTCGCTTTTTCCACCAGTGGGCGGAAGCGCTCCAGACTCTCAGCGATACTGCAATTAATATTTTTCTGGGTGAAGGCTTCTGAAGCCGCGCCGAATACGGCGACCTCATCGGCATTGGCTTCCACTGCGCGCTCATAACCTTTTAAGTTTGGCGTGAGCGCGCTGTAGATAACACCGTCTTTGCGCTGGATACCCGCCAGCACTTCCTCGCTGGCGGCCATTTGCGGTACCCACTTGGGGCTGACAAAACTGCCGGCTTCAATAACCGACAGCCCACTGGCACTGAGCTTGTCCACCAGAGCGATACGGGTCTCCACAGAGATAGGCTGCTTTTCATTTTGCAGCCCATCGCGGGGCCCCACTTCGACGATTTTGACCTGCTTGGGCAAAGTCATTATTGCTCCTCCCCAGCAAAATCCACCAGCAGACTGCCACCATCCACCAGCTCGCCTTCGGCGCAGAAGAACTGCTGCACGGTGCCGGCGGCTGGAGCCCGCAGGGTGTGTTCCATTTTCATGGCTTCCATTACCAGTAGCGGCTGGTCTTTTTCCACCGTAGAGCCGGGCTCAACCAGCAGCGAAATTATGGTGCCGTTCATGGGGGCGTCGAGGCCGTGGGCGTGGTCATTGCTCTCACCAATATCCGGTGGCAGCAGCTTAAATTCCACTTGGGTACCATCGATAAATACAGCACCACCATCGCGGGTGTCCACGGCAGAGAAACTCATGCGACGACCATCCACCAGCATCAAGTCGCGTCCCAGAAGCCGAATCTCACCGCTGTTTTGTTCCTCAGGCAAAGCATCGCAAGTCCAGCGCAGGTTATCGCCCTCCGCAACAAAGCGAATTTGAGCGTGCTGGCCACGGTAGTCCACGGTCTGGGTGCGACTGGCAGCCAGAGCATTACGCCAGTTATCGCCATTGTGCCAAGGGGAGAAAGGGTCCCGCTGCGGTGCGCAGTTGCGCAGATCGCGCTCTTCACGCTGCTGCAAATAACCGGCAATAGCAGCGCATTTCAGCGGCGTTAGTGTCTGCTCCTGGTGCAGCACTTCCGCTTCGTAATCCTCGATAAAGTGGGTCGAAATACAACCGCTGGCAAAGGCTTGGTGATTGATCACTCGGCGCAGGAATTCGATATTGTGGCGCACACCAGCAATCTGGTAATCGCGCAGTGCGCGATCCAGTTTGGCCAGGGCTTCTTTGCGGGTGCGGCCGTGGCAGATCAATTTGGCGATCATCGGGTCGTAATGCACGCTGATTTCATCGCCGGTTTGCACACCAGTATCCACCCGCACGCCCTCGCCTTCCGCCGGGGGTTGGTGACGTACCAACACACCTGTTGCCGGCAGGAAATCATTGTCTGGGTCTTCGGCGTAAATACGCACTTCCATGGCGTGACCGTTGATCTGCAGCTCATCCTGGCTCATGGGCAAGGTATCACCAGCGGCAACTGACAGCTGCCAGGCCACCAGATCCTGGTCGGTGATCATTTCCGTCACCGGGTGCTCCACCTGCAGGCGGGTATTCATTTCCATAAAGTAGAAGGCACCGCTGGCATCCAGCAGGAATTCCACCGTGCCGGCACCCACGTAACCAATCGCGTGGGCCGCGCGCAGGGCCGCTTCCCCCATGCGGGCGCGCAGCTCCGGAGTCATGCCCGGTGCGGGAGCTTCTTCCACTACTTTTTGGTGGCGGCGCTGCACCGAGCAGTCCCGCTCAAACAGGTAGACACCGTTGCCCTGTTGATCGCAGAACACCTGGATTTCCACATGGCGGGGACTCACCACATAGCGCTCCAGCAACATGATATCGTCGCCAAAGGCATTCATGGCTTCACGCTTGGCGGCAGCCAGTGCTTCGTGAAACTCATCAGCTCTATCAACACGGCGCATGCCCTTACCGCCGCCACCGGCAGCGGCTTTCAACAACACCGGATAACCGATGCGATTGGCGTGGCCTTCTAACAGATCTTCATTTTGGTTGGTGCCGTGGTAACCGGGCACCAGGGGCACATTAGCCTCTTCCATAATGCGTTTAGCGGCGGACTTGGAGCCCATCGCCTCGATCGCGCCAGTGGGCGGACCGACAAAAATAATACCGGCGCTATCGCAGGCGCGGCAAAACTCGGCGTTTTCCGACAGGAAACCGTAACCCGGATGGATGGCATCAGAGCCAGTCTGTTTGGCAGCACCCAATACCTTGTCGATATCCAGATACGAATCCCTGGCCGGGGCCGGACCCAGGTGCACCGCTTCATCCGCCATCTGCACATGCAGGGCGTCAGCATCCGCATCGGAATAAACGGCGACAGTGGCCACCCCCAGGCGGCGTGCGGTCTTGATAATACGGCAGGCAATTTCGCCGCGATTAGCTATCAACAGTTTGCGAATCATAAAAATTACCCTTCGCTACCATTCATCCAACTGGGCGCGCGCTTTTCCAAAAACGCACTCAACCCTTCCTGCCCTTCCGGCGATACACGCACGGCAGCGATCAGTGCGCTGGTCTGCCCTTGCAATTCATTATTAATAACCCGGTTGGACATGGACATAGCCAGTTGCTTAGCCATGGCGACTGCCTTGGGGCCATTGTCGGCAATGGCATTCACTAATTTCTGCACATGCAGGTCCAGATCAGCCTCGGCACAGACTTCGGATACCAAACCGATCTGTTCCGCGCGCTCGGCGGGGAAACGTTCCGCTGTGACAAAGTAACGACGCGCATGGCGAGTGCCGATAGCATTGATGACATAGGGACTGATGGTGGCGGGCAGCAACCCGATTTTGACTTCGGACAAACAGAAGCTGGCGCGCTCAGAGGCCACGGCCATATCGCAGCAGCTCACCAGGCCCACGGCCCCGCCAAAAGCGGCGCCCTGTACTCGCGCAATGGTGGGCGCAGGAAAAGTGTCGAGCTTGTACAGCATGGCGGCGAGCGCAGCTGCGTCGCGGCGGTTTTCCTCTTCTGAATAAGTCGCCATGCGCTTCATCCAGTTGAGGTCGGCTCCGGCAGAAAAGCTCTTGCCATTGGAGGCCAGTACCAACACACGTACAGCGGGGTTTTGCGCCAGGGTGTCAAAGGTGGTGGCCAGCTCGTGGATCAGTTCATCATCAAAAGCGTTATGGATTTCCGGCCGGTTCAGGGTGACCGTGGCCACGCCCTCGCTATCCACTTCGCACAGCAATTTATCGCTCATTGTAATTCCTCGATTGGGGCGTCTATCAAAAGCGGCACCGGAACATTTCGCTGGCGCCGCAACCACGGTTCCTTACATGCGGAACACGCCGAACTTGGTCTCTTCCGGTTCCTTGTGGCTGGCCGCCGCCAGGCACAGACCGAGCACGCGGCGGGTATCCGCCGGATCGATAACGCCGTCATCCCACAAGCGCGCGGAGGCGTAGTATGGGTGCCCCTGGTGTTCGTAGTTATCCACAATCGGCTGCTTAAACTGGCGCTCTTCCTCTTCGCTCCAGGATTCACCCCGGGCGGCCATCTGATCGCGCTTCACCTGGGCCAATACGCCAGCAGCCTGTTCCCCTCCCATAACCGAAATGCGCGCATTGGGCCACATAAACAGGAAGTTGGGATCGTAGGCGCGGCCACACATACCGTAGTTACCGGCGCCGAAAGAGCCGCCGATAAGGATGGTAATTTTGGGCACCTTGGCGGTAGCGACAGCGGTCACCATCTTGGCGCCGTGTTTAGCGATACCGCCCGCCTCGTACTGCTTGCCCACCATAAAGCCGGTGATATTTTGCAGGAAAACCAATGGAATCTTGCGCTGCGCACACAACTCAATAAAGTGCGCGCCCTTCTGCGCACTCTCCGCAAACAGGATGCCGTTATTGGCAACAATTCCCACCGGATAGCCCTGGATACGGGCAAAACCGGTTACCAGGGTGGTGCCGTACAACGCTTTAAATTCATCGAACTCAGACCCGTCCACAACCCGCGCGATAATCTCGCGCACGTCAAACGGCTGGCGCGAATCTTTGGGCACCACGCCGTAAATGTCTTCCGGTGGATAAATCGGCTCCACAGGCTTTTGGATATCCAGACCAGGATTTTTGATACGGTTCAGGCGAGCTACAGAGCGGCGCGCCAACTGCAACGCATGTACGTCGTTATTGGCGTAGTGATCGGAAACCCCGGAAGTGCGACAGTGCACCTCGGCACCGCCAAGTTCCTCAGCGGAAACTTCTTCACCGGTGGCCGCTTTCACCAGGGGCGGGCCCGCCAGGAAGATGGTGGCCTGCTCTTTCACCATAATGGATTCGTCTGCCATGGCCGGCACATAGGCTCCACCGGCGGTGCAGCTACCCATAACCACCGCGATCTGCGGAATATTCTGTGCAGAGAGATTGGCTTGGTTAAAGAAGATGCGACCGAAGTGCTCACGGTCTGGGAAAACGTCGTCCTGGCGCGGCAAATTAGCACCACCGGAATCCACCAAGTAAATGCACGGCAGATTGTTCTGCTCGGCGATGGTCTGCGCGCGCAGGTGTTTTTTTACTGTGAGGGGATAATAGGTTCCACCTTTTACAGTGGCATCGTTGGCCACTATCACACAGGGCTGACCGGAAACGGTGCCGATGCCGGTAATAATACCCGCGGCCGGAACATCCTCACCGTAAACCTCGTGAGCGGCCAGCTGGGAAAATTCCATAAAAGGGCTACCCGGATCGAGCAGCGCATCGATACGGTCCCGGGGCAATAATTTTCCTCGCGCCAGGTGTTTTTCCCGTGCGCGCTCGCCGCCGCCCTGGGCGATGGCTTCCACTTTTTCACGCAGGTCTGCCACCAGCGCCTGCATCTGCTCGCGATTTTCGCCAAAGGCGGCGTCGCGCGTATTTATTTTGCTCTGCAACTGATTCATAAAGTCTGATTCACTTTCCCGGAGAAAAGACCTCCACAGGGTGCAGCTTATCGCCGCAGTGCCCGGCTGGAGACAGCTGCCACCGACAGGTGCCGGCGGCGAGAAGAAATACCCTGCCTTAGCGGGTCTCTTTAAACAGCTCGCGACCGATCAGCATACGGCGCACTTCGGAAGTGCCCGCGCCGATTTCGTAGAGCTTGGCATCGCGCAACAGGCGACCGGTGGCGTACTCGTTGATATAGCCATTGCCGCCCAGTGTCTGGATCGCCTGCAAGGCCATCTGGGTTGCGCGCTCCGCAGTAAACAGGATTACGGCGGCGGCGTCCTTGCGCGAGTCCTCACCGCGATCACAAGCTCGCGCCACGGCGTAGAGATAGGCGCGGCTGGCATTCAGGTCGGCGTACATATCGGCGATCTTGCCCTGCATCAGCTGGAATTCACCGATGGCCTTGCCGAACTGCTTGCGCTCGTGAATATAGGGCACCACCACGTCCAGGCAGGCCTGCATAATACCGACGGGGCCGCCGGACAGAATGGTGCGCTCGTAGTCGAGCCCGCTCATCAAAACACGCACGCCGCCGTTCAGTTCACCGAGGATATTTTCTTCCGGTACTTCGCAGTCTTCGAACACCAGCTCACAGGTGTTGGAACCGCGCATACCCAGCTTGTCGAGTTTCTGCGCCTGGGAGAAGCCGGCAAAACCGCGCTCAACGATAAATGCGGTAATACCGCCGGAGCTGATGCCCGGCTCGGTGCGCGCGTAGATCACATAGGTATCGGCGTCGGGGCCGTTGGTGATCCACATTTTATTGCCGTTCAGAATAAAGCGGTCGCCGCGCTTTTCCGCACGCAGTTGCAGGCTCACCACATCGGAACCGGAGTTGGGTTCGCTCATCGCCAGTGCGCCCACGTGTTCACCGGAACACAGCTTGGGCAGGTACTTGAGCTTCTGCTCGCGGGTACCGTTTTTGCGAAGCTGGTTGACGCACAGGTTGGAGTGGGCCCCGTAGGACAGGCCCACAGAGGCGGAGGCGCGGGAGATTTCTTCCATGGCTACAGCGTGCGCCAGGTAACCCATATTGGAGCCGCCGAACTCCTCTTCCACGGTCATGCCCAGCAGGCCCAGTTCGCCGAACTTTTTCCACATATCGGCGGGGAACAGGTTGTCTTCGTCGATCTGCGCCGCGCGCGGCGCCAGCTCCGCCTGACAGAACTTGTAGACCATGTCACGGAGCATATCGATGTCTTCACCGAGGCCGAAATTCAGGGTGGGGTAGGAAGTGTTCATAACGGCTCCACTGATATTTAAAGTGTCTTTAATTCAAATAACCGCCTTGGCGGCTGTTCAATACCACAAGGGACCACTGCGCACTCGGTGCACAGTGTCGAATCTGTTCAGGCGCTGCTGTCGTCACCACTTTGCGCCAGGGACTCGCGGGCCCTGGACTCGGCTTCGTCCAGCTCTTCCATCAGGCTCTCGATATCCCGCAGCTGCTGCTGCAACTGCAAGCGCTTTTGCGCGATGCGCTCCAGCAGGCGGTGCAACTGCTCCACATTGCCGTGGGCCGGATCGTACATATCGATAATTTCGCGGCTCTCATCCAGGGAGAATCCCAGCCGCTTACCGCGCAGGATCAGCTTCAGGCGCACTCGCTCTTCGGGGCTGTAGACCCGAGTCTGGCCGCGCCGCTCCGGCTTGAGCAGGCCCTTGTCCTCATAGAAACGGATGGCGCGGGTGGTGATATCAAACTCCCGCGCCAGCTGGGAAATGCTGTAACTATGGGGCTCCGGTTGACTGGCTTCTGCTTTCATAACGACGTCCTCAAGATGGCCTCAAGCCTAGCAAGAGTTTACGTTAACGTAAACGTAAAGCAGACGCCAAATAGGGACCCTGGATCATTTTCAGTCACTTAAATTGAGAACTGCTCTGCAAGCCTGAGGCATCCCGGAGTTGTTCAGGTTCTCCTTAACCCACCGGGGTTCTGTGGGGAGTGGCCTCAGCGCCGAGCAGCTGTTGCAACTGATTGTTGAGAAGTTTTTGGTAGGAAGGGCTCAGGCCGGTCACTTCCAGTGCCCAGCCGGCACCATGGTGTTCGATACGCCCCATCAGGGAACTGTCTTCCAGCAGCTCCGGGTGTAAAAACAGGCCGCGAGATTGATTGAGCAGCTGATCGGCGCAGAAATCCGGGTTCTGCGGCTGGGATGGAACCACCGCCAGAGCCAGCTTCAAACCAGTAGTACGGCTGACGCTCTGCATCTCCCGCAGCAGTAAACCGCAGCACACTGCGCGAAAAGCCGCATCGGTACCGGAAAAATCCAGGCCAACTTGCGGCCCCGGGCAATTCAGCGGGCTGGCACCGTAGATACGCTGCAACCGGCGCATGCGCCCATCCAGCTGCCGCTGCAACCCCTCCAGGGCACTGCGGCTCAGTTGATTGCCCAGTTGCGTCCAATTGAGGGGGCGCAAATAGAGCCCGACACTGGACTCGACAATCTCGGTATCGGTGTCCGCTTCATCCGATTCCGGTGCCTGTGCCGGCAGTTTCTGTCCCCTGGACAAACTGCCGCTGAGCAGGGCCGCAGCCGCACTAAACGGCAGGGCAAAAACCAGGGTCAGCAACAGGCTGGCCCAGGGAAAGGTAATGGCGTTTCCGGGCACAAATGCCACGGTGATATTGCCGGCGATACTATCGTGTAGAACCACGGGCTCGGTAATCGTCTCGCCCCCTTTCAGGTCCCCCACTTCGGCCAGGGAATTCGATTCCACATCCTCAATTAAAATGCCGGCAACCATGGGTAACTCCAGCAGCTGGCGGGCGATCAACTGCAAACTGATGCGGTCCCCGCTCACAATACTCTCCAGGCTCTGCCCGGCGAGGATAGTCGCCGCAGCCTTTGCCGCAACTCTGTCCCGCTCTATGGCAGCGCTGTGCTGCTGACCATAAAAATGCCCCAGCGCCGCCGCACAGAATATTGCCAGTGTGCCCCAGATAGTTACAGCCAATAAACGCTGGCGGGCGCGCTTGGACAGCTGGGTAAGCTGAGCCGGTATATTGCGAAAAGTAGATACAATGGAAGCTGACATAAACTGAGGCAGATATTTTGTGTATTGTTTTTTTACGCTTGCCCCAGCTATTTCGGAGCAGCGAGTATTTTAGCGGCAGGCACCAAAGTTGTGCACCGCCAATTAACTCCTGAGCGATTGGTAAAGCAGTCAGCGAAATAGTTCAACCGAACCCAACCAATTCGAAAAAAAATCTTATCCCCCGGCCCTATTAAAAAAACGATAAGCGGCCGACATTGAAATTAAGCCTCGGCAATTTTAGCGAAGAATCTCACAAGAGCTATAATGCGCCGAACATTTTATACAAACGGGACAGCGCTTATGGGTGATCGAATAAATTCACAAGAATTCCACCTCTCCCTGGAACAGATTGCCCAGGCTTCGGGCAGCGGCACGGTGCGCTATCTGAACTACCGCGATGGGATCGCCCGAATCGGGCTGGAATATTCTGGCACAGCCCCCTTCCCCGCTGAAAGTACCGACTTTACCCCAGCCCCCGAAGCACCGGATACACTTGAAGCCATCTGGTGTGTCACCCTACTGAGCCGCTCGGTCTCCCTATCCCAACTGCAATACCTCCTGCAATTTTTTCACGAACAGCAGTGGAGCCTCTTCGCCGCCGATACTTTAGCCCAGAGACACGATCGCACCGTTATTCGCTGCCAAATTGATGGGGATCTCGATTTCGACAGCGCGCGCCTGGCCTGCCTGGGGGTGGCCGATGAACTGGGGGTAGACCTGACCATCCAGGCCTCTGTTACCCAGAGGGTGCCGAAGCTGGCCGGCTTCGATATGGACTCAACCCTGATCGATGCAGAGGTGATTGACGAGCTGGCCAAAATTACCGGTATCGGGGAGCAAGTCGCCGCGATTACCGGCGCCGCCATGGCCGGCAATATCGACTTTTGCGAGAGTTTCAAACGGCGCATGGCCCTGCTGAAAGGTTTTTCCGAGCAGCGCCTGGCGGAAATTGCCGGAGAATTGCCGTTAAAAGAGGGCGCCTATGAGTTATTGAGCGCGCTGCGCGCCCTGGGCTGCAAAACGGCACTGCTGTCCGGCGGCTTTACCTACTTCGCCGAATTTCTACAGCGCGAGCGCCTGCCCCTGGATTACACCCACGCCAACGAGCTGACATTTGCCGAGGGTGCCCTCACCGGTGAAGTGGTGGAGCCCATTGTCGATGGCGAGCGCAAACGCAAGTTACTACAGGAAATCGCCGGGGAGTTAGGACTGGGGTTGGAGCGCGTGGTGGCCATGGGAGACGGCGCCAACGATATTCCCATGTTGAATTTGGGCGAGCTGGGTATCGCGATTCACCCCAAGCCCAAGGTGAGACTACAGGCGCCCCAGGCCATCAATCTATTTGGACTGGATGCCGCCCTCTACCTGTTTGGACTCAACGATCGGCAAATCGCTAAGCTCGGGGTATAACCCGACTTAGCATTTACAGCATCGCGTGAGGAAAAGGAAAGCTCGGCCGCTTGTTGTTATCCGAGCAGGCGTTGGGGCCGGATTTCTGCCCACAGCTGGCAATAAAAAGTCCCAGGACAACCAATAGTAAAGCCCGTTTATACATAGGTGCCTCCTTTCCTGAGTAAAATCTCTGGGGCAGGAGAGTACGCAAAGGCAATCCGTTTGAACAGTCGTTTAATGATTTTAATGCCAAAAAACTGCGCTATTAACAACGCTACCGTACCAGTTCGCTGAGCGATAAAAACAAGCGAAAAAAATGCGCGACGAGGCAAACTTTAGTATTCGCCAGAGTACAGGGGAGAGAAAAACGAAAAGGGACACTGCCGCAATCCATGCATAGCGCAGGGGAATTGCGGCAGCGGGATAAAATAGCGATTAGCCCGCTTTTTTACCGTAGATCACCAGGCTGTTCACTTTCACGCTCAGCGGGTGATAGCCCACCTTGGCGCGCTCAAAAATACGTGCCGCCACGTCTTTTTTACCGGTCTCAACCATATTGCGGTACAGCGGGCGCAGGAACTTGTTGCGGCCGATGCTGGTGAGGAAGTGCTCCAGGCGCTCGAAGGCCGGCTCGTAGTCGTTGCGCACAGCGATCATCAGCCAGCTGAAAGCCACTTCGTTGTTGCGGGATTGGGTCAGGCCAAAGGCGCTGTCCAGTTCCTGCAACTGCGCTTCGCTCAGTTTCTCCGGCATACCGTCGAGGAAGTATTTCCACTGGTGGAAGGTCCAGCCCCGGGTATCGATATCCTTCGCCGCCAGCTCGCCGCCCAGCCACTGCTGGCGCACCGGGTCCAGCTTGCTGAAGGCATCGGACTGCGGATGCGGCGCACCCTCGGGGATACCCGGCTCGAAAATCCACTGCTGAATGCGCTCGCGATCCAGTTTATCGGCGTGCTCCAGCAGCAGGGTCTTGTCCAGGTACTTGACGAAGTCCTCGGTGGTGATGCTCTGGAAGGAGAAGTGGTTGAAGTACTCCATCAGGAAGCGGTCGAACGCCTCGCGGCCCACTTTTTGCTCCAGCTCGTACAGGAACAGGGAGCCCTTCTCGTAGGGGATATTGGAGAAGACTTCATCGGGATCGCGACCGCGCAGGTCGATGGCCATAATCTCATCGCGGGGCTCTTTATCGGCCAGGTCCGCTTGCAGATCGTCATAGCCCAGGGCCATTTCCATCTGGTAGCGCTCGTCACCGTAGACAAACTGCATAATGCGGTTGGTCAGGTAGGTGGTGAAACCTTCGTTCAGCCACAGGTCGCGCCAGCTGGCGTTGGTCACCAGGTTGCCGGACCAGGAGTGCGCCAGTTCGTGGGCGATCAGGGCCACCAGGCTCTTGTCGCCGGCAATCACCGTCGGGGTGATAAAGCTCAGGCGCGGGTTTTCCATACCGCCGAAGGGGAAGCTGGGCGGCAGGATCAGCAGGTCGTAGCGGTCCCAGTGGTAGGGACCGTAGGCCTTCTCGGTCACTTCCAGCATGGATTCGGTATCGGCAAACTCCGCCGCCGCAGATTCCAGCATTGAGGGCTCGGCGTAGACACCGGTGCGCTCGCCCATGGGCTTAAATTGCAGGTCGCCAACCGCCAGGGCGATCAGGTAGGAGGGAATGCGCTGGGGCATTTCAAACTCGTAGACGCCATCTTTGGCCGCCTGCGGGTCGTTGTTGGCACTCATCACCGCGCGCAGTTCTTTCGGGGTGCGCACGGTGGCGTTGTAAGTGATACGAACTTTGGGGGAGTCCTGTAGCGGAATAAAGCTGCGCGCGTGGATCGCCTGGGCCTGGGTAAACAGGAACGGGTGCTTCTTGCCCGCAGTCTGCTGCGGCTCCAGCCACTGCACACCCGAGGCGCCCGGCGCTGTGCGGTAGCGGATAGTGATGCTGTCGGCATCTTCCGGCAGCTCAATATTCAGCGGGGTGCCCAGGTGGCCGTCCTGCTCTCCCATGGAGAATTTTACCGGCGCGCCATTGGCGGAGACAGAGACCACTTCCAGCTCGCGGGTATCGAGCACCATCGGCAGGTTCTTGTCGTTGAGGCGCTTGAAGTCCAGCTGGGCTTCACCTTCCAGAACCTTGCGGGAGAAGTCGACAGTCAGGTCCAGGTCCAGGTGTTGTACCTGGTAGTCATTGCTGTTGGCGAAAGAGTGGTAGTCCACACCGGACTGCGGCGCCTTATCGACACCGGGCTTCTTTTCCATCACAGCGGACGCCTTCAGCGGCGCGCTGGCACTGTCTAATTCGGCCTTGGAAGGCTCCGACTTGGAACAGCCTCCGGCAACGGCAAGGCCGCCGACGATCAGACTGGTACACAGTAAACGGGGCAACATGGGTCTACTCCCTGAGTTCAGCTTGTCAATTTGCGCCACAGGATACCCGACCACGCGCCGATGAGAAACGACAGAGGCCTGCGCGCCCGTCGCCCACCGGCGCGCCAATCCCCCACAGCACCCCGAGCTACCGACGGTCATGCCGCGTTTTGTCAATAAACCAGATTAATGTCTCAGTTTCGGCGCCTTGGGGCGAATTTCATGACTAATAGCGGTACAGGCAGAAAAATTATGACCGAGAATTAACACGTCGTTCACCTTCCAGATTCAGACTGCGGGTCCTTTATAACAAGCACATAAGGAGAACCCCATGTCTCTGTCCCGGAGGCGGTTTCTACAATTTTCCGGCGCCAGCCTGGCCGCCCTACCCCTTTTGAAGGCCTACGGCTCCGGCCAGGAGCCCTTCCAGCACGGCGTGGCCAGCGGTGACCCCCTGGCCGACCGCGTGATTCTCTGGACCCGCATCACCCCGTCCGCCGACCCGGAATTCCAGTCTATGCTGCACTACACTTGGCAGATCGCCCTGGACCCGGAAATGGCCATGGTGGTCAACAGCGGCAGTGGCATCACCGGGCCGGAGGTGGACTACACCATCAAAGTGGATGCCGGCGGCCTGCAAGCGGGCACCAGCTACTACTACCGCTTCTACTCCAACGGCATCGACTCGCCGGTAGGCCGCACCCGCACCCTGCCCAGCGGCCATGTGGACAGGCTGCGCTTTGCCGTGACCAGCTGCTCCAACTACCCCATGGGTTACTTCAACGTCTACCGGGAGATCGCCCTGCGCGCAGACCTGGATGTGGTGCTGCACCTGGGCGACTATATCTACGAATACGGCCCCGGTGGCTACGGCACCGACACCGGCCTCGGCCGCGAGCCAATCCCCGCCAAGGAAATGGTGGATATCCAGGATTACCGCCAGCGCTACGCCCAGTACCGCTCCGATCCGGATTTGCAGGAGGTACACCGCCAGCACCCGTTTATCTGTGTCTGGGACGACCATGAAACCACGAATAATGCCTGGGCCGGCGGCGCCGAGAACCACAATATCGAAGAGGGTGAGGGCGACTGGTTTGTGCGCCGCTCGGTGGCCAACCAGGCCTACTTCGAGTGGATGCCGATCCGCGATAACGGCCTCTTCGACCTGTTTGGCGACAGGGCCATCTACCGCAGCTTCCGCTTCGGCAACCTGATGGACCTGATGATGCTGGATACCCGCATCGCCGCGCGCTCCGAGCAGGCCAACTGGTTCGATCAGCAGAGCGCCGATGACCCGGAGCGCAGTATTCTCGGTGCCGAGCAGGAGCAGTGGCTGCACAGCAGCCTGACCCAGTCCCAAGCGGACGGCGTGCGCTGGCGGGTGCTGGGGCAACAGGTGATGATGGCGCAGCTCAGCCTGGCGCGGGATTTATCCGTGAATATGGATCAGTGGGATGGCTACACCGCCTCCCGCGAGCGCCTGTTCGACCATATTGCCGACAATAATATCGACAACTTCGTGGTACTCACCGGAGATATCCACAGCTCCTGGGCCTGGGACCTGGCCAGCAATCCGTTCAGTATTTTGAAATACGGCCGCCTCACCGGTCGCGGCGCCCTCGGTGGCGAATTTATTACCCCCGGGGTCACCTCCAGCTTCCTGGACAAATCCCATCTGAGTGATATCGCCTCCATCGCCATGGATGGATTGATACCGCACCTCAAGTGGGTGGAGATCACCCAGCGCGGCTACCTGCTAATGGATGTTTCCCACTCTCGCGCCAAGGCCCACTGGTATCACGTGGATACAGTCACCAGCCAGAATTACAACGCCAGTCTGGCGCGGATCTACCAGCAGGAAGCGGGGCAGAATCATATCCAGCGCGCCTGGACCGAGAGCACGGCCGGGGAGATTGTCCCAGCCCCGGCACCGCAGTACGGCGCCCTGGCGCGCAATACCATTGCCGCCCTGCGCAGCCGCTACCACGTCTGATTTATCGGCATTAAAAAACCGCGCGATCGGCAGAGATGGCGCGGTTTTTTAAACACTGGCGCAGAGGAGTTATTCGAGACTGAAGTCGAAGTTCATCTCTTCCGCCGGAGCCTGCACATAGTAGCCCTGAATATAGTCGGTGCCGGTCTGCCACAGGGTCGGCAGCATGCTGGCCTGCTCGATATGGGGCACTATCACCTTGGTATTCGCCTCGCCCAGGCGCTGTACCAGCCCCGCCAGGGAGTCACTGCTCTCACCCTCGTCCTGGACCTCGCGCACAAAGGAGGGGTCAATCTTGGCGATATCCACCTTCACATGCTCCAGCGCCTTGAACGGATTGAGGCCGGTGCCGAAGTGACACACGGAGACCCGGCAGCCCAGTTGCTGCACCTGGGTGGTGAAGTCCCGGGCCGCGTGCAGGTTGCTGTTGATATCCTCCTGGCGCAGCTGGAAGATCACCGTCCCCGGCGCCACCTTGGCCGCCTTAAACGCCACCCCCAGCCAACCGGGCAAGCTGCTGTCCACCAGGGAGGCGGAGGTAATATGCAGCATCAGGGTAATATTCTTGCCCTCAGCCCGAGCCGCCGCTGCGGCCTTGATCGCGGTAATAATTACCCAGCGGTCCATTTTCGCCGACAGGCCCGCATCGCCGAGTTCTTGCAGGAAGGCCAGCGGCGCCAGTTCTTCCCTGTCGTCGAGCATGCGCACCAGCACTTCGTACAACTGCTCGCCGGTCCCCTGCAAGCTGAGGATCGGCTGGTACAGCAGTTTCAGGCTGCCGGCTTCCAGGGCCTGAACCACGCGGGCGCGGTGGTAGGTATCGGCATCGGCACCGCCGTCGGTGTCCGGTTCGTAAAGGGCAAAATTGCCGCCTTTCTTATCCGCTCCCAGGGCCTGCTTGTGCGCCGATAGCGCCTGATCCAACACCTGCTGCGCACCGCTGGAGGCCTCACTCATCAGAGACATACCGATAGAGGCGGTAATTTGCAGAGTTTTGCCATCCGCATCGAAGATGGTATCGGAAACCTTTTTCAGAATATCGCGGGCGCGCTGCTCAATGCTGTCCGGGGTGGTATTGGGGCTGAGCAGGCAGAAGGCGTCCTCGCTGTATCGCGCCAGGGTATCGCCACTGCGCTGGCAGGACTTGAGCAGTTCCGCCAATGCTTTTTGCAGGGCGTCGGCGCCGGCCACCCCCACAGCTTTCAACACCTCATCTTCAAAGCGGTCCACCTCGATCAGCATCAGACCACCGGTATTGTGGGAATCTGCGGCGGATTTGATACAGGAATCCAAAACCTGAAGGAAGTGCTGGCGATTGAACAGCCCGGTCAGCGGGTCGCGGTTTTTAATATCGCTGAGCTGTGCCTCCAACTGCTCCGTATCGCCTCTGCGGGAGGCGATACGCACCTGTAGACAGCGCTCATCGTCGTAAGTGGTGCTAAGCACTTCTGCTCGGGTGGGCAGGGACTCGCCGGAGGCGGTCTTGGCGGTAAACTGCCACTCCTTCGCCTCCAGCTCGTTATTGTCGATCGCGCAGCTTTTCAGAAACTCGCGCCCCGCCTCCTGTTCACTTTCCGCCAGCATATCGATCAGCGGCTGATATTCGATATCCTCGCCGGAGTCGTAGCCAAAGCGCTCGGCCAGAGAATCATTGGCGTAGACGATCAGGCCATCAGAGATATAAGCGATAGCATCTTTGGAACTATCGAGCAGCTCTTTGGCGCGCTGCAAAGTGGCGTGATAGCGGCGATCGTGCAGGCGCGCCTGGCGGCGGTTGGCCAGCGCCGCCAGCTCCCGCTGTATCACAAAGAGCAGGTGTTGGTCCTCATCCACCACCACCACATCGCGGGCCCCGAGCTTCAGCCCCTCCACCACCGGTTGGGCACCGCTGCGCTCGGTCAACATAATGACCGGGACATCCTTTTGCAGTTTGCTAATGGTGCGCAGTGCCACTGCGGGGGACACCTGGGTGCTGCTCTCGGCAGCAATCGCCAAATCCCAGGTTTTATCCTGTAGCAGGCGGTTAAATGCTGCCTCGCTGGCGACATGCTGTGCTCGGTTGGGACGGCCTGCGTTGTGCAGCATACTCACAAGGCGCTGGGCTTCCGATGGGGTATCGTGAATCAGGAGAAGTCGTATTGTGTCGTTGCTACTCATTATTTGCTCTATTTTTAAATGGCGGCACACAGCTACCGCTGGCGGTAATTTTAGGGGGCCTAGAGGCTGGCATACAAGAGTAGATCAAACTGGCACCTGTGACCTAAATCACACAAAACGCCCAGTTAAAAGAGTCCACTTTTCTGCGCCCCCGCTCCGCTGACCGCTATTCAAATTTTTACGGCGTAATTACCTGCCCTTGGGATGGCCTGCCTGGGAAACCGATCGAGCGGGTAAATATATCGAGCATAGAGATAGAGCCGTTAGCATAGATCAATTTGCTGGGAGTTTACTTCTCCAACCCTGCGCTTTCCCCCGCCAGCCGGCTCGCTGCGCTGGGGAAATAAACATGCTCCGCCTCATTTCCCCGCGACTTCCGCTAATAGCCATTCCAGAGCTGCGAAAACCATCGTCATACATACAGCTCCATTTAAATTCTGAGACGGTTAATTAAATACGCCTTGTAGTGATAAAAAACTCAATTAGCACGCCAGTAAAAAGTGTTAACAGAGGCGCCAAGCAACCGCACCTAACAGTTTTGCTAGGTGACGCTCCCCACCCTCGAACTTAGTCTAACCGCCGGTATTTATGGCCGCTGGCCAGATGCAGGGAAGCCATTACTGGGGAATCCCCAGTGATCCGACTCACTTATCGAGCCGCCCCCGATTCCCTCAGCCAGCTCCACAGATTTTCAAACGTCACCAGGAAACCGACATGGAACAAGTTGAGAGCAAACGCCCTGCTACCCCGAAAAAAAACCGCAAAGCGACACAGGAAAAAGCTTCCCCATCCAGGCGCGAGCCCACCACACCGCTGGAGCCAGTACCGCCCGCCAACACCGCTCTTTTTCCCGCAACCACCGAAGTGCGCGACAGTCGCGAGCATGTACTCTGGTATGACTCCAATGTTCTCAAAACACTGGATGAGGAAACCCGCAAGGCGATTACCCAGCGTCTCGGCCAGGGGCGTTACAACGGTATTGTCCTCTACGCCGATAATTTTGATCTTTTAAACGAAGCCGCCTCCCCCAGATTACAGCGGGTCGTGCATTTGGAGGATATGGGCGAGTGGGAAAAATTTGCCCAGCGGTTGCAAGACAGCGCCGAGCAGGGAAAACCCGCAATCGTATCCAGCTACGAAGCCCAGGTACTGAGTGCCGCGAGCGAAACCGGCCTGCGCACCAGCCTGCGTATTCACGTAGACAATGCCGAGAGCCTGCACACCTCTTTCCACCAGGGCATGCACTACGACCATCTGATGGTGTCCTTCAAAGACCCCACCAATATCCCGCTGGAACTGGTCATTGCCGAACTGCACAAGACCAACACAGTACTGCTCAAAGAGGTGCACCAGGATGTAGACGATGCCGTCATCGCACTCGGCGTCCTCGAGCTTGGCAGTGACGGGGTCCTCGCCTCTTTCACCTCCATGGAACAGTTCGACCGTTTCGCCAACAAAATGGATGCGCAGACCTCGCCGAAAATAGATATCGAAGTGGGCGTTATTGACCGCATCACTCACCTGGGCCTGGGCTATCGAGCCTGTATCGACACCACCCATATGTTCAACCCGGATGAGGGCATCCTGGTGGGATCGACCTCAACTGGCGGCATTCTCTGCTGCCCGGAGGTGTTCCACCTGCCGTATATGGAACTGCGTCCATTCCGTATCAACGCCGCCTCGGTACACAGCTATGTATTCCAAAGCAATGATCGCACCAGTTATATCAGCGAACTGCGCGCCGGCAGCCAACTGACCACAGTCAACGCCAAAGGGGAAACCCGCCAGGTTTACGTGGGGCGCACCAAAACAGAAATTCGCCCGCTGCTCCTGATTGAGGCCACCTTCCCGCAAAACCGCAAGGTGAACATCATCATGCAGGACGACTGGCATGTGCGCGTGTTCTCCGACAAGGCAACCCCGCTGAATGTCACCGAACTCAAGCCCGGCGATCGCGTACTGGGCTTCGGCACCGAACCCGGCCGCCACGTCGGTGTGAAAGTCGACGAACACATTATCGAACTCTGATTCCCCGCCCGGAGGCGCGCTGCGCCTCCGCCAAATCACCGACCGGATATACAAGGAGAGTGAAAGTGCACCAGGTACTCATCACCGGCGCAACCGGCTTTGTCGGCAGCGCACTGGCGGCAAACCTTTTAGCTCGCGGGGTTAAAGTCATCGCCCTATCCCGCAATGATCCAGACAGCATTCGCACAATCAATGCCGTACTCACCGCTGCACACGGCTGCCAGTTGGATGTGAGCGGCGCAGTTGAGAACCACCTGACAGTGATCGATACGGATTTCAGTGCGCTGGAAAATATTCTCACCGCAACCGATCTCAGTGGTGTGACCGAGGTGTGGCATGTAGCGGCGGAGATGAGCTACTCCCCCCATAAGCTGGAAAGCGCTATTAACACCAATGTGGGCAATACCGCGCGGCTCTACCAGACCGTTCAGCAACAGGCGCCCAAGTGCCGGCGCTTCTATTACGTCTCCACCGCCTATGTCGCGGGTATGGCCGGCGGTGAAGTGAAGGAAGAGCTGCACCCCTTCAGCCAGATGGTAAATACCTACCAGACCACCAAGTGGAGCGCGGAGCACTCCCTACACCTGCTGTCGCGGCGCAACCGCCTGCCGATCACGATCTTCCGCCCCAGCGTAGTCGTGGGGCACCGCCATACCCACTGGGTACACCGTAACGGCTTTGGTTTTTACATGTTCCAGGACGCCATGTTGGCCGTGGCCGGCGCGGGCAATTGCGATCTCGCCGTCGACCTGCTGCCAGAGCCGCGTCTGGACCTGGTTTCCGTGGACCAGCTGTGCGCCGACGCCTGTTCACTAACCCTGCGCAGCGCAGATTCCGGAGAGTTCGAGGTATTCCACTGCTCCGGTGGCGTTGCAGTGCCGGCAGAACAAATGGTGCAGATTTGGGCGGATGTCGCCGGAGTGAAGGCCCACCTGGGCAACCCCAGCACCTCGATCGAACAAAAATTTGATCGGGCCGTAAGGCTCAACCAGCGCTTTATGCGCATCGAGTGGCACTTCGACCGCTCCCGTCTGGATGCCGTTACCGGGCGCACTGAACCCGTTAAACCCCTATCTGCGCAAGAGGTCTGGGCGCTGTGCGCCTGGTATGCCGAAAAACCCACAGCCACCCAAACCAGTGCGGCCGAGAAGGCTGAAACTGCCGAAGTGATCTGAGGAGCTGGCCATGGACAGTTTCACCGCCTCGACAACCGCCGCCGAAGTCACCGCCACGGCCCCCCAGCCCATCGATGCCATGGCCGAGTTCTTTGTTCACTTGGGTGAGCTGGCCAACGTCAACACCAACCAGATCCTGATCGTCAGCGGGCAAATCCAGCCACAATTACTGGAGCAGAGTGTGCAGCGTGCGGCGGGGCAGATACCGCTGCTGCGCACCCGCCCCAAAGGCCAGCAGCTGCACGAAGTAGATACCGGCGCCCATCAATGGGTGCACTACCTGGAGTATGTGGGTGCCTGCGACTTCAACGATCCCGATTTCCGCCAGCTGCTGATGGATTTCAGCTCGGCGCACCGCCTGCAGTGGCGCGATCGCCCGCCCCTCCAGGTCTTACTGGTCAATGGCGGCAAGGGGCACAACTCCTGCGTCTACCTGAGCAGCCATCACGGCGTCGCCGACGCCCGCAGTGACTGTCTGCTGCTGCGCGCGATCATCGACCACTACGCCCATATCAGCGGTGTGCCCGGTGCGCTTGCCCCCAGTCAGGCGCTGCCCTTCACACCGCTGCCGGAAATTCGCCCGGACTGGTTCCGCCCCCTAAAGCGCGGCTATCGCTGGCTGCAAGCATTTGCCAGTGTGGGGCTCGACCTGATGCGCAACGACAGCGGCATGCCGGTAAAACTGCGCGGACAGCGCTGGGAGACTGCGGACACTCACCGGGAAATCGGCCAACTGGATTTTTTCCAGAGCCTGATGCCCAGAGCCCTGGAAGAGCGCCTGGCCAACACAGCCAAGTCCAATGGAGTCACCATAAACACCCTGCTGTGCAGCGCCCTGGCGCGACTGATGGAAACTTCAGGTCGGCACAGGTCCGGCTATTTGCGCATGACCTGTGCGGTGAGCCTGCGCCGGCTGATAGACCCCCGCTACGACCACAGCTTTCGCAACTATCTAATCCCCACCGGGATTCGCCTGCGCACCGGCCTGAGCACCCCGCTCCTACTGGAAAACATGCACAGCGCCATGGCTAAGGCGCGGGGCAGTGGCCGGGTCAGCACTGAAATCGCGAGGCTGGAAACCCTGCTGCCGATACTGCGACTGCGCCCCCTGCACGGCTTGGCGCGGCGCCTGCTGAATCGGGCCCTCGGCACCAATGCCTGTTACTCCAACCCGGGGCGGATCGAAGAGGACTTTTCTCACTTTGGTTCCGAGCAACACAAAACCCAGAGCTATGTGGGCTTCGGCTGCCTAGTGCCGCCCTACGACTTCATTCTCTATACCCCCACCGTCAACGGCCGGATGCAATTGGATCTGGTTTATCGCCGCTCGGCATTTGCCGATATCCACGCAGAATTCGCAGCCCCCTTCCTCGGTGAGTTGCGCAAGCTGCTGGACGAGCTGTCCCCCACTCACCGGAGTTGATGCACTATGAGCTACGCCATTGCTATCCCCTTAACCCTGGTACTGGGCTACCTGGCTTTTGTCCTGCTACAGCTCGGCTACTGGGGGCGACTCTCCCTGCTGGCCAGCTGGGACAACCGCGTCGATCGCGCCCTGGAACTTGCCGCGCGCCGTCACGGCGAGCGCGAACTGATCGAACTCACGCGGCCACTTAGCTGGAGTCGCGAACAGCACTGGAGTGCCCCGCTAATCCTGCGCACCGTCCGACAACTATCGGCCTGTTGGAGCCACCTGGGGGTCAGTGCAGGAGACCGGGTCGCCATCTACAAAGCCAACCAGTTCGACTACTTCCTGTTCTCAGTCGCCGCATTGCGCATCGGAGCTATCGCAGTCCCCATCAACGGCCGTATCGCCCCCGATACAGCGGCAAGCTATATGGAGCGCATGGGGGTGAAGCTGCTGCTCACCGATACCCATGGCTGGCAAAAGCTCAGCAATACCGATAGTGCCACCCGTTTTATTACAGGGCTTACAGCGGTCGTGCTGACCGATAGCGACAAGCACCTGACCCCGAGCGTACACAGCCTGGCAGCACTGCTACTCGAATCCCTGCCCCCGGTACCTGAGAGCCCCCGAGGCGCCGCCGATCCCCTCTATATTGTTCACACCTCGGGTACCACCGGCACCCCCAAAGGGGTAATCCTGAAACAGGAGGGCATCGCACAGTCCCTGCGCTCCATAGTGCTGTTCAACCCCATTTCCACCCGCGACCTGGCCTGCTTTGCCCTGCCACTGAACCACCAGGTCTCCCATCTCTACCTGCACGGTATGCTGATGATGGGAATACACGTCATTCTGGATGACAAGCTGGAGGCAAAAGAGCTGGTGTCGCAGCTGCACAAGCGCGAGCCCAGTGTTTTCTTTGGGTTTCCTGTCACTTACACACGCCTAATGGAATCCGGCGCCCTGGATCAACCCCTGGACAGCGTGCGTATTTGGGGCACTACCGCCGATGCCAGTCACGAGGTACAGCAGCGCGCATTTATCGTTCACGGCTCCTTCTTCACCCGCCTGGGCCTGCCCTGGCGCGGCTCACTATTTGTCGACGGCCTCGGCTCCAGCGAAGTGGGTATTGCCGCCCTCCTGCGTATCACCACTCCCTGGACCCGACACTTCGAGCGCCGCGTGGGTCGCAAAACGCCCCTGGGTCCAATGATCAAAATTGCCGACGCCGACGGGGTTCCCGTAGCCAAAGGCCAAGTGGGGCGTCTGATGATCAAGGGCAAGAGCATGTTCGACGGTTACTGGAATGCCCACGACGTCTACTACGCCTCAACCCTGGACGGCTGGTGGTTTACCGGGGATATGGTACGCCAGGGCAGCGATGGGGAAATTGTCCACCTGGATCGGGAGGTGGACGTGATCCACAGCGCCACCGGGCCGGTGTACACCCTGCCCCTGGAAGAAATCGTGCTGAAGCAAAGTGGCGTGCTCGACACCTGTGTGTTCGGTTTGCGCCCCTACCCAAACGGCCCCGAGATGCCGGCAGCCGTTGTCGCCCCGCAGGTGGGTGCCGACCTGGCAGAGGCGGAATCCCTGCGCAAAAGTCTCAACGCCCAGCTCCCGCCGGAGCAGCGGCTGGATTACCTGTGGGTGATCGACTGGGCAGAATTCCCTATGGGCGCCACCGGTAAAACCCTCAAACGTCGCCTGCGCGAGCGCTACACCCCGATAGTGCAACAGCCGCACACGGCAATTACGGAGGCGGCCCCGTGCGAAGACACAGCCTTGCAAAGCGCCTGATTGCCACCTCCATATCCGCTGCGACAATCCCCGCCCTGGGCCAGACCCAGTGGGCCTTCGATACCAGCGGCAACAGTAAAACCTGGATCAGCGACTACGAATTGAGTCTACAGATGATCCACGAGCGCGAGCAATTAGGCGAAGCTCTGGGGGATGATGACACCCGACGCAGCGCCGCCGAGCTGCGTCTGGACTTACAAATACGCTGCACCCAAGGCTATTGCAACGGCACCCGAATCGTTCTCAAACCCCGCCTCGCTGCGGACAAAGATGAGCGCCCGGCCACAGTACCAGATCCCTACCCAGATTGGTTTGCCGAGGGCTACCTGCTCTACGAAACCGGCGGGGGCACCCGTTTCGGCGCCGGCAAGCGCCTACAGGGTTGGGGCCCATCACTGCTCTACAGCCCCACCAACCGACTGTTTCCCGACAACGGCGCCGTGACACCACGGCGGGATATTCCCGGCAAACCCATGGTTTTCGCCAGTACCGATATCTCCGCCCGGGGCCGCGCAAGCCTGTTGGTGGCGGATCCGCGTCTGGACACCGTGGAGACTATCGACAGCGGTGGCAGCTTCCAGCTAACCCGGGCCGAGTGGAATTGGGTCGAGGCCCAGGTGACCAGCGTCGGTGCTGTCGCCGCTGCTGGCGGCGGTTTTCAACCCTATGCCGGCGGCTACTTCCAGCACGGCCTCGGCGATGCCTGGACCCTCGGCGCGGAGTTTGCCGCTTCGCGGGGCTACGCACAATCCAGTAACACTGGTATCGAACTGGCGCAAAACCGCAGTCACTGGCGCTGGGACGGGGTGATCAATCTGCGCTACGGCGCCGCTTCCGGCGCCGAAACCGGCCTCGAACTTATCTATAACGGCTATGCCCTGAACGGGGCTGAACTGCGCAATCCACAGCTCGCCGCCCTGCCATCAGCGGGCAGCGGGCCATCCCGCAACCGCCCACTGCACCCGTTTGTACAGCGCCACTACGCCCTGCTGCAAACCACCTGGCCAAAGCTGTTTGGCGACCGCCGCTGGAGCCTTACTGCCAGGGTATTGCAGGGCCTGGACCAATCCAGCAGCAGCGGCTTTGCCGAACTTTCCTACAGCCCCAGCGACAGCGTCACCCTCTATTTGGGGCTCTCCGGCAGCCGCGCCAACGAGGATCTGGCGCTGAGCCAACCGGTGACCAGCAGCAGTTACCTGGCTGTGGACCTCTTTTTCTGAATGGAACACATGGATAGAGCGAAAAAATGGAGAACAAGATGAACCTGGTCGAATTCGAATCTGTGACCAAGCGCTACCAGCTCGGCGAAGTCCAAGTCACCGCCCTCAACAGCGTCGACTTCACGGTGCAAAAAGGCGATTTCGTCGCGATCACCGGCCCCAGTGGTAGCGGTAAAACCACCATGCTGAATCTGATCGGCTGCCTCGACAGTGCCACCTCTGGCGAGATTCGCGTAGCCGGTCAAGCGGTCAGCCAGCTCAGCGATCGCCAACTGGACACCCTGCGCTCCCGCACCTACGGCATTATTTTTCAGAACTTTAATCTGGTGCCGGTATTGAGCGCATTGGAAAACGTTATGTTGCCCCTGTATCTGCACCGGCTGAGCAAGGCGGAAATGCGCCGGCGCGCCCAGGCATCCCTGGCCGCTGTGAACCTGAGTCGCTTCGCCGGCTTCCGCCCGGATCAATTATCCGGTGGCCAGCGGCAGCGGGTCGCGGTGGCCAGAGCACTGGTGACAGAACCGAAGCTGATCCTCGCCGATGAGCCCACTGCTAGCCTGGACACCGCCAGCGCCCTCTCCCTGGTGGAGTTAATGAAACAGTTGAACCGGGAACAGGGTGTCACCTTTGTCTTTTCCACCCACGACCAGCGCCTGCTGCAACACGTCAAGCGGGTCGTAGAGCTGCGCGATGGCCACCTGAGCGACAGCGCCGCTGAAGCGCCGCTCACTGCAGCGGCCGAATTAACAACAGATACAAGCGAGGTGGCGTAATGTGGTCGATGGCTTTTCGCAACCTGTACCGCGACCGCAGGCGCACCCTCGCCACCGTAATCGCGGTGGCCGTGGGTTTGTTCGCGGTGCTGATGTTTCTCAGCTATATCCGCTTCGTTGAAGGGTCTCTGGCCTCAGTCGTGATCTATCGCGACGCCAACGCCCACGTACAGGTATATCGCACCGACGGCCCGGAGCAGCTGGCCGCCTCCCCAGCCCAGTACTCGCTGGATAAGAGCGAGCAGGCCCTGATCCACCGGGTGAGTGCCGAGTTACCCCATTTTCTGCGCGCCTCCAACCAGCTGGCCGGCGTGGGGGTGGTGCAGGCGGGCAGTGAAAACGCCGTATTCCTGGCCCGGGGCATAGACCCGGCTTTTGAGCGGGCACTGCAAGCGGCTAGCCCCCTGGCTGCCACTCCGCCACCGGAGGATGGGTTGCTCCTTACCCCCCAGTTGCAGGACCTGCTCGGATACCCCGCCAAAAGCACCGAACTCCAGCTGTTCAGCGCCTCCTACGCCAACCGGATCAACGCTATTGAGGCGCCCTTACTGGGTGACTTCTCCACCGGTATTGAGGCGATTGAAGACAAGGGGCTCAAGGCACCGCTGGCGCTGCTGCAATCCCTCTACGATACCGATGCCGTTTCCAGGGTGGTGATTCAGCTCGACAACCGCCAGCACAGCGGCCCATTCCGCGAACAGCTGGCGGCAAGCCTCGCGAGTGAGGCGCCGGGCCG
This sequence comes from Microbulbifer regidiadema (SeqCode), assembly GCF_052466995.1. Lineage (NCBI taxonomy): Bacteria > Pseudomonadati > Pseudomonadota > Gammaproteobacteria > Cellvibrionales > Microbulbiferaceae > Microbulbifer > Microbulbifer regidiadema (SeqCode). The sequence goes on along the minus strand of NZ_CP174297.1, from coordinate 3,847,173 downwards.
TTTTGAAGTGACCACCTGGGACCACCCCCAGATCGGCCAGCTCTACACCAGTTTTATGGGGTTTTTTAATATGGTCTTCGCCTTCACCGGCCTGGTGGTGTTCACTATTGCCCTCACCACCATCCAACACACCCTGGCGATGAATGTGGCCGATCGCACCCGCGAAATCGGTATGCTGCGCTCGCTCGGTTTTAGCCGCAAACGCATCGCCGGTCTGTTTGTCAGGGAGAGCCTGCTAACCACCGTCGCTGCGGCCGTAGTCGCCACCATTGCCGCTTATATTGCAATGCTCGCCCTCGGCGCCGCCGGTGCAGAAACCCAGTTGCCGCGCATCTCTGAGCCGGCCCGTCTGGACCTGGATCTGCCCCTGTCCACAGCCCTCGGCGCCATTGCCTGTGTCGGGGCCGGTATCACTCTCGGCGCGCTGCTGACCGCGCGCAAAAAAGTCGGCGGAGAAGTTCGCCCCGGGCGCCGCAGCGTACCGCTTACCCAGTTGCTATCCGCCACAGCCAGTGTGGTCTTAGCACTGACCCTATTCCCCGTGCAACCCCAGGCAGCTGAACCGCTGGAAGTAGCGGCAACGGCCACCCCCGACAAGGAAATTATGCGCCACTGGCTACACGAGGCAGACCTGGCTCGTGGGGGTTGGGGCAGCTACCAGTGGAAGTTGCGCATTCACACTGAAGACCCCGCCGGCACCACCGAGACCGATTACGATATCGCTGTGCGGGACGGGCGGGCCCTGGCCATGACCACAGCACCCAGGCGCTACCGGGGCGAGAAAATCCTTATCGCCTCCCGCGCCATGTGGTACGCCAAACCGGGGCTGCGCAAGCCTATCAGTATCAGCCCGCAGCAACGGCTCGTAGGCGAGGCCGCCAATGGCGATATCGCCTCCACTCAGTACGCCCGCGACTACACACCGGAATACCTGGGAAGCGCTGAAGTTGACGGAACGCCCTGCCACAAACTGAAACTCACCGCCGCCACTGACAGCGCCACCTATGAGTCCATCGTTTATTACCTCGACAAAAACACCCTGCTGGGAGTGAAAGCGGAATTTCTCACCGCCAGTGGCATGCCCCTCAAGATCGCCCTGTTCGAGTACGGCAACCAGGTGCAGGTGGGGGACAGAAAGCAGCCTTTTGTGTCGCAGATGAAGATCGTCAACGCGAACTTTCCCGACCGCTACAGCGTGCTTGAGTACGCCCAGGTATCACTGGCCAAGCCGCCGGAAAGCCTGTTTACCGTCGACACACTGATGACTCTGTAGGAGCCCACATGACCGCTAAATTATTGCTGACAATGTCCCTGCGCAATTTGTGGCGCCAGGGGCGCAAAACTCTGGGCACTTTTGTGGTGATGAGTATTTCGGTGCTCGCCCTGTGTCTGCTGGCCGGCTACACCCAGTCCAGTGTGGCACTGATCCGCGATGCCTTTATGCACTGGGGGGCACGGGGTCACCTGGTGATTGAAAGACCCGCTTCCGACCTGGCGCGACAGGTCGAAGGCGCGGGGCAATTGCCGCTGACCGCCGAGCTACAAGGGGATATCAACTCAGTGCTGGCATCGGACCCAGACATTGTCGCCAGCGCTCGCATCCTGCGTATTTCCGGCATGGTCTCCAATGCCCAGGTGAGCAGTATCTTCGCCGGTATCGGCCAGGATGTACGGGAAATCCGCGCCATCAAGGGCCCCGCCTACGAGTACGATGTGGTGGCGGGCACTCCCCTGTGGATGGAAACCCGTGCTGAACCTTTGATTCTCGGCCAGGGGCTGGCGGCGATACTCGGCTGCGAAATCCCCTCGGTGGGCTTCGCGCCGCTGCAACCCGGGGACACGCCCGAGTCGCGCCCCATCAACTGCCCACCCGGCCCCCTGGAGCTAACCGCCACCACCCGTGGGACCGCCAGGGTCAACGCGATACGCGCGCTACCCACCGGCATCATGGACTGGGGCATTAAAGAGATAAATGATCGACTCGTCGTTCTGCCCATGGCCGATGCCCAGGCCCTGCTGAACACCTCCGATGTGAGCGAGTATCACGTGTTGCTGAGTGACAGCGCCGATGTCGGTGCAGCCCAGGCCCGAATCAAGGGGCAGCTGCAACAGGCGGGGCTCAGCGATATCGAGGTGTTCCTGTGGTCCGATCGCGCCGCGTTTTACCACCAGTTTAAAGCGGTGCTGAGTGGCTTCCTCAACTTTATCGCAATCATCGCCTGCGCCATTGGTTTTACCAGCCTGCTGAATGCCAGCTATATGAACTTTTCCCAGCGCGCGCGGGAATTCGCCACCCTGCGCAGCCTCGGCTTTACCCGCCGCTTTGTGCTGACACTGACGGCACTGGAAAACAGCTGGCTGGCCCTGGCCGCTGCGGCACTGGGTATCGGCATTACCGCCGCAATTGTCTGGGCCGTCCGCGCCGCGCAAATTATGTGGACGCCACCGGGCTCAACCAATGCTATCCCCGTCGACCTCGCCTGGGTTATTCCCATTTATCTGGCAACAGCTTGCGCCCTGGTCCTGATCGCAGCTGTCGCCAGCGCCATTCCCACTCGCAAAATACTGAGAAGGCCAATTCGCGCGGTGCTCTCCGACGCATAGCCGCCACCTCACAAGCAAAGGAGAAATTTCAATGACTGAAATGGCACGCAATAGGCGCTGGAAGCGCTTTGTAGATCCCCAGTCCGGTAAAGCACTGGTAGTCCCTTTAGATCACGGCCTGACTGTGGGCCCGATTGCCGGTATCCAGCGGCCGGAGGAGATGCTCAGCTGGCTCGATACAGACGCGGTAACTGGCGTTGTCCTGCACAAGGGCCTGGCGGAGCGCCTCGGTGGCAAGCTCGACTGTGGGCTGATTATTCACCTCAATGGTTCCGTATGCACCGATGAGCAGCCGGATATCAAGCAGCTGGTCACCACCGTTGAGGCCGCCGTGCGCCTGGGGGCCGATGCCGTTTCAATCCAAACCAATTTCTCCGCAGCAACCGCATCCCACAATTTGCGCTTGATCGGTCACGTTGTGGACGAGGCCCACTCCTGGGGAATGCCGGTGCTGAATATGGTTTATGACAAAAGCAGCGATGCCCAGGGCCTCGAGCGCCTGCGTCACTTTATGCGCACCGCTGTAGAGCTGGGCGTGGATGCACTCAAGGTAGCGGCACCGCAAAATCTGCAACGTATACCCGAGCTTATCGATGGTATTCAGGGCCATACCCCCGTGCTATTTGCCGGTGGCACCCTGGCCGATGAACGCGCATTGATTGAGTTAGCTGCGGCGACAGTGGAGTTCGGGGCCGGGGGTATCTGTGTGGGGCGCAATGTATTTCAGCGCTCCAATCCGGCCACAACCCTGATGCAACTGCAAAGCGTATTCCGCGATGACGTGCTGTCGGAGAGCGGCTTTGCCCGCTCATTGACACTGAATCAACAGGAGCCGGAGCTGGCCCTGTAACAAAACTCGGGTAATGCAGCGCACCGCTGCACCACCAAAATAGTGTGCCGGCCCAATTGCCGGTGCAGCAGGCAACTGAGGAGAAGCCTTGCCGTGAACCCTTTAGATTCCAATCAGGGATGTGTCGATCTACTGGTCGATCGCCATGTTCGCGATGGCCGGGGCGACCACCCTGCACTCATTGAAATCGCCCCCTCCGGCCGCCGCAGTATCAGTTACCGCAAGTTGCAGCAGCTGAGCTTTGCCGCAGCCATTGATCTGAACTTACACCTGGCCGGCAGCCGCAGCCAACAGCGCATCGCCCTGGTCGGCGGGGCCACACTGGAAAATACCGTTTACTGGCTGGCGGCTATGCGCAGTGGCCACCTGCCATTTATGGTCCACCCGTCCCTCCCTCAGGGACACTACCGCAATCTGTGGGAGGATTTTGATCCCAAGGTGATCCTGGCAGACCCCAGCGTGGAGGGAGCTGACCTGTGCGCACCTTTCGAGCCTATGTCATCAATCGAGGAGTTGAGCGGCCTCGCAGCGGGGCCGGTGGCAACCGGTGAAATCAGCCGGCTGGCGGCAGACCTGGACCTGAGACCCGCCCTGGTGCTGGCCACCTCCGGCTCCACCGGAAGACCAAAACTCTGTGTGCACAGCCACCGCTCTTTTTGGGAGTTCGAGCGCACGGTCAGTGGTCCGCTGTGGAATATCCGCGCAGAGGATCGGGTGCTTGCCACTACCGGTCCCTTCTTTTCCTTTGGCTTACAGGGACTGCACGTTCCCCTGAGCCGGGGAGCCACTGCCATTATGTTGCCCCAATGGAAACAGCACTGCGATTTTCTCGATGTTATCGAAGCGGAAAAAGTCAGTGTCTTTCTCGCAGTGCCAACCCTCTACCATTTATTAATGTCCCGTGCCGAGCGCGAATATCAGCTGGGGCATTTGCGCCTGTCCCTCTCAGCCGGGGAGCGCTTACCCGCCGTAGTGCGCAGGCGTTGGCAGGCCTGGAGCGGTGCGCAAATTCTAGACTCAATCGGCACCACCGAAACCTTCGCACCCTATTTATCTGAATTGGCAGGTGGCGAAGAAGCTCTGCAAAAAGTCGAGGGTTTTCGCTACAGCGAAATCCCTCACGGTGACGGCGACGATATCAGCCTGTCTCTATCTCGTGGCTGCCTGATGCTCGGCTACCTGGCACCCGCTACGGGTGAACTGCAAGCGGTAAAACAGCCCTTCGCAACCAGCGATCTTTTCTCACGGGATAAAAAGGGGTTTCATTTTATTTCCCGCGACAGCGAGCGAATTAAAGTGGCTGGGCACTGGGTTAGCCCGCAGGAACTCGAAGCATTTCTACTCGCGGATAAACGGGTAGCCAAAGCCGCAGCTCTGCCTATTGAGACGGCCGAAGGGTTGATTCGATTGCGCGCTTATGTGGTTGCCAATAATAGCGGCTACTCGGCAACCGCACTGGTGGACGACCTGATGAAGAGAATCCGGGAGCAACTGCACCCCCGCGCCCTGTGCCCCGACCGCATTGAGCTAGTGGAGGATATTGCCAGTACCCCCAGTGGCAAACTCAAGCGGCAGGAATTGCGCAGCTTTATCGGCCAGCAGGCCGCCCGTGCCGGCGCAGTATTGGCTTAAGGTCTGATCAAACCGATAGAGAGTGCCCTGGCCACAGCTTGGCGGCGGTTGGCGACGCCGAGTTTCTGTATCACATTGCGAATATGGAAATTCACTGTGGCCTCAGAGCAGCCGAGAATCCTGGAAATTTCCCAGGACGTCTTGCCCACTGCCGCCCAGTGCAGGCACTCCCCTTCGCGACGGGTGAGCCCGATTTCAACAGCGGCGGCCCCCTGATCAATGCGGCTAATCGCCTCGTAGGCGTATGAAGCGAGCAATTGAATCATGGGCATGGTTTCCTGCAACCAGCTGCCGAGCCTTGGGGTGTAAGTCGCTCCATTGGCAACAGAAATCATCATTAAGCGGCTCTGTCTGGCACCGCGCAGTGCTGTGGAAACACCGGAGGCAATACCGTGGGATTCGGACTCCTCATATATCCGCCCAGCATCACCGGAAAAATGTGCCCGGTGCCAGATCATCGGGATTGGCGACTGGCGGCAGTGGCGCACGACCGGATCGCGGGTTACCCATTTTCCCCGGCTATAGTTCTCAATGCAGTCACTGGGATAGTTGGTTTCTACCGAATACTGGTCGAGGGTACCGGCAGGATCTTCCAACCCAATAAGATAATAATCAAACCCTATCGCACTAATAGAGCGTTGCACACGGTCCTTAACCTGTTGAATTGTCTGTGCATTCAACAATTCCGGCAGGGCCTGAATAACTTCCTTTTTCGGATACAAAATTCCCTCTCCGACTTCTTACAAAAACGTCTTCACACTTATCCGCAAAAAACCTCTGGATAATAACTCTGGCGCATGACAAAAATAGAAAACAGTTTACCCGCCAAGCAACTTATTAACGCTTCACCTATTAAAAAGCAACCCGACATATCACACAGAAGCGAAATATATACAAACTATTAACAAAAGGATAAGGCAACAAAAATATGCCCCACCACAGACACACACCTATCAGCCAGCCAACAGCTGCTCTTCACAGTAGGCAAAGAAAATCCGCAAACCATCCCAGCAAGCCTAAAAACATAACGATTAACCCCGCAAAAAATCTATCAATTCTGGCCTATTTTTTTTAAAAAAATAAACATCACTGCAACAAAGGCTAAATATCGCGCAAAACCCGCAAGTGAGAATTTGGCAAAAGACAATAGAATTTAAAACAGCTTCAACGAAAACTGCTGAAGCGATATGATTGATAGTGTGGTTTTTTCGTTTAGTCACACAGTGAAAAAACACTTTAAAGTTAGCGATAGAGAGCCAACGGCAGAAAGGAGTTCCGCCCATGCTTCACACACTACACCGACTTTCCGCCCTCACCATTAGTATGTACATCCTCTGCCATATCACCAATCACCTGGTAGCCCTAGCGGGCATTGAGACCCATATCAATTTTATGCAGAGTTTCCGACAAATTTATCGGAGACAAATTATCGAAGTCCTACTGCTCGGTTGCGCCCTTTTCCAGGTGCTATCAGGGCTTACCTTTATTGTTAAAAGGTGGGGGCAACGGCAGGGCTTTTTCGATCGTGCCCAAGCAGTATCTGGCGGCTATCTGGCCTTCTTTTTAATGTTTCATATATCAGCAGTGATGTACGGCAGGTGGGTACAGGGCCTGGATACTAATTTCTTTTTTGCCGCAGCCGGCCTGCAAGCAAAGGCCTACCCGATCTTCTTTGCCCCCTACTACACCCTGGCAGTGGTATCTTTCTTTACCCATCTCGCCTGTGGTTTACGTTGGATATTTCGGGAAAAATTTTCAAGCGCAGCCCTGGATCGCAGTGCTGGGGCTGTCATAGCGGTTGGGCTGGTAGTTGGGCTCACCATAGTAAGCACTTTTAGTGGCACCTATTACCCGGTGCCACTGCCGCAGGAATACTGCCTGACCAGCTGCTAAGTAACGCGCTTGGCCAAGGCGTTACAACACCGGAGATTTAGACGGTACACCGGGGATTTCACGCACTAATTTTGGCACTAGGTAGCCGGGTACACGGTGGCGTAGCTGTTCGATAATTTCCACGGCCTGCTGGTCGGACACCTCAAAATGGGCGGCGCCGTTAACCCGGTCCAATTGGTGTAAATAGTAAGGCAGCACGCCGGCATCAAATAGGGTTTCACTCAGTGCCTCCAACGCCGCCGCGCTGTCGTTCACCCCTTTAAGCAATACCGCCTGATTGAGCAGGGTCACGCCAGCCTCGCGCAGGCGCAGCAGGGCCGATCTGACTTCGCTATCAATTTCACGGGCATGATTGCAGTGCAATACCAATACCGGCTTTAAACGGGAGCCCGCAAACCACTCCAGCATCTCGCGGTTTACCCGGCTCGGTGCGACGATCGGCAAACGGCTGTGAATTCTTAATTTATCCAGGTGGGCGATCTGCGCCAGTTCTCCCGACAACCAGGCGAGCTGTCGATCACTCAGCACCAAGGGGTCACCACCGCTCAAGATAACTTCGCGCAACTCCGTGCGCGCGCGGATATACTCCAGCGCGGCCAAGCCCTGCTTGCGGGTCAGGTGATTGTCGCCATAGGGGAATTCCCGGCGAAAACAGTAGCGGCAATTCACCGCGCACTGCCCTGCGGCAATCAGTAGCAAGCGCCCGTGATATTTATGCACGACACCGGGCAGCGGATTGGCCTCGGCCTCCTGCAAGGGATCGGCGCTAAATCCCGGTACCCGCTCCAATTCCGATGCGCCCGGCAAAACCTGTAAGAGCAAGGGATCGCTGGGATCACCGGGGCGCATTCTGCGCACAAAGGGCCGCGGAACACGCAGGGAGAAGCCCGACGCAGCTCTTAAAGCATCGGGCACTTGGCTGGGGTCCAGCTGCAATAAGTCAATTAACTCTGCCGGCTCTGTGACCAAATCAGACAATTCGTCCTGCCAGCGGCGGGTTTCCTGCGTGTCGATAAGTGCTATGTCGGGGGCCGATAACGCCATTGTGGGTACACTACAAAATAACGAATTGTAACAGATCCCAGGCAACTAGCCCTGCCCCGCTACACCATCCTTGAGCTGAGGGGCCTCTGAATAATTTCGCGATGCCTCTGGCTCTCTATCAAGGCGCGGCTTCGCGGGAATGCCAGACTGTTTACGAAGCACTGTGAAAGACCCGCAGACATATTACGCAATCATTTAAGGGCTCCCTGATAGGCATAGCCCCTAATCAAAGTCACGATTCACCCTACAGATAATTCAATAAAAATCGATTTGCTCTGGCCGTGATACAACTGAAATAAACAGTTATTGCAGCGGGCCGCAGAAGCATCGCGCAGTACCAGCCCCCTTAAACCATGCAGAAACTCGCAAACACTCACAAAAAATTTACCGCGCAAATTCCCCATAAAATCCTTTACCTTTCTTTACCGGAGATGCGCCCCACTTTATGGCAGAAGACAGCGAGCATTAACTCTTACCACTGGAGTGATTACTCACTGATAAAAACCCACCCAACCAATGTTTTTAGGCAACCACCACAGTCAAAAAAACCACCACCTTCAAGAGAATAAAAAAGGATAAAGCAAAAAGAAAACCGCTCACTAGCAAAATAAAAACCACTAACAGGCGGCAACACAAAAAAATGCCAACAAAATAACAAAAAAATCACAATTCCCTTATTCCCAATAGGGTTAATTCGATGTTAATTTAAACGCCGGCAAAGAAAATTATTTTGCCGCCCCACCCGAAGGTGGACACTATCGAGAAATAAATAAAAACACCTAAAAGGTGTTCACACAGAAAGTTTAGAATTACAAAAAGGAATTACCCGATGGAAATGCAGCTTGAATTGCTTGAAGCCAATAAAGACCTACTCATTGAGCAAACTCGCGCACATCCTTTCTTAAAACGCTGTCGCGAAGGCTCCATCACTCTGGATGAACTGAAAATATTTTTGGTTCAGCAAGGTATTTACAGTGGTTTTTTCGTTAGATACCTGTGCGCAATGATGGCCAACCTGCCCAGCAACCATGAAGTTCTGGAGCTGGCAGAAAACCTGATGGAAGAGTTAGGCCTGGAGCCCGACAGCCCCAAACCACACGCGATTATTTATCGTGAAACCCTTGAACATTTTGGTTTAACCCTGGAAAACGCCGAAGTTTTACCCGGCACCCAGCACTTGATCGACGCCATGTTCAAGAACTGTCGCGATCTCAGAGCCAGCGCCGGACTCGGCGCTCTGTGCCTGGGCGCTGAAGCGCTGGTCCCCGATTTATACAGCGATATTGTGGCCGGATTTCGCTCCTGTGGCGTAACCGATAAAGAGATGGAATTTTTCCTCCTGCACATTGAGTGTGATGACGGCCACGCAGAAACCATTCGCGATATTATGGTGGATATCGCCTCCAAAGATCCCAGCCAACTGGACATCATGCTCGAAGCCGGGCGCCACCTTGTAGAGGCCCGCCTACAATTCTTCGATTCTATTGAAAGCGCCTACCACGCCTCCAAACATAAACAGGCTGAAGCTGTCACCGCTTAAACAGCAAGTACCAATCAACCCGCTCACAGGTGTTGTTGGAGAAAGCTCCGGCATAGGGAAATGCCACCAACATAAATTCGACAAAGATCGAATAATTTTGAGTTAGGTTTTTATAAATTATTTTGCCAAGCATTAATAAATAAGGAAATTTTATTAAATAGTGCAAAAATAATTTAACTTGCTGTGAGAATTGGAGATACACATGGCTAACACACTATCAATGGCAAAAAACGAACTGGTTGAACGGGCCAGTGAAGCGATGAAACAGCACCTCAGCACACCCGAGTGGTCGCTGCGAGAAAAGCTGGCGCTGACTTGTCGAATCTTATTTAACGACGGCCACGACTCTGGCCTGGCAGGACAAATTACTGCCCGCAGCGAAAAGCCCGGGACCTATTACACCCAGCGCCTGGGCCTCGGCTTCGATGAAATTACCTCATCCAATTTACTCGAGGTCAACGAAGACCTAGAGGTACTGTCCGGCGAGGGGATGGCCAACCCCGCCAACCGCTTCCACTCCTGGATCTACCGCGCGCGCCCCGATGTGAACTGTATTGTGCACACCCACCCCATGCACGTGTGCGCGCTGTCCATGCTGGAGCGCCCGCTGAAAATTTCCCATATGGACGCCTGTATGCTGTATGAGGATATTGCTTTCCTCAAAGACTGGCCGGGAGTACCTGTGGGCAACAGTGAGGGGGAATTGATTTCTGCGGCGATCGCAGACAAGCGCGCAATCCTGCTCGGCCACCACGGCCTGATTATGGCCTGCCGCTCTGTGGAGGAGGCCTGCGTTATGGCGGTTCAGTGCGAGCGCGCGGCCAAGCTGCAAATCCTGGCCGAGTCCGCCGGTACCATTCAGGATATTGACCCGGAACTGGGCCGCGAAGCCCACGACTGGATTCTTCAGGAAAAACGCACACAGGCAACGTTTGCTTACTTTGTGCGCCGCATGCAGAGGAGAGGTTACGGCGGCGGGGAAGACCCTCTAAGCTAAGCCCGTCAGGGGCAGTGGAGCCGGCATCCACTGCCCAGTGGCGCGCCCGGCGCCGCAATATCTGTGGCGCCCGCCCCCATTATCTCCCAGGTTATTCGTTCCAGCTCCCAGCCTCCTGTATAATCCCGCTCCATCGTACAGGGCTGGCGGTAAAGTCTCTTTTCCCCAGCCAGACGAGTTACCTGTGGCTAGCATTTGTGGCGGGCACCCAGCCTTGGCCGGAACCGGCTAGAAACCAAAAACTCGTTAAAAATCATATAGATAAATGACTTAAAGGGCTCTATTTGCTATGGCTAGTTACTCCACTAACGAATTCAAGGGCGGCCTCAAGGTGATGCTGGACGGCGACCCCTGCTCAATCGTGGAAAACGAATTCGTCAAACCTGGTAAGGGCCAGGCGTTCAACCGCGTCAAGCTGCGCAACCTGAAAACCGGTCGCGTATGGGAGCGCACCTTCCGCTCCGGTGAGAGCCTGGAAGCGGCGGACGTAATGGACCGCGAAATGGAATACTTGTACAACGACGGCGAGTTTTACCATTTCATGGAGCCCGAGACTTTTGAGCAGCACCAAGCCAGCAGCGATGCGGTGGGCGATGCGGCCAAGTGGCTCAAAGAGCAGGATATTTGCACTGTAACCCTGTACAACGGCTCGCCGCTGGCAGTGACTCCGCCCAACCACGTGATTCTGGAAATCACCGATACCGACCCGGGCCTGCGCGGCGACACCGCCCAGGGCGGCACCAAGCCGGCCACTCTGGTTACCGGCGCAGTAGTGAAGGTTCCCCTGTTCCTGGAGATCGGTGAAACCATCAAGGTCGACACCCGCACCGCCGAATACCTGGGCCGTGCCAAGGAAGACTGAGCACGCCCTACCCTCCGAGCGGCCTCCGGCCGCTCGTCTCCAGAGCTACCCCCATGAACACAGATACCTGGCGCCCCACCGCCACCATTGCCGCCCTGCGCCAGCGCGCAGCGCTACTCGCTGAAATTCGCACTTTTTTTGCCGCCCGCGACGTGCTGGAAGCCGAGGTGCCGGTACTGTCCCAGCGCGCCACCAGCGACCCCCATATCGAGTCCATCACCACCGAGTGCCGGGGCGAAAACGCCTACCTGGCCACCAGCCCCGAGTTTGGTTTAAAGCGTCTGTTGGCAGCGGGATTGGGGGATTGCTACTACCTGGGCAAAGCCTTCCGCCAAGGCGAATCCGGCGGCCGCCACAACCCCGAGTTCACCATGCTGGAGTGGTACCGCTGCGGCTGGGATGACCACCAGCTGATGGGGGAAGTCTCCGAGCTGCTCAGGGGTATTTTGGCCACCGAGCAGGTTCAGTCCCTCAGTTACCGGGAGCTGTTTTTGCGAGAGCTGCAACTGGACCCCCACAGCGCCAGCGAAGCCGAGCTGATCGCCTGCGTTGAACGGGAGATGGAGTTGTCCTTTGTCCCCCGCGAGCGCGGCGAGTGCCTGGACCTGCTGATGAGCCACCGCCTGGAGCCCAGCATGAACGAGGGCATCACCCTGCTCTACGATTTTCCCGCAGAGCAGGCGGCACTGGCAAAAGTGGTGACAGATAAAGAGGGGGTTCCCGTGGCTAGGCGCTTCGAGGCCTATGTGGGGGGATTGGAACTGGCCAACGGCTACTGGGAGCTGACCGACAGCGACGAGCAGCGGCGCCGTTTTGTCCAAGACCTGGAATACCGCCGCAGTCACCAGCGCCCGCTACACCCGTTTGAAGAGCGCCTGGTGGCGGCCCTGGATCAGGGCATGCCGGAGTGTGCCGGTGTCGCCCTGGGAGTCGACCGGCTGTTGATGCTAAAAGCCGGCTACCAGTCCATCGAAGAAGTGATCGCCTTCCCTTTCAGCCGCGCCTAGCGGCCGCTTACGGCGAGCTGTACTGGTAGCGGGCGAGTTCGCCGACCGCAAAAAAACCACTGTCGAGCAACAGCTGCTGGCGATCGGCGGGCACCAAGGTCACCAGGCTGCGGTGTTGGCCACCCCGCGCCGCAGCGGCTAAATGGCTAAACAGGGCCCGGCCAATTCCCCGCTGCCGGTAATCCGGCAGCGTCACCGAGTCGTAGAGGCCCAGGGCATCGGCGGCCGCAAACAGACACGCGGCAGCTACCGGCACGCCATCCAAACGGGCGAGAAACAGTTTCAGGCGCCCGCGCCGCTGTTCGGGAATCTCTTGCAGGCCCCGATAGAAGCGCGCCAGTTGCGCCCCCTCGGGCTCCCCTGCCACCGCAGCCTGCACCGCACCATAGTCGGACAAATTCTCCGCCTGCACCGCAGCAATGGCCAGTTGTTCCACCGCCGGGGGCTCGGCAGTGCTGAGCTTCTCGATCTCCACCGCCATAGCCACCAGGGACTGGCGCCGCTTTAACCCCAGTGCGTCCAGGGTGTCGTTGTCCAGGGGTTTTGAGGCGCTGTGCCAGAGGGTGAAAGGGCTGTGCCGCTCGGCAAAATAATCCAGCACAAAGCGCTGAATAATACGCGGCGGCATCACCATATTGGAAAACACCTGATTGAGCCCCGCAGAGGGCAGGCCGCTATCACTGCGGACAATGCCGGTAATTTCCTTGGTGCCATCGGGGTTTAGCAGGCCTGCGCGGTAGTCCGCGTAAGCCTCCAAATTGCGGCAGACGAGATTTTTCGCGCTGAGACTGTATTTCATGGGTCAAAGGATAGTGCTGTTGCGTCATTTCCCCAGTGAACCCAACCCCGCAGACAGCGTTGCTGCGGGGCCACAAGCCCTACTTCTGCACTTGCGACAGGGCACACTGATCCATGGATAGCGCCGGTTCAGCACAGGTGGCCGCCCCGACAACTTTTGCCGGCACACCGGCCACCAGGGCCTTTGCCGGTACCGATTTCAGAACCACACTACCGGAGGCGACCTGGGCGCACTCGCCAATTTCAATATTGCCCAGCACCTTGCTGCCCGCGCCAATTAAAACCCCGTGGCGGATTTTCGGATGGCGATCGCCGCTCTCTTTGCCGGTGCCGCCCAAGGTAACGGACTGCATAATGGAAACGTTGTTTTCCACCACGGCAGTCTCACCGATCACAATGCCGGTGGCGTGATCCAGCAGTATACCCTCGCCCAGGCGCGCGGCCGGGTGAATATCCACGCTGAATACCACTGAGACCCGGTGTTGCAGGAACATGGCCAGAGAGCGGCGCTGCTGCTGCCACAGCCAGTGAGCCACACGGTGGACTTGCAGGGCGTGGAAGCCCTTAAAGTATAGAAAGGGTTCGTGCAGGGAGTGGCAGGCGGAGTCGCGCAGGTAGATTGCGTTCAAATCCGCGCGGGCCGCGTGCCCGATCGAGGGGTCGGCCTGTAGCGCCTCATCGATCACCTCGCGAATTAACAGCGCCGGAGCCACCGCATTGTCGAGCTTGTTGGCCAGGTGAAAACTGAGCGCCGCCTCCAGGGAGCTGTGGTTCAGGATGGTCGCGTGCAGAAAGCTGGCCAGGATCGGCTCCCGCTCCACCTGCTGCGCCACCTCCATACGAATCTTCTCCCAGATCAGATCCGCCTCGGCCTCGGTGCATGTCGCATCCATGATTGCTCTCTCCATGTTACACGGTCCCCAGAGTCAGTGGGGGCTCCAGCAATGCCGACTGCTGCTCGCGCAATGCCAGTATATGCTCAGCCCAGTAGCGGGCGGTATTAAACCAGGGGAATGCCAGGGGAAAAGCCGGGTCCTGCCAGCGCCGCGCCAACCAGGCGGCGTGGTGCATCTGGCGCAGGCAGCGCAGCGGCTCCACCAGCTGCAACTGCTGGGGGTCAAAGCGATAGAAGGTCTCATAGCCCTCCAACACCGCATCCAGGTACGCGGTTTGCTCGGCGCGATTGCCGGAAATCAGCATCCAGATATCCTGGATCGCCGGCCCCATCAGGCAGTCGTCCAAATCTACAAACCAGGGCGTCTCATCCCGCCACAGGAAGTTGCCACTGTGGCAATCGCCGTGCAGGCGCAGCGTATCCCAGTCCCGCTCAAATAGCGGCGCTATCTGTTCAATAATGTGGCCGGTAACCGAAGCGTAGGCCTCGCGGTTCTCGCGTGGCAGGAAATCTCCATTCAGGATAAATTCCCGGCTATCGATGGCGAAGCGCTGCAAAGTGAGGGATGGGCGCTGGCTAAAAGGTTTGGCACTGCCGGCCGCATGGATGCGACCCAGCATGGTGCCCACCTGCTCCAGGTGATCAAAGTTATCCAGTTCCAACTGGCGACCGCCGCGCCGGGGAAAAAGGGCAAAACGGAATCCAGCGGACTCCATCAGGGTGCGCCCGTCAAACTGGATCGGCGCCACCACCGGAATTTCCGCCTCAGCCAACTCCAGGGTGAACTGGTGCTCCTCCAGTATCTGCTCGTCACTCCAGCGCCCGGGGCGATAGAACTTGGCAATCAGCGGCTCGGCGTCCTCGATACCCACCTGGTAAACGCGGTTTTCATAGCTGTTTAAAGGAAAAATACGCGCATCGGAAAGCAGCCCGGTACTCTCGACACAGTCGATCACCACGTCCGGCGTCAGGGCTTCATAGGGATGATGATTCGGGGTCATAGTGGGTACCAACTGGATTGCAGCTGGCTATGCTAACGCGGTCGCGGGGGCGGGGACAAACTCGGAGTCGCACCGCCAGCGAAAGCGGCCACCTCAAAGGGCGTTCAGCGCGGGAAACTACCCACAGTCAAGGGCACAAAAAACGGGATTAGTCGCCATTTGCCCGCTGTTGCTGCAACAACTGAACCACCTGGTCACGACCAAAGACCTCGGCAAAGTCCTCTGCCGAGTGGCCGGCCTTATTGACCTGTTGCGCATCGCAGTCCTGATTTAGCAAGGTGCGCGCAAGGGCAAACTCACCGCGAAAAATTGCCGCCATCAGTGCCGTGTTGCCACGGCGATCCTGAGCGCAGGGATCTGCCCCTTTTTGCAACAGGTAGTCCACCGCCTGGCCATTGCCGTTATAGGTGGCAATCATCAGCGCCGTATAACCTTTTGGGTTGCGAATATTGAGGGGGAAACCGGCTTCGGAAAACTCACGCAGCACCTCGACATCCCCCACCCTGGCTGCGGCAAAATAATACTGGGACAGCTCGGTAAAATCAGATTGTGTTTTTTCCACTTCCCCGGCCTGAACCCCCAGGGCGAGAAAGACCAGTGCGAATAAAAATGCTCTCATAATTTCACCTGTACAAATTGAGCGGGCGACGGCTGTCGCCCGCTCTTTGGTAAAAATTACCGGGCCAGTTTTTTCACTTGCCCCAGATCTCCGCCAACCGCTTTGGTCAGGCGCTGGCCGTAGTCCTTGTCGGCCTGGTAGAAGTAGCTCAGCATAATGTGCTTGGTGTTGTCATCGCGTACTTTACCCAGGTCGCCAGCGAGATTTTCAATCAAATTCTGGCGCTCCTCCGGGCTCAGACTGCGATAGAAAGCACCCGCCTGGGCAAACGGCAATTGCTTGTCAATCGCCTTTTGCTGAGTGCTGCCACTGAGCGGCTTGTTGCTGTACAGACCTTTGGCGTCCTCACTGCGCACATCGATACGGCTCGGCTGGTAGTTCACATCTGAAGCCTGCTGGCCGTAGTTGCCCGCGCCGTCCTGGTTCCAGTTGTTTACTGCCACCACAGGGCGGTTGATGGGCAATTGCTGGTGGTTGGCGCCCAGGCGATACATTTGCGTATCGGAGTAGGAGAACACACGACCCTGTAGCAGGCGGTCTTCCGATGGCTCAATACCCGGGACAATATTGGCCGGCGCAAACGCAGACTGTTCAGTTTCCTGGAAGAAATTAGTGGGCACACGGTTGAGGGTCATAGTGCCGACTTTGGTTTCCTCCACGTCCAGCCACATTTTAGTGGCGTCCAGCGGATTGTAATTAAAGCTGTTTAACTGCGAGGGTTTCAGCACTTTAATATACAGGTCCCACTGGGGGTATTCGCCTTTTTCAATCGCGGCATACATATCGCGGGTTGCGTGGCTGAAATCCTTGCTCTGGATTTCCGCTGCCTCTTCCACAGTCAGGTTTTTAATGCCCTGGCGAGTTTTCCAGTGGAACTTCACGTAGTTCACTTCACCCTGGTCATTGATAAATTTATAGGCGTGAACCCCCCAGCCATCCATCTGGCGCAAGTTAGCCGGTGTGCCGTAATCGGAGTACACCCAACTCAGCATATGGGTGGATTCCGGTACATGACTGAAGAAGTCAAAGAAGCGATTGGGGTCCTGCTGATTGGTCACCGGCGAGGGCTTCAGGGAGTGGACCATATCCGGGAACTTAATCGCGTCGCGGATAAAAAATACCGGCAGGTTGTTACCCACCAGATCCCAGTTGCCCTCTTCGGTATAAAACTTGGTGGCAAATCCACGGGGATCACGCAGGGTTTCCGGAGAGCCCTTGGAGTGAATAACCGTTGAAAAACGCACAAATACCGGCGTTTTGCTGCCGCGCTCGAACACCGCTGCACGAGTTAAATCACTCAGATCCGCTGTCGCCACAAATTCACCGTGAACACCGGTGCCGCGCGCATGAACGACACGCTCGGGGATACGTTCACGGGCAAAACGCTGTAATTTTTGAATCAATTGAACATCTTGCAGCAAATTACCGCCATTTTCTCCGGCTGTTTGCGCGTTCTGATTATCCCCGACAGGAGCGCCGTTATCGCGGGTCAGGGTCTCTGCATTGGCACCGCCTATCAGACCGATAGTTAATGCAAATAAGGGTAAGTATTTCATAGGACTATTTAACTCTACCGCCATTTCTATTACAGGGATAGAGCTTATAGGGGCAGGCAATCAGAGAGAAATTAGGCCTCCTTATCGCTCTTATAGTGGGGATCAATAGTAAGGGCGCAAGCTGATATATATTAGCAATAAATAAAAATGAGAATTATTTTCTTTTGGGGTAAATTACTCTCAAGGTGCATTTATTTGCGACTCAATAATTCCCCACTAAACACAAACAGCCAAATTCCCATACAGAAGATATTTTCTAATTATGTCTTTTGAAATAATTAACAGTTAGGGAGTACAGCTACGGCGGCTTTTTAACCCACAGGGCGAAGGGAAGGTTGCGGCGGGTGTGACTGCAACCATACCCACCGCTGCAAGGCTGGGATTAGGGGGATGCACTTTAGAGTTGAATGCAGGCGTGATAGATACCGTAAGAGGCCACACCCAGGCCAAAAAACAGCTGGCCCACCAATAACACCCGGAAGGCGAACGTATAACGGGCCACTTCCCCCCGACGAATGGCATCGTTGGAAAAGATTCTCGCCTCCTCCGGGAAACCCATTTCCAGAGTTTTCAGAGCGGGCACCGCGAGTTTGAGCAGCTGGCGGCTGCGAATATCCATCAACCAAAATACCGTAACCAATATGACTACAAACCCACCCAGCAAGGCCAAAATCAGCGGGTGGAAGTCTTTCTCCACGGCGGTAAAAATTCCGCCCTCGACAAACATGGTCAATACAACAAAAAAATTAAAAACCCTAAGGCGCTGATCGGCGGCAAAGCGATAGTGTTCGCAGAGGTACTGTCCCTGTTCCAAACGGAATCTCCTTAGCTGTTAATACCTATAAAAGTGCTCCGCGCTGCGGGAATGATTGACCGCAAGGCCGGCAGGTATTTATTGATCTATTTATCTGCAAAGTGCTGTACGGGCCCGCTGAAACACTGGATCTGTGTCCCACTAAAAAGGCCGGGCTATGCCCGGCCTATAACGCCTTGATTCAGCACACTTATCGTCAGCGATTTTCGCGGTGATCGATCAGTGCGTCAACCACAGAAGGGTCGGCCAGAGTGGAAACATCTCCCAGATTATCCAGCTCATTACAGGCAATCTTCCTGAGGATACGCCGCATAATTTTGCCGGAGCGGGTTTTTGGTAGCGCCGGCGCCCACTGAATAAAGTCCGGCTTGGCAATCGGGCCTATCTCCTTGCGGCAGAGTTCAATTAACTCTGTCTTCAGCGCATCACTGGGCGCGTGGCCGGATTTCAGCATCACAAAGGCGTAGATCCCCTGCCCCTTGATATCGTGGGGATAGCCCACCACTGCCGCTTCCGCCGTATCATTGTGCAATACCAGAGCACTCTCTATCTCTGCGGTACCCAGTCGGTGCCCAGACACATTCAGCACATCGTCAATGCGCCCGGTGATCCAGTAATAACCATCACTATCGCGGCGGGCACCATCGCCGGTAAAGTAATAGCCGGGGAATGCGGAAAAATAGGTCTCCAGCATTCGCTGGCGGTTGCCGTACACATCGCGAATCATCGAGGGCCAGCTCTTTTTAATCACCAGAGAACCCTCCCCTTCGCCATCGATCTCCCGACCCTCGCTATCCAGCAGAGCCGGCTGTACACCAAAGAAGGGCCGGGTCGCCGATCCGGGCTTGAGGGGCATGGCGCCGGGCAGTGGCGTGATCATATGGGCACCGGTTTCAGTCTGCCACCAGGTGTCCACAATCGGGCAGCGCTTATCCCCCACCACACTGTAATACCACTCCCAGGCCTCCGGGTTTATCGGCTCCCCCACCGTACCCAATAATCGCAGGGAACTGCGCGCGGCGGCTGTGACAAACTCATCACCGGCCCCCATCAACGCGCGAATCGCCGTCGGTGCGGTGTAGAAAATATTGACCCGGTGCTTATCCACAACCTGCCAAAAGCGCGAGGCATTCGGGTAAGTGGGCACCCCCTCAAACATCAGACTGGTGGCACCGGCGCACAGGGGCCCGTAGACAATATAGCTGTGCCCGGTAATCCAGCCCACATCGGCGGTACACCAGAATATCTCTCCCTCGCGATAATCAAATGTATATTTGAAGGTCATGGTGGCCATCAGCAGATAGCCCGCAGTGGTATGCAAAACCCCCTTGGGTTTTCCGGTGGAGCCCGAGGTGTAAAGAATAAACAGCGGGTCCTCTGCCCCCATTACTTCAGGCGCGCAGTCTGACGCCATCTCGCCGATGGAATCGCCGTACCAGATATCCCGTTTGCGGTCCCAGTCCACCGCTGTGCCCGTATGTTTAACCACGATCGCCGTATGCACATTGGGGCAGTCCGCCAGCGCTTTATCCACATTGGCTTTCAGGGGCACGCGCTTGCCGCCGCGCACCGCTTCATCCGCCGTTATCACCAGGCGGCAGTCGGAATCGAGAATGCGGTCTTTCAGGGATACCGGGGAGAAGCCGCCAAATACCACCGAATGCACAGCACCGATACGGGCACAGGCGAGCATGGCGTAGGCCGCCTCCGGGATCATCGGCATATAGATACAAACCCGATCCCCCTTTTTAACCCCACGGGACTTCAGCAGGTTGGCCAAGCGGCACACATTCTCGTACAGACTCCGATAGCTGATCGCCTTACTATCTGCGGGGTTGTCCCCCTCCCACAGAATCGCGGTCTGCTCACCCCGGCTGGCCAGGTGCCGGTCGATACAGTTTACCGTGACATTCAACTGCCCATCGGAGAACCAGGCCGCATGGCCCCTGTGCAGATCCTCCTCTAGAACTTGGGTAAACGGTTTGTCCCAGTGTAAAAAATCCTTGGCCTGTTGCGCCCAAAACGCCTCGGGGCTTTCCACCGACTGGCGGTACATTTTCTCGTAATCTTCGGCGCTAATCAGCGCGTTGGCAGCAAAACTGGGGGGGATTGGGCGGGTATGCACTTCAGACATCATCTTCTCCTTTATTATTAGCGCGGCATGGCTAGCCTAGAGAAATCGGAGTTTATTAGAGCTTTATTGTGACCTCTTTATAACATAGCCACAGCGAAAGCGTCCGCCTACCTCAGTACAAGGTAAATGGGGGAGAGTACCTCCGCGCAAATCTTATAAAGTGCAAATGTGAGAAGAGGAACGGGCAACGGAAGAAAGTCGATTAATAGCCCTATCGCTTTTTGCAAACTATACAAATGTCTTTTAAATCCAGATATCGTTTTCCGCAGTTAAGCCTCCGCCGGTATCGCCGGTATCGCCGGTATCGCCGGTATCGCCGGTATCGCCGGTATTGACAACCCCTCTGGGCTCTACCAATAGAACTTCACATTCCTGTTCTGCCCTCGGTTTATGCTCCACACCTTTAGGTACTACCGTCATCTCGCCGGGCCCAAGGGAGATAACACTATCGCGAAACTCGATCTGTAGATATCCTGAAATCACAATAAACACCTCGTCGGTATCGGGGTGACTATGCCAGGTAAACTCCCCCTGAATCTTGACCAACTTGAACTGGTAATCGTTCATCTCGGCAACCACTTTAGGGGACCAATGCTCTGAGAACAGATTCAATTTTCCTTTAAAATTGATAACTTTATAATTCAATTTTCTATACCGATTTTAATTAACCTCACAACCTTCAATAAAGCAACTGGCAGTTTTTGAGGATTTTTTTTGCGAAGGAAACGTATACAAACCTTCTAATATCTTCAGTGCGAACCTACACCTTCCACACCTCAGTGAACCCCGCCGACATCTCTGCTGAATCAACAACCCTACCTTAAGGCTAAACCGACGGCTAGCGTTTGTGTCAGGCAGCTTTGGCGCCTAAGTCTTCCTCCATATCAGAATTCAGAAGTAGACAATCCACACCTGTATCTATGCATTTGTACCATATGGAGATACCCCATTAATATTTATCACCTTCTGAGCGATTGGGGCGAACGGGCTTTGTAATTGTAGAGAAGCGTGATATATAGATGATGGTTTTTAATTGACTATTATGAGCACTAGTGTACCGTATTAAATAGATTGCTGATTTGAGAGTGCTTGGCGTGCACGCTCCACTTTCAATAAAATTTCCTCAGCAGATTTCGTCCACACAAAAGCTTTCTTGGCTTCATTATGTGTTTCAATAAATTTCACGATAGCCGTTTCCAACTCCTTGACTGAGGTGAATACCCCTCGGCGCAACTGCTTCTCTGTAAGTAATCCAAAAAATCTTTCCACCAGATTTAGCCAGGATGAACTGGTCGGAATAAAATGAAGATGAACTCGTTTGTTTCTCTTGAGCCAGCGCTTTACATTTTCATGCTTGTGAGTCGCGTAATTATCGACGATAAGATGAAGATCCTGTTCTTTGGGTGTTTGCTTTTCTACGGTCTTTAAAAAGCCTAAGAACTCCTGATGACGATGGCGCTTTCTACACTCACCTATGACCTCACCAGTCAGCGTATTAAGGGCGGCAAAAAGAGTGCTTGTCCCGTGACGTTTATAATCATGGGTCATGGTGCCACACCGCCCCGGTTTCATGGGTAGTCCAGGCTGTGTCCGATCCAGGGCCTGAATCGAGCTTTTTTCATCCACACAAAAGACAACAGCATTTTCTGGCGGTGACATATACAAGCCAACAACATCGCGTAATTTTTCTTCAAAAGCAGGATCGTTACTCACCTTGAACTTTTCGGTTAGATGAGGCTTAAGGCCCACTTCCTGCCATACCCTGCTGACAAAAGAGTGGTTAATTCCTAAGACTTTCGCCATGCCTCGCGTTGTCCAGTGTGTCCCATCCTTTGGCTTACTTCCTGTCGTCATTTTGATAATTTTCGAGCGGAGTTTTGCCTGCTCTTCTGAATTCTTACCGCCATGATTAGCCCCCCTGGGCAAATCCTTCTCTATCCCTGCCAGACGCTTTTCTGCAAAACGATTGCGCCATCGGCCCACCGTATTGACATCAACGCTTAACTTTTTCGCAATTTGGTAGTTGGGAACCTGCTTGGCAGCGAGCAAAATAATCTTTGACCGCTCAGCTAATCTCACCGATATTTTTCGACTTTTTATATTCTTTTCTAACTGCTTTTTTTCTTCCGGTGATAAATTGATTTCAACTTGAGCTGGCATTGGTCTTCACTTAATCGCTAAATTAAGCTCACATTATATATCAGCAATCTATTTAATACACTACACTAGTAACACTTATGGACTGGCCAAATAACGTGGACTGCTATCATGCAATCGCGAAATTCACTGCCTATTACATGCAAGGTGAACAGCAGGAAAAGTGGTTAAGAATCATTGCTGACGGCCTTGAAACTGGAGCCTCCCCACCGGGCAAAGCTTTCTTATATGAGATCGATAAAGTGATTAACTCTTCTCCAAAACCAAGCATGCCAAATCGATCAGATTTATATCAACTAATTTGTACAGTATGCATTTAAAAACTCACAAGATACAACTTTAATCCTCCACAAATAAAAAAAAGAATCAAGACATTTTGCGATAAAAACATAAAGTTACAAAATTCAATAACAAAGCCCCACTCAGGAAATTTACACACACGGCAGTGACCAAGGAAACAAAAAGGATGGGGATACTTGAACACCGATAACGACCTCAATATTGAAACCGCAATCAAAGGTTAACCATATTACATTTCCATCAATCCAAAAAGAAGATAATTTTCATTTAAATATTTTTCAAATATTTTAATACAACCTAATACAAGTAATTACCCCCACCTCACAGAAGCATCACTAGCTTCAAAACCAAAGATCACCGAGATAACTTAGATTTGAGCATAGCAAAAACATTTCACTAGGCTAGGTACAACTATCCACTTCGCACTCTAACCCCTAATACCCTACACTTCAACCCATACTGACCGAGCTACTTTTCTCTCGCTCCAGCTTTACAAAAACTCAATTAGAAGCATCAGATCTTTTTAATATTTTACATAAGAAATTAGTACTGGCGGGAGAATCCATCGCCAAAAATCTAATCTTCTTGTAGCCTACAAACCTAGCACTGGAAATTTCTTTCTTCGAACCACGATAAATAGCAGAAAGACAAATATTTATAGTAGATTTGCACACAGCGCCACACACAATAAATCGATAACACAAAGAGGAATTTATGTTAAAATTATTTTTTACAACCATTTTAGCTCTTTCTTTATCCAGCAATGTATTGGGTGCAGATGTTTTAACACATACAGGAAAAGTAACTAGGGTGGTTGCATTCCCTCATTCTTACGGGAGCTATGACGAGACTCAAAAAGGACGTTTAGCAATTTATGTTGAGGGTTTACCCCAAGGGTGTGGCAGTGAGCTATCGCGCGTAGTAGTAGGCGTTGATCACCCGATACATGATTCAGTTTTATCATTAGCATTAATGGCAATAGCCTCTCAAGCGGAGGTTAAGGTTGCATACTTTGATCAATGTACTGTTAGATCTGATTCCTGGGATTTAGCCTACTTCAATATTAATTAACACGTTATAAATTGGGCTGCCGGTGGTTTTCAGCTAGCAGTCCCAACAGATTTAAGACGCATATGGAAACAGAAAAGCTGATCCGAAAAACAAAAACCTCTCACATGAGCAATGCCAAATGGATAAAATTATTTAATGCATGCCAGGAATATCCATTTACCATCGGCGGCGTCGAGTGGCAGTTTTTAGGCTGGGATACATTCATTAAAAACAGCATTTGCGTGAGTGACTGCCTACATAATAACGAACGCTTCAATGATTGTTTGCCAGCACCGTACGCCAAACTCAATGAAATTGAATGGATCTTGATTCCTTCACAGTTTGAAGCCCCCTATTCAGACAAAAAAAGACCACTACCCAACATCTTCAATGATATAGAGGCAATAAGAGTACATCTTGAAAAATATGCCAACTTCCCTATCATTGAGGTTGAAAATGGTATCAAGATTATTGGCTACGAGTATTAACCCGTCGGAAAAGTTAGTTTCAATCTTGTAAGCATCCATAAATTTTCCATAGTAAGCTTCTCGAACTTTACACGACGCTACATTTTTAAGAGACCTCCCCATTAAACCTAAAAATATGGAAATCCATAGAGCAGAACCAGCAGTCATTGAGCTAAATGGCTTCCTTAATGCACTAAGATGTGTGATCGACTGTCCAAAAAGGATGTTTAGTGCAACACTTATAGAAAAGAATGTTGATTTAAATTCGACCATTAAAAATATAAAAAATAGTATTGATGAGCATGGAGGAATCATAGAGCAGAAAAAAATTGATTACCAAACCACACATCAACTTTTCATCGATCATATCTATAAGAAGATATCGGGAACTAATACAAGAGGGCTGGATAATTTAGATTGGAACCTCATTGAGTATTATGGCCTTATCTCAACGCAAGACCTAGAGGATGGCCCCTGGAATAGACTTGTCAGCCAAGAGCATACGACATTAAGATTTCTTGATAATGAAGGAGATGAATATATTTTACTAATCGTGGAGTTTAGCGATTTTGTAGTACTAACCCAACTAGGACTAGCATGGAGTGAGAAATAAAAACAACTGGGATCAACAACAGACCTTCAGCAAGTATCACCTTTCTTTCACATTCGTAACAACGATGCTATTTACCACAGACCGATGTGGCCAATATTGCAGCCCATTGAAGCAAAGAAGCAAAGAAGCAAAGATGAAGATAGATATACCGGATGAAACTTCTAAAAGTGCAGGGTTAGACGAAAGAGAAATGAAAGAGTTTCTTGCCGTCTCCCTGTACAAAAAGAAGCGGATTAATGGCGTCCAAGGACGTAAAATTGTAGGCGGTTCCGAAATGGAGTTTCACGGCCTTTTAGAAAAATATAACGAATTCGTGAACTACGACACTGACGAATATATGGAAGATTCAGACAACTTAAAGGATTTCTAATATATCAGCCACAGGCTATACAACGGCACCAAGTCACTGACACTGCTTCTCCAACTCAACACGAGACAACATCTGTATTAAATCCGGCTGAGCCGGGCACTAAGGATCACAGTGAATTTACGGATAGAAATAAAAGAATCTGACAGCACGAAAAGTAAAAGGGGTGCGCTCTTATACCTTGCCTATAACTTATTTAATGTCTTCATGTTAATCCTGATTTACAGGGATTCAGCGATAATTCGTAGTGACGGCCCTTCTGGCTTTTCAGAGCTGATTATTAAGGGCTTGATTACCTATATCTGTCTTGCGCTCTTCATTGCTGGTTTAACAAAATCGATAACAATGTATCGGGCTTGTAAGGACACCTTTCGGTTGAACCTCCTATGTATCGCGGCATCCTCGTTACTTATATTTTTTTCTAGTGTAGCAGTTATTGAAGCATGCTCAGATGATACTGGCCATTGCCGGGAATGGTATATTCTCTAAGCTTGTGTATTACTCGTATAGATCGGGCAGTACGGGGATCTGTTTGCATATGTGTGACTGCCCCAGCACTATAAGCAATAGTAGCGAATGAAACACTATAAAGAATTACTTAAATTCGATCCCATTGAGCACTAGACTACAGGGCAATATTGGCCACCTGACAAATAAATCAAGATAGAACGTCATATTAGATCAATATGTGGCCAGATAAACCCTCCAAACACAAAAGCACTAGAGACAGAAATCATGCAGCGTTCAATCTTTATTTTGATAATCTACCTGTTAATAATTCCTGCGGTTAATGCCAAACAACTGGCAATTACTTTCGATGATGCCCCCCGCAAAGCCGACGGCTACTTTGACAGCCCCACTCGGGCCAAAGTGCTTATTGAAAGCCTGGAACAGCATAAAATCGGCAAAGTGGCCTTCTTTTCCACCACCCAGTCTTTAGATAAAGAGGGGCTGGAGCGGATGCGCCGCTACGATAAGGCCGGACATATTATTGGCAATCACACTCACAGCCACCCCAATTTTCTGAAGACAGAGCTATCCGCCTATCAAGCAGATTTTTTACGGGCCCACCAGCTACTGCAACAGTTTGATAATTTTAAACCCTATTTTCGCTTTCCCTATCTGCGCGAGGGAGAAACTGTCGAGAAACGCGGTGGTATGCGCAGCCTATTACAGGAAAACAATTATCAAAACGCCTATATCACCTTAAATAACTACGATTGGTATATCGAAGAGCTTTTTCAAAGCGCAGTGAAAGACGGGAGGCCGGTTGATATGGAGAGGCTTTCCAGCTTTTATGTCGACGTGCTGATGGCGAGTATTAACTACTACGACGCTATGGCGAGTAAATACCTCGGGCACTCCCCCAAGCACGTGATACTGCTACATGAAATGGATATTACGGCGCTGTTTATTGGCGATCTGGCCCAGCGGCTGCGGCAGGAGGGCTGGAAAATAATTCCCCTGGAAGAGGCCTATAAAGACCCCATCGCCACATACCAGCTCTCCCAACCGATTAAATACAACCCCGGCAGAATCGGCGAGATCGCTCTCGCTAAAGGGCAAAAGAAAAGTCTCTGGCACGACACCCTGGATGAGTCCTACCTACAAAAGAGGTTTAATCAGGAAGTGTTATTGATGTCTGCTCACTGAGCGGCGGACAGGGGGAGAGCTACAGGGCGCAGGCCCTGTAGCGGGGAGAATCAGGCTTCGGCAAGCTGAACCGGAATGGTATTTGTGCTGCGCTCTACCTTGTTGTTCTCATCCAGGTAGACCAGCTTGGGCTTGTGGCTATCGGCCTCTGCCTCGGTCATCTGGGCATAGGAAGCGATAATAATGCGGTCACCTACCTGCACTCTGCGCGCGGCAGCGCCATTCATAGAGATAATGCCGGAGCCGCGCTCGGCGAGAATCACATAGGTGTGAAAGCGCTCGCCATTACTCACATTGTAAATATCAATTTTTTCAAATTCGCGCAGACCCGCCAGTTCTACCAGGTCCTCATCAATTGCACAGGAACCGTCATACCAGAGTTCGGCCTGAGTCACTGCGGCCATGTGCAACTTGCACTTCAACATTTCAATTTGCATAGTTGGATGCCCCTCACAGTTCCAGGGAAACATTGTCGATCAGGCGCGCCGCACTGGTGTACATAGCGCCCAAAATCGTGATTTGTTTATCGTCATCTGCCGCCGGTTGTAAATCCTTACTGCAACAGATAGAGAAGTAGTCGACCCGAAAGCCACTCTCTTCAATTCGCTTGTGCGCCTCTTTTTCGAGGTCGGCAAAATCCCGGCGTCCCGCCACGATCTCATCCTTGGCCCAGTTCAGCAACTGATTGAGCACAGCGACCTTGGGCCGCTCATCGGCGGTGATATAACCATTGCGAGAGCTCATCGCCAAGCCGTCTTCCTCGCGATGCACCGGTGCCGCCACAATTTCCACCGGCATACACAGGTCTTCCACCATGCGGCGAATCACTGCCAGCTGCTGGAAATCCTTAATCCCGAAAATGGCCTTGTCCGGCTGCACAATATTGAACAGCTTCGCCACTACGGTGGTGACCCCCTCAAAGTGACCGGGGCGACTGGCGCCACACAGAACATCGGTCATCGCCGGGCAAACCACACGGGTCTGCTGGTCCATGCCGTTGGGGTAAATTTCACTCTCATCCGGGTGGAACAGGAAGTCACAGTCCGCTTCGCGCAGTCTGGCCATATCCCGCTCCATAGTGCGCGGATACTTATCCCAGTCCTCGTTCAAACCAAACTGCAAACGGTTGACGAAGATGGATACCACCACCAGATCGCAGTGTTGTTGGGCGATTTTGACCAGCTCTATATGGGCATCGTGCAGATTGCCCATAGTGGGCACAAAGCCGACGGTCTTGCCGTCTTTGCGGGCCTGGGCCAGCGCCTCGCGCAGGCTTGCTACGTGGTGGAAGATTTGCATCTCGCTACCGCTCACTATGAATCAGCGCGGCATCATACTCGCTGAGACCGGGTGTCTCAACATAGCAAAATGACCGCTCTCTATAAGGTTTCCCCGCAGAATCCCGCCTGTGCTCCACTAAACAACCGCCAGCAATGCCTGAACCACTAGTCAGCATCGCCTTTGTGGATTGCGCCGAATTTTAACCCATTCAGTTCAGGAAGTGTTCAGACCTGCCGGGGCAAACTTCACGTCAAGATACACAAACGACCTGACTTGAAAGAAAAGAGCCCCAGACTCGGGAGAGATGCTATGAGACACCTCACAACTGCCATCGCCACCCTAAGCCTATTAATGATTGCGGCACCCGCCCTGTCCGAAGCGTACCGTGGGCACCAGCGCGCACTGGACAGCAGCCACCAATACGGCAGAGCCGAGCGCGAGCAGCGCCATATAGAGCGCGGCCACAACAAACAGCACGATAAACACCACGACCGCCAGCAGGAAAAAAGACAGCGCAAGCAGGAACGTAAACAGGAGCGCAGAGAGGAGCGCCAGCACCGCCGCGAGGTGCGCCAAGCCTACAAAGCGGGGTACAACAAAGGCTATAACAAGGGTCACCGGGCAGTACACAGACCTGTTTACCGCCGCAGCTATCACGGTCACCGCCCCCACCACCGCCCCTCGCACTACGGTTACGGCTACCGCTGGCGTCACCTGCCGCGCAATTTTGTCAGCATCAGTATTGGTGCTGCGGGCTTCTACTACAGTGATGGAATTTTTTACCGCCCGGCCTCCTCTGGCTATGTGGTAGCCCAGGCTCCGAAAGGCGCTATCGTTCACAGCCTGCCGGCGTCAGCACTGACCGTTGCAGTGGGCGGACACAATTACTATGTGGCCTACGACACCTACTACCTGTGGGATCAGCGCCATCGCGGCTACCGGGTAGTGCCCAGACCCGGCGTGATCTAAGGCGCCTTTAAATAATTCCACAATAATTCTGCGGGCTTGCAGAATTATTTGGCGACACTCTAACCAATACCCTCCCTTCCCTGCGGCCTTCGGGCCGCCTTTTTTCTCACCACCCCCCAAATACTCCTTGCCACACCCGCGCACAAGAAATAAAAGCGCCGCTGCGAGCGGTTTCGCCATTTACTTTTTTATACACAAAAATTAGCGTTTTTTTATCTATAGTTATTGCTTTCCGGTCCTGCTGGGCCCAAGATTCGCGCCCGCCAAATACCAACAGAAAGGCGCCATGAAGAAGCAACAAGTAAAAGACTGGACTTGCGAAGATTCGGCCGAACTCTACGGCATCCGCAATTGGGGCGCCGGATATTTCGACCTGAACGAAAACGGTGAAATTTCACTGCAAGTCGACGGCCCCGACGGGGCATCACACAGCGTATCCCTGATGGAAATTGCCCGCGGCGCCACCGAGCGCGGCCTGGGCATGCCCCTGCTCTTGCGTATCGAGAATCTGCTCGAAGCGCAAATCGCCCGGATTAACGAATCCTTTGCCCGCGCTATCGATGGCTGCGGCTACGGCAACGTTTTTCGCGGTGTATTCCCCATTAAGGTGAACCAGCAGTGCCAGGTTATTGAAGAAATTGCCAATGCCGGACGCCGCTTTAACCACGGCCTGGAAGCGGGCAGCAAAGCGGAGCTGATTGCCGCACTGTCCATTCTGGATAACACCGAATCCCTGATCGTCTGTAACGGCTACAAGGACGAAGAATTTATCAACCTCGGCCTGCAGGCCCAGCGCCTGGGTGTGCAGGTTTTCTTTGTCGTGGAAACCCCCTCGGAAGTGGAAACCATTATCCGCTGCGCCGAGCGCGAGCAAGTGCGCCCGAATATCGGCGCGCGGGTAAAGCTCGCCTCCAAGGTAGGCGGCTACTGGAATGCCACCAGTGGCGACCGCAGTATTTTCGGGCTGGGCAGTAACGACCTGATCGCCATGGTCGATCAGCTGCGCAACCACGATATGCTCGACTGCCTCAAGCTGCTGCACTACCACCTGGGCTCGCAGGTGCCAAATATCCGCGATATCCGCACCGGGGTGCTGGAAGCCTGCCGCTACTACGCCGACCTGGTGGAAGAGGGCGCGCCGATGGGCTACCTGGACCTGGGCGGTGGCCTGGCGGTGGATTACGACGGCAGTAAAACCAATTACACCCACTCCAAAAATTACTCCCTGGACGAGTACTGTGTGGATGTGGTGGAAGCCATTATGGGCACCCTCGATAGCGAGGGCGTCGCGCACCCGGTGATTATTACCGAGTCCGGCCGCGCCACTGTGGCTTACTCCTCGGTGCTGCTGTTCGATATTCTCGACACCACCCGTTTCGAACCGGTGGAACTCGAACACACCAAGATCAGCGAGGGCGACCACCAGATGCTGCTCAACCTGCAAGACGCAGTGCGCAGTATCACCCCCAAAAACCTGCAAGAGAGCTACAACGACGCGCTCTACTATCGCGACGAGGTGCGCTCCCTGTACCTGCACGGCCAGGTGAGCCTGCGCGAGCGCGCCAATGCGGAAAACCTGTTCCTGCAGGGCGCCCAGGATATTCGCAAACTGCTCGATGAAGCCGAGGAAATTCCCGCAGACCTGCAAGCGCTGCCGGAAGTGCTGTCGGATATCTACTACGCCAATGTGAGCGTATTCCAATCGGTGCCGGATATCTGGGCTATCGATCAGGTATTCCCGCTATTGCCGATCCACCGCCTGGACGAGGCGCCGACCCGCTCCGCCATCATCGCCGACATCACCTGCGACTGTGACGGCAAGATCGACCGCTTTATCGGCCGGGAAAAAGAGCAGAAAACCCTGCCCTTGCACGAACTCAAAGACGGCGAGGATTATATTCTCGGCACCTTCCTGATCGGCGCCTACCAGGAGACCCTCGGCGACCTGCACAACCTGTTCGGGGACACCAATGTGGTGAGCGTGCGCATCCAGGAAGACGGCAGTATCGACTTCAGCCACGAAATTCACGGCGACAGTATTTCCGATGTACTGAGTTACGTAGAATATCAGCCCAAAGCGCTGTTCGAGCGCTTCCGTCGCCTGGCGGAGCGCGCCGTCAAACAGGGGCTGATTACTGCCGCCCAGCGCAAGCAGATTCTGCAAACCTATACCGCCAGCATGAGCGGTTACACCTATTTCGAAAAGTGAATAATAAGGCGCCAGCGCCTTTGCAAAGATAGCGGCCGCAAAAGCCGCAGATTAAGGAGATCTTTATGGCCAACGTACTGATCATCGGCGCCGGCGGTGTCGGCCAGGTGGTTGCACACAAGTGCGCACAGGTTGCTGAAGTATTTGAAAATATTACCCTGGCAAGCCGCACCAAAAGCAAGTGCGACAAGATTGCCGCTATGCTGCCGCGCAAAATCGACACCGCTGAAGTCGACGCGGACAATGTGCCGGAGCTGGTAAAGCTGATCGAGAAAGTGAAGCCGGACTTGGTCATCAACGTGGCCCTGCCCTACCAGGACCTGCACATTATGGATGCCTGTTTGGAAACCGGCGTGCACTACCTGGACACCGCCAACTACGAGCCGCCGGAAGAGGCCAAGTTCGAATACAAGTGGCAGTGGGCCTACCAGGAGAAATTCGAGAAAGCCGGCCTGATGGCACTGCTGGGCAGCGGCTTCGATCCCGGCGTCACCAGCGTATTCACCGCCTACGCCAAGAAGCACCACTTCGACCGTATCCACACCCTGGATATCCTCGACTGCAATGCCGGTGACCACGGCCTGCCGTTCGCCACCAACTTCAACCCGGAAATTAATATCCGCGAGATCACCGCCAACGGCCGCTACTGGGAAAACGGCCAGTGGGTAACCACCAAGCCGATGGAAGAAAAGCGCGTCTTCAACTTCCCCGAAGGCATTGGCGACAAGGATATCTACCTGCTGTACCACGAAGAGCTGGAGTCCCTGTCCAAGCACTTCCCGGAAATCGAGCGCGCGCGCTTCTGGATGACCTTTGGCGAGAGCTACCTGAAGCACCTGGAAGTCCTGCAAAACGTCGGCATGACCGGTATTGAGCCAGTGGAATTCCAGGGCCAGCAAATTGTACCTATCCAGTTCCTTAAGGAGCTGCTGCCAGATCCCGCCAGCCTCGGCCCGCTGACCAAGGGCAAGACCTGCATCGGCAACATTATTCGCGGCAGCAAAGACGGCGAAGAGAAGATCTACTACGTCTACAACACCTGTGACCACCAGGACTGCTACCAGGAGGTTCAATCCCAGGCGATCTCCTACACCACCGGTGTCCCGGCGATGATCGGCGCCAAGATGATGCTGGAAGGCAAGTGGATGAAGCCCGGCGTGTGGAATATGGAGCAGATGGACCCCGATCCCTTTATGGACGATCTGAACAAGTACGGCCTGCCCTGGCAGGAAACCTGGTTGGACAAGCCCTTCCAGTAAAGCGCACTTTTCTCCGTTCCCCGGGGTGGGCCCCAGCGCCCGCCCCACCGCACCAGGATATAACGCCCCCATGGACCTCACTCCCCGCGTTGACTACTTCGGACACTTTGATCCCTACCGCGTCCCCTCCCCCTGCTTTGTCGTCGATGAGATCGCCCTGCGCGACAATTTGGCCCTGCTCGCCGACGTACAGGAGCGCAGCGGCGCCAAGGTACTGGCGGCGCTCAAAGCCTTTTCTATGTTCAGCACCGGCCCCATTGTGGCCGAATACCTGTCCGGCACCTGTGCCAGCGGCCTGCACGAGGCCAAGCTGGGTTACGAAGAGTACGGCGGCCGCGACCAGGGCAAGGAAGTCCACGTATTTAGTGCCGGCTACAAGGAGGAGGAGCTGCGCGAAATACTGCAATTCGCCCACCATGTGATCTTCAACTCCTTCTCCCAGTGGAAGCGCTACCGGCAGCTGTGCCTGGATATGCAAAAGCAGCGTGCGGAACTGCGCTTCGGCCTGCGCATTAACCCCGAGCACTCCGAGGGCCACACCGACCTCTACGATCCCTGCGCCCCCTGTTCGCGCCTGGGCATCGTGCGCTCGCTGTTTGAAGGCGAGTCCCTGGAGGGAATCAGCGGCCTGCACTTCCACACTTTGTGCGAACAGGATTTCAAACCCCTGCAGCGCACTATCGCTGCGGTAGAGGAGAAGTTTGGCGACCTGATCCCGCAGATGGAGTGGATCAACTTCGGCGGCGGCCACCACATTACCCGCCGCGACTACCAGGTGGACGAGCTGGTCGACGCAGTGCGCGATTTCTCCGCTAAGTACGCGGTGCAGGTCTACCTGGAACCCGGTGAAGCCATCTCCCTATTCGCCGGCATCCTGGTAGCCGAGGTAGTGGATATTGCCTGGAATGGTGAACACCAGGCCATCCTGGACGCCTCCGCCACCTGCCATATGCCCGATGTGCTGGAGATGCCCTACCGCCCGGAAATTACCGGGGCCGCCCGCCCCGGCGACCTGCCTCACACCTATCGCCTGGGCGGACAGAGCTGCCTGGCAGGGGACAGCATCGGCGAATACAGTTTCAGTGAGCCGCTGCGCCTCGGTGAGCGCCTGGTGTTCGAGGAAATGGCCTATTACACCATGGTCAAAACCAACACCTTTAACGGCATTCCCCTACCCGCTATCGCCCTTTGGAACTCGGATACCGACGACCTGAAGATGATCAAGACCTTCGGCTACGAGGATTTCAAGGAGCGCCTCTCCTAATAGGGAGCCTTTAAATAACTCCGTGATAGATGCGCTGGCGCACAGTTGTCGCCACCGCCAGAGGACTTATAAATGCAGTCAGAAAACGAATACCCCATTTTTCTCGGCTCCGAAATCGAGCAGCCGAAGCCCGAAGACGCCCTCTTTCATATTATCCCCATCCCCTATGAAGAGACCGTCTCCTACGGCGGCGGCACCGGCAAGGGCCCGTCTTCCATCCTGGAGGCCTCCTGGCAGCTGGAGACTTTCGACAATTTCTCCAACCCCTGCGACCTGGGCATTTACACCCGCCCGCCGGTCTCGGTAGCCGGCCCCGCAGAGCAGGTGATGGACAATATCGCCGCAGCCACCCAAGAGGTATTGAAACTGGGCAAGATGCCGGTGGGTATCGGCGGTGAGCACTCGGTGACCTGGGGTATTATCAAAGGCCTCCTGGACGCCGGTGAAACAGACTTTGGCGTAGTGCAAATCGATGCCCACGCCGACCTGCGCGATCGCTATGAAGGTCACAAGCACAGCCACGCCAGCGTAATGCGCCTGGTGGTAGAAGCCGGCGTGCCTCTGTTCCAGCTGGGCATCCGCGCCTACTGCGAAGAGGAAGTACAGGCGCGCAAGGACCACAATGTGGGCTACCTGGATGCCCACCAGCTGGTGCCCAACAACGTGCAGGAATTCCAATTGCCGGAGAATTTCCCCAGGAAAGTCTTCTTTACCCTGGATGTGGACGGCATGGACCCATCGGTCTTCCCCTCCACCGGCACCCCGGTACCCGGCGGTCTCGGCTGGTACCAGACCCTCAACCTGTTCGAATGCGTAGCGCAGCAGAGAGAGATTATCGGCTTCGACCTGCTGGAATTTGCACCGATCGAGGGCTTCCACGCCTATGATTTTGCCGCTGCACAGCTGATGTACAAGCTGATGGGGATTATCCAGCGCAACCGCTGACTGGTGCTCCAGTATCCAGTACTTTGACAATTCTTAACTTATTAACTTGCCTTTCATACCGGGATAGGAGTTAGTATGACTATGTGAGTAGTCACTTGCTGGAGAAACCGTGAATAAACTGAATGTCGTTATTGGCGCCAGTGCATTCCTGGCGCTGGCCGCCTTTGCCTTTAGCCCACCGGCCGATGCGCGCGGCTATGAGCGCGGGGGAGAGCACCGCCACCATCATCGCAAAGATGGTAATCGCGGACCGCGTATTTCGATCGGATTTATCGCCTCAGTCCTGCCGGCAGGCCATGTGCGCGTCGCCGTGGGCGGGCGCCCCTATTTCTACCAAGGCGGGCACTTCTATCGCCAAGGTCCCCGTGGCTATGTCGTCGTCGCCGCCCCTCTGGGCGCCGCTGTCGCCAGCCTGCCGGGCAGTGCTGTGCGCGTTAAAGTGGGCAGAGTCACTTACTTCCAATACGCCGACACCTACTATAAGTGGCGCCCCGCCACCCGCACCTACGTGGTCGTAGCACCGCCCGCAGGAGCACCCGTCCCCGTTGCGGTTGTTCCCACGCCGGCGCCGGCGGTAGCGGTCCCCGTCGCTGAGGCCCCTGTGGTTGAAGTCCCTGTCGTTGAGGCCCCGGCACCCGCCACTCCGGCCCCGGGTCCCGAGGGCTTCCAGCCCGGACAAGTGCTGGAGACCCTGCCCAAGGGCTACGTTGCTGAAATTATCAATGGCATCCAGTACTACCGCTATGGCGGCAATTACTTTATGCCCACTCAGCGCGATGGCCAGGAGGTCTACGTAGTCGTCAAGCTGTAAGCGCGGCTTCGCTGTTCAGCCCGTGAAAGCGGGCAAAGTGCCCCAGAGCCCGGTGGTAGCTCGCCTCCAGCGAGACACCGGGCTTCTTATTCCAGTACAGGGCCTCGACCCGCAGCACGCCCGCATTCCGATCCGCCCTCAAGTCCACCTGCCCCACAAATTGATCGCCGTATAAAATCGGCAGGCAAAAGTAGCCATAGCGGCGCTTGGCCGCCGGCACATAGCACTCCAATTGGTATTCAAAATCAAACAGCCGGCGCAGGCGTTTGCGCTGCAATATCAGCGGATCGAAAGGGGATAACAGACGTACTTTGCGCGCTGCTCGCACGGGCTCCCGCTCCAACTGCTCGGTGAGCAACAGTTCTTTCCCCCACTGGGTGAGTTCCCCGCTTGCCAGCATACGTTCGATGGCTTGCCGGATAAGGGGTTTATCCTCCCGGCGCAGGTAGGCAATTTCCTCCGCTCGGCCAATGCCCTGGCACCCCAGAAAAGTGCGCACCAGATGGCTGCCGTACTCGACTTCTGAAGCCGCACTGGTAGAGATATTGGCCGGCAGTACCCGCTCCGGGAGATCGAAGACTTTTTGAAAGCCCTCGCGATGGCTGACCATCAGCTCCCCCTCGTGAAACAGCTGCTCCAGCGCCTTCTTTTCATCGGACCACTGCCACCACCCGCCCTTGGCGCGCACAAAGTCACTGGCGCGCAGGGCGCCCTCCTCGCGCACGCAATCCAGCACATAGCGACACAGCTTGGCGTTTTTCTCAAACCAGTGGCGCTGACCGGCGCGGATGCGATCCATACGCACCCGCGCATAGGGGTAGTGGGTCATTGGCAAATAGGCGGCGGCGTGGGACCAGTACTCGAAGATTTCCCGACGCTGCTCCGCCTCCGCCAGGTGTGATTCGCGGTAGCCGGGCAGGCGGTTGTAGAGCTGGTGGTGGTGGGCCCGGGTAATTCGCTGGATGGCGTCCAGCTGTAGGGCGCCCAGATGTTGCAACAACCCCGACAGCCCCCCGGTCCAGGGGCTGTGGATAAATTGGCGTTGCAGCACCAGTGCGCGGATCTTTTGTTCGGATAGCAAAATGGGGCTCCCTTAGGCTCGGATATTCGACAGCCGTGAACCCAACAGAAAGGCTTATTCGCCCTGGTAGTATTCCGGCGCCAGATTATCGAAGCGAGTGTATTTGCCCACAAAGGCTGCGCGGCAGGTGCCGATCTCACCGTTACGCTGCTTGCCGATAATCAACTCGGCCATCCCTTTATCCGGGCTGTCCTCGTTGTAGTATTCATCGCGGTAGATAAACAGGATCACGTCGGCGTCCTGCTCGATCGCCCCGGATTCCCGCAGGTCCGAGTTCATCGGCCGTTTGTTGGGGCGCTGCTCTACTCCCCGGTTGAGCTGCGACAGGGCAATCACCGGGCATTCGTATTCTTTCGCCAGCGCCTTGAGAGAGCGGGAGATCTCGGAGATCTCCTGGGTGCGGCCCTCGGTGGAACCCTTCACCTGCATCAGCTGCAAGTAGTCCACCATAATCATCGCCGGCATACTCTTGGCCTCGGCGTCTTCGCGGCTTAACTTGGGGTTCTCGCGCATCAATTTGTTGATGTGATCGCGCACCGTGCGCTTGGTACGGGCGCGCACCTCGCTGGGACTCAGTGCCGGCGTATCGTCGATATACAGGGACTTGCCTTTCATCTTCTGCACGGCGCTGGATAGCTTGGGCCAATCCTCTTCCTGCAGCTTGCCGTTCCTGATGCGCCCCTGGTCGATACGACCAATAGAGGACAACATCCGCATCACCAGGCTGTCCGAGGGCATCTCCATACTGAAGACCAGTGTCGGGCTCTC
This sequence comes from Microbulbifer regidiadema (SeqCode), assembly GCF_052466995.1. Lineage (NCBI taxonomy): Bacteria > Pseudomonadati > Pseudomonadota > Gammaproteobacteria > Cellvibrionales > Microbulbiferaceae > Microbulbifer > Microbulbifer regidiadema (SeqCode). The sequence continues at coordinate 3,809,733 of NZ_CP174297.1, read as the reverse complement.
CTGGCAGAGCATGGCGCTCTCAATAAAATTCAATGCCAGTGCGGTCTTACCCATGGAGGGACGCGCGGCGAGAATAACCAGTTCGCCCGGCTGCCAGCCGGAGGTGCGCTGGTCCAATTCGGTAAGACCGGTACTGATACCGGTGATATCACCCTCGGTCTTGAACAGCTCATCGATGCGCTCGACCGTCTTTTTCAGCAGGGTATCCACGCCGACAAAGCCGCCCTCTTTGGCGCGCCCCTCGGCGATTTCCGCCACGCGGCGCTCGGCCATCTGCAGCAGGTCGGCGGAAGCGAGGCCACCGGGATTAAAACTGGTGCGGCTGATCTCACCGGCGGCGGCGATCAACTGGCGCAGCATGGAGCGCTCACGCACGATCTTGGCGTAGGCGACGATATTCGCTGCGGAGGGGGTATTTTCAGCCAACTCCGCCAGGTAGGCAGGGCCACCCACTTCACCGAGCAGGTCGCGGCTGGCGAGGCCTTCGGCGAGGGTAACGATATCCAGGGGCTGTTCACCATTACTCAGCTCGCCCATCACCGCAAAAATCTTGCGGTGGCTGGCACTGAAGAAGTCCTCTTCACTCAGCTGTTCGGCAACGGCATCAATACGGCCCGGGTCCAACATCAAGCCACCCAGCACGGACTGCTCCGCCTCTACCGAGTGCGGTAGCGGTGAACTCTCTTCGCTGTGATTTTCGTCTTCAGGGGCGGCGTATTCGTCGATCATGGGAATATTACGGGGTAGTAAAAACAAAACGGGCGCTGGACCCGATAGGGTACAGCGCCCGATTGTAGCGCGGCTGGCGCTCGAAGCACCAACCACTCGTCAGCAAAACCTTACTCGGCTTCGATAACGACTTTAACAGCAGCGATTACGTCGGAGTGGAGCTGTACGTCTACGTCGTACTCGCCCACTTCGCGCAGTGCGCCTTCCGGCAGCTTCACTTCAGCTTTAGCTACTTCAACGCCACCAGCGGAGATCGCTTCAGCGATGTCGCGAGTGCCGATAGAACCGAACAGCTTGCCTTCGTCGCCAGCGTTAGCAGCGATGGTAACAACCAGATCGGCCAGCTTGGTAGCGCGGCTCTCAGCTTCAGCCAGCTTAGCGGCAGCAGCGGCTTCCAGTTCAGCGCGCTTAGCTTCGAACTCAGCAATGTTAGTTGCGGTAGCAGCAATTGCTTTACCAGTCGGCAGCAGGAAATTGCGGCCAAAACCGGCTTTAACATCAACGCGGTCACCCACGTTGCCCAGTTTGCCTACTTTATCGAGCAGAATAACTTCCATCTCGGTTTCCTCAATTTCTGTATTGTGCGAGCGCGCCTATTTGGAGGAGCGCCCGCGAATATCTATCCAGCTATCTACCAGGGCCAAGCCGCAAAGAAAGCCTACCAGGGGCATTGCGGCAACCACTAGCATTACATACATCGCCACCAGGGGACCTATCCCCCAATTGCGGTCAGCAACTTGCCAATGAACCAGAGCTATACCGGCCACTTGTAAGGGAAGAGCAGCAACTAATCCCCAGTGAGCGTAGCCAGGCGTAGCCAGGCAGAGTAGCCAAAGCAGCATCCCTACCAGCGCCAACCACCTAGGCAAACGCAGCTGATGGAACTCCTGGCGAAAACCGCCGGGGTTATACAGCAGGGCTTGCCAATAACGCCCCAATACCAGAGCTAAGACGGCAAACATAGCCAGCAGCCAACTCAGGTTTCCAGTGAATTGGACTTCAGCTAATGGGTTCTGCTCCAACGCCTCCCGAGCACCAGGACTCCATGAGACCCCTGTCGCCTCTAAAGACTGCTCAAGTCCCTGCACGAGACCGCCGCTTAAGTTAGAGGTCAGCAATACTCCCACTACTGAAGCAGCTGTTGCAGTCATCAGCGCGGCAGCCCAGGACTGAGTGCTACGCAGCGCTATAGCAGCGCAAAAGACGACCACAAAACCGCTAATAGTAAGACCTGCTACCTGCAAAGGTACATGGCCTGTCATGTATGTAACTACGGCAGGCAACAGCGCCCAGGCCAAAACCATCAGGCCGTTACTGCTGCCTCGGCGCAAACTCACCAGCGCGAGAATTGCCGGGCTTATCAGCGGTAATCCCAACATGGTGAGGATTACCGTCCTGACGCGTCCGCGCATAATAAATTCAGCTACGGCGCGCATAGTTAGATAGCTTCTTTATTAATGAGTCTAAGCAAACTGCGGCTTAGGCTTCGTGGCTGTCCGTGTACGGCAGCAGGGCCAGGTAGCGCGCGCGCTTGACCGCAGAGGCCAGCTGACGCTGATACTTGGCTTTGGTACCGGTAATACGGCTAGGAACAATTTTGCCAGTCTCGGAGATGTAGGCTTTCAGGGTATCGAGATCTTTGTAGTCGATACGCTTAACACCTTCAGCGGTGAAACGGCAGAACTTGCGACGACGGAAAAAACGTGCCATCTGATAATCCCCTTACTCTTCGCTTTCAGCGTTATCGGAAGAAGCTTCTGCGTCGGAAGAAGCTTTCTCTTCTCCGGCGCGCTCGCGACGCTCGGTGCGCTCTGCACGGGCAGCTTTGCGCTCACGGCTTTCTTTTTCCGCTTTCATGATCGGGCTCTCTTCAGTGATCGCCTCGTCTTCACGAATTACCAGATTACGGATAACCGCATCGTTGTAACGGAAGTTGGTAGTCAGTTCCTCAAGGGCTTCTTCAGTACATTCTACATTCATCAGAATGTAGTGAGCCTTGTGGATCTTGTTGATCGGGTAAGCCAGACGGCGACGGCCCCAGTCTTCCAGACGGTGAACCTGTCCACCGCTCTCCTTGATGGACGCAGTGTAGCGCTCCACCATGCCAGGTACCTGCTCGCTCTGGTCCGGGTGAACCAGGAATACAATTTCGTAATGACGCATTTTAGCTCCTTACGGGTTAATCAGCCTCTCGGACAGTCCGATGAGGCAAGGAGTACAACGGGCACGGATAAACCGAGCCTATTGCGGGCGGCGTATTCTAGGCAGTTGTGGGATTGGTTGCAAGTTGATCAATTACTTCAAGCCCAGTGCCTTCGCCTACCCGGTTGCAGGTTGATCAATTACTTCGAGCTAAGCGCCTCTATTAACCCCGTTAGCGGTTACACAAGATTGACCGACCTGTCACTTTATTTGGCGGCGGATTTGGCAGATTGAGACATGGTACTGCTCGGTCTGGTCATGGGTCTGGCAAGCTCGCTTCGCCTATGATGCCCGGCATTAACGGGAGAAGTACCATGCCCCAACAAACCCATATTCTAAATTTTGGCCCTTTCCAGGTGCCGGTCACCACCGCCCGCAATGGCGACAGCCCACTGGTATTAGTACTCCCCGCTATGGGAGTCCCCGCCAACCGCTATCGCCTTCTGCTGGAGGAGCTGCAAAAACTCGGTTACAGCACCGCCATCAGCGAACTGCCCGGCACCGGGGAGAGCCTGCCCAGACCCCACCGCAAAGCCGACTACGGCTACAACGACCTGGTGTTCTCATTTATCCCGCAGTTGATCGAACTGCTGGAACAGCAGTTCCCCCAGGGCCCAGCACTTATTCTCGGTCACAGTATTGGCGGCCAGACCAGTACTCTGGCGGCGCGCGCCGGTCTCACCGGCAACGCCAAGGTTGTCAGTATCGCCGCCGGCCATGTCGACCACCGCAGCTGGCGCGGCCTGCACAAGTGCGCCATCTTAGTCTTCGCCTCGATTGCCAGTATTACCTCAAGCCTGCTGGGTTATTTCCCCGGTGCGCGTATGGGGTTCGGCTGGCACGAGGCGCGCAGACTGATGAAGGACTGGGCCCGATCCATTTTTAGCGGCCGCTTCGCGCCGGAGGATCGCTTTGGGCAAATGGAGAAAACAAACCAGCCCACCTTGCATATCGCACTGGACGGCGACCCCTTCGCGCCGATCCAAGCCGCGCGTAAATTAGCCGCGATCGTCGATGGTGAAACCCGCGAGATGCAACCCACCTACCCCAAAGGCAATCCACATCTCAGCTGGATCAAGAATCCCGCCCCGGTAATTGAGGCGGTACAGCAGTGGTTGAATAATAAAGAGCCCACTCCGAGCTGATTTCTCGCTTCCCTAACAGAGAGAGCTTTTATGGCTTTCTCTGTTAGGGACTAATAACATTTGCCCCCCTCCCCCTACCGCCATACCTCGATCAATATCGGCATATGTCTTTCCGCTTTACTGTCCAGTTCCGATTGTGGCCAGTGAGCAGTGCTCTTGAGCGGTAAATTCACCGCTGAAACAGTATCGCCCAAGAGATTACCCCGATGAATAGCAGTCCCTTCAACACATTTACCCAGCTGCACCAAGCCGCTGCCCCCCTGATCCTGCCCAACGCCTGGGATGCCGCCAGCGCTCTACTCTGTAAAAATGCAGGCGCCAAAGCCGTGGGCACCAGCAGTGCCGCCCTAGCCTGGTCACTGGGGTATGCCGACGGCGGTGCGCTGCCAGTCGAGGAACACTTAAACGCTATCGCACGTATTGCCCGTGTAACCTCATTACCGCTAACCGTGGATATTGAGGATGGATACTCCCAAAACCCCGCAGAGGTAGCGGAGCTGGCCTGTAAAATGGTGGCGCTCGGCGTTGCAGGTATCAATATTGAAGATGGCAAAGACACGCCGGAATCTCTCGGCGAAAAGATTAGCGCTATTCGCCAAGCACTTAACGGCCGCCCGCTTTTTATTAATGCGCGTACCGATGTTTATCTCAATGCTCTCGCCAGCGGTGATCAAGCGATAAAAATGTGTATAGAGAGATTGGAACTCTATAAAAGCTCAGGTGCTGACAGCGGCTTTATACCGGGACTTAGCGCAGTTGACGAAGCGAGGCGCCTGGCAGCAGGTATCGACCTGCCACTGAATATTATGTTGCTACCAGGTATGGCCCCGATATCGGAATTTTTTGCCGCAGGCATAAAGCGCTTTAGCACCGGGCCGGTATTGTTCCAGTCTGTTTACGGCCATTTGAGCGATTCATTAAAACAGCTGATATCGATGGAAATTGGTAATAATTTCTTTGACCAAACACTCGACTACAACACCCTTAACTCTGCCTTTATTTAAATAATCCCGCATAAACAACAGGGCGAAAATATTTATTTCCAAGTCTTGGTTAGCCGCCCTTTTTGGCGAATGCCCCACCAGTTAGCAGTCGGCTAGATAGAGGATAATGGATGGTTTCTATATAAGGCTCAAGCGTGCCGACAACCAGTATTACTCTAGTTGTCGGCACAAGGCTAATTGCCTGCAATATCTACTTGATCAACAAGCAGGGTTGATATCAGCAAGCTAATTCCTGCTTAATAAAAATCGATGGCGCTGCTATCAGCGCCAAAATCTTCGAAAAAATCACTATATCCCCAAGTCACCACGGACTTATCGTCTTTAAATGCTGCGAAGGCTGCAGCATTCGTAAAGATAGTCAATACACCAGACGCCAATTGATCGCTAACACTACTGATACCGGAACTAGTAAAGCCCCAGCTTACTACCGATCCATCCGTCTTTAATGCGGCAAAGCCACCAAAATTGGGATAGATTGTTTCTACATCACCAGTCAACTCAGAACTGACTTCGCTACTATCGCCGCCACAATCATTGTCCCCCCAAGTGACAACAGAACCATCAGATTTAACCGCAGCAAAAGCAAGTTTGGATGCAAAGATTTTATTTACATCGCTCGCAAGCTGGCCACTTACATCGCTACTGTCGCCACCGTAGTCAGCTTCACCCCAGGTGACCACCGATCCATCTGATTTGAGTGCCGCAAAAGCGCTCTCAGCTGCAAAGACCTGTACAACATCACTGGAGAGTTCTGCGCTCACCGCACTGCTATCACCACCGCGATCTTCATCTCCCCAAGTCACCACAGAGCCATCGGACTTCAGTGCGGCAAAAGCAAAGTACGATGAAAAAACCGTCACCACACCACTGGAAATTTCTGTGTTCACCGCACTGCTATCCCCTCCATCATCCGAGTCCCCCCAGGTCACTACAGAACCATCGGATTTCAGTGCAGCAAAAGCATAACCTGTAGAAAAAACCGTCACCACATCACTGGAGAGCTCCGCGCTCACCGCACTGCTATCCCCTCCTGAGTTACTACTTCCCCAGGTTACAAAGGAGCCATCCGATTTTCGCGCAGCAAAAGCTCTACTAGTTGCATAAACTTCTTCAACGTCACTGGCTAACTGGGTACTAACGGCACTGCTATCCCCACCGGAGTCACTATCCCCCCAAGTAACAATAGAGCCATCAGACTTCAGTGCTGCAAATGCATCTTCTGTTGAATAAATATTAACAACATTATCCGCCAGATTGGCACTTACAGAGCTGCTGTCTCCACCAGAATTCTCAGTCCCCCAGGTAACAACAGAGCCATCAGACTTTAATGCTGCAAAGGCCCATCCCGTAGAAAAAATTTCTACAACACCACTGGTTAAGCTGGCACTAACCTCACTAAAATTAGTAGCTGAACCAGAGTAATCATCGGGCCATGACACCACCGAACCATTATTTTTTAGTGCCGCAAAGCTAATCCAAGAGGAAACAATTTCACGCACATAGACAAGGTGTTCAATTTCTACATCCGCCGTTTCACCTTCATAGGTGGCGCTCAGGGTGGCTGAGCCACTCGCCATTGCGGTGATCAGGCCGGCCTCTACCGTGGCCGAGCCGGTAACATTACTGAGTGACCAGTCGGCCTCTTCGGTAACGTCCACTGAACTATCATCGTCATAGTAGGCGGTGAGATAGTATTGATCAAAATTAGAGGTGTCTCTATCCAGCTGCAAACTCTGAAGAATAGGGTCTACCTCGATATCAACCGTTTCACTTATCCCTTCATAGGTGGCAGCCAGGGTAAATGAGCCACTGTGCAGTGGCGTGACCAGTCCGGCCGCAACCGTTGCCAGGTCAGTATCACTTACAGACCAGTCCGCATCGGCGGTGACATCAGTAGAGGAGTCATCGCTGTAATAGGCGGTTAAAGAATACTGGTACTCATTCGCGCTATCCTGCTCCAAACCAACACTTTCCAGCGTAACGGTATCTGTTCCACCACCGCTACTACTGCCCCCACCGCCACAGGCACTGAGCAAGCCAGCAGCAAGCGTTAATATTCCAAAACGTAAAATATGTAAAATGTGTAAATGCCAAGACTGATATTGGCCTGTGATTCCATTCATAGAAAGCTCCTCCTGTGAAGGCGGGCATAATAAAAACTCACATTCTATATAGCAATATAAACGGCACTTAAAAAAATAACGCCCCCTTACAAAATAACCGACAAATATTTAGGTACGGCTGCACCAGCTATTGCAAAACGATCAAGAAGAGATACTAAAATTTTTATGCTATTTAATTTAGGGAGAGGCGCTATACTTGGCCATATAGACTTTTTAAAAATTGGGCTCGACAAATCCGCAACGGCAGGTTGGCTTTAAACCAATTTTCGCTCGATTTTGGCGAATGATCCGATAATTAGCTGTCGGCTGGATAGAAGATAATGGATGGTTTCTATATAAGGCTCAAACGTGCCGACAACCAGTATTACTCTAGTGCAGTATATTAAATAGATTACTGATATATAATGTGAGTTTCATTTAGCGATTAAGTGAAGACCAATGCCAGCTCAAGTTGAAATCAATTTATCACCGGAAGAAAAAAAGCAGTTAGAAAAGAATATAAAAAGTCGAAAAATATCGGTGAGATTGGCTGAGCGGTCAAAGATTATTTTGCTCGCTGCCAAGCAGGTTCCCAACTACCAAATTGCGAAAAAGTTAAGCGTTGATGTCAATACGGTGGGCCGATGGCGCAATCGTTTTGCAGAAAAGCGTCTGGCAGGTATAGAGAAGGATTTGCCCAGGGGGGCTAATCATGGCGGTAAGAATTCAGAAGAGCAGGCAAAACTCCGCTCGAAAATTATCAAGATGACGACAGGAAGTAAGCCAAAGGATGGGGCACACTGGACAACGCGAGGCATGGCGAAAGTCTTAGGAATTAACCACTCTTTTGTCAGCAGGGTATGGCAGGAAGTGGGCCTTAAGCCTCATCTAACCGAAAAGTTCAAGGTGAGTAACGATCCTGCTTTTGAAGAAAAATTACGCGATGTTGTTGGCTTGTATATGTCACCGCCAGAAAATGCGGTTGTCTTTTGTGTGGATGAAAAAAGCTCGATTCAGGCCCTGGATCGGACACAGCCTGGACTACCCATGAAACCGGGGCAGTGTGGCACCATGCCCCATGATTATAAACGTCACGGGACAAGCACTCTTTTTGCCGCCCTTAATACGCTGACTGGTGAGGTCATAGGTGAGTGTAGAAAGCGCCATCGTCATCAGGAGTTCTTAGGCTTTTTAAAGACCGTAGAAAAGCAAACACCCAAAGAACAGGATCTTCATCTTATCGTCGATAATTACGCGACTCACAAGCATGAAAATGTAAAGCGCTGGCTCAAGAGAAACAAACGAGTTCATCTTCATTTTATTCCGACCAGTTCATCCTGGCTAAATCTGGTGGAAAGATTTTTTGGATTACTCACAGAGAAGCAGTTGCGCCGAGGGGTATTCACCTCAGTCAAGGAGTTGGAAACGGCTATCCTGAAATTTATTGAAACACATAATGAAGCCAAGAAAGCTTTTGTGTGGACGAAATCTGCTGAGGAAATTTTATTGAAAGTGGAGCGTGCACACCAAGCACTCTCAAATCAGAAATCTATTTAATACAGCACACTAGATAGGAGATAGGCTCTGTTAAGAAACTTAAGCGCGCCGACAATCATCATTGCTGTGATTGTCGGCGCCAAGCCTAACTGCTCGCACTATCTACTTGATCAATAAGTAAAATTAATATCAGCAAGCAGTCAATAGCTTTCGCTAAATAAGAGAATCGTCATTTAGTAGAAATTGATTTCACTGCTGTCACCGCCTTGTGAATCATCGCCCCAAGTCACTACAGATTTATCGTCTTTCAACGCTGTATAGGCATCCCTAGTGGTAAAAACAGCTAACACACCACTTTCCAGATTCTCACTAACACTACTAGTATCAGCGCTACCGCCCCAGGATATCACCGATCCATTAGGCTTTAATGCAGCAAAGCCTAATGCACCGGTATAGATCGTTTCTATATCCGTTAACTCAGAACTGACTTCACTACTATCACCACCCCAGTCAGTATCACCCCAAGTAACGACTGAACTATCGGATTTAAGCGCTGCAAAAGCGCGTTCAGCGGTATAAATTATATCTACATCACCCGTCAGCTGATCACTCACATCGCTACTATCACCACCCCAGTCAGCATCACCCCAGGTAACGACTGAACCATCAGATTTTAGTGCCGCAAAAACTTTGCTATTTGCAAAGACCTGCACAACATCGCTAGAAATTTCTTCGTTCACCGCACTACTATCGCCACCCATATCACTATCTCCCCAAGTCACCACAGAACCATCAGGCTTGAGTGCGGCAAAGGCAAAGTCTGTTGAAAAAATAGTCACTACATCACTGGAGAGTTCTGCGCTCACCGCACTGCTATCGCCGCCCGCAGTAACTCCCCCCCAGGTCACCACAGAGCCATCGGACTTCAATGCAGCAAAGGCAAAGTCTGTTGAAAAAACAGTCACTACATCACTGGAGAGTTCCGCACTTACCGCACTGCTATCGCCCCCCTCAATTCCCCAGGTTACGACAGAGCCATCTGATTTTCGTGCAGCAAAAGCCGACCTAGTTGAATAAACCTCCTCAACATCACTGGCTAACTGGGTACTTACCGCACGACTATCAGCACCAGCATTGCCCCAAGTAACAATTGAACCATCGGACTTCAATGCCGCAAACGCGGTATCCGTTGAATAAATATGAACAACACCATCCGCTAGGCTGGCACTTACAGAGCTGCTGTCTCCGCCATCAATAATCGCTGTTCCCCAAGTGATAACAGAACCATCGGACTTTAATGCTGCAAAGGCATTCTTCGTAGAAAAAATTGCTGCGACATCGCTGGTTAAGCTATCACTAACATCACTAAAAAAAATACCGCTAAAAGAATAATTATCGGGCCATGACACTACCGAACCATTATTTTTTAATGCAGCAAACTCATACTCAGAGGGAAAGACTTCACGCACATAGACAAGGTGTTCAATTTCTATATCCGCCGTTTCACCTTCATAGGTGGCGCTCAGGGTGGCTGAGCCACTCCCCACTGCGGTGATTAGGCCGGCCTCTACCGTGGCCGAGCCGGTAACATTACTGAGTGACCAGTCGGCCTCTTCGGTAACGTCCACTGAACTATCATCGTCATAGTAGGCAGTGAGATAGTATTGATCAAAATTCGAGGCATCCCTATCCAGCTGCACACTCTGGAAAATAGGGTCTATCTCGATATCAACCGTTTTACTCATCCCTTCATAGGTGGCAGTCAGGGTAAATGAGCCACTGTGCAGTGGCGTGACCAGTCCGGCCGCAACCGTTGCCAGGTCCGTATCACTTACAGACCAGTCCGCATCGGCGGTGACATCGCTAGAGGAGTCATCACTGTAATAGGCGGTTAAAGAATACTGGTATTCATTCGCGCTATCCTGTTCCAAGCCAACACTTTCCAGCGTAATAGTATCCGGAACGGGATATGTCGTGCCTCCACCGTTGTTACCACTGCTCCCCCCGCCGCCACAGGCACTGAGCAAGCCAGCTGCAAGCGTTAATAGCCCAAAACGTAAAATATGCAAAATGTGCAAATACCAAGATTGATATTGGCCTGTAACTCCATTCATATAATCCCCTCCACTAAAGACGGATATAATATGAAGCCAAACCGAATATAGCAATGCAAACGGCTCTCAGTATCCAAGTTATTCCGCTAAATATAAGCAGAATAGGCAGCATAAAAAATCAACGGCTGGAAGGATAACCCCCCACCCATCTATTAAAAAAAAAACGAACAAGTAAGCCGCTGAATATAGCTATATCAATAAGTAATCTTGTACCGGCTAAAAACTGAAAAACACCCTATTTGTACCAGAACCTGAGATCTAATTTATGCTAAATATATAGGTTTTTATTCTAGCCAGGTTCGCCTTCGCTCAATTGCAGTCCGGATGACTTTCAATCTATCTATTAAAAATACCCTCTGAAAAATAAACAAGTATTCACCAGGCCAATAGCGCAGAGGGTGTTTATCAATATATTTAAAATACCCGCAGCTATAACAAGATTTCAGGCAGTTTTAAGCCGGGGATGCAAGGCAGGCACTGAGCATAATGCTCCCCATAACAAACAGCGAGCTGGTACAAAAATACCAATAATAAGCCTAGCGAGACTTTATCAGCAATATCACCGAAACCCGGAGCTATTAAGAAAATAGCTTACCGGTACAGAGCCAATATCGATATCAATCTGCACCCCCAGGGATAAACTTCCTGTGGCGGTGCAGATCAACCAGGTCGCTCAGCCGTTGCGTTGGCGCACCGCTTCAAACAGGCAGACCCCGGTGGCAACCGAAACGTTTAAGCTGCTGACCTCGCCCGCCATAGGAATTTTGATCAGGTGATCGCAATGCTCCCGGGTCAGGCGCCGCAGGCCACTGCCCTCTGCGCCCATAACCAGTGCCAGGGGGCCGGTTAACTGGCTTTGGTACACATCCTGGGTCGCCTCACCGGCCGCGCCATAGATCCATACCCCCGCCTGTTGCAACTGCTGTAACGCGCGGGCCAGGTTGGTCACGGTGACAAAGGGCAAGACTTCGGCGGCACCACAGGCCACCTTGCGGGCGGTTGGGGTCAGCCCCGCCGATTTATCTTTTGGGGCAATTACCGCATGCACTCCAGCGGCCTCAGCCGAGCGCAGGCAGGCGCCCAAATTGTGTGGATCGGTCACGCCATCCAACACCAGGAGAAAAGGCGCTTCGCCGCGCTGATCCAACTGTTGCAGCAGCTCGAACAGAAACTTTTCATCGTGAACCTTTGCCTTACTGGAACAGAGGGCAATCACCCCCTGGTGATTGGCGTCATCTTCAACCTTTTCATCCAGCGCGCGCCGGTCAATAAAGCGCACGGCGATATCATTCTTTTCCGCCTGCTGAATTATTTTCTGCAAGCGCTGATCTTTGCGACCGCGCAGCAGCAGAAGCTCCGATACATTCTGCGGGGAACCCTTTAGCAGGGCCTGCACCGCGTGCAGGCCGTAGATCACTTCTTGACTCAATTTATGCCTCGATCACTTTTTCTTTTTACTGCCAGAAGAACTCTTTTTCTTCTTTTTCAATTTGCCCGAGCGGGTCTTGGCCTTCTCGGCCTTTTGCGCGGCCTTGCGGGCGGCCACTGCCGGACGTTTTCCGCCCTTGCGCGTCGGGGTGCGCTTTTTGAGCTTGCGCTTGGGCTCGGCCTCTTCTCCCCTCCCGTCTTCACTGCCCGTTTTTACCGGCGGCATCGGTTCCGCTTCTTCTACGGGGATTTCAGCACTGGCCTCCACCGGGACAACTTCAGCAGAACCCACTTTGCGCTTGCGGAAAGGCGAGGCTTTCGCGGTGGTTTCGCTGTGTTTGGCCCAGGGGTTGGCGCTGGTATTGCGGGGATTCTCTTTGCTGTCGCGGCCCCGGCGCTCGCGTTCTAATTGGTGTTCTACTGCCATTTCCATTGCGCGGGCACTCACCCGCGTACTCTCTCTCTTTTTCTTTAGCTCGCGCTTGGCGCGCGGCACCAGTTCATTCAGGATAAAATCCACCTTGCGCTCTTCGAGATCCACTCGCGCCACCTGCACGGTAACAGAGTCACCCAGGTGGTAGCGTTTGCCGCTGCGCTCTCCGATAAGGCGCTGATGCGCCTGCTCAAAGCGGTAGTAGTCTTTGGGCAGGGCTGTCACATGGATCAGGCCCTCCACATAGAGATTGTCCAACTCCACAAATAATCCAAACCCGGTGACCGCACTGATCACACCGGAATAGGTCTCGCCCACGTGATCCTGTAGGTATTCACACTTGAGCCAGCTGAGCACATCCCGGGTCGCATCATCGGCGCGCCGCTCAGTCAGGGAGCACTGCTCGCCCAACTGCAACATGGCTGCCATGTCGTAGGGCAGAATCTGCTCGCGAGCAATCGGCTTGGCCCCGGGCACTGAGTACACTTTTTTGGCCACCGCAGCTGGGTTGGCGCTGCCATTGCGCACCAGCCAGCGTAGTGCCCGGTGCAGAAGCAGATCCGGGTAGCGGCGAATCGGGGAGGTGAAATGGGCGTAAGCCGGGTAGTCCAAGCCAAAATGTCCGCGATTTTCCGGCTGGTAAACCGCCTGATTCATAGAGCGCAGCAGCATAACCTGAATAATATGGGCATCCGCACGACCCTCGATCTGCTCCATAAGGTCCTGGAAATCTTTGGGTTGGGGCTCACTGCCACCGGGAAGGCGCAGACCCAACTCACCCAAATATTCGCGCAAATTGCTCAGCTTCTCCTCTTTGGGCGCATCGTGCACCCGGTAGAGTGCGGGCAGCTCGGATAGCTCCATCAGGCTCGCCGCGCAGACATTGGCCGCGAGCATACACTCTTCAATTAATTTGTGCGCGTCGTTACGCACCAGTGGGATAATCCGCTCAATTTTTCGCTGTGCGTCAAATAGTATCCGCGTCTCTGTGGTCTCAAAATCAATGGCACCACGGCGCTCCCGCGCTCCGCGCAGCGCCAGGTAAAGATCGTGCAGGTTATCCAGGTGCGGGGTCAAACTCGCAAATTGCTTGCGGGCGCCGCTGTCGCGGTTATCCCGTTCGTCGAGTATTTGCCCTACCTGGGTATAAGTCAGGCGTGCGTGGCTGCGCATCACCGCTTCAAAGAAACGGTAATCGCGAATCGCACCGCTGCGATCGATGTGCATTTCACACACCATACACAGCCGGTCGACGTCGGGGTTTAGGGAGCAGAGGCCGTTGGATAATTTCTCCGGCAGCATAGGCACAACAAAATCCGGGAAATACACCGAGTTTCCGCGGCTGTGCGCTTCCTCATCCAGCGCGCTACCCGGGCGCACGTAGTAGGAGACATCGGCAATGGCCACCAACAATTTCCAGCTATCGTCGGGGAGTAGTTCGCAATAGACCGCGTCATCAAAATCCCGCGCGTCTTCGCCATCGATAGTGACCAGGGGCAACTGGCGCAAATCCACCCGCGACTTTTTATGTTCTTCGAGTACCTCATCGGCGATCTCATTGACCTCCGCCGTCAGTGCACTGGGCCAAGTGTGGGGAATCCCGTAATTGCGAATTGCGACATCGATCTCCATACCCGGGGCGAGGTGATCCCCGAGCACTTCGCTGATCTCCCCCTGGGGCACTCTATCCCGGCCCGGCTGGGTAACAATATTTACCACCACATACTGGCCGTGAGCGGCGCCGGCAGTATCCGCAGAGGCCACCATAATATCGAGATTAATGCGGGGGTTATCCGGGCGCACAAAACAAATACCCTTCTCCCGGTACAAGCGCCCGGCCAGCTGCTGGGTATTGTGCTTGATCACCCGAACGACCGCGCCCTCGCGCTTGCCGCGAAAACCACCGGGGGCTTCCCGCACCAGTACTTCATCACCATCGAAGACTTTGCGCATCTGCCGGTGGGATAAAAAGAGATCGGTGCCGCCGTCGCTGGGGATCACAAAACCAAAACCATCCCGGTGGCCCATAACCCGGCCGCGTATCAGGCTCATTTTATCCAAAACGCCAAAGTCCCCGGCGCGGTTGCTGGCGATCTGTCCGTCCCGGGACATGGCGATCAGGCGCCGCCGCACGCCTTCGCGGCGGTCCTCGTCGGTCAACTCCAATAAGTCGGCCACTGTTTCCCAGGGCACCGGCTCCGCCTGTTTCTCCAGGATTTGTAACAAGTACTCCCGGCTGGGCACCGGTTTTTCGTATTTCTCCGCCTCGCGCTGGGCATGGGGGTCAACATTGAGGGGGTCTGAGGTATTTTTTTGAGTCAAAACAGCATCCGTTGTTGGGCAGTTGCCCAGGTTTGGCAACCTCCGGAGATTATCCGGCATAAAGAAAGGCGGCGCTGATGGTGGTTTCCTGGTCAATAATTCGCCGCTATTGCACGCATTATAAGCGATTTCGCCGATTTTCCCGACCCATGAAAAAAATGTTGAAAAAAGCGCAACACAACCGTTGACACAGGGGGGGCATATCTCTATAGTTCGCGTCCTCAACGGAGCACACGTTGATTTGCCCAGGTGGCGGAATTGGTAGACGCGCTAGCTTCAGGTGCTAGTGACCTAACGGTCGTGGAGGTTCAAGTCCTCTCCTGGGCACCAATTCCAAAAAGGCCGACTCGCAAGAGTCGGCCTTTTTTCGTTTGGGTAACTGACTTTGCTATCCCCAACTGCAATACGCAGATTGTTAAAGCTCTATTCGCGAGCAACTACAAAACTCTACAAATCCCGCAGGCGCGCAGAGACATTATCGCGCTACGCAAAAGCCCCCCTGTAATATACACAGCATAAAAAAAGCCGGTTTGTCAGACCGGCTTTTTATCTGTGGCAGGGTTATTTAACGCCCTGCACTACCGCCACTCAGGTCTCCCAGAACATCCCCGACCACATCGACTCCAACCTCCAGCTGAGCATCAAATTGCCGACGATCTTCATCTTCGCTATCCGCAGAAGCGACGGAAGGCGCCAGCTCTCCAGACTTGAGGCGCATCTCTGGAGAGTTCACCGCATCAATACCGCTGCTATAGGGTTTCACTGCACTAAAGATTGCCGGGTCCACCTGGCTGAAATCTTCCACCGCATTTTGCACCGCTGACTTGAGGCCCTGAGAGGCCTGAGCGCCGGCAATAGACTGCAACTCATCACCGGTACTGGTCACCGTTGGGATCTGGCCAATAAAATCGGGCTCATAGTAGCTGATGGAATAGATATCCAGTGTATCGGTGACATCCATACGCAGTGGGTTGGTTGTCTCACCAATCAGGGTCCAGAGTTGAGTTTCCGTTCCCAGAGTTACCGCAGAGGCAGTAATGTGGGTGTCACCATAGCTTTCAGCAGTTAGGTCGCCGAAACTGGAGCTGGCCAGGGATACGCTGCCGCGCCCCGCATTGATCTCGTCAATAACCAGGTCTCCCGCAGCCAACACGCTGATATTGATGTCCGCTCCGGAAGTAGCAACGCCCAAGACGCCAACGTCCGCCTCTATATCTACATCACCGGCAACAACCAGCTCTGCACGATCGGCTACCAAACTACCGCCGATGGTACCTGTCGCGCTACTCGTGACATAGATATCGCCTTCGCCATCATAGCCGAGTCGCATACCGCTAAACTGCAGTCCGGCCCCATTTTTATTGAAGCTTTCGGAAGTATTACCACCATTTTCAAAATCAAAAACCTGATCGGTCAGAACGGTAATAGAGTTAGAAGTATTATCCAGGTATTCAAAGCCGGTGAAGTCGAAGTTACCTACCTGATTACCGCTGCTATAAATCTCCCAGGTCGCGCCCGACGGGTTGTACTGGAAGTCATCAGACCCGCTGCCGCCATCCAGCTCTACGCCCTGGCCAATATCAGTATTTACCGTCAAAAGGTCATCGCCAGCACCGAGGGAGATACTGTCAATTACCGTGCCCGAGAAGGTAACTGTGTCGTTACCCGCACCGGTATTAATTTCTGTGAGTTCACCGCCATTTAAATTGAACTGGTCATTGCCAGAGCCGGCAGTAATAGACTCGATACCGGTAATAGTGAGGGATGTTTCACCATCAGATACGGTGTGCCCAGAATCATTGATATTCCAGGTAGTATTAAGATTAGATCCATAAACCGCATCAGAGCCTGAACCAGCCGCTACAGTATCCAAGTCGGCAAAGGTCACCTCGCCAATTGTCATGGTATCCAGAGCACTAAACTCATACTCACCATCGATATCCTGGCCAACGTAGCTTCCAGCGCCCGCTACCGATTCGAGGTTCTCGAAATAGACGGTCAGGCTATTAACTTCAGCTTCTACACTGCCATCAACCAGAGCGCCAGCGGAGCTGGTCGAGGTCCAGGTAGCCGCCCCATCGGCCTGTACCGTGTTACTCCCCCCCGCACCATCGACGCTTTCCAGGCCAGTGAAGTCGATACCTGCAACGCTGATATCGCCATCGGAGTTGAGGGTAAAGTTATCGTCATCATCGGTAGCCACTAAAGAGTCATTGCTACCCGAGGTATTCACCGCTTCAAGGCCACTAAAGCTGATGCCGGCAGTTGCCAGTGCTCCATCACCCTCCAATTGGAATTCAGCAGAATTGTGAGTGTTTGTCAGGATAGAAGTCGTCGCACTGGAAATACTATCGAAAGATAGTGAGCCTGCAGCCACTTGGTTGTCAGTACCGGTCAATGACAAACCATCGGTATAGGCACTGGCGTCCAGAGTATCATCGCCGCCATTGCCATCAACCGCAGACATACCGGATACGGTTATGCTGCTAATTTCTACATCACCATCAGCCTGGAGTACAAAGGCATCATCATTGGCTGTAGCAACCAAGTCTGCGTTTACGGCAGTGATATTCTCTACATTGCTAACAGTGATGCTGCTGTTAACAGCCTCCTTGTTAGCTCCCGTTAGGGCCCAATCGGCATCATCGGCACCGATAACCGTATCGTTACCCCCTCGAGCATTAATGGTGCTCAAGCCGGTAAAATCGATACCGTAGCTGGTCGCTGCGTTATCGCCACTTATAGTAAAAGTATCCGCACCAGTAGAACCTCTTAACGTAGAAGTTACGGCGCTAACAATACCGTCAAAAGTCAGGCTATCTGCCATAACTTGATTAGCCGTGCCACTGAGCTCCAGGGCACCGGTATAGTCGCTGGCATCCAGGCTATCGTTGCCACCCTGACCATCGACTGCCGATACGCCCGAGAAGGTCATATTGTCGACTTCGATGATGTCGCCAGTCGCTTGCAGCACAAAGGCATCGGCACCACTGCTTCCCAGCAAGCTGGCGCTATCTGCCGTTACGAGCTCCACATCGATAAAGGTAATACCACTGTTAATGGCTTTATTATTCTCCCCCTCCAGGGTCCAGTCGGCAGCATAGGCACCGGTAACTGAATCACTACCGTCCCCAGTTTCAACCTCCTCAACCCCGGTAAAGGCAATTTCATTCACCGCAACTGCATTATTACCAGCCACCGTGAATTCTTCATTTGAGCCGGTAGCAGTCAGTTTTGCAGTGATTGCACTAGAGATATCACTAAAGGTCAGCGTGTCTGTATCTCCGCCTGCCTCTGGAGTGAGCTTAACCTGCTCCGCTGTACCTGTGAGTGTCAGGCCCTCGTCATAGGCACTGGCATCCAGGCTGTCGCCTTCACTACTGCTGCTGTTGCCATTACCAAACACCGCCAATAACGTGCCGGAAACGCTCATTTCATTGACACTGACCGCACCCTCATCGCTCACAACAAACGTTTCTGCGTCGGCACTGCTGCCCTGAAGGTTGGCCTCGTCCACAACCAGGGCTTCTACATTACTAAAAGTGATGCCACTATTGGTTGCTACCTTAGTACCGCTGCCCAGTGTCCAGTCTTCTTCATTGGCACCTGTAACAGTATCTGTGCCACCCTTTGCATCAACACTGTCAATTTCACTGAAGCTAATCTGATTCGCCTTCAGCTCTTCAAAACCCGTTACTTCAAAAACATCATTGCCGGATGAGGCCTCAAGATTGCCCCCGCTGGCAGCTTCAATACTGCTGAAGGTGATTGAGTTTGAGATCGCTTCTTTACTAACACCTGTCAGAGTCACCGTACTGATTGCGCTGATACTGTCATCACCAGTACCCCCGTCGACCGAGGTCACCTTACTAAAGCTTATGCCCTCAACCTTCAGAGCATTATTACCAGTGATTTCAAATTCATCTGAATCATCGGTACCTGTCAGATTTAAAGTTTCTGCACTGTCGATATCGCTAAAGGTTAGGGCATCTGCATTTGCTGAAACCTTAACCTCATTAGCCTCGCCGGTGAGTGTCAGGCCCCCACTATAGGCGGTGGCATCCAGGCTGTCGCCACCACCATTGCCAGCCACTCCTAGCATGTCCGAAACGGTCATACCGTTAACCGTGACAGCATCTTCCACGGTCAGAGCAAAGGCTTCTGCCTTGGTACTGCTGCCCTGAAGGCTAGCCTGGTCAGCAACCAGAAAATCCACACCGCTAAAGGCTATATCACTGTTTTCAGCTTTATTATTAACATCCGTATCATCACTCAGTATCCAGTCTGCATTCTCGGCACCGGTAACTCTATCGCTGCCCTCACCAGCGTTAACTTCTTCGACCTCGGTAAAGTTAATCTCATTCACCGCAACCGCATTAGCACCAGCCACCGTGAACTCTTCATCCAAATCGGTGCCAGTTAGTTTTTCCGTAATTGCTGTGGTGATGTCGCTAAAGGTTAGCGTATCTGTGTCTGAGGTAAGCTTGACCTGCTTTGTTGTGTTTGTGAGTGTCAGGCCCTCACCATAGGCACTGGCATCCAGGCTGTCACCTTCGCTACTGCTGCTGCCATTGCCCATTACCGCCAATAACGTGCCGGAAATGGTCATATCATTGACACTGACAGCGCCCTCCTCAGTCACAACAAAGGTTTCTGCGTTGGCGCTACTGCCCTGAAGGTTGGCGTTGTCGGCAACCAGGCTCTCTACATTACTGAAGGTTATGTCGCTGTTTTCAGCTTTATTATCAACATCCGTATCACTGCTCAGTATCCAGTCTGCGCCGTTGGCGCCAATAACCTTGTTGCTGCCCGCACCAGCGTCAACCTCTTCGACGCCAGTAAAATCAATTTCATTCACCGCAACCGTATTATTACCAGCCACCGTAAACTCTTCATCCAAATCGGTGCCGGTTAGTTTTTCCGTAATTGCCGTGGTGATGTCACTAAAGGTTAGTGTGTCTGCATCCGCATCTGGCTCTGGAGTGAGCTTAACCTGCTCCGCTGTGCCGGTGAGTGTCAGGCCTTCGCCATAAACACTGGCATCCAGGCTGTCGCCTTCACTACTGCTGCTGTTGCCATTACCAAACACCGCCAATAACGTGCCGGAAACGCTCATTTCATTGACGCTGACAGCACCCTCATTGCTCACAACAAACGTTTCTGCGTCGGCGCTGCTGCCCTGAAGGTTGGCCTCATCCACAACCAGGGCTTCTACATTACTAAATGTGATGCCGCTATTGGTTGCTACCTTGGCGTCGCTGCCCAGTGTCCAGTCTTCTTCATTGGCACCTGTAACAGTGTCCGTACCACCCTTTGCATCAACACTATTAATACCACTGAAGCTAATCAGGTTCGCATTCAGCTCTTCAAAACCCATTACTTCAAAAACATCATTGCCCGATGAGGCCTCAAGGTTACCCCCGCTGGCAGCTTCAATACTGCTGAAGGTGATTGAGTTTGAGATCGCTTCTTTACTAACACCTGTCAGAGTCACCGTACTGATTGCACTGATACTGTCATCGCCAGCCCCCCCATCGACCGCTGTCACTCCAGCAAAGCTGATGTATGCAGCATCCAGGGTATAATCACCGGTGATTTCAAACTCATCCGAATCATCGCTACCGGTCAGCTTGGCCGTAGTTGCACTCGTGATATCGCTAAAGGTCAGCGTATCTGTGTCTGCCTCTGGAGTGAGCTTGACCTGCCCCGCTGTACCTGTGAGTGTCAGGCCTTCGCTATAAGCACTGGCATTCAGACTGTCGCCTTCACTACTGCTGCTGTTGCCATTACCCAGCACCGCCAATAACGTGCCGGAAACACTCATGTCATTGACGCTGACAGCACCCTCATTGCTCACAACAAAGGTTTCTGCCTTGGCGCTGCTGCCCTGAAGGTTGGCGTTGTCCGCATCCAGAGTCTCTACATTGCTAAAGGCTATGCCGCTGTTTTCAGCTTTATTATCAGCATCTGTATCACTGCTCAGTATCCAGTCTGCGCCGTTGGCGCCAATAACCTTATCGCTGCCCGTACCAGCATCAACCTCCCCGACCCCGGTAAAGTCAACACTATTAACCGCAACCGTAACCGTGTCTGTATCATCCGTCGTTACGACGAACTCTTCAGCCGAATCGGTGCCGGTTAATTTTTCCGTAATTGCCGTGGTGATGTCACTAAAGGTTAGCGTGTCAGTATCGGCACCAGCCTCTGGAGTGAGCTTGACCTGCTCCTCTGTGCCAGTGAGTGTCAGGCCTTCGCTGTAAACTCTGGCATCCAGGGTATCATTGCCGTCATTGCCTTTAACAGAAGACATCCCATAGACAGCCATGCTGGAAACTGCGACATTCAGGTTATTGTCATCGTCATACTGAAGTACAAACTCATCGGCACCGCTTGTGCCGGCTAGATCTGCATTGACCGCCGTTAGGATTTCTACATCGCTAAAGGTGATGCCATTGTTAGTGGCTTCGTAATCATTACCAGTTAGAGTCCAGTCTACACCATCGGCACCTGTAACACTGTCCGTGCCACCCTTTGCATCAACACTGTCAATTTCACTGAAGCTAATCTGATTTGCCTTCAGTTCCTCGAAACCCGTTACTTCAAAAGTATCATTGTTCGATGAGGCCTCAAGCTCACCCCCTCTGGCAGCTTCAATATCGCTGAAGGTGATTGAATTTGAGATCGCTTCTTTACTAACACCTGTCAGAGTCACCGTATTGATTGCGATGATACTGTCATCGCCATCACCCCCATCGACCTCTGTCACATCCTCAAAGCTGATGCCTGCAGCCTTCAGGGTAGAATCACCAGTGATTTCAAACTCATCCGAATCGTCACTGCCGGTCAGCTTGGCCGTGCTTGCACTCGCGATATTGCTAAAGGTTAGGGCATCTAAGCCTGTGTCTACAGCTACCGAGACCTTAACCTCATTAGTCCCGCCGGTAAGTGCCAGGCCCTCGCTATAGCTATAGGTAGTGGCATCGACGCTGTCGGTACCGCCATTGCCTACTACCTCGCTCACACTGCTAAAACTGATCCCCGATTCAGTGTGATCGAAAGCATTTGCGCCCGTAACTACGAAGGTGTCGGTACTCTCGGTACCTGTCAGCGTGCCTACAGTCGCACTCACAATATCGCTAAAGATCAGTGTGTCTGTGTCTGTGTCTGAGGTGAGCTTGACCTGCTCCGCTGTGCCAGTGAGTGTTAGGCCTTCGCGATAAGCACTGGCATTCAGGCTGTCATCGCCGCCGTTGCCGAGCACCTGAGATATGTCAGAAAGGGTCATGCCATTGACGGTGACATCACCGTCAATGGTCAGCTCAAAAGCTTCTTGTGCACCCGTTCCCTGAAGGTTTGCACTTTTGGCAATCAGCTTCTCTACACCGCTAAAGGTAATACCGCTGTTTTGAGCCTGGTTATCCACAGCTGTTTCAGTGCCGGTATCACCATTACTAACCAGTGTCCAATCCGCTGTATCGGCGCCGGTAACCTCATCTGTACCGTCACCAGCGACAACCTCACTGACACCGGTAAAGCCAACACTATTAACCGTAACCGTAACCGTGTCTGTATCATCCGTCGTTACGACGAACTCTTCAGCCGAATCCGTGCCGGTTAATTTTTCCGTAATTGCCGTGGTGATGTTGCTAAAGGTTAGCGTGTCAGTATCGGCACCAGCCTCTGGAGTGAGCTTGACCTGCTCCTCTGTGCCAGTGAGTGTCAGGCCTTCGCTGTAAACTCTGGCATCCAGGGTATCATTGCCGTCATTGCCTTTAACAGAAGACATCCCATAGACAGCCATGCTGGAAACTGCGACATTCAGGTTATTGTCATCGTCATACTGAAGTACAAAGGCATCGGCACCGCTTGTGCCGGCTAGATCTGCATTGACCGCCGTTAGGATTTCTACATCGCTAAAGGTGATGCCATTGTTAGTGGCTTCGTAATCATTACCAGTTAGAGTCCAGTCTACACCATCGGCACCTGTAACACTGTCCGTGCCACCCTTTGCATCAACACTGTCAATTTCACTGAAGCTAATCTGATTTGCCTTCAGTTCCTCGAAACCCGTTACTTCAAAAGTATCATCGAGCGATGAGGCCTCAAGACTGCCCCCTCTGGCAGCTTCAATATCGCTGAAGGTGATTGAATTTGAGATCGCTTCTTTACTAACACCTGTCAGAGTCACCGTATTGATTGCGATGATACTGTCATCGCCATCACCCCCATCGACCGCTGTCACTCCAGCAAAGCTGATGCCTGCAGCCTTCAGGGTAGAATCACCAGTGATTTCAAACTCATCCGAATCGTCACTGCCGGTCAGCTTGGCCGTGCTTGCACTCGCGATATTGCTAAAGGTTAGGGCATCTAAGCCTGTGTCTACAGCTACCGAGACCTTAACCTCATTAGTCCCGCCGGTAAGTGCCAAGCCCTCGCTATAGGTAGTGGCATCGACGCTGTCGGTACCGCCGTTGCCTACTACCTCGCTCACACTGCTAAAACTGATCCCCGATTCAGTGTGATCGAAAGCATTTGCGCCCGTAACTATGAAGGTGTCGGTACTCTCGGTACCTGTCAGCGTGCCTACAGTCGCACTCACAATATCGCTAAAAATCAGTGTGTCTGTATCTGAAGTGAGCTTGACCTGCTCCGTTGAGCCTGTCAGCGTTAGGCCATCGCTGTAAACACTGGCATCCAGGGTATCATTGCCGTCATTGCCTTTAACAGAAGACATCCCATAGACAGCCATGCTGGAAACTGCGACATTCAGGTTATCGTCATCGTCATACTGAAGTACAAAGGCATCGGCACCGCTTGTGCCGGCTAGATCTGCATTGACTGCGGTCAGGGTTTCTACATTACTGAAGGTGATGCCATGGTTAGTGGCTTCGTAATCATAACCAGTTAGAGTCCACTCTTCACCATCGGCACCTGTAACACTGTCCGTGCCATCCTTTGCATCAACACTGTCAATTTCACTGAAGCTAATCTGATTTGCCTTCAGTTCCTCGAAACCCGTTACTTCAAAAGTATCATTGTTCGATGAGGCCTCAAGCTCACCCCCTCTGGCAGCTTCAATATCGCTGAAGGTGATTGAGTTTGAGATCGCTTCTTTACTAACACCTGTCAGAGTCACCGTATTGATTGCGATGATACTGTCATCGCCATCACCCCCATCGACCTCTGTCACATCCTCAAAGCTGATGCCTGCAGCCTTCAGGGTAGAATCACCAGTGATTTCAAACTCATCCGAATCGTCACTGCCGGTCAGCTTGGCCGTGCTTGCACTCGCGATATTGCTAAAGGTTAGGGCATCTAAGCCTGTGTCTACAGCTACCGAGACCTTAACCTCATTAGTCCCGCCGGTAAGTGCCAAGCCCTCGCTATAGCTATAGGTAGTGGCATCGACGCTGTCGGTACCGCCGTTGCCTACTACCTCGCTCACACTGCTAAAACTGATCCCCGATTCAGTGTGATCGAAAGCATTTGCGCCCGTAACTACGAAGGTGTCGGTACTCTCGGTACCTGTCAGCGTGCCTACAGTCGCACTCACAATATCGCTAAAGATCAGTGTGTCTGTGTCTGTGTCTGAGGTGAGCTTGACCTGCTCCGCTGTGCCAGTGAGTGTTAGGCCTTCGCGATAAGCACTGGCATTCAGGCTGTCATCGCCGCCGTTGCCGAGCACCTGAGATATGTCAGAAAGGGTCATGCCATTGACGGTGACATCACCGTCAATGGTCAGCTCAAAAGCTTCTTGTGCACCCGTTCCCTGAAGGTTTGCACTTTTGGCAATCAGCTTCTCTACACCGCTAAAGGTAATACCGCTGTTTTGAGCCTGGTTATCCACAGCTGTTTCAGTGCCGGTATCACCATTACTAACCAGTGTCCAATCCGCTGTATCGGCGCCGGTAACCTCATCTGTACCGTCACCAGCGACAACCTCACTGACACCGGTAAAGCCAACACTATTAACCGTAACCGTAACCGTGTCTGTATCATCCGTCGTTACGACGAACTCTTCAGCCGAATCCGTGCCGGTTAATTTTTCCGTAATTGCCGTGGTGATGTTGCTAAAGGTTAGCGTGTCAGTATCGGCACCAGCCTCTGGAGTGAGCTTGACCTGCTCCTCTGTGCCAGTGAGTGTCAGGCCTTCGCTGTAAACTCTGGCATCCAGGGTATCATTGCCGTCATTGCCTTTAACAGAAGACATCCCATAGACAGCCATGCTGGAAACTGCGACATTCAGGTTATTGTCATCGTCATACTGAAGTACAAAGGCATCGGCACCGCTTGTGCCGGCTAGATCTGCATTGACCGCCGTTAGGATTTCTACATCGCTAAAGGTGATGCCATTGTTAGTGGCTTCGTAATCATTACCAGTTAGAGTCCAGTCTACACCATCGGCACCTGTAACACTGTCCGTGCCACCCTTTGCATCAACACTGTCAATTTCACTGAAGCTAATCTGATTTGCCTTCAGTTCCTCGAAACCCGTTACTTCAAAAGTATCATCGAGCGATGAGGCCTCAAGACTGCCCCCTCTGGCAGCTTCAATATCGCTGAAGGTGATTGAATTTGAGATCGCTTCTTTACTAACACCTGTCAGAGTCACCGTATTGATTGCGATGATACTGTCATCGCCATCACCCCCATCGACCGCTGTCACTCCAGCAAAGCTGATGCCTGCAGCCTTCAGGGTAGAATCACCAGTGATTTCAAACTCATCCGAATCGTCACTGCCGGTCAGCTTGGCCGTGCTTGCACTCGCGATATTGCTAAAGGTTAGGGCATCTAAGCCTGTGTCTACAGCTACCGAGACCTTAACCTCATTAGTCCCGCCGGTAAGTGCCAAGCCCTCGCTATAGGTAGTGGCATCGACGCTGTCGGTACCGCCGTTGCCTACTACCTCGCTCACACTGCTAAAACTGATCCCCGATTCAGTGTGATCGAAAGCATTTGCGCCCGTAACTATGAAGGTGTCGGTACTCTCGGTACCTGTCAGCGTGCCTACAGTCGCACTCACAATATCGCTAAAAATCAGTGTGTCTGTATCTGAAGTGAGCTTGACCTGCTCCGTTGAGCCTGTCAGCGTTAGGCCATCGCTGTAAACACTGGCATCCAGGGTATCATTGCCGTCATTGCCTTTAACAGAAGACATCCCATAGACAGCCATGCTGGAAACTGCGACATTCAGGTTATCGTCATCGTCATACTGAAGTACAAAGGCATCGGCACCGCTTGTGCCGGCTAGATCTGCATTGACTGCGGTCAGGGTTTCTACATTACTGAAGGTGATGCCATGGTTAGTGGCTTCGTAATCATAACCAGTTAGAGTCCACTCTTCACCATCGGCACCTGTAACACTGTCCGTGCCATCCTTTGCATCAACACTGTCAATTTCACTGAAGCTAATCTGATTTGCCTTCAGTTCCTCGAAACCCGTTACTTCAAAAGTATCATCGAGCGATGAGGCCTCAAGACTGCCCCCACTGGCAGCTTCAATACTGCTGAAGGTGATTGAGTTTGAGACCGCCTCTTTACTTGCGCCTGTCAGGGCCACCGTACTGATTGCAGTGATACTGTCATCGCCATCCCCCCCATCGACCGCTGTCACACCATCAAAGCTGATGCCTGCAGCCTTCAGGGTATAATCACCGATGATTTCAAACTCATCCGAACCATCACTGCCAGTCAGCTTGGCCGTGGTTGCACTAGTGATTTCGCTAAAGGTTAGGGCATCTAAGCCAGTGTCTACAGCTACCGAGACCTTAACCTCATTAGTCCCGCCGGTAAGTGCCAGGCCCTCGCTATAGCTATAGGTAGTGGCATCGACGCTGTCGGTACCGCCATTGCCTACTACCTCGCTCACACTGCTAAAACTGATCCCCGATTCAGTGTGATCGAAAGCATTTGCGCCCGTAACTACGAAGGTGTCGGTACTCTCGGTACCTGTCAGCGTGCCTACAGTCGCACTCACAATATCGCTAAAGATCAGTGTGTCTGTGTCTGAGGTGAGCTTGACCTGCTCCGCTGTGCCAGTGAGTGTTAGGCCTTCGCGATAAGCACTGGCATTCAGGCTGTCATCGCCGCCGTTGCCGAGCACCTGAGATATGTCAGAAAGGGTCATGCCATTGACGGTGACATCACCGTCAATGGTCAGCTCAAAAGCTTCTTGTGCACCCGTTCCCTGAAGGTTTGCACTTTTGGCAATCAGCTTCTCTACACCGCTAAAGATAATACCGCTGTTTTGAGCCTGGTTATCCACAGCTGCTTCAGTGCCGGTATCACCATTACTAACCAGTGTCCAATCCGCTGTATCGGCGCCGGTAACCTCATCTGTACCGTCACCAGCGACAACCTCACTGACACCGGTAAAGCCAACACTATTAACCGTAACCGTAACCGTGTCTGTATCATCCGTCGTTACGACGAACTCTTCAGCCGAATCGGTGCCGGTTAATTTTTCCGTAATTGCCGTGGTGATGTTGCTAAAGGTTAGCGTGTCAGTATCGGCACCAGCCTCTGGAGTGAGCTTGACCTGCTCCTCTGTGCCAGTGAGTGTCAGGCCTTCGCTGTAAACTCTGGCATCCAGGGTATCATTGCCGTCATTGCCTTTAACAGAAGACATCCCATAGACAGCCATGCTGGAAACTGCGACATTCAGGTTATTGTCATCGTCATACTGAAGTACAAAGGCATCGGCACCGCTTGTGCCGGCTAGATCTGCATTGACCGCCGTTAGGATTTCTACATCGCTAAAGGTGATGCCATTGTTAGTGGCTTCGTAATCATTACCAGTTAGAGTCCAGTCTACACCATCGGCACCTGTAACACTGTCCGTGCCACCCTTTGCATCAACACTGTCAATTTCACTGAAGCTAATCTGATTTGCCTTCAGTTCCTCGAAACCCGTTACTTCAAAAGTATCATTGTTCGATGAGGCCTCAAGCTCACCCCCTCTGGCAGCTTCAATATCGCTGAAGGTGATTGAGTTTGAGATCGCTTCTTTACTAACACCTGTCAGAGTCATCGTATTGATTGCGATGATACTGTCATCGCCATCACCCCCATCGACCTCTGTCACATCCTCAAAGCTGATGCCTGCAGCCTTCAGGGTAAAATCACCAGTGATTTCAAACTCATCCGAATCGTCACTGCCGGTCAGCTTGGCCGTGCTTGCACTCGCGATACCGCTAAAGGTTAGGGCATCTAAGCCTGTGTCTACAGCTACCGAGACCTTAACCTCATTAGTCCCACCGGTAAGTGCCAGGCCCTCGCTATAGCTATAGGTAGTGGCATCGACGCTGTCAGTACCGCCGTTGCCTACTACCTCGCTCACACTGCTAAAACTGATCCCCGATTCAGTGTGATCGAAAGCATTTGCGCCCGTAACTATGAAAGTGTCGGTACTCTCGGTACCTGTCAGCTTACCTACAACTGCACTAGCAATATCAGTAAAAATTAACGTGTCTGCGTCTGCGCTTGCTGTGAGTTTGACCTGGTGAGTATCACTCGTGAGTGTCAGACCCTCGTTGTAATCACTGGCATCCAGGCTATCATCGCCGCCGTTACCAACCACCTGAGACAGGCCGGAAACGGTCATGCCGTTGACACTGACGTTGACGTTGGCATCATCGTCAATGGTCAGCTCAAAAGCTTCTTCAGCATCCGTTCCCTGAAGATTTGCACTTTTGGCAACCAGATCTTCTGCATTGCTAAAGGTAATACCGCTGTTTTTAGCCTGAGCAGCTACCGCTGTTTCAGTGCCCGTACCTGCATCAATGGTACTAACCAGTGTCCAATCCGCTGTCTCAGCGCCGGTAACCTCATCTGTACCGTTTCCAGCGTCAACCTCACTGACACCGGTAAACTCTATCGTGTTAACCGCAACCGTAACCGTGTCCGTATCATCCGTCGTTACGATGAAGCTTTCATCCGCACTACTACCGGTCAGTTTTGCAGTGGTTGCACTGGCAATACCGCTAAAGATTAACTTGTCTGTGTCTGTACCTGAGGTGACCTTGACCTGATTAGCCACACCCGTGAGTGCTAGGCCCGCGCTATAAGCACTGGCATCGACGCTGTCAGTGCCGCCGTTGCCTAATACCTCGCTCACACTGTTAAAACTGATCCCCGATTCATCGTGATCTAAAGCATTTGCGCCCGTAACTTCGAAGGTATCGGCACTATCGGTACCTGTCAGTTTGCCTACAGTCGCACTCACAATATCACTAAAGATTAGTGTGTCTGTGTCTGAGGTGAGCTTGACCTGCTCCTCTGTACCAGTGAGTGTCAGACCTTCGCTATAAGCACTGGCATTCAAGCTGTCGCTGCTATCGCTGTCGCTATCACTGGCCTTGCCAAACACCTGAGACAGGCCGGAAAAGGTCATGCCGTTGACACTGACATCACCGTCAATGGTCAGCTCAAAAGCTTCTTCAGCATCCGTTCCCTGAAGGTTTGCACTGTCGGCAACCAGATCTTCTGCATTGCTAAAGGTAATATTGCTGTTTTTAGCCTGAGCAGCTACCGCTGTTTCAGTGCCCGTAGCATCATCAATAGCGCTAATCAGAGTCCAATCCGCTGTATCGGCGCCGGTAACCGTATCAGTACCGTCTCCGGTATCAATAGTAGAGTTAAACCCTGTCACACTAATTCCATTAGCCGTGACTTCTGTTTCGCTCACTACCGTGAAGGTATCCGCCTCTGTAGAACCGTTCAGGTTAAAGGTGCTGCCGCCGTTATTGTTGATCCCTTCAATGCCAGTGAAGGTAATACCGCTTGTCTTTGCGCTATTGGCCGTTTCGGTTAGAGTCACGGTATCGATCACGACTACAGTGTCAGTCGCACTATACCCTTCCGGGTCCGCTGCTACAGTACTTACCCCGCTAAAACGGATACTCGATTGAGTGTGATCTAAAGTATTTTCTTCAATAATTGTGAAGGTGTCTTCGTTATTACGCCCCGTCAATTTAGCGGCGGTTACGGTAGCGATACCCTCGAACAGCAGTGAATCGCTGGCCTTAATTTTTCCAGGCTTATTCCTGAGTATTAAACCGTTCGTATAAGTGCTGGCATCCAAGTTGTCGTTAAAAGCAGTACCAGTGACACTGCCATACACCTGAGTCATACCGGAAACGGTCATACCATTGACGGTGACAATATCACCGTCGTTCAGCGTAAAGTTTTCTTGAGCATCTGTACCCCGAAGCTTAGCCTCCGTCCCTCCATCCTCCGATGTCCTCGCAACCAGAGTTTCTACATCGCTAAAAGTAATATTGCTGTTTTGAGCCTGATTATCGACGGCAACTTCAGTGCCAGTATCGGCATCAATAGTGCTAATCAGTGTCCAATCTACACCAGCAGCACCAGTAACTTTGTCACTCCCCCCGCCCAGATTAACTACTTCGATTTCGTCAAACGTAATAGTTGCATCTGGATTATCAGAGTCAGAAAGCGTAAATGTATTATCTTCGGTGACAGTTATTTCATCATCATTATCTGAAAATATAAAAGTATCAGTGCCGGCTCCAGCTGTCACAGTAGCTGTACTGGTTACAGTAAAATCACCCAGGGTATTAGTGGTATCAACACCTCCTAAACCCACCTTTAAGGTAAGGTTATCAACTGAAATAGCACCTGAATTGGTAAATGACCCATTGGCGCTTACATCAAGTGTGCCCCCAAGTGTTATACTTCCGGCATTAGTGAAATCCTCACCCGCCAAAATCGAGAGCTCGCCACTGCTATCATTAGTAATGCTATATCCACTTTCAATTAATACATTACTAAAAGAATCCAGAGTAAGGGTATTCGCTGAATCCAAATCGATATCGGCTAAAACACGAATACCATCGGAAAAATCGGAACTCTCGGAGTCCTCCGGCTCCACACTGCCATCTGGGCCACTCCCTGCAGTCGCACTAGAAAGTCGGATAGTTATGTCGTTACTATCAAGGCCCTGAACAATGGAAGTAACGGAAACGCAGTTTGCACTTTCACAAGTGTCGTCAATAATATCCATCCAACCTGGATCCAACAGCCACAGACCTGTCTGCCCTTCCCCATGACTCTGGGTGGAGACAAACATATTGTCCTCATCCAGATTCAGATAGATCTTGCCGGAGGTTTCCACCAGGCCGCCATCACCGCCATCTGCCCCGGATTCGGCGAGAATCGTACCGCCAAACTCGGTAGTATCATCGGCCCAAACAATAACCGTACCGCCATCGGCATCACCGACACCACTGGCATCGATATTGGCTTCTGCGGTGACACTGGTGGTTTCGGCATTGCGAATATCTGCGTTATCGCCCTGGTAATCGCCGCCAATAAGGACTTCACCACCGGAGGAAGTGCCACGGGCATCAATATCCCCACTGACCACGACTTCATCGCCTAAAACGGCAACATAGCCCCCGCTGCCCGAATCAGCCGCTACCGAGATGGCGCCGCTGTGCTCGGCGAAATCGCCCTCCAGGACAACTTCGCCCCCCGCACTGCCGGATGCCTCCAGGGTTCCGCTATTGACGACTCCGGAGCCCGAGCCAAACAGGCGTATCTTGCCGCCGCTGGTATCAATGCCACTCGCGGTTACTGTGCCTTCGTTATTGACCGCCGCAGTAAACAGGTCACCGGAGACGCTGGCTTCCATTAAAACCTGAGCGCCTTCGATGGCCCCTTCGTTTAATACCGCGCTGTCGAGTCCGAGGTCATTTTCCATAACCTCTTTCGTGACTTTGATACCGATCATGCCGTCGGCATCAAACGTTAATAGGGCTTCATCCGCTGCTGCCAGGCTGACCAGTTCAGCGCTGATCAAACCACTCGAGGCGTTTGTCACCTGCTTGCCGACCAGCACCGCACTGGATGCATTAATTACGCCCCGGTTAATCACAACCCCGGAGGAACCCGACTCGCCCTGAAAAGCAAAGTCGCCGTTCATAAAATCTTCCGGACTCATATCGAGCCCGGAAGCGGTGATCGCGCCGACATTAACCGTGGCCGTTTCGGTAAAAAGGACCCCGCGCGGGTTTACGAGAATAACGTGGCCATTGGCCTCTATTGAGCCCTGAATCGTGGTGACATCCTGATCCAGAATTCGGTTAAGTACGATAGACGAGGAGTCCGGCTGCAGGAATTGGATTAATTCCTCTTCGGTTAAATTAAAGGAGTCCCAGTCAATTGATAACAGGTCCGTTGTTTGATCAACGGTTGTTGTACTTCCATCAACGTCAATGGTACCGCTACCACCGGTTACCACTCCGCCTTCTGGTCCCGCATGGGCCATCGGGCTCATCAGCCCAGCAAGCAGGCCTGCATAGGCAAAACTTGATACCTTAATGGCACTTGCTAGTTTTCTTAACTCAAGCTTTTTATTTTTGGCTTTCATACCAGTACCTTGCGAAGCGGAACCTTGTTAATTTTAAGTATTCGGGAAAAAATATTTATTCAGTTATAAAAAATAGAGAAGTCAGCGTAGACCGTGGGCTCATCTTCACCAACTGCTGTATTTGCTATCGAGGAGCTCGACATAATGGGCCAGGCAACCGAGACTTTACTCGAGAAGCTGTCACTCCAGTTCATCTTAAACAGCATGCCGCCGCCGGAGAATCGCGCCCAATCGTCCTCTAAATCTTCTTCATAGTTATTCACATAGCCGTAGCCGACATCCGCAATCAGAGCCACCTGGAACAGGTCATTTAAGCGCTGATTAAACACAATGGGATTCATAAACTCGGGGAAATTGACATACCACTCTGCGGAGAGAACTGCACCCATATCCGCAGAAAAGTCCCTGGCAGAGAAGGCGCGCACACCATTGGCACCACCGAGCGACAGTTGCTCGAATCCCGGTAGATTACTCTCACTATATTGTGCTCGGCCCTTCAGGATCAGCCTGGAGTGATCGTCGGTAAAGGGCATCGGCAGGAATATCAATGAGCTGGAATTAATTGCCAATTTATTGAAATCTTCCCCTCTGCCCTCTTCGTCTACGCTCAGATTCTGGTGTTTCCCGTACTGTGCGGTAGCACTCAATGTATTGAGCATGGAAAGGAAACCGTTGGACAGGCTGTCCATATACACACCGACCTCTCCGCCATAGACGTGGTCATTGTCGAATTCAACAATACCTTCGAGATCTGATTCCTTTTCCGTTAACCCAAAGGAGCCGGTAAAATTAAAGTCCCGCGAGCGCCGAAACTTATGATCCAGTGAAATAGCATAATTTTTATTGACACCAGAAATTCCCAGCGCATTAATTGCAACGTTTTCACCGGTCTCGTCGTACAGATTAAACGTATTATGATCGGCTGATATTTCCAAGCGTGTGCGAGGGCCGAACAGGGGGAAACTATATCTTAACTGAGCGAGATCCGAGCCGTAATCATCATCCGACTCAGGGTTGGATTTCAAATAACCCAGGGTTAAAGCATCACCGAAACCCAGCGGATTTAACCAATCGACGGTTGTATAAATCCTTTCACTACCGGTATAAAGCGAGCCGTGGTTATCCGCCCTAAAAGTAGCGCGCCAGGAGCCCGACTCCCGTGTTTTTAGGTTAAGCTTGGTTTCTCCGGGATTATCACCGGCACTAAAGTACCCGGTAACATTTAAGCCCGGCAGGTCATTGAGTAGATACAGCCCCTCTTCGATATTTTCATGATTTACCAGCTGGCCGCGCTGGCTATCAAAGGGTTCAGCAAGTTTTTCCTCGGTATACTTTTCGTTATCCTCTGCAACAACCTGACCCAACAATCCCTCTTGTACCGTTAAGGTAACCACTCCGTCTTCTACGTCTTGGGCAGGGATTTGTACCTGGGCCAGGAAAAGCCCCTGGCGACGATAAAAGCTGGTCAGCTCGGCGGCGATCTCCTCGAGATCACCATAGCTTAACCCGCGCTCTTCATTTTGCTTTTCAATAACGCCGACAAGTTTTCTCAGTTCCGCCGGGCCCAAGCCGCCCGGATTAAACTGGGCATTCATGGCACCTAGCAGTACCGCTAACTCTTCCAGATTGTCTACGGTATAGCCACTAGCGAGGATTTGATCCTCTTTCATAAATTTCACCCGAAGCTCTTCTGCCATACTCTCGACAGTTTCTCGGGAAATACCAAACTCGGGGTATTCCTCCAAACGGTGAAACCTAAATTCTTTTACCGTGATTCGCGGCCCCTGATTGCGCTCAGCAATCTCGGGGATTTCAGTATTTAAGTTAGGGTCTTCAGCTTCGTAAGTGCGCTGCAGGAAATCTTCAGTTACATCAACTTCATTAATAGTCGCAGTATCCTGATTAAAGGCCTCCCTAACACGGCTGCGAAAACTGGACCCATCCTCCTGGGCAAACGCCGGCACTTGCGATACAAGCAAGCCAGCACCTATAAACAATGCTAGCTTACTCTTTTCTAGCCTAAGCATATCTCCCCCAGTTTTACTCTCTAAATCTCAATCTAAATCGAACCAGCTTGATTATCGTAACGATATTCACTGGCAATTATTTAACCTAGTTAACATCTCTAACAATGCGGAAACCTGTCAGCTCATCGGGCTGGCCGCTATGGAGCTTCTTGGTTGTTGTCAGGCAGCGGCTCATCGGGTCAATCCGACTGCCCCCAAGAGCGAGCAACTCTCCATCTGTACCAAAACCCCACTCCTGGACATTGCCGACGGCATTGAGCAGTCCAAAGCCATTGGAAGATCCGGCCTTGGCGGGAACCAGCTCAGCTCCCTTCTCGATACCGCCATAACTCAAGTGGCAATTTCGATCCGCTACTTCGTCCTCACCCCTGGCATTGGCGGCGGCAAACCACTCCTGCTCAGAGGGCAGGCGGTAGCGATAACCAGTCTCTTCACTGAGCCAGCCTAGATAGGCCTCTGCGGTCGCCAGGGACAGATTGTTGGCCGGCAGATCCGAAGCCGCCGGGGTCTCCTCACCGCACTGGCCCGCTATCTGGCAGAATTGTGCCAATTCGGTACTGCTAACCTCATACTTGCCCACAGCCAAAGGCCTGCCGCTCACACCTTTAATAACAACCATTGCCGGGCCTTTGCGGCCGTCCACAAGGCGGTCGCGGCAGGTGTAGCGATCACCTCGCCGGCCACTGCCGGGTACCAGGTGGCCACAGAAATCCAGCTTAAAGTCCTTCAGTGGCTGATAGGCGGGCAGTAGGGCCCTGAACTGATCGACGAGGCCTTCGGTCTGAACCGGGTCTTTAGCACCGAGATTCGATGCGCAATTGAGCAGCTCTTCACCCACTACAGGGCGTATCTTCAGGGCTTTTGTACTGTCCAGACTCGCTAAGCGGGACAACTGTGATCCGACTGCGCTGGCACTGATAGAAAAGCTACAGTTGAGCGCCACTTCCATATCATCGAGCACCGCATCAATTTGCTGCTGCTTCAGTGCCTCCAGGCGGCGACGCTCCGCCCGCTCTTCAGCCAGACGGATGCGCTCAGCTTCCCGCTCTTCGGCGATGCGTTCAGCCTCAAGGCGAGCACGCAGATTCTCTCTGTCATTCGCCAGCTGCGACTTGATCGCCTCAGCTTCTTTAGACTCGCCATACCAGTTGGCAACGCCTGCAAGCATTACGTCTGCTTGGTCAAGGTTACCCAGGTTTAGCTGACCCGTTGCCGCTGCCAGGAAGAGCTCTGAAACCTGGCGTCGGGAAGCGTCGATGAACTCTTCGTCGGAGGGGTTCAACTTGGCGTACTCCTCCAGCTCCAGCTGCAGGTCCCGCTCCCAAGCCGGGGTCAATATACTCAAACCAATCAGGCGGGTGATGGCCTCTTTCTTATCGGCGATGCGCCGGGCCAAAAGCTCCTGTTCGTGCTTGCGCTCAAGCTCGACCCTAACCCGCTCCTGCTCCACTGCGTTTTGCTGCTGTAAGTGGCCATAACCCACAACGGCCCCGCCCAAAACCATAACAAATGCACTGCCGAGCACCCACTTCCAGGCATGGCTGACAAAGAACGCCTGGACAAATTTATCAACGGTACTGGTGCGGTTCTCCCGCTTCAGTTCAAGCGCCGACTCGAGTGCCCGCCACTGTCGGCGGTTAAGACCCTTGATTCGCTTGGGCCGCAGGCCTTTCTCTAAGGCCTTGTCTGCCGGTGTTTTGTCATAGGGGTGGCGCCCACAGAAAAGCTCATAGGCAACACAGCCCAGTGCATATACATCGTCACTGGGCGCCGGCTCAGCCCCTTTGAGCATCTCCAGGCTGGCATAGGCCGGGGTGAGGGCGCCGAGTGTGCCCGCATCAAATATGGTGGTTTCACCGGCCTTACTCGCGATTCCCCCCTCGGAAACGGCTCGGGCAATACCGAAATCAAATACTTTTGCCCCCTTCTTATTGGTGACAAAGATATTGCCCGGCTTAAAGTCCGAGTGGACGATCTTGTGGGAGTGGGCATATATCAGTGCCTGGGAGATATCCCAAAACACCGAGCGGGCGCGCTCCGGCTCCAGCCCCACATCGGCGTGATCGCGCAACAACTTGTCCAAAGGAGCCCCCTCCAGGAACTCCATTGTCATAAATACGCGATCGCCATCGCGGTCAAAATCGTAGACCGTTACAATATTGGGGTGAGCCAGTGTTTGCGACTTGCGCGCTTCCCGCTGGAGGGAGATAAAGGCATCGGGGTGCTTCTGAAAATCGTCATTCAGCAGCTTGATAGCAACATAGGGCTCACTGTCATTGGCTTCCAGCTTGCGGCGATCGAGAGCTTTATAAACCGCTCCCATACCCCCCACACCCAAAAGCTTATCGAGCTCAAACCGCCCCTTGATAACCGTTTTGGTCACGGCATTTGCTTCAGTGGACTCAAAGGGCTCGGACAGAAAAGCCGATTCCACAGGGCCCAGGTCCAGCCCCTCACCGGTTCCCGAGCGATCATCCAGCCTTTTGAGCGAGGGCGCAAAAACCGTAGCATCTGAGCTAAAGTCAGCGGCAGCCGAGGGAATTACCGGCTGAGCGCCTCTAATCGGGGGGTGATCATTGGCCCCGGTCTTATCCTGCTGGACAACAACCGTTATATCACCGTCTTCTGTCAGTCCAGCACTTGAGTGACCCGAATCCGGCGAAGCGTCACTCGGCCGGACAATGCGCGTCTTATCGTTCAATTCCGCCTCCATGGGAAGCCATTACGACATATCCAAGTCCGCAAAAGCTCTGTTATAAATCCATAAAGAGCCCCTGAATAATTCCGTAACGCCTCTGACTTGCAGGACAACCTGCAATCAGGGTGCGGCTTCGCAGGAGTGTGGACCTAAAGGTCGCAATGCAGGGGGCGGGTACTCCGCAAGCCCCTAAGGGCGGGCCCGGAAAGCTATAACTGCTGAATAAAGCCCCTGCAAAGGACTGCGGCCATTCACTGCAAGCTGCGCCCAACATCTGTAGCCTTCAAGGCCTACAGAGATATTACGGAATCGTTCAGAGCCTCCCTAATGGATAAGGCAATAAATATAGGGAGCAAAGTATATCGAACAGCCTTTGCGGCAACAATAAATCAGTATTCAAATAATTTTGCCTTAACATGCCATCCAGCCAATATACCAAAGCAACACCCGTAACCACTAGGGATTAGGCCGTTACAGGGCTAAATTACATATTATTACAAGGCTATCTCAGCAAAAGCATATTACTGGATGTTTTCAAATCGATATCTATCTGTCAATCAATATCCATGACCAGATCTGCACATTTGTCCCTATTAGAGATTTAATCGTTTTTGTGAATAAAAAAATGGGGTCAGAGTCAAATAAGGCAAATGGCTATAATTCGTAACTGCCTAGGGACGCCACTCGAAATTAGTGCCAGAGTCGATTAAATAACGAGAAAATTAGTTTGTTTTTATCTCTCTCTTTGTTTAAATCACCTCAGTTGCCACCGCGACGACAACCTGAACTACTGCAAATCGCGGTGGTAAAGGATTAACCACCAATATTACACACCAACCAATGAGGGACACCCCATGGCTGTTTACATGAATTACAACAACAAGGCCATCAAAGGCAATGTTACTGCTTCCGGCTACGAAGACTGGATCGAAATCGACAACTTCAACTTCGGCGTTGGTCGTGGCATTACCATGGAAGCTGGCGCTATGTCAAACCGCGAAGCTACCCGCCCAAGCCTGAGCGAAGTTAGCTTCAGCAAGCGTTTGGACGCGGCTTCCGGCGGCCTGTTCAAGTCTTCCGTTACCGGTGACGAAGGCGTTACCGTTGAGATCCACGTAGTACAAACCGGTGCTAACTCCGTAGAGAAGTACGCTGTTTACAAACTGGAAAACACTCTGATTTCCTCCTACAGCATGTCCGGTTCTGCTGGTGGTCCTCCCGCTGAGTCCATCTCCCTGAGCTACGCTAAAATCGAAGCGGAACTCAACCACGCAGACAAGACCAACAAAAACCCAGCCAGCATGCGCGTTGGGTACGACCTGGAAACAGCCAAGCCGCTGTAAGCCTGCACGGTCTGATCTGCATGCACAATGGCCTGCGAACTTCCGCAGGCCATTATTTAGCAGTTCTTTAGCTGAGTGCTTACGGAGCCTTCAGCTAAACAACTGAACACAAAACAACAAGTACTATTCTTAAAGGCACCGTAGGGATAGTAGGGGCTGCCCATGACTACATTAAATCAAGACCAAAGACTGATTAAGGTCGACAGCCCGCTCGGCACTGATGCAGTGATCGCCACAAGCCTTCAGGGTGAGGAGTATATCTCCAAGCCCTTCCGCTACGACCTGCAACTCCTATCTGACGATCACGCCATTAGCCAGAATGATATCGTCGGCAAAGCCCTCACCATATCCATACATCACTCAGAAACCCCTCGTTACATTAATGGCTATGTTACGCAGCTATCTCTGCGCGACGTAAATGCTGAAGGGGTGCGCAGTTATAGTGCGATAGTTCAACCTGGTCTTTGGTTTACCACCCTCGGCGGCTCCAACAGAATTTTTGAAAAGAAATCTGCAAAGCAGATTCTTGAAGAAGTCTTAGGCGAATACAGTAAGGTTATTAAGTTAAGCGTTAAATTAAATGCTGAATATATAACTCGTGAATACTGTGTACAATTTGATGAAAGCGATTTCGAGTTCATCAATCGCCTTATGTCTGAAGAAGGTATCTCGTACTACTTCAAACACTCAAGTGGGCAACACGAACTGATTCTTTGCGATGACAGCCAGGACTTCTATGACTGTACCAGTGAGCAAATAGAATACGACGGCGATGGCAGCCATCCAACCAAAAATACCGTGAGCAGTTGGCAGAGAAATTTCAACTATCACGGTGGCGGTTTTGAGCTGAAAGATTATTGTGAGTTCACTGCAACCAAAGACAATAAGCAGCAGGTTAAAACTACCAGTCAGCTAAATGATGTCAGCAATTACGTCCGTGGTATTTATGGGCTGAACCATTTCCAAGTAGATGGTGAGCATAAGCATAAATTCACCGATAGCTACCATAAAGCGTTGGCCGAGCGCTCAATGGAGGCGCAAGAAGCCCTATTTGATGTAAGCCATGGGCGCAGCGACTGCCCCTCTTTTGCCGCTGGTGGCCGTTTTGACTTTGACCATACGCTCTCCTCGGAAAAAGGAAAGTACCTGATTACTTCCGTCAGTATCTCTGCAACAGACGGCAATAATAAAAGTACCCACTTCCACAATACCTTTAACTGCATCCCCGCATCAGTAACACCAAGACCTGAGCCCTCGCTATTTGCCAAGAAGGTCCACTCCCCTCAAGTCGCACGCGTCCTTGAGGTTAAGGCAACCACCGCAGATAGCTCCCAGGACCCCTATACCCAAATCAAAGTGCAGTTCCCTTGGAATTCACAACAAAACAGCTGCTGGGTACGGGTGATGCAATCATTTGCCGGAAAAAACTGGGGGGCAAATTTTGTTCCCAGGATAAACCAGGAAGTTGTCGTCACTTATATTAATGGTGACCCGGATAGGCCATTAATCACCGGAGCCGTATACAACGGTGATAATCCAGGCCCGAACTACACCGCAACTCAAAGCGGTTGGAAAACCGAGTATGAGAACAGCGCCTTCAATGAGCTCCGCTTTGATGATAAAGGCGGCAGTGAAGAAGTCTATATGGAGGCGGGCAAAGACCATAACTTCCTCATCCATAATGATCAGAATGGCAAGATAGAGAACAAACAAACTCTGGAAGTTAAACAAGACCGGACAATTACAGTTACCGATGGCAATGAGGTTGTTACCGTTGCAAAGGGCGACCAGAAACTCAATGTTAATCAAGGTCATCAAACTGTTACTATCGGATCAGGAAACCATAAACTCAAAGTCAGCCAAGGTACTCAAACTACTGATGTTATGGGGGCGATTAAAATTTCCTCCAATACCTCAATCGAGTTGAAGGTAGGCAGCAGCAGTATTAAGCTAACTCCGCAGGGCATTACCATCAAAGGTTTGACACTTTCTTGCGCGGGAGATGCCACTGCGGAAGTCAAAGGTGGCGGTACACTGACGCTGAAAGGCGGCATCACCATGATTAATTGATGCGGGTATATCAATGACGGACCTCATTAAGGTAGAAGCACTAACAGCGGATGAGCTACTCAAAAATTTTGAAGTTAGTGACGAGGCCGAAGAATATTTAGTACTAGATACAGCGCCAGAAGTCAGTATAAATCGCCTTATGGATGCCGGCCTATTTCCAGATGCGATCAAGCTGCTGGCTCACGGGCTCCCCAAGCGGGAAGCCGTGTGGTGGGCCTGCCTCGCAGCTCGGGATATCCAGAGCCCAGAAACTGACGAAGACAATGTAAATGCACTTAATGCGGCGGAAACCTGGGCAAAAAAACCCAGTGAAGAAGCTCGCTTGCGCTGTAAACTGTTCGGTGACAAAACCAAGCATAAAACACCTGCAAGCTGGGCAGCTACAGCAGCCAGCTGGTGCCATGGAAGCCTAGCCTCTGAGGGCGAACCCGTGATAGAACCTCCCGAACACCTCTACGCACACGCCGTTGCCGGCAGCGTTACTCTGGCTGCGGCATTATCCGACCCCGTTGACCCAAATAAAAGATTTATGCGCTACATGGAGCAAGGTCTCGACTTGGCTCGCGGCGGAAATGGCAGGATTGAGGGATAAACTATGGGTAAACCAGCTTCCCGTATCACTGATATGCATGTGTGCCCAATGGTCACCGGTACTGTCCCCCACGTAGGTGGCCCTATAGTCAGCCCTGGAGCCCCCACTGTTATTATCGGTGGAATGCCAGCAGCAACCGTGGGCAGCACATGCACCTGTGTAGGACCGCCGGATAGTGTTGCCATGGGAAGTACAACCGTAATGCTACAAAAAAAGCCTGCGGCACGAATGGGAGATACAACAGGCCATGGCGGGAAAATCGTTGTTGGCTACCCAACGGTATTGATCGGCGGATAAAATAAATCCGCCTTACCATTGGCTAAATACGGTATGCCGGCACCGACAAGTTAAGACCGGCCTTATCTGGATAAGATAATCTGATACTTACAATAACCTGTTTATCTTTTTAAAGTGCATTACTCCGCCACAGCACTTACTCCAAGTAAAGATAACGACTATAAAATAAAATTTTTAAATAAAAATTAACGCACAGAGAAATCTCTCTTGCGAGATTACAACCGAGTGCCCGGTAAGTAATCCGGGCTAAAAGCCTCAGAATAACTCTGCAATATCTCTGTAAGCCTTATAGATTAAGATATTCGGTATAGCTCGCCGCGAATAGCCTTAACCCTTTGCAAGAGCTACAACGCAAT
The DNA here is from genome assembly GCF_052466995.1 of Microbulbifer regidiadema (SeqCode). NCBI lineage: Bacteria > Pseudomonadati > Pseudomonadota > Gammaproteobacteria > Cellvibrionales > Microbulbiferaceae > Microbulbifer > Microbulbifer regidiadema (SeqCode). The sequence goes on along the minus strand of NZ_CP174297.1, from coordinate 3,767,982 downwards.
AACTGTAGCCGCTTCAGGGCCTGCAGCATTATTTAGGGAGTCGCAATGACTAGGCTTTCACTCTATGTGAAAGCTTTAAGCCTACCCAGAACAATAAAGCTCAAGCCTGATAAAAATAAAAACAACCAACTTAATCGACCAAGAAGAAATATAAATATAGACGAACCATAACCCCCTCCTTTGGAGAGCCTTAATAAAAATCAAGAACCCTATAAAAGCTCAAGAAAAGCCATGTAAAAATAGAGAGAAGAATCAACGCAAAAGCAGCAAGGTACTCGTATAAACCTGCAACCAAATCACAAAAAATTCACTCAAAAGATCAACAGTCTAGAGCAAGAATATAAACACCAGCAAAACATACATTCTATACGCTTCAAATCAATACAAAAATCAAGCCTGCAAGTATAGGTGAAAGAACCCTGCCAATTCAGAAGATAAATCAAGAGAGATTTCAATATGTACAAAAAATTTAAACTATTTTCAGTATTTTTATTATTAACTGCCATATCATCAGGAGGAACTAGCGCTATGGCTTCATTTAACCCATTTAAAGCTTGTACATTTTCAGAAATGAAAATCAAGTTAACCCTAAATGGCGAACCTGCATCAGGAGCCGAGATCACAAGATCAATACAATGGCAAAAAGAATGGATAGATACTTTCACTTCAGATGAAGAAGGAATTGCGATTCTCCCCGCCAAATTCTCAAATTCCTTAACTCAAGTCCTACCAGTGGAGTTTGTATCCGCACAAAAAATTACAGTCGAATATAACGACCAATCATACAAGATATGGGTATATGCAAAGAGACACCCAGAAGAAAACTCAGAACTTGACGGCAAACCTTTTGACTTAACATGCGAACTATCAGATGAACTCAAATTAGAGGAAGTTTTCGATTCATATCTAAAAACTTCTTGTAAGTTTATTTAAAATAAAAACACAAGGATGACAACACTATGCTTAGCCCAAAATACAGCGCCAAGCTTGCTGCAGATACTTACTTAGTAAAAGAACCCAATACCCGGGAGTTGTTTTTTGAAGTCTACAAGGATGATTTTGAAATTGATAAAGAGTTATCCGGAAAATTTGATGGGGAGGCCGGTGCACTCGCTATAATAAAAAGCACAGATACTAGAGGAATAGTTCTATCAGGAAAAAAACAATATAAAGGACAAGCCTTTGTAAGCATACTTGGCACTGACAGTTTATATGACTTGTTAACCGACCTAAATGCCGGCGTGAGAAGATTTCATACTGGAGGTTCCGTTCACCAGGGATTTTTTTATACCTTTGAATCTTTTTTACCAAAACTGGAAAACTTCGCACGTAACCTTCCAAACGACATTCACACTATCCACTGTGTAGGACACAGTCTTGGTGGAGCACTAGCCACTCTTGCCGCAGACTGGCTGTCATCGCACACAGGCAAGTCGATAAAACTGTATACATTTGGTAGCCCACGAGTAGGGCTTGACCACTTTTCTAGCAACTGTAAACGAAAACTCAAAGCCGAAAACATTTATCGTGTTTATCATCGTGCGGATCCTGTACCCATGGTACCCACCTGGCCATTTATCCATATACCAAATGGCGGCACTGGGGACTTTGAGCTGCCAACTCCCAGCCTCAATCCCGGAACAAACCACAGCAGTACAACCTACATCACCTCGGTTTCTCCCAATGGAACCAGCTTAGACTGGGATGGCATAAAACTTAGAAAACCCAAAGGCAATCTAGATAAAAGTATCGAAGCATGGTTAAAATCTGATAATCACCTCTCCCTAACGATGAATGCCGCATGGATGGCTGGTGAAGCACTACTCTGGGTGCTCAAGAAAATTACAAACCTCGCAGGGATTTCACTCGTAGTAACCGGCGGGACTGCTTTCACCCTTCTCGATAGGCTTGCAATATTCATGAATAAGGCCTATCAGATTAGTGAAGATATCTCTTTCTGGGTCTTGCGACTTATTCGTAGATTAGCACAGCTAATCGGCTTGGCTGTTGTAGAGGGCGCAGATATGACCGTATCCTTTATACGCATGATATTTTTACGTATACACCGTGCAGTATCCGACTTAGTGATGAAGGCTGGCAGGCCAAATCAATAGTTAAGCGTTAAAGTTATTTCTATAAGTATGTTATCAGTGGTACCTAGTCCAGCAATGACACTTCATCAAAGTCACTGCTGGGCTAATCTACTTTTCCCTGCTCTACAGGGTAATTGCCCCATACTGATGAATATTAAAAACCTATTCAAAACAGTAGCTTCGCAATAAAATCAATAAAACTTAGATTTGAAAAATATAACCAATCAAATAAAAACACCCTTGACAGAATAACCATAATATTTTCAGCGTGAAAAACTATACATTTAGATTACTTGCAATATCTTTTATATTAACTCTTGCGTCATTTAGAGGGTCTTACGCTATGATCTCATTTAACCCCTTTAAAGCTTACACGTTTTCAGAAATGAAAATCAAGCTAACTTTTAATGGAGAACCCATATCAGGTGCCAAGATTAAACGCTCAATCCGATGGAAAAAAGAGTGGATAGATACCTTTACATCAGATAAAGATGGGGTCGTTGTTCTTCCGCCTAAGTTTTCAAACTCATTAACACAGATATTGCCAATAGAGTTTATCGCTTCTCAGACCATTAACGTTAGCTATAAGGACAAAGATTATGAAATCTGGATTTATGCAAAAAGAAATCCCGCCGAAAATTCCGAAACGGGAAAACCACTTAACCTAACCTGCGAGCTAACCGACAAACAAAGACTGGAAGAAGTCTTCGGGTCCCTCTTATTAACCTCATGCCAATTTAATTAAACACCTGCATTCAACTCCTAAACACACTATAGAATCTGGAAAATGACAACCAACTTAGCCAGAGCAATTAGAGAATATTTAGTGTGCACAAAAAAATATAGCCTCAAATTACTTATGATATCTTCTTTATTAATCAGCATACTACCTGAAGAAACCAATGCTATGGCACCATTCAACCCCTTTAAAGCTTGCATATTTTCAGAAATAAAAATCAAACTAACCCTAAATGGTGAGCCCGCAGCAGGAGCAGAAATTATACGCTCAATAGAATGGAAACAAGAGTGGGTAGATACCTTTACAGCAGATAAAGAAGGCTTTGCCATTCTTCCTGCTAAATTCTCAAACTCTCTGACACAGATACTGCCAATTGAGTTTGTAGCTTCTCAAGCCATTGACGTTAATTATGAAAATAAAACCTACGAAGTCTGGGTTTACGCAAAAAGAAATCCCAACAAAAACTCTGAAACTGGAAAGCCACTTAACCTCACTTGTGAGCTAACAGATAAAACCAGATTAGAAGAAGTTTTCGGCTCCGCCTTACTAACCTCATGCCAGTTTAATTAAATTCAAATAAAAGCAACCATGCAGAGCACATAAAAATCCTCAATACAGATAAAAAATTACAGGCGGACCTTTACCTTTCGATATGCCTGAGAGAAACCAATGAAATTAGCAGGGATATTTGGTTATGATTTTATAATTTATCTGCAGGCCAGAATAACTTATCGAATTTCCCGTTATATGGACTGAAATATGGCCGCCTCACTTATATGCATAACATTTTTATACATATACTGTTTAGTATTCGAATTAGAGGTAAAAGCTGACAGGCAAAATCGACAGTTACACGTTAAAATTATTTGTATCAGTGATAGCTAGCCCAGCAATGAAATGCAATCAAAGTCACTACTGGGCCAACTTATACTTCTCTATTCTACCGCGTAGCTAAAGTCCCCGTCCTCCGTTGAGGAAACCTTAATTGCCTTAACCTCTTCGCCACGTGCCATTTTATCTAGGCACTGGCCGGCCAACTCAGGCAACAGCGTTTTATTTAGAATAACTTCAATATTACGGGCACCGGTATCAGCTTCATGACAACGAGCGACAATATTAATTAAGACATCCTCATCATAGCTAAAGGAAGCACCATAATGCTCATGAACTCGCTTCTCAATTTTGCGCATATTAATTTTGCAGATTTCTACCAGATTCTCATCATCTAGAGGATAGTAAGCAATTACATTGGCTCTCCCCAGGAATGCAGGCTTAAATTTTTGCAACAGATGCGGGCGGATATTATCCATTAATACATCTGGCTCGGGCTTCTCTTCAACCTGGTTAAATATAGCCCGAATAGCATCCTCGCCCGCATTAGAGGTCATAATGATAACGGTATTCTTGAAATCAATATCCCGCCCTTCACCATCCTTGATGGTACCTTTATCAAAAAGGTTATAGAAAATATCCTGTACGCCGGGGTGCGCCTTTTCCATTTCATCCAATAGAATTACAGAATAAGGTCTACGGCGTGCAGCCTCAGTAAGAACACCACCTTCACCATAGCCTACATAGCCGGGAGGAGAGCCCAAGAGCATGGAAACCTTATGCTCTTCTTTAAATTCCGCCATATTGATAGTGGTAATATTTTGCTCACCACCAAATAGCTCATCTGCTAAAGCAAGGGCGGTCTCGGTTTTACCGACACCACTCGTACCACAGAACATAAAGACGCCCACGGGCTTACGCGGGTCTGTTAGACCTGCACGAGAAGTGCGAATGGCTTGAGCTACAGCTTCAATAGCATGCGGTTGCCCAATAACCCGCTTATTCAAGCGCTCAGACAGCGTTTTCACCGCAACAATCTCGTCGCTCACCATCTTTCCAACAGGAATTCCGGTCCAGTTTGCGACAACAGCAGCAATAGCTTGCTCATCCACCGCAGGCTGCATTAGCGGAGTGTCACCCTGAACAGCTTCCAAATCTGCTGTTAAGCTCTTTAGCCGTTGCTGATAGTCCGCTAACAGTGCTTCATCTGGACTTTCTTCTCCACCCTGAGCCTTCATAAATTCACTATCAATTTGATCGCGAAGCTCTTGGATCTGCTCGATCAGCTCATTCTCTTTAACCAGCTGCTGTTCCAGCGTTTCCAGGCGCTGTTCTTCTGAGGCCTTGAAGGCTCTCAGTTCTTCCAACTGCTCCTCGTGCTCTCCCATTGCAGCATTTTCGCGCTCAAGTTTAGCCAGAGTCGTACTAGTGCGCTCAATATTGATACGCGCATCTTCAATGGCTCCAGGGGTTGCCGACTGGCTGAGAGTCACCCGAGCACAGGCCGTATCCAACAAGCTGACGGATTTATCTGGCAGCTGGCGCCCAGGGATATAGCGATGAGATAATTTGACCGAGGCGATAATTGCCTCATCCAGAATTCGAACTTTGTGGTGCTCTTCCAGAGAGGCCGCAATGCCTCGCATCATATCAATTGCATTGCTCTCGTCGGGCTCTTCAACTTTTACTACCTGGAATCGACGAGTCAGAGCGGGATCACGCTCAAAATATTTTTTATACTCTGCCCAAGTTGTAGCCGCTAAAGTGCGCAGCTCACCCCGAGCCAAGGCCGGCTTCAGCAGGTTGGCCGCATCACCCTGCCCCTCTTTACCACCAGCACCAATCATCGTGTGTGCTTCATCGATAAATAAAATAATGGGGGTTGCGGAAGCGCGTACTTCTGAAATTACAGATTTTAGACGATTTTCAAATTCACCTTTTACACTCGCGCCCGCTTGGAGCAAGCCCAGGTCAAGGGTGCGTACAGCAACACCACGGAGTGGCTCAGGCACATCACCACTGGCTATGCGAAGCGCAAAACCCTCAACAACCGCTGTTTTACCAACACCCGCTTCACCAGTCAAAATCGGGTTATTTTGACGGCGACGAGTCAGGATATCGATGCACTGGCGAATTTCCTCATCGCGGCCAAGTACCGGGTCAATCTCCCCTTTTTTTGCTCTTTCGGTCAGGTTGATCGTGTACTTATCTAATGCTGGAGCCTTAGAAGCTGCTGCTGCAACTGCTGCCGCGCCATCACCCATATCCGCTGTAGCACTAATGTGGCTGGACTCACCACTCTGCCCAAACATTGCTCGCGCGGTTTCACGAATTGATTCCGGGGCTATTTCTTTCAGCTCGGGACAAGACTCGAGAATCTGGCGGCGGGAAGTCTCTTCCAATAGCAGCGCGGCAATAAAGTGCCCAGAGCTGATTGCTCTATGCCCATAATCAATAGAAGCCAGCATCCAGGCATTCTTTGCCGCTTCTACGATGGTAGGAGAGAGCGCTGGGGGACGGCTGCTACCGGCCCGAAACCTTGCTATCGCAGTAGCTAATTGCTTGGCGAAGTTGGCGGGATTACAGTCGTGCTTTTCCAGCAAGTGGAATAAATCTGTATCAGACTGGTCCAGTAACTTCAGCAACCAGTGTTCCAATTCAACATTATACTGATTTTGTGACAAACATAGGCCGGCAGCGCCCTCAAGTGAGTCGCGCATATGCGGCGTCATGGTATCAACCAATCTCTTCAAATCGACATTGATCACGTTGACTATCCTTTCCTAAATAATGTTATTAATTTTACTTATGCAGCAGGCAAAGCTTCATCGGGTGAAATATTATCTGCACTCAAGGTAATCTGGACTAACCTATCACCATCTTGCTCACTAGCCATATGGGTATTCCAGCCCAGTAAAGGTTCATTGTCAGCTTTTCTACTTAACTGCACAGGGGCTACCTGGCTAGTTAAAAGCGTCACTGACAACTCAAAATCCAACTCAATACCAGCACTGAAATGTATAAATTCCTTAAGCGCTTCTAACTTTTTAGTTCCTGGAGCAATCGTCATAAATTGCTCATAAGGAATAGAATCAATAATTACTCGAAATTTGTTCTGCGCTTGGAAGCAGTGTGTCCCAAGAATTGCATTAACGCCCAAACAGTTGTTTATACCTTTGGGTGCCTGAACACAAGGTAGGCGACACAAGATATCATTGGGCAATTCATCCCACTGCCCCTGAAACTGCTCTATACGCACAGATAAATCAAAATAATGTTTAATCATGCCGGATAGAGCAGTGGCCGAACAGCGTCCACTGGAAAGATACCCCCCCATTCCCACCAGAGCTTCATCTGGTATCGGCATCCGGTAACGCATCTCACTAGTACCAAGCCCTGCCAGAGACGCAAGTGCCTGAGTAAATTTATCAGGAGCGGTGGAGTTTTGCAGGCGCTGCCGCTCATAGTTCACCGGCAGCTGATACTTATGCCAAGCTTGGTAAAAAAGTGAAATACTGCGGTGATTAAACATGTCGATAAAATCACGAAGTGCAGTATTATTCTCGCGTAGTTCCCTTTGCACTAATTCGGTTAAGTAATAAGGCATTACCCCCTGGCTACCGATTAGACCTGTGAACCCCACCTCCATATGCCACTGCTGAGAATTCTCTTCGCCGAGCTCTTCACCCTCGACGGTATCTTTCTCTAAACGCAGAACATCCGAGCTTACAAAAGACAAACCAGATTGGGCACTAAAGCGTATAAACTCTTTAGCCGGTGGAGCTGCACTTGCTATTGGCTCTTTACTAAAATCGGTACCAGCCAAATGGACCGCACGCTCGACCAGCCTTACCGCTTGAAAAAAATCAAAACTATAAGGCTCTCGGCGCAATCGTTCGATTACAGTAAAGCTTTTTCGCCGGCGCGAGGTGGCCATCGTTTCAACTCTCCATCTCTGCCACTCATCGTAGCAATCAGTTTTGTAAACGAATTAATCGAACAATATAGCCCCAAAAAACGCTCTATTATGCTGGCAAATAATAAGGGGCTTGTGCCATTCAACATCATCGAATCAAGTTCAATTTCAACCTCTGTACCGCGACACAAAACTACGCTTTGGTCTATCTGAATAGGTGCAGTAACAGGTTTTGTATTCAGCTTTAACAGCGACTCAATCAGGTTACGCGTACTTGCCGAGTCGCGAAAATCATAAAGCCTAAAAATTTCTTTTAATGCGTTGCAGCCACCCGCTCCTGACAGCGACAGGTGATTAAGATTGAGATGAGAGATCAATCGCCAATATCCCCGCTCTCTTCGCGGTGGTCGTAGTGTTGCGGTTGGAGAAACGACACAGCTAATTCTAGCTGTGGGCAAATCGCCATCAACAACCTCAAGGTAGGGTTGTGAATTTCCACTAGGCAGTTTCTTAGCCAAATTTCGATTACAGCAAGTCAGCTTAATATCTAGCGTCTGATCACTAATTCTGTGAGGGTTGAAATTTAGATCAACCAGGTTGATATCAATTTCAGACGCCTGCTCATTTCGGTGCTCACCCTCGATGACATCTCTGCGACGACTAAACCAAAATGCCGATTGGTCATCGTGATATTGGCTGTGCTGAATACCATAGAAAGGTCGATACTTGGTTGTCTCACCATCACCATCAGTAGCCGCAACCTCATCAACAGAATATATTTCCAAACCATCTCTGCGACGCGCATCGGGAATAACATGATAACTATACTGGGCGTGACTGAGAGGAATTGGATCTGCACTTTGCTGAAATAAATTTACCGCCGGAGTACATCCCAACGCAAACATGCTAGGACTTAACTGCTTTTCTAGCTCTTCATGGGTTTCAGACAGATAAAAATAGAGATTTAACGTATCCCCATAACTATCATTCAGGGCTTTACCAATATTTAATATATCTAAGAATAGAAATTTTTCTGGGAAAGCAAAATACTCTGTTAGCAGTCGATAGCCAATAAATGCCGTATCGGGATATGGCAGTAAACCCTCATCCGGGTTAAGCCCCACTTGACTGATTTCATCTGCTGAAAGAAAAGTTGGCTTTGGATCACTTTCTCCACTGGCCACAACCAATTTTACACACTTGCTCAAAAGCAGGTCATACAAACTATGAATGTGAGATGGCTGACCGCGCAGGAAAAAGCGCAACTTTTGCGGGCTCAACTCGGAAAACTTGATACTTGGACTTAACGTCTTCAGTGAAAGCTTAAGAACCGCATTCGCCCCCTGGACATCATTACAGCCTGGAGCAATAAATGGTCTAGGCATCAGACTGGCGCTAACCGCCTGGAACGGACAAATTTCCGCCGGGTAGTTGGTCGTAAAGCGACAGGTTTGCCCCTGAAAACTGTCACTTTCCAATAGAGTATTTTTTTCTACTGGGGTTATCGCATCCAAATCCTTCTCTGGTTCAAATTGGACAATAGCACAGGAAGGTATAGGGCGAAGATAGTGAGGATACAGCGTCTCCAGCATGGCATCGGTTAGCTCTGGAAAGTCATCGCTGAGCTTTTGCTGCACCCGGGCATTCATATAAGCGACTCCGGATAGCAGTCGCCCTACCAGAGGATCATCTACCGTGTCTGCATCCAACTGGAGTCTGGATGCCGCAGCAGGGTGCATTTTTGCAAACTCAGCAGAGGTCTGCTGAATAAATGCGAGTTCGCGCTCGTAGAGATCTATTAATTTTTCACTCATTACATAATCTCAGACACGTCTACCAGCTGGGTAACTGGGTTGAGTGCCGAATCAAATACAATAATTTCTGATGCCGGATTTACATGTAACATTGCTTCAACACGAAAACGTATACTGGGATCCTCGACATCCACTTTATCTTGGGTAGTTACTTTGACTGAACGTATCCTTGGTTCGAAACCCAATATAGTTTTTTCTATATCCCGGCAGAATTGCTTGCGGCTAATTGCTGAAGACAGGTTTACCGTCGACAAATCCGGTAAACCGTAGTTGATATTTGATTGCTGTAAATTTTCATGGGTACTGGGTGCGGAAATACATTTAAATCGCGTATTGAACAAATACTCCAAATCACGACGCACCCCCTCTCGCAACTGCCTTAACACTTGGTGAGGTTGATGCACATCCAGCCTGCTGGAAGATTCTAATAAGCGATCCAATACCGGAGCCAGTAAACGTTTTTCTCTCGCCATAATCGTTAAGAACCTCCAACGCCAATTGTTGCCAATGCTGTTGTAAGCTTCAACTCGGATACAAGGTGGTCAACGGTATAATGGCTCTTGAGATGGATAACACTTTGATAGCTACCCGCTTTACCTGGCTCATCGCTAACTTGAACACGGGATTCCCGCAGGGGATATCGAGCCTGCATTTCCCAGGAGAGGTCATCTCTGCCTGTTGTATATTCGTTAAGCCAGCTCTGTAATTGTCTTTCACAATCAGCGGCATTCATATAGGCACCGACCTTATCCCTAATCATTACCTTGATATAATGAGCAAAACGGGAGGCACAAAGTATTTGCTGAAGCATAGAGCTAATACGGGCATTAGCTGTAGCAGCCTTGGAAGTATATTGTTTTGGTCTTTGCAGTGACGGTACACTATTGAAGGCACTGTATGGGGTATCATAACAATGATTCAAACATACATAACCCAATTCACTTAAATCCCGCTCGGCGAAATCAGTAACCAGAATTGAGGTGGACATACGGATCATTCCTGGTGTGCTATCTGGCCTATAAGGCATCATTGGTAGCTGAGTGACTAAGCCTCCCCCCAGGTGATCACGTGCAACGCCCCGAATGTGGGAAAACCATCCAACCTCACTAAACTCCCTCAGCAATACAGCCCCCAAAGCAAAACAGGCATTACCCCATAAATAATTATGACTATGGGACGCCCGCACCTGCTCTTGAAATCTCAACCCGCGATATGAAGAGAACTCTTCATTGTATGGTTCTCTTAACAGGACTTGCGGCAGGGTTAAAGCAATAAAGCGGCTATCTTCCAAGTCCCTGAGGCCGTTCCAGCGAATATATTCCTTTTGACGGAATACCTCGGAGAAATTGATAGGTTTTGCCAGCTCGGAAAAATGATCTATACCAAATAGCTGTGGTGCGACTGCACACACAAATGGTGCAAATGCTGCGGCGGCAGTATGTGCAATACCCTGTAAGGTAAACACGTCATCATAGGGATGATCGGGCAAGGGGCGGTGCGATACGTAGTAATCCCCCAGCAATAAACCAAAGGGTTCCCCTCCAGGGGTGCCGAACTCTTCGTTGTAGACCAAATGAAATAGGCCTGACTGGTCAAAGTCCGGGGCCCGCTCGATATCCTTGGTGAGATCTTTCCAACTGGCATCAAGGAGTTTGATTTTAATACTCTCAGAGTGAGGGGTGTCGAATACCAATAGGGACAGCCCGCGCCAACTCGCTTCAAGCCGTTGGAATTTTTGGTGGTGAATTATACAGTTTAGTTGGTCGCAAATAATTTCATCCAACTCACTAATAACTCTACTAAGGTACTGACGAACAGAGTAATTTTCTCTATTCGCACAGGGGCATAATTCCGTTAACCAGTATTCAAAAGCAAAAAGTTCATCCGGTTCCTGTAGGAATTTGCGTAGTTCATTCTGCTGCCCTTTCGCCAACTTCTCCGGTAAAACATCAGATTGCTCTTCCGATATTTTGTCATGTGCTACACGGGGCACCGGCATACTCCAACAAGAATTATTATTTAAATAAAGTAAAACTTCGGCCTTGACCAAGGCCAGGTGAAGAGAGGACCCACTCTACCGAGCGGGTCCAAAGCATTATCCCGCAGACGGGATATTTGCCACCATACGCAAGGATGTTGTTAACTCTTCCATCTGCAACCAGGGTTTCAGATAGGCAACAGCACTGTAAGACCCAGGCTGACCCGGAATCTCTTTTACCTCTACGCGCGCCTCAGAAAGCGGATATTTAGCTTTCATTTCAGGGCTGGCATCGGGGTTGGAGTTAGTGTACTGAGAAATCCACTTGTTCAACCAGCGCTCACAGTCACTTGCTTCCATGAAAGAGCCCACTTTATCGCGAGCCATTACCTTGAGGTAGTGCGCAATACGGGAGGTCGCCATCAAGTAAGGCAGGCGTGCAGAGATAGACGCGTTGGCAGTTGCATCCGGGTCATCGTACATTTTGGGTTTCTGTGCAGTTTGAGCACCAAAGAATACAGAGTAATCGGTATTCTTATAGTGACACAGAGGTAAGAAGCCCTGAGCACTCAATTCTGCCTCGCGGCGATCGGTAATACCGATCTCGGTGGGGCATTTCTGGTCGAGGTCACCATCATCACTTTTAAATACATGAGATGGAAGGCCCTCTACTTTACCGCCACCCTCAGCACCACGGATAGCGGTACACCAGGAGTTCTCGGCGAATGCTTTCGTCATGGTCGTACCCATAACATATGAGGCATTCATCCAGCAGTATTGATCGTGCTCTGCTGGACGCGAAACACCACTTTCATCAACTTCGAACTCTTCGAAGTCAAAAGCCTCAATCGGCTTGGTGTTAGCACCGTATGGAGTACGGGCCAGAGTGCGCGGCATTACCAGGGATACAAAACGGGAGTCGTCGCTATCGCGGAAACTGCGCCACTTAATATATTCGGCAGATTCAAAAATACCGCCCAGGTCTCTCGGTTTGGAGAGTTCTGTGTAGTCATCGAAACCAAACATGCCGGCACCGGCTGCCGCAACAAACGGACAGAAGCCCGCTGCTGCAACGTTGGACATCTTACTTAACAGGTCGATGTCCTCTGGGTGACTGGTGAACTCGAAATCACCAATCATGACACCGTAAGGCTCACCACCGGCAGTGCCAAACTCTTCTTCATAAATTTTCTTGAAGGTCTGGCTCTGATCGAATTCAACGGCCTTATCCAGATCGCGGAACAGCTCACGCTTGCTCAGGTTGAGCATGCGGATCTTCATGGTTGCGCCAGTTTCAGAACTCATTACCAGATGATTCAGGCCTCGCCATGATCCTTCCAGCTTCTGAAACTTCTCGTCGTGCAAAATAGCAGACAACTGCTTGGACATAGCCTTGTCAATTGCACTAACAGCCTTCTTGATGGTCTGAGTCAGGTTACGGTCCCAGGTGACCGTTCCCTTCATAACTTGCTCAGTTAAATTCGCAAGTAGGTCTTGCGCCTCTTGAGGCTCAGTTTGTTTGGTTGCGGCAATGGCTTGATCCAGGAGGCTCGCTGACTGCTCTTCAGCTTCACCACCTGCAACGCTTTCTACTTCAGTGCTCATTCTGAATCTTCTCCTTTATCCTCACCCAAACCCAGCTGTTCAGAAATTGCGCTGACATTTTCAGTACTCTGGAGGATATCCTCAAGCACCTTCTCAAGCTCCTCTGAACGATCAGCTTTACTCAGTAGGTCACGCAATTTACTGCGAGCCTCAAGCAGTTGCTTGAGCGGCTCAACCTGTTCAACAATTTTCTCAGGAGAGAAGTCATCCATATGATTAAAGTCGAGATTAACAGCCATTTTGCTGCCGTCATCAGACAGAGCATTCTCTACCTGAAGGTTCAACTTCGGGTTAACTTTACCCATAACATCGTTGAAGTTATCGCGGTCAATTTGAACAAACTTACGCTCTTTCAACACCTTGCGGTTTTCGGTGTTATCACCAGAGTAATCACCCATAACGCCGGCCACAAAAGGAAGCTCTTTCTTAACTTCGGCCCCGTTAGTTTCGACATCGTAAGTGATATGTACACGCGGCTTGCGCACACGCTTAAGTTTATTGTGGATGCTTTCAGACATCTAAGGTCTCCTTTCCGACTTTAGGACTGCTGTTCTTAGTTAATTATCAATTACCAACCATCATTGTTGTTGGATTCTTGCGGTTCACGCCAACCCTCATCAAGGGCAGGCTCAGATACACTCTCACTCGGTGTATCTGCAGCAACCGCTGGAGCTGATGAAGTACCAGCTGTAGTCACTGGTGGGGTTATATATTTTTGTGTATCCGTGCCATCGAGACGAACACCCGTCAACTGCGAGTAAAGTGCCTTTGACTGATCATCGGGCAGTAGCTCCGACATCAGTTCTGAAACGGTCATGCGTCCCCAGCCTATCAACCGCTCCAGGCCCGGAGCCAGCGGCGTATGAGGCTCGTAGGTACGGAAGTACTTTGCCGCCTGCTCGAGTAGTTTCAGAGCATCTTCCCTGGAGACTACCGGGCCAGTTGGTACAACTACGGCACTTGTAGACACAGTAGCAACTGCGGGCCCCTCTGTCTGGGTCCCACCGCCCGTAAGCTCTTCGGAAGATTCCGGCTCCTGCGCAACTTGAGTCTGCTCCAGCGACTCCAACTTAGCTTTATACACAAAGCGGCTTGTTCGCAGTACCTCATCCAGTAGGGATGAAATATTAGTGGTGGGAGGGGCATCGTGGCCACAGCTCTGACGCAAATTGTTATTGATTGCCTTGAAGTACTCAAGTGCCCCTTCAATAGTTTGAATCAGGTTTTGTGCCCATTCGGCACTCGCACTATTTACACATTGCTCAACCTGTTCGAAACTGTAGCCCAGTGTCTCTATGCGGGCAGTTTTCGCATCCTCATCCGTTAGCTTGTCAGCATCCCGGGCCTGCTGGAACTGGAAGAATGAGAAGTCCCCATAATCCCCCTCTGGAGTAATAGCAGCACTGCGAATTGGCATCATCAAGGTGCCATCACCGCCATCACCATTAAGGCCCGTTAAGGGGGCAACCTTGGTTTCAAGGCCGTCTTCATCGGGCAGGGGGTACAGGCCTTCCCAATGCTGCTCTACCAGCGAGTCAATCAGCTGTAAGCCATCTCTAAGGCCGACAAAGCCGTGCAGGCGAATCAAGGCCTCGGTATACCAACTGGCAACTTCTAAGTCTTTACTCTTTTTACTGAGGATATTCTCAGCCACTTTCGCTACATCTCGCCAGGGCGCTAGCAAGTCAGTATCTGCATCATCAAACATTGCAGAGCGCTCAGCGGCCCGCGCACTGTTGCGCGCATCTTTGATCGAGTAGTAGTCAGAAGTTGGCGAACGATCCTCGCGGATATCTTCCCCTACGGGGTTATCCTCTGAGATTGGAGCAACTAATTCATCGATATTTATCGTGTTTGGGAATGCCATCAAAAAAGGCCCTTAAACCAAATCAAATCAAATCCTTTAATCAGAATTCTGAGAAGAGTACACGTTGTAGCTATCTAATCAAGGTAAATAGTACGCTTAATAGCTATTAGCTTGAAAAAACATAGACACTTGACCATTTTACGCTATTTATTTTTGTTAGATTTTGGCTTCTTATTCCAAGCTATTACATAGGAACTACGGTTGAATCGCAACTGTCTACGCTGGTCACAACTTTAAAGGTGGCCAGGATATGTAAAAACTCGGACCTACTCTTTTCAAAACCCTCCTGAGAAGACCATAAAAATACAGAGTAGAAACTACTCTGACACTGGAAAAATGTGACCAGATAGCGGACCGGGGTGTTTGCAACATCAGCGCACATTTCATAAATATGACCATCTCGGCGATTACCCATCAAAGGCTCGGGCCCCGATATCAGAACCCCATCCTTCACCCGGGTTAGACATTGCTGTATTTGAGCCCTGCCAAATTGTTCAAGCGATAATTGTTGGGGCAGCTGACTTCGATCCTGCCTCAATACAATCAAATAACGACTTAACTCTGAGCTTCCCGCCTGGATCACCGCCTCCCTATTCAGGTTATTAAATTCCCGCCAACCGGCAGGGACACCAATAGAGATTGCCCCCCCTACACCTTCCAGAAACTCAAGCACTGGCGGCAGCGGGGGATCGCCGCAATTACTGGACTTTTCAGTACAGTGTATTAAATGATCACCCAGACAGAGCTGCGTATGCCATCCAGCCTCCCAGAACTTTTGCATAAGTTGATATGCTTCTGTTCTATTATCAGTCGTTTTAATTTGCGATTTTACCCCGGTCAAAAGTCCCTTAATCTGACTAAAATCCAAACCAAATTCACGCCCCAGTGCAGCTATTGCATATCGCCGCTCTACAGAGCCCCTTATCCTCCCAGTGAAAATTATCCGGTAAGACATATCAGTAACCTTAGCTTCCTGCTCTGATACCTTTTTAGTCAACCAGGGCCTCTGATACACCCAATCTGATCTCAATCAGGTTGGGTACACTTTCTTAGCCAGACGCCCTGGAGTAATCAGTGATTAGTAAATAAAAATAAAACGCTAGCGTCATATCAATGCAGCGTTTTTGCGTGATTTTTTTTATGTAATACGCTCAAATTTTCTGACTGACGCAAGGAAAATAAATGTGCATAAATAAAGGGCAGGCAACCTGTATCACGCAACTTCAAGAAATCCGCATCCCCAAGCTTGCCCAGTTTTTCTTCCGAAACGCAATAAACACCCCTGAATTTATGCTTGACTCCGCCTGGCAGATCTATATTTATTTCTTTTTCAACCAGTAAATTTAACTGCTGAAGAAACTCCACAAATTTCCACGCCTGCAATTTCTGAAGGTGTATAGTCTCCAGGCGACGCTGATTATCCAGCAGGTACTTACTGGGCTGTCCATTGCGCTCAAATAGATTCTTGCCTTGAGAAGCACTATCACCTACAGACAATAGGGATGACTCAACACAAACATAGGCACTGGAAAGATCCCCCTGCCTGTATTTCAAGCCAAAAGGGTAACTGCGAATCGCTAGAGGGATATAGTCACTCTGCCACTGCCCCTGCTGCCAAAAAAGATTCTCACCCGGCTTCACACCCAACAGCGCACAACTTCCCAGCTTTCCCGTCTCTTTCGACTTGGTAAATATAATGGGGCAAGCACGCGCTATCGCCGCAAACTCTGGCAGTACAATTGGGCAAATATGTAAATTTTTACTATGCGAAAGATCAAATTCAAGCAGTCGGCAGCTGCGGTGCTTTTTTTTATCCAGAATGGTCAGCTGTCTCACTTTGCGCTCCAAAATCCTAGCTCATACTCTGCTGCAAACGTACGCCCAACATTGAACTGTAAAGTTCTGGGCTCGGTAATGACGAGCAAAGTAAGGTTGTAGGTGCCACGTGTTGTGATCCTTCACTCCACCAAAGACTATAAGTGGGATAATTACTCTTACTCATCTGCCCCAGCAAACCGGCAAAACCCCTCTCAAGACTGTTTGACAGCCCACTGGCTACAATAAAGTCTCCCTGCGCAGAGGGCAGGGAGATAATTCCAGCTCTTTCTGGTGGGGCACTAAACGCTTCACATAGCTGGTCTGCATGCAGCATATTTTGCAACGCTGTAATTGCCAGTTCAGACAAGCTCTGAAACCAGCTTTTGGCATCTGACATAAAGGCAAAAGCATCCACCACCGGGGACAACGGAGCGGCAAATGTCAGCGGAAAGTATCGCCCTACACTGTCTACACTGGGCACTAACACACCCGCCCACGCATGGGTATCGATAATCCCTTTACAGTGCACAAATCGCCAAATCGGACTAGTCAAATAATAATCCAACCACTCCTGACCTGCGAGTTCACGGGAACCAAATACCGCACGCTGCAGCCAGCCATCCCACACGGAGACAAAGCTACCGGGGAGTTGCCGCTGCACGAAATCCCCGTGCCCCGGCAACTTACCAAAAATACCTACTGTATTTTGCAAATCACTTACTCCGCCTACAGCGTCTCGGGGCACCGATAGCCGCCCAGCAAGCTGCGATCAAATGGATTGTTTACATTGGATGCAATTAATTTAAATTGAGCCTTGCGCCCCTCCTCAGAGAAAGTCACAAAATGCTCCGCATTACTCCGCCCGGCCTGCAGGTCTGAGCTGGCCAGCAATCTGTACCAGGCCCAATCCCCCTCAAAGTGTTTGCGGTGTACTGTTTCATTCAAATCCTCAAAAATGATTCGTACACGATTACTTTCACCGCCTCGCCAAGTCAACCTTTTAGTCGTCTGTGGACCATGGGAATAGGAAACTCGCTGCTCACCCAGTTCAAGCTCAAACTGACGGACACCGTGATCCAGCTTTGTCGGCTCAATACGGAAGGAGTAAGAGGCCCCTTCACCGGCACTAAAGAAGGTTTTGCGAATACGTTCTGCTCTACGCAACTGAGAAAGCGCGTTGCGTGAAAGGCTGATGCCCTGCCCTTCGACATACTTAATTTGCCAGTTTCTGGTATCCACGAATGGCTTTAGATACTGGTTCACAAACTGCTCTTCAATACCGCCCGGCTTAAAGTACTGATTAAACTCCATAACCGGTACTTCCTGCTCACGACTACTACGCAGGGGATATCGGTTTGCCAAACTATTGCTATAGCTTTGGTATACCTCTTCGCGCCAAACCCGATTGATATGCGCTTTGGTCTTGGCCATCACCAGCCCCCAAGCGCTATCGGCAATATCGGTCAACCACTGGTCAAAGGGCGCGGGCGCATTGGCCGCCTTGACCCTGAGCTGCTTAATAGCGTCACTACCACCGGCAAAACGCGCCTTGGCACGGCCAAAAGCGGCCTGATTAGAATCGGGAGCACTATCAATCTCAGTCAGGTACTCCTGAATTTGGTTGATCGTTGTCAGATACTCCTGAATTCGAGCAGGTCGGCCCTTTTCGCTCTGGGTAATTCGCTGAATCTCTTCAAACCTAACATCTACAATATTGGGTTTATAGTGCTCCTGTAGGGCTCCAGCAGCCTGGCCCAATGCAGCCTGACCCAGCCTGCGGGTAGTACTGGATACCGGCAGCGGAACTCCAGAGGCATCAACCGGAACCTCCGGGCGCAGAGTCAGTCGAGTATTATCAGAAGCAATTTCCGTAATCGCCAGTAATGGTGAATAAATCGGATCAGACAGTTTGGACAAAACATCCAGTGCCTGTGAAGTGCTGCCGAACCTCTGGATTTTGAACCCGCCGAGGAAGCTCTGCCAGCGCTGTAAGTACTCACCCAGGTAGATCCGCTTTACTTCCTCACCGAGTTTTTCCCGGTCAGCTTCCGTAAAGTCCTCACCATTCAGATCCCCACCGTAAATCCAGCGCTCCTCTGCCATGTTTGTCATTAGCTGGGAGTCTGCACCAAAATCCAACTCTTTATAGCCAGCCTTGGTGTAGAGGAAGGGAGTAGTAAAGCGTGGATTACGCGCATCCATACCAAAAATCTGCTCAGTATCCCCGCCAATTTCCTGGTAAAGATCTACAGGGGTCAGTCCGAAATCACTGTTTTGCAACTGGGCAAACAAGCGTTGCGGGACCGGTATACGGCGCAATTGTTGTCTTGCGCGAGCCACCACTCTCTCATTTTCTTTAAGTGAACTGGGCAGAGGTTGCGCAAAAAGCTGATCGAGGTGATAGCGCAATTCTTCCTGTTGCGCCGCCTCTCCTGGCAACTGGCGCTCCCAGCGAGCGGTGTAATAATCCTCAATCGTCTTAAGATCCAGCTTATCCGTATTGAAGAACATCAAGTAGGTTTTGAGTGTACTGACCAGAGCGGGATCACTGCTGCCGAGGCGGCTGAGGTCAGTTTCAATATCGCGCAGCAAGGCGGGGAGGTAAATAGTCTCCAATTTATGTCGATAGAGCTCATTCGCTGCAGTATCGATCCTGGTGTCATATAGGCCCAGGTTACTAATCCACGGGTGCTCCTCGCGTTCGTAGACTGCACTGGCATGCTTGAGGGGCTCCAGTAACTGCAGGGCATTAACAGACGTAATACTTTTACCTTTTAGCTCCTGCTCTGCGCTTTGGTAGGCGCTAAGATTGTCGCGAACCTCACCCATGGATAATTTATTCTGCGCGAGACTGCCACTCCATAGGAAAAGGGCACCGACAAAGCTGCCTCCCAAAGTGGCAAAAACGCCTCGGCGCAACCAGAGATTCGCCGACTCAATGCGTCGATTAACCCCCACCAGTTCAGCCTCAGGGAAAACGACATCCTTCAGCAGTCGATTTAAGAAAAAGCTCTTTCCAACCCCCTGGAACTTGGGGCCTACGCTGCGCTCCAAACCAAAGTCAGCCGTTACCGAAGACATCATACGGTCGACCGGGCTGCCCTCTTGAGTACCACTGGTAAAGTAGACCCCCCTGACCATTGGTACCGTTTCATAGCGATTGGGGCCAAAAGTCTGTTTGACAAAATCGGTAAGGATCTCGGTCAGGCTTTCCATGCGGGCGGGGAAACCTTGCAGTAGCGCCCGCTTTTCTATGTTTCTCTCTTGGTGAACACGCCATAAAACGCGCTGATTCAAACGCTCTATCAGCTGTTCAAATTCCGCTTTAAAGTTGTCGAGGGGAGCACCAACTGTGGCATTCGCTTCACGGGGAAAACTCATGCCCCAGACTTGTTCCCGCTCAGCTTGAGAGAGGTTGTCGAAAAACTCAGTAAAACCTGCAACCAAATCGCACTTAGTGAAAGTGAGATAAATAGGAAAGCGTATACCCAGCTCTTGCTGTAGTTCATTAACGCGCTGGCGAATAAGTTTGGCCTGATGCTGACGCTGCTCCTCTGTTTGCACCATTAGGTCCTGCAAACTAATCGCAACCAGGGCGCCATTAATCGGGCGGCGACGGCGGTATCGTTTTAACAAACTCAAAAATGCCTTCCAGGCACTATTATCGTAAACCCGATGACTATCTTGGGTGGTATATCGCCCTGCGGTATCAATTAAAACCGCATCATTGGTAAACCACCAATCGCAGTTCCGGGTGCCACCCACACCGCCGAGGGCCTCTTTACCGTGACTCTGCGCCAGGGGGAACTCCAATCCAGAGTTCACCAGGGCTGTTGTTTTACCGCAACCCGGAGGGCCGATAATGACGTACCAGGGAAGTTGGTACAGGGACACCTGGCCTTTTTCGGATTTAAACCGCGCACTGCGCAATACACCCATGGCTTCGCGAAAGCGGCCAGAAAGAGCGTCTAGCTCCTCCCGCGAGCGCTCTTCGTCGGGATCTGCCGACTCGGCTTCTTGCGACTCCTCAATACCTTTAATCAGGGCCTGATTTTGACGCCGCTCTACCAGCCACTGGCTAACATTCCACACCAGCCAAATAGCAAAAATAAAAACAATAACGGTTAGGCGGATAGAATGAGGAATTGTGGCGTTATCACTGCCAAATTTAATGTAATCAGCCGCAAACCAAATAAATAGGGACAGAGCTGACAGTCCAATGAGCCCCAGTACCCACTTATTGGTAAAAAAATTACGCAAACGTTTCATGAATTGCTCCATCTTCCGGGATATCGATAGTGCCCCGGATCAATATCAGCCCGAGTGTTAGCCGTCCCCCTGTGGAGACTCATTATCACTCTTGGACAAATCTAGAATTTGGTCTGCGACCGGTGTCGTCGTTTCATAGAGCCACCAGCGATAACCACTATAAGTTGCAACTAGCAACCCCAGCACAACACTCATGATCACCCACAGGGGAATGTAGTGGATCAGTCGGGATTTTCGCTCTACACATCCCTGCCAGCGCGGCGAAAGATCCCGGTCCATCGGCTGCTTGTGCTGCTCAATGGTTCTATAGAGTTCATCGCGAATTTGCTCTATTTGTTCGTGTCCACGCTGCACCAGGCGATACTTACCTTGGAAGCCGAGGCTTAAGCACAGATAAAAGAGTTCGAGGAGCTCTAAGTGACTCGCAGGTGTTTCCAGCATGCGCTGTAAAATGGCAAAACACTTCTCTCCACCAAAAGTCTCTTGGTGGAATAGGCTGAGTAAAGAGTGCTGACTCCAACCGCTGGCGGTGCCCCAGGGGGTGGTCAAAACCACTTCATCCACAACGGTGCAGAGCAGGTAACGGGCAGTCAAAACTGACTCGGGTGTTAAGGCGAGTCGCTTTGCTTCCTGTTCAAAACTCTGGATCTCCGTGGTAAGACGCTTGTGCAGGTCTGGCACATTAGCATGATTCATTGTTGTGCGTAATTTAATAATTACGCCTAACAATTTTGAGGCCGCTGATACCAGAGGATTGAGGCTATTGCGTACCTGAACCTCAACTGGGGCATCCTGGCTAGCAAAAAATTGCGGCTGAGCTTGTGCTGCCGCCGGTGCTGCCGCAGCACCGGGGGTGGGAATCAAAACGGTTCTATCGCCGGCATTGGGAGCATGCGGCGGAGTAAAATGGTTATTACTCATATCAATTGTTCCTTACGGCCCAGAGTTCCATGGTCAACCCAGGGAACTCGGCACCAAGATGTACCGCAAAACCGCCCGAGCGGGTCATGGCCTGCCATAACTCTCCGCTCCGCTCGACTTCAAAATAAGTAAACCCGGCGTGGTATGGGATTTGTCGCGGAGCCACAGGCAGGGGGCGCAGAGACAGGCCGGGCAACTGAGCGGAAATAAGTTCTCTGACAGCCTCGACAGGGGC
This sequence comes from Microbulbifer regidiadema (SeqCode), assembly GCF_052466995.1. Classification (NCBI taxonomy): domain Bacteria; kingdom Pseudomonadati; phylum Pseudomonadota; class Gammaproteobacteria; order Cellvibrionales; family Microbulbiferaceae; genus Microbulbifer; species Microbulbifer regidiadema (SeqCode). The sequence continues at coordinate 3,745,896 of NZ_CP174297.1, read as the reverse complement.
AAGTTTCGCCTGGGTTGGAAAGCGGCTGCGCAAAAGATCACCGGGCATATCTGCTTTCGCAGCCATAATAAAGCTGGCCGTTTTTAATAGTGAAGGATCGGTTACTGGCGCAACATAAATGCCAAACTTGCGCTGTACCAACTCCATAGCGATCGCTGTTTGCTCCAGCACTGTGGAAAGAGACTGCCTCAATGCAGAAAACACTCCTGCAAAGCTCTGCTGTAAATCTTCATGGGCATAGGCTGGAATTTCCGGGGGGCGTTTCGACGCTGAAGTAAAAGTCGAAAGCTCACCGGCCAACTGTAGCAGTTCGAGAAATAAGCTGTGCGGGTGCAGGCGAGGCTGAGCTGTAATCTGTTTTAACAATGGCTCAAAGCGGTTAATCACTTGCAACAATAAATAATCGGCGATTTCTGCCGAGCCACTCCTGCCACTGTCACTGAGGCGATGCCCAAGAGCCGTGCCACGGTGATCGAGCAGCCCTTTAACTTCTTCAATATAAGCATTGATTACCGGAGAAGTCTCCGCATTTAACAGCGGAGGAATATAGTCCGCATCCAGTTCTACCGGTTTTTCCGGCTGGCGCTCCTTAATCCGAGCAACACCAATGGCTGCATAACCACTCAGGTCGTCACTGCCCAACTTCAAGCAAGCTCTTAATTTGCCCACCTGAATTCGTGCGGACTCACCGGATGATGCCGCACTATTGCGGGCATCAAAATTTGAGGCTTGATAGCGCGCCTGCGGAAAGTCCTCTTGGTCCCGAATAGACTCCTGACTGCCTGGACGCTTCATTGGTACACACAGGTAGACTATTTCATCGCGGGTATTCACCGGAACGTCCAGAACGTCCGGCAAATGCTCGTTTTCAGGGGCTAGTATCGGTGTGCCATCGGGGAAAACCGCTTTGACTCTCGATAGAGAAATTTTTCCCATCGATAAGGGTTCACTGTCAATCGCCAGCTCCACAAACCCCCAGGTATAAGGCCCGAGCGACGCTGTACGCGCTTCGACAAGCTGTTCGAGATAGCGATCCTGCTGTTGAAAATGCTGAGGGCGCAAAAACATGCCCTCGCTCCAGATCACTTTATTGTTTGCCGACATAAATGTTCCTTAGACAAGCTCGCATAATATTTCCGAGGCACAATTTTTTGCCCTACTGAGCCCGCTGCATATCAGGGAGCGTTTTTTTCATTCTTTCGTAATCTTCTTTGGAGATTGTCACTGTATCTCCATTGCCATCTTCGCGATCGCGACTAATCAGTTTTGCCCGGCGACGCTTGGCAATATCATCGGGGGTACCAATTCGAGTATCGGCAAGCGACACCTCATAGGTATTCTTTTTATGGTCTGTAACCGGTAAAACCATTAATGCCTCGGCATCCTGATACTGTACAAACTCAGCCAAAAGCCCGATATATTTTACGTCTGGAGTCAATGCCAGCTCTTCGATACGCTGCTCTCCAGGAGCAAATTCTTTAAGAACAACAGTGCCAAGCAGATCTTTACCGAGGCGGGACTGCGCGTTTTCGTACAAATTAAGAAAATCTTCCCGGGCAAACTGGCGTTCATCCGCGAGCATAAATACTCGTATCACGACGGGCGAAGCGCGGCCATCATCATCCGGGTTCACATCATTTTGTGTATCCACAACCAATTCGAGGCTGGTATCCAGATTTAAAGTTCGCCTTGTTGTTTGACAGCCGACAACAGCGACGGCTAAAACTGCAATTAAACCGACCTGAAATAATTTTTTAATCGACACAAGCAACTCCTTCTTTTCCGTCAATTTATTAATTTTTAATACTTCGCGCATTTTTTAACTCTGATAACTGATTCTCATAAGTCACTGCAAATTCATCACCAAACAACTTGCGATAGCAATTATCCGGATCAGCTAGCAACTCCCGATAAACTGCAGTGAATCCTTCCCATTTTTTGGCATTTTTATTGGAAAAAACACTGGAGGTATTTCCCAGCCTGCGCTCAATATTTTCCGGGCTAAAGAATTTGAGCATGGCGCTGTAACCGGCTCTCATACCAGCCAAAACCGCAACTTGATGATCTGATAAATCATCAAAGCTATCTTTTACCGCCTCAGCCGGATTCATAAACGCACCGGTACCGGCAAACATAGCCTCCAGGGCGTCCCGCTCAGTCACACTAAATTTCAGCGGATTATTGGCTTCCGTTTGAATCATGGTTCTCTGCACGCGCAGCTCATTCTTAATGCTGTTTCTCGCACGCAAAAGATCAATCAGACGAGCCACTGTCTCTCGCACAATTTCAGCGCCCTGCTGGTCAGCCTGCTGCAACTGAACCGGATTCATATTTAAACCCAGCGCGGAGGCTAAAACACTGCCCCCAGGGGAGCCAGTAACAGGAGGCTCGGGCAAGTGTGAGAACTGTTGCGCCTGGGTAGCCAGGTCCTCCGGTGAGGAAGCCTGCCCGGAACCAAACCCCGGGGTGCCATTCACTTGCTGTCCCTCCATCGCAGCAAAAGAGTCTGCGAAGGAATTGTCCTGCATGGTTGGAGGTACTAACTGCTGATTAAAAGTCGGGGGAGTCTGCCCGGTCTGCCCGGTCTGCCCGGTCTGCACTGGCGGAAACTGGGAATGCTGCTGCATTGGCGGCAACTGGGAATGCCGCTGCACTGGCGGAAACTGGGACTGCTGAGGCTGCTCTATTGGCGGCAACTGGGAATGCTGCTGCACTGGCGGAAACTGGGACTGCTGAGCCTGTTCTATTGGCGGCAACTGGGAATGCTGCTGCACTGGCGGAAACTGGGACTGCTGAGCCTGCTCTATTGGCTGCAGCTGGGGCTGATCGAACTGTGACGGCGGTATAGAGTTCCCCACAGTTTGCTGCGGCATCTCCCCCAATCCTCCTGCTGGGGGTCGAGGCACCAACGGAGATTCTGGCTGTAAATCTGTCTCAGCAGCAGTTTCCAACACCTGCGAAGGATTTACCTGCATCGAATGCTGGTGGGCTGGCACGTGATCTTCTTCGCTACCCTCTTTCCACCACTCGTCATCGGAGGACCACTGATCAGCAGATTGCTGCTGGCCCGGGGTGCGCAGGAGGCTACCCAGTGATGATTCTGGCGCGCCCCCGCCCAGGCCCGGTTGCTCAAAGGCGAGGAGCGGGTCTAAGGAGCCCGATTGCCCAGTGATAAGGCTGTCACTCGTTGCTGTATTAACTTGACTGCTAGCCCCTATCGACCCCCACTCCCCGGTTTCAGAAGTATTGGCGGGGGCACCGGACCCCGGCACAAGATAACTATCCAGCTCCTTTGCATCAGCTTGGTTTTTCATTTTTGCCATAGCATCCGCACTGAATGTCGTTCGATCTGAATTATCGAAAATATCTGAACTACCCAGGCCTTTAGGAAGATCTCCCTCCTCTTTGGGCTTGCGCACTGAAACTTTTAACTTATATTCCCCAAGAGCGATTATATCGCCCTCTTTTAACGGGACTTGATTGCCCTTTCCTAACGGATTTTCCGAGTCGTTGTAATAGGTACCATTGGTACTAGTATCCACTAGAAAATACTGGTTCTCAGCAAAGCAAATCTGAGCATGCTTTGAGGACACCACTCGATCGGGATCGGGCAAAACCCAATAATTATCGGCAGAGCGACCCAGACTGCCACCAGCTTTCGTGAACAGTTTTGTATGTTTAAGCATATTGGCGCCGGAGGGGTCAGCCAATACAGATAGAATTAGATCCATTTATTCCTGACTCACAATAGTGGTTTATTCACAGTCTTCAGGTAAATTTGTTGCCTGTGCAACGCTATAAAGCCCTAGCCGCTGACACTTAAGTCCAGGGGCCCTTGAGTGTACCGCCCCCCAGGGAGGTAAATCGAGGCAAAATTACCTGATCGCGCCCCTGTACTGAACGCAGAGTACTAAGACCAGCCTGCATAAACTTTGCCGCAGACCGATCTGTCAGCAGTGCTTCTGCACAGGGGGTCAACCACTCACCATGGGGTAATTTGCGCAAGTGAAGAGGCAAATTTTCATAGCTTGCAGATGACGGGGGCTGCAATTTGCCAGTTTCAGAAAAATCCTGGCAAACCCCTAAGGCCAATAGGTAAACACTGTTTCCCCAGAGATAATACTCGTGGCCCTGCTCAGGGGTTAACTCTTCAAAATTAAAACACTCTGTAGTCGAGGTATCTTTTCCAAAAGGAAGCCTCAACATAAACCGGGGAGCTGCCAGCGCCACATGCTCACTCGCCGAGTACTCACGTACCGCTTGCCAACTTTCCGCGAACTGGTCACTCAGGGGGTAATACCAATCATCAGGGTCCACAGAACCCGATAAATTGGGACAACCTGCCAGCTTTGGATCTCCGCCCAGCAAAAGGGCGCTGTCCGCTGCCTCTGCGATTGTCGACAAATCTATCAGCAGATGCAGGTCCCGCTCGTCATCGGTAATAAAATAATCCCCTATGACCAAGTTATAAGGGATATTTCCGGATGCGGTTTCACGCTCAACCAGTAATTTAAATACCTGTGATTTTTCCAGGTCATTTTCGGCCTCAGCAAAGTCGGCAAGTAGCTCTTCTTTACTGACGTCTATCAAGTAAAAATCCAGATTTTTGTGCTCTTCGACACGCCTCAATAGAAGCTGCAGGCTCAGCCAACTGGCCTCCAACTGGCGAAAATCACTGTGATGCATCAATTTTCGCATCGAATCCGAAGTCGCCTCAGCCAGTGCATCCAGGTACTCAGCCTGCCGGGGGTCCTCACTTTTCTGTACAAAGGGAGCCACAATATCTTTGATCAGCCGGTCAACCTGGAAAGTATTCTGACTTTCTCTCTCATTGCGCTCACGACCAGCGGCCAGGATTGCATCTAAAACGGACTGTTCACTACTGTGCTGCTGCAGCTCTGGCTGAGCCGTCAGCTCTGGCTTCCACTGCTGTATCTCCTCCGCAGCCTGTGGGAACTGGCGCGGATCGAGCAGTCTGCGCTCCAGCTCGATAAACTTCTTAAACAGCGGCAAACGGCTATACAGGTAGTCCGGATGCAAATCATCAAAGCAGGGTAAGCCCAGGGGGCGATCCATGACCGGCAGCTGTAAACTCACCCCGAGGTCGGCAAAAACACCCTCAAAGGTATCCCGGTTCAGCAAATATACCCTGCGACTGGAAATCGTATCCGGCTCACACTGACAGCGGCTCCCTCTTCCACTGAAGTCCCCCAGGATAGCAACTTTTAATCTATCAGTGCCTAAATCCATAACTGGTTTTTCCTTATTGTTATCACCAAGGATCTGAAATCCCGCAGAAATACTGGGCCTACTCACAATTTGTCACCTGCTGACAGGGCTTATCGCCCTGCTTTATATCGAGCGTTTCTTTAGACTTTTCTGCGGCTTTATTTACTTTTTTGGGACGGCCGCGCTTTAGTGGCCGCACCCTTTGGTTAACGACCTGTTCAATTTTTTCTTTAAACGCATCCCCACCGAGCACATGACCTAATTTAATCGTCTCGGCGATGTAGTCGAGCAGCTTTCGGTCAAAGCTATACTGGAACAATTTCCTATAGGATTGCGCCCTCTCCACCGCAGTATCCCCCAGGGACAGGTACAAACGGTGATCCTTAATCAAATTATCTTTCTTAATGTTTGCATGGTGATTAAAACTTGACCAGTCGTACTCCTCAAGGGAGTCAGCCAACCCCATGTACAGGGGACGCAACTCTACATACCGGTAGCAGGTCAGCAGGTATGCGTCAGAATCAATCAAACTGGACTTATAACGCCCCCGCCACAGTGTCCCCGAGCGCTTATAGCGATGGTTGACAAACTGTACGTAGCGGCGCCCAAGAGATTGCATCATAGATGATATCCCATCCGGAATCCTAGGCGTAGCTATGATCTGGATCATATTGGGCAGCAAAACATAAGCGTGAACATCAACGCCATACTGGTCCGACGCGTTACGTAAACTAATCAAATAGTATTGATAATCCTCCTCAGCAAAGAAACAGGGCAGATTGTTGTGACCGACCTGCACAATATGTTGGGGAACATTTATCAAATTGAGCCTGGGCAAACGGGGCATTTTGCCTATGGGTCCTTTGTAGCGGGCTTAAAGCCTTTTGGGTAAATTGTTAAAGTCGCTATTATCGCAAATCAATTAAAAGTATTTCAAACTTGATATACGAGTAAATTAACATTACTTTCGCGGTTCGATTGTAATAATATTACGCCCTATTATTTGCTTTTTATTCAAGGGGAGTTGCACCAGACATGGATCAAATAAGTCTGGCGGTCAACGGGCGCACTGATATTGGCCAAGTTCGAGAGGAAAACGAAGATTGTATTCGCTGGCATGCGTCGGCGGATCAACCCTTTGCCTATATTGTGGTGGCCGATGGTATGGGCGGTTACACCGGTGGTGCCACTGCCAGTAAAATTGCGGTAGAGACGGTTCAAGCCCATCTCGATGACCTGCTGAAACACACTTTTTTCTCCTGCACATCCGAACAGCAACAGCTTATATTGCGCGCGACCATTATTGACGCGATAAATAGCGCAAATACGGCACTTCTCAACACAAAAAACCTAAACCCCCAGTTCTCCAACATGGGAACAACACTGGTTGTAGCGGTCATGTGGCGCGATTTTTTAATCGTTGCACATATCGGCGACTCTCGCGCATATCTATGGAACAATTATGGATTACAGCGCCTTACAAAAGATCACAGTGTTGTACAGGAAATGGTTGATTCTGGTCAATTAACTCCCGAACAGGCCAAAGAGTCCAATATTCGCAACCACATTACCCGCGCCCTGGGTGTTTCCAATAGTATCGAAGCCGATATTAACAGCTGGAAACTCACGGAAAACGCACTCCTGTTGTTATGTAGCGACGGTTTGACTGAATATCTCGATGATCACGCGATCGAGCGAGTGCTCGCCACTCACCGCCCCGCTCTGGAATGTGTGTACCGCTTTATTGACGACGCCAATAGACTTGGTGGACGCGACAATATTACTGCGGGAATACTGGAATATTCTTCACAACCATTGCACCAGATACTGCCTCAAGAACAAAATGTTACCGAACGTCCCAAATCTCCTGATGTAACCATTCGAAAGTTACACCGTTAATTTGTTTTATCGGATATTGCCATATGACACCGGAGCGTCTCACCCAACTAATAGCAAATTTACTCGACGCACTCACCCCTCCGCCAATCCCCCAATCTCACGAGAACCCCGCATCGGCTATACGCTGGTGCTCCGAAGTCGAGCAATTACTGGGAAATACCCCGCACAACCTGTGGCGGGAAGACTTTTGGCCAGATCTACCGCGCATTATCGCCAATCGATATACGATCGACTCAGCACCCATGGTGCCCCTCCTCTATAACGCCGATAGTAATTCAACCCAGCTGATCAATGTCCCCGGGGTCAATCCTGAAAATAAGGTGGTGCCCGCCCTGGATCGCAGTCACCGAGTTGCCGGACATATTGTCAGCGCAACGGGAGAGGTGGTTTTTGAGCGAACAGATATAGTGATTCCCGGGCCCCTACCTTTTAAATGGAAGCGCTACTACCGTTCATCTATCCATGAGGATATCGGTATCGGTGTGGGTTGGCGGCACTCCCTCAGCGAACAGCTGGTTGTGCAGGACAATACGGTCGAGCTGATCACCGCCGAGGGCAGATCCGTAAAATTCAAATTACCCGCTATTGGTCACGGGTGCTACAACCGCTTTGAACGGTTGATGCTATCCCGACAGAGCCTGCACAGCTACTGCGTAACCACATTCGATCAACAGCACAAAATTTTTCGCTCCGATGGGGTCAATAGCGCTTTACCCCTTACAGAGATTAGGGATCAATTTGGCAACGCCTTAACAATTGACTACCGGGAGGGCTTACCGCAAAAAATAATCAGCTCTTGGGGCCGCGTCATTGAATTTAATTGCCAAAATAGTCACATCTATAGCCTGATAAATAGTCATGCCGCAGAGGAGCAGAGCGATCTCTGCTGGTACGACTACCAGGAAGATCTATTAGTTAACAGCGGAAGTGGGCTAAAAAAAGAAAGGTATCGATACAAAGATACAAAAATCGCCCACCTGGACAACAGTCAATCTGGCGAGTGTCAGTTTATATATGACACCGATAATCGCTGCCATCGAATAAAGTCCAACGACTTAGACATCAATATTAGCTGGCAGGCAAATAACAATACCTGTACGGTCGAACCAGAATCATCCAGTCCCATTTATCTTCGCTTTAACAAATTCGGCCTACGAATCTCTGAACGTCAGCAATCGCATACCCTAAACTGGCTCTTTGACTCCTACGGCAACCTGTGTGAGAAAATTAAAGCTGATGGCCAGAGAGTCTTTTTCCGTCACGATGAATTTGGACGGCTTGTCCGCTCCACCTCCCAGCGCATTAGCAGTCGCTACATTTACGACGATATCGGTTACTTAAAGGCGGCGCTCATCAACGGTGAGACCCTGTGGCAATACCAGTTTAATGATAAAGGCCGCCCAGAGCTTATCATTGACCCCGCCCAACAAGCCTGGAAGTTCCTTTACACCGATCGGGGTCAACTGGCACGCGTCCAGGACCCAGAGGGGGGCAAAGTGGACTTCAGCTGGGATGGACAAGGTCAGCTGCAAAGTGTACGCCGGGAGGAAAAACGCCTGGACTTTGAGTACGACCACTGGCAGCGAATCACTTCACTAAAAGTGAACGGCGAAGTATGGCGCGAGTGGAGCTATGGCCATAGCGGCGAATTGCGCGAGGCCCACCTCGGCACTTACCAATACGGCCTGGGCTACTCCGAACGCGGCCTACCCAATGCCATCCACGGGGATAGCGGCCAAAGTCTTCTCTGTGATTACAACCGTGCCGGCAAGCCCTGCCATATCAATTTTGCCGATGGCAACAACTGGGAACTGCGCTATAGCCCGAAGGGTGAGCTAACCAGCCTGGAAACGGCGGAGGGGAGCTACCACTGGGAATACGACTGCCATGGACAACTGGTCAGGCACACGGCGCCCGGGGAGCGAATCTGGCGCTGGTACTACAATATCAACGGCAGTCTACATGAATATTGTGATAATGATTCCCGCTGGTACTTCAATTACAACAGCAGCGGCGCACTAACCGACATTCGCAATAACAGCGGTCAAAACTGTGAGTTTCACTACGATCAACAGCACAGGCTGGTACAGGCAGATAACGCCCTATCCTCGGTCCGCTTTAAATACGACAATCGCGACCGGATAATTGCCGAACACCACGACAGTGCCGAGGTCCGGGACTTCAGCCTCCAATACCAATACGACAAACGCGGCTGGCTAAAAAGCGCCAGCTCCGACAATCTCGATTTATCCTATACATTTGCTCCCAGCGGGGCTCTCTATGGCATTGATGCCAACGGTGAGTCGGTGCTCCGCACCGAGGCCAAAGACCAGGGTATCCTCCAGGTTCAGGGAGAGCTGCGCAGCAGCCACAAATATTTGTTTGGACACCTGACTGAGGTGGAATCTGGCCAGGCACTCGCCTGGCAATTTGACAAAACGTCCCCCCTGCAATTGACCAACCCGCTGCGGGCCCAGCAGCTCCCCAGCCTGCCCGAGACCGAGAGTGACAAACGCGGCAATATTATCAGCCAGGGTAATATTGCCGGGCGCAAGGATTCCCAGTACCAATACGATGGCTGGGGCCTGATGAGTCATGCTGAGTGCGGCGAGTTTAAAACGTATTTCCGCTATGATCCTTTCGGTCGGCGATTGAGCAAAACCTGCACACACAGAAAGTCGACTCGTCAGCGCCGTGTTGTCACTATTTGGAGCAGTCTGGGAATCTGGGGAGAAATTCACAATATCGACGGCAAATCCCGGGGTTTAAGCCACTGGATTAACCACCCGCAAACCGATGCCATTCTCTGCCAGTGGAGCCCCGATAATATCGAGTACTACCTTACCAACCCCGACGGCAGGCCACTCGCCATTTTTGATGCCCAGGGCACTATCCAGTGGTCCCAGAGCGGAGAGCCCGTAGAGAAAGGTAAAGACCCCCGCAACCAGAGCCCCAGTGCTTGGCGGGGAGCAAACTTACTCGCCGATATGGAAACCGGGCTCTGGTATCACCCTTCCGGCTACTGGAGTCCCAGTCTCGGTATCTGGCTAAATGGGGAGCGCTCACACAACTTGGCGAGTTCGGCCCCAGTTATCGGGCAGCTGTAACCGGGTATTCGGGCAGCGACCTCAACAGTCACTGGCCGAAGCCGCGCTGATCTGGCTATACACTTTGGGGGTATCTATCTACCCGTAAGTGTTATGGAAGAGCGCTCGGAGTTTGAGATCGGTGGGATCCACGTCGCCAGGGGCGAGTCCTGCCATATCGACCTACCCATTGTCAGGCTGTATACAAGTACAGATATGGCGATTCCCGTGTATGTGCGGCGCGGCAAAAAAGATGGCCCCAAGATATTTGTCTGCGCTGCCCTACATGGCGATGAACTCAACGGCATTGAGGTAATAAGTCGCCTTATCCAGAGTAGCAGGCTGAGATCCCTGCGCGGAACTCTGATTGCCGTGCCGATGGTTAACGTTTACGGGGTATTACAGCACACCCGCTACTTGCCGGACCGGCGGGACCTCAACCGCTCATTCCCCGGTTCGGCGAAGGGCTCTCTCGCCGCGCGTATGGCTCACGTCTTCCTCAAGGAGATAGTCAGCAAGTGTGACTACGGTATCGATTTGCATACAGGTGCCATCCACCGCAGTAACCTTCCACAAATTCGCGCCAATCTGGACGATGCACAAACTCGCAGAATCGCCAAAGCTTTTGGTGTTCCCGTATTACTCAACGCCTCAATTCGCGATGGCTCCCTGCGCCAGGCGGCCGCAGACCTTGGGGTCAGAGTGTTGCTATATGAGGCCGGCGAAGCCCTGCGCTTCGATGAGCTCTGTATTCGCGCCGGCGTAAAAGGGGTAATCAACGCACTGAAGTGCTTGGAAATGCTGCCAAAAACCCGCAAAACGAATGTTATTGAGCCGTTTGTCGCTCGGCGAAGTGGCTGGCTGCGCGCGGCAGACAGCGGCATCGCCAAGTACTGCAAAGCACTTGGCGATCGGGTCTACCGGGGCGACTTGCTGGCAACCATCGCCGACCCCTACGGCCAGGAACTAGACCAGGTATTCTGCAATGCGGACGGGATAATTATTGGCCGGCAAAATATCCCCCTGGTGCAGGAGGGAGAGGCGATATACCACATCGCCTACTTCCGCGAACCCGAGGGTGTTGCCGAAAATCTGGAGCTGCTCCAGGATACCCTGCTACCGGACGAAGACTTTTAGAGCACCCTCTACGGTTTTCGCAACAGCTCCAGTACTTCTTTGCTCGGATACCCCTGAACTTCAACGCCGGCACGCTTTTCAAATTCGCGCACCGCCTTGCGTGTGCCCGGCCCCGCCTTGCCGTCGATTTCACCGCTGTAGAGGCCCCTCTGCTTGAGTAGCCTCTGCAACTCTTCCACCTGAACACTATCGAGCGGTGTAAACGGGCGCTCCCAGTCATTGACCAGCGGAGCCCCGCCGCCAATCCGATCTGCCAGCAGGCCGATAGCGATGGCATAGCGGTCGGAGTTGTTGTAGCGCTTGAGGACAAAGAAGTTCTTGAAAACCAGGAATACCGGACCCTTGCGCCCATTCGGCAGCTTTAACTCGGCAATGGCTTTTTTACTGGGAAAGGCCTTGCCGTTGGCCCGGGTAACCCCGAGCTTTTCCCACTCGGTCACGGCCATCTTGCCCGCCGGCATTTTACCGGCGGGGATATTGACCTCGTAACCCCAGGGTTTGCCCCGCTGCCAGCCGTTACTGGAGAGCAAGTTGGCAGCGGTGGCCAGTGCATCCGGAACAGAGTTCCAAATATCCCTTTTGCCATCTCCATCGATATCGATTGCGTAGGCCTGATAGCTGGTGGGGATAAATTGGGTATGCCCCATTGCCCCGGCCCAGGAGCCCAGCAACTGCTTACCTTCGATATCGCCGGCCTGCAAAATCTTTAACGCAGCCAGCAACTGCTGGCGACCAAATTTCTTGCGCCGGGGATCCGCATAGGCCAGTGTTGCCAGGGAGCGAATCACACTGCGCATGACCTTGTCGTTGCCGAGGATGCCGCCAAAGCTGGATTCCACCGACCAGATCGCCAACAGGATATTGGGGTCCACCCCGAAGCGCTTCTGGATCTTGTCCAGCCAGGGCTTCACCTTGACCTTTTCGCGCTTGCCCCGCTCAATTGCTCTCTTTTGCACCCGGTTGTCAAAGTACTGCCATACCGGCGCTTTGAACTCGGGCTGGTAATTGGCGCGATCCAGTACCCACTGATCCGGGGAATTGATGCCCTGAAAGGCTCGATCGTAAACTTGTGCAGAGATACCGTTGTCGATCGCCGTTTTGCGGAACTCTTTTACCCACTGCTCGAAAGCCGGGTCGGCTCTCTCTTGTGCGTGGGTATTGGAAACCAGGAGAGCCGCGCTGATAGCGAGGATAGCGGATAGATATTGAAACCACTGCATTCTGGGCATGGAGTTACCTTAGACACAACTTTTGCTCGCTCAAGGGTAGAACGAGCCACCCTTATCCGAAAGGTGGACCGGTCGGTAACCGTTGAACTTCCCACCCACTATTAAACTGGACAGTCACTCCAGGGGGAAGTTCGCGCTGCTCACCTTGAGAGTGAGCCCTGCCGCAAAACAGGAAAAATTACGGGATGACGTAAAACAACACCGCAAAGAAATGCAAAATACCGCCCGCCAGTACAAAGAGGTGCCAAATGGCATGGTGGAAGCGCAGGCTGCGCCAGAGATAAAAAGCGATTCCGCCGGTGTAACAGAGACCGCCCAACACTAACAGCCACAGGCCGCCAGTTTCCAGGCTATCCGACAGCGGCTTGATAGCCGCGACCACTACCCAGCCCATCAGGGCGCTGAGGGTAATCGACAGGGCTCGGATCTTCTTCAGGGGGGTGAACTGGATAATCAACCCGACCAGCGCGAGCCCCCAAATAATCCCGAACAGCCACCAGCCCCAGGGGCCCCGCAGAGTGACCAGGGTGAAGGGGGTGTAGGTTCCCGCAATCAAAAGAAAGATCGATGAGTGGTCCAGAGTCCGCAGTATCTCCTTGGCGCCGATATGGCTGACGGCGTGATACAGCGTGGAGGCGAGGAAACACAGTATCAGCGTGGAGGCATAGACGCTGGAGCTGACAATATGCCAGGCATCGCCACGCAAAGCGGCGAAACCACTTAATACCCCCAGACCGGCAATCGCCAGCAGGGCCCCAATACCATGGGTGACGCTATTGGCGATCTCTTCAGCGAAACTATAACGACTGGCAACAGAAACGGAAGATGACATAAATTAGCCCGGTTAAATTCGGCTTATTGGCCCACATAGAATGTTCGACCAATAATTTGAAACAGGCCTAATGATCAGAGGCCTCACTTAAAATAGCAAGGCCTTACCGGGCGTATACTCACAACCGAGCAGTCAGAGCTTAGACGCTGGCGTTGTGAATACCCATTTCGCAAAGAGCGGAAGATTCGCGAACAATGGTTTCGTTGCGATCGGGACCGGTAGAAACAATATCTACAGGCGCGCCTACCAGCTCTTCGATACGGGCGATATAGGCGCGCGCATTGGCCGGCAGATCCGCTTCGCGACGCACACCGAAGGTATTTTCGGTCCAGCCGGGCATAGACTCATATACCGGCTCGACGTCTTCCCAACCTGCGGCATCAAAAGGTACCGGTACTTCTTCACCGGCACTGTTGCGGTAGCCCACGCACACCTTCACTTCCTCTAAGCCATCGAGAACATCCAGTTTGGTCAGGCACAGACCGGAGATGCTGTTGATGCGGATCGCGTGGCGCACAGCAACGGCATCAAACCAACCGGTGCGGCGCTGGCGGCCGGTAGTGGCACCGAACTCGTGACCTTTCTCACCCAGGTGACGGCCGACTTCACAGTCAAGCTCAGTGGGGAAAGGACCGCCGCCGACGCGAGTGGTATAGGCCTTGGTAATGCCCAATACATAGTCCAGGTACAGAGGACCAAAACCAGAACCAGTAGCGGTACCACCGGCAGTGGTATTGGAGGAGGTCACGAACGGGTAGGTACCGTGGTCGATATCCAGCAGGGAGCCCTGGGCGCCTTCAAACAGGATGTGCTCGCCGTTCTCGCGCGCTTTGTGCAGGTGGTCGGCAACATCGGTGATCATCGGCACCAGTTGCTCGCGCCAGATCTTGGCCTGCTCAACGGTATCTTCATAGCTCACCGGATCTACTTTGTAGTATTCGGTCAGGGCGAAGTTGTGGTAGTCGATCAGTTCCTTCAGCTGGTTGCAGAAGTTATCCCAGTTGCACAGGTCGCCCAGGCGCAGACCGCGACGGGCGACTTTATCCTCGTAGGCGGGGCCGATACCGCGACCGGTAGTGCCGATCGCTTTGGCGCCGCGCGCCTTTTCACGGGCCTGGTCGAGGGCGACATGCACCGGCAGAATCAGCGGACAAGCCGGGGACAGGCGCAGGCGCTCGCGCACGGGAACTTCGCGCTCTTCCAGTTCGGCCATCTCCTTCAGCAGCGCTTCCGGGGAGAGCACCACACCGTTGCCGATCAGGCAGGTAACACTGGGGCGCAGGATGCCGGAGGGGATCAGGTGCAGTACGGTTTTTTCACCATCGATAACCAGGGTGTGACCCGCATTGTGGCCGCCCTGGAAACGCACGACCAGCGAGACCTGCTCGGTTAGCAAGTCGACAATTTTGCCCTTGCCCTCATCGCCCCACTGGGTCCCCAGTACTACTACGTTCTTGCCCATCTGTATAAATCTCTAAACTCAGGTTTTTCTCTGCAGGAGCCGGGGCCCCTCATAAATGGATGTCTGCGGGCGAGCCCGCTGGATACTAGGCACATCCACTGCGCCCGAAAAATCAGTCTCGCGGCTTAACCACCCACGATTCGCCCTCTGCCACCAACTCGCGGTCACAGCGGGACTCCAGTTCACTATCGACGCCACCGGCGAGGGCTGTGATAACCACTTCGCCGCGCTCCCGCAGCTCGTGAACCGCCTTCCACAATTCGGCGGCTCGGGAGCCGCTCACATCTGGCGCCAGTATTGCAGCGCGCTCGTCTACGGCGGCGCTGCCCAGGTTACTCAATGCCACCAGGTCACTACTGAAGCCCGTGGCCGGGCGATCGCGCCCAAATACAGCGCCGATACCGTTGTAGCGGCCACCGTTGGCCAGCGCCTGGCCGTGCCCCGGTGTATAGGCGGCAAAGACCAGACCGGTCTCGTAGTCGTAACCGCGCACTTCGCTCAAATCGAAGAACAGCGTGACTTCCGGGTAGCGTTCGCTCAGGGCCTCTGCCACCTGCCTCAGATCGGAGACTGCCGCCAACAGGTTTTGCGGGGCGCCCGTAAACAGCTCGCGGGCGCGATCCAGACACTCCCGATCCCCAACCAGCCCCGGCAGGACTTTTAACCACTCGGCAGCTTGCTGATCGGCGACATTCTCCTCGACCCACTCGCACAGATCTGCGGTCGCTTTACTCTGCAGCATTGCCGACAGGGCGCTGCGCTGCTCGCCGTTGAGACCCGCCGCTTCCACCAGGCTCTGGTAAATAGCCACGTGGCCCAGGTCCAGATGCACCTGACGGATACCGGCAACCTGCAGGCTCTGTAACATCAGCGAGATCACCTCGAGATCCGCACTGAGGCTGTCTACACCAAACAGCTCGGCACCGACTTGTATCGGCGCCCGCGAGCCCATCGGCGTTCGCGGCTTGGTGTATACCACCTGGCCGGCATAACAGAGACGATTGGCGCCCCGGCGGGGGAAACTGTGGGCATCGATTCGAGCCGTCTGCGGAGTCATATCCGCGCGTATCCCCAGGGTGCGACCGGATATCTGGTCGGTGACCTTGAAGGTGCTCAGATCTACATCATGGCCCATCCCGATCAGGAGGGAGTCAGTAAATTCCAACATCGGCGGTATCACCAACTCGTACCCCCAACAATGATAGAGGTCCAGTAGTCGGCGGCGCAGAGTTTCCAATTGCACGGCATCCGCAGGCAGAATTTCTGCAATGCCATCCGGCAACATCCAGCGATCGGCTTGAGTCATGATGAAATGAATTCGTCAGCGAAGAAATTGCGGTGCCGCAGCGCTTCCCACAAATAAGCCACAGCACTTCCCACAAAAAAACCGGGCGAGGCCCGGTTTGCGTGATTTTAGCATCAAGTGCTGACAGGAAGGTAGGGTTATCGAAACCGAGCCCGCGCGCATAGCACCGGCACCCGCTGCTATGCGTGGCTCAGCCTTACTCTCCCTTGGGGTCTTTCAGATAGCGGAAGAATTCACTATCCGGGTCGACCAGCAACATATCCGACTTGCTCTGGAAGGACTCTTTATAAGCCTGCAAACTGCGGGTAAAGCGATAGAACTCCGGGTTTTTGCTGTAGGCCGCCGCATAAATAGCTGCCGCCTCCGCATCACCGGCACCGCGCAGCTCTTCGGACTTGCGGTAGGCCTCGGATTCAATCACCACTTTCTGGCGATCTGCGTTGGCCTTGATACGCTCACTGGCCTCCTCACCCTTGGCGCGGTGATCCCGCGCTTCCAGTTCACGGCCGGCGCGCATCCGCTGGAATACAGACTCGGAGACTTCCGGCGGCAGGTCGATGCGCTTGACCCGCACATCGATCACTTCCACACCCAGACTCTTCTGGGCAACCTGACTCAGGTTCTTGGTGATCTCCGCCATCAGCGCATCGCGCTCATCCGTATCTTCCTTGTCTACGTTCTCACCGCTGACCACCTCGTGCAGTGTGCGCACACCAAACTGGTTGCGCAGGCGGTCGTTGATTTGCTCTGACAACAGACGCACCGCATTGCGCTCATCACCGCGAGTAGCGATATAGAACTTATCCACATCGGAGATTCGGTACTTAGCGTACGAATCAACCATCATAAATTTGTTCTCACTGTTGAGCATGCGCACGGGGCTGGAATCCACCGTTTGAATACGTGCGTCAAACTTGCGCAGCTTTTCCGCAATAGGAAACTTGAAGTAAAGCCCCGGCTCGGTATAGGTGCGTACCAGCTCACCAAAGCGCAGCAACACGGCTTTTTCAGTCTCTTTCACCACAAAGGCGCTGGAGGAAAGAACCAGCACGCCCAGCAGGATGACAACAATAATACCCAGTGTTTTGTTATTCATATCATCCCCTCCTAGCGAATGGCCTGGCTGCGGCGGCTACTGGCGGTATCCTGGCGCAGACGCTCAACAATACGCTGGTAGACTTCCTCAATCATAACCGGCGAGGTGCCCTGGCTCTGGGCCGCGCGCACCGCACCCGCACTCCCCTGTGCCAGCTTGTCCAGCGGTAGATACATCATGTTATTGCCGCCCTCGACGTCCACCATCACTTTGGAGGTGCTGGACATCACATCCTGCATCGCGTCCAGATAGAGGCGTTCGCGGGTCACTTGCGGGGCGCGCTCGTATTCGGCCAGCAGCTTCTCAAAGCGCACCGCCTCACCGCGGGCACTCTCCACTACGCGGGCCTTGTAGGCCTCGGCCTCTTCGATAATGCGCTGAGCCTGACCGCGAGCCACCGGAATTTTCTCGTTGGCGTAGGCCTGGGCTTCATTTTGCAGACGCACTTCGTCCTCACGGGCCTTGGTGACATCGTCAAAGGCATCCTGAACCTCGCGCGGCGCCTTGGCGTCGGTGAGGTTGACCACATCCACTCGAATACCGGTCTGGTACAGATCCAGATACTCCTGCAATCGCTGCTGAGTATCGGCAGAGACCTGGGTCCGGTTCTGTGAGATCACACCGTTGAGGCTGAGAGAGCCGACGACGTGGCGCAGGGCGCTATCGGTCGCCTCCTGTAAACTCTTCACCGGGTCGCGAACCCGCAGAACGAAGGACTCGGCATCGCCAACCTGCCACTGCACGGTGAGTACCACCTCTACAATATTGGCGTCCTCGGTCAGCATCTGCCCGGTCGTGCGCTCGGTGCGCACCTCGGTCATATTCACCTTGGTCACGCTATCGATCAGCGGCGGGTTCCAGTGCAGACCGGCAGATTCCGTCGAGTGGTATTTACCCAGGCGCAAAACAACCGCCTGTTCGTTGGCATTGACCTGATAAATCCCCAGGCCACCGTAAATCAATACAGCGAGACCAATCACCAGTACCCAGGGAAATTTGGCTGAGTCGCCACTGGGGCTGCTGCCGCCACCGCCAAACAGGCCACCTAGTCGCTGCTGAATTTTTCGCAATAGTTCATCGAGATCCGGCGGGCCTCCGCTATTGCGGTTACCGCCACCACCCCAGGGGTCTTTATTGTTACCACCCGGCTCATTCCAGGCCATTTAACTTACTCCAACTATGATCACTTAATCGTTTACTTCGGCGGATTCTAGCATCCCTTGCCGACAAAATATTGCCGGCAGCCCCCGCCTGAGACAAGTGGCTGGCCCGTGAAGACCAACCCCAAATAAATTCGACTACAAACTGCAATATGGCCTGAATTTAACCATCAGTATTTATACGACAACTACTCGGCAAGCGGCTCTTCTGGCGACCATTCCGGCGCATCACTGCCGCCGATATGTGGTGCCAGTAGACGCTGGAAATCGCTGTGCGGCAACAGTATTTGCAGTTCGCAGTCACCGTTATCGCGATAGCCTTCAGACTGCACCGCATTGATCTCAAACAGCTGTGCCCGCAGCCTGGACTGGTGGGGTTTTACCACCAGCTGCCCGCGCACCATTTGCTCCCCCAGGCGCTCGGCAATCGCTTCGATTAGAAGCTCACAACCTGCGCCGGTTGCCGCAGAGAGCCACACGGCCCGGGGCACCCCCTGATCGTCCCGGTCTATACGCGGCGCGAAGTCCGCCAGCAGATCAATCTTGTTGTAGACAACCAGCTGCGGCAGTTCTGAGGCATCAATTTCCTCCAGAACCGTTTGTACCTCTTCCATCAGGTGCAGGCGATCATCTGCCGCAGCATCCACCACATGTAGAAGCAAAGTCGCGCTGGCGGCCTCTTCCAGGGTTGCCCGGAAAGCCTCTACCAGCTTGTGCGGCAAGTGAGAGACAAACCCCACCGTATCAGCCAGTACCATGGCGCCCACATTGGGTAATTCAACCCTGCGCATAGTGGGGTCGAGGGTGGCAAACAGTTGATCCCTGACATAGACATCTGCATCGGTCAGGCGATTAAACAGGGTCGACTTGCCCGCATTGGTATAGCCGACCAAAGATACCGTGGCCATTTCCGCCCGCGAGCGTGCGCGGCGCCCCTGCTCCCGCTGACGGCGCACCTTCTCCAGCCGCTTTTCGATGGAATCTATGCGTGCGCGCAGTAATCGCCGGTCAGTTTCCAGCTGGGTCTCACCGGGCCCGCGCAGACCGATACCGCCTTTTTGCCGCTCCAGGTGGGTCCAGCCTCGCACCAATCGCGTGGCCATATGGCGCAACTGGGCCAGTTCCACCTGTAGCTTGCCCTCGTGGGTTCGCGCACGCTGGGCAAAAATATCCAGAATCAGTCCCGTGCGATCCAGTACCCGGCATTTTAATTCGCGCTCGATATTGCGCTCCTGGCTCGGAGAGAGGATGTGGTCAAAGATAACCAGGGCGGCTTCCTGATCTTTTACCACCTGGCGAATCTCCTCCAATTTACCCCGGCCGACAAAAGTTTTCGGGTCTGGAGTAGCGCGCTGGCCAAAAATAAAACTGACAGGATCTGCTCCGGCAGATAGGGCCAACTCCTCGAATTCACGAGGGTCGTCGGGACTGTCGATAGCGGAGAGTTCTAGGTGTACCAGTACTGCAAGTTCACCGGATTCCGGTCGATCGAAAAACAATGGGAATTCTCTATTGCGAAAAGGGCGCGACAGGCCCTGACTGAGGTGACAACCGGCAAGCCCTGCAAGGGGCTCACCGAGCTGCGGGCACCCCGATAAAGCGGGGCGCAGGTGAAACTGATACGGATCTCTTAGCTAAAAGATTCGCGCTCACCGCCTTCACCGTTACCCTCACCACCGTGCTGGGCTGCGGGATTCAACAGCGGTACGCGCACTGCACGCGACGGTACAACCGTAGAAATAGCGTGCTTGTACACCATTTGGCTCACAGTATTTTTGAGTAACACCACGAACTGGTCGAAAGATTCAATTTGCCCTTGGAGCTTGATGCCGTTTACCAGATAAATAGAAACCGGGATACGCTCTTTGCGCAATACGTTGAGGTAAGGGTCTTGTAAGCTATGCCCTTTTGACATCTTTTTTCTCCTTGTCAAAAAGCTGAATGCGGTATGCAGGCCGCAATCGCACCCGCGAAGAGCGCGGATCAAAAAACGACTGAGGTTGAATACGCGTATAAGTAGTGTAGTAGCGAGCCGGAAAAGGCCGGCTCTGTGAAAACTGACTGAACGGGCTTGTCGTTTAATAGCCCAACCACGTTATGGATGCTTAAGCGAGAAATTTCAAGGCTTCTGCCAATATTTCGTCACTCTCACGCACCCCGCCTTGCTCATCCTGAGTATACAAAGTTAGCAGGTCTGGCCAGCGCCGCAGCCAGGTTAACTGGCGCTTGGCCAGCTGTCTCGTCGCGGCAATTCCAGCGGCCACCATACCATCGTAATCGGTTTGCCCCTGTAAGTATTGCCAAACCTGTCGGTAGCCCACCGCGCGGATTGCCGGCAGGTCCTCATGCAGGTCTCCCCGCTCCCGCAGGCCCTGGACTTCATCGATAAAGCCCGCTGTGAGCATCTGGCGAAAACGCCGCTCGATACGCTGGTGCAGCAGGGAGCGATCGCGGGGCATAATAGCCATTTGGCACACCTGGTACTGCTGCTGTATTCCCCCAGCTTCCTGCTCGCGGCGCAGCTGCGAAAGCGGCACACCGGTGAGGCGATAAACTTCCAGGCCCCTCTCGATGCGCACCGAGTGATTGGGATGCAGCTCCGCCGCCAATTGCGGGTCCACTCGGGCCAGCTCCGCGTGCAGTACCGGCCACCCCTCGCGCTCGGCGCGCGCTTCAATTTCTGCCCGCACTGTTGCATCGGCCTCAGGTAACTTGGCCATACCTTCCAACAGAGAGCGGAAATACAACATAGTTCCGCCAACCAGCAATGGCACTTTACCAGCAGCGGTAATTTCTGCCATGACTTCCAGCGCATCTTTGCGAAAACGGCCGGCCGAATAAGACTCGGCCGGATCACAGATATCGATCAGGCGGTGGGGATATGCAGCTAACTCCTCGGCTGAGGGCTTGGCCGAGCCTATATCCAGGCCTCGGTAGACCAGCGCGGAATCGACACTGATTAATTCCACCGGCAAGCGATCGGCCAGCGCCATGGCCAGATCCGTTTTGCCCGAAGCCGTCGGCCCCATCAGAAAAATTGCACGGGGCTTGTCGCCCGGCGAACTGTTATTCAATTTACCACCCACTTCTGCCGCGCAGCTATTGGCCGCGCATAAACCACTTATCCATATCCGCCAGTTTAACCTGGGTCCAAGTCGGGCGACCGTGGTTGCACTGACCGCTGCGCTCGGTGCGCTCCATATCCCGCAACAGGGCATTCATCTCCGGAATGGTCAGGCGCCGATTGGCGCGCACCGAACCGTGACAGGCCATAGTCCCCAGTACCTCGTTGATACGCTCACCAATACGGGCGCTGTCGCCTTCGCCGAGCAGGTCCGAGAGCACATCGCGCACCAGCTGTTCCACCTCGGCGCCGTGCAGCATTGTGGGCACCTGGCGCACCAGTAAGGTCTCGGGGCCGGCCCGCTGCAAGACGAAACCGAGCGCGGTGAATACCTCGCTGCGTTCTTCGAAACAGTCCGCTTCCCGCTGGCTGACCGCCAGGCTCACCGGAACCAGGAGGGGCTGGGCCTGGATGCCACCGGCCGCATAAGCCACCTTCATCTGCTCATAGACAATGCGCTCGTGGGCGGCGTGCATATCGACAACGACCATCCCGTGCTCGTTTTGCGCGAGAATATAGATCCCGTGCAACTGCGCCAGGGCAAAGCCCAGCGGCGGCACTTCTGCTTCGCTTTCAATGCCCGCACCTATGGCCGCCCCGGGAGGCGCTTGGAGCACGGACACTGGCCTGCTGCTGGGGATACCCTGCGGCTGTTGTGTCGCCGGGGATGAGTCCTGATACGGCTGGTGCAGAGCGCCGTAAGCGTTCATCTGCTCGCGCAAATTGGAGGGCGAGGGGCGATTGCTGAGCGGCATTTTATGCTGTCCGGCAAATTCACCGACCTGTAGGCCCGTGACCTGTTCCTGGCGCTCCTGCTCCGGCTCGCTTTCCGTTTCCTCCTTCTGCCCCGGGCGCACATCCGCCAGGGCCCGGTGCAAACTGCCAAACAGGAAGTCGTGAACCAGGCGGCTGTCGCGGAAGCGCACCTCATGTTTGGTCGGGTGTACATTCACATCGACGGAAGCGGGGTCCAGCTCCAGGTAAAGTACAAATGCCGGGTGGCGGCCGTGGTACAAGACATCGGCGAACGCCCGGCGCACCGCGTGGCTGACCACCTTGTCCCGTATAGCGCGGCCGTTGACGTAAAAGAACTGCAAGTCGGCCTGGGAGCGCGAGAACGCGGGTTCCGCAACCCACCCCCACAGGCGCAGACCGTTGCGCTCCACATCGATATGCAGCGCATTCTGCATAAATGCCGGCCCGCACACCTGGGCCACACGGCGCTCCATTTCCACCCGCCCGGTGCCCGCGCGCAGGTTGTGGACACCCTTGCCGTTGTGGCGCAGGCTGATAGAGACATCAAATCGCGACAGTGCCAGGCGCTTGATCGTATCGTCGATACGGTTGAATTCTGTTTTCTCGGTGCGCAGGAATTTGCGTCGAGCGGGGGTATTGAAGAACAGGTCGCGCACATCCACCGTGGTGCCACGGGGGTGAGCCGAGGGCGCAAGCTGCGCCTGCATGTCGCGCCCCTCCGCACTGACCTGCCAACCCTTGCCACTTTCATCGCGGCTGCTGGTCAGTGCCAGGCGCGCCACCGAGGAGATACTGGCGAGGGCCTCGCCGCGAAAGCCCAGGGTGGCCACCGCCTCCAGATCTTCCAAAACGTGAATCTTGGAAGTCGCGTGGCGGGCCAGGGCCATGGGCAGGTCTTCCCGCTCTATGCCCTTGCCGTTATCGCGCACTTTCATGCGCTTGCTACCACCGCCGTCCACATCGACCTCAAGTCGTGTAGCGCCCGCATCCAGGCTGTTTTCCAGCAACTCCTTGATCACCGATGCCGGGCGCTCAACTACCTCACCGGCGGCAATCTGGTTGGCGAGACGGGGGGAGAGTTGCTGGATTTTATCGTGCATAAATCTGGCCTGTTAATGCTGCAAGGACCGCTCGGCGCCGAGATCTCAGCCGGAGGGGATACTCAGGGTCTGCCCCACCCGAATCACGGAGCTCTCAATGCCATTCGCTCTCATCAGGGCGGCGACAGAAATATTATACCGCGTCGCGATCCCCGACAGGGTCTCCCCGCGGGCGATCACGTGGCTGCGAGACTTATCGCTCTGGTTGGCGGCGAGCCAGGTATCTGCCGGGGGGCGGCTGTTAAAGTGCGCCACTATACCGTCGGCGAGCTTTTGCGCCAGCTTGCGCTGGAAGCTGGGGTCGCGCAGGCGCTTCGCCTCCTGGGGGTTGGTAATAAAGCCCGTCTCCACGAGGATTGAGGGTACATCCGGCGAACGCAGCACTGAGAAGTTGGCCTGCTCCACCTGTTTTTTATGCAGGTGAGTGACGGTGCCAATCTGCGACAGCACACTGGCGCCGATATCCAGGCTGGCATTCATGGTGGCAGTCATGGAAAGGTCGAGCAATACGCCAGCAAGGGTGTCGTCCTTATCGCCCAGGCTCAAACTGCCGGCACCACCGATAAGATCGGATTCATTTTCCCGCGCGGCCAAAAAGCGGGCGGTCTCACTGGTTGCACCCCGCGAGGAGACCGCGTAGACCCCAGCGCCACGGGCATCTTTACGGGTAAATGCATCGGCGTGGATCGACACAAAAAGGTCCGCACGCATATTGCGCCCAATTTTTACCCGCTCCCGCAGCGGGATATAGTAATCCCCGGTGCGCACCAGCTTGGC
This sequence comes from Microbulbifer regidiadema (SeqCode), assembly GCF_052466995.1. Lineage (NCBI taxonomy): Bacteria > Pseudomonadati > Pseudomonadota > Gammaproteobacteria > Cellvibrionales > Microbulbiferaceae > Microbulbifer > Microbulbifer regidiadema (SeqCode). The sequence continues at coordinate 3,721,703 of NZ_CP174297.1, read as the reverse complement.
GGTAAAGCCCTTCTCAGCGTTGATCTTTTTGTGCAGCTGCTTGGCGATTGCCAGCACCACATCCTTTTCCCGCAGACGACCGGGGCCGGAAGCCCCGGGGTCTTCCCCGCCGTGTCCCGCATCAATAGCGATAATGATATTGCGCTCACTGCTGACCTGCTGCAGCGTTTTCTCGCTGCCTTTCACCTCGTCGTAAAGATCGATCACCAGCCGGTCCGGCAGGCTTTCGTGGCGCGGCAGAACAAAGCTGCGCGGATTGATCTGCTGCTTGAGATCCAGTACCACCCGCAGGTCGCGCTTGTTTTGACGGGCGTGGCGCACCCGCGCGATCGGGGTCTTGTCCAGATCCAACTTATCCAGCTCTGCTTTCAGCTCGGTCCCCGAGAGATCGACAACCACCCGGTGCGGGCCCTTGAGGGTAAATAGCTTGTGCTCCGCCGGGCCACTCAAGTCAAACACCAGGCGCGTATGGTCGGGGGCGCGCCACACCCGCACACCATCCACATCTACCGCAGAGGCCGGCAGGACAGCAGCCAACCACAGCGCGACAATTGATAGAGACCGCCACATCAAACTCATTACTTCCCAGCCCCGTTGCTTATAGGTATCGGTAATTCCCTGTACTCTGGTGTTTTCAGGATTCTGGCAACAACTTTTGCAGTAGATCCAGCACCCGCTCCCCCTGGGGTGAATGCGCGATCAACCTGAGCTGGCGGCCGCTTTCAGGGACATCCAACTCAACCTCCAGGTCCGGGGCGGGCAGTATGCCCTCGCCCCGTTCGGGCCACTCGACCAGACTCAAGCTCTGCGCAGAGAAGTAATCCCGCACCCCCATAAATTCCAACTCTTCCGGGTCACCCAGGCGATAGAGGTCGAAGTGGTAAACCCGGTGCGCACCGAGATCATAGGGCTCCACCAGGGTATAGGTGGGACTCTTTACTGCGCCCTCGTGCCCAAAGGCCCTCAACACCCCCCGGCAAAAAGTCGTCTTGCCCGCACCCAGCTGGCCGTGCAAATACAGCGTCAGCCCCTGCTGCAGGCCCGCCGCGAGACAGGCCCGCCCGAGCGAGTTGCCGCCGGATACGGTGGCTGCTTCATCAGCCAAATGCAATGTCAGTTCACTCGCCATCAATCTACCAAACGTCTAATCCAGGGTAATAAATCCGTCGCGAGCAATCCGCGCAGGCCCTCTTCGGCAGCGCGATTGCCCGCCTCTCCGTGTAACCACACCGCCAGTCGGGCAGCCTCCAGTAGCGGCAGGTGCTGACCAATCAATGCTGCGATAATGCCAGTGAGCAGGTCCCCCATACCACCGGAAGCCATACCCGGGTTACCCGTGTTGATCAGGTCAACGCCGCCATCGTGTGCAATCAGGGTGCCGGCGCCTTTTAATATCACTACGCCACTGAATTTTTGCTGAACTGCCACGGCCGCTGCGCGGGGGTCGGCAAGCACCTCGGCGGTATCACAGCCCAGGAGGCGGGCGGCCTCCCCCACATGTGGAGTCAGCACCCAGTCGTCCCGCCGCACCCCGGCCAGGACCCGGCCCCCGGCGAGAATATTCAAGGCATCGGCATCTACGACCAGGGGTACCTGAGCGCGGCCGGCTCGCGCCAGCAGCTGCTCACTCCAGGGAGAGCGCCCCAAGCCGGGGCCCACTGCAATCACGCTGGGGCCTTCGAGCAGAGGCTCCAGCTCCTGCCCGGAGATCACCGGGTGGGCCATCACTTCCGGGCTGCGGGTCAGCGCCGCAGGCAAGTGCTCGGGGCGGGTCGCCAGGGAAATCAGCCCGGCACCACAGCGCGCAGCAGATTGCGCGGCCATCAATGCGGCACCGCCAAAGCCGCTATCACCGCCCACCACCAGAATATGACCAAACTGGTTTTTAAAACTATCGGCCGCGCGCGCAGGCAGGCGACGGATGGCATCCCCCTCGTAGCGCATAGCCAAGGGTTCGACCGCCCGATAGGCGGCCTCGGGTGCCCCCAAGTCTTCGAAAATCACCTCTCCACAGAGCGCCGGGCCGCGACCGCAGTAGAGCCCCATTTTGCGCCCGATAAAAGTCACCGTCATATCGGCACTGACCGCCTCGCCGGCACTGCCGGTATCGGCACTCAAACCGGAGGGGATATCCACCGCCAACACCGGACCGGGGCTTTTGTGGATTCGCTCAAGCGCATGCGCCACGCCAGAGCGCAGCTCACCGCTAAAGCCCGTTCCCAGCAGCGCATCCACAATCAGAGTATTGGCATCCGCCGTATCCAATTCAGTGAGGGAGTTCACCACCTGAACACCCTCCCGGCAGGCGTACTCATAGGCCTCGCGGGCGTCGCCGCTCAGGTGCTGAGGATCGCTACACGCATAGACGGTGACCGGGATTTTCTTTTGCGCGGCAAGCGCGGCTATCACATAGCCGTCGCCACCGTTGTTCCCACCACCGCAGAAAACCTGGAGGCGGCCGATCTGCGGCCAGCGCCTGCGTAGATGTGAAAAAGCCGCGCGACCGGCGCGCTTCATCAGTTGGATAGAGGGGATCTCCAGTGCAGCAATTGTCTGTCGATCCAGCTCACGTACCGACTCGGCACTGTATAGAGGTTGAGGCGTGTCCATGCAGCTCCCGCGATGTGGTCAAGAATTCATCTGTGGCAAAATAGGCAATTACATCGCCATTGTTTGCGCCAACCGCAAAGTATACCGCCCCGGCCAAGCATTGTGCTTGCAGGGAATATCGAGCCGCTTTATCTATGACCGAATCACTGCTCGCCGACTTAGCCCAACAGATTAAAATTTGGGGCCGGGAACTGGGTTTCCAACAAGTGGGTATTACCGATTGCCAACTGGAAGAGGAAGGGGAGCGCCTGCGCGCCTGGATTGAGGCGGGCTATCACGCTGATATGGACTGGATGGGCGCTCACGGTGAGAAACGCTGGCGCCCCGAATTATTGGAGCCGGGAACACTGCGGGTCATCAGCGTGCGCCTGGACTACCTGCCACCAGACACCCAGCCGATTAAAGTGTTGAAGGATTCGAGTAAGGCCTATGTGTCCCGCTATGCCAATGGCCGCGATTACCACAAACTGATCCGCAAACGCCTGGCCAACCTGGCCAAGCAAATTGACAGCTACTGCGCCGAGCGGGGTATTGAGTCGAAAGGTCGGGCGTTTACCGACAGTGCCCCGGTGATGGAGAAGGCCCTGGCAGCCAAGGCCGGCCTGGGCTGGATTGGCAAAAATACGCTGGTACTCAATTCGACCGCCGGCTCCTACTTTTTCCTCGGCGAGATCTATACCAATTTGCCGCTGCCCGTGGATATCAGCGAGCAACCGGATCAGTGCGGCGACTGTGTCGCCTGCCTCAGGGTTTGCCCCACCGATGCCTTTGTGGACGACCGTACCCTGGATGCGCGGCGCTGTATCTCCTACCTCACTATTGAGAACAAGGGCCCAATCCCTGAGGAGTTTCGCGAGCCTATCGGCAATCGGATCTACGGCTGTGACGACTGCCAGATCGTGTGCCCCTGGAATAAATTCGCCAAGCCCACCAGTGAAAAAGACTTTCACCCCCGCCACGGATTGGACAATGGCGAGCTGCTGACGCTGTTTACTTGGAGCGAAGAGGAGTTCCTGCGCAAGACCGAGGGCTCGGCGATTCGCCGTATCGGCCACGAGCGCTGGCTGCGCAACCTGGCTGTTGCCCTGGGCAATGGCGAGGCCACACCCGAAGTCATCAATACCCTGGAGAGTGCACGCGCCGGCGCTACACCCCTGGTCTTGGAGCATATCGATTGGGCGCTGGAGCGGTTGCACAGCGGGCGCAGGCGCAAGCGTAAAATCAAACGCAAGCCCGCCGGCTAATCGGGAGTGGGGGTCAGAGGCGGAAGAAGGTTTCGCGGTAGTGGCACAACTCGTTGATGGAATCGCGGATATCATCGAGCGCCAAGTGACTACTATGTTTTTTGACTCCGTCCAAAACCTCTGGGCGCCAGCGGCGAGCCAGTTCCTTCACTGAACTGACATCCAGATTGCGGTAGTGGAAATAGGCTTCCAGCGCCGGCATATATTTCACCAGAAAGCGGCGGTCCTGGCCGATAGAGTTACCACACATGGGAGATGCTCCCTCGGGGACCCACTGTCGCAGGAACTCCAGGGTCTCCCTCTCTGCATCCCGCTCGGAATTGCTGGACGCCTTAACCCGCGCTACCAGCCCGGAACCGCCGTGCTGTTCGGTATTCCATTCATCCATAGCCTCCAGCAGGGCATCGCTCTGGTGAATCACCATTGAGGGGCCCTCGGCGAGAATCTCCAGGCGTGAATCCGTCACGATCGTGGCAATTTCAATAATGCGCTCTTTGTCTGGATTTAAACCGGTCATCTCCAGGTCAATCCAGATCAGGTTGTTCTGATCCACAACGGGCCTCCTCAAACTTTCCGCGCAAGTTACCGCAACTACCCGGCAATAGCTATAATCCGCCGCTAGTCTCCAGGTGCTAGTGCATGAGTAAACGCAAATTAAATCGCCGCCAACAGTGGCGTATCAACAAAATCCAGCAAGAACGCGAAGCCCGCGCGCGCAAGCGCGAGCAATCTGCCGAAGACGCCCTGGAAGAAGGGCAACTGGGGCAGGAGCAGATCGGTCTGGTTATCGCCAACTATGGCACACAGGTTTTAGTGGAGAGCGAGAGTGATCCGAGCCTGCGCCAGCGCTGCCATTTGCGCGCCAATATCGAAACGCTGGTGACCGGCGATCGCGTTGCCTGGCACCCCGCCAGCGAAGATAGCGATGGGGGCATTGGTGTTATCGGCGCGCGCCTGCCGCGCAACTCCGAGCTACAGAGGCCCGATCGCTACGGCGACCTGAAAACGGTTGCCGCCAATATCGATCGCATATTGATCGTTATCGCCCCCTACCCGGAACCCTTTGCCAATGCCATAGACCGCTATCTGGTCGCCGCAGAGACCACCGGCATAGCGCCGATGCTGCTGCTCAATAAAACCGATCTGATCGATGAGCGCAATCGCGAGTCACTGGAAGAGCTGCTCGCCCCCTACCCGGAACTGGGCTATCCGGTTTTGCGGCTGTCCACCAAAACTGGCGAGGGCCTGCCGGAGCTGCTGGAAACCCTTGCGCAAGGATGTAGCGTTTTTGTAGGGCAGTCCGGGGTGGGCAAGTCATCCCTGGTCAACGCACTGCTGCCCAGTGCCGGCGCCCGCACCGGTGCCCTTTCAGAGGCCACACAGAAGGGGACTCACACCACTACAGCAGCGGAACTGTTTCACCTGTCCAGTGGGGGTGATCTGATAGACTCCCCAGGCATTCGCGAGTTTGGACTCTGGCATATGGAGGAGGCCGCCCTACTGGAAGGGTTTGTGGAATTCCGACCATTTATAGGACACTGCCGCTTTCGCGACTGCCGCCACCAGGGCGAACCCGGTTGCGCTATCCAGGAAGCTCTGACCGATGGAAAAATTAGCGAGCGCCGCATGAATAGCTTTCTGCATTTGCGCAACAGCCTGGAATCGGAGAACAAGTTTTGAAACTGATTATCGAAGCGGAAGAGCTCGCGGCTCAGCTTGAGCGCGAAGAGCTGCTGATTGTCGATCTCAGCTCACCCCACAACTACCTCAACGGCCATATCCCCGGGGCTGTTCACCTGCCCTTCCAGGCGCTCATGGCTGGCACCGCGCCCGCACCGGGCAAGCTGCCCGGTATCGAGCAACTGACCCAGGTGTTTCAAGCTATCGGCCTAAAGCCGGAACAGCATGTGGTCACCTGTGACGACGAGGGCGGTGGTTGGGCCGGGCGCTTTTTGTGGACTCTGGAAATGATAGGCCACCGCAATTACAGCTACCTGAATGGCGGTATGCTGGCCTGGCGAGGCGCCGCCCTTCCCCTTACCAGCGAGTCAGCGCAAATCGAGCCGAGTGATATTCAAATCACCGTCAACAGCACAGCTGCAATGGACGCCCAGCAAATCCAAGATCAACTGGGCAATGATGAATTCCTAGTTTGGGATGCCCGCTCCCCCCAGGAGTATCGCGGTGAGCGGGTCCTGGCCATGAAGGGCGGCCATATTCCCGGGGCGATCAATTGCGAGTGGACCCAATTGATGGACCCGCAAAGAGATTTGCGTATCCGCTCCGATGCTCGCGAATTCCTCGCCGCCCTGGGAATTGATAGCTCACACAAGATTGTCACCCACTGCCAGAGCCATCACCGCTCCGGCTTTACCTGGTTAGTGGGCAGGTCCCTGGGATTTGATATCCGCGCTTATCCAGGTTCCTGGAGCGAGTGGGGCAATTTGCCCAACACCCCGGTACAGCAGTAGATACATTGAGAAAAGACACAGATTTATGAACCCTAAACTTTTTGCCGCCCTGCAATACCTCACGCCGCAACACGCACTCTCCCGCGCTGCCGGCTGGTTGGCGAATACGGAACTCAAGTGGATCAAAGATCCTTTCACCCGCTGGTTTGTGGAAAAATACGGCGTGGATATGCAGGAGGCCAAAGAGAGCGACTGCACTGCCTACCGCACCTTCAATGAATTCTTTACCCGCGAGTTGGTGGACGGCGCCCGCCCCGTTATCGAGGGGCAACACACCCTCGCCAGCCCCGCCGACGGCGCCATCAGCCAGCTGGGCCAGATCCATAACGGCCGTATTTTCCAGGCCAAGGGTCACGACTACAGCCTGGTTGAGCTGGTGGGCGGTGATCCCAAGGTAGCCGCGCAATTTAATGACGGACACTTCGCCACTGTGTATCTGTCACCGAAGGATTATCACCGTGTGCATATGCCCATGGCCGGCACCCTGCGCAGCATGACCTATGTGCCCGGGCAGCTTTTCTCCGTGAATACGGTAACGGCAGAAAATGTGCCGCGCCTGTTCGCGCGCAATGAGCGCCTGGTGTGCGTGTTCGATACAGAAGCGGGCCCTATGGCAATGATCCTGGTGGGCGCAATGATTGTCGCCGGTATCGAAACCGTATGGGCCGGACAAGTCGCTCCTATCCAGCGCAAGGTTATCAGCACAGATTATCTGGATAAGGCGCCCATCCACCTGGAGAAAGGTGAAGAGATGGGACGCTTTAAGCTGGGCTCTACCGTCATTATGCTATTTGGTGCAGACCAGGTGAGCTGGCTCGATCAGCTTGAGGCCGAGTCGCCCGTGCGCATGGGTGAGCATTTCGGTAATTTACTGTCCGATAAGGACTGATATTTAGAAGGGGCAGCGGCAGTCTTTAGGAGCCTCTAAACAACTCCTTAACTGCCGCCTCGAGAAAAGCGCGCGCTTATTTTGTCAGGCGCGTTAGCAGCTGCCCCAATCGGCCACCGCGGAATAGATAGTCGTCGCGAATATTTGCCGCATCCACTTGGGGGTAAGCCCCGGGCTCTATATCCCTGAGGATACTGATCTTTTCCTCAGCTCTCATCTTGCCCCGTTCGATCAGCTTTTGCTCGCGATCCTCGACCTCAGCCAGGTCGCACAGGCGGGGCTTAGTGAGCGCCTGTTTTTGCCCATCGAGCACAATCATCACTTTTGGCCGCAGGCGCCGGTCGTAGGTCTGCTCCACTACCACACCCACTTCTCCGGTCGACAGCTCTACCTGGGTACCGGTGGGGTAGAGACCAATAGCCTGGATAAACTCCACCACCAACTGCTCCTGATAGGCGATACCGCGCAGGTCATACAGTTTGGCAACTGCCCGGGATGGTGCCACCGGCTCACTGGAACCGCGGGGGTTAGTGGCCTCATCGTAAAAAGTTACTATTCCGCACATGCGCGCCAGCACCGAAATCCGGTCACCGCGCAAGCCCTCGGGGTAGCCGCTGCCATCGTGGCGCTCGCAGTGACCGCTAACGATTTCAATCACCTGCGCATCTATTTTCGGGTCTGCCGCCAGCATCTTCACGCTGTGCTGCACAAATTTGCGATACTCCAGCTCGCTGCGCGGGTCGCGCCGCTTCATCTGCAACACTTCCCCGTCGATAGACAGTTTACCCACATCTTTTAGCAGAGTAGCCACCCCCAACTTCAGTAAGTCAGTACGCGAAAGGCCAATATGGCGGCCGAATAGCACGGCCCAAATACTGGCGCGCACCGAGTGGCTGTAGGTGTGCTCATCTTTATCCCGCACCCGGGCCAACCAGGCGAACGCATCGGGGCTGCGCAATACACTCTCAACCAGATCCTCGACAACCTGATTGACCTGCTGCACCGGTATGGGTCTGTTATTGGCGATAAGACCCATTACCTCACTCATGCCATAGAGAATCTGGCCGTGGAGCTTGCGCGCATTGCTGGCTTCCCGCTGCACCGGCTGTGGCGGGGGGTATTTTTTATGGGAAACAGAGACAGGTTTGCAGGGGATAGTGACCGCTGTACGAGTGGAGGCGCCCCTCTTAGCGGAAGTCTCACTGTCACCGAGTAATCGGCGCAGCGTAACACCGGCACTGCCGACAGTTTTGTGAATGTCGACATACACAAAGCGACAGTATTTCTGTAATTGGCGGATTTCTTCCAGATCGCGGATATAGAAACCCTGTAGCGCAAATGGCGCTCGCGCCCAAGGCCGGTCAAGCTTGGAGACAAACATGCCGCGCTGTAAATCACCGACAGAAATTTTTGCTTGTTCGATTGCCACTGGGAAGATGCCGACAACTGTAATTAATACTACAAAGCTGCCCAGAGAGACCTGCGGCTCAATCTCCTCGGTCTCTGGGGCAAGCCAACCTTTATATCATGGAGCGATATTAAGGTTCACCCGCCCAAAGTGAGACTGCATTCACAGACTCAGCGATCAGTCGCCAAATCAGGCGTGATACTGACCCGACAGCTCTACCACAGCTTCAATCATGGCACCGGCGTGCTTGGGATCCACCTTCGGGGTAATACCGTGACCTAAATTGAAAACATGGCCACTTCCCTGCCCAAATGACTTCAGAACAGCCGCCACTTCTGTGCGAATTCGCTCGGGGCTGGCGTAGAGAACAGCCGGGTCCAAATTGCCTTGCAGGGCCACCTTGTCGCCCACGCGGGCGCGGGCACTGCCAATGTCGGTAGTCCAGTCCAAGCCCAGGGCATCGGCGCCAGTATCTGCCATTGCCTCCAGCCACTGACCCCCGCCCTTAGTGAACAGGATTGCCGGCACTCGACGACCGTCGACTTCCTTAATCAGCCCCTGCAGAATTCTCTGCATATAGTTCAGGGAGAATTCACGGTAAGCGCTGTGGCTGAGCGCCCCACCCCAGGTATCAAAGATCTGCACGGCCTGGGCGCCGGCGCGAATCTGGGCGTTCAGGTAGTCGGTAACAGAGTCAGCCAGCACCGTGAGCAATTGGTGCATCAATTCCGGGCGGTTGTAGAGCATTTCCTTGCAGCGGGCAAAATCCTTGCTGGAGCCGCCTTCAACCATATAAGTGGCCAGCGTCCAGGGACTGCCGGAGAAACCGATAAGCGGCACGCGACCATTCAATTCGCAGCGGATGGTGGACACGGCATTCATCACATAGTCCAAATCCTTTTCGCTGTTCACCACTTCCAGGGCTTCGATATCGGCCGCCGTGCGCAGGGGCTTGTGGAACTTGGGGCCCTCGCCTTCGGAGAAGTAGAGGCCCAGCCCCATAGCATCGGGAATGGTCAGGATATCGGAAAACAGAATGGCGGCATCCAGCGGGTAGCGCTCCAGGGGTTGCAGCGTCACCTCACAGGCCAGCTCGGTATTGCGGCACAGATCCATAAAACTGCCGGCTTCGGCGCGACTGGCTCGATATTCCGGCAGGTAGCGCCCCGCCTGTCGCATCATCCATACAGGCGTTCGATCCACTGGCTGGCGCAGCAGGGCGCGAAGAAAGCGGTCGTTTTTCAATTCGGACAGTTTGGTATCAGACATAGAAACACCGAGCGGGCTAAAAAAACGGCCATTGTACAGGGGCTGGGCCGCTATACACAGGGTGGCAAAGATATTGCGAGGTGCCTATTGGGACTGGCACAAATATGCACGGGATAATTGGGCAGTGAGGGACCGTGCCCTCACTGCAAATCAGCAGCGATTAAATATCCAGGTAATCGAGGATACCCTCACCGGCCTGGCGCCCTTCCCAGATAGCGGTCACTACCAAGTCGGAGCCGCGCACCATATCGCCGCCGGCAAATACCTTCTCATTGGAGGTCTGGAATTTGTATTTTTGTTTTTCTGGAGCGACGACACCACCCCAGTCGGCAACTTCAATATTGTGCTGCGGAAACCACTCCGCCGGGCTGGGACGGAAGCCAAAGGCCACCAGAACAATATCCGCAGGGATAATTTCTTCCGAACCGGGCACTACCTGAGGGCGGCGACGGCCGTTTTCATCGGGCTCACCGAGTTCTGTGGTTACCACTTTAACCCCAGCCACCTTGCCATCGCCAACGATCTCAACCGGCTGGCGGTTGAATTTGAACTGTACGCCCTCTTCCTTGGCATTGGCCACTTCCCGACGCGAGCCGGGCATATTTTCCTCATCGCGGCGGTAGGCACAGGTGACGCTTTTGGCGCCCAATCGAATCGAGCTGCGGTTACAGTCCATGGCGGTATCACCACCACCGAGAACCACCACGCGCTTGCCCTCAACCGAAACAAATTCGGAAGCATCGCGCTCCCAGCCCATATTGCGATTTACGTTGGCAATCAGGAATGGCAAAGCATCGTGAACACCGGGCAAATCTTCACCGGGGAAGCCACCTCTCATGTAGTTGTAAGTGCCCATCCCCATAAAGACAGCATCGTAGTCATTGAGCAGCTGCTCAAAACTGATGTCCTTACCCACCTCAGTATTGAGACAGAACTCAACGCCCATCTCAGTAAACACTTCCCGGCGCTGCTGCATTACCGACTTCTCCAGCTTGAACTCGGGAATACCAAAGGTAATCAGGCCGCCAATTTCCGGGTGCTTGTCGAACACCACCGGCTGCACGCCGTTGCGCACCAAAATATCAGCGCAGCCCAGACCCGCCGGGCCGGCACCAATCACCGCCACTCGCTTGCCCGTTTTCTCAACATGACTTAAGTCTGGACGCCAACCCAGGGCGAAGGCTGTATCGGTAATGTACTTTTCCGCATTGCCTATGGTGACCGCACCAAAGCCATCATTGAGGGTACATGCGCCCTCACAGAGACGGTCCTGGGGACAAACCCGACCACAGACCTCCGGCAAAGTATTGGTTTCGTGGCAGAGTTCAGCAGCCTCAATAACATTGCCCTCACTGATCAGCTTCAACCAGTTGGGGATGTAGTTGTGTACCGGGCACTTCCATTCGCAATAGGGGTTGCCACAATCCAGGCAGCGGTGCGCCTGGCTGGCCACCTGCCGCTCACTGAAAGGCTCATAAATTTCAACAAACTCGCCGGTGCGGGTGATGATGTCCTTCTTCGGCGGATCGATGCGACTTACGTCGATAAACTGGAAGTCGTTGTTCAGTCTGTCTTTCATACTGTTTCTCCACCCCGCCTTTATTCGCCGCGCTTGCGCACGTCGGAAAGAAGATCTGCAAGGCTCGCCGCCTTTGGTTTAACCAGCCAGAAACGGCTCAAGTAATCATCGAAGTTATCCAACAACTCGGCGCCCCAGGCGCTCTGGGTCTCCGCCGCATACTCCTCGATAACTTCGCGCAGGTGACTCTGGTGTGGCTCGAGAATTTCGCTGCTGATTCGGCGCAGCTCGATCAACTCATGGTTGCAGCGATCAAAGAAATCCCGCTCCATATCCAGGACATAGGCGAAGCCACCGGTCATACCGGCGCCGAAGTTAAATCCGGTGCGCCCGAGAACCGCGACCATACCCCCGGTCATATATTCACAGCAGTGATCTCCAGCCCCTTCGACTACCGCAAAGGCACCGGAGTTGCGCACGGCGAAGCGCTCACCGGCACAGCCCGCCGCAAATAACTTGCCGCCAGTGGCACCGTAGAGACAGGTATTGCCAACAATACTGGTTTCCTGGGAGGCGAATGAGCTACCTTGCGGCGGTCGTATAACCAGCTTGCCGCCGGCCATGCCCTTACCCACATAGTCGTTGGCATCGCCATCCAGATACATATCCAAACCACCGGCATTCCACACACCGAATGACTGGCCGGCGACCCCTTTGAGGCGCAGTTTCACCGGAGCTTCAACCATGCCCTGGTTACCGTAGCGCTTGGCGATCTCACCAGACAGGCGCGCCCCCAGGGATCGGTCACAGTTGGTCACGTCGTAGCTGAACTCGCCACCTTTAAAGCCTTCGATGGTAGGCAGGATATCCGCCACCATCCGCTCCGCCAGTTCACCCTTATCCCAGGGATCATTCGTCGCGGACTGACAGGTTTGCGGCTTGCTGTCCAACAGCTCATCCGTATGCAACAGAGGCGCGAGATCCAGCTTTTTCTGCTTGTCAGTTTCGCCATCCAGCACGCGCAGTAAGTCCACACGCCCCACCAACTCTTCTAGGCTGCGCACCCCGAGCTTGGCCATCCACTCGCGGGTCTCCTCGGCGACAAAACGGAAGAAGTTCATCGCCATTTCTGCGGTGCCAATATAGTGCTCGTCACGCAGGTCCTTCTTCTGGGTGGCGATACCGGTGGCACAGTTATTCAGATGACAGATACGCAGATACTTACAGCCGATCGCCACCATGGGTGCCGTTCCAAAGCCGAAGCTCTCTGCACCGAGAATTGCCGCCTTAATCACATCGAGGCCGGTTTTCAGCCCCCCATCGGTTTGTACCCGAACCTTGCCGCGCAGATCATTGGCACGCAAGGTCTGGTGGGTTTCCGCCAATCCCAGCTCCCAGGGCGACCCGGCATAGCGAATCGAGGTAATTGGGCTGGCTGCTGTGCCGCCGTCGTAGCCGGAGATGGTGATCAAATCCGCATAGGCTTTGGCAACACCCGCAGCAATGGTGCCAACCCCAGGCCGCGATACCAGTTTTACCGAGACCAAGGCATCGGGATTGACCTGTTTTAGGTCGTAGATCAATTGCGCCAAATCCTCGATGGAATAGATATCGTGATGCGGCGGCGGGGAAATCAGGGTCACGCCGGGCACCGAATAACGCAGCCGCGCGATCAATTCGTTGACCTTGCCGCCGGGCAGCTGGCCGCCTTCACCGGGCTTGGCGCCCTGGGCTACCTTAATCTGTAATACCTCCGCATTTACCAGGTAGTGCGGTGTTACGCCAAAACGACCGGAGGCAATTTGCTTAATCTTGGAGACTTTATCAGTGCCAAAACGGGCTGGATCTTCACCGCCCTCGCCACTGTTTGAACGCCCACCCAGGCGATTCATCGCTTGGGCCAGGGATTCATGGGCTTCGGGGGACAGGGCCCCCAGTGACATGGCCGCCGTATCAAAGCGACGCAAAATCTGCTCTGCCGGCTCCACGTCTTCCAGAGCTACCGGTTCGATGTTCTCCTTGAAGTCCAGCATATCCCGCAATGTCGCCACCGGGCGCTGGTTAACCAGCTCCGCGTAGTCCCGCCACGCGGCATAGTCACCGGTGCTGGCAGCGCGCCGCAGGGTAGTCACCACATCCGGGTTAAATGCGTGATACTCCTGGCCGTAGACAAACTTGTGCAGGCCGCCGGGGGAAACAGGTTTGCGGGCTTTCCAGGCAATTTCAGAGCGGGCCGCCATATCGGCTTGCAGCTCGGGGAAGCCGGCACCTTCAATGCGAGTGGGCGCTCCGGGGAAACACAGGTCCACCACATCCTTGGAAATACCCACCAGCTCGAACAGCAGTGCGCCGCGATAAGAGGCAACGGTGGAAATGCCCATCTTGGACAGGATCTTTAACAGGCCCTTGATAATGCCGTTGCGGTAATTTTTCTGCGCCTCAGCGGCATCCAGCAGCAATTCACCGGTATCGATCAGGTGATTGATAATGCTGTAGGAGAAATACGGGTGTACTGCGGTGGCACCGACACCAACCAAACAGGCCAACTGATGTGCATCGCGGGCGCTGGCGGTATCCACCACAACATTGGAGTCACAGCGCAAGCCCGCATGTACCAGGTGGTGGTGCACCGCGCCCGTCGCCAGCAGTGCATCGATTGGCAAGTGCCCCTCGCGAATATCGCGATCGGACAGTACTACAATCACAGCCCCCGCCCGCACTGAGGCCTCAACTTTGGCGCAGAGCTGTTCAATCGCCGACTTGAGGTCCTGTTCAGCGGGGTCGTAGTTCAGGTCGAAGATCTCCGCTTCGAAGCCCGGGCGATCAAGGGATAAGAGTGCCGTGTACTTCATATGGGAAAGTACTGGCGAAGACAGGATCACCCGATCCGCGTGCTCGGGGGTTTCCTCAAATACGGATTTCTCTCGACCCAGGCAGGTCTCCAGAGACATCACCACGGTTTCCCGCAGGGGGTCAATTGGCGGGTTGGTTACCTGGGCAAACTGCTGGCGGAAGTAGTCGTAGAGCGAGCGGTTGTAGCGGGACAAAACCGCCATCGGCGTATCATCGCCCATTGAACCGACCGCTTCCTGGCCCGCTTCAGCCATGGGCCGGACGACTTTATCGCGCTCTTCCAGGGAGGAGCTGAACAGCTTTTGGTAGACCTTGAATTGCTGGTGGGAGAAGTTGTTGTCCACCGGCGCGGTAACCAAAGTAGAGCGGATACGGCGTGCTTTATCCTTGAGCCAACGCTTATAGGGCTGTGCCCGCTTGAGCATATTATCGATGTCAGCGGTGTGGTAGAGCTTGCCCTCTTGGGTGTCTACCGACAGCATCTGCCCCGGTCCAAGGCGGCCCTTAGCCACAACATCTTCAGGGGCATAGTCGTACACGCCAACTTCAGAAGCCACGGTGATCAGGTCATCCTTGGTAATCACCCAGCGCGAGGGGCGCAAGCCGTTGCGGTCCAGGGTACACACTGCGTAGCGGCCGTCGGTCATCACCAATCCAGCCGGCCCATCCCAGGGCTCCATATGCATGGAGATATATTCGTAAAAGGCGCGCAGATCCGCATCCATTCCTTCAACATTTTGCCAGGCCGGCGGCACTAGCATGCGCACGGCCCGGTGCAGCTCCATTCCGCCCGCCAACAGCATCTCCAGCATGTTGTCCAGGCTGGAGGAGTCGGAACCCTCGCGGTTAACCAGGGGCACCAGCTCATTCAGCTCTGGAATCAGGTCAGTGGCAAATTTACTGGTGCGGGCAACAGACCAGTTGCGGTTGCCGGTAATAGTGTTGATCTCACCATTGTGCGCCAGCAAGCGAAATGGCTGAGCCAGGGGCCAGCGGGGCATAGTGTTGGTAGAGAAACGCTGGTGGAAAACACAGATCGCGGTTTCCAGGCGCGGGTCGGCCAGTTCTGGGAAAAACTTGGGCAGATCAGCCGGAATCATCAGACCCTTGTAGGAGAGGACACTGGTTGAAAGGCTGGCGATATAGACTTCGCTACTTAAGCGCAACTCGGCTTTGCGACGGGCCACATAGAGACGGGCATTGAATTTCGCCTCGCCGAGGGGCTCGTCTGCATTGTTGATCAGCAACTGCTCAAAGTGTGGCAGGCAATCCCGGGCAATAGGGCCCAGGCATTCCGGGTTAGTCGGTACGGTGCGCCAGCCGACGGTCTTTAGGCCCTGAGCTTGCAACTCAGTTTCGATAATTTTGCGGGCTTTATCGGCTTCGGCTTGATCTAGTGGGAGCATGATTGATCCCACGGCGTAGGTTGCTGTCAGCTCAGCACCAAACAGGGTCTTGGCTTCTGCGCGGAGGAAAGCATCCGGCTTTTGCAGCAAAAGACCGCAACCATCACCGGTTTTACCATCGGCGGCAATACCACCCCGGTGGGTCATGCAAGTGAGGGATTCAATGGCCGTCTGCACTAATTTGTGACTTGCCACACCGTGCAAATGAGCGATCAGACCAAAACCGCAGTTGTCCTTAAACTCATCCAACTGATACAGACTGCTACCCATAGAATTCCTCGTCGCTATCGATTGGGGGACCACTGGCGCTTAAAAAAAGAAGTGCCTGTTATGGGCGAATGTCACTTTAAGCTTCGCGCTATGCTCTCCTGCGGTCCCTTGGAAAAAGATCCCGAGATAAAAAAAGCCCTCTGCTGGGGCTTTTTTTGTTGTTATTGGCGGTTTTTTGCCCCGCCTTTCCTTTCGGGGGGGCGCAATATTACTTGTCCAACACTACATTTTCAACTTTTAGCAGTGTATTAGTCTGTCAAATCAAACAAAACCAAACTTATCTTCTAGCAGCTAACCTTTCTGGTACTCAGTCCTATTTTTTAGACAATAAGAGCAGGGTTATCACTCGGCACCGCAGTTTTTCAGTGCATTTATAATCATTTTTCTGGGGGTATCATCGACAATAATTGCTTCTCCCAGTGCCTTTAGCAGCACCAAGCGCAATTTTCCGTCCAGCACCTTCTTATCCACCTGCATTACTTGGAGGAATTCATCGGTTGTCATGCCCTGCGGTGCCTGCTGCGGCAAATCAGCCGCCTCTAGCATCACTCGCAACCGTTCCACCAGCTCTGCATCGATATCTCCGCGCAATCTGGATAACTCCAGCGCCATAACCATGCCGGCGGCAACGGCCTCACCGTGTAACCAACTGCCATACCCCTGCACTGCCTCAATGGCGTGGCCGAAGGTGTGGCCAAGATTCAGTATCGCCCTACGACCACTCTCGCGCTCATCACTGGCAACCACATTCGCCTTATCGGCGCAGCAGCGCTCAATAGCGTAAGCCAGTGCATCGGGCTGCCGCGCCAGCAGCTTGTGTAAATTTTCCTCGATCCATTCGAAGAAGGGTCTGTCACAGATCAATCCGTATTTAATGACCTCGGCGAGGCCGGCGGAGAATTCACGTGCAGACAATGTGGCAAGGGTATCGGTATCCGCAAGGACCAGGCGGGGCTGGTGGAAGGCACCGATCATATTTTTACCCAGCGGGTGGTTAACGCCGGTTTTCCCCCCAACAGAGGAGTCAACCAAAGACAGCAGCGTAGTCGGCACCTGGATAAAGTTAACCCCACGCTGGTAACAGGCTGCAGCAAATCCACACATATCGCCAACGACACCACCGCCCAACGCGATTAGTGTCGTAGTGCGGTTGTGACGCTTTTCCAGCAGCACATCAAAAACTCGATTTACGGTATCGAGAGATTTAAAAGCTTCGCCATCGGGAAGCTCGACAACGTCTACCTTATCGAGCCCTTTTAAGCCACCCAGTAATTTCGCTAAATAGAGAGGCGCAATAGTTTCATTGGTAACAATACAGGCTTGGCGGCCTTGGATATAAGGCAGAATATATTGCGGATCTCCAAGCAGACCTGCACCAATAATTATCGGATAACTGCGCTCGCCGAGTTCTACGTTAAGACTGTGCATGCTGCTCTCTATCCCCTTAGTGATTATCTCAACAGAAGTGAGACGCACTTTAGCACAGGCACTTGGGGCTAATCGGACAGCAGGTTGCCTAAATGTTCCACGACCAGGAGGGAGGCTTGTTTTGGTGAGAGGTAATTGGTGTCGCAGATAATATCTGCAACTTCGCGGTACAGCGGTTCGCGTTCCTGCAATATTTCCGCAATACGCTGACGGGGGTTGGGTACGCGCAACAGTGGGCGATTGGTATTTTTAGACGTGCGCTCCAGAAGCTGATCGATATTGGCCTGCAAATAAACTACGTGACCATATTTCTGCAGCTGGCGCCGGTTCTCTTCCAGCAAAACGATGCCGCCACCGGTGCCGATAATCTGGCACTCACCCTGGCAAAGCTCCTCCAGTATTTCACTCTCACGGCGGCGAAATCCGGCCTCGCCTTCCACATCAAAAATCCAGGGGATATCCGCACCCGTGCGCTCTTCCAACACCTTGTCAGTATCGGCAAAAGGCAGCTGCAATTGCGCTGCCAGCAACCTGCCGATAGTAGACTTGCCGGCCCCCATGGGGCCGACCAGAAAAATAGAGCGGGTGATCACTTAGTGTAAAACGCCTCGTCTTCGAGAATACGCGGTGTGATAAACATCAGGATCTCGCGTTTGTCATCGGTGCGGATAGTCTTTTTGAATAAGTTGCCAACATAGGGAATGTCGCCCAGCAGAGGGACTTTGGTTTCACCCTCCACAACATTGCTTTCAAAAATTCCCCCCAAAACAATAGTCTCGCCGTTGCGCACCAATACCTTGGTCTCCAGGGTATTGACGTTAATTGTAGGCACTTGCCCCGCCCCTACATCGACGTAATCACCAACACTATTCTGCTCAATATTGAGCGCCATAATAATATTGTTATCCGGAGTAATCTGCGGCGTTACATTTAATTGTAAGACGGCCTCGCGGAAAGTGATCGATGCGGCGCCAGAGGAAGTTGCCTCCTGGTAGGGTATCTCTACCCCGGACTGAATGGTTGCTTCCTGCTTATCACCGGTAACTACTTTGGGCTGAGAAACAATCTCCGCCACCCCGACATCTTCAAGTGCGGATAACTCAAGGCTCAGGAAAAAGTCATCTTGTAAGATCGCATAAGCCATGCTGCCTGCGGGGTTACTCACACCCAGATCCACCAACAGAGGGTCAAAATCCCCGGTTAGACTGCCAAGAGCGGTACCATCATCCAGCGTTACACCGCCGGAGCCGACACCGTAGGTGCTGTCATTAATCTCACTGCCATCAACAAAATCCCACTGCACGCCCAGCTCGCGCTGGAAATCGCTGTTAGCAGTAACAATCCGCGCCTCAATCATCACCTGGCGAATGGGAATATCGATTACCTCTATCAGTTCGCGGAACTGGGCAATCTTGTCTTCGGTATCAGTGAGGATAATTGTGTTAGTTCGCTCATCAACAATGGCGCTACCGCGGGAGGAAAGCATACTCATCTGCTGATCTGTACTGCCGCTGCCACCAGAAGCGCCATCGGTTCCCGAGAACAAGTTAAAGATCTCACCGGCATCGGCATAGCGGACACTGATAAATTCTGTTCTCAAGGGGGCCAGCTCTTCCAGCTGTTTACGCGTTTCAAGCTCCTGGCGCTCGCGCTCAGCAATTTCCGCTGCCGGAGCTACCATAATAACGCTGCCCTCCTGACGCTTATCCAGGCCCTTCGCTTTAAGGATAAGAGCCAGAGCCTGGTCCCACGGAACACCATCGAGGCGCAAGGTGATTTTGCCCTGTACCGTATCGCTGGCAACTAGATTGAGATCGGTAAAGTCAGCGATAACCTGTAAAACGGAACGAACTTCAATATCCTGGAAATTCAGCGACAACTTCTTGCCGTTGAATTGGAACTCCTTTTCTTTTTCACGGATTTCCTGCGCGGATAGCGGCTTAACACTCAGCACATACTCAGTATCCGCCTGGTAAGCCAAATAATCGTACTCGGTATCGTTGGGGTCTACAGCAATAACGGTGTTGCGCCCATCGTAGTCCACAACAATATTGCTTACCGGTGTGGCAAAATCAGTAACGTCCAGTCTCTGGCGCAAAGACTCGGGCAATTCAGCACCCAGGAAGGTTAAATAAATTTTACCGTTGGTACGCTCAACATCGATATTTACCGCCGGGTCAGTGAGGCTCACTATTACCTTGCCTTCACCTTCATCGCCACGACGGAAATCTACATTGTTTACCCCAATGTTGCCGGCGGCCTGGAACTGTTTTTCACCGCCTAACTTCAAACCGGTATCGCCCTCAACAGCCTCTGTAACTGAAACTGCTTTTTCGGAAGACTCGGTGCCAATTTCCATAACCAGCTGATTGCCCTGGCGTTCACTGGAATAGGTGGGCAGTTGGTCAAGGTTTACGATCAGACGTGTGCGATCTTCACTGGAAACAATTACCGCACTCCTGGCTGCACCAATGCCCAGTGAGTACTTCTTCTGCGGCAGCACACTTTCAACACCGGCAAAGTCCAAAACAATCCGGGCCGGCTGCTCTATGGTATAACCGGTAGGTTCAGGCGGCGTATCGCTAAAAGTTAGACGCAGTTGCACACGACTGCCAGGCAACTCAGCAAATTGAATATCATTAAGCTGATTTACTTGGGCATGCAGCGCCACAGGAAATATCAATAAACCAAGTAGTAGCAGCTGAAATCGAGCCATTACATTGGCGAACTGTTTGTGGTTCATTATTTGTTGCCCCTTTCTTCCAACGCCAGTGCCCGAGGCCTCTCAATCCAGCCGCCAGTGCCATCCGGTATAATTTCAAGAATATCAAGCTGCGAACTTGTCGCGTTAACTACGCGGCCGTGATTTTTACCTAAATAATTGCCTACCGTAATACGGTGGATTCCACCCGTACCATCATTAATTAGCGCCCACATCTGTCCATCGCGAGAGAGACTACCCACCATCGACAGCAGATCAATACTCACTCTTTCAAGCAATTCCCGCTGCCGGGTCAGGTCCGGCGCTATGTCCAGCTTGCGCCCGACAATACGCTGCTCTGACTCCAGTACCGGGCGGGAAAAGGGGCTACGCTGCGCAGCGGCACTGTAAACATAGGGGCTGTATGGCGTAAAAGTGGGTATCGGTTCAATCTGCCCTTTTGGCTTGCGCTCAACAGCGGCCATTCTTTCTTTCAAGTCACTGTGATCGGAGTTCAAGCCGCAGCCAGAAAGAAGCAACAAGGTTATTGCAGCAAGTAGGTATTTTGTCATCCCTCTTCACCCTGCCCCTTGTAGCGATAGGTTTTTGCATTGATGACCATATTCAGCAGACCTTTATCACCGCGCTCACCTGTAATATTAAAATCGTGCAAAGTCACTATTCGAGGCATACCCGCAATACCGCTGACAAAGCCCCCAAACTCGTGGTAGCCGCCCTGGACTTCTATTCGAATCGGCAGCTCCACATAAAACTCACCAACGCGCTCTTTTTGCAAAGCAACTTTGTTAATTGTTAAGCCCGAGCCGCGCCCGTACTCATCAATATCCTCAAGCAAACCAGGCACTTCGGTATCTTTTGGCAACTGTTTCAGCAAAGCGCCAAAAGTTTCTTTCATTTCAACTAACTGAGCTCTATAGGCGTCAAGGTTGGCGGCTTCAAACTGCTTTCGTTCAAACTGGGTGAAGAGTTCCCTCTCTTTATTCGCCGCTAAATCAAGGCTCTCATATAAGTTTTTAATAAAGAGGTAATAACCACCGCCAATTATGACGACAGCGACAAGGGCCAATACAGCCAGGCGCCCCGGTAAAGGCCAAACGCCTATCCGAGTGAGATCGATATCATTGATATCAAGCTCATTCAACTGCTTTAGTGAGTCTGCCAGTGCCATGGACCAAATCCTTTACTGTTTTGCGCCATCTTTACTATCTTTTTGCTTGCGGCCACTTACGTTCACCGTAAGTTTAAATTCACTGGCTTGCTCACCGTATTGTGGAGTTGCCGTTACGCCAGTTAACTGGGGGGCCTCATACCAATCTGATTGGTCCAGGTTGCGCATAAAAGAGGAAACTCGATTATTTGATTCGGCCACGCCGACTAGATTTAATCTATTTCCTTCGCGCTTCATTCCACTGAGCCATAATCCCTCAGGGGTTGCCTGTACTATCTCATCAAAGTAACGCACAGAAAGAGGGCGGTTACCCTGTAGCTCCTGAATCACTCTCATGCGGTCAATGAGCTCCTGACGGCGTTTTTTGAGATCTTTGATCTCTTTTACTTGAACATTGAGCGCATTAATTTTGGTCTGCAGAATCTGGTTTCGCTCTTTCTGATCGACAACCTGATCGTCCACCATCTTCATCCAAAAGAATGCCACCGCTGCTGCGGCAATAAGCACCAGCAGTGCGACTTGCTGAAAATCTTTTTGTTTTTGCGCACGGTAGTCCTGGCGCCAGGGGAGAAGGTTAATTTTTGCCATATCAGTACTCCTTCTCCCTCATCGCCAAACCGGCGGCGATCATTAAAGAGGGAGCCTCATTCGCCAGCGCCTGCTTATTGACCCTTGAAGAGACTCCCATCTTCAAAAAGGGATTAGCAATTAGAGTGGGTCTGCCTAATTTCTCACCAATCAACTCACCCACGCCCTCCATCGCGGCTACCCCACCGCCCAACAGGATATGGTCCACATCGCTGTAGGATGTCGAGGAGTAAAAGAACTGTAAAGAGCGAGTGACCTGCTGTACAACCGCATCGCGGAAAGGCTCTAACACTTCCGTAAAATAGTCATCCGGCAAGCCGCTACCGCCCTGGCGCTTTGCCAGAGCGGCCTCCTCAGCTGAAAGGCCATAGCGGCGCTGAATTTCATCGGTAAGCTGGCGTCCGCCAAAAAGCTGCTCGCGGGTATACACGGTCTTGCCATCGACAAGCACCGACAGCGCGCTCATGGTTGAGCCGATATCGATCACCGCCACTACCAGCTGCTCTTGCGGTGGGAGCTGGTCCTCAAGCAAGGTATAAGTTCGCTCTATGGCGTAGGCTTCAACATCTACCACGCCGGCCTCCAGCTCTGCTTCCGCCAGCGCAGAAGTTCGCTGCTCAATATTCTCTGTGCGGCAAGCGGCGAGAAGCACCTCTACTTGCTCCTCTCCCCT
This sequence comes from Microbulbifer regidiadema (SeqCode), assembly GCF_052466995.1. Classification (NCBI taxonomy): domain Bacteria; kingdom Pseudomonadati; phylum Pseudomonadota; class Gammaproteobacteria; order Cellvibrionales; family Microbulbiferaceae; genus Microbulbifer; species Microbulbifer regidiadema (SeqCode). The sequence continues at coordinate 3,699,185 of NZ_CP174297.1, read as the reverse complement.
TTCAGAAGGACCTTGGACCTCAAAGTCCAGACTCACCTCTTCCAGCGGATAGGGAATATACTGGTCAGCTTCTAGGGCAATTCTTGCCTCAAGATCTTCATCGGAGAGGTCCGCTGGCATTTCCAGCGTCTTGGTGATCACTGCCGACCCAGATACAGCCACTGCGGCGAGGCGCAGGCGGGTCTTGGAGCGCCGCACTACTTTGCGAATAGCCTCAGCTGTCGCTCCCACATCGTTGATATTCTTATCAACTACCGCATTGGGGGGAAGGGGTTCCACGGCGTAACTTTCGACACGATATTTGTCGCCGTTGCGACTTAGCTCCAGCAACTTGACCGCAGTAGAGCTAATATCGAGTCCCAACATGGCCTTGGGGCCTTTGTTCAGAAAAGGGAAAATTCCCATTTTTTCTTATCTTTTCCGTGGGTTATGAGGGTTTGATGTTATAGCACTTTAAATTACCGCTTCAACCTGCATTTGCATAGGTAATAGCGCACAATATTCGTATAATTATTCACCTAATCACTTGAACGAAGTACACAGAAGCAGTTTCATGACCGTAAAAGCCCGCAATCGTCTGCTCGCACTGCTTTGGCTCGGCCTGGCCGGTGTGGCCGCTACCGCTATGGCCCTAGCCAGTATCTACCTCTACCTCAAGCCGGGACTGCCCTCGGTGGAGAGCCTCCGCGATATCCGCCTGCAAACCCCGTTGAGGGTCTACTCGCAGGATATGAAACTAATCGGCGAGTTCGGTGAAAAGCGGCGCAACCCTATCACGATTGAGCAGACGCCAGAACCCTTTATTCACGCGATTCTCGCCGCCGAGGACGCAAGCTTTTACTCCCACAACGGTGTCTCCATCAAGGGCTTGATGCGCGCGGCCTCGCAACTGATCAAGACCGGCTCTATCCAGTCAGGTGGTAGTACACTAACAATGCAGGTAGCGCGCAACTTCTTTCTCAGTCGCGAGCAGCGTTTTGTACGCAAGTTCAACGAAATTTTGCTTTCACTGCAAATCGAGCAAGAGTTGAGCAAGGACGAAATCCTCGCCCTCTATATCAACAAGATCTTCCTCGGCAACCGCGCCTATGGCTTCCAGGCGGCAGCTCAGGTGTATTACGGCAAAGATATCAAGGACCTGAATCTGGCCCAGTGGGCCATGATGGCGGGGCTGCCCAAGGCGCCATCAACTTTCAATCCGCTGGCCAACCCCTCCCGCGCCCTAGTGCGCCGCAACTGGATTTTGAAGCGGATGCTGGATTTGGGGTATATCAGCCAGGATCAATTCAAACAGTCCATCACAGCACCGGTAACGGCCAGCTATCACAGCCGCGACCTCGACCTGAATGCTCCCTATATCGCAGAAATGGCGCGGAAAGAGGCTGTAGAACTCTTCGGCGACAATGCCTATACCGATGGCTATCAAATTATCACGACCGTGGACAGCCGCTTACAGGAGGCCGCGCGCAACGCCCTACAACACGGCCTGGAAAGCTATGACGCGCGCCACGGCTACCGCGGTCCAGAGCAGCGCCTGGCTCCGGAGTTACTGCAAGATAGCGACCAACTGATTGATTTACTCAACGAAATTCCGATTTTAGGCGGTCTGGAACCCGGCGTTGTAACTGCGGTAGAACCCAAGAAACTTCTGGTACAACTCCGGGACCGACGCGTTATCGAAGTGCCCTGGAGCAACGGCCTCGACACCATCAGACCGTACATTTCCGAAAGTGCTCGCGGCGCGCGCCTCCAGTCCGCTGAAAAAATGTTTGCACCGGGAGATGTTATCCGACTGCGCAAAGTCGTTAAGGACAGCCAAGTGGAGGAGACCCCCAGTGAAGCCGAGGCAACGGCTGGAGTGGATCTATCCACAGGCCCCGCCGAACCCGCAGAGCCGCAAACCAGCGAAGAGTGGGTACTGACCCAGGTGCCAGATGCCCAGGGCGCGCTGGTATCTATTGCACCTGAAGACGGCGCTATCCGCGCGCTCGTCGGTGGCTACGACTTCCGTCAGAGTCACTTTAACCGCGTCACTCAGGCGGCGCGGCAGCCCGGCTCCAGCTTTAAGCCTTTTATTTACGCTTCGGCCATCGAGCGCGGATATACCGCAGCCAGTATTATCAATGACGCCCCGATTATCTTCGAGCAGAGCAACCTGCAAGATGTTTGGCGCCCGGAGAATGATGGCGGGACCTTTCTCGGCCCAACCCGCCTGCGTATGGCGCTATACCGATCGCGCAATATGGTCTCAATCCGCCTGCTGCAATCCCTCGGCCTGGACTACGCCCTGGGCTTTGTCGAGGGATTTGGGTTTGAGCGCAGCAAGTTGGCCCGCAACCTGACTATCGCACTGGGAAGCTCCGCTCTCACCCCCCTGGAAATGGTGCGGGGCTACGCCGCTTTCGCCAACGGCGGCTACCGTGTGGAACCCTACCTGGTGGATCGCGTGCTGGACGTCAATGGCGAGGTCCTCTACCAGGCACTGCCCCTAACCGTATGCAATAACTGCCCAGAGCTGGGCAGCGGCCCCGCAGCCCTGTCCGCCGAACCCCTCGACCTCGCAGATTTACACCCTGAGGAGCCGCAGGTCGATCAGGGGCAGGAGCCGGCGGAGCTGCACCTACTCCCGGTCGGTCCCCTCGACCCGAGCAAGAGTCAGGCCCGCCCCCGCGCACCGCGAGCCATGTCGGCAGAGACCGCCTACATTATGGACTCGATGCTCAAAGATGTGATTAAAAGGGGTACCGGGCGCCGCGCTCTGAAGATGAAGCGCGGCGATATTGCCGGTAAGACCGGGACCACCAACGGTCCGCGCGACGCCTGGTTCTCCGGTTATAGCCCCCACCTGGCCACCAGTGCCTGGGTTGGCTTCGACTCCTACGGCGAACTGGGTAAGAATGAATACGGCGGTTCTGCCGCCCTGCCTATCTGGATCGATTTTATGAGCACCGCCCTAGAGGGGCTTCCCGAGCGCCACCTGGCGCAGCCGGATAACATAGTCACGGTACGCATCAATCCGAAAAATGGCCTGCGCACCTCCTACGGCGGCATGTTTGAGATATTTAGAACCAACCGGATGCCCGGCCGCGAGGTATACAACCCCTACCGCAATCGCTATACCGATGACACCAGGGACCTGCCCAGCCAAGAAGCCCAGGGCGACTCTCTGCCGGAAGAGCTGTTCTAAACCCATCACTCAATCAAAAAAGGGGCCTTTGGCCCCTTTTTTCGTCATACCTCAGAGACAGCCTCAGTGGCTGCGATAGCGCGCACAGGCCCGCTCCAGGCCCTGTAGGTCTGGTATAACCGCCTCCTCGCCAGACAGTGCCACATGCATCAGCTCTCCGGGACTCAGCGGCTGCTCGCGCAGTGCCAGCTCTTCCGCAGTAACCCGCACCAGGCGCGGTGTACCGTGCAGGAGCAGTGCAAAATACGGCAAGTCGCCATCGGGGTTTCCGGTGCTGAGCACCGCGATACGTCCCTCTTCCGCAACCGCCCCCAGGGCGCCGCCGCGCATCACTTCAAAGGACACAACGGGCAGGCGCTGTTCCCGCCAGACCAGATCCCCCAGATACCACTCCGGTACCTCTTGAACCGCCATCGGCGTCTGCATGGCAACAACCTCGGAGAGGCTATCCACCGGCACCAGTAGCTGCCCCTGCTCCAGAGGCAACAACAGGCTGCTCACTTCCTGGGGAACATCTACCGACAGTGCTTCAACTTCACTCATTGCCTATCTCTATTTAGTCCTGATATTTGCCATCTCAGCTGCCGACGGCCTCGGCATCTGCGTACTCACGGATAGCCGCCAGCAGTACATCTTCCTGGTAGGGCTTACCCAGGTAGTGGTTAACTCCCAGGGACATAGCGTGATCGCGATGTTTGCTGCCGGTACGCGAGGTGATCATCACAATCGGGATATCCCGCAGACGACTGCTGGAGCGAATATGGCGCGCGACTTCGAAGCCATCCATACGCGGCATCTCGATATCCAGCAGAATCAGATCTGGGATCTTATCCTGCAACTGGATAACGGCATCCTGACCATCTTTCGCGGTCCTGACCAAATAGCCCTCCCGCTCCAGGAAGCGAGTTGTAACCTTGCGCACCGTTACCGAGTCGTCCACAACCATAACCGTCTGCTGGCGCGCTTCCTGCACCGGCTGCACTTCGGTCTGCTCCTGAACCTGGAGCTGTGGCACTTCCGGTCTGGCCAGCTGGGTCGCCTGGCGGCGCAGCAGGGCGTGGGCGTCGAGAATCACTACGACACTACCATCACCGGTCACGGTTGCCCCTGACACCCCCTGAACCCCGGAGAACTGCGGACCGAGACTTTTCACTACGATCTCGCGGCTGCCTTTGATCGCATCCACTTGCAGGGCCATAGCGTGCCCCTCAGAGCGCACCAGCAGCACCGGCAGTTGCATATCGTCGACACTGAGCTTGGGCTGGGCACCGGATTTCAGCAGGGTACCGAAGTAGCTCACCTGATAGAGTTCACCGGCGTACTCGAAGCGCGCGTCATCAGAGCGGTAGTAGTGCTCCAACTCAAATGGGCTGAGGCGCACAATACCTTCGATAGTATTCAGCGGCAGAGCAAATAGATCATCGCCAATTCGCACCATCAAAGCGCGGTTAACCGAGACAGTGAAAGGCAGGCGAACGACAAACTCGGTTCCCGCACCCGATTCAGAGTTGATATGGACGCTGCCACCGATTTGCTTCAGCTCGGCAGATACGACGTCCATTCCCACCCCGCGACCGGAGATCTGGGTCACCTTTTGCGCAGTGGTGAAACCAGCTTGCAAAATAAATTGCAGGATCTCGCTATTAGAGAGCTCCGCATCCGGCCTCATCAGGCCATTTTCCACCGCTTTTTCACGCACCCGAATCAAGTTGATACCGGCACCGTCATCGCGGATGGTGAGGACAACCTCACTGCCCTCCCTTTTGAGGGCTACATCGATGCGCCCGCGCTCGGCCTTGCCGGCTGCCAGGCGCTCCTCCGGCATTTCGATACCGTGGTCCACGGCGTTGCGCAGCATATGCTCCAGCGGGGCAACCATGCGCTCCAGCATTGACCGGTCCAGCTCGCCCTCGACGTTGGAGAATGCCAGCTCAACCTGCTTGCCCAGCTCAGCACTTACCTGGCGCACGATACGGCGCAGGCGTGGTACCAGGCGGGAGAAAGGTACCATGCGGCTGCGCATCAGACCTTCCTGCAATTCGGTATTTACCCGGGATTGTTGCAGCAACAGGGTTTCGGTATCGCGAGCCTTGTTATCCAGGGTGGAGCGCAGCTCCATCAAGTCAGAGGTGGACTCGAGCAGGGAGCGGGACAGCTGCTGAATAGACGAGTAGCGGTCCATTTCCAGCGGGTCGAAGTCGCCGTCCTGTTCTGCCAACTGCTCCTGACGGAACAGGATCTGGGCTTCGGTCTCGCGGTCCAGGCGACGCAACTGCTCGTTGAGACGCACCAGCGTCACATCCATCTCGTCCAGGGCGAGACCGAACTCACTCATCTGCTCTTCGAGACGACCGCGGGAAATAGCGGTCTCACCGGCGAGGTTTACCAGCTCTTCCAGAAGCTCGGCGGCGACACGCACCATCTCCTGCGGTTGATTGCGGGTCGGCGCCGCGACTTCCTGCTCGGCACCGGCCTTGCGGATAAACGGCAAGACGTTATCGCCCTCCTGAACCGCAACCGCCTCCGGCAATTGAGGGGGAGTCTCTTCTGTCGCTGGCGCTTCGGCCTCGGTATCCTGCACAGCTACAGCTTCGCAATCGGCTTCCTGTAGGACTTCGGTGGGCTCCAGCACGACTTCCGCAGCGGCCGTATTGGCGGGTTCTTGGTCCGCCCAATCCGTACCGACCAACTGTATAAAGGCATCGAGCTGTTCACCGTTCATCCAGGCGCGAACGGTCTCTACACCATCGGCGAGACGGTCGTGAATGCCGTGGGCATCGGCAAAGAAGCTTGCGGAGGGACGCTCGCTGCCACTCATGCCCTCGATTACAGTTTCAAAGCGGTGGGCAACTTCACCCAGCCCCATCAGGCCGGCCATGCGCGCGCCCCCTTTGAAGGTGTGCAGCACCCGCTTCAGAGCCTCGCCCTGGGTGCGACTTTCCGGCTCCTCCTCCCAACTCTGGATCAATTCCTCCAGCTCGTCGGTAAGGTCTCCGGCCTCCTCCATAAAGACATCGACAACATCCGGATCAATATCTGCCAGCAACTTGTGCAAATCGACTGACTGACCGGAGCTCTGTGGCGACACCTGAGTGTCCTCTGTCTCGACAATCAAATCGCCAAACGATTCGACCGCCGAAATAGGCTCCGCCGCGACAACTTCAACCGCTACCGGCTGCAATTGCGAGACCTCCTCTGCCTCAAGCTCACCGCTGAGCGGCGGCTCGATCCACTCTTGAGGAGGCGCTTCCGCTAGCGCTAATTCGCTGACCACTGTGGACTCTGGCTGCTGCTCTTCGGGCTCGGCAACCGCCAGTGCTTCACCGTCGATACCCAGCTCGCCGAGATCGTAGTCATCCTCGGCGGAGGTGGGAGTTGCCTCGCCCTGGACCAGGTAGCGCAGCGCCTCTTCTACGGCTTCGCTGACCTCCGGCAGGTCCTGTGCCGCCGCGACCGCATCGACTAAATCGAGCAGCTCGTTGTGCCCCTGCTCAAGAGAGGCCCAGAGTGCGGGCTCCTGCTCCAGATCACCGGCAAGCACCTTGTTATAGACATTCAGTAACAACTCTGCGAGTTCGGCCAGAGTCGGCAATTGCGCCCGATTGGCGGCCTCTTGCAAGGTATTGAGTTCTTCGGCAACCAGTACCACCCGGCTCTTATCCGCCGGGTCGGCGCGCCACTCAGAGAGCATCTGGTCCGCATCGAGCAACACTCGCATGCCATCGGCCATAAGAACTTCGAGCAGTTGCGGATCCACTGCCCGGGGCTCATTGGCCTCGCGCTCGCGAATTAAGTGGCCGACTGAGCGCTCTTGCAATTCCGCCACCCGGGCGAGGAACTGCTCCGATTTTTCAATCGCCAGGGGTTCTGAAGAGCGAATCTGTTCCAGTACTTGGCGCACATAGATGGCGCCATCGCTGATCAGATCAAAAATATCTGCATCGATAGGCACCTGGTAAATGCGCAGTTCTTTAGCGAAGCGCTCCAGTGGTGCCATGATTTCGGCAACCACTTTGACTTCCGCCATATGCGCAGACCCCTTCAGGGTGTGTAGCGCCCGGTGTAATGGATCGCTGGGAACACCATATAAAGGTGCCGCAGCCTGCATCTCATGCAGGTATTCATCCACAACAACGAGGTGGGTCTCCGCCTCCTGCACAAAGATTTCCCAGAGCTGGGCCAGGTCCTCGCTGCTATCTTCAGCCGTATCAACGATAGCCACACCGCCGGCACTCTGGGCTTCCAGGTCAGCGGGCATCTCCCCCGCACTCAGCTGTTCTGCCCAGGCTTGCAACTGCAAGGTGAGCTGCTGATCCGGATCACTCTGGCCGAGCTTAAACGCCTCAATCATTGAGGGCAGCTTCTGATAGACCTGCTCAATCAAATATACATGGGCGGGGCCGGGCTTCACGCTGCCATCGATCACCCGATTGAGCATATTTTCGATCGCCCAGGCCAGCTCACCGATATCCAGGGCCTCGACCATACGGCCCGAGCCCTTCAGGGTGTGGAAGCCGCGGCGGAACTCCACCAGCGCATCTTGATTGGCAAAATTGGCTGCCCACTCGGGGAAGTAGCAGCTGATATGCGCGAGTACCTCCCCGGCCTCCTCGAGGAAAATCTCGATGATTTCATCGTCGATCAGGCTCTCGGTATCGTCACCGAGCTCCGCCATCGCATCCGTAGCGGGTTCCACTGCGGGGGGCTCTGCCAGCGGTGCTGGCTCGATAATTTCAGCGACCTCAACAGGCTCCAGCTCTGGCGCGAACACCTCGTCGGGCTCAGATACGGGTGCGATTGCCGGTGCAGTTTCATCCTGCGGCTCTTCAGTGGAGAACCAGGACGCTTCCAGTCCCGCGTCGCCTGTATCTTCCGCCTCGCTCTGGACGACCTCTGCACTGCTACCCACTTCACTAACCGACGGCGCTGCGGCTGCAACGGAGGCTTCCAGAGACTCTTCGACAGCCAGTGCCGCCTCTTCGCCAGGAACCAAGTCGTAGTCGATAAGGTCCGGCAGCTCGGATTCATCAGGTAGTAGCTGCGGCTCCGGGCTGACCTCGGCCTCTGCTGGCGCCTGTACAGAGACGCCCAGAGCCTCGACGCTCTCTTCGGCCAAGGCCAGCAGCATCTCTGTATCAGCCAGGCCTTCCGCACGGCGCTCCAGATAATATTCAACACTGGTAATGGCGTCGGCCAGGGTATCCAGCATTGTCCATTCAGGCTGCTCCCCAGCCTTGATCAGGGCGCTATCAATATAGTGGTTACACGCGGAAATAATCTCGCCGGCACGCTGGTAGCCCACCATATCTAGGCCACCACACACCTCTTGCAAGCGCTGCGGTACACGGCTCAGGTAACTGATATCCCAGTGGCTGGCCACATACTCCATAACCGCTTCTTTTACTGCCTCCAAACCGAGTCTGGCTTCGCGCAGTACGGAGTTAGTGGCATCCCCCATAATGGGCTGCTCATCGTCCACATTTTTATTGCGATCGACGGTGGCGGCCAGTGCGGAATCGAGCTGTACCAGCTCCCCAGCGGCGCGCATCAGATACTCTTCGACGTCGGTACCACGGGAGGCATCGCGAAGGTCTTCATAGACGCTGCGAGCTCGAAGCCGCTGAGCTTCCAGTCCCAAAATACCCAGCGTATCGGCGAGGCGCTTGGCCACAGCAGCAGTATCAGACAGTGACGGCTGCTCTATATCGGTTGCGCTGGGCTCCAGAGCTTCGCGTACTAACTGCAATTCATCGCGCACCGCAGCAATGGCGCTGCCCAGGGCCTCGGGGCCCATCGCCAGCACATCCTCCGTATCCGGGCGCGGTGTGCCGGGCACCGCCTTATCCAGGGCGAAGCGCTGGTAGAGCTTCTCACAGTGCAGGCCATTGGGACCGGCGAGGTAGACATAAAAAAGCAGGTTGCACAGAAAATCCTGGTCCAGGCGCGCATCCAGCACCTTTGCACCGCGCCCCTGTAACAACCTGAACTCGATATCCACCTTGCGCAGCAAGTGGCGCAGTGCGGGTTGCACATTGATGCGGTGCTCACCCAGCGCCTCCAGGATACCGAACAGTACCTCCCACAGGGACTGGCGGCAGCTGCCACTGTAAAGCAGCTGCATTTTTTCAATAATCTTGGTGAGATAGGCCAGGCTCTCGCCGCTGTTTACGTCTCGGATCAGACCCGCTGCGGCAACGTGGTACATCTTGCGCAGCTTGGTGACCAAGTCATTCAGGCGGGCACTATCGGCGACCAGGGGTTGGCGTTTTCCAACCACCTTTGCCAGTGAGGAGAGTTCCGGGGAAAAAAGCGCCCCCTCACTGATCAAACGCTCGCGGCGCACCGCGCGCAAGTCATTCATCAGCGGGAGTAAGAGCACTGCGTTATCGCGACGCTGGAAGGAAACCTTTTCGAGATAAAGGGGCAACTCCAACAGTGCGCGCATCAGGAACTCGCGCGTCTCGTCGGTATTCTCAACCGCTCCAGTGGCGAGAGCTTGGATAAGCTGCTCCATCTCTTCTGCCAGCATAGCGGCACCGCTGAGCTGCACCATGTGCAAACTGCCGTGTACCTGGTGCACCAGCGACAAGCTGTTTTGTAGAAGAGAGGCACCCGCATCGGGTTCTACAGCGAACGTCTCAAGAAACTGGCGCGCCTGCGCCAGCGTCTCGTTAATTTCACCGATCAGCCAATCCAAGGCCGTGAAGTTCGGATTGTCGTGACTCACGCCAAGTCCCCAATAATTTATTCAGTACTCAAGCGCTACAGTTTTCCGCGAGACATACCCGCAGATTTATCGGAAGCAATTCCGTGCGCCCCTTTTGCGCCCGGCCAAGGTTTACAGTGGCCGGGCATTATTGTGTGGGTTAGGCCAGGGCCCGATCTTCGCGGGACTCCAGTGAATGGGTGTCTTCACCTTCAATGGTAAAGGTATCTGTATCCATTTCCGGTAATTCCACGTCATACAGCTCGCTGTTGCTCTCAACACTTTCCTCTTGCGGAAGCTTGAAGCCGGCAACGGATTCGCGCAGTGCACTGGCGGTCTGCGCCAGGTTACCAATCGACTGGGCGGTAGCCTGGGTACCCGCAGAGGTCTGCGAGGTAATTTCCTGAATCACGTTCATCGTGTTGGAAATGTGGCCGGCAGAGGAGGCCTGCTGACGTGCGGCGTTAGAAATGTTCTGAATCAACGAGGCCAGGTTGCTGGATACACTTTCAATTTCTTCCAGGGCAACACCCGCATCCTGGGCCAAGCGAGCTCCACGTACCACCTCACTGGTGGTCTGCTCCATGGAGATTACCGCTTCGTTGGTATCCGACTGAATCGCTTTTACCAGGCCTTCAATCTGCTTGGTTGCAGCGGCGGAGCGCTCCGCGAGTCGCTGAACCTCGTCCGCAACCACGGCGAAGCCGCGACCGGCGTCACCGGCCATGCTCGCCTGAATCGCAGCATTCAATGCCAGAATGTTGGTCTGGTCGGCAATGTCGTTAATCAAGCTCACGATATCGCCAATCTCCTGGGAGGATTCACCCAGGCGCTTAATCCGTTTGGAGGTATCCTGAATCTGCTCGCGGATATTATCCATGCCTTTAATGGTGTTCTGTACCACCTTGGCGCCGTTACTTGCGATATGTACCGAGCGCTCGGCTACCTGGGCAGATTCGGAGGCGTTGGCAGATACCTGGTCAATGGTGACCGCCATTTCGTTAACTGCGGCAGAAGCTCCGGCAATTTCCTGCGCCTGGTGCTCGGAGGCCTCGGCGAGGTGCAGTGCGGTCTGCTGGGTTTCCTGGGACAGGCCCGATACTTCCTGTGCCGCGCCGTTAATCCGCGATACCAGCACACGCAGTTGGTCAATGGTGAAGTTGATGGAGTCGGCAATCGCACCGGTAAAGGCTTCGGTTACCGTTGCAGAGGTGGTCAAGTCACCGTCGGCGAGGTCCGCCAACTCATCCAGCAGCTGCATAATCGCGTGCTGGTTGCGCTCGTTGGTATCTTCCTCTTTCTTCAGGTTGCGGCGGGTACCGGAGAAGGCCATCGCCATCATACCGAAGATCAACAGTACGAATACCAAAGCCAGTGCAGCGATGGTCAAGTTGTTGGGCTGGCGGTGGTCGGACAGGTTTACGATTCGGTCATTCAGGCTACTCAGCGCTTCGATCAGCTGGGGGGATGACACGATAATACCGTCGGAGGCCTGGCGGGTAGCAAACAGGGCCGGGGTTGCCTCAAAGATATCCCGTACCGAGGTGCTTACAAATCCGAACAGCTCGGTAATTTCATCCAGGGAGTGGCGGGCCTCCTCGTCGGTGATACGGGAAATCCCCATCACTACATCGCCACTTTTCATACCGTCAACCACCTTACCGAAAAGACTGGCATCGGTATTAAACTGGTCGGCGGCAGCTTCGGCATCATCGCCACCCTGGAGCATTTTATCGATATTTCGACCAATACGCTCCGCACGCCATACCTGCAACTGGGCCTGCTCGACCTGATTGGCCGGGGCGTTGTTAGCCAACAGGATTTCAACAATATTGTTGTGCTCGGCCTGTAGTTCCGGCAGCGAGTCACTCAGCGTTGAAGCGATATCGTTAAGGAATACAATCGTTTCCTGATTGCCGATAATCGTGTCGACCTGCTCGCGCAAGTTGCGCCAAACTTGGTCATAGGCAGAGAGCTCGGCGCTCAGTGCGCGGCGACTGTCACTGTCCATTCGCTGAAGCTGATTCCAGGCGTTATCCATTTCTTCGGTAACGTTTTCCAGCTCAGTGAAAGCCTCACTATCACCTGCGGTTGCCGCCGGTGCATAGGAAACTACCTGATAGGAGAGAGCCCGCAATTCGGCGACTTGTTGCAGGTACTGTTTATCCTGCTCGTCTCGACTCTGTACCAAATAAATACTGACAATAAGCCCCGCCAGCGTGGCGAGTACCAGTAGACCTAATACCAACGCGGCAGGGTTACTGCGCAGCGCGGAAAAGGAACTCTGGGAGCCTGGTTTCATAATTTACTCCTAGCGGGCCGTTGCATTGGGCCGGTTTAATACCACTGTAGTTTTAACGCTTTAATGACAAAACCCCTCAGTCAGTGCCACACATCCCTGCACTAATTGCGGGCCACCCGGCTGACCACCCACGGCAACCGGAAAGAAAAACTGGATTGCTCAGCGCAAAGCCGCATCCATAAATTGCGCATCCTTGATCAGTGCCCGCATATCGAGGACCAGCCAGCGATGCTGCTGTAAAACAAATTGGCCGTGCACCATTGGTGCAAATGGCTCGCTCAAATCCGTTGGCGCCTCACGGGCATACTCGAATGCCAAGTGCTGCATCCCGTACAACTTATCGACAATGAGACCCACATAGGTCTTATCCCGCTCGAGCACTAAAACCCGGCGCTGCTGCCGGGGGCCGGAGAGATAGCCGCCGTAAAAAGCTGCGAGATCAATGAGGGGAAGCAGGCGACCACGGACATTGGAGACCCCTTTAACCCAGGGCTGCACGCCGGGAATAAAGGTGTGCTGTGGCACTTCGAGCAATTCCACGATGTCATCCATAGAGGCGACAAAGTGCTTATCCAGAAGAGAGAAACCGATACCGGTCCAGTAGGGTTTGATTTCCCGGCGACCGGGCAGGCCAGTAGCCTGCGCTTTCGCGCGCCGGGCAATATCAACCAGAGCTAAGTAAGGTGTTTGTGACTGCACTTTTCGCAGCTGGCTATTAGGCCAACACCTCCCCGATAGTATCCAGCAACTTGCTTTCATCGACAGGTTTGGTCAGGTAGGCTCTGGCGCCTTGGCGCATCCCCCAAACGCGGTCGGTATCCTGATCCTTGGTAGTTACCATAATGATCGGGATCTCACCGGTACTGCTATCTTTGCTCAACTGGCGAGTGGCCTGAAAGCCGTTGAGCCCCGGCATCACAATATCCATCAGGATCAGGTCGGGGCGCTCGGCGCGGGCCATTTCAACTCCGCTTTCACCATTCGGAGCGGAGATCGCTATATGTCCATTCTTTTCCAGAATGCTTGATAGTTTGTGTGTTTCGGTAGGAGAGTCATCAACTATTAATACTCTTGCCATCATTTCCCCCATGACATCTTTTTTCGGCAACTACGCAACAACCACTGCGCTCGGCGGTTTTGTTGTGATTATCCTCGCTAGCATGTGCCGAAATGCACTATGACTACCGACGGTCCGGGTACAGGATTTAACCCAACCACTATTCGCTGGGGCTCCATGTACACTAGTTAAAGCTATATGCTGCGGCGCCCGTGGAACACAGTGCCCACGATGGAATCCGCTATCTGTATTTTCTTTTTCTACTCAACCGCTTAGGCGGCATGGTGCGGCTTGGCGTGGGCAGAAATAGCACCCAGCAGCTCGCTCTTACTAAAAGGCTTGGTCAGGTATTGATCACAACCGACAACACGCCCCTTGGCCTTGTCGAACAAACCGTCCTTACTCGACAGCATTACAACGGGAGTGGAGCGGAACTCACTGTTATTTTTAATCAGTGCGCAGGTTTGATAGCCATCCAGGCGCGGCATCATAATGTCGACAAAAATGACATCCGGACGGGAGTCCGCGATTTTTGCTAATGCATCAAAACCGTCTGTCGCAGTGACAACCGTGCAGCCCGCCTTTTGCAACAGCGTTTCCGCTGTGCGGCGAATTGTCTTACTGTCGTCGATCACCATCACAGTCAGACTTTCCCAGTTAAGCTCCATAGTCTTTTTTGAATCCCCTGTTTACTTATTTTCGGGCACACGAAAACTTTACTTGCGCCCTTTTTTCAAACCACTTTTGGGGTTCGGGCGCCAAGCCTGGCGAAGGTCGCACGCTGAAACGAACTTTTATCACAGAACCCCAGGCGAATCCACCGGAGTCGACACCTGGCGGGCGACGCAGTTCAAATTATCGCCACCGGTATAATCCCCGCAGGGATTGCGTTAAAAGGTTGCACCTTGGCAAGGCTACTCTTACCTTATCCGCCCAATGAGAGCTGGCAACGGCAACAAAAACGAGCCTGCAACCCGTGCTGACCGGGACAGAGATACCCAACGATACGGAAGCCCCTATGAATTATTCCCTCGGTGTGGTGATGGACCCCATCGCCCAGATCAATTTTAAAAAAGATACGACACTCGCACTGTTACAAGCCGCACAAGATTGTGGTTTCCAGTTGTTTTATTTTGAGCAAAGTGATCTCTATCTGGAAAATGGCCGCGCAACTGGGCGCGGCTGCCCCATGCAGGTTTTCGCCGATGAGAATCGATGGTTTTCCCTGGAGGCACCCAGAGAGATGCCGCTTGGCGATCTGGATGTCATCTTGATGCGTGTCGACCCGCCCTTCGATAATGAATACATTTACTCCACGTATATCCTCGAAGCGGCGGAGCGCGAGGGCGCGATGGTGGTCAACAAACCCCAGGCGCTGCGCGACTGCAATGAGAAGATTTTTGCGACCAGCTTCCCCCAGTGCTGCCCGCCAGTTCTCGTCAGCCGCGATATGGCCAAGCTGCGAAAATTCCACCAGACCCATCAAGACGTCATCTTCAAGCCCCTAGATGGTATGGGCGGAGCCGGTATTTTCCACTGCAAGCCCGATGGCGCCAATCTGGGAGCGATCCTGGAGATGCTAACAGATCACGGTCGCCAGCAGATTATGGCGCAGCGCTACATTCCCGAAATCAAAGATGGCGACAAGCGCATCCTGGTGGTTAACGGTGAAGCAATACCCTATTGCCTGGCGCGAATTCCAGAAGCGGGGGAAACCCGTGGCAACCTGGCCGCCGGTGGGCGCGGCGAAGCGCGCCCACTAACCGATCGGGACCGCTGGATCGTCGAGCAGGTTGCTCCCACTTTAAGGGAAAAGGGTCTACTATTTGTCGGCCTGGATGTTATTGGGGATTACCTGACAGAAATTAATGTCACCAGTCCCACCTGCGTACGAGAAATCGATGCCGCCTACAATACAGATATTGGCGCGCGACTAATGAGCGGCATCACACACCTACTGGCGCAAAAAAGGTAAACTGGGCGTCCGAAAACTCTCAGGGCAGTTCACCACTGGGCGCAAGGCTGTGTGAAACACTCGTCAGAATAAGTAGTAGTTGATAATAGATAATGAATTCCTCCGCCAACGCGACACAATTTCACGCCATGCAGCGTGAGCGCTTTGTGTTCTCATTATTCCTTGCCGCCGCATTACATGTGCTGATTATTTTTGGAGTGGTCTTTGCCACTCCCGAGGGCACTCAGGCGCCGCCAACGCTTGAGGTGACACTCGCCCAGCACCGCGCGGCCCAGGCCCCGGACGATGCCGATTATTTGGCACAACACAATCAATTAGCCAGCGGTGCTGCCGACTCGCCGAAAGAGTTATCCACAAACCGCCGTGCAGAATTTGCCGACACGCAAATTCACGATGTTAACCCGCTACCACAACAGCAGGCGGCGCGCCCGGCGGAACAGCGCCGCCAGTTGATTACCACCATTGGCGACAGTCCCATCCAAGCGCCGGAACTCCCGGCGGAAGATAAATTTTCGGAAGAAAAGCGCGGCAATGCACCCAGTGATCTGGCGCAGAGCAACCCCGAAGTAGCCAGCCTACAGGCCCGTCTGGATAAGATTCGCCAGACCATTGCCCAGCGCCCGCGAGTGCGCAGACTCACCTCGGTGGCCACCAAGGCCTCAGCGGACGCGGCCTATTTACACGAGTGGCGGCAAAAAGTAGAAGCTGTCGGCAGCGACAACTTCCCCGAGGAGGCCCTGCGCAACCAAATTACCGGCAGCTTGCGTATGATGGTGCGACTGCTGCCCACCGGAGCCGTCGAAGAAGTTGTTATTCTTGAGTCATCTGGCGAGCGTATACTCGACGATGCCGCCCAACAAATCGTGCGCCTGGCGGCACCCTTTGCCCCCTTCCCGGCAGAGATTCGCCGCGAGGTGGACCGCCTGGAAATCATACGAACCTGGCGCTTTGAAATGACCGGATTCTCCACTTCTGCGGGGGATCTGCCTGAGCGAGGCTAAAATGGGCTCTCAACCGGCGGCTTGCGACTGACCTATGCCAAATTCGAATATCGATAGCGACCTGACCCACGGCAGCCTGCGCGGCCAGTTTCTCCTGGCCATGCCCGGTATGGAGGACCCCCGTTTCAAGCACGCTATCGCACTGATCGTTGAGCACAACAGCGACGGCGCTATGGGGATCGTGATCAATATCCCCAGCAAAGTGCACTGGCACGAAGTGTTCGAGCAACTGTCCCTGGAGGACCTCAGCCTGCGCGGCGGCGAATCGGTGCTGCTGGGGGGGCCCATGTCCCCGGAGCAGGGCTTTGTACTGCACGGCACCGGTATGCACTTCGACTCGACCACCGAAATCAATACGGATATCAGTTTGACCGCCTCCAAGGATATCCTCGAATCCCTCGCCGCCGGGCGCGGCCCTGACGATGTGCTACTCGCACTCGGCTACGCGGGCTGGGGTCCCGGACAGCTGGAACAGGAGCTGGCGGAGAACGCCTGGCTGACACTGCCGGCAGAACCTGAAACTCTATTCGCCACCCCGGTCGAAAAGCGCTGGCAAAGCGCCGCCGCCCGCCACGGCATCGACCTCTCCGGCCTCGGCTCCCAAGCGGGCCACGCCTAGCAGCAGACTTACTGACCCGTATGAATAAACCCGTTACCGCCCTCGCGTTTGACTTCGGCACCCGCTCCATTGGCATTGCCTACGGCCAAAGCCTCACCGGAGGCGCCCGGGAACTGCCCCCCCTGCCCGCCAAAGACGGCAAACCCAATTGGGACTCCGTCGAAAGCCTGATCAAAGAGTGGCAACCCCACCTCTTACTGGTTGGCCTGCCCCTCAATATGGATGGCAGCGACAGTGAATTTGGCCTGCGCGCGCGCAAATTCAGCCAGCGCCTGCACGGCCGCTATGGCCTGCCGGTAGAACTGATTGACGAGCGCTTGAGCACCCGAGCTGCCAAGGAGGAGGCCAATGAACGCGGGCACCGGGGCAATTACGCACAGGACCCGGTGGACTCTATCGCCGCGCGAATTATTCTCGAGGATTGGTTGCGCGCACGGGACTAGCCCCGCTATCGCTGCAACCTCACCGCCGTACGACTCTGTTAGAATGTCGCCTTCAACCAATAAGTGATTGAACCGCATGTCTATAGATCGTATTCGCATCGCCACCCGCCAGAGCGCCCTGGCCCTGTGGCAGGCCAACTATGTCAAAGACCGCCTACAGCAGGCGCACCCCGAACTGCATATCGAATTACTGCCCCTCACCAGCCGGGGTGATCAGGTTCTGGATATTCCCCTGACCAAAGTCGGCGGCAAGGGCCTTTTCGTCAAAGAGCTGGAAGTGGCGATGCTGGAAGGCCGTGCGGATATCGCGGTTCACTCGATGAAAGATGTCCCGATGGAGTTCCCCGAGGGGCTGCACCTGCCCATTATCTGCGAGCGCGAAGACCCCCGCGACGCCTTTGTCAGCAACCTTTACGACAGTCTGGATGACCTGCCCCAGGGCGCCGTTGTCGGGACCTCCAGTTTGCGCCGACAGTGCCAGCTGCTGGCCCGCCGCCCTGACCTCAAGATCACCTTCCTGCGCGGCAATGTGAATACCCGGCTGGCCAAGCTGGATGCCGGCGATTACGACGCAATCATCCTCGCCGCAGCCGGGCTGTTGCGACTGGAAATGCCCGAGCGTATCCGCAGTTTTCTGGCCACCACTACCCTGTTGCCCGCTGGCGGACAGGGCGCTGTGGGTATTGAGACGCGCCGCGACAGCGAGCTGGAAGCGCTCATTCGCCCGCTGCACTGCGATGAAACGGCCGCCCGCCTCAGCGCAGAGCGCGCCCTGGTCAAGCGCCTCAACGGCGGCTGCCAGGTACCTATCGGCTGCTACGCCGAGCTGGAGGGCGACACCCTGTGGCTGCGCGGATTGGTCGGCAGCCCGGATGGAGAGACCATGATACGCGCGGAGAGTCGCGGGCCCGCCGCCGAGGGAGAGCGCCTGGGCACGGAGCTGGCAGAACAGCTGCTGGCCGATGGTGCCGATAAGATTCTCGCCACTATCTGATATGGACGATCTCACCCCCGGCCCGCTGCTGGGCAAACGTATTCTCAGCACGCGGCCGGCGCCGCAGGGGGAGAGCTGGTGCGCCCTACTGCGCAGCCTGGGAGCCCGGGCAGACAATATCCCCATGCTCGGCATTGAGCCCCTCAAGGATAAGGCCGCCGTGCAGGCCTTAAAAAATTCGATTCTCGACTTCGATCAAGTGGATATAGCGATCTTCGTCTCCCAGAACGCCGTGCGCTACGGCGTGGATTGGCTGGAAGATTACTGGCCGCAACTTCCCCAGGGGCCCCGCTTCCTCGCTATCGGCGCGGCAACGGCGAGCGCCCTGGAACAGCGGGGCATCCCCTGTGAGCAAAGTGGCAACACGATGAATTCCGAGGCGCTGCTGCGCCTGCCCTGGTTGCGACAACTGGACGGGCAGCGGGTTATTATTTTTCGCGGTGCCGGCGGCCGCCCCCTGATCGGCGATACCCTGAGCAACAGGGGAGCGCGGGTTACTTATTGTGAACTCTACCGCAGAACCCTGCCGCAAGAGGCCGCCGCTACCCTGAAGGAATATCAATTCCAGCCCGATATTATTAGTGTCCACAGCGGTGAAACCCTCGGCAATCTGGTTAACTGTATCCAGCAAATAAACCGCAACAGCCTCTTTGCGGCCACACTTATCTGCCCCAGTGTGCGGGTTACCGCGATGGCAAAAGAGCTGGGCTTTACCCGCTGCCGCACCGCGCTAAACGCCGGTGATAACGCTATGCTGGAAACACTGCGTCAAGCACTCGGCTGATTTGCTATCGAATTCTCGATCGCTTTGCGTTAAAAATCTTAAAACGGCGTTTAGCCCGCTATTAAGGCTCGCGCCACTCGCTATAATCTGACGACATTTTCCACCTGCGCCGCTATACCCATGACCGATAAAAAAGATCAACATGCAGCCGCACCCCATGAGCCCTCGCAAGATACAGCGCCGGTAAAAGGTAAAAGCAATTTTGCCAAAGCCGCACAGGAGCAGGCCTCGACCGGTAAAGCGCGCGGCGGAGCGGCAGCGACTCAATCCAATCGGCTCTGGTGGTCGCTGTTGTTTATCCTTCTGTTGATCGCTGCGGCCGCCCTGACCTGGTTTAACTCACCGCAGCTGCGCGAATATATAGGCGCTTATCTCGACTTCCTGCCCAAAGCGAGCACTACCCGCATCGCGCCGGGTGCCGACGTCAGCGCGGACGGCGAGGCCCCCGCGCAGACACCGGCAGGCAGTGCCGCCCCAGAATTCCCTGCCGCTACCCCCACTGAAGCTCGGGCCCCCGATCACTCAGAGACGCTCAAACAGTTGGAACAGGCCGATAGCGGTCTGCGCGATCAACTGGAACAGCAGAGTCGCACTATCCAGCAGCTGCAACAGCAGCTGGCATCCATACAGCGCAATGTCACCGCGCAGAGCAATCGCCTGGGTCAGCTGGGAAATGTAAGCCGCGACGACTGGCAGCTGGCTGAGGCCGATTACCTGCTGCGCCTCGCCAACCAGCGCCTGCTGCTCGAAGGCGACAGCCGCACTGCTCTGGGGTTGGTCGAGCGGGTCGACGAAATATTGCGCGACGTGGACCTGCCGGACCTGTATGGCGTGCGCCAGCAACTCGCCCGCGATATCACCGCCCTGAAACTGGTTCAAAACGTCGACCGCCAGGGTTTATACCTCCGCCTCAGCGCCCTGGAAGAACAGCTGATTCGCACAAACATCCAGCCACAATTCGATATGGCCTCGGTGGAGGCCCCCGGGGAAGCGCCGTCTGGCCACGAGGAGAATGCCCCCCTGTGGAAGCGCGAGTGGCACAACTTCGCCCGTTTTATGCGCGAATCGGTGCGTCCCATCGACGGTAATATCAACCCGGTAATGCTGTCTCCGCAGAGTGAAGCGCGCTTTCGCCAAACTCTGCGCCTGAATATGGAGCAGGCCCAACTGGCACTGCTGCGCGGGGATACTGCAATTTATAGAGACGCCCTGGATAGCGCGCGGACACTGCTGCTCAGCTATGGCACGGCCAGCCCTCAGCGCGATGCGCTGGCGCAGCAACTGGTAGACCTGAGCGAACAGCGTATCCAGGTCGATATGCCCGATCTCAGCAGCTCGCAACTGGCCCTGCGCAATTATATTGAGCGCCTCCACAAAACCTCGAGGGCGCCCACCGCTCCACAACAGGAGCAGAGCCAGTGAAAAGACTGATCTTCACCGCCCTGGTACTCCTATTGCTCGGCGCCCTGCTACCTGAGGTCATCAACAACTATCCCGGTTACCTGGTAATCGGCATCGGCGGCGCGCTGAATAAAGGCTACGAGATGAACCTTTGGTTCGCCATCTTCTTTCTGGTGGCAGCCCTGATTACACTGTTCTTCGCCATATGGCTGGCTCGCAGCCTATTTCGCGCTATCAGGGGAAGTGTCGATCGGCTGAGATTCGGCCGCCAACGCGTGGCCCGCCGGCGCCTGACCAGCGGTCTGGTGGAATTTATGGAGGGCAATTGGTCGAGGGCACGCCGGCAGCTGCTTAAGAGCGCACCGCGCTCCGAGGCCCCACTGATCAATTACTTGGCGGCGGCGCGCAGCGCCTTCGAGCTGGGCTTCCGCGAGGAGGCCAACGAGTTACTCGCCAAAGCGGAGGCCTGTGGCGAAGATACCCGCCTCGCCGTTGCCCTGAGCCAGGCGCGCATGCAGCTACTGGATAAACACTACGAACAGTGTATTGCCAGCTTGGAGCGCGCCAAACAGCTCGAGCCCAAACACCCAACCCTATTGCAACTTCTCAAGCAGGCCTATTATCTTCTCGGCGACTGGGACCGCCTTCGCGCCCTGCTGCCCGAGCTGGAGAAGCATGCCAATATGCCGGAAGAGGAGCTGCACACACTGGAGCTCGAGATATACCAGCAGCAGTTGACCGAAGCGGCCAATCGCAAAGATACCGATAAGATACACAAGACTTGGCAGGGCCTGACCAGCCGCTGGCAGCGCAATCGAGCCCTGCGCAGCCTCTATGCCCAGCAGATGCACCGCATCGGCGAGGATATCGAGGCAGAGAAGCACCTGCGCTGGCTACTCAACCGGGCCTGGGACCCCAAGCTTGCCGAACTCTATGGCTGTCTGGTGGGCGCAGACCCGGCGAAACAAATATCTGCTGCCGAGGGCTGGCTGAAAGAGTACGGCGAGAGCGCCGCCCTGCTGACCTGCCTCGGGCGCCTCGCAATGCGCAATCAGCTGTGGGGCAAGGCCCAACAGCACTTCGAGAAAAGCCTGCTGTTGCGTCAGGACCCCATCACCTCCGCCGAACTGGCCCGTTTATGCCAGTCCCTGGGGGAGAAAGATAAAGCGGCCAAGCTCTACGAAGAGGGCCTGCTACAAGCCGTCAAAGACCTGCCGCAGTTGCCCATGCCGAGCCAGGACACCCCCCTGCTGGGTGCGCACGCCTGAGCCCCGACCACTGAAAGGCCCCAAAGGGCCTTTCGGGCACTCCGCAAATACGCCTATAGTGAAGCTCCACTTACCTATTAAGGACACCGCTGTGATTCCGCCAGCGCACTACACCCTCGCTCTTCTTTTTATAATCGGTGTGTTTTTTTCCAGCGCCACCTCTGCCGAATATGCAGTAAATCCCCAAGATAAACACTTGAGCGATTACCAGTACCCCTACCTGGTTAAGTACTTTCAGTGGCAACAGCAGGGGCAGCCTCTGCGCATGGCCTTTATGGATGTCGCACCCGCTGGGGACAAAAGGCCAAGAGGGACGGTACTTCTGCTGCACGGTAAAAATTTTTCGGCTGCCTACTGGAAGGACACAATCAGCCAACTCAGCCAGCTGGGATTTCGGGTGATAGCCCCCGACCAAATCGGTTTTGGAAAATCCAGCAAACCGCTGGGCCAGTACACGTTTCAGCGCCTCAGCGACAATACCAGGGCTCTGCTGGATCAATTAAAGGTGGGAAAGGTGTCTGTGGTTGGGCACTCTATGGGGGGGATACTGGCGACCAGATTTACCCTGATGTACCCGGAGCGGGTCGAAAAGCTCGCACTTGTAAACCCTATCGGCCTTGAGGATTGGAAGCGCTGGGTCCCCTACGAAGCGCTGGACAAGGCCATTAGTCGGGAAAAAAAACAGAGCCCGGAAACCATTAAGCGCTATATGAGTAAGGCCTACTTCTCCGGTCAGTGGCGCGAGGCATACAACCCGCTACTGGATATTCAGGCTGGCTGGACTCTGGGACCCGATGCCGCGCATATGGCCACGGTGGACGCGCTAACCTCAGAGATGGTCTTCACCCAACCGGTACTCTATGAGTTTGCCGATATAAAAGTGCCGACCCTATTGATTATTGGCACTCGGGACCGCACAGCCATTGGTCGCGCCCGCGCCTCTAAAATGGTGCAAGACAAATTGGGACGTTACGATCAACTGGGCAAACGTGCGGCGGCACAAATTCCCGCTGCCCAATTAATCGAACTGGACGCTGTCGGACACCTGCCCCAGTTTGAAGCATTCCCCGCTTATTTTGACGCCCTCAGTAAATTTCTTACGGCCCCGTTGGAAAAATAAGCTTCACCGGTTCAGAGCAAGCGCTAAGCCTGCACAGTGCAAATGGCGAATTAATCGCCGTTTGCACACACTGGGCTACACGCCTTAAAGCGCCATTAGGCAATCAGGGGCAAACCGACAAATAACACCATGGCAAAATAGGTAATCACCCCCTGTAACAGGGCAATTAAAATGGCTTTCAAAAAGCCTGTACCCAGCACAAGCATATAGGCAATAGCTGCCAGGGGAATCGTCAGTAAAATCCCTGCGCTATCCGTCACCCCCGGCAACATACCACCGACGATTCTCTGAATAATCAGTGCGAGCAGCAGGGCGAATAGACAATAAAATACCCCGGTATTCTTCGCTCCCAACATGGCGGCCGCCAGCTTCAGAGGCAAAACCAGTACTGCCACCATAATGATTACAAAAATAATTAATTCCATTTGTAACCTCTCCATTTCGTTTTAGGGAGCCTCTGTAAGCCGTGCAGGGCAGACCTTGAAGGCCGCAGCTGCGGTATGGCAGGGCTGTAATCATGTGCGCTACTGCGTCTAGCTCGCATAGATATTATGGAATTATTCAAAGGCTCCCGACGATTTATTCCACTACTAAGCGCCATCCCCTACCGAGAAAATTACGACCCACTGAAAATGTCGCCAGACGCAAAATATAGACTGGCCGATCTATAGGTTGGCAGCCAATATCCATCTGACCATTGATAATCTGCTATATGACGCTGTATCAACGCAGTGGCAGATCATACTTATATAAATCAAAACCACAATAAAGTTCACAAATAAAAAAAGCTGGCGGAAAATTCACGTCAGCTTTGCGAACCAGTCACCGATAAGCTCTCAGGGAGTGCAGGTTTATTGACGCACTAAAATTAAATCTGAAGCTATTTGCTCACCATTTTTCACATAGGTCTCTTGTCGTTGTAACCTGCCATTACCCAGCCATGCAAAAGCGAGGCTGTCCAAACGACTGCCCGAAGCAAAATTGGTTATATCCTTGAAGGAGAATTCTATAGCTTCCCCAGTAGTATTTTTCTGCCAACTCAATCTGGGCTGGTTGCCCTGTGGGCAGTAGTGTGTCACCAGTAAATCGTCACCATCCAGGTGATAAACCGTTAATGAATGTTGGCGCCCCTTATGAATCCAACTTTCAATGAGCACGCTTCCCCCAGCTGTTTCGCTAAAATTGATTATAAAATCGTTATTTTTCTCCCCCTCTTCCCGCCACTCCCCACTGAGCGCCTTAATCTTATTAAAGGCCTCCCCTGCGCCCTGGCTGGCAAATACGGGCTTAAAAAACATCAATGTAAACAACAAAATTAATAGCTTAGGCGCTCTTGCTATCATCTTCCCCTCCACACCTTATTAAAAATCGCTTGAAAAACTGCCGCTCAGAGCAGCGGCCTATAGAATATAGGGCAACCTAAATAGCTATTAAGCGCTCGGCTATGCGCTGCATCGCAACGGCAGATTGACTATCCATATCGCGATTCATCAAGATAATAAAACCATCCTTACTTTCTGGCTCAAAATACATAGCTACAAATACACCCAGATCAGTTCCCATATGCCCCACAAGCCCATCGCGACCTCGCCAAAAGAAACGCTGCGAATCTGAAATCGACACAGGTAATTGCAGACGAAACATCTCCTGGTACATCACCTCTGATAAGATCTGCGCGCCAGATTTATCGCGGTTATGCAGTAGCCCCAGGAGGAAATCGCTCAGATCAGCAATACTTATACGAACACCACCGTCAGGATACTGCGGATTGCCGCTGTGCGCATGCGCATGAAATTGCTTGTACTCAAACGGAGGGTTAATAAATTTTCTGATTAAATAGTTCATCTTCTCCGATTCACTATCTGCACACAGTCCAACAAATGGTACGCATTGCTCTACTTTGTAGGGAACTGCGATAGAGCTCAGATCTAATCCATTGAGCCTCCAGCTGGCAGTCTCCATATCCAGGCGGTGAAATAAAGTATCCCGGCTGTAGTTAGCCAGAGATTGACCGGTTACTGACTCAACCAATAATCCGGCTAAACCAGCAGAAAGATTGCTGTATTCCCTGTGCTCGCCGGGATTGCTTGCCAGATAATAATCCCCACTACCGTACCGGCTTCCCCCTTTAACCAGCAGAGAACGTAGATGTTGCTCCAAACTGATAGAGGGATCACGATTTTCCGCGTAAGTGGCGTAGTCGTAGTAATCCTTGATGGCTGCGGAGTGACTGGCCAGATGTCTCAGCGTAATTTTTTCCCCTTCCATATGTGGATTGTCGACCTTAAATGGTAAATAGCTATTAATATCCTCATCCAACGCCAATTTACCATCGTCGACCAATTGCAATAGTGTTGCACCCATAATCGGCTTACTTATCGAGGCAATATTAAATAACGTATCCTGAGTCACTGGTTTGCCCGCCTCAATATCGGCCGAAGCGCGAGTTCACCCTCTTTTATTCTGGCAACGGCTATTCCGGGTATGGCTGTCTCATGCATAACTACAGGAATAAACTCTTCGATATTATCAATTCCGGCACTTTGCTCCTGCTCACTTGGTACGACTAGAAAAAATATGAAAACATCTATCGATATCAGGGCCACGGTTGAGCCCGTACCTGACCGCGACGCCAGCAGTAAAAGCTATAGATGCAAAGAAGGAAGAAAAAAATAAAGAGTGACCGCTAAGCGGTCACTGTACTGAACGCCACCAGGGGCGCTTACTTGGGCGGGGGTACTGACAATAGAGTGCTGTGCTTATTCGAGGCCTAATTTAGACCAGATTTCATCAACTTTTTTAACCACTTTTGGATCGCGCTCAATGGGCACTCCCCATTCACGAGTCGTCTCCCCTTCCCATTTGTTCGTTGCATCAAAACCAATTTTTGAGCCCAAACCAGACACGGGCGAAGCAAAATCCAAATAGTCAATTGGAGTATTTTCCACCATCACCGTATCCCGCGCCGGGTCCATACGCGTGGTCATCGCCCAGATCACATCTTTCCAATCCCGGGCATTGACGTCTTCATCGGCGACAATAACAAATTTGGTGTACATAAACTGACGCAGGAAAGACCAGACCCCCATCATGACCCGCTTGGCGTGACCGGCGTACTGCTTTTTCATGGTGACAACGGCGAGGCGGTAAGAGCACCCCTCTGGCGGCAGATAAAAATCGACAATTTCGGGAAACTGTTTCTGTAGGATTGGCACAAAAACCTCATTTAAAGCCTCCCCCAGAATCGCCGGCTCATCCGGTGGGCGCCCGGTGTAGGTGCTGTGGTAAATGGGATCTTTGCGCTGGGTGATCTTCTCCACCGTAAATACCGGGAAGCTATCCACTTCGTTGTAGTAACCGGTGTGATCGCCGTAGGGCCCCTCGTCGGCCATATCCTCAGGGTAGATAAACCCTTCCAGCACATATTCAGCACTGGCGGGCACCTGTAGATCGCTGAGTAAAGCCTCGCAGACTTCTGTCTTATCACCGCGCAACAGCCCGGCAAAGGCATATTCGGACAAGGTATCCGGCACAGGGGTGACCGCTCCCAAAATGGTGGCGGGATCGGCCCCCAGGGCAACGGCTACCGGATAGGGCTCACCGGGGTGTTTCTTACACCAGTCCCGATAGTCCAGCGCGCCGCCGCGATGGCTGAGCCAGCGCATAATCAAGCGGTTCTTGCCGATTAGTTGCATCCGGTAGATACCCAGGTTTTGCCGTTTTTTCTCCGGCCCCCGGGTAATTACCAGTGGCCAGGTGACCAGCGGCGCCGCATCCCCCGGCCAGCAGGTCTGAATGGGCAGTTTGTGCAGATCGACCTGATCCCGCTCAAGCACTACCTGCTGACAGGCTGCAGCCTTTACGACTTTGGGCCCCATATTCAGGACCTGCTTGAAGACCGGCAACTTCTCCCAGGCATCGCGCAAATTTTCCGGCGGTTGTGGCTCTTTGAGAAACGCCAACAGCTCCCCCACTTCGCGCAGCTCGGCGACACTCTCCCTTCCCATTCCCAGGGCCACTCGCTCTGGGGTGCCAAAGAGATTGGCGAGTACCGGGGTATCAAAACCTATCGGATTTTCAAACAGCAACGCAGGCCCCTCGGCGCGCAATACCCGATCGGAAATCTCTGTCATTTCCAAAACCGGGTCAACGGGGTGCTTGATGCGTTTTAACAGGCCGCGCTTTTCCAGCAACTTAATAAAGTCGCGTAGATCTTTATATTTCATGGGCTAACAGGGCGTGACGATAAACCAGAGCACAGTGTAAAACAGAAGGCGCAAGATGGGTAACAACACTCCAATTGGAGCGCAGAACAGGCGGGAGGGGGTCGCGGCTCGCAAGCCTAAGCTGCGAGCCGCTGAAATAATAAGCTTATTACAGCTTAGAAGCGGGGGCGACGCGGACGATCTTCGCGAGGCTTCGCTTCGTTAACGCGGATGTTACGGCCAGACAGCGGTTGGTCGTTCATCTCTTCGATAGCTTTACGCGCTTCATCGTCGTTAGGCATTTCTACGAAACCGAAGCCTTTAGAGCGGCCAGTCTCACGGTCGGTGATAACAGTAGCCCGAGAGATCTCTCCGAACGCACCGAAAGCTTCGTGCAGGTCGTCAGAGGTTACCGCGTAGGCCAGATTTCCAATATAGATATTCACAAAAGGTTCTCACTAGGTGTGTGGGCTGTCGTGCAGTCACAAATGGATAACCAGCTCCACCAGATTAACCATTTGAGATTGGCCCTTTGCGGAGAGACTCCTGGGCCAATTCAGTCAGGCGCGTTGCCTAAAATCCATATCAAGCGCCACAATGTGGAACTTTATATGCCTTATGGCTCGCCTTTTCAACAGTAATAGGCGCAATTCATCGCCTTATTCTGTCCCAAATAAATAAAGAGCGCCTTTTTAGGCGCTACTTTATATACAAAAATTATTTCCGTTTCATGGATAGGAAGAATTCATCATTTGTCTTGAAATCTTTCAGCTTATCCACTAAGAATTCTGTCGCTGCAACATCTTCCATATCGTGCAGTAGCTTGCGCAAAATCCACACTCGCTGCAACTCGCCCTCAGGCATTAACAGCTCTTCCCGACGCGTGCCGGATCTGCGCACATTAATGGCCGGATATACGCGTTTTTCTGCGATCTTACGATCCAGCTGCAACTCCATATTACCGGTACCTTTAAATTCCTCGAAAATCACTTCGTCCATTTTCGAGCCGGTATCGATCAGTGCAGTAGCAATAATAGACAGACTTCCGCCTTCTTCAATATTTCGCGCAGCACCAAAGAAGCGCTTCGGACGCTCGAGGGCGTGGGCATCAACACCACCGGTCAATACTTTACCGGAACTGGGAACAGTTGTGTTGTAAGCGCGGGCCAGACGGGTGATCGAGTCGAGCAGGATAACCACATCCTTCTTGTGCTCAACCAGGCGCTTGGCCTTTTCAATCACCATTTCTGCCACCTGTACGTGGCGCGCGGGCGGCTCATCGAAGGTTGAGGCCACCACTTCACCGCGCACCGAGCGCTGCATTTCTGTCACTTCCTCGGGGCGCTCATCGATCAATAATACGATCAAATGGCACTCTGGATTATTGCGCGTAATGGCCTGTGCCATATTTTGCAACATAATCGTTTTACCGGCCTTCGGCGGTGCAACAATCAAGCCGCGCTGGCCTTTTCCGATCGGGGCAACAAGATCAATAATACGACCAATCAAGTCTTCGGAGGAGCCATTTCCGCACTCGAGAGTGAGGCGATCGTTGGGGAAAAGAGGAGTGAGGTTTTCGAAAAGAATTTTGTTACGTGCGTTTTCCGGCTTGTCAAAATTAATTTCGTTAACTTTTAATAAGGCAAAATATCTTTCACCTTCTTTTGGTGGGCGAATCTTTCCGGAAATTGAGTCACCCGTACGTAAATTAAATCGGCGAATCTGACTTGGAGATACATATATATCATCCGGTCCCGCGAGATAAGAAGAGTCAGCGGAACGCAAAAATCCAAAACCATCTTGAAGGATTTCTAATACGCCGTCGCCATAAATATCTTCACCGCTTTTGGCGTGGCGCTTGAGAATATTGAAAATAATATCCTGCTTGCGCGAACGGGCCAGATTTTCCAGGCCCATGCCTTTGGCTATTTCAATCAACTCTTCAATGGGTTTGGTTTTTAATTCGGAGAGATTCATACCAATTGCTTATTAATGTTTCTGTTGTCATTTGGCGCGGACACGCCTGAAATTATGAGGAGGGGTTTGATATTTAGAGATTAGCTCGTCTATTTGCCCAAAACACCCAGGTACATTTTCCCACCAAAACCACGATACTCAGTAAACTTATGCTCCCCATAATCAATTTATGGAGCATTATCAGAACAAGTTCAACTCGAGGAGTACACGCACCGGGAATGGTCTGGGACCCTGTGGAGGGGCGTCTTTGTCAGCTCGTCTCACCTATTTCAAGACCGCTGAACTATTTCAGAATTACAGCCAGTATAACGGGTGTTTCCCATCCTGCAAAGAAATTTACCCCCTTTGCAGGATGAAAGCGACAGCCTTACAGCTGGCTATCGATAAATTCGGTCAGTTGAGCGCGGGACAGTGCGCCGACTTTAGTACCTTCGACATTGCCGCCTTTGAACAGCAGCAGGGTGGGGATACCGCGAACATTGTATTTTGCCGGGCTCTCTTTGTTGGCATCAACGTCCACTTTGACGATCTTCAACTTATCGCCGTACTCACCCGCCAGGTCTTCCAGCACTGGAGCGATCATCTTGCACGGACCGCACCACTGTGCCCAAAAGTCTACCAGCACCGGGCCTTCAGCCTTGAGAACTTCTGCTTCGAATTCAGCGTCAGATACGTTGATGATTGAGTGCTCGCTCATATTGTATTCCTGTTCTTTAGTTACTCGATGCGGGGCGGCGCCAACACATCTTCTCACGGTCACAGCGGTGGTTGTACAGCTGCGATGCACCATTGCTCCCAAAATTGGGGCGCACAGTGAAATTTCAAGCCTCTCCTGCCAACAGACTTACGTCTGTTCCAGAAAGCGCTGCAAAATCTCATCGATATAGTCAAAACCAAAGGCACTGGCAGCAATGCGCTTATCTAAACACGCCACAAGTTCCATCGCCGTCAGCGCCGGCCACTGTTTTTGCAGCTCGGACAGTGGCAGGCCGGTATAGCGGGTAAAAATCTCGCTGGGAACACCATCCACCAGGCGCAGGGCATTCATCAGAAACTCCAGGGGCAAATCCTCGCGCTCAATCCTATCAGTATGAGGTTGCGATAAGGTGCTGTGCAGCAACCCGGGCTGCTGTCGGGCAGTGGACAGATAATCCCGGGGCGTGCGAGTGCGCCGACTGCGCAGAATTTGCCCCGTTTCGGCTAAAGTTACCTTGCCGTGAGCGCCGGCACCAATACCTAAATAGTCGCCAAAAGACCAGTAGTTGATATTGTGACGGGACTCAAGCTGGGGCTTGCTATAAGCCGACACCTCGTAGCGGCGATAGCCCTCCGCCGCAAGCAGCTCACGTCCACTGCCCTGCATACTGGCGATCAGCTGGGAGCCGGGGGTAACCGGTGGCGCACTGTAAAATGCCGTATTTGGCTCAATGGTGAGCTGATACCAGGAGATATGTTCAGGCGCCAGGGCAATTGCCCGGCGCAAATCGTCGAGAGCTTCCGCCTCGCTCTGCTCCGGCAGTCCGTGCATCAGATCGAGGTTAATATTGTCGAAGCCGGCGCGGCGCGCCATTGCCAGAGCGCCCTCGGCCTCCGCCCCGCTGTGAATACGTCCCAGCTGTTGTAGCTGATGGGAATCGAAGCTCTGCACACCAATAGACAGGCGGTTGACCCCGGCGGCCCGGTAGCCGGTGAACTTGGCCTGTTCAAACGTGCCGGGATTGGCCTCCAGGGTTATCTCAATCCCCTCGGCAAAGCCCACCACCTGCTCGGCCGCCGCCAGAATCTGCCCAATGGCCTGGGGGGAAAACAGACTCGGGGTACCGCCGCCAAAAAAGATGGACTGCAATTTACGCCCCTGTACCCAGGGCCGCTGGCTCAGCAGGTCCAGGCGCAGCTGCTCCACATAGTCAGATTCCGGCAGGGCGTAGTCTGAATTGGCCCGGTCCCGATCAACCTGATGGGAGTTAAAGTCACAGTAGGGGCATTTGCGCACGCACCAGGGGATATGGATATACAGGCTGAGCGGCGGCAGCTGTAATGCCGTATTGTGATCAGACAAAGTCAGCACCCTGCATATTCTGCTGCCACAGAAGTTCAAACTGCACCATGGCCTGGGCCCGGTGGCTCAGCTGATTCTTGCGCTCCCTCGGCAGTTCAGCGGAAGTCATTCCCTCAGATGCGACAAAGAACAGTGGATCGTAGCCAAAGCCCTGCTCACCTGCGGGCTCGCGCAAAATTGTCCCGCTCCACTTGGCGCTGCATACCAGGGGCACCGGGTCATCCCATTGGCGCACAAAAGCCAGTGCGCAGTGGAAGCTGGCAGAGCGCTGCTTTTCCTCGATATCCTGTAGGGCTTCCAATAGCTTTGCGTTATTTTTCTCATCGCTCGCCCCGGCGCCCGCATAGCGCGCGGAGTAGATGCCCGGAGCACCGCACAGGGCATCCACCGCCAGACCCGAGTCATCCGCCAGTGCCGGCAGGCCACTGATGCGGCTGGCGTGGCGCGCTTTGATCAAAGCATTTTCAATAAAGCTCAATCCGGTCTCGTCGGCGTCTGTCACCCCAAAGTCAGATTGGGGGACGACTTGTACGTCCCACGAGGCGAACAGCTGTGAAAATTCGCGAAGTTTGCCGGCATTGCCGCTGGCAAGAACAATTTTATTTAGCATATGGTTTCAAATAAAAAGCGGGCCTGGGCCCGCAGTGAATCTTAAAGAGGGGAATTTAGCCTGCGCTCAGCTGGCGGCATCTCGGCGGATTAATCCCGGTCCAGCTTGCGACGGAAGTTGATCGTCTCATTTTTTCCATTGGGCAGTTTGACCTCTACGTTAAAGGTGAGGGTCTCCTCATCCTCAAAGCGCAGTGGCGCGAGATAGTACACCGCCTTGCCCTCGCGGATTTCCTTGAACTCAAGTGGTCTCGACTGCTGAATCAGGTTGGTGGCGGTGCCGGACATCTCGGCGCTGAGACCATGGGTTCCGCCCTCTTTCTTGACCACCGATACATTTACGTAGGCCCGCCCCCTCGCCCGCGCCAGCTGGTACTGACGGGCGATATCCGGCTGGATAAAGTCACTGTTGAATACTGAATAGATCACTCGATAGTCGCCAAAATCGGCATAGTTCTTAATCGTGCGCGCCTCTTGTGCAGCAGCGCCGGCAGACAAGACGAGCAGGGCCACAGATGCAGCCAGGGCAAGGATAGGTTTCACATTCCACCTCCAGTTGTTATAAGCCTCACCTCTCCCAGCAGGTTCGGTGGTCAAATCCGCTCAGTCCCCACGGGAACCCAGCGCTCAATCGGTCCATCACGCCAAGGCCCTCCACTAAAGAGCTGGCGCAAATCTTAGTTTAGCGAGTTAGATGATAGATGGCTGTCTCACCAAACAAATTGGGTAAAAAGTCCTTGAGTATCCGCCCAGCTTTAGACTCGGAAACTACCTGGCGATGCAGAATCGTCCAGCGGTTTTGCCGGCACAGCACCTCAAAGTCTGTAAAAGTACAAAAGTGAATATTAGGCGTGTCATACCATTCATAAGGTAATAAATCGGAAACCGGCATACGCCCGGAAAATGCGAGGTGCCGGCGCGCCTTCCACTGTCCGAAGTTTGGGAAAGTAATGATGCAATCCCGCCCGACCCTAAGCATCTCCTCTACCACCAGGTGGGGCTTGCTCAAGGTCTGTAGCGCCTGGGTCATAACCACGGTATCAAAGCTAGCATCGGCAAAGTTGCCCAGCCCCGTATTCAGGTTTTGCTCGACCACATTGACGCCGCGTGCCACACATCGCTCAATTTGGGCCGGATCAATTTCCAGGCCGTAGCCTTTCACCCCTTTATTGCTTCCCAGCTGTTCGAGCAGCGCGCCGTCACCACAGCCCAGGTCGAGCACCCGGCTCGCAGGAGTAATCCACTCCTGAATAACATCTAAATCTATTCGCATCAGCACACCCCCTCGACGACTTCCGCTGCGACCCGCTGCATATAGGCACGAAAAATCCCCTCATAGCGGGCGTTGGGCAACAGGAAGGCGTCGTGCCCCATAGCCGACTCCACCTCGGCGTAGCTCACAGGAATATCCGCATGCATCAGGGCATCGGCAATTTCCCTGGAGCGCTCCGGCGCAAAGCGCCAGTCAGAAGTGAATGACACCAGCAAAAACCGGCACTTGGCGTGGGAAAAGGCCTCGACCGGGTCATCGCCGTACTCTCGCGCCAAATCGAAGAAGTCCAGCGCCCGGGTCATCAAGATGTAAGTATTGGGATCAAAGGTATTGGAGAAGCTCGCCCCCTGGTAGCGCAGGTAACTCTGTATCTGAAACTCCACCTCTTCATCCGAGCCCCGCTGGAAACTCCCACTGCGCAACTCGCGGCCAAACTTGCGCCCCAGGCCGTCGTCGGAAAGGTAAGTGATATGCCCGATCATACGCGCGACGGCGAGGCCCCGGCGGGGCAGCTTCTCCTCGCGCAGATAGTGGCCGTTACAAAAGTCCGGGTCGGAGGTAATCGCCTGGCGCGCGGTCTCGTTAAACGCAATATTTTGTGCGGATAACTTCATGGCCGAAGCGATAACCACGCAGTGGCGCAGGCGCTCGGGATATTCCAGCGACCAGCGCATCGCCTGCATGCCACCGAGGCTGCCGCCGATAACCGCCGCCCACTGTCGAATGCCCAACACATCTGCCAGGCGCGCCTGGCTGTGTACCCAGTCGCGCACCCGCAGCGGTGGAAAGTCCGGCCCCCAGGCGGCGCCGGTATCCGGGTTGATAGAGACCGGACCGGTAGATCCGTGACAACCGCCGAGATTGTTCAGCGCCACTACGAAGAAACGGTTGGTGTCGATCGGCTTGCCCGGACCGATATAGTGATCCCACCACCCCGGGCGCTTATCCTCGGCGCGGTGCCGCCCCGCAGCGTGATGGTGCCCGGACAGCGCGTGGCAGATCAGGACCGCATTGTTCTTTTCCCGGTTGAGCTCACCGTAGGTTTCGTAAACCAGGGTATAACTCTTGAGTACTCGGCCACAGGCCAGTTCCAGTGGCTCACTAAAGTGATGGCTTTTGGGCTCGACCAGGCCCACGGAGCCGGCATCAGCGTCAGTGGCAATTTGGGCTTCTGAAGAAGCGGTAGGATTTTCCGTCGACAAGGTACTGTATCTGTCAGGTTGAAAGGTGTTGCCCGGCAAATTGCCAAAGCCGCCAGTGAGTGAGAGCACTGCAACTTATAACAAATGCCAGACAGAACCAATATCAATTAACTTCAAGTCGTCTGCGAGGCCTTCAGGGGAGTGACGTTGCGCGCGCGCGGCGCCGGTGCAACGGGTTGCGGTGCCGAGCCGTTGTGCCGCAGCAAATCCTCCAGCGCCACCAGCGCCTTGTCATTGCGCTGCACTTCATCCTCGAGAGTGCGAAGATCTGTGCGGCGGTTGCAGGTTTTCTGCTTCAGCTCTGTCAGCTTAATCAAATGGCGGTTGAGTAACTGCTTTTGATACTGCGCATGTTGCTTGAGCGGCTCGAGGGCGTGCTCCAGCCAGTTTTCCGCCTTGTTACTCATATCCTCGTAAAGCCTGCCCACCTCACTGGCTAGTGTGGTGATAAAGCGCTCGCTGAGACGGTTGCGGCGCGCGAGTAGCAACTGCGGAGAGCGTCTCAACTGCGCCGCTTGGCGGTGCAGTCCCCGCAGCACAAAGCGGAACTTGCGGATGGTGAAATACTGTTCGGCGGTATCGACTTTCTTCAAGCTGGAGCGCTCAAACACCGCATCGAGCAAGCGATTGGCCTGATCCACTTCCCGCTCGAGATTGGACAGTTGGTAGTCGACCCCTTCCATAAAAGTATCGATGGCCTTGGCCAGCCCCATAGGCGTCCAGCGGCGATTGAGGTTAGCCAGGGTATCGTCGATCAGCGCCTGCAACTGCTGTCTGGAAATCGGCGTCAGCAGGGAAGAACTTTGCCGCGCCAGCATTCTCTGGCTCGATTTGAGCGTCAGCAGCTCCTGGTGGCAGAGTTTGTGCTGCTCGCGCACGGTGACCTGTAGCTGCTCCAACTCTGCCAATTGCTCTGCGGTATTGCCGCTATTGCGCTGCAAGTGGGCCAGCGCCGCGCGGCCACTGTTCAGGCGGCGCTTGAGCAGATCGCGGGTATCCGCCATCAAGGTGAGGGCTTGCTGCAGGGAGCGGTGTTCGGCCATTTTTTGGCGGTGTTCCAGCAGGCGCTGCACCAACATCCGCTCAAATTCACCAAAGCGGCTGTTGCGCAACAGATCGGCATCCCGCTGCTGCCGCCCCAACAGGGCCATTTTTGCAGAGACCCCAGCCACGCTCTCCTGCGGCAGAGACAGGAGAGCGGCCACTTCGGCGCGCATGCGCCGCAACAACAACTCGGCATCCTCCTCGGGGTCATCCCAGAGCACATCCATCTTGTTGAGCAGGGCCATCACAGAGGTTCCGCGATGCTCCTGCAAGGGCGCCAGGTGAGTCTCCCACATCCCCATATCGGTACCGCTGACTCCGGCATCGGCCGCCAGCAAAAAGGCGACAGCCTGAGCTCCGGGCAGTGTGCTCAAGGTGAGTTCCGGCTCGTTGCCGAGGGCATTCAGCCCCGGGGTATCGATAATGCGCAAGCCTTGATCCAGCAGCGGGTGCGGCAGGCAGATCAAGGCAAAGCGCCAGGCGGGGATTTCGACAAGATTGCCCTTGCCGTCCAGGTGACGCCGATCGAAACCGTAGCGGGCAGCCTCTTCCGGCATAACCGACTTGGTCGCGGCGACCTTTAGTAAAGTCTCTCGGGTCGCCTCGGGGTCATTGGCATCAAACTCGTGAGTTACCCACTTTTGCGGAATTCGGCGGAAGCTCTCCAGGCTGGTATTCGTCGCCAGGGTCTCAATCGGCAGCAGGCGCAGGCTGGCGCGCTCACTGCCATCACTGAAGATTTCTGTGGGGCACATGGTCGTACGCCCGGGTCTTGAGGGCAGTAAACGCTGGCCGTAGGTTTGCGACAACAGCGCATTGAGCAGCTCTGTTTTCCCCCGCGAAAACTCCCCCACCAAAACCAGAGTGAACTGATCATCGGCGAGCAGGGCGCGGGCCTGTTGTACAACTTGGCAGGCCCCGGCGGAATTGGAGAAATGCTGTTCAAGCCATTGGCTGAAGTGGGCAAATTGGCGATCGAGATTCTTTTTCCAACGGTCGTAGTCGGAAATATGCTGGCGTAAAAGTGCGTCTTCCATTTACGGTGTTCTTGTTATTGAGACCCGGTGACTAGCGACCCGCCCCCGAGATAAAGGGAGCGGCCGTAATCGATAGTATTAAGAGTCTAACACCGCGCAGATGCGATCCAGTGCGCGCGGCTGAAGAAATGTTCAGCCGGTCACATTTTAAAAGCCGGGAATATGCCAGAACAGGCTGTAGACAAAAGCGGGCATATTGGCCATCTGGGCAAAGCCCAATAGCAGTTTGTCGGCCACCGTGAGCAGGATAAAGACAAATATCGGGCTGATATCGATCACCCCCAAAGGCGGAATCAAACGTCGCACAGGACCGCAGAAAGGCTCCAGGAGTTG
Source organism: Microbulbifer regidiadema (SeqCode) (assembly GCF_052466995.1). Classification (NCBI taxonomy): domain Bacteria; kingdom Pseudomonadati; phylum Pseudomonadota; class Gammaproteobacteria; order Cellvibrionales; family Microbulbiferaceae; genus Microbulbifer; species Microbulbifer regidiadema (SeqCode). Next base: position 3,662,589 of record NZ_CP174297.1, on the reverse strand, counting down.
ATGCAGTAAAATCAAAGCCGGATGGCCACTATTGGGGGCAATCCAGCTGGCGACGATGGAGATCAACAGACCGATAAACACCACCGCGATCACCGTGGAGACACAGCCAATCAGCGACCACAGCAGTGCACTGAGGGGATTAACCAGGCCGTAACCTGCGATCGTGGCACAAGCCATAATCATGGCCCAACCGACTAACAGTGCCAGCACCAGCGAGGCCATATCGATACCAAAAAGTCCCGGTACCACTTTGCGCAGCGGCAACAGTAAAGGGTTGGTCACCTTCACAACGCCCTGGGATAAGGGGTTGTAAAAATCCGCACGGCCCAGCTGCAACAAGAAACGCAATAACACGGCGAAAAGGTACAAAATGCCCAGTATGCCCACGACATAAACGCCGATACTGCTAAAGGTATTGACCATGAATAAACCCTAAACAAAAAGATTTTCAGCAGCCACCGCTGCACCTATCCAACTGGAGCGGTAGCTTTACCGATCCAACTCCTTTGCCATTTCCGCCGCCCGCTCTTCGCAATCGCGCATGGCGCTGGCAACCAACTGGGGCAAGCCGCCCTGTTCAAAGCGCTGCACCGCGCGCTCGGTAGTACCACCTGGAGACATCACGTTGCGCTTCAATTGGGCGACATCCACATCGCTGGCGACCGCCAGTTTGGCGGCGCCCAGGGCAGTTTGCAACACGAGGCGCTGCGCATCCGCGCGGGCGAGGCCACCGGCGGAAGCGGCGTCGATCATCGCCTCCATAAACTGGAAAAAGTAAGCCGGTGCCGATCCCGCGACCGCAATCACCTGGTCGATGCCGCGCTCCTCATCGACCCAGTAGGAGATACCTACCGCAGCGACGATGCGCTCGGCAGTGACTCTCTGCTCGTCACTCACTTTGGTATCGGCATAGAGACCGGTAACTCCGGTTTGAACCAGTGCCGGGGTGTTGGGCATAGCCCGAACGATAGGAAGGTGCGCACCCATCCAGCGGTGGTAAGCCGCCAGCGGAATACCTGCGGCAAAAGTGATAATCAGCGGTGCGCGATCTGCCAGGTGAGGTTGTAGCCCCTCACAGAGCTCCCGCATCACCTGTGGCTTCACCGACAGCACAATCACATCGGCATCGGCGATAGCGGCAATATTATCGTCGCTAACGGCTACCCCATGGCTCGCGGCAAAGGTATTGAGCTTGTCCCAATCCCGGCCTGTGGCAGTAATCTGCTCTGCGGGATACCCAGAGGCCACCAAACCGCCGATGACTGCACCCGCCATATTGCCGGCACCACCAATAAAAACCATTTTAGGGCTCACTGTACTCACTTATATCACCTTGGGCGGTTGCAAAATTTTGTCGCTGCTCCCCTATCGAAGCACCCCGCTAATATGTGGCCGCCGGATTCAAATAACAAGAGAGCCCAGCTGGCTCCCACGAAGAGAAGAGTATGCACAGGGGGTGGCGCTCACTGCGAGCAGCACTGCCAGCGGGTACTCGAAGATGTACCCGCCACCATCGCTATCAGGATATGCACTCGGCCAGCTTCGGGGGCTGAGACCTAGACGGTAAAGGCCTCTGTATCGGCAGCCGTTTTGGCGAGGGAACTCAACGCCACAAAGTCGAGTGCGCCGGCGGCTCACCTTTAAATAAAGAGCATCAGTCTAAATAAGCGCTAGCTGCCTGCTCCCAGGAAAAGAAAACGGCCCTAACGGCCGTTTTCTTTTCGAGTTAAGCGCTTTAAGGCCCGTCTGCATAACCGAACAGAAAGGGAAAGATTTCCACAATCGCAATCAGGTTGAGGGCAATCGCCGTAAGCCACAGCCAATAGCGCCTATCATCGCCAAATATCCCAGTAACTGCTGAGTTCATAAAACTGGTAATCAGCGAAATTTTGGGGGAGACAAAGGAGAGCAGACAAATAAAAGCCAACCACTCCAGCGCCACCCAGGTCACCAGTACACTATTCGTTACAGACAGAGACAGTACCGCACACAGGGTCAAAAGCAGCAGTACTACATCTACAGTCCCAGATTTTGTCATTCCATTTACCAAAAATATACTTCCGTACTAACTCTGTTGTGCAGAATAGTTTCGCGCCCCAAAAATATCTGTGCCGATGCGCACAATGGTGGCGCCGCAGGCGATAGCGGCCTCCATATCTCCAGACATGCCCATAGACAGGGTATCCAGGGTCTGCTGGGGAAGCTGTTTGCGCAAGCCTTGCAGTAGCGCTGCCAGGCGGGTAAATGGCTCGCGCTGTTCCACGGCGCCCTCGCGGGCTGCGGGGATCGCCATCAGACCGCGCAGACGCAGCCCCGGCAATCTCACCACTTCAGCCGCCAGAGCGGCCAAATCCTGTGGGGCTATGCCAGACTTGCTCTGCTCGCCATCGATATTCACCTGCAAGCAGATATTGAGCGGTGCTATATGAGCGGGGCGCTGTGCCGATAGGCGCTGGGCGATTTTCAGGCGGTCCACCGTGTGCATCCAGTGAAATCGCTCTGCCACCGCGCGGCTTTTATTCGATTGCAGTGGCCCAATAAAGTGCCAGTGAATGTCCAGGTCGGACAGGGCATCTTGTTTCTCCAGAGCCTCCTGTAAATAATTTTCACCAAAGTGCCGCTGACCTGCGGCAAAAGCGCTGCGCAAGTCCTCCGCCGGCCGAGTTTTGGAAACCGCCAACAAGGTGATTTCTGCGGGGTTGCGATCGCAGTTGTTGCAGCATGTCACAATCCGCTCACCTACTGCATTCAGGTTTTCGACGATTGTCTCTTTGCGCATATACTGGGGCCCTTACCGATTTGAGCGGCGATTTTACCTGAGCCCAAACAAGAACCCTAAGGTAGCAGTATGGATATCACTGAACTCCTCGCCTTTAGCGCCAAGCAAAACGCCTCCGACTTGCACCTCTCGGCGGGCCTGCCGCCGATGATTCGCGTCGATGGCGACGTGCGCCGTATCAACCTGCCATCCATGGAGCACAAGCAGGTACACAGCCTGATCTACGAGATCATGAACGACAAGCAGCGCAAGGATTACGAAGAACTGCTGGAGACAGACTTCTCTTTTGAAGTCCCCGGTGTCGCCCGCTTTCGTGTGAATGCCTTTAACCACAACCGGGGCGCCGGCGCGGTATTCCGGACCATTCCCTCCAAGGTTCTCACCATGGAAGACCTGGGCATGGGCCAGGTGTTCAAGCAGATTTCAGATACCCCCCGCGGCCTGGTGCTGGTAACCGGGCCCACAGGTTCCGGTAAGTCCACCACCCTGGCGGCGATGATGGACTATATCAACGACAACAAATACGAACACATCCTCACCATTGAGGACCCGATCGAATTTGTGCACGAATCCAAAAAGTGCCTGGTGAACCAGCGTGAAGTACACCGGGATACCCACGGCTTTGCCGAAGCCCTGCGCTCTGCACTGCGTGAAGACCCGGACATTATTCTCGTCGGTGAGATGCGGGACCTGGAGACCATTCGCCTGGCGCTGACAGCGGCAGAGACCGGTCACTTGGTATTCGGCACCCTGCACACCACTTCCGCCGCCAAAACCATTGACCGTGTGGTGGATGTATTCCCGGCGCAGGAGAAAGCCATGGTGCGTTCAATGCTGTCAGAATCCCTACAGGCGGTTATCTCCCAGACGCTAATGAAGAAAACCGGCGGTGGCCGGGTCGCCGCACACGAAATTATGCGTGGTACCCCGGCTATCCGTAACCTGATCCGCGAAGACAAAATCGCGCAGATGTACTCGGCCATCCAGACCGGTGCCAGTGTCGGTATGCAGACCATGGACCAGTGCCTGGAAGACCTGGTGGCGCGGCGTATCATCAGCCGCGAAGTGGCGCGCGAAAAAGCCAAGATGCCGGAAAACTTCTAAACGGCCCCAAATCCGCCCCCCAATCTGGGGAAAAAGTCGAGTTAAAACGCGGTAGACAGCATGGATATTGAAAGACTCCTACAACTGGTTGTAGAGAAAGGTGCTTCGGACTTATTTATCACGGCAGGCGTGCCGCCCTCCATCAAACTGCACGGCCGCGTTGTGCCCTGTAGCAGCACCGCGCTCACACCGGAAAAAGCGCGCGAGCTGGTGGTAAGCACCATGAACGAGAAACAGCGGCGCGAATTTGCCGAGCAAAAGGAGCTGAACTTCGCGATTGCCGTGCGCAATGTGGGGCGTTTCCGGGTATCGGCCTTCTTCCAGCGCAACCTGGTGGGCATGGTACTGCGTCGCATCGAAACCAAAATCCCCTCCATCGACGGGCTCGGCCTGCCCGACGTACTCAAAGACTTGGCCATGACCAAGCGCGGGCTGATCATTTTTGTGGGCGCCACCGGTACCGGTAAGTCCACCTCTCTCGCCTCCATCATCGGCCACCGCAATGAGAACACCAAGGGCCATATCATCACCATTGAGGACCCGATCGAATTTATCCACCAACATCGCGGCTGTATTGTGACCCAGCGCGAAGTGGGCCTGGATACCGAGTCGTTCGAGGTCGCCCTGAAGAACACCCTGCGTCAGGCGCCGGATGTCATCCTGATTGGTGAGGTGCGCTCCCGCGAGACTATGGACCACGCCATCGCCTTCGCCGAGACCGGCCACCTGTGCCTGTGTACCCTGCACGCCAACAACGCCAACCAGGCCCTCGACCGGATCATTCACTTCTTCCCGGCGGACCGCCACAAGCAGCTGTTTATGGACCTGTCCCTCAACCTGAAGGCGATGGTGGCCCAGCAGCTGGTACCGACCCCCGATGGCGATGGCCGCCGCGCCTGTCTCGAGATCATGATCAATACCCCGCTGATGTCGGACCTGATTCGCAAGGGCCAGGTGGATAAGATCAAGGAGTTGATGAAGCGTTCCGGGGAGCAGGGCATGCAGACCTTCGACCAGGCCCTCTACGAGCTCTACGATGGGGGAGAAATTACCTATGAGGATGCCCTGTCCCACGCCGACTCTGCCAACGATTTGCGCCTGATGATTAAGCTCAAATCCGAATCCGATGCCGAGTACTTAAATAGTGCCGCCGGCGAGTTGAGCCTGCAAAATGACTCAGAGTACGGCGACGGTGGCCCCCAGCTCTACTAGCCCCCAATCCTGCCAGATCAATACCGTTTACAGACAATCCGGTCTGTAAACGGTTCGCACCCGCTATAATCCGCCTCCGCTAACGCCCCGATCCAGGAGCCGGTGCCGCCCGATATTTACTGCCTCCCACTTTAATCAACTGATAAGACCGCGAGTACAATTATGTTAGAGGCACTTTTCTCACTTATTGCCGCAACCGCTCTGTTACTCGGCTCCCCCGGGCCCGCGCCACTTGCCCTGGCCGCCTCGGGAGCAACCTTTGGAGTGAAAAAAAGCGGCCGCTTTCTTATCGGTATCCTGCTCGGCCTCAGTGTTGCTATAGTCGGGGCAACCGCCGGTATCGCCGCCCTGCTCGCGGCCTGGCCACAGGCGCGCCTGCTAGTACAGCTTTGCGGTGCCTTATATATTGGCTATATCGCGATTAAAATTGCCACGGCCCCGCTACTGGAACAGGGCAAAGCGGCAGCCGTGCACCCCCCGTCGCTGTTTGATGGATTTATTTTTAACTTATTAAACCCCAAGGCCTATGCCGCCTTCCTTGCCCTCTTCTCCCAATTTTTACTGCCGTTCGGAGAGAGTGGCCCAAGCTATTTCGCCACGGGTTTGGTCTGTTTACTGGTAGCCGCTGCGGTGGATTTTATCTGGCTGTGTTTGGGGGGAAGCCTGCGGCCAGTTTTTTATAAGCCCAGACAGGCGCGAATCATCAGAGTCTGTTTTGCGCTATCAATGCTGGCAGCAGTGCTCGCCGTTTTTATGCGCGGGAACAGTTAAGCCCTAGCAAATTTCTGCAATCAGGCTTTTTACCGAGGGCAACATGCGCCGGCTTACCAGCGGCGCCGCCGTCACCCCCTCCAACTCCACCCGATAATTTGTACCGTCCCGGCGCAGGCCAACAATATATTGCACCGCCACCAGCGCACTGCGGTGGATACGCACAAAGCGCGGGCCAAACTCTCCCTCCAGCTCTTTCAGAGACTCATCCAGAATGGTCTCTCCAGCGGGGTGGTAGGCCACCACATATTTGCTGTCGGCGATCAGACAGCGGATCGAGTCGACCTCCAGCAGCTCTACCCCCAGACGACTGATCGCCTTAATGCGGCTGCGGCCCCGGGGTTCGTCCCGCTCTCGCTTTGTTAACAGTTGCTGCTGGGGTTTACTCAGACGCTGTACCCCGGCAATCGCCTCGCGCAGCTGTTCGACGTTCACAGGTTTCAATAGATAACCAGCCGCTGAAGTGGCAAAAGCGGGTAGAGCAAACTCATCGTGAGCGGTGCAGAAAATTATTGCCGGTGGGCACGGAAGACTGGACAGCTGTTGGGCCAACTGCAAGCCACTGCCGCCGGGCATTTCTATATCCAGCAGTATAAGATCCGGGTCGAGCGCATGTACCTGTGCCAGTCCGGCTTCAATATCTGCCGCCTCCCCCACAGCGCTGCAATTATCGACTCTCTCCAACTGCCGGTGCAGGCGGGCCCGAGCCAGGGGCTCGTCATCAATAATCAGTACACGCAACTGTGTCACTCCATCACCTCAATAGCTTTGTTGGAATTTGTGGCGATCGCTATTTCCTGTGGGTCCACCGCCCGGGGGGACAAGGGTAGCCGCAGTAGCACCCGGTACCGGCCCAGCTCCCGACTGGCGGTAAATTTGAAGCGATCACCGTAGTAAGCGCTGAGGCGCTGACGAATATTTTCTGTCGCCATGCCGTTACCCGCCCTTGTCGGCGCGGCGCCGACCTGCGGCAGCGGATTTTCAATCGCGATATTAAGCATGCCCTCCTCCAGCGAGAGCTGCACCGCAATCTCCCCGCCTGCACGCAGCTGGGCCACACCGTGCAATACCGCATTTTCCAGCAGGGGTTGCAGCAACATACTGGGCAGCTGGACACTATCCAGCCCCTCGCCAATCTGCCAGCGCTGCTGCAAGCGCTCGCCCAGGCGCAGGGCTTCAATCTCCAGATAGCGCTGGGCCAGCGTCACTTCCTGCGCCAAGGGCACCAGTTTCGGATCGGCGAGGCTGGCGCGAAACAATACGCACAAATCCTCCACCAGCCGCTCCGCGCGATCCGGATCAACAGCGATCAAACTGGCCAGGCTGTTCATGCTGTTAAAGAGGAAGTGGGGGCGGATTCGGGATTGCAGCGCTTCGATTCGAGCGCCGAGTTCCGCCTGCTGCTGGTTGTACAGCTGCTGTTGCAGGTAGGCGTAGCGCAAAACCACCCCCGCACAGATAGCGCCGAGTAGGCAGTCGCCGGCAAACCCCCAGCTGTTGAAACTGGTCTGCAACAGTAGCGCGCGCAGATAGCGCTGCACGGCCATTACCAATATCAACACCGATAATACCGCGATAAAGCTCAAGCCGCCGGCGAGCTTGTGGGACATCTTGGCCAGACTGGGCCGCAGCCGGCACAGCAGCGCAGCCGAGGGCAGTATCACCCACTGAACCACCAGAGAAATCAGTCCCAGGCGCTGCCAGCTGAATTCACGCAAACCATCCAGAGCCAGTACCAGCACCAGGGCCAACAACTCCCCCATCAGCACCAACGCTGCCAGAGAGGTCACGCTACAGAGGTCCGGTAAGAAGGGGGCCTGCCCGGAAAACGCAGAATCCTTATTTCCTGCGCGATATTTTCGAATTTTCTGCGTTATAATGCCCAGCGGCCAGGGAAATGACATGCAGTTGTTATTCTTGATTGTCCCAAAGTTCCAAGCGCAAGATATCACCAAGCTCCCCAGCCTTTCATCTCAATGCAGCCAGGAAAACCATGAGTAACGAAAAATCCCCTTCCGAGTCCGCCAACAATCCCGCCGCCAAACTCTGGGGTGGCCGCTTTAGCGAAGCCACCGATGCCTTTGTCGAGCGATTTACCGCCTCGGTGAGCTTTGACCAGCGTATGGCCATGGAAGATATCCAGGGATCACTTGCCCACGCGCAGATGTTGTCAGAAGTGGGGGTATTAAGTGCTGATGAATATCACAAGATAGCCGATGGCCTGAAAGGCATCGCCGAGGAGATAACAGCGGGGGCATTTCCCTGGTCTGTACAGCTCGAAGACGTGCATATGAATATCGAAGCGCGCCTGACCCAGCGCATTGGCGCCACCGGCAAGAAACTGCATACCGGCCGCTCGCGCAACGATCAGGTGGCAACCGATATCCGCCTGTGGCTGCGCGGGCGCATCGACCTGATCGCGGCGGAACTGACCCGCCTGCAAAGCGGCCTGGTCGATTTGGCCGAGCGCGAAGCCGATACCATTATGCCCGGCTTTACCCACTTACAGAGCGCGCAACCGGTGACTTTTGGCCACCACTTGCTGGCCTGGAATGCCATGCTGAGCCGGGATTTCGAGCGCCTGATGGATTGCCGCAAGCGGGTTAACCGCTCGCCGCTGGGCGCCGCTGCGCTGGCTGGCACCAGCTACCCGATCAATCGCGCGCGCACAGCGGAATTGCTGGGCTTCGACGCTCCCACGGAGAACTCCCTCGACTCGGTCAGCGACCGGGATTTCGCCATCGAATTCTGCGCCTTCGCGGCGCTGCTGCTCACCCACCTCTCCCGCGCCAGTGAGGAGTTGGTGCTGTGGACTTCCAGCCAGTTCGACTTTATCGACCTGCCCGACCGCTTCTGCACCGGCTCCTCCATCATGCCGCAGAAGAAAAACCCCGATGTACCGGAGCTGGTGCGCGGAAAAACCGGCCGGGTCAACGGTCACCTGATCGCACTGCTCACCCTGATGAAGAGCCAGCCGCTGGCCTACAACAAGGACAACCAGGAGGATAAAGAGCCGCTGTTCGACGCCGCCGATACCGCGCTGGATTGTCTGCGCGCGTTTGCCGATATGGCACCGGCACTCAAGGCGAAGAAAGAAAATATGCTGGAGGCTGCGGCCAAGGGCTTCTCTACCGCGACGGATCTGGCCGATTACCTGGTGCGCAAAGGGGTGGCCTTCCGCGATGCCCACGAGATTGTCGGCCAGTCGGTATCCTTTGCCATTGAACAGGACAAAGACCTAGCCGAACTCAGCCTGGCCCAGCTACAACAATTCTCTACAGAGATTGGCGACGACGTATTTGAGGTGCTGACTCTGGAGGGTTCAGTGGCGGCCCGCGACCATATTGGCGGCACCGCTCCGAATCAAGTGCGCGCGGCCTGTCAGCGCGCGCGGGAGGAGATTGCGCAGCGCGCCTAAGCGCTGTTTAGGCGGATAAACCGAGAGAAACCTGCTCGCCCTGCTGCTCGCTCAATACGCGGTCGAGTAAAGTGGGCAGGTCTTCAGCAGTCGTGGTGCACTTCCAGCCGGGATTTTCAAACGAGAGGTGGTAGCCACCGGATTTGGCCGCAACCCACAACTCCCGGTTGGCGGACTGGCGCGAGAGAATGACCTGGCTGCCATTGTCCTCCAGGGTCAGGGTCAGCACCGCATCACTGCGTTCGTAGTCGATATCCCAATCGCAGTGATCGAGCGCATCCTCAATACCGATTAGGGTCTGCTCCACAGCCGCATCATATTCCGCTTGGCTCATCGTTGCTTACTTCTGTTACCGTGTAATTTGTTGAATCAGGTGGGCCGCTATACTATCAGGCTTTTGCCGGTTACCGCTGCGAATCTCCGACTCCCAGGATGTTATCAATGCTCAAACGACTCTCTCTATTATCTATCGCCATCAGCGCTACAGCGCTGTTGCTGGGCTGTGGCCAAAAAGGGCCCCTCTATCTGCCGCAGGACCCCGCCATGCCCGCCAGCAATATTCCCGGCGGCCCACCGCAGACAACACCGACCAGCCCTGCGGCGCAGCCCGGCGAGCCCGGCTCCGCAGCAGAGCAAGCGCTGGAAACGGTCGACGAAATTGAATCCGAAGACGGCTATGAGTCCGACTTCGATATCGATAACACCATTGAGAGCGGCCCCACTATCGAGGTCGACGACGAATCCGGTACAGCGGATGACTCCAATGTCGAGGAAGATTTAGCAGAGTAAGAATCGGTAAAATGAGAGAGTTTAGTTATCGCGATGGCAGCCTGTGGGCTGAACAGGTTTCCCTAGAGCAAATTGCCGAGCGCTTCGGCACCCCCACTTATGTCTACAGCCGCGCACACTTTGAGCGGCAATACCGGGATTACGCCGAGGCCCTCGGCGAGCGCCCCGGCCTTATCTGCTACGCGGTAAAAGCCAATAGCAATTTGGGCATTCTGTCGCTGCTGGCACAGTTGGGCGCGGGTTTTGATATTGTGTCCGGCGGCGAACTCGAGCGGGTGCTGCTCGCCGGCGGCGACCCAGCGCGCATCGTCTTTTCCGGGGTGGGTAAAACTGCAGAGGAGATGCGCCGCGCTCTGGAAGTGGGCGTACACTGCTTCAATATTGAATCGGAGGCGGAAATTGATCGGCTGGAGCGGGTGGCCGCAGAGTGTGGCAAGACCGCGCCGATTTCCATCAGGGTCAATCCCGATGTGGATGCCCAGACCCACCCCTATATCTCTACCGGCCTCAAAGAAAATAAATTTGGCATCGCCATAGATAAGGCGATCGAAGTTTATCAACGCGCGGCGGCTTCCGCGCACCTGAAAATTACCGGTGTGGATTGCCATATCGGCTCGCAGCTCACCGAAATCGCACCGTTTCTCGATGCCCTCGACCGCCTGCTGATCCTTGTCGACCAGCTCGCCGAGCTGGGAATAATTTTGCAGCACCTGGACCTGGGCGGAGGCCTCGGCGTGCGCTATCGCGGTGAAGAGCCACCGCCGATTGGCGACTACCTGGCGGCGGTGCACCAGCGTATCGGCGCGCGCAATTTATCCCTGATTCTTGAACCGGGGCGCTCTATTGCCGCCAATGGCGGCGCCCTGCTGACTCGGGTCGAATACCTGAAACGCACCGAAGAGCACAATTTTGCTATCGTCGACGCGGCCATGAATGACAATCTGCGCCCGGCCCTCTACCAGGCCTGGCAGGATATTGTGCCAGTGACACCGGACGAGAGTGACAGTACCCTGTGGGATATTGTCGGCCCCGTCTGTGAAACCGGCGACTTCCTCGGCAAAAACCGCTCTCAATCGCTGCAAGAGGGCCAGTTATTGGCCATGTTGTCCACCGGTGCCTACGGTTTCACCATGAGTTCCAATTACAACAGCCGCTGTCGCGCCGCTGAAGTGCTTGTGGATGGCGACAAAACTTACTTGGTGCGTGAGCGGGAGACTTTTGCTGACTTGGTTCGCGGTGAAACCACGGTACCCCAAAAGCCTGATCAGTGACTTGCATCGCAGTGGGGCCCATTTTCAGCCCGGGCCCCAAACCGCAGCCAACGCAGCGGATAATAAATACGAACAGAGAAATGGAATGCGCGTTAAATTCAGCAAGATGCACGGGCTCGGCAACGATTTTGTGATGCTCGACGGCGTCAGCCAAAAAATCAAACTGACCCCGGAAAAGATCCGCCGCCTGGCGGATCGCTGCCTCGGCGTAGGCTGCGACCAGGTGCTACTGGTAGAGCCGCCCCGCACCCCCGAAGCAGATTTTCGCTACCGAATATTTAACGCCGATGGCAGTGAAGTAGAGAACTGCGGCAACGGTGCCCGCTGTTTTGCCCGCTTCGTGCGCGAGCGCCGCCTCACCGGCAAGAAAAATATCCTGGTGGAAACTGCCGCCGGGTTGCTACACCTGAAAGTGCTCGACGGCGATCAGGTGAGTGTCGATATGGGGGAGCCGGTTCTCGAACCGCAGGCGGTGCCCTTTTCTGCCGATCGCCGCGCCGAGTCCTACCCGCTCGAAGTCGATGGCGAGACCTTCACCATTGGCGCCGTATCTATGGGTAACCCCCACGCCGTCCTATTGGTTGAAGATATCGCCTCGGCACCGCTGGAAAGGCTGGGCCCCCTGATCGAGCGGCACCCGCGTTTCCCGCAAAAGGTCAACGCCGGCTTCCTGCAAGTAGACACGCGCAATGAAGCACATCTCAGAGTATTTGAGCGCGGCGTTGGCGAAACTCGCGCCTGCGGCACCGGGGCCTGCGCCGCCATGGTATACGCCCGTCTGCGCGGCCTGGTGGATGACAAAGTCGATATGCACCTCCCCGGCGGCACACTGACAATTCACTGGAGCGGACCGGGTCAGCCCGTTACTATGACCGGGCCCGCGACCACGGTTTTTCACGGGCAGATTATTCTCTAAACCACTGTCGGGGATATTTGGCCGTCAAGCGCCCGCTGCCCCGCACCCGTGTCGGAAAAAGCAAACACAATGGAACACACAGACGCCAATCGACCCCTCGAAGAGATTGCCGGCGACGCTCAAAAGGAAGTCCAGCGCGACGATAAACTGCTTGCGCGGCAGGTGGCCCGCTACCTGGTGCAAAACCCGGAGTTCTTTGAGGAGCGCATGGAGCTGCTGGAGACGATCAAGCTGCCACGGGAAAATGGCAAAACCGTGTCACTGATGACCCACCAAACCCACTTGCTGCGGGAGCGCAATATCGAGATGCGCCAGCGCCTCGACCAGCTTTTGCACAATGCCCGGGACAACGACCAGCTGTTCTTCAATAGCCGCCGACTGATCCTGGCACTGCTGGAAGCTGAAAATATTGCGGAGGTCACCGAGACGCTCTATGCCAGCTTCGCCTCCGACTTCAACGTCGAGTTCACCAGCCTGACCCTGTTCGAGCCCATCTCCGCCCCCCGCCAAAGTCTGGGGCGAGTTCAAACCAGTACCCTGGCCGATGCCGAGGGGACAATTGGCGGCATTATTCGCAACGGCCGCCCCATCTGTGGTGTTTTGCGCCAGCGGGAAAAAGAGTTCCTGTTTGCCGAGAGTGCGCAACATATCGGTTCTGCTGCGGTAGTGCCGCTGGCCAATCAACTGGGTACCCTGGCGGTGGGCTCTGCCGATCCCCAATACTACCGCTCCAGCCTGGGCACCTTATTTCTGTCCTATATCGGTGAAGTCCTGGAGCGCCTGCTGCCAAAACTGCTCAATCGGTAAGCTGCGATCACTGTCGCCACGTCCGCCGACGGCACGACAGTGAGACGGGAAATTTAAAATTTAGATAGGGCGGCTGCCATATTTGGGTTGCGGTTTGCGCGGGGGATCGGCGGTAACCTCGGGATCAACTTCATTAATCGCACCACCGCCGGCGAGAAACGCCTCTACATCGGAACTTAACTGGCTTCTGGCACGCCGGCGCGAAGTAATACTGCGCTCTTCGGCAAATTCCTCGGAGTCCTTGCTGCGAGCGTTCTTGCCGGGATCTTCATAACCATCTTTCATAACAAAACCCTGTAACCTTTACTCCTGTTACAGAGGGAGTACCTCTGTGCCGCCCCTCTCCCGCGACATCGACAAAACTGACAACCACTTTCGGTGGCAATCCCCTACCGCCTGAATAAGCGGCGATTAATATATAGGCAGTTCCTCACTCCGCTGCCAGTGGCACAAGGAGGAGGCTGTAGAGTTTTTTGTTGCGAATAGGAGTGGAAGTATTTCGGTTAGTTATGCAGTTTTTTGCGCCCAGCCTATAGCGGAAACAGGGAAAAGAGACAGCGCAAATAGCGCAAAGCGGGATGGGGGATTAGTAGAAGTGTGGCGAAAGCCCCTTGCGGGGCTTCCTTTAGCGCTCAATCGCCAGGCGCTAAAAGCGCGGCCAAACGAGCTACACCGCCTCGCTACCGGTTTCACCGGTACGGATACGAATCACTTCTTCGAGCGCCGTAATAAAGATTTTACCGTCACCAATTTTGCCGGTTTGTGCCGCCTTGGTAATTGCCTCAACCGCAGAGTCCACCATCTCGTCATCTACGGCGAGTTCCAGTTTTACCTTTGGTAGAAAGTCCACCACATACTCGGCACCACGATAGAGTTCGGTATGACCCTTTTGGCGCCCAAAACCTTTTACTTCGGTGACGGTCATTCCCTGCACGCCCACTTCAGACAGGGCAGTGCGCACATCATCCAATTTGAAGGGCTTTACTACAGCCGTAATCAATTTCATCTTGAGTATTTCCCCTGATTCGTCCTCGTCGAGAGAACCTTACCCAGGTCACTGCCCCGTTTGTGGGGCAGCACCGGCACTGTTAACTTATTTGCTCATAAATTCCGGGTAAGCTTCCATTCCGCATTCGGTCAAGTCAACACCCTCTTGCTCTTCCTCTTCGCTCACACGGATGCCGGTCACCCGCTTGAGCAGATACCACACCGCCAGAGAGCTGATAAATACCCAGGCAAAGATAGTCAGTGCACCGATCAACTGTCCGCTAAGGCTGGCGTCACTATTGGTCACCGGTACCAATAACAAACCGAACAAACCGACCACTCCGTGTACGGAAATCGCCCCCACCGGATCATCAATTTGCAGCTTGTCCAGGGTGATAATAGAGAAGACCACCAATACCCCGGCGATCATACCGAAGAGGGTTGCCTGCAACGCCGTCGGGGTTGAAGGTTCTGCGGTAATTGCCACCAGGCCCGCCAGAACACCATTTAGCAACATGGTCAGGTCCGCTTTGCCGAAGAGGATACGCGCAGTAATCAGTGCGGCAATAGCGCCGCCGGCAGCGGCGGTATTGGTATTTACAAATACCATAGCGACGCTGTGTGCGCTGGTGGCATCCCCCAGTTTCAATACCGAGCCGCCATTAAAGCCAAACCAGCCCATCCACAGGATAAAGGTACCCAGGGTCGCCAGCGGCAAGTTAGCGCCGGGAATGGCATACACCTGCCCCTTGAGGCCGTATTTGCCTTTGCGCGCGCCCAACAGCAGAACACCGGCAAGGGCGGCCGCCGCACCCGCCATATGTACGATACCGGAACCGGCAAAGTCGGAGAAACCGAGATCCCCGAGGTTATACAGACCGAAAACATCTTGGCCGCCCCAGGTCCAGGCGCCTTCCAGCGGGTAGATAAAGCCGGTCAAAATCACCGCAAAAGCCAGGAAACTCCACAGCTTCATACGC
The DNA here is from genome assembly GCF_052466995.1 of Microbulbifer regidiadema (SeqCode). Lineage (NCBI taxonomy): Bacteria > Pseudomonadati > Pseudomonadota > Gammaproteobacteria > Cellvibrionales > Microbulbiferaceae > Microbulbifer > Microbulbifer regidiadema (SeqCode). The sequence continues at coordinate 3,647,555 of NZ_CP174297.1, read as the reverse complement.
TCGGCAACCGCACCGGAGACAATCGACATCGCAGTGGCCACAAAAACCACCTGGAAGAAAAAGTCTGAAGCCGCCGAATACACAGAGTCGCCTTCAAAACCATTTTCAGCGGAATCGCTGAGAACACTTTCCAGACTAAACGCCTCAATACCTGCAAGCGCCCAGCCGCCGTCGTACATAATGGCGTAGCCCGTCAGCAGGTACATAATGCAGGCGATCGCAAACAGCGCCACATTCTTGGTGAGAATTTCTGTGGTGTTTTTGGAGCGCACCAAGCCAGCTTCCAACATGGAAAAGCCGGCGGCCATCCACATAACCAGGGCACCACACATGAGAAAGTAAAAAGTATCAACTGCGTATTGCAATTGAAAAAGATGATTCTCCATATTTCTCTCCGTTCAAATCTGGATATTTTTAAAATTATTTTTTGCTTGCTGACTAAATAGCCGCACTACCGGTTTCCTCGGTGCGTATGCGCACAACCTGCTCAAGCTCTGCGACAAAAATTTTTCCATCGCCGATCTTGCCGCTCTGCGCGCTGGAACCAACTGCCTCGATTACCGCATCCAGTTGCGAATCTGCCACCGCGATTTGCAGCATGGTTTTCGGCAGAAAATCCACCACATACTCGGCGCCGCGATACAATTCCGTGTGCCCTTTCTGGCGACCAAAGCCCTTCACTTCAGTAACCGTTACACCGTTAACCCCCACCTCCCGCAGGGCATCTCGCACAGCATCCAGCTTGAAGGGTTTAATCACTGCGGTAATTAATTTCATGGCATCCCCCAAAGAAAAATGGACCCGCGCTGAGGCACAGGCCCTTTTGTGTTACCAGGTATAAGTCGCAGCGGCGAGCAGTGAAGGTTCGCACCAGTCGGTCTCATAGCACTCCCTATCGCTGGCATCGGTGCCGACGACAGAAGCGCTCAGGCTCAAAGCGTCAAAGGCTTTACTGAGGGTAATGGCGTAATCGAGATAGGAATCAGACCCATCGAGAAAGCCCTCCTCCTCGAACAGGTTGAGTCCCAGGTGTAAATCGAGAGAAAGGTCTGACGGAAGCGCGAAGCTATATTCCGCATAGGGGTAATAAAACTCACCGGTATCCGCCCAATAATCATCGGAGTAAGCGAGCCCTAAAGTTAAATCCGAGAAACTCAGACTGCCGTATACCTCCTGATAATCTTCATCTGCATTGCCGCCGTGATAGGCGTAATAGATATAGCCCAGATCAAAGCTGACAGTGTCACTGATGTCCGCGCTATAACCGCCGTAAAAATCCTGCTCGTAGTCGGTTTCATCGGAGCCGTAATCGAAATCCACTTGGGATGCCCAGGTACCGATATAGAGGCCATTGGCAAAATCGACATCGATCCCCCCCTGTAGGGCCGGGCCCCCGTCCGTTTGGCTGATGCCACGGAACTTGTAGTCAGACACAATGCCGATATTGGCACTGATACTGGGAGCGCCCTCGGCGGCCATCGCCAGGTTTGCGCCGAGAGCGAGAACGGCACCGGTGACGAGAGTGGCAACTTTATACATTTTATTTTCCACTGTGATTCTCCAAGACTTTTTAAGCGGTTATTTCGAGTGCTTTAGGAGCGCCGCCTGCCATCAGCCCTTTACGGTCGAGTGTGACGGGAGTCGCTTGCGTCTCGTGAAGTGCGACTTTCCCAGGCTCGCAATGATCGTGAATGGGACGCCGGCACAGACTGTTTACATATTGGTTGCAGACTTGATGCCAACACCGCAAGTACAAGTAAAATCAACAAGTTAGAAGCAATCCGCTTAATAAAATCGGTACGATTAGAGACTCGCAGACGGCGCTGCGCACCAACATGGAACTCCCATTGCGCCCCTGCACTGAAGTTGGGAGGAAAAGATTAAGGTGCACTCAGAACAGTGCGCTGGTAGGCTGCTTTTGCGGAAAAATGCACTGGGTTACAATCCGGTGCTATTCATACCCACCCATTTAGCGAGGAACTGCCCGTGGCAGCAGATAAACTGCAACAGCTGCTGAAAGAGCTACAACAACAGGGCGCGGTGGTGACCAGCGACTTGCGCAGCGCCCTGGAAGTCTCACTGGATAAATTGCCACTGGTCTCCCAGCGGGAGTTCGACACCCAGGTGGAGATACTGCGCCGCACTCGGGAAAAGCTGGCGCGACTCGAAGATAAAGTCGAGATGCTGGAGCAGGCCCTGACACAGCGGGACAACGCCGCCGAGGACTAAGCCCAGGGAGCCATTTCAAGGATGAAATCGTGAGCCTCTCAGTCACCTATGCCCGGGCCCAGCTCGGGGTTTCCGCCCCCCTCGTCACGGTGGAAACCCACCTGGCCAACGGCCTTCCCGCTTTCCATATTGTGGGCCTGCCGGAGGCGGCGGTGCGGGAGAGTCGCGACCGGGTGCGCAGCGCCTTAATTAACAGCCATTTCGACTTCCCCCAGCGCCGCATTACCGTCAACCTGGCCCCCGCCGATCTTCCCAAAGAGGGCGGCCGCTACGACTTAGCCATCGCCATCGGCATCCTCAGCGCCTCGGGCCAGGTGCCCACCGAACCCCTGGAGCGCTATGAATTTATTGGCGAGCTGGCCCTCACCGGCGCACTGCGGGAAGTGCGTGGTAGCTTACCGGCCGCCGTCGCCTGCACCGGCGAGGAACGCAAGCTGGTGGTGCCGACGGAAAATGGGGCTGAAGCCGCACTGGCCACGGGCGCAGTCGGCACCGCCGGCTCACTACTGGAGGTTTGCGCCGAGTTGCATGGACGCGAAGCCATGCCCAGCGCGGCTGCCGAGCCTATTGTCGAGGCGCACCAGTGTGCGGACCTGGCCGATGTGCGCGGCCAGCTAAAAGCTCGTCGCGCCCTCGAAGTGGCCGCAGCTGGCGGCCACAACCTGCTTTTCTACGGCCCTCCCGGCACCGGTAAAACCATGTTGGCCAGCCGCCTGCCCGGCATATTGCCCCCTCTGACCACTGAAGAGTCTCTAGAGGTAGCGAGCGTTTACTCCAGTGCGGGACTGCCTCACCAGAGCCTGCGCCCGTTCAGGGCCCCGCATCACAGCGCCTCGCCCACGGCACTGGTCGGCGGTGGCAGCACCCCGAGGCCCGGTGAGATATCCCTCGCCCACCGGGGGGTACTATTCCTCGATGAAATGCCCGAGTTTCCCAGACACGCTCTGGAGATACTGCGGGAACCCCTGGAGAACGGCGAAGTCCGTATCTCCCGCGCGCGGGCTCAAGTCACCTACCCCGCCCACTTTCAGCTAGTCGGGGCTATGAACCCCTGCCCCTGTGGCTATTTAGGCGAGCCGCGCTGCCGCTGCACTCCGGACCAGATAGATCGATATCGCAACAAGCTCTCAGGACCACTGCTGGATCGTATCGATATGCAGGTGGAGGTGGGTGCTATGAATGCTCTGCAATTACAGGATGCCGCGCCCGGCGAGGCCTCCATTACCGTGAGAGAGAGAGTGGATAGTGCGCGCCAGCGACAGGTACAGCGACAGGGTAAAACCAACAACCTGTTACAAGGCGCAGAGCTGGAAAGGCACTGCGCCCTGGGGGAAAGGGAAAAAATGTTACTTCGCCAATCGGTGGAAAAACTGGGGCTCTCCGCACGCAGTTACCACCGAATACTCAAAGTGGCGCGCACCCTGGCCGACCTCGCTCACCTGGACAGTATCAGTAGCGCGCAAATTGCCGAGGCATTGGCCTATCGCAATTTGGATAGGCGCCAAACGGCTAAAGCCTAATCGGCCAATACAGTGTACATAGCCGGTCGGGCAATAGCTTGGGAGTCTCGGAACAGCTCCGTAAGAAGGCCCGTCCTAGGGAGCCTTCAGAGCGATTAGGATCGAGACATTTCAAGCGTTGAAGTAGTGGCTATTAATATTTTTTCTGTAGCATCCCATCTGCGCCAAAGAAAAATAGTGTCTCCCCAAATAATTTGACTCCTTACTCCCGGTTGCTCGGTTTGCCAGAGGGAAAATTGTATTGTTCAAAAAATTTTTAAGGTGCATCAAGTGCCCAAATTGAAATGCGCCTATATTTGGATCAAAAAATTCTAAATTTACAAGATCCAGGGCCATAGCGTGGTTACAGCCACCTCGGATAGCAATTAAACGATATGGATTAACCGATGGCGCCTCACAAAAATAGTCACCGACCCCCGCTGATACCCAACTTACGACTTTTCTAGATTTAACTGCCCCAGTGAAGCCACTATCGTGCAACCAAATATTGGCGTCCTGTAGTTGAGTATCAGGCGCCTTTATCTTGTTATTCAATTGTATTGCCGGCATTATGGCATTAGTTATGCCTCTCCCGCCTTGCCCCATTAAGGAATCTAAGTAATCCTGGTTGTTAACTGGGTCATTGAGTTGCCCATTAAGCCAATAAAGCGATAGCGCACAACAAATCCCCCCGCTAGCCTGGTTCCTTGCCAGCACAGTGTAAACTCCGCTCCCGGGAGACTGTGAAAACAGCTTGATTCTGGTACTACCATATGCCTGGCTGCGAACTCTGGCGAGAATTCTATGGGTTCCTGCAACCTCTTCAGGCGAGGGTAGGGGATCAGCTACTTTTCTGTTTCTAAAAGGCACTTTCGCATCCTCAATTATTGACCACTTTGCGTATTAATACATACATGTAAACAATTGAGACTGAGCATACAAAAGTGTCTGCGTTATCTTTTGATATTTCTTGCTGCTTTCTATTTTAAAACTTGTGTTGCCAGCTTAGCTACATTTATAGGCCTAGCATACTCAATCCAGACGAAATTACTTTAATTATGCTTATGATCTTCTTTGAGTTTAAAGCAGGCTAACAATTGACGCAGAGAAACGCCATAAAAAATCAGGACTATCCAGTAATAGGAACCAACATACAGGACTAGAGCCGTATATCAAATAGTTACAATTGATATAAATTGTTCACTGCATAGATATCCAAATTTTAGAATCAAATTTATACAAATCAGATATAAAAAAATACTAGGTTGAAAAAAATGGCAATACAAGTAGGATAAAGGACATCAAGTTTATCCGCGACAGTTTATGCCCTATTATGGGGCTTTTTTTTGAGAAGAGATAAAAGCCCGTTTATCGGTGCACTGTAAAGGGATGTAAGTGTAATCATGTGTAATTTAATCCAACTGGCCAGATCTATTTCCAGCAAAAGAGAAAATTTACCATTTTCTGTATATTCATCAAATAAGGAGCAATGCATTGCTAATGTTCCAGTTATTAAACCATTACTAATATTTGTACTATCCGGCTCTAAAGAGTTAGGCAAGAATTCCGAAGTTACGTGTAAGACCGGGTCATTTGTCTTTCTTTCGAACAGCCCGAAAGTGGACATGCGTAATATCCCAGATAATCAGGAATACTTCGCGATTCTTTTAGAGTTTGATTACAGCGACTTTGAGCAATTCCATAATGAATATGTATCAAATTGTACACATGTCAATGGAAAAATTACTAAATCCATGAAAAAGTCTCTGTTTCAATTTATTGAATGGTCTGCTTTAGCACCGGCTGAGTCTATACATTATCGAAGAAAAGAAATGCTCCAGTTAATCTATATGGCTGGTTATACAGAAATATCCCAGTTGGTCCAAGCTCCCAGTCTAAGTCATAAAGTATTCGAGATTATTAGTTCAAATGTTGCTTCTAAATGGTGCGTAGAGGATCTTGCATCAAGATTGGCTATGAGTGAATCCACTTTGAGAAGAAAACTGAAGGCAGAAGGCTCTAGTACCCAGGCAATTAAAAGTAGGGCTAGGCTCGGCCATGGACTGCATTTGATTCAAACAACAATGGATCAGATTAGTTCAATTTCAGAAAGGTGCGGCTATCAATCCCAATCAAGATTTACCGAACAGTTTAAAACATTGTTTGGAATAACACCAAGTGAATTAAGAAAGACCAGATTGAACGATTTTGGAGAAGAGATGACTGCTATTTGACCTATGAGCTACGACCATCGTTGGTACAATGTATATGAGGAAATTAACCTCATATACATTTATAGGACTCATGTATGAAAAAGATTGCCGTAATACTCTCTGGTTGCGGATATCTCGATGGATCTGAAATTAGAGAATCCGTACTAACTCTGCTGGCATTGGAGTTGGCGGGCGCTCAATACGAAGTCTTTGCCCCAGATATTGACCAGCATCATGTTGTTAATCATATGACAGGTCAAGAACAGACGGGTATGGCGAGAAGCGTATTAGAAGAATCTGCAAGAATTGCACGAGGCAATATTAAAGAACTTGGCTTTTTGAATACCTCTGAATTTGATGCTTTGATTATGCCTGGTGGTTTTGGCTTGGCTAAGAATCTATCCACCTTTGCCTTCGATGGAAGCGGCGCATCCATCAACGAACTTGTAATATCAAAAATCATCGATTTCAATGATTCAGGAAAACCTATTGGCGCGATATGTATTGCACCAGCCATACTGGCTTTGGCTATCGGTAATAAAAAACCAGCCATGACCGTTGGGAATGATGAAGGTGTCGCGAGTGAATTGGTTAAACTGGGTGTACAGCATCAAGCATGCCAAACTAGCGCATGTATCATTGATCAAAAAAATAAAATCGTTAGCACTCCCGCATACATGGATAACCAAGCTAAGCTGCCAGATATATACAAGGGTATCACTAGATTAGTTTCTGATATCATTAGCATGGCATAATTTTTGGTTAGCTCTCATCTGATGGGTGAGAGCCTATATTCTTAATTGCTAGCTTATGGTATTGATAATTTAAAAAATCGAAGATCATGGGATGCTGTAGGGATTGATTTCATTAGAAACAAATCATTAGTAGTTATTATGTGATCGTTCATGGATCAACCAATCATTTATCTAACAACTTAGTATACAGTACCTTAAAAGTTCAAATGTGTAGTGATCGACTCTTTTTAACCATCTAATTTTGAGCACTCAACATTTCCTTTCCGTCACATTTACTGGTGGGGCGATCAGTTGACACAACCACTTATATAGTTATCATGATAACCACAGGCATCCAAGGGCACTAGATATGAACGAGCATCTATTCATTATTGCCAAGATTTCCCCCAAGACGGAGTTCTTCATGCAAGCCAAGCAGGCCATCCTGTCCATAGTAGCTAATACATTGGAGGAAGATGGCTGCCTGAAGTTTGCAGTACACGAGGATGGGAAACACCTGTTTTTATACGAGGAGTGGCGCAGTCAGAAAGACTTAGACAAGCATTACGCTATGCCTTATATCACTCCGATATTCGAAGCCTATCAAGAGTGGCTAAAAGAGCCTGTGGAGATCAATAAGCTGGAGAGGTTAGCTTAATACCCTTATGTTTTTTCTCAAAGAACTTCCCTCACAACAGATGGTTGAGGGATACTCCAAACGATTTTCTGTAAAAGATCCCGCTGCCATTCAGGACGCGCTTAGTATGATGCGGGATGCGAGCCTACTATTGCGGGAGCTTGAGGGTTATTTTTCCGAACACGGAACCTCCCAGCTACGCTTCCTGGTAATGATCGTTATCGACCGGGAGCCTCAAAGAGACAGTTTACTAGCCTCAGAAATTGCAGAACGCATTGATGTTTCTCGGCCGGTAATGACAAGAACCCTGAAAAGTATGCTGGAAGATGAGCTTATCGCTATGGAAGCAGACTCCAGCGATGGTAGAGCAAAATGTGTAGCACTCACCAGGAGCGGTAAAAAGTTTCTACAGGAAATACTACCAGGATACTTTAAGATAATTTCTAAATTTATGAAGGAATTGAACAGGTGAAGAAATCCTTACTACACGTCCTGTGTATCTGGGCATTGGTTTACCCTATTGTTACTCTATTACTTTTGGGGATGCAGGCACTGGAATTGCAAATTGCAATTGGTTTAAAAGCACTAATAATGACCGCTATTCTGGTCCCACTAATGTATTTCTATCTTGTGCCAAAGGTACATCAATTTTTGGCCCGGCATTAATTTGCCGAGCCATGTTTTGTAGCGCCAATATCTAGTCAGCAGAATATTTTTCAGCTTCTAGCTGTTCATTTAATTTTTCTTCCGCTTTCTGTGCATACTGAAGGCAGCTTACTGATTTTTTCTGTACAGCTGTGTTTTTAAACTCCCAGCCGCTGGCAGGTACATGGGGGGTAAGTAGTAAATCACAAGGTAAATCCCGCACACGGGTAAAGCTTGTACGGAAGTCCTCTAGGATATTGGGGTAGCGGCGGTTATCAATCAGTTGATAACCGGGCGCTGAAAGGCTATCAACATAGGCTACATCTGTAATTTTACCATCCACTTTGTCTTCCCAGGTCCAGGCCATACTGCCCGGGGTATGGCCTGGGATAAAATGTACGCGTAGACGCAAGTCCCCTAGAACCACTTGCTCGCCATCATGCAGAATACGATCCGCCTTTATTGGCGGATATAAAAGTTCGTCGGCAAAGTGTATATCATTGGCGCCGCCGCGAGCCATTAACACCGCTGACTCGGCATTGGTTACCACCTGAGCGCCCGTCACACGTTTTAGCTCAGCTATAGAACCAATGTGGTCTGCATGGGCTTGGCTGTGCAAGATTAATTTTAGGTCCGTGGGGGCAACTCCCAATCTGCGCATATTCTCCAATAAGTGCTCGGCCGTCTGCTCCATGCCACCATCAATTAGAATCGCCCCCTCTTTGCCTTTTAATAACAGTGAGGTAATCCCCTCGGTACCTATTTGCCAAGTGGTATCTGCAATCTTTAGCGGCGCTACTGGCCGGCGCCAGGATTTCGGCACCTTGTAATTTTCCAGTTGCGGCAAGACAGCAAAATTTTCCGCAGCCGAAAAACTGGAATAAGCTGCCATTACTATTGCGGCTAATCTGATTCTTATATTCATCTATTAGTCTCTTTTTTCTGCATCTGAGATACACCCCGGGGCCCCATTGAGCAGGGTACTTTTAATCCAACCAGCAATTCGCGCAAAAACTGCTTTCCGGTGATTAACACCATCCGTATCCGTCATATAGTGATCGTAACCGGGGTATTCCCAATAAGTCAGCTCACAACGTCGGGCTGATGCATAGGCATCTCGTGTTGCTCGGCCGGAACTGAGCGGGGCAGATTTATCTTCTGTCCCCTGGATCAATAATACGGGGGCATGGCTCTTCAATAAATCGTTGACCGGTACCCGATCGACGACATCGGCCCACCAACGCATAGAGTTTCCACCCCAGACTTCCGCGCTTTCTGGGTTAGCTCGGGCATAGGCGAGCTTGGTATCGACCTCTTTAGCTACGTGGGGTGGAACCAAACTCTTTAACACCTGAGCAAAGGACTCCCCCAATCCACTGGAAAAGACCACTGCCGCATCGGGATTTAGTCTCGGCGCCAGTCGTGCAACAAGATCACCACCTTCGGAACCGCCGAACAGGACCAGTTTGCCATTCCACCAATCAGCCCCGCGCAGTTCGTCGACAATTTGCTCTACATCTACCGCACGCTGCTCAACCGTGTGGTTAGCTACATACGCTTTTGAACAATCGTTAAATTGCTCTTCCGGGCTGTCAGAGTGAGTTACACCATATTTTTCTACCAGTAAAACTGCATATCCTGCCGCTAACTCTTTAGCCTGTTGGATAGTAGTATTTTTAACAGCAGGTAAGCAGCCAGATCCCTGGGCTATCAGGAACAAACCATATTTCCCGTTAGCCGATGGTTGCTCTAAAGACCAGTAAAGCGTTGATCCATCAGGGCGTTTACTGACTTTAAGTAGAGGTTCGGCGGACACGCCGATATGCAAAGTCGCTAGCAGAAAACCCGTTGCCGTTATAAAGGCCGATTTAAGAAAACCCATAGCGAGAACTCCCTGCCCTCACCTGAAATTAATGGTGGGGCTATATTTGCTTGGTTATTGTTGGTGAGGAGGTGAACCTCATATTCACCCCCTCTCCGAACCCAAGAAAAAGTAATGGTTCCCGAGCTAATTGAAGCTAATCACATCAAGCTTTTTTCCAATTATCAGCACTTAAGCGATAAAGGCAGTGCCGCTGTAGATGGCTTTCGCTGGGGACCAGTGGATGTTCAAAGACGAGAGAATCCCGCCGCATACCCAGCCGCTCCATCACCCGCTGGGAACGAAGGTTTTGTAATGCAGTAAAGGAAACGACTTCGCTGAGATTCAGGGTATTAAAAGCTACATCCAAAGATGCTTGTGCAGCTTCACTGGCATAGCCTTTTCCCCAGTGGGAAAAGGCCAAGCGCCAGCCAATCTCTACCGCTGGAGTGAAGGGCAAATCTTCGGTCACATTTTTCATACCGACAAATCCGAGAAACTCGTTGGTGTCTCTCAGCTCCAAGGCCCAAAAGCCCCAGCCGTATTTCTCAATATGCGCAATACTGCGATCCACACCGGCATCACTCTGCTGTCGCGTCAGCAATGAGGGGAAGAACTCCATCACCTTAGGGTCGGCATTCATTTCGGCAAATACAGGCTTATCTTCCTCTCGCCACTGGCGCAGCTGTAAGCGTTCAGTCGTGGGTTGTATTAATTCAGGCATGGAATATTCGCTATTCAATATTTTATTTCTGCTGAAAACCTTTAGACGGTGCAACCATAAAATCGCACTGATCCAGCCATTTTCGCTGCCCTGGATATGCAGCTCCCTCAAAGCCCAATTTCTGGTAGAGAGTCCGTGCCGCTAGATTAGTACGCAGGACAAATAAAGAGCACTCGATTACATCCAGGGCTCTGGCTCCTGTTTGTGCAAGCTGTACTACCAGCGCACGCCCCAATCCAGCTCCGCGATGATTGGGCGAGACAATTAAGCGACTTAGGTGGCAGCGGCCCAGGTGTTGGTAATACTGCCCAAAAGCCAGCACAGCACCGCTGCTGCCCTGAAGTGCGTAGCTGGGCAACTCAGGCCAACGACAATCCTCCAAAAAAGACCTCCCCTCGAACGGAAACCTGAAATCGGGACCACCCCACTGTTGGCACTGCTCCCTATCTGATAGCCAGGACATCAACGTTGGGAGTTGCCACTCCTGCACTGGTTTCAGTCTCAAGTTCTCCACGGCAATTCCCTTTAAAGTTACTTGCGGCTCTTCGCCAGCCACCGGTCCAACTGATCGGCGAAAGCTTTGCGGTCCGCCTGACTCAGGGCCGGAGGTCCGCCGGTATGCACGCCGCTGGAACGCAGGGTATCCATAAAGTCCCGCATATTCAGACGCGCGCGGATATTGGCTTTGGTGTAACGCTCCCCACGGGGATTCAAGGCCTCTGCGCCCTTATCGATCACCTCTGCGGCCAGGGGAATATCGCTGGTAATAATCAGGTCCCCCGCCTCACAGCGCTGCACTATCTCGTTATCCGCCACATCAAAGCCGGCGGTGACTTGCACGGAGCGGATATAGCGCGACGGCGGCACCCGCACCGCTTGGTTGGCCACCAGTGTCAATTCGGTGGCGGTGCGCTCGGCGGCGCGAAACAGGATTTCCTTGATGGCGACCGGGCAGGCATCGGCATCGACCCAGAGTTTTGTCATGGCTATACAACCTTATCGAGCGTATCGGGCGCTGCGCCCTCATCGCATTTCTTGCAATTGAGCTGGAATCCCAGCATGGACTCGCGCCCCTCTTTAGTGATTACCCAGGGCCGGTTGGTCCAGGGGGGATTGTGGCGTACATGTTGGAAATGACCACAGGCGAGTTCCGCCACCCAGTGGTCCTCTTCATCCAGGTGGTAGCCGGCAATAGGTTGTTGCATGGAGGTTACACAAGCGGGAAATAAGGCGCAGTTATAGCCAATCCCAGGCACAAAGTATACGCGTGGCCGATCGTTCACACTGGTGCTGGGAGGATTTGAGTCAAGGCTGCTAGAATCTGCCGTTTTCCGCTACGCGAAGATACAGCTCCATCTATGACCCAGCTCAACCCCCGCCAATCCGAAGCCGTGAAGTATGTCGATGGCCCCTGCCTGGTACTGGCTGGCGCCGGCTCCGGCAAGACCAGCGTAATCACCCGCAAGATCGCCTACCTGATCGAGCAGTGTGGCTATGCCGCGCGCAATATCGCCGCCCTCACCTTCACCAACAAGGCGGCGCGGGAGATGAAAGAGCGGGTCGGCAAGCTGCTGGCGGGCCCGGATGGCAAGCGCTCCAAGGCGAGTCACGGCCTCACCGTGTCCACCTTCCACAACCTGGGGCTGAATATCCTGCGCAAGGAATACCGCGCCGCCGGCTTTAAGCCGGGCTTCTCTATCTTCGATGCCGAAGACGCCCGCGCCCTGATCAAAGAGCTGATGTTGAGAGATGGGGACCTGGATACGGACCTGCTGGACCGGGTGCAGAACCAGATTTCCAACTGGAAGAACGATATGCTCACCCCGCGCCGCGCTATGGAACAGGCGCAGAGCCCCGGTGAGCAGGCCATCGCTATCGCCTACGACCGCTACTGCGAAGCCCTCAAAGCCTACAATGCGGTCGACTTCGACGACCTGATCCTGCTGCCGGTGCAGTTGTTCGACAAGGACCCGGAGCTTTTGCAGCGTTGGCGCAAGAAGATTCGCTACCTGCTGGTGGACGAGTATCAGGACACCAATAACTCCCAGTACCTACTGGTGAAGCTACTGGTGGGCGGGCGCGGCGGCCTCACTGTGGTGGGGGATGACGACCAGTCTATCTACGCCTGGCGCGGCGCGCGCCCGGAGAATATGAGTGCGCTGAAGAGCGATTTCCCCAACCTGCGCCTGATCAAGCTGGAACAGAACTACCGCTCCACCAGCCGTATCCTCAAGGTGGCCAACCACCTGATCGCCCACAACCCCCATGAGTTCGACAAGGCCCTGTGGTCCGATCGCGGTCTGGGGGAAGAGATCCGCGTACTCAAAGTGGCCAATGAAAACGAGGAGGCAGAGCGCGTCGCCAACGAGATCTTCCTGCAAAAGAGCCGTCGCGGCTGCAAGTTTATGGATTTTGCCGTGCTCTATCGCGGCAATCACCAGGCGCGCCTGATCGAAATGAAATTGCAGGAACACCAGATTCCCTACCAGATGTCCGGCGGCACCTCCTTCTTCGCCCGTGCCGAGATCAAGGACGTCATGGCCTACCTGCGCCTGCTGGTAAACCCGGACGATGACAATGCGTTCCTGCGTATTATCAACACTCCGCGCCGCCAGATAGGCACCAGCAGCCTGGAAGCCCTGGGCAACTATGCCAAGGGCCGCGAGATCTCCATGTTCAAGGCCTGCTCGGAACTGGGTTTTAAGGAGTATATCAACGAGCAGGGCTATGAGCGCCTAAACCGCTTCGCCCTGTGGCTCGAAGGGGTACAGCGCAACTGTCGCGATACCACCGCCAATGGCGCCCTGCGTGAAATGCTGGAAGATATCGACTACGCCGGCTGGCTCTCACAAAACGCCAGCAGCGAGAAGGTGGCCGAGAAGCGCATGGAAAATGTGTATTGGTTGCTGGAAAGCCTCAACAAGATTATGGAGGGCACCGACGATGAGCTGGAGCAGGATATTCGCTTGGAACAGGCCATCTCCAAACTAATCCTGCGGGACATGCTGGAGCGCCAGGAGGAAGAGGAAGCCACCGATAAGGTCAGTCTGATGACCCTGCACGCCGCCAAGGGCCTGGAGTTCCCGCACGTGTTTATGATCGGTATGGAAGAGAACTTACTTCCCCACCGCAACAGTATCGAAGACGACAATATCCAAGAGGAGCGCCGTCTCACCTACGTGGGCATCACCCGCGCCCAGCGCACCCTCACTATGACCCTGGCCGGCAAGCGCAAACAGTTCGGCGAAACCCAGGACACCACGCCCAGCCGCTTTATCGACGAGCTGCCGGAAGAGGATGTATTGCTAGAGGGGTTTGGCAAGGCGACACCGGAGCAGAATCAGGCGAAGGGAGAGGAAACTTTGGGGTCTTTGTTGAGTATGTTTGATTAATATGGCCCATACATTAATCAAATTAATTTAAAAATTATTGTGCTGGCAAAAGCCGCTACCCAGGACGCAAAAAGGCCGCTCAATGAGCGGCCTTTTTCCTATAGCGCGGAACAGCTTATTTACTGTTATCGGCCATATAATCAACCGCAGCCTTCACTTCGTCATCGCTACAGTCCATACACAGGCCTTTAGCTGGCATAGCATTGAAGCCATTGATCGCATGGCTATACAGAGTGTCCATGCCCTGGGCAATACGGGGAGCCCAGGCAGCTGCATCGCCAAATTTAGGTGCACCTGCAACACCTAATGCATGGCAGGTCTGGCAGCTTGCATTGTAGATATCCTCACCGCTGCGAGTACCGCCGCCACCGGCACCTTCAGGTGCCGCCGCTACTGCCGCCGCACACTCCTCGCCCTTCATGCAGGTTTTACCTGCCGGCGCAATACGCTCTGCGATTTGTTCATCAACAGACTGCTGGGCCACTGCCGCAGCCGCACTGACGGCCAGTGCCGCCACAATACCCAAAATACTCTTCATCATATTCCCCCAAAGGACCGAAGTGAGTTGGCCCGCAAACGTTCTATATACTGCCGCAAACTCCTGCGCCGCGCATTATAAGCACTGCACCGCCCCCTGCCAAAGACTATATGACCCAACACAATCCCCTTTAACCTGCCCCCCAGCTTCTGTATAATCCGCCTCCCATTGGCGCAGATAGCCAAAACCGCCCGTAGCTCAGCTGGATAGAGCGTCGCCCTCCGGAGGCGAAGGTCAGAGGTTCGAATCCTCTCGGGCGGGCCATATACAAAGAAGCCCGCTTATGCGGGCTTCTTTGTATATGGCCAACTCCCAGGCTTTGTTCGGACTCAGGTTCGACTCGGAGGCCGCGCAGCTGCCGCAGGGCGAAGCTAATCCTCACGCGCGATCCGCCTCTGCGCCCTTGTTATAACCAACCCCAAGACTCCGTTCGGACTCAGGCTCTACTCAGAGGTCGCGCAGCTGCCGCAGAGCAACAAGCCTACAAGGCGAGGCTAATCCTCGCGTGCTACCTGTCTCTGCGAACCTCCTTGTATATAGCCAGTTCCCAACTAATCCAAATGCTGCTTTACACCAAGCAGGGATTGACGCTATAGCTGCAACCTCCGACAACAAGATTCAGTCTTACATTGCACCCAGTCAACTGGCGAACCCATGAATATGGAAGAAGTGACAAGAAAGTGATAAAGCAATTGCAAGCTTTGAAGAGGAACAATGAATTAAGAAGTAAAACCTATATTCAAGCTATCCCCCACAAACTAACCTACCAGCATTTCACTCAGTTGATTTCTGCGGTGATAGCAAACCAACAACCGTTCTTGTGCTCGTGTCAGACCAACATACATACGGCGTACATCATCGGCGAGGTCAATATCTTTATCTTCCTGATAGTTAGACTCATAGCTACCATCAAGAATAATTACGGTATCAAACTCTAACCCCTTACCGCTAGGGATCGGCATAACACTGACAGTTTCAGAATCGGGGTTGTAGCGCTTTTTGTATTGGCTGGCCGCAAGCCAAATACAAGGAATTCCAGCCTGCTTCATTGCAGCAGTCATCAGTTTTCCCGCACGCCCTCCTGGATATAGTACTGCTATATCTTTCCACGCCCTCCCTTTCTGATGCCAGGCCGTTAAACAACGCAGCGCAAATTCAATCTCGTCTTCTAGGCTTTCAAAGCTTTTCACCGACGGTTCAGCACCACTTTTCCCCGCTGTTTTAGGCTCGATTAAGGGAACCTCGGAGTCATTAGATTGAGAGAAGTAATCCTTGGCAAAATGATATGCAAAATCGAGAATTTCTCTTGTATTGCGATAGTTTAGCCTAAGTATCGTAGTTCGCCCCTGAGCCTTTATCCCCACACTCGACAAGCTAAAACCAAGACCTGATTTTCTCTTATAAATAGACTGTGCATCATCGTACAGTAGCAGCAGTGAATTAGTATCAGGATCAACCATCTGAGAAATTAAGGTTAGCCATTCCGCTTCAAAATCATGCCCCTCATCAATCAGCACCGCCCCGTACTGTCCCTTGGGAATATGCCCTTTCTCAACCGAATCAATCACCGTGAATACTTGCCGCTCCCAAATGGGAGCATCCCTATTGATTAGATCAACATGATAAGCTCGCAACTGCTCGCCGCACCAATCGTGAAAATGATAAACCTGAACCCGATTGTCGATACCTTTTTCACTAATAAAACTACGCAGCCGAGCGGCAAGCGTAATATTGAAGCACAGCACTAAAATGGGCTTGTTTAACGCCTCGGCCAAATAGAGACATCGATACCCCAGAATTAATGTTTTGCCAGAACCCGCAACACCATGAACAACGCGATGACCATCCCCCAAGCTGCGGGCTAGCTGTTCTTGCTGTATATCCATGATTTTTACAATATCTGGTACACTTTCAACTAATGTGCTCTCCGCTGCACTCTCCTCATTTTCAGCAAACAAGTCTTCCTGTGCTGATTCAATACGTATTTCTGGAAATAGATACCAGCGAATACGATCAATCTGAGGCAGGGTTAATTTATTACCAAACTGGTAATTAAACATCCCCCATAATCGCTCTTGGAATTCTTCTGCGCTAACGCTTTCTGTCATCTCATCCCGACAGATCAACAGGTGGCTTGGCAGTAATTTATCGCGATACTCCTCCGGGATACCCTTATCAAGTTGCTTGCGCGTGATATTAGAAAATACCACACCATACCCATATGGAAAGCACAGTTTCCCTTTATGCTTCCCCATTGCCTGCTGCAACTGGGGGTCAGCCTCCAGCACCTTTAGAACCTGGTAGCTACACTGCCTAGCCTGCTCGATCGGGTTACTCACTTTTTTACGACCGCTGGGGGTTTCGAGTTCAACCTCAGAATGACTAATACGCTTAACACTGGATGGCTTCCAGTCTTTAACCTCCAAGAATAGAATACCGCGAGAAGGGTGCAGGATGATAAAATCTGGATAACGGCGCTTTTCTCCCAGGGGGATATCAAACCAGCACAGATAATCATCCTCCAGAAGCGCTTCGAGACGCCGAGCAAAGCGCCTTTCACCTGAAGTCATTTTGGCAAGGCAGGAACCAAGAGCGGGGATTAATTTAGCCACAAATTCCTCTCTGCATATAAAGGGGAGACTGATAATCTTCCATAATTGATACTCGAATATACAGCTCGGTTACAGTCAACTAGCGGTCACTCATATGAGCAAATGATAACCTTAAAGGATAGAACTTATCACGCCAACCCAACAAGCTTAACTGGATAAAATTTTAATAGAGATATAATCGGCACAGCGGAAATCAAAAAAATACCAATATTGCGCACCTGCTTTAATCGCATTTGCAGGCGCATAGCGCCTTACATCAAAATAGCCTTACCTTTATTCCTGAGAATTATGCAGTGGAAGGAACAAGTATTTGGCTAATTGAGCACAAAGCATCGCTCGGTGATTTCTCACCCATGAATGAAGATGGCTCTAAATTCATAATTGGAACAGCTTTTGTTCCGGCCAGTAGCAAAGAAGACGCTATGTCTTTATTTGAGCAATACCTTGATAGGCAGGGAATGAAAATATTAGCGCTGAAAAGCTGTAAACAATATGATCCCGCTGACTTTAGCGAAGCCAGTAAAGATGGCCAGCGAGTAATACTTGCGGCGTCCAGCTCAATGACAGACGAGCAGGTCCGCTACATAGGCATGTCTTCTGAAGCAATGAGCCTATAGGATTACCTTCCTACCTGCACGATATCGGGAGCCCCTACGCCAACGGCACCCCCAAAGGTTCAATTGCTACCAGCTCCCCCGCTTCCACACTGCCACTCTCGCGCGCCAAAACGATAAAGCAGTTAGCCGCAGCCAAACCGGTAAGGATATGGCTCCCCTGGGTACCCACCGGCTCTACCACCAGCTCCCCATTTTCATCGCTGCGATAAGTACCCCGCTGGAAGTCTGTGCGGCCGGGCTTTTTCTTTAGGGGTTTTAACAATTTTGCCTGTAAAGTCTGCGGGCCAGTCCACCGATCACCTTTCATGACACTCAGCGCGGGCACGGCCAGCTGGTAGAAAGTCACCAGAGCGGAAACCGGATTGCCCGGGAGGCCGAAGAAGGGCGTTTCCTGCAGGAAACCAAAGGCAAAAGGTTTACCGGGCTTCATCGCCACTTTCCAGAAACCTATCTCTCCCAGTTCTTCCAACACTTCGCGGGTGTAATCCGCTTCGCCAACGGAGACACCCCCAGAGGTAATAATGGCATCGGCCGCTCGGGCCGCGCGCTGCAAAACTTCGCTAATAGCCCGCTTGTTATCGGGCAATATGCCCAAGTCCAAGACCGCCAAATCCAACTGCTCAATAGCCGCCAACAGCGCGATGCGGTTGCTATCGTAGATATCGCCCTTGTTTAAAACCTCACCGGGCTGGCGCAGTTCGTCGCCGGTGGAGAAC
Organism: Microbulbifer regidiadema (SeqCode); assembly: GCF_052466995.1. Lineage (NCBI taxonomy): Bacteria > Pseudomonadati > Pseudomonadota > Gammaproteobacteria > Cellvibrionales > Microbulbiferaceae > Microbulbifer > Microbulbifer regidiadema (SeqCode). The sequence continues at coordinate 3,629,138 of NZ_CP174297.1, read as the reverse complement.
AGCGCGATTACCGGTTTGCGTACCAAGCTAACCGTGCCGACACCGGCGGCGGCGAGCAGAGCGAGATGGGGAACGCCGATACGCTCGCCAGCCTTAAGCAGGCAGGCCCCTGCGGCCACATCCTCAGCGCAGCGGCGGATATGCTCGCCGGGGCGAACTGCACCGTTGATTCGTATCGAGCCGGCGAGAGTGTCGACATTTTCCTGCATCACCACAGTATCCGCACCGACAGGGAGCGCAGCTCCGGTCATAATGCGCACACAAGTGCCCGGGTTCAGTACCCCCTCGAAAGGCGCCCCGGCAAAGGACTTGCCGATCAGCTCCAGCGGCAAGCCACTGGCCAGATCCTCGAAACGCAGGGCGTAGCCATCCATCGCCGCATTGTCACAGGGCGGTAGGTTAACGGTGGAGACAACGTCCTCGGCCAAGACTCGGCCATTAGCTTGTGCCAGGGGCAATATTTCGCTGCCATCGACGGGGCTCAGAGCTTCGAGAAGTTTTTCGCGGGCACTTTCTATGGGCATCAGGCCCGCTTGGTTACAGCAGTCAATGGTGGACATGGACAATACCTCTTACTTCATTCCTTTGCAGTTGGGACAAATCACTCACTGCCGTTTTGCGAGAACGCAGAGCCCATACCCAACCTTTTTAATAAGTGTTTAATCTAAATCTTCACGCTGACATCACTGATACCCAATGCACAAATAATCAATGGCTCAGTGAGGCCGGCGGAAATCAATTGCCAGGTCTGCCCTTCGCGGCTACTGCACGCCTGCCCTGAAAAGCCATTGTCCCATCTTTACCAAAGAGCACACGAAGAACAAGCGCTCTATTAAACAGGCTCAAAATGGAATCTTATAACCCAGCAAGACTACCGGCCTTAAACTGGGCAAAGTAGCCAGCACCTTCCCGCAGCTGTAGACGCTCGCAGGAGAGGCGGGAAATATCGGCGTAAAACACCTGTTCTGCCGCAGTTAATCGCAGGCGTATGCGGCCATCAACAAGCTGTTGCTGGGTCACTAAAGTTACCGGCAGGCAATTGAGGATACTGGACAGACCCGGCTTCTCTACACAGAGGCTGATATCTCCGGCTTGTAGCAGAAAAGCTGCACTATCGCCTTTGCGATAATGCCCCGTTACTCTATCGGCAAAGATAGGAACCCCACCCCAATCCAAAGTCAGTAAGCCAGCGCGCAGGGATTCCACTCGCGCTTCGATCCGGCTGCGGCAGCTATCCGCCACTCCCTGGCGATCTAAACGCCGGGCAACTTCGGCCAGGGGAAGTGGCGCGGACAACTTGGCGGAATCCATCCACAAACAGCGCTGGGCCAGCAGCTGTATTTCGTCAAAGTCGTGACTGGTCCAGATTACCAGCGCCGGATATCGAGCCCAGAAATCCCGCAGGATCGGCAATAGGCGCCGCAGTACCTGAGCGCGGTCAACCGCTGATAGCGGTTCATCCAATAACTGCAAAGGTGCATTGTTAAAAAGCTGGCGCAATACGGCCACTCGCTGAGCCTCGCCGCCAGAGAGTAATTCCACCGGCTGATGTAGCAGCGCGTCAATACCAAAAGCCTTTAATAGCCGATCACACTCTTGCTCGGGCAGCGGCCTGCGACTGTAGCGGCGAGCCAGTGCCAGGTTATCAGCCACCGATTGGCCGGCAAACAGACGGCTATCCTGAAAGCCTAAAGAGAGGCTTCTCTTGTGGCTAGCCAGGGCGCGGCGCCCGCGCTGCCAGAGCGTATTGGCAAAAGTGATATTGCCCCGGCAGCAGCGCTGGCCGGCCAGCGCTGCCAGCAGTGTACTTTTGCCACTGCCAGAGGGCCCGGTCAGGCCAAAAATGCCAGAGGCCGGCAGCTCCAACTGCCAGGGTCTGGCGCTATTCAGCGAGGTCACCAACCCGGTAACGCTGAGCCCGATAACCTCAGAGGAGCTGGCCGCAGTACCGAACAGAGGCGAGGTGATTTCCACTAACCCAGTACCCCCATAACCGGCTTAGCGCGCTCGCCGTTTGCTCCACGCGGGGCCAGTCTATACCCCAGCCAGCGCGCGGCGAGCAACAGCAGGGTGCTGATCCCCATCAATAGTAAAGCCAATCTGTGCGCCGCCCCGTACTCCATCGCCTCCACATGTTGATAGAGCGCGATGGAAACCACCTGGGTCTCAGCGGGAATAGCGCCACCAATCATCAGCACCACCCCGAACTCCCCCAGGGTGTGGGCAAAAGTCAAAGCGCAGGCGCTCACAATAGCGGCGCGGCTGGCCGGTAACAGCACTTTTAGCAGTGCCGCCCAGGGTGGAATACCCAGTGCAGCGGCGGCCTGGATCAGGCGCCGACCATTAGTATTAAATACAGCCAACAGCGGCTGCACCATAAACGGCAGGGAATAAATCACCGAAGCAAATACCAAGCCGGTAAAGGAAAACACCAGGGGACCGTGAAAAATATATGACAGCCACTGACCGGGGGCGTAATTGGGGGAAAACAACAGTAGTAAATAAAAGCCCAACACTGTGGGTGGCAGTACCAGTGGCAGGGTAATTAATACCTCTATACCGTGGCGCCAGCGGCTCTGCCATTGGCTCAATTTCCAGGCCAGCGGCACGCCAATTATAAACAGCAGTAAGGTCGTTAAGCCGGCCAGCTTTAACGTCAGCCACAGAGCCTGCCAATCGGCAGCGGCGATATTCATAAACCGCTCCCTCGATATTGCGCCGTCAACACACCGTAACCCAAACGGTGCAGTTGCAGCTGTACTTCCGCTGAGCGCAAGTAATCGGCGAGAGACTGCGCCTTTTTAGGGCGGCGGCTCTGAGTGGGAATCACTAGCTGCTGCTCAATAGGGTTATACAAATGCTGCGGCAGCAACCAGAAGTGATCGCGGCCGGCTGCCAACACCTGGCTGGCGGCGACAAAGCCCAGCTGTGCATTGCCGGAGTCCAGTATTAAATAGGCTTGGCCGGCGTTGTGGGCCCGAGCTAACTGGGCTTGCTTTTCCTCCCACAAACCCAGGCTTTGCAGTACCTGCCGGGCGGCGCTACCAAAGGGGGCCACCTCGGGATCAGCTAATACGATTTTACCGAGCCAGATTTGCAGTAACTGCTCAATGTTCGATTCTGATTTTAGGTGCCAGAGAGCGAGTAAACCCAGGGCGTAAGTCTGACGAGTGTTGGCCAGTGCCCCGCCCTGCTTTTCCAACAGTTCGGGACGCTCGCGATCGGCAGACAGGAATAAATCGAAGGGAGCGCGGTGCGCTATTTGTTGGTAGAGCAGCCCGGAGCTGCCACTGCTGATTTGCACCGCGCAGGCATGGCGACGCTCAAATTCCGGCAGCACCCGCTCCAGTGCCGGGCGAAAGCTGGCCGCTACCGCCACTCGCAAAGTACAATTATCCGCATTTACCGGCAGCGCAACCGTCACCAGTAAAATGAACAATGGCAGGCTCAGCCCTCGGACCACTTTTCCATCTCCGCAGTATCGCTGACCCGGGCCTCAACCCAGCGCTCTGAAGGCTGGCCGCGCTCATCGACAATCACTTCGCGCTTCCAAAAAGGCGCCTCGGTTTTGAGGCGATCCATAATGTATTGGCAGGCGGCAAAGGCGGCCTGGCGGTGGGCGCTGGTAACGCCGACAAAAACAATCTCATCGTTGACCTGCATGGGACCAACCCGGTGAACAATGGTGACACGCCCCAGGGACCAGCGCTCGCGGGCAGCATTGATAATCCGTTGCAGGCTCTTTTCGGTCATGCCCGCATAGTGTTCCAGGGCCAAACCGCAGACATCACTACCGGCATTGAAGTCCCGCACCGAACCCACAAACAGGGCACAGGCACCATCGCCACTACGGCCCTGTAGCGCGGTGTATTCAGCCGCTACGTCGAGAGGCGTTGCACAGACTTCGATACGATCAACAGGGTTCATGCGAGCACCACTAGCCACCGGTAACCGGCGGGAAAAATGCAACTTCATCCCCGGCTTTTACCAGGGCTCCGCTTTCCGCCAGCTCCTGGTTCAGGGCCATACGGATATCGTCCCGTTGCAGATGCGCGCTCCAATCCGGGTACTGCTCACATAGGGTGTTGCGCAGCTCGCTGAGACTGCCGGAAAAGTTCTCCAGGGCAATCTCACCCAGGCCCAATTGCTGGCGCAGGCGTGCGAAAAACAGAACCTTGACCATCGCTGTATACCTCTACAATTTTTACACTTTGTCCGCTGCGTCAGCGCGCCAGCGGCCGCGCTTACCGCCGTTTTTCTGCAGCAGGCGGGTTGGGCCAATTTCCATCGCCGGGTCCACAGCCTTACACATATCGTAAATGGTTAGCGCCGCTACCGAAGCCGCTGTTAAAGCTTCCATCTCTACCCCCGTGCGCCCCGCCAAACGGCAGAAAGCGCTGATATGCACGCTGTGCTTTTCCGGCTGCAATTCAAAGTCCACCGCTACCTTGGTCAGTGCCAGGGGGTGGCACAGGGGAATGAGATCCGAGGTTTTCTTCGCGGCCTGGATACTGGCGATACGGGCTATGGATAGGACATCGCCTTTCTTGTGAGTCCCCTGGCTCAGCAGTTCAAAAGCCTCTGCACTCATGCAGATACTGCTCTCGGCCAGGGCGCTGCGGTCGGTGATAGCCTTCTCGGTGACATCCACCATACTGGCTTCGCCGCGCTGGTTTAAATGGGTTAGCTGACTCACGAATTACCCCCGGCTCTCGCAGGGTGCGCTGACAGAGCGCACATGGGGGACAAAGTTGCAGGGCTTGTGGCGGGCATCCAATTGCTCCAGCAATATGCCCTCCCAGGCCGTACGACAGGCACCGGTGGAACCGGGCATGCAGCAGATCAGTGTGCGATTGGCGAGACCGGCGAGCGCGCGCGACTGTATAGTGGAGCTGCCGATATCCCCCAGGGAAATATGGCGGAACAGCTCGCCGAAGCCGTCGACAGTTTTATCGAACAGCGGGCTCAGGGCCTCCGGTGTGGAGTCGCGCTCGGTAAAGCCGGTACCACCGGTCACCAATACCACCTGCACTGTCGGATCTGCAATCCAGGCGGAGACCAGCGCGCGCATCTGATAAATATCGTCCGGGGCAATGCGTTTATCCGCGAGCCGATGGCCGGCAGTTTTAAGGGCTTCCACCAAATACTGGCCGGAACTATCGGTCTGCTCGTTGCGGGTATCGGATACCGTGAGTACCGCGATATTGAGCGGTACAAATTCTTTACTGGCGTGTGCGGACATAATCAGTGGTCTCTCACAAAACTGTTTTCTAGCGTTTTATCTGGCCTACTCAGGCCGAGATAATCTGCCGGCGTATTGATATTGCGATGCCAATCGCCGGCATTTTTAATCGGTATGGATTCCCCCCCCAGGTGACGCAGCAGCGCGCCGACAGAATTGCGTACACTGCCTTCCACCGCACGGCGCAAATAATCGACGCAGTCGCCAGTTAAGGGCAGCCACAGGGGGAAAAAGTGGCCATCAAAATAACAGGGGCGGCCTCTTGCCTGCCCCTCGGTCAATAACTCTGTGAGGTGTTCCCGCCCGAGTAAGGGCATATCGACCGGGATCACCAGGGCCGCATCGGCGCCGGTCGCCAGCGCGACCGAGTAGAGACCGCCCAGTGGGCCCCGCTCCGGCACCAAGTCTGCAATAGCGCCGGGGCGAGCGCCACTAGTCACGATTTTTTCCAACGGTAACTCACTCAATAGGGCCTCGGCATACTGTAAAAAATTGCCCTGTTGCGGGTGTACCAGCAGGGCCTTGTCGCTGCCCATCCGACTGGAGCGGCCGCCGGCCAGTACCACGCCGATTGTCAATTTGCCCCTCTGAACCTCACTCATAAAACTACCCCCCCAGCATCGCCAGGTTGCGGGTAGCGCCGGTAAACCCTTCGTGTAACTGGTGGCCTGCGGTCTTATCGACTATCAGCTCGCGGATATGGGCCGCCAGCGCATCGCTGTCGCCAGCGGCGATGATTTCGCGCATATCAAAGCCCTGATCGGCGAACAGACACAGGTGCAACTTGCCCTGGGCGGATACCCGCAGGCGGTTGCAGCTGGCACAAAAGTCTTTGCCATAGGGGGTAATCAGGCCGATACGGCCGGCGTAATCCGGGTGGAAGTACTCCCGCGCCGGGCCCGCATCGCGGGTGCGGATAGCCTGCTCCCAGCCTTCGCGCAACAACAGGGTTTCTATATCGCCACCGGAGACATGGTTGCTGGCGAAGAAGTCGCGGTTATCGCCGGTGCGCATCAATTCAATAAAACGCAGGGTCACCGGAGTCTCGCGAACCCAGGCGAGGAAATTATCCAGCTCCGCCAGGTTGTACTGGCGCATCAGCACTGCGTTGACCTTGGTATCGATACCCAAGGCCAGGGCGCGATCCAGGCCAGCTAAGGCTTTATCCAGGCGGTTGTGGCCGGTGATATGGTGGAATTGAGCCGGGTCGAGGCTGTCGATACTGACATTCACCTGATCCAAGCCCGCGCGGTGCCAGTCGTCTATCTGACTGGGCAGGCGGTAACCGTTGGTGGTAATGGCTAAGCGGCGAATCTTATCGCTGGCGCGCACGGCTTCGAGCAGCGGCACCAGGTCTTTGCGCAGGGAGGGCTCTCCGCCGGTAAGGCGTACCTTTTCCGTACCCAGTGAAGCGAAAGCGCGCACTAATGTGCCCACCTCAGCGACTGAGAGAGGATTTTCCCCGTCCAGGGAGCGTCCGCAACCGATGCCCTCGGGCAGGCAGTAGTTGCAGCGGTAGTTGCAGATGTCCGTCACGGACAGGCGCAGGTAGTAAAACCTGCGGCCAAAATTGTCTTGTAACATTAAACGCCTTTCCAATTGCGGGAGGCCGCGCAGTTTCCCGCTAGACCCTGGTGGCCGGTACGGCCACGGTCCCGGCACCTTGCCGTGTCAATAAAAAACGACGCGGTTTAGGTAGCGGGACTCGGTGTTTAAACTGATGTCAGTGTATCAAGCTGGTTAATTTATGCTTGGGTTAGAAGTGTTACTCCCTTGGTGCTCGAACGGATGCTCCTCGGGGAGACATCAAAACGTGCAGCTTCAATCGATTAAAATTTATAAATTATAAAAACAGGTCCAAGGTGCGGGGAAAACCCCGGCCGAAGCCGGGGGCCTCGCTAAGGAGTTCTTTCAGCCGCTTAGAAATTAGCGGTTACCATAACCCAGAGCTTATCGGTGTTAGTAAGCCCTGTGGAGTCATCATCGGCATCAAACGCGGCGTACTTAACCAGGGCGGAAATATCCTCGGTAAGTTTGTATCCGTAGCTCAGGTTCCACTCGTCCCCGTAACTTGTAGAGCCTTCGGCTGCCTCAAAGTTGTGATAGGTCAAGCCCAGGTTGCCGCCGGCAAGTTTAATAGAGCCGCCAACATAAAAATCTTCGATACCGTCAGCGGGGGTTGCCAGGAATTTGTCGGCAAAGCCCTGGTATTTGTGCAGGGTTGCCAGCGGAGTTTTAAAACCAACATCATTGTCGGAACCCAAAACTTCATAACCGAGTTTTGTCGCAACCGGACCCAGGTCGGCTCCCAATTCTGCCAGGTAATAGTTAGCACTATAGTCATACTGGTTATCACCAATATCTGACTGCTGTGCATAACTGAGGTTGGCTTTTACCGGACCAAATTTACCTTTGTAATCTACGCCGTAGGTGCGGCTGGCATTATTGGTGGAATCTTCCAGATCCAGGTTGTAAACAAAAGCGCTGACTTTATGGTTTTCAGCCACTGGATAAATCGCGTGTAGCAGTTGGATATCACCGCCCATATCGGAATTGGAACTGTCTTCACCAAAAATACGGTTAACGTTGTACACATAGCTGTAATCTAACTGGAAGCTATCGGCACTACCGTACTGGTAACGCACACCATCGTAGGTCTGCTCGTTTTGTCTCCAGCCAACACCGCCGACAAATCGCTGTCCATCCAGATTAATACGCTGGCGACCTGCAGTAATTATGGAGTTGCCACCGCTGTAGCGAATATAGACCTGGTTGATTTCAGTTCCTTCTGGATCAACCACCACCGGGTGGTCGATATTGCCATTGGTGGTGGAGTTGTAACTGTCATTACCAATCGCAGTAACATCATCCATTTCCAGGAAGCCGGTAAAGCCACGGTAGCTGCCACTGCGCCAGTTGAGACGGGTTCTTAACGTGGATGCAACAGCTTCGTCTTCCATGTCATACTGATCGATAGTATCGTCAACTAAGGCATCTTGATCGACAACTTCTACGCGGTAACGCAGATTCAATCCGACTTCACCGGATTTCAACGCATCCACCAGAGTGGCACTTTCACTTTCCTGCGCAGCGGCCTGCAATGCGACTGTGCTGCAGGCCCCCAACAGTAAGGCACCGAGAACTTTTGGAAATTTGGAGGTATTCATGACGCTTTTCCTTCGCAACAACGGATTGAACTGAAACAAATTACAATTTTTCTGGCCCAACTGAAACCATAGTTTTTTTTCGCGATTAAATTTTCTTTACTTTCCAGCCTTAAAAGTGGCGTCACTCTGAGAAGCTAGTGGGCACTACCTATCCCGCAAAGCCCCGGTTTTTCGACTTTTATTTCGTACAAGATTCTTCCTTTTGCCGAAATGCAAACGGGGCATAGAATTTTCTCTTTACATTGACAAATACAAAAGGCATCTACCAATCACGTATAGAACTCAGAGCCAATAGCAACCCCATAAAAATTCAGCCTTCTTTTATTACTTCAATGCATATCTCGTTCCAATTCGTAAGTGATCACACCGGGGAGCGGAAGAAACTGTCATAGTGACGCCCACAGCAGTTAGCCCTAGGGTATATTCGCAGAAGCAAATAGCTATACAGACCCTACTTGCCGCAATAGGAAGCTACTCTAACAGAATAAAATTGAATAATTACTATTGAAAGGAATATCGACTTGATAAGTTGAGCCAGCATTATCCCCGGGAGACTCACCGGTGAACTGCTCTGCGGCAAGAAGATCGAGAACTGCCGCTCCCATGCAAATTCCGAGCACTTGTACTGCCACACCGCAGGTCACATCAACCTCCTCACCTCATCTAACTTGAGTGCATTCTGGAGCGCAAGTTCGGTATAGGCTTTGAGAGTTACCGCTCCATCCTATAGATTAAGAGTACTAAAGGAGTAAATCTTCAAATGAGGCAAATCTTTATGACAAAGATTCTAAAGGAAGGAAAATCCCCCTAAAACATTTGAGCGAAATATCGACAGATGAGATAGCAGATATCGCCATTAAAAAGGACTTGAAGCTCGGCAGCAATCTTTGAATGCCGGCTGTGATATTGTTAGCCAGGATACCGAAAGGCGGTCGGTGATTGATAGAAAGTTACCAGATGAAACTATAGAAGTAATTCTCTCAGGATAGACAATATTTTATGAAAGCGAATAAGCCTGAGCTGGATCAATCTGGAATTTCCAGAAATTAACAAGAAAAGGCTTGGCATCACAAAAAATAATAGGCAATACCCAAGCTATATTTAAATCCAGCCAGAACACACTAGAAAAACGCTTCAGTTTAGTTCAACCTCCACGGCCCACAACAAATAAGCTTGGCCAGACAAGCACACTAGCGGCTAAAGCCTCCTCCATATAACATTCTAACTTATAATCTCACGGCCTTACGAGACCAACCTTGTATTTCATTCTTACCTGTCATTTAATCACTGCAGAATTTTCAACACATTTTTCGGGCAAACCTTGCCTATCGCAACCAAACATTCGTACCAAACGAAATGCAAATGGACAAACAAATATGCATTCATTAAAAATAGTGGCCACATCAATACTTTTAGCAGGCTGCATTTCTGAAAGTTACGCAGAGAGTAAGTTTTATGCTGGACTGGAGCATCGGCATGACTCCATTAATGGCAACCTGAGCGCAGGCCTTAACGCCGAAATTTTAAACGGCGACACAATACATACCCAGCACTATGAGTCCTCGGAAATACAACCTAAATCATACAACTCATGGGGCATTTACTTGGGGTACGAATTTCGACCCAACGTTTCAGTCGAAGCGGGATACTCTCAAAGTAACAATCAGAAAAAATATTTTGACGACCCAAATGTTGGTCTATCACATGGAATTGGCGAGGTTCAACTCAAACACTTAAGCATTGATCTGCTAGGTAAATATAATCTCAAAAAATACGACAAAATAAGCCTAATCGGCAGTCTAGGAATAAGTTCAAGGGAGGTAGATTCTTATGTTCAGTATGAAACAGGCGGCGGCTGTATAAATGAGATGAACTGTAATGCTAACGTAACAAATAAAGATAGCGATAGCAGTACAAACACACGACTTCAGTATGGAGTTGGTTTTCAATACAGTCTTGGCAAAAGTGCCTCTACACGACTTATGCTAAAACAACGCATCAATGATCCCGCCGAGTCAAGCTACGCCCTATCTCTTGGAGCACAGTATCATTTTTAACAAATAATATAATTCAAATAAAGCAGGCGCTTAAAGCACATTCATTACTTTAGGCGCTCTTTTCTAAGTTCGAAATTAGGTTGCCAGATTAAGTGAGACTGATAGATCTAGATATATTTTAGGCGAAGACAGCTCAAAGTTTCATTCTAAACCGTTAATCAATGCTCCATCTATCTCCGGCAGATTTAAAAATCAGGTGCTGACTTGTATGTCAGTAACTTACATATTCACCAAAAACATAGAAGCTTTTTTGGCATTTGAAAACGCTTACGCCCGACTCTTAAAATTGACGCCAGACTAAAAATCTCTGGCAGCTCCACAATTTCTGTATCCCGCTTTTACTCTCCGGCATACCGATATACTCAATTGACTCAACCTTTAAATCAGTATGTTTTAGCTTGGAACAGAGCTTTGACGGCTACACTTACTCGGTTTCAGCAACCCGAAATAGTAAGAGTCGAAAATACTGCCTTTTAAATTGCTTCTCAGGAGCCAATAGCTAGTTCGTATGCTACAAGTACTTATCGCTAGCCTATCCCGTGATTCACGCCGATACATGTCGGCACCAACCTCCCAGATGGCCTGGCATCCAATCTTCCATCACGCAATGACGATATCGATTTAATCAAGAGGAGAGGTTTATGGCACTGAGTTCATTGCCCAAAGCGGCTTTTTTACTACTGGCGACGCTTGCGCTGACTTACTCTACGTTGACGATTTCCGATAGCCACACCAAAAAAGAAAAAGGTCCACCAGCGGTCAAACACGGGGATGTCGAGAAGGCGTGGTCTAATGCGGGAAACGGCCAGCGAATTACCGTATTTACCGCCGATTTAACCACTGCAAATGAAAATAAGCTCGGTAAAAAAGTCAACCCACAAACCCCTAAAGATGCACAGGGTTTCTTTATTGGCGCCTACAACAGTCTTACCCATAGAATGAGATTTATGCTTGGCTACAGCCATTTGTCCAAGGGCGGGGTGAGCATGTCGCATTTTCATATGCAATGTAAAGGTGATGGCAAAGAGCCGCCTATTTGTAAACCGGGCCAACCCAGTGGCCCAATTATCCAGACTATCTGCGGGATGCCCACACACCCCGGTATGATGTCCGATTGGCCCAAGACCCAGGCGGACAAAGGCAAACACACCCTGGCAGAAAAATGTGCTGAGGGCACCAATGGCTATATTATGGGTATATGGACGGTAGAAGAGCCTTATCGCAAGGGGCTTATGGAAGGCAAGGTCTTCGTTAATCTACATACCCCGCTGGACCCCAAAGGCGAGGTCTCCGGCCTGTTAACCAAACAGTAGTGTCCTGCACCGCTGGGTTCACTGGTGCTAAAATACGCTGGAAAAATAAGGTTCGACTGGACCCTGCTATCTCAATAGCAGGGTCCGGTTTTCGTACTCAATCTATCAATTATCGACTCTGAAAAATCAAAATTTTGCCGTAAGCATTAACCAAAGCTTATCGGTATCTATGCTGTAATCCTCCGCATCGTAACTTGCATACTTTACCAACGCAGAGAAAGTGTCATTAAATTTATGGCCGTAACTGATATTCCACTCGGTGCCGTAATCCGCTGAACCTTCATTAGCCGTAAAGCTGTGATAAGTAATACCCAAATCACCACCGGCCAGTTCCAGCTTGGCTCCCAGATATAAATCCTCAATGCCATCTGCTGGGGTTTGCAGGAACTGATCCGTATAACCTTGGAATTTGTGTAGCGTCGCCAGTGGTGTGCTGAAACCAACACCGCTATCTGAACCCAATACTTCATAGCCCAGTTTGCCTTTAACCGGCCCCAGAGGAGCACTAATTTCAGCTAAGTAATAATCAGCAGCAAAATCACTGGGATTACTGCCAATATCCTCCTGGCGCGCATAACTCAGCTCAGCTGCAAACAGAGCAAAATCCCCCCGGTAAGCGGCACCAAAAGTGCGGGCGGCAAAGCTTGCTGCGTTATCCAGGTCCAGGTTGTAGAAGAAGGCACTCAACTGATGCTTTTCTGCCAGTGGATAGCTGGCATGCAGTAGCTGAATATCCCCATCCAAGTCTGACTGAGGGCTATCTTCACCGAAAATACGATTGACGTTGTAGATATAGCTGTAATCCAGCTGCAACTGGCCCTCCCCGCCAAACTGGTAGCGTAAGCCGTCATAAGTCTGCTCGTTCTGACGCCAGCCTACACCGCCAATAAAGCGCTGGTCATCCAGATTAATCCGCTGCCGTCCGACGATAATTTTACTGTTGCTGCCGCTGTACTTTACATAGGCCTGATTGACCTCAGTGCCCTGAGGGTCAGCAATTACCGGGTACTCAGTATTGCCATTCACTGTAGAGTTGTAATTGTCGTTACCGATTTCACTGACGTTATCCATTTCAAGCAATACATCGAAGCCACGGTAGCGGCCACTGGTCCAGTTCAGGCGGGTCCGCAAAGTCGAAGCGATGGCAATATCGTCTATAGCATCTTGCTCAACATGCTCGACCCGATAGCGAAGGTTCACGCCTACCTCTCCGGAAGTTAGTGCATCCGTTAAGGTGGCAGTTTCATTTTCTGCCGCGAGTGCCTGAGAGGCAGAAGCTCCGAGGATGATAGCCGCGACTGCGGTGGATAATTTCTGTTGGTTCATTCGCCGCTCCTTTACAAAACTATTTTGGGTGAAAGGCAACTGCACGAATATGATCGAAGTTATTGCCGACCACAGCAGTTATCCCAGCGCGAGTGCATTATGCAAGCGGAGTAGCAAGCGATTTATTGATATACATCAAATAGAAGCCTCGCCTTCATCAATATTAGCGAACTATTTTTGTCAGGTTTATTCGGCGAATAAAAATTTTTGAATAAAAAAAGTGTTTGCGCGAAAGGAGAAAAACTAAAAACAACTGCAATCAACAAAACTCGATAAAATTATTTTCCAGCATCGCAATCGGAAGTAATAACCATTAAAAAATTATGAAAATAGTTTCAAACGTTAAAGATTATATTCAAATTTAGTCCAGGAAAAATCAGTAGGAATCAAGCATATCTGAGCGGCGAACCCTCTTGGCAGCTTCACAACCAAGTTCAGTATCGCAAACGTTGATCGGATTCGAAGGCATCGGGTCTTATAGGGGGGGCGATAACCCCCAGGGAGTGGCAGGGTAGCAGCCTTCGGTTTGAATTTCTCAAGGCCCCGGCTGCCCCCGCACACACAGGGGCAATCTATGTAACCTATTGTTTTTAAAGGGTTTTTTCAATCAATCTACTCAGACAAGCCGCTGCTGGTATATCTTTTCGGTTAAAGCTTCTCTACCAGCACTCGCCACCGATCCTCTCCCTCTTGACGCAGATCGATAGTCGCTCCCGTTAACTGGCGCACCACTTCAATATTGGTTAACAGATGCAGACTCGGCTTCAGGGTGGTAAAGCTGCCGCCAGCTCCCAGTACCAGTGGGAGTATCAGCTGGTCGGCCAGATGTTCACCCACCGCTACACCGGCGTGTATATAGCGCTGCATCTGTCGAATCGCGCGATCGGCAACGCGCTCGGCACTGGTCCCCTGCTCAGCCATAGAATCAAACACTTCGGTCAACTGCTGGGATTGCAGGCGCAGAGAGAGCACATTGCCCGGCCCCTGAGATTTCACCTGCCTTTGGTGCAGGCGCTCCGACGGCCACTGGCACTGCTTGCGCACCCGCGCCAACTCCCGCTCGGCCACATGAGCGGGGATATGAGCCGAGGTGGCCACGGCTTCACGCTCCAGAAATTCGCCACGCTCGGTCAACGCCAGTGGCGACCACTGCGATAGCGGTTGGATGCGGGCATGCCAGGAACCACCGCCGGCCGGATAGAAGCCGTAGCCATCCAGAGCCACGTCTACACAGCCCCCCATACGCGCCAACAGGGGTAAGTAGGTCCGGGCAATAAAATCGAAGCTGGGTGCTTTTTTATTATGGGTACCGCCTTCAAAGTGCAGCTCGCTAATCCCATCGGTCAATAGCAACGGTAACAATACGGTTTGAAAAACCAAGCTGGTACTGCCGGCAGAACCGATAGGAAAATGGTAGCTACCGGGGCACACCTCTCCCGGTGCAAAAGTAATTTCCGCCGCACCCAACTGCTCACCGCTAACCTCGGCGCCACTAATCTCTTTGGCTGCACGCAAGCAGGCGAGGTGCTGGCGCAACAAACCGGGCTTTCTACGGCCGGCGCGAATATTTTTTATTCGCACCGGCATACCCAAACACACAGACAAAGTGAGGGAAGTCCGCAAAATCTGTCCGCCGCCCTCCCCCTGGGCGCCGTCTATCTCAATCACTATCTTATTCCTTAAACTTACAGCTTTATTGGCGGGCGCGCCTATCCGGTGGGGCGCAACTTCACCAGTTCATTCATTACCCCATCGAGGCCGCCGTATACAGAGATTTTGTCGATACGACTGCTGACCCGCTCCAGGGCTTCCAGCTCCTTTAAGCGCAGCAGTACCGGGTTGTTGTCCATCAACTTGGCGGTATTGTGCAGAGAGCGCATCGCCTGGGTTTCTTCACGGCGCTTGATCAGGTTTGCCTCAGACTCCTTCTGCGCTTCGACCACCTGATTGAGGATCATCTTCATATCACCGGGCAGGATAATATCCTTGACCCCGACACTGGCGAGCTCAATGCCATACTGCGCCAGCTTGTCGCGAATACCCGTGGCAATCACGATATTCAGACGGTCTTTATCCGCAAGTAAGCTATCCAGTGTCTGGGTACCCACCGCCTCCCGCAGGTGCAGTTGCAATTCGCGGTAAATAAATCCCGTACTATCGCTGAGCTTGAGTGCTACTTTTTTCGCATCGGTGATTTTGTAAGCGCCGGTCAGGTTAATGCGCAGGCTGACCCGATCCTTGGTCAGGATTTCCTGGCCGCTGACCTCGATAGTTTTCAGGCGCAAGTCCAGTACCTTGACCTCAATAGAGCGGTTGTATTTCCAGTAACCGTAACAACCGGGCTGTAGCACTTTTTCCAATTTGCCGTTGACCATTAACAGACCCACGTGCTCATCGGGAATCTCGTTGTAGCTGACCGCCTGTAGGGCGCTGCGCATTTGCCCGGCGCGAACGCCGCGCCCCAGCAACCCCAGGACTTTTTTATCGATGGTGTACTCCTCAGAAATGTCCACCACTTCCACACGCACCGACTCACCACCTCTCCACACTGCACGGAAAGTGCCGGGGGGCAAAATATCCACCAGGTGGTTATCCCGATAAAATAGTCCCACCTGGTGATCTGACAACTCGTAGGATTGCAAGTATTTGCCGAGGGTTTCACCATAGGTCTTCAGCAGAAATTTGGCTTTTATTTCCCCAAAAATCACATCGGTAATATCGTAAGTCTCTGCCCTTACGTCACCGGACAGGAGCGAGATGCGATGGCTGCCGGGCGGCAACACCCCTTCAAAACGGTTGCGGCGAAATAGCAGCACTCGCTCGCTATCCGCAACGTCTACGTTCTTCCATATTTTGAACAGAGATATCATGGCTATTATCTTTTATTCCATTTTTATACTGCGCTACCCCTCAGGGCCGCAAAAGTGGGGCCCGTCCAGCAACAGGGGGGCAATCGTTTGTACCGAGCGAGGCCGGACGGCAGAGGATTCACAAGCTTCTCCAGCGGGCTCCCCCTGAGCCCCCAGCCACACTCCCTGGCCTGGAGAAACTATCGCAAATCTTGCCGCCGGGCCGCACAGGGCAGACCCGCGATCAACAGCGCTGTTGCCGGAGCACTTCCGCGATAAACGGCTAAATCCCATTTACCGCACCGGGAGGCTACCGGGCCCCGGGTAGATTTTTAACGGGGAGTTGAACCCCAGGCTCTCGCCTTTCCACAAGGTCGTTTGGAGGACGACGGAACTTTGGCAGGATTCGAACCTGCTACCGATCGATGATTATCGACTGCTCTACCCAATGAGCTACAAAGTAGGCGTTTGAGCTTCTAACCCGTAGGTACACCTGCCACCAGCGGCGGTGGTGCCGGGCCGGGATTCAGAACCGGCTCCGCTAACGGGCCAAAGGCCTCAAACTCAGTTGCAACCGCCCGGCAAATTCGCCCAGCGGCCCGCATGCTTTAGCAATTCTTGAAGTGCGGCCTATCCCTGGCCTAGACAGCGTCAGCCTTTGACGCAAACTACCTGCTTGAGGGTATACACGATTTCCACCAGGTCTTTCTGTGCTGCCATCACCTTTTCAATAGGTTTATAGGCCGATGGGGTTTCATCGATCACACCCTCGTCTTTGCGGCACTCCACATCAGCGGTGGCCGCGCGGTGCTCCTCCAGGGAGACCAGCTTTTTGGCCTTGGTGCGGGACATCACCCGCCCGGCGCCGTGGCTACAACTACAGAAGCTTTCCTCGTTACCCAGCCCCCGCACAATAAATGACTTAGCGCCCATACTACCGGGAATAATACCCATTTCACCGGTACGCGCTCTTACAGCCCCTTTGCGGGTTACCAACACATCCCTGCCGTAATGGTGCTCGCGGGAAACATAGTTGTGGTGGCAATTCACCGCTTCCATACGCGCCTCAAACTCCATTCCCAGGGCCTGCTTTACCGCACCGATAGTACGCTCCATCATCACCTCACGGTTGATGCGGGCAAATTCCTGCGCCCACTCCACCGCCTGCACATAATCATCAAAGTGCTCGGTACCCTCGGGGAAATAGGCCAGGTCGCTATCTGGCAAATGAATATGCCAACGCTCCATATCCCGCTTGGCCTTCTCAATAAAATAAGTGCCAATTCGATTGCCCACGCCCCGGGAGCCGCTGTGCAGCATCAACCACACACTGCCCCGTTCATCCAGGCACATCTCGATAAAGTGATTACCGGTGCCCAAGGTTCCTAAGTGATTGATATTATTGGTATTTTTTAATACCGGGTGGCGTTCTTTGAGCTGTTCGAACTGAGCCGCAAGCGGCGTCCAGCCGACCAGTACATCCTCGGGCGTATCGGCCCAAGCCCCTTTGTCACGCCCCCGTTTACCGCGAAACCCACCAGTGCGGCCGTGGGGCACTGCGCGCTCGATGGCGCTGCGCACCCCAGCCAGATTGTCCGGCAGTTGTGCCGCCGTCAGGCTGGTGCGCACCGCCATCATGCCGCAACCAATATCCACCCCTACGGCAGCGGGGATTACCGCCCCCAGAGTTGGGACCACGCTGCCAATGGTGGCGCCCTTGCCCAGATGTACATCGGGCATCGCCGCCACCCACTTGTGCACGAATGGCATCTGCGAAATATTTTTAAGCTGCGCTTTGGCTTCCTCTTCAAAGGGCACGCCCAGGGTCCAGGATTTAATCGGTACCCCACCTGCCTGCATCACTTCATATGGCATTGGCTTCATCTCTCGCTCCTTTTGAAACCGCGCTTGGTATTCATCTGTTTCGTTTGGTTATTGATATAGCGAATGGAGTGCCAACTTTTACAGAGAATTGAAAATTTTTTGTAACTTATTGTTTTTAAAGGATTTATTTTTAAATTGGACAGTTTTTAGAAGGCTAGTCGTGATAACTCAATCATAAAAATCTATCTTTTTTGATAGATAAATAATATTTTAGATAGTATGAAAACAATCGCTATCAGTATTCTCGGCATCAGCAAGGACCGGCGCGGCAAAGGCGACAAGCGCTGGGACAAGTGGCGCCCGAACATCTCCATGTGCCAACACGATGATCTGTTGATCGATCGGCTGGAACTTCTCTTCGACAACCACTCGAAAAACCTGGCCGACCAGGTCACCGAGGATATTGCGCGAGTCTCCCCTGAAACCGAGGTGGTTCACCACCGGATAAATTTCGCCGATCCGTGGGATTTCGAGAGCGTGTACAGCAACCTGCTGGATTTCGCCCGCGCCTACAACTTTAAGCCGGACGATGAACAGTATCTGGTGCATATCACCACCGGCACCCATGTGGCCCAGATCTGCCTGTACCTGCTGACAGAAGCGGGCTATTTCCCCGGGCGTCTGCTGCAAACCTCCCCGGCGCGCAAGCACAGCAGCTTGCCGGGCGAGTACCAAATCATCGATTTGGATCTATCCAAATACGACCAGATCGCCTCGCGCTTCCAGAGGGAACACCAGGAGGGCACCACCTACCTAAAGGGTGGAATCGAGACCAACAATCTCGCCTTTAACCAGATGATCGAGCAGCTGGAGCAGGTCTCGATCCGCTCCGACGCCCCCATACTGATTACCGGCCCCACAGGGGCGGGCAAATCCCAGCTGGCCCAGCGCGTCTATGAATTGCGCAAGCAGCGCGGCAAGCTGGAGGGTGGTCTGGTAGCGGTAAACTGCGCCACCCTGCGCGGCGAAAATGCGATGTCCGCCCTGTTCGGCCACCGCAAAGGCGCCTATACCGGGGCCACCACCCACCGCCCCGGTTTGCTAATGGAAGCGGATAGGGGCCTGCTGTTTCTCGATGAAATCGGTGAGTTGGGATTGGATGAGCAGGCCATGCTATTGCGTGCGATTGAGCACAAACGCTTTATGCCGTTCGGCTCAGATAAAGAAGTAAGCAGTCACTTCCAGTTGATTGCCGGTACCAACCGGGATCTGGTACAGCTCTGCCAAGAAGGTAAATTTCGTGCGGACCTGCTCGCCCGTATCGACCTGTGGACCTACCGATTGCCCTCCCTGCGCGAGCGCCTTGAAGACCTGGAGCCCAATATCGATTTTGAACTGGAGGCCTTTTCCAGAAAGTCCGGGCACCTGGTCAGCTTTAATAAAGCCGCACGGGAAAAGTACTTGAGCTTTGGGCGCTCATGCGAGGCCAGCTGGTCTGCAAACTTTCGCGATCTTAATGCCAGTATCCTGCGTATGGGTACCCTCGCCGATGGTGGGCGTATCACGACTCAGGTAGTGGAAGAGGAAATCCATAGGTTGCGGATTAAATGGCAGGGTACACAGAGCCAATCATCACTACCCCTCCAACGCCTGGAGAGACTACTTGGCCCTGACATATACCGCACCATAGACTATTACGACCAGATCAAGCTGGCTACTGTCATCCAGGTCTGCGAGACATCCAGTTCAATGGCGGAAGCCGGACGCAAACTTTTCCACGTCAGTCGCAAGGAAAAAAGATCCAATAACGATTCCCAACGGGTGCGCCAGCTACTAGAAAAATACCACCTAAATTTTTCCATGCTATGCAAGTGGCACAAAAATAATAAGTGTTAAATTAGCCACAGTTGGGAAAAGAATAGTGCTACACCCAAAAAATACAAGCGCTTACAAATGGCGTAAAATTTGCCATTTATCCCAAGTAAGAAGATGAAACCTAAATAGCCACTGAGATATGATGCCCCCGTGAAAAACACATGGATTAGAAGGAATTACCCATGGCGACATATCAAAGCATTGCGCTCAATGAAATTGGCCTTATTGTCAGAGGAAAAGAAAATGATGCACACAGTCCCGGCGTGCTTGATCAACATGCGGACTGTATACTGCCAAATGGGCAACCCATTGGCTTTTTTGGTGAGGGAGGCGATGTCTCATCAGGACCATCAGGATCATCAGGATCACTGTTTAAGAGCTCTATCCCCTCTTGGGCAAATGGTCCTTCAGCATCATTCAACAAATCCGGTTTAAATATGAAAGGCCTAGTAGCCGACTATGACGACATGCTTAAAATACGCCCTTATTATGTCAATATTAATTCGGCAAAATTATACAATATTAAATCTACTGCAATATTAATTGAGGTATCAGAGCCTCAAGCCACACTGTTTAAATCTTTTTGGTACAACCTTAAAATCTCACCCGGCGCCTTTAATATGCTCGGGGGAAATTGTTCAAGCAAGGCAGCCAAAGCCTTTAATTATGCAAAAGTTCTCAATAAGGATATTCCGGGGCTTGACACGCCAGACAACCTTTATAAGCACCTAAAAGCCAAATTTAAAGATAAATGTACAATTCTGAGTGGGTTTATTGGTGCACACCCTATCAGCGGAGACAAATATGACCTTGTTTTCGAATAGATTAAAAAAAATTTTATTTCCCACGCTATCAATTATAGTATTGGGGTTATTCATCGGAGGAAATGCAATGTCTGAAGATATGGAATTAAAATGGGAATGGCCCGCCGCTCGCAAAGCAGAAAAAACTATTGTTATTGAAGTGACGACTCTGAAACCTGTAGGCAGTGGTTTATTCGGCCTTAAGAAAACACCTTCATTTGCTGCCAATATTCCAGACCCCATTACCATATCTGGAATAATTCAGGAGCAAGATTCCCCATTAGATGGAAAAACCCTAAAAATTACCGCCCCAAAACTGGAATTAGGCTCATTAAAGACAGGGGAGTATGCAACCTTAGGCATTATCAATAATGATGTATGTATTTGTATTGTGTCCGGTAAAGAGACTCAAGAACAGGGCAATATATTGAATTGCCAGTAGCCATGGGAAACAACTTGTTGTTTTTAATAGGCTCCTTGTGCGGAGCCTACTTTGTATATTTACTGATCCTTTTCTTTTTGCAGAATCAGCTTATCTTTCCTGGCAGAAAAACAAGCCTTATCGGTCAATTAAGGTATATTCATTACCAGCAAAAAATTATCACTCATGATAAGAAAACTCTATACGGATGGACAATTTATACTAAAGAATATACACAGAAAAAAAGTCCTATTCACTTAATCTATTTTGGCGGCAATACAGAAGAGGTGAGTACAACCCTGGAATTACTACTGGAATTTGGTTGTGATGCTATAACCACTTTTAACTACAGAGGTTACGGAATTAGTGAAGGTAACCCCAGCGAGAAAGCCTTACTGGGCGATGCTATTACTATTTATGATACTATCAAAAAAAATGATCCCAAGGCAAAGCTGGTTGTGATGGGGCACAGCCTTGGCAGCGCCATTGCGGCTTATTTGACCAAAGTTAGAAAACCCGGCTACCTGATACTCTGCTGTCCCCTCCACAGCATAGAGAAAATTGCTATGGAGAGCTACTATGTGCCCAAATTTTTAGTAAGGCAAAAATTCACTTTGGCGAAATATGCAAGACATATACAGGCGAAAGTATTGGCACTTATCGCTAAAAATGATTCGGTTATTCCATATAAACACTCACTACAGGCACTAAAACAGCTACCGGAAAATAGTCAAATAGAAGAAATAGCAAGTACAGACCACAATGAGGTATTGTCATCGACAAGGAGCAGAGAAACTGTAAGGCATTTTATTAAAAGTATATCCTGAGTTCTTTAAATACCACACCATTAAAAGGTATCCATTTACAACCTGCCAGAGCCCATCTACTACAGAGCTAAAAGAAAAGTATTTTCAGCGCTTAAAGCCGAATATAATTACACCTCTGACATATTATCATCGGTACCCATACCTTAAACACTAGCAGCATATATTTTCCCCTCTTTACTTTATCCCACTGCCTATATTTTGCAGATAAAAACCATTAGAAAATAAGCATCATTCCCTCTGCATGCTGTCACCCGAGACTCAAAATTGTTAACCTCACTAAAGATCTCAACGAAGGACTATTAAATGAGATATATCAGCCTAATTCCTCTCTGCTTCCTACTCAGCGCCTGCGAGCCAACCCAGTTCGCAGGTGGTACCGCCTTGCCAGATGGCTCTGTCTACCAGGGCGATATGCTAAACGGTCTGTTTCATGGGCAGGGTCAGCTCGAATGGCCCAACGGCATCCATTACCATGGCAGCTTCCATGAAGGTCGCATGACCGGTGAAGGTAAGTTATCTGAAAGTGATGGCTGTAGCTACGAAGGGGAGTTCCTCAACGGAGAGTTCCATGGCAAAGGCCGCTATAGCTGCGATGAAGCTGAGTGGGCGGGGGAATTCCTTGAGGGAGAGTTGCAAAACGGTACCCTGAATTGGAATGACGGCGAAACTTATAGCGGTGAGTTTTTGAACTATAGCTTCCACGGCCAAGGCAAGCTCACAAAAGAGGATGGCAGCCTTTATCAGGGCACCTTTGAAAACGGCTATTTAATACAGGGCAGTTACTCGGATAGCGATGGCTATCGCTATACCGGCAGCTTCGAATACGGTTCCTACTCCGGCGAAGGAGAACTCACCCAATCCGATGGTACGATTATCCGCGCTACTTTCCGCTATGGCGAAGCGGAGGGTGAAGGGGTGCGCATCAGTACCGATGCCAAAGGCAGCACTATCGAGGAAAGCGGCTATTTCTCCAGTGGTACCTATTACCCCAGCGAAGACGTCTGGCGTACACAGGCAAATATACCCGGCGCCCAGGCAGAAATTCGTCTCTACAGCGAGAGTGAGCGCTTACAAAATGCCATCGCCGCACTGCCCGCACAGAGGCCCGGTGTACGCGATATCTACACACTGCTCATCGGTGGTGATGGCACCTCTCCGGTATTCGCCAGAGAGCTCGACTGGGTGGCAGAGCGTCTCGACGAAGCTTTTGCCATCGACCAGCGCCTGCTGCGTCTCAGCAATGGCGGCGGTTACGCTTTCCCCCTGGCCACCCGTACCAGTATCCAGGAGAGCCTCAAGGCTATTGATCAGTTGATGGATCCCAGAGAGGATTTGCTGCTGATACACCTGGTCAGCCATGGTGCCCGCAATGGAGATTTCAAAATTGCCGAGGGCGAAATCCCCCTCAACGATTTCACCCTGAAAGATGGACAGCAATGGCTGGATAATATTAACGCCCAGTACCAGTGGATTATTGTTTCGGCCTGCTTTTCCGGTCAGTGGGTAGAAGCACTAAATAGCCCCAATCGAGTCATCTTTACTTCGGCTGCTGCCGACCGCAGCTCCTTTGGTTGCAGTGACGATTCCCAGCGCACCTGGTTTAGCTCAGCGCTTTACGGCGAGGCCCTAAAGCAAGGCGTCGACAATCCCAAAGCCTGGTTTGAAGCTACCAAATTAAAAGTGACTGAGATGGAGCGGGAACAGGGCATCAGGAAAAGCCGCCACTCGCTTCCCCAGTATTCAGTGGGAGAGGATTTCCTAGCTTGGTGGCAGAAAAAAACCAATTAACTCGCTGGGGGCTCTCTGAAAAGATCCCTCTTCGCCCGCAATCGGTATCTCTAAGCTCCCGAGCGCAGAGTACCCCTTTTTGCTAACAACGCTCTGATACGATCCAATATTTATCCCAGCGGCGTGCCGCCCCTTGCACAATCACTGTACAAGCGATAAACACTGATATTCTTTCATTTATTACCCCCAACCTGACGGCAGGGATATAAACTCTCTGTATCATTCTCTTTATTACCCTAAACCGCTATAATTTAATATAAATTCGATAAGCAAATAAACTGGAGCAGGGTAAAATATATCGCGAGAAAATTAGACGCCTTCCCAAGAAACCCAATTTTCAAGAATCAATTTTTAGAGCTTTAATTAGGCACTACATGGCCAAAACAATAGTTTCTATCGATTTATCAAATCTTTATTTTTATCACCCCTATAAACCTCCTGCACTTCAGAGTTGAATGCAGGATATTCATTTTACCTCTCGCAGAAATGTATAAAGAAGAATAACCAGGCATGCAATGTGACAAGAGTGCCTATTGTGTGGATATTAGACGTTTATTGTCTGTATAACCGCCACTTCAAATATGAAAAAAATATTGGATTTTGAGCCAAAAAATAGGCTTAACTTTTTAGCTACCTACAGGAAAGCTCTTACTTGCGACAGAGGATATCCCACAGCGGTTGAATCCCATTCACAGATTGTGAATGGGATTCAGGATAGGTTTAAGCAGATTTTTGCTGCTCAATAAAGCGCTGCATCTGCTCTTCCAGCATCGACAGCGGCAAGGCGCCGTTACTTAGCAGTGCATCGTGAAACGCCCGCAAATCAAATTTGTCACCAAGCTCTCTTTCCGCCTGGGCACGCAGCTGGCGAATTTTAATTTCGCCCATTTTGTAAGACAGTGCCTGACCCGGCCAGGAAATATAGCGATCGACCTCCGCGCGCACATTTGCCGGAGACAGCGACGTATTCTCGGCAAGGAAGTCCAGCGCCCGCTGGCGCGTCCACCCCTGGGAGTGAATACCGGTATCAATCACCAGGCGCGCTGCACGCCACATCTCATAACTGAGCCGACCAAAGTGTTCGTAGGGCGTGGTGTACAGCCCCATTTCCTTGCCCAGGCGCTCTGCATACAGGGCCCAGCCCTCGCCATAAGCGCTCAAGTAGAGATTGCGGCGAAATTCCGGCACATTCTCAAGCTCCTGCGAAAGGGCGCCCTGTAAATGATGGCCCGGCACCGCCTCGTGCAGGGTGAGCGCGGGCAGCTCGTACAGCGGACGCTGGTCCAGTCCGTGCGTATTCAACCAGTAGGCACCGCCCCGAGTGCCGCCAATGGCCGCCGGGTTATAGGAGGCGGTAGTGTAATTGGGGGCTATTTCACTGGGCACCGGTACCACACCGTAAGGCGTGCGCGGCAGCCGCTTAAAGAATGCCGGCAGTAAGTAGTCGATACGCTTGGAGATATAGGCCGTTTCCTTGAGCAGCTGCTCCGGTGTCTCAGCATAGAACTGTGGATCTGTACGCAGGAACTGGGTGAACTCCGCAAAGCTCCCTTTAAAACCCGAGGCCTTAATCAGCGCGGTCATTTCCGCGCGGATTCTCTCTACCTCGGCCAGACCTGTGCGGTGAATCTCTGCCGGGTCCAGATCCAGAGTCACGTAGTAGCGGATATTGTGGCGATAGTAAGCGCTCCCACCAGGCATCTGCTCGGCCCCCAGGGTCTTGCTGGCGGCTTCGAGGTAATCTTCCTCAAGGAAGTCCGCCAGCCGCGCGAAAGCGGGAATAGCCACCTGTGCAATCACTGCCCGTCCGCGCTGTCGCAGGCGCTTCTGCTCAGCGGGCGCTATAGACTCTGGTATCTCGGCAAAAGGAGTGTACAGACTGCTTTTTCTGGGATCTTTGTATACCTGGGCCCGCACTGTTGGCGCTATGCCCTCAACAACGATTTTCGGCAATACAAAGCCGCTGCGAATGCCCTCGCGCATATTCGCAATATTCTCATCGAAGTAGCGACCAAATTCGCCGATGCGGGCAATATAGTCTTCATAGTCGGCGATATCTCTCATCGCCAGGCCGCTATTGGCTTCCAGTGCATCGGCATAGAAACTTGAGAAGGTATTCAGGGGGATTCGGTCGAGAAATAACTCTTTGTGCTCAACTGAACTAGCCAGCACCCAGGAGAGCAGTTCACTATTCACCCGATCTGAAGCACTCAATTTGCGCTTGTCGATAGCTTCAAGGCGCCGAATAAAAGCCCGCTCAGCCTCAATACGGCGCTGGCGATCTTCGGCAGTCACCCCCGGCAGTTCGCGATTGTAGTCGGACACCCCAACCCGCCCAGCACTAATCGGGTCCTCTCGCAGTGTGTACTGCCAATGATCGGCAATAACCCCCTGTAGTGCTTCAGTGGCCGTGGCTGCCCAGGCTGAGGGCGTGACTAAAACGGCGGCAATCATCGGCCCCGCCAGGGATTTCAGGTAATAGGAAAGTGATCTCTTGGTTTTCACCCCGGGCTCCGTAGTGCGGTTGGTATCTTACAAGAACAACAGAGCTTGCCGATTGGCTCCTTTATAAAGACTCAGCAAAGACAAGCTTGTGTCAGCACTATACACCAAGGGGGCTATAGGGGCTCGGCGGGGTAGACATAGCACCACAGTAGGGGCGGCGCCCCTCCCCCACCAAGTGATCAGCCTATTGGCAGTTAAGCTGCGTGGGAATAACAGAACACATCATAGTTTTCACTCAAGCCGAGGGAGTACATGGACTTGCTCCAGAAGGAGTTGATAAACCAGTTGCGGAATTCATCTGCAGTGGGGAACCAGAATTCACCAAAATTTGGGTCGAAAAACGCCACGTCCTCTGCAACCCAGGCCGCCATCGCATGGCCACCCATTTTGCCCTCAATACCGATCTTCTTATAAGTACCTACACCTTTCGGTGGCTTCCGCAGGATTTCATTGACGAGATTGGCCGGATTTTGTCGTGTCGTTTTCCCCCTCCCGTAAAAGTCGCCATGAAAAGCCTGGATTCTATTCTGGGCATTTGCCCCAGGATTCACGATGCTGTCGTTCGTGTGTACCCTTAGAATATTATTAGATCGGAGCCATGACTCAGAGACCCGGTCCTGATTGACGGCATTGCCACCAATCTGGTGCAGAGTCATTACGTGAAAAAGGTGCTGTTCACTCAGTGTGCCATTGGGGAAGAGCCAATTCCAAAGACTGCCTCCCTTTGCGTGATGCTTTATCCAGTGTACAGAAAGGGCTTCACAAACCCCGGCAGAGGTATCTTTATGTATAGTGATCAACCCTCTCACTGGGTTTAAACACTGGCTGAAATTATATAAGAGTGTGCCGCCATGTTGTTGCACCGATCTCTGCACAGGGGCAACTCTGGTTCCCGTAACTGCAAGTATTGTTTTATCAAACCAAATTGGCATACCCATACCTCTGTATTTGCAAAAATATAAGCACTTTGTTTAGTGCATTACTGTGTATGGATAAGATTGAAACAGAAAAATTACAGAGCAGGTAGGCGTTTAATTTTTTTTAAAATCGACTCTGGCACTTTTTTCTCAGAAACTGAATTTACCGTTTAAGCTCGACTTCGGCACAAACTTTAATTTGACTCTGGCACTATTTTTTATCACAAGGAAAACTACTGATATTTACTTCAACCCCCCAAAAAATATAGACCAAACTGGCATTTATAGTCATTTTTATACGGGGTATTTAAATAGACTCTGACACTATTTTTTCAAATAAAAAAAACAGTGTTTACTAGATACGGCCGTCTATTGCAACACCTTTTTCTCAGTAGGCGACAATTGCTGTATAAATTTTGCGGTACCGGAACAAATCCACAGGCATGACCTAAATCGAAAGAGTGGGTCGATAGTGATATAGGTAAGTGTAGTACTGCAAAAAAAGGCAGCCGGGTAAACCCGGCTGCCAAATGCCCATGGGGGAGGGCAGAGAGGGGGAAATGGATAGTGTACTGCTATCGGTGGCAGCACTAACCAAGAACAGCGTTTCCCAGTTTAGGTGCGACTAGCATAGGAGCGAACTTCATAGCCGCCGCTCAGCCCCACAGAGTACATGGAGTTATTCCAGAAAGACTGGGTAAACCAATTAAAGAAGGCGTTTCTGGATTCGAACCAGAACTCACCAAAATTGGGATCGAAGAAAGTAATATCCTGTGCAACCCAGGCTGCCATTGCATGACCGGCAAAGGTACCATCGAGGCCGATCTTCTTATAACAGCCGGCACCGCCGGTTTGATCCAGAATAATCTCCCTCGCTAAAGCATTGGGGGAGAAAACGCCACTCTGCCCCTGTGCCCTGCGGGGGTTATGGATACCTCGAATAGTATTTCCACCCCGACCATTGGGGAAAGCACCGCCAAATACATTTTGGCTGGTCGGGAAAATATTTTGCGTGCTCAACCAGGCCTCGGTTGTTCTATCTTGGTTATTGTGAGTACCGGCCTGCTGTAAAGTCATAACATGAAACAGGCGCTGCTCATTCAAAGTCCCCGCAGGCATTAACCAATCCCACAGGCTGCCCCCATCGGAATGATGCTTGATCCAAAAGGCAGACAGAGATTCACAAACACCGCCGGAGGTATCCTCGTGAATAGTGATTTGCGCTTTTACCGGATCTACGCACTGACTAAAGTTATAAGTCAGCTGACCTCGATGATTGGCTACAGACTGTTGTACAGGGTTTACGCGGCTTGCAGTTACGGCGAGAACGGTTTTATCGACCCAAATAGGCATGTTCGATCCCTCTTTTTCTAAGATAGAAAACGCTGCACAAATCCTTCTATAAAAACCGAAAATTGGTAGCGTCTGTCAATTGGGCGGGCATTGAACCAGAAAAGTTCCCGAGCCAACAGTGTATAAAAGTGATTTTTAAATCGACTCTGGCACTATTTTTTTAGAGCGCACTCACTCTGCCTATCGGGGGCAAACGAGGGGCCCAATAGTCAAAATAAATCTATCAGTGAATCACACTTAATCGACAATAAAGAGAGTGGAAAAATTAAATCCGGAGTTTATTTTTAACTGATAATTAATACTATTCTTAACCAGCCGTTTATTAACACCGAGTTAATCTACAACATTCGCAGAAACTACAATATACAAAACCAAACAGTTTAATAACTCATTAAAGACAACAGGGCGCAACCTTTAGAGCTATGAAACAGATTGCATATGCCTGCCGTAAAAGCGCTCGCCGCTCGGCCAATATTTATTCGCGCAAGAAAACTTGAGTAAAGGGCTTGCAAAAAATGCAGGCAAATAAAAACCCGATCAAACTGAAGCCCCAACAGAGGCTGATGGGATACTCATATTCGATCGGGTTTCGTTCGGGCGGGATTAAACCTGCTCTACGGTCTGCTCAATGCGGCCAAAAATGGACTGACCTTGATCGTCGAGCATTTCGATGGCAATGGTATTGCCAAAGTCCATAAACGGAGTGCTCGCCGCACCATCTTGAATGGTCTCGATCATACGAATTTCAGCAATACAGCTGTAGCCAACACCGCCCTCGGCGACAGGCTTACCCGGGCCGCCATTCAGCTTATTGGATACGGTTCCAGAGCCAATAATAGTGCCCGCACACAGTGGACGGGTTCTGGCCGCGTGGGCAACCAGCTGGCCGAAGTGGAAGGTCATATCCACCCCCGCATTGGGCTCGCCGAACTTTTCACCATTCAAGTGGGAGACCAGGGGCAGATGCAGCTTGCCCTCACGCCAGTTCTCACCTAACTGCGCGGGCGTGACACACACCGGGGAGAAAGCGCTGGAGGGTTTGGACTGATAAAAACCAAAGCCCTTGGCCAGTTCCGCTGGAATCAGACCGCGCAGGGATACATCGTTAACCAGCATCACCAGCTTGATATGGGACAGGGCATCCTCGGCGGACACCCCCATGGGTACGTCATCGGTGATCACGGCAATTTCCGCTTCAAAGTCGATGCCAAAACCCGAACTTTGCGACATCTTTACCGGCTCGCGCGGGGCCAGGAAGGTATCGGAGCCCCCCTGGTACATCAGCGGGTCGCTGTAAAAACTCTCCGGTACCTCGGCACCACGAGCTTTGCGCACCAGCTCAACATGATTGACGTAAGCGCTGCCGTCGGCCCAGTGATAGGCGCGCGGCAAAGGTGAGGCACACTGGGTCTGATCGAATGGCTCCCCCTGAATCTCACCGTTTTGCAGGCGCTCGTGCAGTTTCTCCAACTCGCCACAGACGGATGCCCAGTTGTCCAGTGCACTCTGCATCGTAGGCGCAATATCGCCGGCTGACACCATACGGGTAAGATCGTCGCTGACAACCACCAGTTGGCCATCGCGGCCGGATTTAAGGCTGGCTAACTTCACTGTGCCTCCCCTTCAGTTTTTTCCACAAATTCTTCCTCCCCGTGCATCCAGGCGGCATGTCTCGGGGCTTTTTTCGTACGCGACCACTCGTCCAACATATCCTCAGCAACCCGCTTCAGCTCCTTGTGCATACCGGGCTGGGCGGTGTTGGCGGCCAGCTCGATGCGGTGGCCATTGGGATCGAAGAAGTAGATCGACTGGAAGATAGTGTGATCGGTGGGGCCGAGTACGTCGACCCCGGCCGCTTCCAGCTTCTCTTTGGTCGCGAGCATTTCTTCCATGGACTCCACTTCGAAAGCGATATGCTGTACCCACTTAGGGGTATTCTCGTCGCGCCCCATCTCCGGGGAGTTGGGGATTTCGAAGAAGGCAAGCACATTCCCCATACCCGCATCCATAAAGACATGCATATAAGGGTCCGGCTCGCCGGTTGAGGGCACCTCGTTTTCGGCAATGGCCAGCTGGAAGTCCATGCCGAGCAGATCGCGGTAGAATTCCACCGTCTCCTTGGCGTCCCGGCAGCGATACGCTACGTGGTGAATGCGCTTAATACCCATTGAAGCCTCCGTTTTTATTCCTTTTCTTTAATCACGCCGCGCTTGAGCTGATCGCGCTCAATGGATTCGAATAGGGCTTTAAAGTTGCCCTCACCAAACCCTTCGTCTTCCTTGCGCTGGATAAACTCGAAAAATACCGGACCGAGCATATTGGCGGAGAAGATCTGCAGCAGCAGACGCGGTTGACCGCCCTCAGTGGTGCCATCGAGCAGGATGCCACGGCTCTGGAATTCCTCGGTGGGCTCACCGTGACCCGGCAGGCGCTCTTCCAGCATTTCGTAGTAAGTGTCCGGCGGCGGGGTCATAAACTCCATGCCGCGCTCTTTCAGGCGATCCCAGCAGGCGATCAAATCGTCACAGGCAAAGGCGATATGCTGGATACCTTCGCCGTTGTACTTCATCAGGAACTCTTCGATCTGACCGCCGCCACCAGCTGCTTCTTCGTTCAGAGGGATACGGATCTTGCCATCCGGTGCCGTCATCGCCTTGGACAACAGACCGGTATACTCGCCTTTAATATCGAAGTAGCGAATCTCGCGGAAGTTAAACAGGTCTTCGTAGTACTTGGCCCAGTAATCCATACGGCCGCGATACACGTTGTGGGTGAGGTGGTCCAGAGTGTGGAAACCGCAGCCTGCCGGGCGGCGATCTACGCCCTCTTCCCAGATAAAGTCGATATCGTAAATGGACTCGCCATCTTCGTAGCGGTCGATCAAATACAGAGTCGCACCGCCGATACCTTTGATCGCCGGCAGGCGCAGTTCCATTGGGCCGGTATCCACATGCACGGGCTGTGCACCTTTGCGCAGGGCCTCCTCATAGGCGAACTTGGCATCTTTCACCCGGAAAGCCAGACCACAGGCGGAGGGACCGTGCTCCTGAGCGTAGTAATAGGCGTGGCTGTTGGGCTCGTAGTTGGTAATAAAATTGATATCGCCTTGGCGCCACAATTCCACAGCTTTGGAGCGGTGGCGGGCGATTTTCTCAAAGCCCATGGCGGTAAAAACGGTTTCAAGAATGCCTTTTTCCGGCGCGGTAAACTCTACGAATTCGAAGCCGTTCAGTCCCATTGGGTTTTCAAATAAGTCGGCCATGCGGTCCTCCATTTCTTATCATCGCAGTACCTCAAAGCGGGGCTGCGGATTGTGGATTTAAAGCGCAAACGAAGTTAGTTGCAGATGTAACTAATGTCAAGGAACACTGAATTCACAGATAAAATAGTACTAATGGAGGGCTTGTAGTCACTAGAACCAGGCGGTGCCAGGTGAAATCCCCTGCTAACAGTGAGACCTCAGACAGGGCTGGGGGGAGTCATCAAACGCTGGATGTGACACAGTGTGTTGTGCCACACCCTGACACAATCGAGCTTATTTAGGGGCGCACTTGCCGGTATCGGTGCGACAAATATGCTCTTTGTGAAACTTGCCGGTCATCTGGTCACACTGAGATTTGCTCACATCGCCAGCACAGGCATTCTCGGCATGCTGGCAGCAACCGGTTTCAGCACTGCCCATTCCCGTGCCATTCATGCCCTCCTCTTTCTTGCGCTGTTCGCAGGCAGATAGGGTCAAGACCATCGCCGCAGCCAGTATCCCAATTGATGCTCTGAGTCTCATAGAAGCCTCCTAAGTACCCGGCTTAGCAGCCGGTGGTATGGATATCGCGGAGCCTGCCGCGCATTGCTTTGTGCGACCCGCGTAGATTTACCCGGTATTTCCACCCGCTGAGGGCCGACGGCTGGGCGCGCTATCCCGTTTCACCCTGCAAATTTACCGGGCCATGCATTGACTCTAGCCCACACTGGCAGCGAAACCATCTGACTAGCAGGACATTTAGCTTTATTTGCCCACGACAACCCATTCACGCCAGTGAAACCTTTTTGTATTTGCCAGAGCCGGTACAATCGTTCCCGTTTGCCGGGCCAGAGTCCCGGCTGGAATAGATATATTGAGGACCCCCTATGCTTCTCGCCGCTCTTGCCATTATTGCCGGCTTTATTGTGCTGGTTTGGAGTGCCGACCGCTTTGTAGATGGTGCTGCTGCCACCGCAAAACACTGCGGCATGCCCACACTGTTAATTGGTATGGTGATCGTCGGCTTTGGCACTTCCGCCCCGGAGATGGTGGTTTCCGCCATTGCCGCACTCAATGGCAATCCCGGCCTGGCTCTGGGCAATGCCTACGGTTCCAATATCGCCAATACCGGCCTGATTCTCGGCTTCAGTGCCCTGTTGATCCCCCTATCAGTACACTCAAAAATTGTGCGCAAAGAGCTGCCACTATTGCTGGCCATCACTCTGCTCAGTGGCGCCTTCCTGTGGAATGGCCAACTGGAGCGCTGGGAGGGCATTGTTCTGCTATTCGGTTTCTTCGCCTTGATCGGCTGGAGTATCTTTTCTGCCCTGCGCAATAAAGGAGACCAGCTCGAGGGCGAATTGGACACCGAACTGGAAGATAACCTTATGCCACTGGGTGCCGCGATCTTTTGGCTACTGGCGGGGCTGGTTCTATTGATTGTCAGCTCCC
Organism: Microbulbifer regidiadema (SeqCode); assembly: GCF_052466995.1. Taxonomy (NCBI): domain Bacteria; kingdom Pseudomonadati; phylum Pseudomonadota; class Gammaproteobacteria; order Cellvibrionales; family Microbulbiferaceae; genus Microbulbifer; species Microbulbifer regidiadema (SeqCode). Next base: position 3,596,178 of record NZ_CP174297.1, on the reverse strand, counting down.
GGATTCTCGTATGGGGAGCGGTAACCATTGCCGAGTCCCTGGGGGTCAGCGATTTAGTGATTGGCCTCACCATTGTCGCCCTGGGAACCTCACTGCCCGAATTGGCCGCAACCCTGGTGGCCGCACGAAAAGGGGAGTACGACATCGCCATCGGCAACGTCGTCGGCTCCAATATGTTCAACCTTCTGGCGGTAGTCGGCATTGCCGGCACTATTGCCCCTATGGGCAGCGTGCCCCACGAAGTGCTGGCCCGCGACTGGCCGATGGTTCTGGGCCTCACGATCGCCCTGTTTGTGTTTGCCTACGGCTTTAAGGGCCAGGGCCGCATCAATCGCTGGGAGGGCGCCGCCCTATTATTAGCCTACTTGGCATATACCGGCTATCTGGTGGGGACCATTACCAAAGCCGCGCTCTGACCCTGTGCGGGGTGGTGCCACATCACCCCCTACCCCTATTTCTCCGCACAAAAGTCGGCGGCTACTGGCCTATCTCTATAAGAGGGGGGCCATAGATCGATCGTTAGCGCTTTCTCTCCAGCCGCGCCAGATGGCCCTGAAGGCGCTCTATCTCATCCAGTAACTCTAGTGCCAGTGCCGCACCGGCAAGATTTACCCCCAAGTCCCGCTCCAGACTGTAAACCCGCCGCACCCGGCGCACACAAATACCGCTAAAACGCCACTGTACCTGCCTGCTGCGCGGCTCAATAATACCCTCCTCGACCAAGGCGATAATCCGCTCCGCCGGCACGCCGCAGGCCCGGCACAGCTCACTTAGAGTTAACTCACTCTCTTCATCTAGGAGGACACCGCTGAGCTGCTCAACCTTTTTAGGCATCACCACGGTCCTCCCAGGGACTGGCGCGGATTGAAATTAAATGCTTCGCCAAGCTGGCGGTAGGCGTCGCGCTCCCTATCGGTGGTGGCCTTTGGTGTTACCGTTTGCATCACGATATACATATCCCCCGCTTGCTTTGCCGGGATACCGCAGCCCTTAAGGCGCAATTTTTTGCCATTGGCGCTATTTGCGGGAATGGTCACTTTCAGGGGGCCAGCGGGCGTGGGTACCTGGACTTTGGCACCGAGTATGATTTCCCAGGGTGCCAGTGGCAGCTCCAGGTAAACCGTTTTGCCTTCTATATGGAAAAGGGGGTGGGGATTAAACGCAACTTCCAAATAGAGATCTCCGGGCTTCCCCGCACCGATACCCGGCTCGCCCTGTCCGGCCAGTCGAATCTGTTGCCTCTCGGTAATCCCTTTGGGAATGGTGATATTGAGTGTGCGCTCACGCAATTGCGGTCGCCCATCCGCTCCCAGTACCGAGTGCTTTAAGGTCACCTGGCGCGTACTGCCGCGATAACTGTCTTCAAGATCTATCGTGATACGGGCATAGGTATTGTCACCCCGAGCGCTATAAGCACGCTGCTGCCCGTGCCCATAAGTCTGATGAAATCCACTTCGACCAAACAAGCTTTCAAAAAAGTCACTAAAAGCTTCGGGGTCAGCTTCGGTATATCCGCCGCCGTGGAACTCAAACCCCTGATCCCAGTTGGGTGGCGGTCGGAAATCCTGCCCAGACTGAAAACTGCTGCCAAGTTGATCGTAAGCCGCGCGCTTCTCTGGGTCCTTCAATACTTCATAGGCCTCATTTACTTCCTTAAAGTGCTCTTCGGCGCCCTCTTCCTTACTGACATCAGGATGATATTTGCGTGCTAGCTTGCGATAGGCACGCTTAACCTGCGCCTGATCCGCACTCCGCTCCAGACCGAGTATTTTGTAGTAGTCCCTGTATTCCATGGCTTTAATAAAAGCCGATAGTGGGGACGTTCGCCATATACTTATAGCGATAAACCTGACAGGAAGATTATTTGAAGTTCAATGCCTTTTACTAAAAAAGATAGGATGGCGCCGATCGAATAAACGACGCCAATGGGAACTATTAATAACCCGTCTCGTAACTCATTGAGCCACTCAGATATTCAATGGAGCCATCGGTATAGTGAATATACACTTTTGCTAAGTTTGAAGAGTAAGCTTGCACTGTCACAGAACAGGACAAACCGGAACTGCAACCATTAATCCAGTTCACATAGTCTATAGATTTTGTAATATTTGTTATTTCCCACTTTCCAGAAGTCGATGATCCAAAACTAAAATCCAAACCGCCACAATGACTTGTTCCATTACCGTATACATGCCCCCCGGATTTAACGTTCAGTGTACACTCCAAGTCTGCGGAAAGAGCCGGCAGGGCAACTAGAGAACCCGCCAACAAGGAAATAATTATTAATAATTTTTTGACGTTCATTTTATTTCACCTTAAAAAATACTATATATTTATTAATACTTACAAAACAACTAACAACGCCAACGATGCTAACACCGCCAGCAAACACTTCCCATAACAATAAAATTACAAATCGAAAAAAATGAACTGCCTACCAATTTCTTCCGATTAATTTCTGCCAATATAGAAATCATCTGGCACAGCCATTCAATAGAGCAAAAAAATTAAATAACAGAAACCTCTAATTGGCTTAATAGTAAATATTATTAGAGAGAGGTAAATGTAAAATAAAACAAAATAAAATAAAGAAATTCAACCGGGGTAAAATCACGCAAGCAGACTTCAATCTATTAACGTGTAAAAACTAGCCGCAGCCACCTCCCAAGAAGCCGAACTCTCTTCTAGCTCCTCAGGAGAAAGCATATAATATCGATTAAAAGTTACCGCTCAGCAGAATAGGGATCTTCCGCATTTAAATAAGCCAAGATATCGGACTTTTGTTCGCCAGAGTATAGCCACTTTCGAATTTCTTTGACTTTATCGTACAACTCATCGCCAAATTTTACCCGATACATTTCGGAAAAATTCTCCTGAGCTTTACTTTCCCTGATTCTCTTCTGCCATTCATGAGTAACCAGAGAGTTCAGTGAGCCGGCAAGTCCCTCCGCCTTTAACAGCTCCCACTCACCCTTATCCAACCAGATTCCACCAACGACAGTACTGTAATCAATGCGCTGTTCACTACCTGCCATAATTCTTATTTTCTGCATAATGGCACCGGATACCGGACATAAGATAGCTTGTTTGGTTTCTTCAACCTCCCTATGGCTAAGGCTCTCTTGCTCATCCGGGAAGTGAAAATCAGGATTTTTATTTTTCCATGCAAGAAAGTCTTCTACCAGTATCCAGCTCCCTTCACAGGAAGAACAGGTATACCCTCGAAATAACTCATCGATCAAACCTGGCTTGAGAAACCCTTCTTTACAGCTGGTACAGCGCTTCATATATTTACCTTAAAAAAACAACCCGGATCTGGAAAATTAGATCCGGGCTTAATGGACTATTATTGCAAATAATAGAACAATACTTTAACTCTCTGTCTCAGCCACTTTATTCAACTCGCCAACCCCCGCCTCTTTCAGCAGGGAATCTACCAGTGGTGCCATAGCGCGATGCTTAAGTGCACTTCCGACCAAAGCTTCCGGCAAGCTTTGCCCTTTGGCCTCACTGTCACTATCCAAGATGCCGTTACTTGCGCGGCCATCAACACCATTTAAACCTTCAACCGAAATGATCTTCATGCCCTCAATATTTTCCATCGGCTTAACACTTTCACGGATAATATTGGGTAGATTTTCGTGCAAACTGAGCACTTTCTTCAGTGCGATTTGGGCTTCATTGAGGCTGTTATAGGCCTCATTCATCAAGCGCTGACCCTCGGCATCCACCGCATATTTCTCACGACTCGCTTCAACCTTGATACGAATCGCTTCAGCTTCTGCTGATGCTTGCAGGCGCAAGGCTTCGGCCTTATCTTCTGCCGCCGCTTTTTCCGCATCCGCCATGATCTTGATACCCGTGGCTTGGCGCTCTGCCTCTTTTTTCGCTTCAATAATTTCAATGCGCTTGTCACGCTCGGCCACCTCAACATCTTTGGCGGTGCGAACCTGCTCTTCGGCTTTTACTGCCTCGGCTCTGGCTACGTTAGCCTGTTGGTCAGCGAGGGACTGTTCCTTAGACTTCTCAGCAATAGCAATCGCGCGTTTCTGCTCGGCAATTTCTACCGATTTCTCTTTGGAAATACGCTGCTCATCGAGAATACGCTCACCTTCAATTTCCTGTTCTTTCAAGCGACGTTCTTTTTCAATCTCCAATAATTTAGTTGCCTGCTCGGCAGCAATTTGCGATTGGCTCACTTCGCGTTGAGCTTCAATCTCAGCCTGGCGCGCGGCGCGTTCCTGCTCGGCTAATTCACGGGCAATATCGGCTTTCTGTGCGGCTTCGCGATTTTCCAATTCGCGCTGCTGCTCCAGATGTGCATAGCGCTTCTCTTTATCGATCTCTAATTTCTGGCGCTCTGCTTCGAGGTTTTTCTTCTCGATCTGCACCATAGTTTCCTGCTCAACGTCATTGACCTCCTTGCGGCGCGCCTCAATAGAGCGAGTCATACTGGCCAGGCCCTCGGCATCAAATACATTATCCTGGTTGAAGAACTCTTTGTGGGTCTGATCCAGGCCGGTCAGGGATACGGCCTCAAGTTCCAATCCATTCTTCAATAGGTCCTCGGAAACTACCTGCTGCACTTTCTGTACGAACTGGCTGCGCTGCTCATGCAGCTCCGCCATTTCCATTTCCGCAGCAACCGAACGCAACGCATCGACAAATTTGCCTTCAATCATTTCTTTTAAGGCTTCGGGATCTAAAGTGCGCAACCCCAAAGTCTGTGCCGCATTGGCAATCGCATCCGCATCCGGCTTTACCCGCAGGTAAAATTCCGCAAGCACATCCACCCGCATACGATCCTTGGTAATCAAGGCCTGCTGTTCCTTGCGGGAAACCGCAAGGCGCAGGGTATTCATATTGACCGGGATAATTTCATGTAAAACCGGCAGCACCAAAGCCCCGCCATTCATAATGACTTTTTGTCCGCCCATACCGGTACGCACAAATGAGCGCTCTTTTGACGCTCTAGTATACAAACGTGCAAAAATAGTCCCGACAACAATCAAGGCCACTAATATGGCCCCACCAATAAATACCATAACCGGAAGGTTTCCTATCACTGCTAAATTCTCCATTTAGTTATTCTCCATAAGATGTATACTGCTGGGACGAGTTACTCGAAAATGTGCTCCCAGTTCTTCCACCAGCAACACTTTGTCCCCCTGGCCAAATATTTCACTCTCATCCGGCTCCACCATCACATAGTGTGTGGTTCCGTATTCATCACTAAAGCGCGCCTCCGCAGGTGAGCCCACTTCAGCCTTACCTATCGTTATAGTCGCTATGCGGCCAACAAAGGCGCTTCTCTCTAAGGCTTGCGATTCCTCCCTGAGGGCAAAGCGCCGCAGAACATTGCCGACAAAACGCACCTGCGGTAGCGCCAAAAAAAGAACGCCTACAGCAAGTAGGCCACCTGGCAGCAAGTACCCAACGACAGACTCGACGAGCATTTGGATGAGTAGACCCGTCACCCCAAAGCCAAGCAAAAAAACGACGAGTAGGATCAGTGCAGGTACTTCGCCAAAACGCAGCCACCCAAGTAGCTTGGTCATTCCCCCAGACAACCCAGTTTCCGCCACATTCATCTCAAAATCTGGCAGCACGTTATCCAATAAATCTGAAACACCAACACCAATCAATGTCATCACACCTTCAAGCAGCGCTATCATAAACATTAAAAGTAGCGCACCTGTGAAGATCAGATTCTGATCTTGCAATAAAAATATCATCAGCCCCCCGATTTAATCTTGGCTAAACGCTCTTTCACACGATTGCTACGTGCAATCTCCTCAAGCTCCGCCAGCTTACTGGCATCTATTCCCGAATCAGCCGTCGATACACCCACACGGCCAAATGCGTGATTAAATGCCTCTGTAGCCTGCTCTACTTGTAATTTTGCTTTATGCTCTACGCCAGTCTGTGCACTAATAGGGCGGTTGTTAATAGTCTTATTGGCATCAATGTAGTCTTGCAATTGCTCACACATTTCACGTTTCTTGCCTTGCAAAGCAAGGATATAGGAACTCAACTCCTGTATTTCCCTGGCATTTTCACTAATCGCTTCTTCCAAAACGGGCAGTTGCACCTCAATATCCATTTGCTTGGCAATGGCTGCTTCGGCTAAGTCATCGCGCCCCGCTGTTACCGCAATATCAATTTGCTCAGTCAAACGATTGTGGCGGGTATTCTCATCGCTGAGCGCTTTGCTATTAATATACTTATCCGCCTCGGCTTTTCCCAGCTGGTCCCTCACATCTGCAATCGCGCTATCAATGTCTCTAATTGCCTGTTCCATGGTGGATTCCGGCGCAGTGGCTTCAACTGATCCCACAATTGCATTAGCGGACGCAGATATTAGTCGCGATATGCGTTTAATAAATCCTTCACTCATAATCTACCCCCCTTTTCTTCTATAAAAAATACCGTCCAGCGGATGTAGCATAGTTCTAAACAATGCAGAGTTTTCCTCTATCTGATAATGGATTCTGCGTATATTTTTCTACTGCAATAACAGGATTATGCTTCCACGAGATTATTGGCAGCCAGCATACATGCAACTTTCTCTGAGAATACCACCAGGAACTTGTAATAATTATCGGACTAATAAAGAGCAACTAAGGGAAACAGTGCTTTTATGGAGGAAAGGTATCAATGAGTGGGCTTTTTACTCAGGCTGATTTACCGCTACACCATAAGCTTATATACTATTTCACTTTGTGCAGCCACAGCATCGCATTATTTGATATCCACTAGGCGCCACCTTCAGTCGATAAATACATTAAAATCAACTGGGATTTATTAGTGGTATCATCCCTTGGCTGTCACGTCTACCAATGTACACACATCTATTCCACAGGTCAATCAATAGGCTGAAATCTTGAGCAAATAAGCGTACCTTACAACAGTCATACGATTATTTTCGCCCTGATAAATAGCACCTGAAAATCCTGTATAGTTTACCATTTTACTGGGACTACAGTTCGAAAAATCAATTACACCGTATAACAACATAATCTTTACTCTAATACCGGCAACACTCTGTAGCTGGCAAATGTGAGCATGTAAAGATCTTTCCGGCCATGTAAATTATCGATAAATGCAATACTCGATATCTATAGAGCCAACTATTAGTTCCGAGAGATATTCAATGCCAGTGGTTATCCAGAGTATAATCTCTGCAAATACTGGGATTCCAATATTTGATTAACTGTATTAATGCTTATCGAATCGATCAAATAAAAACACTATTAACCTTATTACTTTTGACTTATTTATATTTTGAAATACTACAGAAAACATACGGGGACACAGCTTAGCAAGATAAGATGGGGGCTGAGGTGTTTATTTGGCAGCCAACATCCCGATCACTGAAAGGGAACCTTCAAAATGCCAAGTTATTATGTGTAGAAAATTATTACAAAGGTTAAAAGAAGCGACACTTAGCGCTATAGGTTAAAGCTGGGGTTAAACCCAAATCGAGGTTCAGCGGGAGTGCCCCACTCAAAACTATCGGACAGAGCCCTAAAATCAGGCACTATCTACCGAGCCCCGCTCTAGGCCAACAACCATTTACCCCCAGCAAGTGTCACTTTACCGAGCGAGCACTTTACAACATCAGCCAGTACCTGTTAGCTGTACATATCCAAAGTCTGACCTCCGTGCACACAAAGCCCTAAGTGTCAGTCGCAATAACAATAAACACCCCCAGGGAAGCTTCGTATCTTGCTGGGGTAAAGGTAGCCAATGGAAAGAAGAAAATTCCTCAAGATCGCCGGTGTCGGCTCCAGTGGTATTTTGTTGCCTCTACAGGGCATTCAGGTCAACGCCGAGCAGCTGCTCAATGAGGGCATGCACAGCTCCCATAAAAGACACCTGGCAGATATAGTCCTGAATTCGGCGCGCAAGGCCGGGGCCAGCTATACCGATGTACGTATCGGTCGCTATCTCAACCAGTTTGTAATGACCCGCGAAACCAACGTGGAGGATATCGTCAATACGGAATCCCTCGGTGCCGGTATTCGCGTGATCGCCAACGGCACCTGGGGTTTTGCCGCCACCAATGACCTTACAGCGGATGGCGTCGCCCGCGCCGCACGCCAGGCGGTTGCTGTCGCCAAGGCCAATGCCAAGTACCAGACCGAGCCCGTGCGTTTGGCACCGGTAAAAGGCGTGGGCGAGGTTTCCTGGCAGACACCTATCGAACAAAATGCCCTGCAGGTCCCCATCAGTGAAAAAGTCGATTTCCTGATGGATGTTAACAATGGGGCACTCAAAGCTGGGGCCAGCTATATCCGCTCTTCCCTGTATTTGGTGAATGAGCAAAAGTACTTTGCTTCTAGCGACGGCTCCTATATTGACCAGGATGTCCATCGCCTATGGGCACCTATGCAGGTGACCGCTGTTGATAAGCAGAGCGGTGCTTTCAAGACTCGCAACGGTCTCAGTGACCCAGTGGGGAGAGGCTATGAATACCTGGCCGGTCACGACAAAGACAAGATTCGCGGTCAGACCACGCTCTACAAAGCTTCCTATGATATGGCCGAGGATGCAGTGCTTGCAGCCGAGCAAGCCCAAGCCAAGCTATCAGCCAAGTCCATCGATCCGGGCAAGTACGATTTGGTACTGGAACCCTCGCATCTGTGCCTGACCATCCACGAATCTGTGGGCCATCCTCTTGAGCTGGACCGCGTACTGGGTTACGAGGCCAACTATGCGGGAACTTCCTTCGCCACCCTGGATAAGTGGCGCAGTGGTAAATTCCAGTACGGCAGCGATAAGGTCACCCTGTTTGCCGACAAGGTACAACCGGGTTCCCTCGGTGCAGTCGCCTATGACGACGAAGGGGTTAAAGCCAAGCGCTGGGACTTGGTGAAAGACGGCATCCTGGTGAACTACCAGGCTACCCGCGATCAGGTGCATATGATCGACCAAAAGGAATCCCACGGTTGTAGCTATGGCGATAGCTGGTCCAGTGTGCAGTTCCAGCGCATGCCCAATGTCTCTCTGGCGCCAAGCGAAAAAGAATACTCGGCAAAATCCATGATCCGCGATGTGGAAAAAGGCATTTACATTGTCGGACGCGGCTCTTATTCCATCGACCAGCAGCGCTACAACTTCCAATTCGGCGGGCAGCTGTTCTATGAGATCAAAAACGGCGAGATCGTCGGCCAGGTTGAAGACGTCGCCTACCAGTCCAACACCCAGGAATTCTGGAATTCCTGCTCGGCGATTTGCGACAGCAGTGATTACCGCTTAGGCGGAACCTTCTTCGATGGCAAGGGCCAGCCGAGCCAGGTCAGCGCAGTCTCCCACGGCTGTTCCACCACCCGTTTTGACCAAATTAATGTAATCAATACCAAGCGCAAGATTTCCTGAGCGGCGCACAAGAATAAGTAATTGGAGAAAAGGCAATGGCCATTCTGAGTAGAAGTGAAGCAAAGCGTATTCTCGACAAGGTTTTAAAATACAGCCGCGCCGGTGAAGCCAGCGCGCAGCTGGCCGGCAGCGAAACCGGCAATATTCGCTACGCGCGCAACAGCGTTTCCACCAGTGGTATCGTCAATGATATCGAGCTGGCCGTAGAAGCCCGTTTCGGCAAGAAATCCGGTGTGGCCACTATCAATGAATTCAGTGATGCCTCCCTGGAAAAAGTGATGCGTCGCGCCGAAGAGTTGGCCAAGCTATCTCCGGAAAACCCGGAAGCTATGCCGATGCTGGGACCGCAGAAATATGTCAGCGTAGACGGCTTCGCCAAGTCCACTGCAGATATCACTCCAGACCAGCGCGCCAAGGCTGCGGCAGATTCCATTATTGCAGCCAAGGAAAAGAAAGTGGTTGCCGCAGGTTACCTGGAAGACCAGCGCTCTTTTGCTGCAGTCGCCACCAGTAAAGGCTTGTTCGGCTACCACGCTTCTACCTCTGCCAATTTCACTGTAACTATGCGCACCGAGAATGGCCTGGGTTCTGGTTGGGCCGAAAGTGACGTTACCGATTTCGGTGCAATGAATACCGGCAGCACCTCCTCTGTCGCCATCGACAAAGCGGTCCTGTCCCAGGAAGCCCGTGCCCTGGAACCGGGCAAGTACACCGTGATCCTTGAGCCCAATGCGGTATCCGGCCTGGTGGGTTACATGATGAGCGGCTTCGATGCGCGCAGTGCCGACGAAGGCCGCAGCTTTATGAGCAAAAAGGGCGGCGGCAACCGTACCGGCGAGAAGATGTTCGACAAGCGCGTAAATTTCTACTCCGACCCCACCAGTCTCGATGTGCCGGCTCAACCCTGGACCGACGGTGATTTTATGCATCTGGGGCGCACCGAATGGGTGAAAGACGGGGTAGTGAAAAATCTGGCGCGCAGTCGCTACTGGGCCGAGCAAAGCAAAGGCGAAGTGGTCCCTGAGCCCAACAACCTGATTATGGTCGGCGGTGATAAATCCACCGAAGAACTGATCAAAAATACCCGCCGAGGCATTTTAGTAAGTCGCACCTGGTATATCCGTATGGTCGATCCACAGTCCATGCTGCTCACCGGCCTCACCCGCGACGGCACCTTCTATATCGAAAACGGCAAGATCAAATACCCGGTGAAGAACTTCCGCTTCAACGAGAGCCCGGTAATTATGCTCAACAATATCGAAGATATGGGCGTCCCCCAGCGAGTGGGTATGTGGGGCATGTCCGCCATGATTCCCGCGTTGAAAGTGCGCGACTTCACCTTCAGCAGCCTTTCCGACGCCGTATAACAGCCAGCACCCATCGAGGATAACGAAATGGAAAGAAGAAAATTTCTCCAGCTCAGCGGTGCCGGCCTGGGGGTTTCCATGTTGCCGCTGTCCGGCAATCTGGTCGCCGAGAGCAAATTAACCCAAAGCGGTATTGATCTCTCTGTAAAAAAAGAATTTGCCGATGTGGCCCTGAATAGTGCCACTAAACTCGGTGCCACTTATGCCGATGTACGTATTGGCCGCTATCTGAATCAATACGTGGTGACTCGCGAGATGAAGGTTCAGAATGTGGTGAATACGGAATCCATTGGTATGGGAATTCGGGTTATTGCCAATGGTACCTGGGGTTTTGCCGCTACCAATGATCTAACGGCCGACGGCGTCGCCCGCGCTACCCGCCAAGCAGTCGCCACCGCCAAGGCCAATTCCAAGTATCAACAGGAGCCAGTACAACTGGCCCCCGTAAAAGGGCATGGCGAAGTCCGCTGGCAGACACCCATCCAAAAAAATGCCATGCAGATTCCTATCGCAGAAAAAGTTGATCTGCTGATGGAAGTGAACAAGTCCGCTATGGATGCTGGTGCCAATTTTATCAACTCCATGTTGTACCTGGTGAACGAGCAAAAATATTTTGCCTCTACTGACGGCTCCTATATCGATCAGGATGTTCACCGCTTGTGGGCACCCTTCTCGGTCACCGCAGTGGACAAGAAAACTGGCGGCTTCCGCACCCGCCAGGGCCTAAGCCAGCCGGTGGGGCGCGGCTTTGAATACCTAGATGGCCGCGCCGAGGATAAGATCCAGTCGCAGACAGTGCTCTACCGCGATTCCTACGATATGGTCGAAGACGCGCGACTGGCGGCGGAACAAGCCAAGGAGAAGCTCACGGCTAAATCGGTCAAACCGGGCAAGTACGACTTGGTGCTAGACCCAAGCCATCTGTGGCTCACAATCCACGAATCCGTCGGCCACCCGCTAGAGCTCGACCGCGTACTCGGCTACGAGGCCAACTTTGCCGGAACCTCTTTTGCCACTATCGATAAATGGCGCAGCGGCAAATTCCAATACGGCAGCGACAAGGTCAACCTGTTTGCCGATAAGGTACAGCCCGGCTCTCTCGGCGCCGTCGGCTACGACGATGAAGGCGTGAAGACCCGCAACTGGGATCTGGTAAAAGACGGTGTGCTGGTGAACTACCAGGCCACCCGCGACCAGGTACATATGCTGGGGCAAAAGGAATCCCACGGTTGTTGCTACGCAGACAGCTGGTCCAGCGTGCAATTCCAGCGCATGTCTAACGTTTCGTTGCTACCTGGCAAGGAGGAGTTGAGCGTTGACGATATGATCAAGGATGTGGAGAAAGGTATCTATATTGTCGGTGCAGGTTCCTTCTCTATTGACCAGCAGCGTTACAACTTCCAGTTCGGTGGACAGCTGTTCTACGAAATTGAAGACGGCAAGATTACCGGCATGGTGGAGGACGTCGCTTACCAGTCCAACACCCAGGAATTCTGGAATGCCTGTTCGCAGGTCTGTGATAAAGAGGACTACCGCCTGGGGGGCTCTTTCTTTGACGGTAAGGGCCAGCCGAGCCAAAGCAGTGCAGTGTCCCACGGTAGTTCCACTGCGCGCTTCGACGGGATCAATGTGATTAACACCAAGCGCAAGCTGGGCTAGCCATTGATCCAGGCGGGAGCTGGCCAGCAAACCAGTCAGCTCCCAGCATTGAAAATAAATGGGTAGAAGGAAAGAAGGTGCTCCGTTCGAGACCGTATGAGGCATGGATGCCGATTACGAGCGTACAGGGATGTATTTACAGCGTGTCTCGAACGGAGCACCTTCTTTCCTTTACTCTCAACAATAAAAACCAACGCAGTAACAGAGTTATCCCGTGTCCCTCACCCGCAAGGCTTTTCTCCAGCGCCTGATCCTGGGTAGCTGCGCCACAGCGCTGCCGCTGGGCACACGCGCGCAAAATACCGCACCGGGTGGTGCGCAGGAGCACTACGATTTTTATTTCACCCGCTTGATGTACGAGTCCGGTGACTGGGATGTGGATCAGCGCATGCCCTCCAACCTGCTCAATTCACTGGTGGAGTACACCAATCTGAGGGTCGACCCCAAAGAGCACATAGTGCCGCTGGCCGATAAGAAAATGCTGCTGGCGCCTTTCTGCTACCTGGCCGGACACAAGCTGGTGCAATTCACCACGGAAGAGGCAAAGAATTTTCGCGATTACGTCAATCGCGGTGGCTTTGTATTTGTCGACGACTGCAACCACGATATCGACGGCCTCTTTGCCAAATCTTTCGAAGCGCAAATGGCCGAGCTGTTTGGCGAAGACTGCCTGCAAAAGCTCCCGGACGATCACGACCTCTACCGCTGTTTCTTTCAATTCGATGAATTGCCGGTAACCAGCTTTGAATTAAATGGCTGGGGTGATGATCTGGTACACGACTACCTGAAAGCCATTGTTGTAAACGGCCGTATCGCCGTGCTCTACAGCAACAAGGATTTCGGCTGTGAATGGGACTACGACTACCGCAATAAGCGCTGGCTCGCCATCGATAACACAAAATTTGCGGTGAACATTGTTATTTACGCACTGACGAGCTGATTATGCTGACCACCCTGGAAAATAGTATCGAACAACAACTGCACAGCCTCGACAATCTTCAACAGGAGATTGCGCGAGTGATTGTCGGCCAGAAACCCGTGGTGGAGCAGATGTTGATCTGCCTATTGGCCGGGGGCCACGCCCTACTCGAAGGGGTTCCGGGGCTGGGTAAGACTCTGCTGGTAAAAACCCTCGCCGATGCCAGTGCGTTGGATTTTAAGCGGGTGCAGTTCACCCCGGATTTAATGCCCGGAGATATTCTCGGCAGTGAGATCCTCGAAGAGGATCACAGCACCGGCAAGCGCTTTTTTAAGTTCCAGCAGGGCCCGGTTTTCACCAATATCCTGCTCGCCGATGAAATTAACCGCACACCGCCGAAAACCCAGGCCGCCCTATTGGAGTCCATGCAGGAAGGCTCGGTGACCGTGGGCGGTAAAACATTGAAGTTGCCCGATCCCTATTTCGTACTGGCCACACAAAACCCTATCGAGCAGGCCGGCACCTATCCACTGCCGGAAGCTCAGCTGGACCGCTTCCTGTTAAATATTCATATCGACTATCCCGATGAGCGGGATGAAGTTGAAATCCTACGCTCCACCACCGGTGCCAGCAGGGTCAAACCCAGCCCCAGCCTGGATGCGGAGCAACTGCGGGAAATGCAGCAACTGGTGCGGGAAATTCATGTCAGCGACGACCTGTACTGCTACGTGGCGGCATTGGTACGCGCCACCCGTATGGAAACCAGCGGCAGCGATACCCTACAACAGTGGATCAAGTGGGGCGCCGGTCCCCGCGCGGGGCAGGCTCTGATTCTCGCCGCCAAGGCGCGGGCCCTGTTGCAGCGGCGCCTCGCCGTCACCCGCGAGGATATCCGCAGCCTGTTACTGCCAGTGCTGCGCCACCGGGTGCTGCTCAGCTTCCAGGCCCAGGCCGATGGCGTGCAGATGCCACAGCTGATCGATGAATTACTGGCAGCGGTGCCGGAACCGGGCCGGGACTGATCAGCGTGGAATACCTGTCCCCCAAAACCCTGGCCAGCTGTCGCGATCTGGTATGGCTGTCGCGGCATATCGCCGAGGGCGTGATGCTCGGTGTGCAACACAGCCAGCGCCGTGGCACCGGCTTGGAATTTCACCAATACCGAGGCTATCAAGCGGGTGATTCCATCCGCCATATCGACTGGAAACTGTTTGCCCGCAGCGATCGCTACTATGTGCGTGAGACCGAGCAGGAGAGCCGCATGCACGTGTGCTTTGTGCTCGATAGCAGCGCCTCCCTGGGCCAGGCGAGCTTTGTCGAGCCCAGTCTGAATAAACTGCATTACGCCAAGTGCTGGATTGCCAGCCTATGCTGGCTGCTCAACGCCCAGGGAGACAGCTTTTCCCTATTGGCGTTTAACAGCAGCCGGACGGTTTATGTGCCCGAAGGCCAGGGCGAGGGCCACCAGCGCCAAATCGCCCTTCAGCTACAACAACTCGACGCCAGCGGCCACTGGCCAGATCGCGCTCAACTGGCGCCGCTGTGGCAATACTTTGAACGCCCCTGTCAGGTGGTGTTACTGAGTGATTTTTTTCAACAGGATAATGAGATCGGCGATTTTGCCGCACGCCTGCACGCCGCCGGCCGCCCCTGCCTACCGCTGCAATTGTTAATTGAGGCAGAACAGACTTTTCCTTTTGGCGGAGAGCTAAAGCTGCTCAACCCGGAAGCGAACGCCAGTGGACCCATAGCTTTGGAAGTGGACGCCGAACGGCAACGCCAGTCTTACCTGGATGCTTTTGCTCAAGCGCAGAGCGAGTTAAAAGCACGCTTTGCCACACAGGAGTGTTCACTGCAGACCGACCTTATCGAGCAGCCTGTGGAAAAGTCACTGCGCCAATTTATTCAGCTGCACGGCAGGTTGTGCTGAGATGTTGTGGATAAATAACTTATTTCAATCCCCCCAGTGGCTATGGCTTTTGGCCGCCCTACTTATTCCCATCGCCATTCATTTGCTACGCCGCAGTAATCCACAGCAGATCTCCTTTGCTGCACTGCAATGGGTGCAAAGATATTCACAGAGTCGCGCGCGCCGCCCGACTGTGGATAACAAGTGGTTACTGCTGTTGCGCCTGCTAATTGTCGCCCTGCTGGCAATTTTATTGGCGCAGCCGCTGATAAAACGGGAAATTTATCCCCAAGAGGCCGTGATACTGGTAGACCCCAGAATTGAATCGGGGGAAGCGAGCATATTTATCCACAATTCTCTGCCGCAGCTTGTGGGGGAGAATTATAAAGTGCTGTGGTTATCCCCAGAAACGCCCGCCACAACCTCACCCCCACCACAAAATGTGGACCTGTGGAAAACTCTATCGGCACTATCACGCCGCGTGGATTTGCGCAGGGCTCATATCCTGTTGATAAACAATGGGGGCCCAGCATCCCATCAGGCACTAAGAGTCAGTCCCCACTGGCAGTGGCATGGCCTGGATAAACCATCCACAGCTCCGAGCCCGGTATTACCGAGTATCGCTTTAATGGGCAAAGCGCCCAGCTGGTGGGCGCCAGTGCTGGAAGACTGGCACAGCAATATGCCGGAGCTATCGGTACAAACCCTGCTGCGAGAAGAGACCCCCAGTGCCGAGCAGACAGATTGGCTTATCTACACCGGACCCGCGCCCCTGCCACAAGCCGTACTGGAGTTTGTTACAGATGGGGGCCTGTTACTCACTGACAACAGTATCCCCCCTGCCGATAATCTCAACTTCGTTGCTGTGGATAACAGCCAGTCAGCTCAAGCGGCCTCAGTGGGACGGGGAAGTTGGCTGCGCTACGAAAGTGACTGGTCCAGCGAGACGTTTTATCGCCGCGCGGATTTGCCCGAACTCCTGTGGCAGCACTGGTCTCGGCAAGACTGGGCTCTGCAACACCACAATCGTGGCCACTGGTCTGGCCATCGGCTGCCGGCAGGGATAGGCCTTCCTGTGGCCGATAGCGAAGTGGAAAACCGCCGCACCGAGCAGCTGTCTCCCTGGATAATAGCCGCCCTGCTGTTACTACTGGCTTTTGAGCGCCTAATTGCCCTATCGCAATCTCCTGCCAAACATAATCGGGAGGCGAACCGTGGATAAGCGCCAGTTAACCCTTAACGCTGTGCGCAGGCGCTGGCAACGGACAGCCCTGCGGCCCTACCTCTGCCTCGCCACTGGCCTCTGTCTTCTGGCCGGCTTGGGTATTTTTATATTCGGCTGGCCACAGTGGCTATTGCCCGCCTGGCTTGGGATTATTGTTGTAGCGATACTGCTAGATCGCAGCTGGCGCCCAAGCCCCGAGCGCTTGTGCCGACAGTTGGATGGACAATATCCCCAGCTGCAAGACAGCAGCCAGTTGCTTAGCCAGCAGGAATCCTGTCTAAGTCCATTGCAGCAATTACAGCGCGCGCGTATCGAAACAGAGCTGCAACAACTGCTGGAAAGTGGCGACCGGTCGCCTTTCGGTCCAAAAAAACTCCGCAGTACCCTGACAAATGCCTTCGGTGCCTGCCTGGGACTGTTGCTATTTGTACTGAGCGATTCTCACTTCACTGGGGATAAAACTGAGACCACGCAACAAAATACAGCTATTCCCGTTGCCGAAAAACTCGCCATAACCCACGCGGCAACCCATATCCAGCCGCCCGCCTACACTGGGCTCGCGGCCGACAGCCAATCCCTACAAATCGATGTGCCGGAGCAGTCTGCGGTCGAGTGGCAACTTGAATTGAATCAGCCGGTACAAGGGCTGGAAATGTTGGCCGAAGCTGAGCGCTTCGCCTTTTCTCCGCTAGGTGATCTACCCAGTAAAAAGTGGCAATTACAACGCACTATCGCTAAGGCAGACTTTTACCAGCTCTCAGTGCAACTCGCGGAGAGCCAAATGCTATTGCCGGAAATTCATAATATTCGGGTGCAAAAAGACAATGCTCCGGAGTTTACCTTTAAGGCACCCAGCTTGCGCGTCGATACCATTAAAGGGAGCGCCCAAGGTATTCCCGTGAAAGTAATCATTAATGATGATTACCAGGTGAGTTCTGCGGATTTATTGGTCACCCTTGCCAGCGGTAGCGGGGAAAATTTACGCTTTCGCGAAGAGCGTATTGCACTCAGCAGCTTGCAGCCCTCCTCTTCAGCAGCGGAGCCTTCACGCGAAACGCCCTCAATAAACCGCAAAGAAGTTCGCTACGACTTCACCCTACCTATCCAGCAGTTTTCCATGGAAGCGGGCGATGAACTCTACTGGTATCTGGAGGCCAGGGATAACCGCGAGCCCAGTGCCAACGTTGCCAAGAGCCAACACTTTATCTTGCGCTGGCCACAGGAGGAGATTTTTGGGCTGAGTGACAGCGAGGGTATGGCGATTAAAATACTGCCGGAGTACTTCCGCAGCCAACGCCAGCTGATTATAGATACCGAGGCCCTATTAGCCGAGCGAGAACAGCTGCACCCGCAGGAGTTTCGCAAGCGCGCCGAGGGTTTAGCCTATGAACAGAACTTGTTGCGCATGCGCTACGGCCGCTTTCTCGGCGAAGAGGATTCGGAAGCGGAGCATTCTGGCGCAGAGAGCGAGGAGCACGATGATAAAGAGGAGTCCGAACACGGTCATAGCCACGATCATCCAGAACAAGGTGAGCACCAGGCACATGGCGAAGAAACTGCCGCTCCCTTTGCCCAGCGTGGCTCCCGTTTCCAACAGGCAGAGCGCATAGTCGCTTCCGTCGGGCATCAGCATGACAGCTCTGAACACGCCACCCTGTTTGATCCCCAAACCAAGGAGCTGCTGCGCAACGCGCTGAACGCCATGTGGAGTTCCTGGCGCGACCTGTCGGTAATCGAACCCCAGGCCTCCCTGCCCCACCAGCACCGAGCTCTGCGTTTTATCAAAGAAGTACAGCAGGCCTCGCGTATTTACTTGCAGAGAGTCGGCTTCGAGGCACCGCCTGTAGACGAAAGCCGCCGCCTCAGCGGTGAGCGGGAAGACGTAGTGCCAGAAACTGTCGACAGTGCCTTTGAACAAAAACAAAGAGCACAGGTGCTCACCCTAATGGCCCTGGTAGACGCTGGCGCCGAACTCAATACCGATCTGCTGGTGCAGATAAATGAGCTAGCCGCAGAGCAATCACCAGAGCTCGGCCTGGAACTCGCCAAACAGCTGCGTTTATACCAGCAGCGCCACCAACAACCGAACTGTATTGATTGCACGGACTCCCTGAATCAACTGCTCTATCAGCTACTGCCGGCACCGGAATCCGCCCCTTCACTGCCTTTGCAAACTGAGGCAGACGGCCATTTCAGCCGCTGGCTACACCAGCAAGGGGAGAAATCATTGTGATTGATTTATTAATACCCGGCCTGTGCCTATTGGCCTGTTTAGTATCATTGGTACTGTTGCGCCGCCGAGGCGCCAAGCCGTTCGACTACGGCCTGCAACTGGCGATTTGGTTGAGTGCCTGGATGCTCTGGCAGCCGCCGGCAATCATTCCCGCCGAGCGCAATATCTCTATCGACAGCAAACAGCTGGCGAGCTCATATCCACTCAATCTCACCGGGGTGGAGCGAATCAGCCTCAATGGCAAACCACTCAGTCGCGACAAACTGCGGGACCTGGCACCGGTGCGTCTGGAGTTATCGAAGATCCAGGAATCTGATGGCCGCTGGGAATTGGACTGGCAGCGGCAAATTATCTTGGGTGATTCTTTAAAGTTAAAGGTTCACAACAACCAGCCACTGACTGAAAACGTACAAATTAGTCTGCTCAATCCCTACGGCCATATTGAAGACAGTATTGAGCTAAAAGTGGGAGAAGTCATTCAGACACAACTCACTGCCACTCCAAAACTCGCAGGCCTCCAGCTATACCGGGTGCGGATTGACAGCAAAGCAGAGACAACCCATACAAATCCTTTACCTATTCTGGTGCGAGAGCCGCTCCAGCCCAAGGTATTGCTATGGCTCACTCGCCCTTCTTTTGAGACTGCCGCTCTCTCCCGCTGGCTGCGTCAATCCGGCGTAGCGGCACAGATCATGACCCAATTGGCACCTGAAGTTATAAGAACAGAAGCCCTTAACGGATTGCCATTAAGCAAACCTGCGGATCTACTCGCAAGCGCAAGTCCCTTCGATCTACTGATTCTCGATAGCCGTTTATGGCCACAGTTTTCCCCTCAGCAGCGGCAACAGCTCAATGAGCTAAGCACAAAAAAGTCACTGTTATGGCTGGTCAGTAGCGATAGCTCTGAGGGCTTTATCCAATACAGCGCATTCCAATCCATGCCTCTGCAAGCGGGAGACTCTCCCCCAGGTTCCGCCGGCTTTGGCTACCAAAAAGCGGATAACCCGCAAGCTCCCCTACTGCGTCATCTAGGCTTTAACGTCACCGAGCCGGGTTTCACTGATTTCTTACTGGGCAACAAAGAAAAACCTATTTTCTGGGGGCGCTCGCACCAGGGACAGCACCTGGGCTTTATCCTATTTAGCGATAGTTATCGCTGGCTAACCAGTGGCTTTGCTGCCGAATTCTCCAGCCTGTGGAAGTCCATTGTCGATTACCAACTCAAACACTTGGGCAGACAGCAGCCAGTAACGCTCTCCAATAAGTTACCGCGCACACAAGAGCGCCTCACCCTGTGCAGCCCACTTTTTTCTCAGCAGAGCCCTCGATTACTGGCCTCTCAAAATAGCTTCCCCCCTCTCAGCGGAATCGCCGCAGGCAGTAATTCCCAAGGCCAGTGCTACAGCTTCTGGCCGCAGGGTTCTGGCTGGCACCAGCTTCAAGCCAAAGCGGAAGGGGAGTCGGTATTAGACTTCTATATCTTCGCCCAAGGGGACTGGCCCCTGTGGCAACAGTCCCTAAATACCACTGAGACACGGCAGATGGCCACCGCGCGCTTGGGACCAATCGCGGATAATCGCGCAAGCAAAGTAGCACTGGAGCGCCGCTGGCCGACGCTAATTCTGCTGTTACTGGTATGTATAAGCTGGTGGCGAGAGCGCAGACTTTTGCACAGATCGCTATCTTGAAGACTGTGCCGTGGGGTTATTGCCCCGCTGTGCCTCCTGCTGGGGAAATATCAGCTGCTCGACGGGATAGCCCAGGGCTTTGGCCTTATCTAAAAACTGCGCTAACACACCCTTGGGCATGGTCGGGGTGCGGGACAATATCCACAGGTAGGATTTATCGTAGCCAGACACCATCGCGTATTGGTAATCATCCGACAGGGCGATAACGATATAGGACGAGTAAAAGGGGCCGAGAAAAGAGACTTTCAAATGGCCGATATCCCTAGGGCCGACAAACTCGGCCCGACCCTTGGCGATTTGCCAAGCATCACGCGCTTTGGAATACCCAGAATTAATCACCGCGACAGAGCCATCCGGGCTTAGACTGTAGTCGGCAGTTACCCGAGTCAGGCCGCGCTCAAAAGAGTGATCCAGGCGAGCGATCTCATACCAGCGGCCTAAATAGCGCTGTAGTTGGAAATCCTGTACTGGCTCAACCCCTTCCGGCAGCCGTGTACAGGCCCCTAGCAACAAGAGGGGCAACAGCAACACAAGCGGAGAAAACAGCTTCATCCAGCCACTCCCGGCAAATTCGACTTAGAACAGAGTGGAAGCTCAATACCTCACAATGCAGGATAGCGCTGGGAAGCGCTATTTCACCCATAAAAAAACCACCGCAAGGGTGGTTTTCTTATCGCTGGACTAGCCAACTTATTTTTCGACGAAAGCGCGCTCAATCACATACTCGTGAGGCACACCTGCGCGGGTCTCCTTGAATCCCCAGTCATCGAGGATATTGGTGAGATCCTTCAGCATTGCCGGGCTGCCGCACAGCATAAAGCGGTCCTCTTCAACACTCGGCTTGGGCACACCCAGATCGGTAAAGAGTTTGCCAGACAGCATCAGGTCGGTCAGGCGGCCGGTATTGCGATAGGGCTCACGGGTCACGGTTGGGTAGTAGAGCAGCTGCTCGCGCACCATCTCACCGAAGTACTCATGCTCCGGCAATTCGTTCTCGATCTGCTCCTGGTAGGCCAGTTCAGAGACATAGCGAACACCGTGGGTAAGGATTACCTGATCGAAACGCTCGTAGACGGTGGGGTCTTTGATAATGCTCATGAAAGGCGCCAGACCAGTACCTGTAGACAGCAACCACAGGCGTTTGCCCGGCAACAGGTGATCCGCAACCAGGGTACCGGTGGGCTTTTGGCTCACGTAAATCTCGTCGCCCGGCACAATCTTCTGCAAACGGGAAGTCAGGGGGCCATCGGGTACCTTGATGCTGAAGAACTCCAACTCATCTTCGTAGTTGGCACTGGCAATAGAGTAAGCGCGCAGCAACGGACGGCCGTTGTCCTGCTGCAGACCGATCATTGTGAAATGTCCATTCTCAAAGCGAAAACCCGAATCCCGAGTGGTCTTGAAGCTAAACAGTGTGTCGTTCCAGTGATGGACTTCCAACACCTTTTCTATATTAAATTTGGACATAAACTTAAAACCGGTTATTCCACGAGTCTCTTGGTAGTTGAATTTTAGCCCTAGAAGATCTATTGGCAAAGTGGGATATTTCGATATTCCTTATCTATTTTAACGATCAACTGGAGATATCCCTTTGCGCTATACGCTCCGCCAGCTAGAGGTCTTCCTCGCCTGTGCCCATTACGAGAATGTCAGCCGCGCTGCGGAGAGCCTGAGTATGTCCCAGTCCGCTGCCTCCACCGCGCTAAAAGAGTTTGAACAGCAGTTTGAGCTGCGCCTGTTCGAGCGTACCGGTAAACGCCTGCGTCTGAATGAATTGGGGCGGCAGTTGTGGCCACGGGCGGAAGAGCTTCTGGAACGGGCCCAGGAGCTTGAACTGACACTGGCCACTCACCGGGAGCTGGGAAGCCTGAAGATCGGAGCCACCCTCACCATTGGCAACTACCTGGCTGCCAGCGTGATGGCCCGTTATATGGAAGAGCAACCCGGCACACGAGTGGAACTAGAAGTTGCCAATACCTCGACAATCGCTGAGCGCGTTCTCAACTTTGAGTTGGATTTGGGACTAATAGAGGGGGAGATCAACCACCCAGAACTTGAAATAATCCCCTGGCGCAACGATGAACTGGTCGTCTTTTGCGCGCCCTCCCACCCTCTGGCTCAGCGCAAACGCCTAAGAGACAAGGACCTCCTCAATGCCACATGGATAACCCGGGAGTCAGGCTCCGGTACCCGCCAGACTTTTGAGCGGGCAATGGCGGGAATACTTCCCAGTCTCCATATTTTGCTGGAGCTACAGCATACAGAAGCCATTAAACGAGCAGTAGAGGCCGGACTTGGTATCAGCTGCTTATCCCGGGTTTCATTAGCTGACGCACTAAAGCGGGAATCACTAATTGAGCTATCTGTACCACATAGGAATTTTCATCGAGAATTTTATTTTGCCTTACAGCGACAAAAATATAGAAGTGCGGGAATTGAGCGCTGGATAGAGCTGTGTAAGCAGGCCTAATAAAAAAGCCACCCCAAGGGTGGCTTTCTAACAACCGGCAACGATATTACTTAATTCGTACCAGCTGTGCTTTAGCTTCTTCCGGCACTTCGTCGATAGAAGCAATATTTAACCCACCCATTGGAGCTGCTGCAGTATCTGACCGAAAAGTAACGTTCACAGATTCTGGCAGTTTCCACATTGCGCCAGTTGCAGGGTCAACAATCAACCAGCCAATTAGGCCACCGAAAACGATATTACCGATGTACCAGCCGTCCATACCCGCTTCGATCTCAAAGCTCTGCTCATTGTAACCCGCCATTTGGTATTTCACCGTATAGCTCGCGGAAGAGAAGAAGCCATCGGATGCCGGCAGGGTAATAGTGTCAGGGGTTACACCACTGTGAACATCCAGGCCCACTGAATCAATAATGGTGAAGTTTGCACCGTTCGGAGTGCTATTGATAGTTACCGGATAGGAACTCTCACTCACGATACTTGCACAGCCAGTTACCGTTACCAATCCAGCAACAACAGCCCCCAAAGCAAATTTCTTAAACATATTTACTCCTAGTGTTATATATCTTATTTATCGGTAGCTAGCCGATAGGCTGCGCAATTTAACATAAACTTATATTCATATTACAAAAAATATGCACAATTTGTTCACAGTTGAACGATTAGTCACTACGCCCTAATTAGTACCAAATAGCTCCCCAAAAAAATCCCCTTCATACCAAAATGGCCTAGCTTTAGAGTCAGCCACTTCCCTGGCAATCAGGTAGTTCACCTCGGTAAACTGTTTGGCCGCCTCATAGTTAATCTGCTCGTCCGCAGCATCCCCGGGCTTATGATAGCGCTCGCGGAAGAAGGCCATCTGTGCAGCGGTACCATCTACACTGGAGTCTTTTGCCTCCCGGCCAGTAATCAAATAGATCGAGGGCACTCCACGACGGACAAAGTTGTAGTGGTCACTGCGCACAAAGATCACTTCCTCGGGCATAGGGTCTGGACTGAGTTTTAACCCAGAGCGGTGTGCAGCCTGTTCCGCAATTTGTCCCAAAGAGGAATGCTCAGCACCAAAAGCAATAATGTCGCGGAATGGATACAGCAGCATAGGCATATCAAGATTGATATTGGCTACGATAGACGGCAGTGACACTGTGGGGTACTCGGCAAAGTAGTCCGACCCCAACAGACCTTTTTCTTCAGCGGTAACAGCTACAAACAGCAGCGATCTGCGGGGGGACTGCCCAGATTCTACAAATAGGCGTGCAGTTTCCAGCATAACCGCGATACCAGCTGCATTATCCTGGGCACCGTAGTAAATCTCACCGCCTTCTTTTTTTCCAACGTGATCCAGGTGTGCGGAAAAAACAACATATTCATCTTTCAGCAGTGGATCACTACCCGGCAGAACCGCCACTACATTGGGACTGACTACGCGTTGATGCTTGGAGCTGCTGCTTAATTCCGCGCGGTACTCAAGCGGAAAACCTGTCGGAATCTGTCCCTGCTCAATATCGGCAAAAATACTTTCAAGACTGCGCTCAGCACCATTAAACAGCTTGCTGCCCGCAGCGATACTCAACATCACTCCCGGGTGCATACCCGGGATTGCGCTACCCGGCATACCATTCTTTTTCACCCAATCAAACGTATCGTCAAAGCGGTGCTCTGCATAATATGTGAATGGACGGCGCTTCTCCCGCTCGGGCGTATATAAGCGGATAAAACCTACGGCGCCGTGCTTTGCTGCGGCTTGGCGCTTGGTACGCGAAGAGGAGTGATGTGCCCCCACTTCACTGGGCAGGCTTTGTGGACGCCCAGCCAGAGCAACCACGATTTTCCCCTGGATATCCAGGCCAGCATAATCATCGATGCCGTAGTCTGGAGCCTCAATGCCGTAACCGACAAATACCAACTCAGCATTGAGCTGTGAGTTCTCACTTAGCGCAGAGGGAGATGCGAGGAAATCCTCACCAAACTGCATGGCAATTATATTGTCCGGGCCTTGCAGGATAAATTTAGGATCATCTCCATCCCAACTGGCGCTGCGAAAAGGCACCTCCTGAAAATAGCCTTGCTCACCCGCCGGGAGCAGCCCCATCTTTTGAAACTGCTGAGCGACATACTGTGCAGCTTTGCGATAGCCCTCACTACCGGTATCGCGCCCCTCCAACTCAGCTGATGCGAGGTAATTGATATCCCGTCGGATATAATCGCTATCAGCAATGGGGCTAGTCTTTTCAAGGTTTGAGGTGGTACAAGCCACCAGAAGTGCCATAGTCAGGGCACCCAATAGACTCTTAATTCTCATGGGGAGTGTTACTTCTCAGGAAAAAAGCGTGATTGTTCATACGGACAGGTCCTGTGGAGTTGTACCCTCAACTTGCAGACCGTCGAGCAATAGCCCATCTTACCACGACACCGGCTAGTCTCAGCCGCAGTCCAGCCGCAACCTAGTTATGCGGCTTTCTCTATACCGGGGAACGCTCGCCTCACCGCACAAACTACTTTTTCATAAGCATTATCCGCACAAAAATCTCCGTGAGCGGCAAGAAAATGCAAAAAGGGCTGTCGCAGAATTTGCTCGAAGTCATCCCGCAACCACAACCTGGGATCTTTATCACTTGGTGTCACTCTTATCCGCCAACTGGGCACAACCTGCATCCCCCGGCGTATACCGGAAAACCTCAGCAGGTTTTTGCCAAGCCAGGTACAGCCGTGCCAGGAATTCCAGTACTGCAAGGCATCGCAACTGATAAGCAAGCCCCCACTATGCGGGAGCCACAACACAGCCTCGGGAAACTGGCTGTGGGCAAACACCATAAAGCGCCCCCCGGGAATTGGGCAGCTCTCACTCTCACACACGACTCTGTCCGCTGGCGGAGGGTAAAAATCCGAGCCTCTCTGCCGCCAATAGGTAAGGTTAAAGTGATCTCGATAGTAAAGATCGTCGCGTCCATGGTGATAGCCCAGTCGGATGGCATGACTCACCCGCCCCAAATCTTTTAATTTTTCCTCCTGCTGTGGGCGCAACCTAACGGGGTTAATCAAAGTAAGCTGGTCCTGCCAGCGGGCGATCCCCATATTTCGGTTAATGGTGATCCCCGGCGCAAACTTGATAGTCCCGGGCACACAAAAAAAGTTGGGCAGCAGCTGGCGAATCTCACCGTGGGGTTGTGCGGAGGGGTAACTGATGCGCACTGGCAAGCCATTTCTCAGCTGTAGGAAACTCGGTTGCGGATACCGCGCAGAATATTTAGGGCAAACTCTGCTCTCCCTTCAGGGACAAAGATATGACTGCTGTGTAGGGTAGATACCACACTGGTATCGATCCCAGCCTCTATCAATTCCTGCGCAACCACAGGAGTAACGCGGGATATCTCGATACCCGCCAGTATCTGCAAACTAATCTGACGAAAGGGGGCACTTGCCACAATCTCTAATTGTCGGGCAGAACTTTGAGGTAGTATCACGCTCACACCCTTACCCTCGCGAAAAAAATATAAACTCTGAGCCAAAATATGAGTGTCACGGGTATCTGCCAGCTGACAAAACACGTAAATTTCATCGTGTAGTCTGGGGTACAGGGCCCTTAATGCTCTCACTATGGATAGATCAGCTTTCATACTCTCATTGTCATCTGGAGGTTTTCTTCAGATCGATAAACACAACCGCCTTATCTTTACCGTCAGGATTTTATGGCAGAGTCTTGCTGGTTAAACCAGAAAAACCAAAATTCAAAAAAGATCTATTGAAATCTTTCTAGTTAACCGGCAGGGTATTTTAATTTGAAAAAAATAAGATCACACATTTTTATAATTATTGTGTCCGAAAATAAATCCACCTAATCATCAAGTCAATTTTTAAGGTGTGCTGTTTACCTTATATAAAGACTCAAGCGATTAAATTAAGAATTATTCCGTGCTGGAAGGCATATCGACTGCCGACGAGTCCTGCTCTGCATCCCAGCGTCTCAACTCCGCATCAATATCCTGCTCCAGGCGCACAGGGGGAAAGGAGGGACAGGCTGCCCCACTCTCGGGATCATGCCACGCGGACAGGGGCGCGACAAAAACGATAAAAGATTTATGCAGGCGGTTCTGCCCAATACTCACTTCTGTCCAGGTTGTCTGCCAGGCAAACTTACCCCGTACAGCATAGTCACTTTCATAGGATTTTAAGGTGAGAAAATAGGGGTAGAGTTTTCCTCGCCGGCAAACAATTCTCCGTTCGGTCTTTATATTGGCCATTTGCGTAAAAGGATCAAAATACCAATTAATATCATAGCCAAATACAAACTGCATGACTCCATCCCGCCTTAAAAAGGCGTAGGACCTACCGCTACCATCGGATTTTAAACTCCACACATAGCGGGCTTCGCCATCACGGGAAATTAACCAGGCGCCAACCCATTGATGGGCATGGTAGCGGGATTTTGCCTGCCAGCCGTCATTAAGTGTTTTTCTTTTTTCCTCACTGGCATTGGTCATTAAAGCAAAAACAAGCAATGGTGGGAAAAAGTAGAGTTTGCTCTTTCCCCACCAGCGGATCATCTTTGCTATACCCGAGTTAAACGCGGCCGGCACAACAATCAGCGGCTAGCGACTGACAATATCCGGGCAGCTCGCCCCCGCTTTAGGGGTTTGCCAGTTCGCCAGACGGCGCTGAAAACTCAAGAGCCCACCGCCGGCCTGGAGCCAGTGGCGGCCATCGATCACCGCAAATAGCAGGGTGGCACGGCTCCAGTCTCTGAATGCGACAGAGACAACGCCACCCTTACAGCGGACCGAAGTGCCCGTTTTCACCCGCACTCGGTCGCCATCCAGCTGCCAGTTAATGGCAAAACCATGGGTTAACAGGCCCTTGGTATTAAATCCATAGGCGAACCCGGAGCCATCGGCGTGAAGTTGCCACACTAACTGGTCATCACCTTCACTCACGACCAGCCAATTTCCCGCCCACTTTTGCTGGGCGGATTCCGCCGAGGCCCACAACGGCACCGCTAGGAGTACTGCTGTGACTAAGGAAACAACCGGTTTGATAAAATGCCGCTTTGTTAAATGACGCAAGAACTTCATGCGCAGCCCCAGGATATCGGCCCCGGTGCAATACCGGGGTGAGTTATTCAAAAGACGACTAAAGAAGTCGCCAATTTTCCTTTCCGATTACGGGGCCAAAGCCTCACTTATCGGCGTGAAAAAATGCTTGGGCGCTATTTTTCACATCCCTCAAATAGTAAGGCTAGACGCAATTTACAACGGTGGCAGGATAAGCATTAAAAATATTTAAATTTACGACAGATTCACAATAAGAATGGGCGGTCAGGTTTTTCGCTAGCTTAATTAGCTGAACTTGCCTTAGAAAAATTCTTATCCGCCCGCCACACTCGATATTTCAGCTGTACCCCTTGGGGCAGGTAAACAACCAGGGGTAAGTGGCTGCGATAGGGCAACATCAAACCGTCGCCACGCACGCGAATAAATCGCCGGGTTTCTGAGCCCGGCGCACACACCTTTTGGCTATTCACAGCCGGGGTTAGATCCAACAGCACATAGAAGGGGTAACCCCAGCCGGGAAGAATATCTTTGCGCAAAGACGCGCTGAAACTCTGCCCGTTACAGTCGACCAGCTCACTCTTTCCCGGCATCAGCTCGACTCTAAAACGGCTTTCATCCACCACTTTAGGTAGCTCGATCACATGGCGTGATTTGCCATCGACCTCCCCGGGAAATGCATCCAGCGGTACCGAGCCCAGGCTATCCACGGCCAGTAACAACACGAAGACAGTGGCAACTACTCTTGGCATGGTATGACCTCACTGCTAAGCCGGAGAGTGGCGGACAAAACTTTATAAAGTCTAGTTCGCTTTCCCCTGCGTCTCCCAGCAAAGCGGTGCGCTTTGTCGACGCCAGCAGGATTCGCGATTGGCATTGTTGCAGACGGTGAAGCGGCAAAGCCCGTTTTAGACTTTCAAGTCAGAAAATGACTAAGGGGGAATAGAAGCTGCTGCGCGGATGCCGGCACAGTACTTTTAGAGGGGGCATAAAAAACCCCGCTCGAGGCGGGGTTTGTATCGTCGGCTGGCTTAGCCGCGCTCTGCACGCTCTTTGGCGACCAGGTAGTCAGCCACTTGCAGCATCAACTCCTGACCATTGCTCTTGCCTTTGTAACCGGGGAAGGAAGAGCTGATACGGTATTTGCCCGCAACAACCACTTCTGGGGTACCGGTCATTTTGTAGGCGCGCTGGTTGGCCATACCCTGCTTCACTTTGCTGTTGATCGCGAAGGAGTTCATCAGTTTGGCCGCCTTGGCACCATCTTCACCGTGCTTGTTAAACAGCGCCTCGATCGCCTTCAAGTCGGGCTTCCAGTTGCGGCCCTCGCGGATAGCCAGCATCTGGCGCTGGTTGTAGATAGTGTTGAAGATCGGGGTGTGCATTTTGTCCAGAACCCCCATGGCTTCTGCGACATAGAAAATACGCGCGTGAACATCCATCACCGGTTGCCAGATCGCAGGCAGCTTCAGCAGTGTCACATCGCTGGGCATCTTTGCTTTCCAGCGATCCAGAATCGATTCAAAGTGATAGCAGTGGGCACAACCGTACCAGAACATCTCAGTCACTTCGATCTTGTCATTGCTTTTCTGCGGTACCGCCTGCGGCAGTACTTCATAGTGCTGGCCCGCTTTAAACTCGCCACTTTCCTGGGCGCAGGCAACGAGGCTGAACATTACAGCCAGAACCATAGTGATTGGGGCGAGAACTGCTCTCATAAGTTTTCTCCAACTTTTATTTAGTGCTGCGAACGCCGTAACTCGGCGGGCTGTCGCGCCACTGAGGACACAATAGACAGCGCAGATTATTTAAGTTCCCGAACCCTCGCGCAAGGAAGCACTGCAAAAACTGTCCAGTTTGTCCGGGCAGGGGAGCTTGCGATTAACCCACAGGTACAAAAAAACCGGTCACAGACCGGCTTTTTTGTACCTAAACCAACTGGCGATTAGTTCGTCAGACCGGCAATATAGTTGGCCAGAGCCTTGATCTCCGCATCGGAGAGCTGCTTGGCCACGGTGCGCATAGTGCGAACTTCACCGTCGTTATTGCGAGTACCTGCGCGGAACGCTTTCAGCTGCGCCTCGATATACTCCGGATACTGACCGCTCAGACGCGGGTAACCGGCCGGAGCATTGCCCTGTCCGCTGGGTGAGTGGCACCCCATGCAGGCGGGAACACCCGTCTCCATATTGCCGGCCCGGTAGATTTTTCGACCAAGATCCAGGCTGTCGACTTTGTCCCCATTGTTCAACATCACGGAAACAGCCTCTGCTGAACCGGTCAGCTGCATTGGCTGAGAGGCAAAGTAAGCGGCGATATCCTCTAGGTCCTGCTCTTTGAAGTTATCCAGCTGGCCTATCATTTGCGGTACATCGCGGGTTTTGCTCTGAATATCCTGAAGCTGCTTGAGCAGATATTTTTCGCCGAGCCCGGCAATCTTTGGAAAAGCTGAGGCAAGGCTGTTACCGTCTGCACCGTGGCAGGCTGCACATTGAGCGGCCTTGGTTTTGCCCGCAGCAGCGTCGCCCGCAGCCATCGCCAAGGGCACGGCGCCCAAGCCGAAAGCTAAACCGAGTGCCAGAGCAGTGTTCTTGATAATGCTGTTCATACGTCGTCCCATTGCGCGCTGTGAGATGGCGTTTCGCACCGCCCCCGATAGTCCTGCGACGCGAAAACGGCGGCATTATATACTTGCGCGCCAAGCGAGTGTACCGAATAAACAGACTTATACGATGTCAAATACAGAATTTAAAGCTCAACCACCGAAACTAAACTACCGTTCCATACAATTTCTCACCAGTGCACCCACCCTGGCGGAGTGTCCGGAGGACCTCGGTGCCGAGGTGGCCTTTGCCGGCCGCTCCAATGCGGGGAAGTCCAGTGCCATCAATGCGCTCACGGAAAACAACAAACTGGCGCGCACCTCAAAAACCCCGGGGCGCACCCAGCTGATCAACTTCTTTCGCCTCTCCGAGCAGCAGCGCCTGGTGGATCTGCCCGGCTATGGCTTTGCCAAGGTCGCCCGCAGTATGAAAGATGAGTGGCAGCGCCATCTGGCCACCTACCTGGAAAAGCGTGAGTGCCTGCGGGGTCTGGTACTGCTGATGGATATTCGCCAACCCCTCAAAGAGTTCGACCTGCATATGCTCACCTGGGCGGTCGAGGCCAAGCTTCCAGTGCACATCCTGTTGACCAAGGCCGACAAGCTAAAGAACGGTCCCGCCAACAACACCCGCTTTGCGGTGGAGAAAGCCCTCAAAGAGCAGGGCCTGAATCACGGAGTCACCCTACAAATTTTTTCCTCGACCAAGAAGACTGGCCTGGACAAACTCGAGCGCAAGCTCAACGAGTGGCTGGAAATCTCCGAGGAGAGCGACCCGGTAGAGGACTGATCTGATTGATAGCCCGGGGGCAGCGCCCCCCGAGCGATCACAAACGCTTCTGTTCGGGAATCAGAGCACGCAGCAGTACCCGGTGCAGCCGTCGGCGTGTTCCCGGAGTTAAACCGTGTAATTCCTCTGCGTGTAAGTATCTCTGTGCGAGAAGGGCGACCAGAGTCTCTTCATGTATGGCAATCGTCAGCAGACCGGAGTTGCCATCGGCGTCCATCCGCTCAGTCTCCTCAGTGCAAGCTGTTGCCGCCATTGATACAGGCAGACAATCTGGCGCTGGAGAAGTCGCGCATCGGCTGCTGTGCCTCTCCGGGGTACAGAGCGCTGAGGCAATCCGCAGCAATCCTCTGCTTGTGGCTGTCGCCCAATTCGCGGGCAAGCATTGAGCTGGCGCCGGCCAGTATGTAGTTTCGAAGTTTTTCATCGCCCAGCTCCCGGTAGGCAGCCATTAGCCAGAGAGCGCTCTCACTAAAGCGCGTTGCCGAAATGGCATAGGTTGGCCACTGCTTTTCCAGTAGAAAGCTGGCCAGGTCGAAGGCACAGCCCAAATAGGGAATGGCCTCAGCGTAGTTGCGCTCCTCAATCAACAGCTTGCCGCGTTCAATCCAATCGAGCCACGCCTTCTCCGCACGATCGGTGTCGGCGGTCAACCACTGGCGGTGGTTGGCACACAAATAACGTAAATTCACCGGTAAGCCCCCATATTTGACTTCAATCAAAGATAATGCGAACCATTATCATTTGCAAGTGCATTTGTGTTTAAGAGGCGCCTTTCTCGTCCTTAAGGATTTGAGAAGCGTTCACGGGAATAAAAAAAGCCGGTAGATGGGGGCTACCGGCTAGGGGACAGTGCCCTTGGGGTGGGGCACTTGTCAGGCACACCCAGGGGGACGGGCGTACCTGAGGGTTCCTTACAATCCAAAACTCCTCTACCTATCCGAATAGTAGGCTCGCTTTTTCAGCTTCCCAAACGTATCTGGATGGCAGTGGAAGGAATACATCTTATCTTCCAGAAAGTCGTTATTCCGGAAGTGAGTTCCAAACCGCACACTCAAAAGTGCTTTATCACCAACAAAATCGAAATAATTTAATTATGAAGGAGAAATTTGAGAGACATAAAAAAACCCCGGAGTTGGGGACATCCGGGGTGGAAAAAGCTAAACGCTTTGGGGTTAAGGAGTAACAATGAACTGATTTCTTGGATAAGCCCTGCCCATCAATGGTTCCCAGGTCTTTGGTAAATAAGTGTAAACAAAATACGGGTTTTGGCGTTTTATCCGTTCTTCTAAATGTGTGTCGTCAATTTTTATGATGAAAAAATAAAATTGCGACAGCACGACGCCTAATATGGCTGCTGCTATAAGCGCAGCGCCAGGCCCGCCACCGCCACCCCATACCGAGACAAAACCATTAGATACGGCGAATACCTACAGAACCGTATCTGCAATAGCGGCTTGTCCCCCCCCTAAAGTCCGCTGCTTATGCTGTGTATAACTTCCCGCTGGCAATTCTCGCTCACCCAGCCCCCATAGGTTGCTAAAAAATATGGGCACTCATTTATTGATAGAGGGGAACTTGAGGTTTGGGGTTATAGCAGACAAAAAAATGCCCCGGACTTGGGGGAGTACCGGGGCAAACATCTGACTTCCTTGGGGGATGATGACGCATTCCAACGATCTTGCCTTTTTAGAGGATCTGTCGCTGGAACAGTTCCACGGATTTTCAAAAAGATTGCAAAAACGTCTAATAAAACACATAAGTTGGCACTTTATTCATCTGTACCAATAAGAGCACGCCAACTGATTCCGTCAACGCACTCGGCCCCCACTTGTTGGATAAATTTTGCCGCCAGATTAGTGGGCCTGATCCCAGTCTCGGCCCCGGCCCAGGTCCACAATCAGGGGAACCTGAAGCTCCGCTGCGCCCTGCATCAGCTCGACAATACCATTGGCCACAATATCGACCTCATCCTTGGGAACTTCCAACACCAGCTCATCGTGCACCTGCATAATCATCCGGGTCGCCAGCTTCTGTTCCCGCAGCCAGTTATCCACGGCGATCATGGCGCGTTTGATAATATCGGCAGCAGTACCCTGCATAGGGGCATTAATAGCCGTGCGCTCCGCTGCCTGGCGCTGCATACCGTTGCGTGAATTGATTTCCGGCAGGTAGAGGCGGCGTCCAAACAGAGTTTCCACATAACCCTTCTCTGCCGCCTGTGCGCGGGTGTCTTCCATATAGCGCAACACGCCCGGGTAGCGCTCAAAGTAGCGATCGATATAGGTTTGAGCATCGGCGCGCGGGATATCCAACTGCTTGGCCAGGCCGAACGCCGACATACCGTAAATCAAGCCAAAGTTAATCGCCTTGGCCCGCCGGCGCTGCTCATCAGTCACTTCATCCTGGGTCACTTCGAAGACCTCTGCCGCCGTCGCGCGGTGAATATCGGCCCCCTGGGCAAAGGCGTCCACCAGCCCTTTATCCCCGGATAAGTGCGCCATAATTCGCAGCTCAATTTGGGAGTAGTCCGCCGCGATAATCTCGCTGCCACCGTCAATTCTGGGGTCAACAGTGAAAGCCCGGCGAATACGGCGCCCCTCTTCCGTACGGATCGGAATATTCTGCAAGTTTGGGTCACTGGACGACAGGCGACCGGTAGCGGCCACCGCCTGGTGGTAGGAGGTGTGTACACGACCGCTGCCCGGATCGATCATCTTGGGCAGCTTATCGGTGTAGGTATTCTTCAGTTTGGCCAAACCGCGATACTGCATAATCAGTGCCGGCAGCTCGTGGTTGTGGGCCAGCTCCTGCAATACAGCCTCGGCGGTCGAGGGGGCGCCTTTGGGAGTCTTCTTGATCACCGGAATTTGCAGCTTTTCAAACAGGATCGCGCCCAACTGCTTGGTAGAGCCCAGGTTGAACTCTTCACCGGCGACCTCGTAGGCCTGTTGTTCCAGTGCGCGCATGCGCTGCTCAAGCTCGGCACTCTGGGCTGCCAACATCTTGGCATCAATATAGGCGCCGTTGCGCTCCATACGCGCGAGAACCGGTAGCAGCGGCATCTCTATCGCATCGAGTACCTCTAGCAGAGTTGCCTCTCGCTCCAAGCGTGTATTCAACTCGTTGTGGAGGCGCAAAGTAATATCTGCATCTTCAGCGGCATAGGGGCCCGCTTTGTCCAGTTCGATCTGGTTAAAGGTCAGCTGTTTGGCGCCTTTACCGGCGATATCCTCGAAGTGAACGGTGTGCTCCCCCAGATACTTGAGTGCCAGACTGTCCATATCGTGACGGCTGCCGGTGCTGTCGAGGACATAGGATTCCAGCATGGTATCGCGGGCAATGCCGCGCAACTCAATACCGTAGTTGGCCAGGATATGGCTGTCGTACTTCAGGTTCTGACCGACCTTTTGCTGCTGAGGGTCTTCCAGCAGAGGTTTGAGTTTGGCCAGTACTTCATCAAAGGGCAGCTGTTCAGGAGCCCCCATGTAGTCATGGGCCAGGGGAACATAGGCGGCACGGTAGGGCTCTGTGGTAAAAGACACCCCCACCAGTTTTGCCTGCATATAGTTGAGACTGGTGGTTTCAGTATCGAAGGCGAAAATATCTGAGTCCTTCAGTTGCTCCAGCCAGGCATCAAATTCCGCCATTTCAGTGATTATGGCGTAGTCGCGCTCAACCGCTTCCGCCACGGCTTCTTCCACCTCTTCGCTAGTCAGCTCTTCCAGCCAACCGCGAAACTCATTCTGCGAGAATAACTCAACCAACGCCTCGGTATTGGGCTCTGAATTGTGCAGTTCCTGGGGATGATACGGCATCTCCACATCGGTTTTGATCGTGGCGAGCTTATAGGAGAGTTCCGCCGCCTCGCGGTGCTCCACCATTTTCTTGCCGAGAGTTTTTGAGCCGCGGAATCCCAGCGGTGCAATGGCATCCAGGTCGGCATAAATCGTTTCCAAGCCTCCCAGGTTCTGCAACAGCGCCAGCGCGGTTTTCTCGCCCACACCGGGAACTCCGGGGATATTGTCGGATTTATCGCCCATCAGGGCGAGAAAATCGATAATCAGTTCAGGGCCGATGCCAAATTTCTTAGTTACGCCCTCGCTGTCCATTTCAGTATTGGACATGGTGTTGACCAGGGTAACGCCCGGGCGCACCAGCTGCGCCATATCTTTATCGCCGGTGGAAATTATGACCTGCTGCCCCTGACTCTGGGCCTCCAGTGCCAGGGTGCCGATCACATCGTCGGCTTCGACACCATCGACCACCAGACGCGGCAATCCCATCGCATCAATAATGTCGTGAATAGGCTGAATCTGCTCGCGCAGGTCGTCCGGCATAGGGGGGCGGTGGGATTTGTACTCGGCAAACATCTCATCGCGAAAAGTCTTACCTTTGGCATCAAAAACAACCACTACAGGGCTGCCCGGGTGCTCCTTGAGGTGGCGGCGCAGCATACTGATCACACCGCGCACCGCACCGGTGGGCTTGCCCTGACTGGTGGTCAAGGGCGGCAAGGCGTGAAAGGCGCGATAGAGATAGGAGGAACCATCCACCAGTATCAACGGGGCGGCTGAGGTGTTTTGTTTGCTCATAGACGATGAATTCTTGCTTGCTTAGTTTGGCGTTCGGGACGCGCGGCAGGCCGATAGGATAACGTCCTTCGCATTGTTTTTCCGCTCACTGGCTTATTCCCCCGCAGGCGGCCCAGTACCCGCCTGCACAAAAGCCCACTCGCCCCACCCCACCGCTAAACACTATCGGCGCATCCCCCCCACCCAATCCCCGGGCTTGGCTAGTCTTGCCGAGAGCGATCTTAGGGGCTCGCGATTACCCGGCGGCCGCCCACTGGCAGCCAGGGGCTTTTATTGCCACTCGCCGATATTGGAGGAGAAATGCTAAAGATGGGAGGATTGATACCTACTCCCCTGTTTACCGCAATGATATTCACCCTTGCGGTAAGTGCCGGCTCTGGCTGCGATATCCAGCGCACCTTTGTAACCCAGACTGACGATAAAGCGCGCTCCCAGCCGCCGGCAGTGCAAGACCACGAGCAACGGCTCAGACAAGCGATACGGGAAAGTGAAAATGACCTGCTGGAGAGGCGGCTGCGACAACTGGAAAAACTGCAACGGCAGGCGGAAAGGGAGGCCGCTCGGGCAGAAAAGCTACGGCGGATAATCCAGCGGTCCTGATACGCTACCCCGCCGCCTCTTCAGGCCGGCGGGATTAATAGTTGCGGCTCAGCCCTTATTGCCATTGGGCACCAGGCTCAAACAGCTGCGGGCCTGGCTCAGCAGGGATTCGATCAGGCCTCTGTAATCCGCCCCTTCGCCCAGTTGATCCCCTAAGAGGTCCAAAGCGGCATAGCGCAATCCCAGGTTTTCAGCCAGTTGCCGGTCGCGGTCATTGGCGGGCATATCTCCAAACAGGCAACCGTCACCAATACCTGACAGCTTCAGCATCGCCTTGGCCCCGTGCCCGCCGCCACTGCCGTCACCCAGGGCATGAGTTTTCACCCCTGCGGAACCAAAAAAGTGGCCGTAGGCATCGTGTGTAACGACGATAGGAGTCTCGCGATACCCTAACAGCGCCCGATCGAGAACTGTCTGCAAGTCGCTCATTGCGCTGGCAAATGTCCGCGCACGGGCCATAAACAGCTCCGC
Source organism: Microbulbifer regidiadema (SeqCode) (assembly GCF_052466995.1). NCBI lineage: Bacteria > Pseudomonadati > Pseudomonadota > Gammaproteobacteria > Cellvibrionales > Microbulbiferaceae > Microbulbifer > Microbulbifer regidiadema (SeqCode). The sequence continues at coordinate 3,559,230 of NZ_CP174297.1, read as the reverse complement.
CTGCTGCGGGCGCAACTGCGCCAGGCGCTCCGCGATCTGCGCTGCTGCAATTGCCGCATTGCTGGGGCGCAACCAGAGGTGGGGGTCGCTGGCACTGGCGCCTCCAAACTCAAGCGCGGCAATATCCAGCAACTGTATCCGCTGGTCGGCGGGCAACAGTGACGCCTGCTTAGCTAATACGCCCTCCATTTGCGGGCCCAGCCACACCAGTAATAGAGCCCGCTCAAGCGCAGCCCGGTCGGCGACTGTCGGGGCGTAGTGGTGAGGGTCAGCGCCCTCAATAAGTACACGCACCGGTATATCCCCAGCGGTAATTTCCCGGGCGATCAGGGCCAAAGGGCGCACACTGGCCACCAGCTCATCGCGATTAGCGGATTCCGGTTTGCTACAGGCCGCCAAGCAGAACCCGAATAAAAGTACGCTGGAGAGTGTAAAAAGACGTTTGAAGGGGTACATCGGCAACATTAGGCGGCAAAAAATTGCGATATAATCACAACCAGCGCCAAGCCGCCAGCCTGGCTGTCCATATTCAGCCGATGAAGTATGGAAACATACATATAAAAGAGTTCCCTGCGGAGATTGAATTCTGAATCCACCCCAGCCGCTTATCACAGCTGACAATATCGCCCTTCAGATGGGCGGCAGGCAGTTACTTAAAGATATTACAGTCGAATTGTCCATGGGGGAGATTGTCACCCTAATCGGCCCCAATGGCGCCGGCAAAACGACCTTGCTGCGACTTCTATTGGGGCTCAGCCAGCCCAGTCAGGGCCGCATATGGCGACAGCCCGATTTGCGTATTGGCTATATGCCCCAGCGGCTCCATATCGACAGCTCAATGCCCATGTCCGTCGAGCGCTTCTTGCAGTTGGACCAGCCGGCCATGCGGCCCGAGCAAGTGCAGTCGGCGCTGGAGAGAGTGGGGGCCGGACAGCTGATTGGCACCTCCCTGGCAAACCTCTCCGGCGGGGAAACTCAGCGGGTTCTACTCGCCCGTGCGGCATCGCGCAAGCCCCAGCTCCTGGTTCTGGATGAGCCCACTCAGGGAGTGGATGTCGGCGGTCAGAGTGAGCTGTATCAACTGATTGCGACTCTGCGCGACGAACTCGGCTGCGGCGTGTTGCTGGTTTCCCACGACCTGCACTTGGTGATGGCTGCAACCGACCGGGTCCTGTGCTTAAACCAGCATATCTGCTGTCACGGACACCCCGAGCAAGTGAGCCGCCACCCGGCCTATCTGGAATTATTTGGCGACAAGGTGGCCCCCTATACCCATCAACACAACCACCAACACAAATTGAGCGGTGATATTGCCCCCGCAGGCGACTGCAACCATCAGCCCCCCCACTCAACCCCAAAAAACAAAGAGCAAGAATAAGTGGTCGATTTCGGCGAATTACTGTACAGCCAATTTCTCTGGTACGCCCTCGCCGCCGGCCTAATGGTCGCCATTGTCAGCGGCCCCTTGGGGTGCTTCGCCGTGTGGCGACGCATGGCCTATTTTGGCGATACCCTGGCCCACTCAGCCCTTCTCGGTGTGACACTGGGCTTTGTTCTACAAATAATGCCCACTGTGGCTGTCGGTATTACCTGCTGTGCACTAGCACTGTTGCTGATGTACTTACAGAAACGCCAAAAGTTGGCGGTGGATACCTTGCTCGGAATTTTGTCCCACTCGATGCTGGCACTGGGAATTGTCACTGTCAGCTTCTTCAAAATTAAGGTGGATCTCCTATCCCTATTGCTCGGAGACCTATTGGCCGTCGGTGGCCAAGACCTGGTGCTGATGGCCATTGCCGCCGCCGCAATCCTGGGGGTGCTCTACTTCCTGTGGGAGCAGCTACTGGCGTTCACTCTGCACGAGGAGTTGGCTTCGGTGGAGGGGCTCCCTGTCGAGCGGTTGCGAATTGCGCTGATGTTGATGCTGGCAATACTGATCGCCATTGCGATGAAAGTCGTTGGGGTTCTGCTGATTACCGCCCTGCTAATTATTCCCGCAGCCACCGCACGCAAGCTGTCGCGCACACCGGAGCGCATGGCTGTGCTGGCCTCACTGCTGGGCTGTCTCGCCGTCGTGCTCGGCCTCCTTGCTTCTATCCTGTGGAATACGCCGGCCGGACCATCCATTGTTCTGGCCGCAGCACTGTTTTTTCTCACCTCACAACTGCGAACTGACTAAAGGTACTAACAGGTTATATCTGTCCTAAATATCTATCTAACCTCCACATTTATTGCAAATTGTCGCTCGAATAGACCTATTAGTGAGATGCTTGTCACGGTTTGTTGCAATAAGCTAATGCTTAGCCACCAGCCAATTGTGTCCATTTTCCGTCGTTGCTAGTGTTGCCCGACGACCAGCCGCACGAGGCCAGTCATGGGTAACGACAATAAAACGGACGCACAACGATATGGAAAAACTCTCCCTCCATCGCAAGGTATTAGCCACAGCCATCGTGGCTGCAACCGCAACTACTAGCCCGCAAACACTTTTTGCCGCCGAGGAACAGGCGATCGAAGAAGTTGCCGTTGTAGGCTCCCGTATTAGCCGCAACGCTGAATTCGAAACAGCGACACCGATCCAGGTTATGGATCGCGATGCCATCGAAAAGTCCGGCTATACCAATCTGCAACAACTGTTCGAGAAAAGCCCTGCCGCCGGTAACGGTACCTTCTCAACCCGAGGCAACAACCAGGACTCCACGGCGAATGGGGCCGCCGCTGTGAGCCTGCGCGGAATGGGCGCCGATGCCACTTTGGTATTGGTCAATGGGCGCCGGGTAGCCATCAGTGCTTTTGCCGAGAGCATTACTACCAACTTTGTGGACATTAACAGTGTACCCCTGGCGGCGATTGAGCGGGTCGAGGTCCTGAAAGATGGCGCTTCCGCCATTTACGGCTCTGACGCAGTTGCCGGAGTGGTTAACCTGGTGCTGCGCAAAGACTTTGAAGGCACAGAGATCTCTGTCGATTACGGTGGTGCCGATGGCTATGACGAACAGTCCGTTTCTGCGGTCTGGGGTATCAATGGGGATGACTCAAACTTAACGGTTATCTTTGACCACCACAAAAATAGCCGCCTATCCAGCACCGAGCGCAGTGGTTTGGATACCGCCGACCAGTCCAGCCGTGGCGGTATGGACTTCCGCTCCTCCAGGGGCTATCCCGGTAGCTTCAATGTGGGTGGTGCCTTTGTTTCCGACCCCAGCTGTCCCGAAGAGCGCGATACCGGTGAGGTCTGTGTCTATGACTACGGTCCCTGGACCCTGATCACACCAGAAGCTGAGCGCACCGGCCTGTTAATGCTGGGCCATACCCAGCTAGCCGAGAGCGTGGAGTTCTTCAGTGAGATCGCCGTTCAGCACAACACATCTGTTGCCCAGGGCGCCCCTACCCCCCTGGATAGCGACGCGGGCCTCTATGTGCTGGCAGACCATCCCAATAACCCCTTTGGCGAAGATGTAGATATCTATCGCTATCGCACCGTTGATGCGGGCGCACGCCAGTGGGACATTGAAACCGATAACTTGCGCGGTGTATTCGGCCTGCGCGGCTCTATCGCCGACTGGGACTGGGAGGCCTCTGTGCAGCGCTCCCGCAGTGAAACCACCCAGAGCGGTGATCGCTCCCAGGGCTGGGTGCGTACGGACCTGCTGCAAGAGCAGATTAATGCCGGTAACTACAACCCCTTTGGCGGGGTTCAGAACCCGGACTCGGTGATTGATGCCATCACCACCAGTCTGGTCCGCCAGGGTAAGTCTGACCTGACCAGCTATAATTTCTCGATCAATGGAGATGTAGTCGATACCGCCAATGGCACCATTGCCATGGCCGCAGGCCTGGAATATCGCGAGGAGAAGGCCTCCGATATTCCCGATGACCAGTTCCAGCGCGGTTTGATCTTTGGTACAGAGTCCGTATCCGCCAGTGCCAGCCGGGATATCTCCTCAGCGTATGTCGAAGTTGCTATTCCCCTACCCGCCAGGTTCGATCTGACCTTGGCAGCCCGTTACGACGATTACAGCGACTTTGGCAGCACCACCAATCCCATGGCGAACCTGCTGTGGACTGCAACCGATCAGCTGTCCCTGCGCGCCTCCTGGGGCACCGGCTTCCGCGCGCCGTCACTGGCACAGGTTGGCTTGGGTCCATCACAGGAATCCCTGTTCTTTGCGGATACCTACGGCTGTGAGGTTAACGATGCCTACTGTGCCAGCACCGACTACACCATTATCTTCTCCGGCAACCCGGATCTAGATGCGGAAGAGTCCGAGTCCTTTAACATCGGTGCTGTTTACGAGCCTATAGAAGACCTGCAACTGTCCCTGGATTATTGGAATATCACCCAGGAAGGCAAGATTGACGAGGTCCCCTTCGGCTATATCTATAGCCTCTATTGCTGGGATCAGGACAGCACTGTGTGCCGCCGCGATACCCCGATTAACGGCGAGGCCCTTGGCGCTCTGCAATCTATCGACAGCAGCTTCACCAATATCGGCGAACAAGAAGTGTCTGGTGTTGACCTGAGTATTGTCTACAGTGGGTTCGAATTAGCCAATGGCGAATTCGGTATACGTTTAGACTACTCTTACCTGGCCGAATTTGAGCGTGTTGAGCTCAATTCCAGCGGCGATGCATTTATCACCCGCGATCTGGCCGGCGAGTACGAGTATCCGCAACACCGCTGGAACGCTACCGCTGACTGGACCTTTGATGCCATCGGATTCAGCGCTGGGCTCAGTTATATTGGCGAATTTGAGGATACCCCAGATATCGATTTCGATGGGACGCTCGACTACGACAGCAACAGCTCCCGCACTGTGGACTCCTTCCTAACCGTAAATATGCAAGCCCGCTATACCGGCTTCGAGAATATGGTGCTGAGCCTCGGTGCAGACAATGTCTTTGATGAAGAGCCCCCCTTCGCAATCGGTGATGGCGATTCAGATCTCTACGGCTATGTAGAGTCACAACACGATCCCCGTGGCCGCTTTATCTACGGCAAAATGACTTACAGCTTCTAAGTAGTGTAGGGCATCGCCAAATTGAAAAGGGGAGGCCTAGGCCTCCCCTTTTCATTCGCCATCACCGTATTGATGTTAACTTCGAGCTATTTATCCTCAATATTAATAGTAAATGGCAGGAAAATAGCGACGCTCCAGTTAGAAAAAGGACTAGCCTCTATTGCGCTTGGCATACTCTTCATTGGCTTGCCAAACCCGGAGTAAATTCCCCCCCAGAATTTTTTCAATATCCTGTTTGCTGTATCCGCGCTTTAGTAACCCCTCAACCAAATTGGGGTATTGGGAAACATCTTTCAAACCGATAGGCAGGCTATCGCCAACACCATCAAAATCCGAGCCGATACCTATATGCTCAACGCCGACTAAAGCACGAATATGGTCGAAATGATCGAGGACATTGTCTAAACTTGCATAGATGAACTGTTCACGGGAAAGTTTATCGGTGTATTCTTTCACTTCCTGGCTGTTCTTGGATAAACCTTTTTTCTTAGCAAAACTATCCGCCTGCTCACTGATTTTGCGGTATGAATTTAGCGACTCTCCACTGATAAAGGTAGAGCCAAAATTCACCATAATAATCCCACCGTTAGCGGCCAGTGCCTTTATCATTTCATCGTTCATATTGCGCTCAAAGCCCGGGGTAAAATGCCTGGCGGAAGAATGTGAAGCGATAACAGGCACTGCGGATAAATCAATCACCTGCCAGAAAGCCGCATCAGACACATGGGAGATATCAATCATGACTCCCCTTCGATTCATCTCTCTTACCAGGCGCTTGCCAAAAGCACTCAACCCTTCCCAGGGCCTGTTTTTATCGTAGGAGGAATCAGAGATATGATTGCTCTTTGAGTGGGCTAAAGTAATATACTTTACCCCTCTATCGGAAAAGTATTTTAAATTATCCAGATCGCCTTCGATAGGTGCGCCATTTTCTATGCCCAGAGGTAGCGAAATCAAACCAGCATCCACCTGTTTTTGTAAATCAGCTAATGATTTGGGAATGGCAAACTTATCTGGATGCTTTGCAACCATTGCCTCCACTTTAGCAATGAGTGAATCGGCATAAGACTTGGCAACACCTTCATCTTCCTTGGCCGCTGGAACATAGATAGACATAAAAGGAGCATTTAGTCCCCCCTTTTGAGCTCTGGGAAAATCGAAATCCCCTTTCTCCGTACTAAGTCCAACATCTTCCTCCCCCTGCATGAGGCGATAGGGGACATCCACATGTCCATCAACAATCAAATATTCTTGCGCAAGCTGCTGTGCTAAATCTCCCGCTTCACTCGCAAAAACAGAGCTACAAGTTAAGGCACATAATGTCCCAAGCAAAAAATAACATTTCAAGTGATTATCTCCTTATGTGTACCAAGCAAATGATAAATATTTAATATTGAAAATCCTCAACTCAAGTTGCTCTGCTTAAATACATTACTTTGATTTTTTATACTACAAAGATTAGAGTTTTGTCTTTCTTTTAACCATAAAATGGCTGAATCTTAAGGATTCAATAAAATCTTGTACAAAAGGCGACCTGTGGAGCCTCTGAATAACTCCGTGATATCTCTGGCATGCAGAGCGGTTCACAATCAAGGCGCGGCTTCGCAGGAATGTCTAGACCTTTCAAGAAGTCGCAACGCGGAGTGTGAATCGCTCTGCAAGCCCCGAAGGGCGGGCCTTGAAGGCCACAGCTACTGCGTTACCGCCCTTGCAAAGGGCTATGGCCATTCGCGGCGAGCTGCGCCTAACCTCTGTAGCCTTCAAGACCCGCAGAGGCATTACGGAGTTATTCAGAGGCTCCCTGTATCTATTGATGTGGATTTTATCCTGGTAAAGGATAAGGCAATAAAAGCATATGCAATAGATTGACACCCCAGTGTGCCATAACACATATCCAAAAATTTTGTCGCAATGTCCAGAGTAGTGCATAACCGATTGAGGCTAGCATCAACAATAAGATTGCAGATATATCTGTTGACCAGCCACCATGTAGCAGTACAAAAACTGTAGCTATTACTGGTACAGATAGCCAGCGCCAACGCCCTAAAAACTCTTCCATACCACGCTGCAATACCCAGCGAAAGAAACCTTCTTCACTAATGCATACTATTAAAAGATTAATTATTGCAGCGATAGCTATAGTGCCAGACAATTTTAACGAAGGCGCATACAGCAATAATCCACATGCAATAGGAGTTAAAATTGCCAGGCTAAGGTAAGGGAGATCCGCAAAACGGAAAGTTGGCTTCATGCGCAGCATAAAAGCCAATAAGGCAATAGCAATAACAGCTTTACCGCTATTTATACTCGCATAGATCAAATTACCACTAGAATCAGAGTATGGCGGCAGAACTTGAATAGGTTCACTACCCGGTAGTAAATTGAGCCCCGATACAAGCATTAACAGGGCTACAATAAGAAACGATAGTGCCCTTGGCCAACCACTGCTGGATTCTATTGCTCGCAGGAAAATCCAAATTACTGGCGCTATCAATCCACTCCAACCAAAAGGGATAATACAAAAGGACAGTAAGATAGGGGCCGCCCAAGGACTGACCATACCAGAGGGAGCCTTAGCACTATTTTTTCTCAAATCGGCAGCTTCATTTTGCATAAATTATTCCAAAATAAATACATACTTGATTATTATGCTCATTAAGCCTGATCACTATCCATTAAAAGTTGCTCGTATTGAGCGGTAGGTTAGCTTCATTTTTGCCGGGTCCAGAGGCGCCTTAAAGAAGGCATGATAATGTCCCCTTGGATTAATCAATACCACTTGCGAACCATGGTCAATGGTATAGCCGCCCTCCGCAAGAATTACTTTATTAAAAGGCACATTCAGTTGAGTCGCAAATTTTTTCAGATCGAAAAAGTTACCGGTGACACCGCGAAACTCGGGATTAAAATAACGCACATACTGCCCCAATTGCTCCGGCTTATCCCTACTTGGATCAACAGACACCAGCATAATATCGGTAGAATCTCTGGTGTCAGAATCCAGGGTTTTATAAAAATCATTAAGTGTAGAGAGTGTTGTCGGGCAGATGTCCGGGCAGTGAGTAAAACCAAAAAAAACCAAAGTCCACTTACCGTGAAAATCTGCGGTGTTAAACCCAGAACCATTATCCGACAACAGTTCAATATCATCTATAATTCTGGGTCTCTGCAATTTAACTGCACCATTAATTCTAAGCTCTGTATCAGTAATAATGCGAGGCTGGCCGAGCTTGTGTATAAAGCCAGAAAGCACCGCGAAAATTAATAAGCATAAAATAAAAACTGTAATTTTTATCCCACGCTTCTGCTTACTGATAACCGAATGCGTATCCATGTGTACAGATTGATTTTCCACTGTTACCTCACACCGCGATTAAATAGTGATCTAATAACATAATACCGAATAGGGCCATCAGGTAGATGATTGAATATTTAAAAGTCTCCATCCCCGCGTTGGGATTTTTCCCAAGGAGCATAACAAAGCTCCAATAAATAAAGCCAAGTCCCAGGACCACAGCACCCAATAAGTACAACCAGCCAAACATTGCCGTGGCAAAAGGCAATAGACTAACCGCCAACAAAATAAAGCTGTACAAAACGATATTGAGATTCGTATAGGGAACGCCATGGGTGACCGGCAACATGGGCACATCTGCCCGTGCATACTCCTCCTTCCTGTGAACGGCAAGCGCCCAAAAATGAGGCGGTGTCCAGGCAAAAATAATCAGTACCAGTAATAAGGCGTGCCCGTGAACCTCTCCGGTAACTGCTGTCCACCCCAGCAAAGGCGGCGCGGCACCTGCAAGCCCACCTATAACAATATTTTGTGGTGTAGCCCGTTTGAGGAATATGGTGTAAATCACAGCGTAGCCGAGCAGGGATATCAGCGTTAACCAGGCAGTCAAGGCATTGACAAAAATCAATAAAATCAACATTCCTGTCACGCCCAGTATCAGGGCAAACCCAACAGCTTTAGCAGGCTCTACCCGACCTTTTGCAATGGGACGGTTACTTGTGCGCGCCATCTTGGTATCAATATGGCGATCAACGAGGTGATTTACTGCTGCTGCACTACCGGCACAAAATGCGATACCTAGATTACCCAAAAATAAAATATCCAACGGAACCATTCCCGGAACGGCTAAAAACATACCGATCACAGAGGTTAACAGCATTAACATAACTACTCGCGGCTTAGTCAGCTCATAGTAGTCCCGCCATTGAGTTTGACCTACTACCACAGAATTTATCGCCATAGTTTTGCCTATTTTTATATTTATATCAGGTTACTATCTAATTTAAGTTCGATACGCCAGATAGATTTACATTCCGTTCTTGCACATTAGTGTCTGTATCTTGTCGGCCTACTGTTATAGCTTTTAGCGTATAGAGTCTATAAGTAAAGGTGAGCAGGCTAAGTAATAGAAAAGCGGCACCGGCATTGTGTGCCACCGCTATCCCTAAGGGTAGATACATTACAACATTAGCGATTCCCAAACTTACTTGCAGGAGCAGTGCTCCTGTAAGCCACAGCGACCACGCTCTAAATCCCGTGCGCCAAGCTAAAATCGCCAGCATAAGTACAATAACTGTTACAAGCAAAGCGCCAATACGGTGGGTGAGATGTATAGCCGTACGGGCATCACTCTCCAGTGCGCCCCCCAGATAATTGGGACCAATTTGCTGAGCGATATTAAAACCTTCCACAAAATCTGCCGCTGGCCACCATTTATTGTGACAGGTAGGGAAATCTGGGCAGGCTAATGCGGCATAATTTGAACTGGTCCAACCACCGAGTGCAATTTGTATAATCACTACTGCGATTGCAACTAAGGCGAGTGGCCGCAAGCGTTTTATGGCTGGTAAATAACTTTCAGCCAACTGTCTGGGTTTATCGGCCAACCTTTCACATAAAATCCACAACATTGACAAAGTTGTCATACCACCCAGCAGGTGGGCAGTAACAATTTGCGGCCAGAGTTTTAAGGTTACAGTCCACATGCCAAAGGCAGCTTGTAATATAATAATTAACAAAAGAATATTTGTATGTTTGAAAGTTGGAGAGCGCCGCTGTTGCCATGACAAATAAGTCAGTGACAACACTAATAGAAGTAAGCTTCCAGCAAAATATCGGTGCATCATTTCCGGCCAGGTTTTACTAACATCAACTGGTGAATCCGGATAAATAAGGTTAGCAGTGCTAATCTCTTCTGTATCGTTCGGCCAGGTGAGATGCCCATAGCAACCGGGCCAGTCTGGGCAACCTAAACCTGCATCCACTAACCGGGTAAAGGCCCCCAGAACGACAACTACGATAGCCAGTACACAGGCAACCCAAGCAAGTTTTCTTCGCCAGTTCTTATGACTCTCTTGTTTAGACATCATTTAAACTCTCCCTGTACTAATTTTATTACTCATAGGAGTACTTCAATAATCTCTTTATATCTTTGAGCAACTGATTGCCACTATGCTGCCGATCGTAGGCCATCATAGCGAAGCCTTGCTGATCCACCAGCAAAGCCTTTGTGGAAGTTACACCATCGTGTTCGGTTTTCTCTATCAGTTGTTTTAAATTTTCATCATCCAAATTGATTATTTTTAACTTTGGATGTTCTGTCTGTAGCTGCTTTTGTCTCTCTCGCCCCAGACTATCACCGACTATCAACAGGCGCTCAAGTCGATGAGCCTTTTCCCCCAGCCGGATATGAACTTGCCTGCTGATATACAGAAGATCTTCACAGTCTTTACCACAATCACTATCACTTAAAATAAGGTAACGCCACTTGCGTTCATCCTGTGCTACTAGCGGTAATTGCTGCCCCTGCAAGGTTATTTTTATTTCAGTGATATCAAATGGTGGCTGTAACAACTCACCTTGATTAATTGTATTTTTCGGCATGCCCATACCCGTATAATACACGATATAAGCTGCTGTAATAGGAAGTACAACTGATGCCAAAATAGAGAGCCCCTGTACAAATCTATTCCCTGATTTTATTTTATTTATATTTTTTTTAGACGAACCAGATTGATTATTTGCGTTCATTTTGAAACTCCATTTTCACACTTCCACTAAATCTACGACGAAATTTGGGCACAATGTTAGTTGCACTGTAAAACCACAAAAACCATACAGCTATTGACATAGCAAACCACTGAAAAGCATATGCATGATGCTTCTCCGGACCACTATTAAAAAATTTCCACTCAGTCACTAACGCAGTATCTGAATCAGCAAACAAACGTATTGACCAATCTTTATTACTTAATCCTATATCTTCAGTAAAGCCGGTATCAACCTGCTGTATTCTATTGTCAAATTTAGGGTCTAAAATAGGATTGGCATTAGGCTCACTAATAACAGGATATAGGTATCCCTGTAATGACCTGGCACCAAGCGGGATTTTTAGCGCGGGTAATTTTTCTCTATCGTCACTGGCAGCAACCCAGCCCCTATTGACAAGCCAGTCAGATTTTTCTGTAGAAAAAATTTGTAATATTTCGTAGCCAACCAAACCATTTCGTGTTCTATTGTCCAGAAAATATACCTCTTTTCGATATGCTCCTATTAGGCTTACCGATGTGTATTCTTGAAAGTAGGTAAAATTTGAAATATTTTTAGGTTGTAGTGATAATCTATTCTCTATTTTTTGCTTAAGTAGCAACTTCTGCTCGGCTCTATCCAGCTGCCAAACGCCCAGGAATATAAACAGAAAAAATACTCCCAGAGAGAATATCGTGATGGGCCAATTGCGAATCAGTGGTAAACTGACATCTTTCGCACAAGCTGATGGAATCTCTACTATCATGCGCAACTACATAAATAATGGAAAATAATAAATGTGGCTGAAAATTGTTATTTTTATCTTATTTCTTTCCGTACTTGCCAGTCTTTCAAGTGCGCTTTTTTTTCTGCTGAGAGATATGGGAACTCCCCAGTCCAAGCGCACACTTTATGCATTGGGTATAAGGATACTACTTGCAGTGCTCTTGCTCCTTGCTATCTGGTACGGTTTTGAAAGTGGCATCTTGGCAAAAAGTGCGCCCTGGGCTAACAAATATTAGTAAATCAAGGCTTTCTAATGACGCAACTCTTATGTCAATAGAAAGCCTAACTTTTATTAAGCACCTAAAACGTAAACAAATATAAATAAACCAACCCAAACCACATCAACAAAGTGCCAATACCAACTCGCCGCTTCGAATCCAAAATGATCATCCGGGCTAAAATGATTAGCTATCACTGATCTCAGCAACATAATTAATAACATTATCGTGCCCAGAGTTACATGAGCACCATGAAACCCGGTCAGCATAAAAAATGTGGTCCCATAGATTCCGGACTCTAATGTCAAGCCCAAGTGTTGATACGCCTCATAATATTCTTTCGCTTGCAGAAAGATAAACATTCCGCCTAAGGCAACAGTAATAGCCAATAGAATATTAAAGTTATTTCTCTGATTTTTTTTCAGAAAGACGTGTGCAAAGTGCACAGTTATACTGGAGGTAAGTAATATGATGGTATTCCACAATGGCAGGTGCCATGGGTCTATCACATCTTTTGGCCCCATAAATTTTGCCGTTTCTCCATGTGCAGCAGCATCTGGAGTTACATATAGAGGCCAACTACTTTCAAAACCCTCCCAAAGCAGGTTGGAAATTCCGCGATCACCTTCACCACCTAGCCAGGGGACTGTAAAATTTCTAACGTAATACAGTGCGCCAAAGAACACAGCAAAAAACATTACTTCAGAAAATATAAACCAGCCCATTCCCCATACATACGATCGTTTCAATTGATCACTGTTAAGTCCGGCCATATTTTCTTTGATAACGGCTGCAAACCATAGCCACAGTACAGCGGCCATCGCCAAAGCGCCGATAAAGAAAATATATGAACTTCCACCATTGATCCAATTAGCTGCACCGAAAGCTATAAGGAACAGGCCGATTGTCGCAAATATTGGCAGCCTAGATTGTTCCGGCACGTAATAACTGCTTTCACTCGCCATAGGTTTTATCCCTCTCGCTCGGGGTCGATACCATTCTTATCATTTTTATCGGCAAACCTTTCCGTTACATCAAATAAGGTATAGGAAAGGGTTACCGTGTTTACACTCGCGGGGAGATCCGGGTCCACAATAAATCGTAGTGGTAACTCGGCACTCTCTCCCGCTTTTAATGCCTGCTGATTGAAGCAAAAGCACTCTGTTTTATGAAAATACCCCGCTGCTTTAAACGGAACCATGCTGGGTATTGCCTGCCCAACCATGTCTCTTGCCGTATGATTTTCCGCAATAAATACTGTGTCCTTAACCTCTCCAGGATGAACCTTTAAAGACATTACACTCGGGCGAAATTTCCAGGGCATATTTTCATTATTACTGGCTACAAACTGTACGGTGACCAGTCGATTTCTATCGATAACTGCCGGGACTGCTTCATAGCGACCACCGGTTTTACCATTGAGCCCTGTAATTTCACAAAAGGCATCGTAAATAGGCGGCATAATAAAAATAGCAAATACCAGCATACTCACAGCAACGGTCAGCAGTTTGATAGAAACCTTCGCATTCGCTCCAATATTCATAAATTAGCGTACAACCGGTGGTGTGCTAAATGTATGGTAGGGAGCAGGCGATGCCACGGTCCACTCCAGCCCTTGAGGATTATCCCAAACTTGATCAGAAGCTTTTTTACCTCCCATTACTGTTCGAATCACATTGAACAAAAAGACTATTTGCGCGGCAGCAAACAGGAAGGCACCGATACTGGCTATCTGATTAAAATCGGCAAATTGCAGGGCGTAATCCGGTATACGCCGGGGCATACCTGCAAGGCCGACAAAATGCATAGGGAAGAAGGTTACATTTAAGCCAATAAAGGCTAACCAAAAATGTACCTTACCCATAGTTTCGCTATACATATGGCCAGTCCACTTGGGTAACCAATAGTAAACGCCTGCGGTGATAGAGAAAATTGCTCCAGGAACCAGTACATAGTGGAAATGAGCAACAACAAAGTAAGTATCGTGATACTGGAAATCGGCCGGTGCAATCGCCAGCATCAAACCTGAAAACCCACCGATAGCAAATAGAATGATAAATGCAATGGCAAAAAGCATCGGGGTTTCAAAGGTCATAGACCCTCGGAACATGGTGGAAACCCAGTTAAAAATTTTCACTCCTGTCGGCACCGCAATCAGCATTGTAGCGTACATAAAGAACAGCTCACCGGCGATCGGCATTCCCACCGTAAACATATGGTGTGCCCATACGATAAAGCTCAAAAATGCAATGGCCGCTGTGGCATACACCATGGAGCTGTATCCAAATAATGGCTTGCGTGCAAAGGTGGGGATAATTGCCGAAATAATACCAAAAGCCGGCAAAATCATAATGTAAACTTCCGGGTGCCCAAAGAACCAGAATACATGCTGAAATAACACCGGATCACCGCCACCGGCCGCACTAAAGAAGCTGGTACCAAAATGTATATCCATTAACATCATGGTTACCACACCAGCCAGTACGGGCATTACTGCAATGAGAAGGTAGGCTGTAATTAACCAAGTCCAAACGAACAGGGGCATCTTCATTAAGGTCATGCCCGGGGCACGCATATTTAGGATGGTAGCAATAATATTAATTGCCCCCATAATAGAAGAGGCTCCCATAATATGAACGGCAAAAATAAAAAAGGTCACGCTCGGAGGGGCGTACTCGGTGGAAAGTGGCGCGTAGAAAGTCCAGCCAAAATTAGGCGCGCCGCCCTCCATAAATAGCGTCGAGGCCAACATGGCAAAGGCAAAAGGAAGAATCCAAAAACTCCAGTTATTCATCCTTGGCAACGCCATGTCCGGCGCCCCAATCATCATTGGTATCATCCAGTTTGCCAGCCCAACAAAGGCTGGCATCACGGCACCAAATACCATAATAAGACCGTGCATGGTCGTCATTTGATTGAAAAATTCTGGTTGCACTATTTGCAATCCAGGTTCAAATAATTCGGCGCGAATAACCAACGCCATACATCCACCGAGCAGAAACATTGCGAAACTAAACCACAAATACATCGATCCTATATCTTTGTGGTTGGTCGTATAGAGCCAACGCTTTAAACCGGGCTGAGGACCATGTGCCATGCTAAAATTCCTCCGGGCGCTTACTGCTTATTCTTGAAATTGAGGATATCAACGGGCTGAACTGTATCGCCCATCTCGTTACCAAACGCATTGCGCTGATAGGTAATCACCGCAGCCAGATCGACTTCTGACAATTGCTCACCAAAAGCCTGCATCGCGGGATTTATCGCTGAACCGTCGATAACGATATCTAAGTGGCCACTGAGAGGACCGGTAGCAATTTTCGAGCCTGCAATCGCCGGAAATACTCCCGGTACTCCCTGCCCATTGGCTTGATGGCAGGCCGCACAGGTACGGGTATAAACTTTCTCCCCCTGAGCAAAAAGCTCCTCAAAGGTAAAAGTTTTACCGGTAAGCTCACGCATTTTTACTGCTGCCGCTGCGCGCGAACTCAACCAGGTATCGTACTCTTCCTGAGGTACGGCCTTGACCACAATCGGCATAAAGCCGTGGTCCTTTCCGCATAATTCGGCACACTGCCCCCGATAAATACCCGGTTCATCGATACGGGTCCAGGCATCATTTATAAATCCGGGAATAGCATCTTTCTTCACCGCCAGGTCCGGGACCCACCATGCATGTATCACATCATTAGCGGTAATTAAGAAGCGGATTTTTTTCTTGATAGGCACAACCAGAGGCTCATCCACCTCAAGGAGATAGTTGGGCCCCTTTGGCTGAAGATTGTCAATTTGCGCTTTAGGCGTGGACATATTGGAAAAGAAAGAAACCTCGGAACCCCGATATTCATACTTCCACTTCCACTGATATCCGGTAATCATGATATCGAGATCTGCCTCCTCGGTATCATAAATATCATAGAGTGTCTTGGTAGCCGGAATTGCCATCAAAATTAAAATGGCAGTGGGAATAATGGTCCACACCAGTTCCACGGCGGTACTTTCATGGAATTGGGCCGCTTTGTACCCCTTACTCTTGCGGTGACGCCACATGCTGTAAAACATAATGCTAAACACCAGCACACCTATGGCTACACAGATCCAAAAAATCAGCATGTGTAATTCATAAGTGGTCTGGGCGACTTCCGTCACCCCTTGGGGCATGTTGACCCCCCAGCGCTCAACATCCTGCTCATCCGCTAATACTGCGTTTGCAGATAGCGAAGTAACCAGCAAGGCGAACAGCCAATCAAAGCCTCTCAACATCGCCTACAGATCTCCGTGGTTGCGGGCCTCCCTGGGAAACCCGTAATTTTTATTTTGGCCACTGGCCTTCACGGATAAGCGAATTTTACCTGTATTAACTGCCTTACAGGATTAATTCCACACAAAAATTGTGGACATACTGTAGTAATACAAGACTACATACACTGGGCGAGGAGATCCCCCGCGTTACTGCCGTCAGTGCAACTTGTTATTCTTAGTAAAAGATTTTTTACTCCAGATGCCGTCGTCCGGAAAGGTACAACCAACAACCAGTTTCTTTATTTGTCGCAACTACTGCATATGCAAAAGAAACATATCGGCAGAAAAAAGTCAATCGGCGGCATTTTAAATAAATTTATGACGGTGCAGAAATGTATAAAGATCAACAAATAAATTTAATCACTTTACTGGGATATTTTTTATAAATTTAAAGCTGGCAGTCCCAATTGAGATCCAACCACTGGATTGACAAAATATGACCAGTCTCTATATCGAGAGAAAGCCCCAACAACTTCAGACTAATTTCATCGTGTCCCTGACATTGAGGGGGTGCTCAGATAAAGCACAGTGTATACATGACAAAATGATGTGGAACCGCTGTAAAGCCCCGCAGGGCGCGCTTTGTAGGTCCTGGCCGGGACTGTCGCTATATGCGGCGAGCTGTACTTTAGACCTACACACTTCAAGACTTGCTGAGTTTCAATTTTGAGGTCAAAAGTACGACTTATAAACTCATAC
This sequence comes from Microbulbifer regidiadema (SeqCode), assembly GCF_052466995.1. Classification (NCBI taxonomy): domain Bacteria; kingdom Pseudomonadati; phylum Pseudomonadota; class Gammaproteobacteria; order Cellvibrionales; family Microbulbiferaceae; genus Microbulbifer; species Microbulbifer regidiadema (SeqCode). Next base: position 3,542,161 of record NZ_CP174297.1, on the reverse strand, counting down.
TAAATACTGACTACACGCACCAGTGGCGACACAATTTATCCACTCAAGCAGCAAGAGGCCAAACAAGCCAGGCAGATCAATAGAAAATCTTGTACTATCCGTACAAGATTAAAATGAATATTACGCCAAATATTTTACTGCCGTTGCTTGCTGTAATTGAGCGAGTCGCTATCAGTGGTGAGGAGCCAGTCTCATACAATCCTCATTGATAGCCTATGGCGATGCAACTCTATGCTTACCCACCTTCACTAAAATTCAACTTATCTATTAGTGCCACAACCTATGCCTTTTTCTGTAAAACTTGACCAGCAGTCCATGTCTAGAGTCTGGCACCTGGCCTGGCCAATGATATTGAGCAATATTTCAGTGCCCCTGCTCGGAGCGGTAGATACCGCAATACTCGGCCACCTGCCATCTCCGGAATACCTTTCCGGTGTAGCGATCGGGGCCAGTGTCATAGCTATGCTGTTATGGGCATTTGGGTTTCTGCGCATGGGCACTACCGGTCTGGTGGCCAGAAGCTCCGATCTCGGCATCCAGTGGCTGTTGCGCGCACTGGCATTAGCCCTGGGACTGGGACTTACGCTGCTTGTTATTGCCTCCCCGTTACTCGCTGATATCGTCAGGTGGATGAATGCCAGCCCTGACGCGGAACCCCATGCACTCGCCTACCTGCAAATACGCCTATTCTCAGCCCCTCTAGCCTTGGCCAATTTTGCTATTCTGGGTTTTTTTATCGGACGCCAGGATAGTCGCGCGCCCCTGTATATACTTTTCGCCGCCAACCTACTGAATATAGCCCTCGATATCCTATTTATTCTCGGGCTAGGCCTCGGCGCCCAAGGTGCTGCTGCTGCAACGGTACTCGCCGATACCTTTGCCTTTCTATTGGGGCTATACCTACTCTCCAGGGTGCATGTTGATATCTGGTGTTATATTCGTGAAGAGATTGGACAGAAAAAGCTTCTGCCCTGGATCGACTCCACTCCCTGGCTGAACCTGTTAAAGATCAATTCCGATCTATTTGTCAGGACCTGCTTACTTCTATCAACCTTCACTTTCTTTACCGCGCAAGGTGCAGCACAGGGGGATAATGTCCTTGCGGCTAACGCTATTCTCATACAATTGTTAATGATGACCTCCTACGCTCTGGACGGATTTGCTCACGCTACCGAGGCCTTAGTCGGGGAGTCTATAGCAAAAAAGTCAAAGGCATTATTCACCTCGACAGTGCGCAGTGCCAGCCTGTGGGCCCTGGCGAGCGCCCTCCTAATGACCGCAGTACTGGTCGTGGCAGGGCCTTTAATTCTGTCACTATTTACCAATCTCGAACCGGTAATTGAGCAGGCCGGCAGGGTCTATGGCTGGCTCTGTGCACTGCCTCTTATCGCAGTGTGGAGCTACCAGTTAGATGGCGTTTTTATCGGTGCCGGTAAAAGCCGCGATATGCGCAACACAATGTTCGTTGCTTCCATATTGGTTTTCTTTCCATTTTGGTGGTTAACCAGGGATTGGGGTAACACAGGCATATGGTTCAGCCTATTTTTGTGGTTTGCAGCACGATCTTTAGGGCTCATTATCTATTTTAAATACTACACTATAACCGACTCTTGGCTGCGCCAAGAGTCATAACACTAGAGTAATTTACAGGGCTCGGCCTATCGATCAGTAAACGACTGATTAAAAAACAAAAAGATTGGGAGTATTAATAGGTTTCAAGCTTATTGTTAAAATATGGTTACACGATATTTATACTTGATTAGATGCAATCGAAAAAATTCTAATTAAAATTAAACTCTCAGGATGGAAAATACTGAGCGGGCACAATAATCTACAATAGAGCCCGCTCACCATTTTTAATAGTGTAAAGATTGGATCTGTTTCTGCACTAATATTTGCTTGAAGTTAGCATAGAACGGCCTCTCCCCATGCATGACCGCAGAGTACAAACCCTCAACTTTATTTTTTAATTTCTGATTATAAAAAAACAAACTTCCACTGCGAACGCTATAAGAATTTGGGTTCTCAGCCATTGTCTTATAAAAAAGAGACACTCTTTCCAGGTAGGTATCCGCTTGTTTCTTAGAAAAACTTCCCTGTTGATAGTTATCTAAAACTTGCGCGCTGATCGCCTGAAATACCAATTCACGCTCATCCTCTGAGAAATGGTAGGCTCTCATCTGTGTATTAATATCGCGGCGCAAATCCTGCATATAGCGGTCAGCGGCCTGTGCTGAATCATACAGTGCATGAATGACCTTTTCCCGCTGTCTAAGCGCACCGCGATCCTTCAGGGTATAGATATTAGAAATCTCTGCTGCGGAGAAATCGCCCAGAGGGCGGAAAATAGTGACATGCTGCAAATTGCTATTTCTTGTCAGCTTTTCACAAATTGCTATTGCCTGTTGCCAGCGTGCAAATGACTCACCTTCCAATATTTGATCTGGTAACGCTTTTACCGCCAAGCCCAGTCTTCTTTCCTCTTCATGGTAATATTTGGGGTGGGCTTTCCAGTCGTTGGCCTGTAAACGAAATAAGGTCAGTATTCCCTGATTGACACAGCTCGCCAATAGATAAGCGACCTGTTCCCGCTGCTGCTCTGCATTTTTGCTATAGCGATCAAGGCCATAAAGGCCTATGACCGCTATCACAATAAAAACCACCAGGATAGCAAATATTTTTTTCACTTTTTACGGCTACTTGTCGGTTGGATGAATTTAACCGGCTCCTCGTGAACCTTTTTCTCTACATCATGGCTCACACGGGTTGATACTTCTATCGGCGCTGACTGCAATCGAATTTCATCCTTAAATCCACAGGCAACACATTCTCTATAATTCTTTCCATCCTTGTGGTAATTGATAATTTTATCCATTTCGCTACAGCGGGGGCACACGGCCCCGGCAATAAAGCGTTTTTTAATAATCTTACCAGTCTCGGCTGAACTTTCTTTTTTCATCATGACTACAACTCAATATTTCATGATTGCGGTATTAGTTACGCAGGGCTGATATTCAACTCTTGCTGCTCGATACCAGAGTGGCGCAACAGGGCGTCTATTTGTGGCTCTCGACCCCGGAACTGAACAAAAAGTTCCAGTGCATCGCGGCTACCCCCCTGCTCCAATATACTGTGCAGAAATTTTTTGCCCGTTTCCCGGTCAAATATACCCGCTTCCTCAAATAGAGAAAAAGCATCTGCCGACAATACTTCTGCCCATTTGTAGCTGTAATAACCTGCGGCATAGCCACCGGCAAAAATATGGCTAAAAGCATGCTGGAAGCGGTTCTCTGCGGCAATAGGCACAACGGCAACCTCCGCGCGCACCTGATCCAGTAAAACCTGAACTTTATCAGAGGTCAATGGCTCTTCACTGGCATGGAGGCGAAAATCAAAAAGAGCAAACTCCAATTGACGCACGGTAAACATCGCGGAGTGGAAGTTTTTTGCCGCCAACATTTTATCCAGTAAAACTTCCGGCAACGCCTCCCCTGTTTCAAAATGTGCAGAAATCATGGAAATTGCCTGCGGCTGCCAACACCAATTTTCCAGGAATTGGCTGGGCATTTCCACTGCATCCCAGGCGACACCATTAATGCCGGAAACTGCGGCCACATCGATTTGTGTCAACATATGGTGGAGGCCATGGCCAAACTCATGGAACAAAGTGGTCACTTCTGTATGCGTCAGCAGTGAGGGCATAGCGCCGGCAGCCGGACTGAAATTACATACTAAATAAGCTATGGGTAACTGGATTCCGTCCGGGGTGTGACGCCGGCTGCTCACGGTATCCATCCAGGCACCGCCGCGTTTTTTCTCCCGCGCGAATGCATCCAGATAGAAACCAGCAATCTTTTCGCCGTCTCTCAGCAACCAAAAGAACTGCACATCGGCATGCCAAGTAGCAACGCTGGTATCTTCTTCTACGGTGATTCCGAATAGCTGCTCCACCACAGTAAAGAGGCCATTAACGACTTTAGCGTAGGGGAAGTAGGGTCTCAATTCCTCCTGGCTGATAGCGTATCGCTGCTGTTTGAGCTTTTCTGCCACCCAGGCCACATCCCAGGGCTGTAACTCCTCAATGCCCAGTTGCTCTGTGGCAAACGCTTTCAGCTCAGCCATTTCTCTCTGGGCTGCCGGCTTGGCTCGTTCAGCCAGGTCTTGGAGAAACTCCAGTACCCGCTGCGTATTTGGAGCCATTTTGCTAGCCAAAGACAGCTCCGCATAGTTGTTCATGCCCAGCAAGCTGGCCTGCTCCGCGCGCAGTGCCAAAATGGTCTCCATCACGTCGGAGTTATCGTATTCACCTCCCTGGGGACCGGTCTCTGAAGCCCGACTGACAAAGGCTAAGTGAACATCCCGGCGCAGCGATCTATTTTCAGCGTGGGTCATTACCGCCAGGAAACTGGGCCCCTCCAGGGTAATCAGCCAGCCATCGAGCGCCTTTGCTTCAGCGGCAGCCCGCGCAGCGGCAAGGGCAGTTTGCGGCAGCCCGCGCAGCTGTGCCTCATCTTCTGTGTGCCAGGTCCAGGCGTTAGTTGCATCGAGGACATTGTTGGCAAACTGACTGGATAACTCCGCCAAACGCCGACTGTTAGCGGCAAATTTTTCCCGGGCCTCCCCCTCCAGACCGACACCACTGAGTTCAAAGTCTCGCACCCCCAACTCCAGAGACTTCTTACGCGCCTGAGGCCACGCCTCAAATTCAGGCGACTGTATCAATTGCAGGTAGAGATCGTAGAGTTCACGGTTTTGCCCCTGCTTTGTCCAGTAGGCCGTCACTTGAGCCAAGGCGGCCTCATAGGGCGCCCGCCAGGGGCCACTTAGAACGCTATTCAGATGACTGACAGGGGAGAAGGCTCGATTTAGCTGGTCCTGTGCCTGCTCCAGAGGCACCAGCGTGTTATCCCAACCCGGAGTCGCCAATCCCTGTTGAAGGGTTTGTTCACAGGTTTTAATCAGCTCGGTAATGGCGGGCTCCACCTGCTCGGGTGCAAGTTTATCGAAAGGCGGCAGCAGCGGGATATTCAACAGTGGATTGGACATATAAGACTCTGTGCTCGAATTAGGATAAAGCTATGATAGAGGATTCATTGTACAGGAGCTTATTTATGTCCCCACTGCGCAGCCACGATGATTCCCACGGCGAGAAGTTTCCAGAACTTGGCGACAGCGTATATATCGACCCTCAATCCGCCGTTATCGGTGATGTCACCCTGGGCGATGATTGCTCCGTATGGCCGATGGCCGTTGTGCGCGGGGATATGCATAAAATCCGTATCGGCGCGCGCACCAGTGTGCAGGATGGCGCTGTTCTCCATATCACCCACGCGGGTCCATTCAATGCCGATGGCTGGCCACTGACCATTGGCGAAGACGTCACTATCGGCCACAAAGCCTGCCTGCACGGTTGCAGCATCGGCAATCGGGTTCTTATCGGTATTGGCTCTATTGTGCTCGACGGAGCCACAATTGAAGACGATGTGGTGCTGGCAGCCGGTGCTCTGGTTCCACCGGGTAAAACTCTGGAGAGTGGCTACCTCTATGTCGGTGCCCCCTGTAAAAAAGCCCGCCCCCTATCCGATAAGGAAAAGGCCTTCTTTAAGTATTCCGCTGAAAACTATGTGAAACTGAAAGATCAGTATCTACTTAAACAGCAACCATAGTTACGGCCGGCTCCCCGCTATGCTTAACCTGAATATGGATCAGCTGCATATTTTTGTACGCTCCTGTGAAGCCGGATCTTTTTCGGCGGTCGCTCGCGAAGTGGGCCGGGCTCAGTCTTCTGTAAGCAGCCTGATTCAAAATCTGGAGCTCGACCTGGGGCTGACTCTATTTAACCGCGAAGGAAAGTATCCCCGGCCCACTGCCGCTGCTTTGGCACTACTACCGCTAGCGCGTCAATCGCTGGGACAGCTACAGCGCTTCCAGCAGGCGGCAAATTCCTTCCAGCGGGGAGAGGAGCCTCAGCTCAACATATTATTTGAAGAGCTGGTAATACCGGATCGACTCAACGATATGCTGGCCACCTTCAGCGAGCGCTTCCCGCACACTGAGCTCCAGCTCGGCAGTGTTACCGGGGAGGAAGCGGTCCAGCAGGTGACACGTGGCGAAGCCGACTTTGCCTTTGTCACCTCGAGGGATTCCTATCCCAGTTCACTGGATACCAGTAACCTGGGACAGCAGCGGGTACTAAGCCTGGCCTGCCCGGAGCACCCCCTGGCCCAGAGAAAACAATCCTCCTTGAATGAGGCGGCCCAGCACCGGCAAATCACCACAGCACCAGAATCGCAAAGATACCGTTGGCAGCTCTCTGCACAGGCTTGGCGAAGTGATTCTCTGCTACAGGCCCTGGAGCTGGCCTGCAAGGGGGTTGGGTGGGTCAATGCGCCCTACGAACTGGCCCGCCCCTTTCTAAAAAGTGGCAGGCTGGTTGAGCTCAACTTAACCGGTTCACTCAATACCTGGAGCCTCGGTGTGGATCTGCTCTGGTCCAAGCAGACGCCACAGGGCTTAGCCGCGCAATGGTTTGCCCGGGAGGCCCAGCGACTCTACGGTAACTTTTACAGCCCACCTATCGAAACATCCGATAGAACCTAATTTTTACCTATCAGAACTTTGCATAAGACTTGGCGTTGTAGACCGAGGGTCTGTGACTCAATCCGACTTGATTAGGAGCCAAACTATGTCCAAACAGCAGTATCTCCAGGAAATGGAGGTCTTCTCGGAAAAATATCGCTACGACATGGACTACTTGCGTGAGTTTCTTCAGGCCTCTCCCGAGGGCTTTGAAAAGTTCAGAAATTTCCAACCCCTATCCATGCACAGGGAGTTCTTACCTATCGATGTGTTTTGGGTGAGTAAGATAGCGGCTATGCAAGTAGCTGATTGCGGCATGTGCCTGCAATTGAATGTGCGTATGGCCTTAGAAGCGGGTGTTGCCCCCCACCTAGTGAAGGCTTGTATCCAAGGCGGCAGCGGCCTGCCGGAGAACTTGCAGGATATTTTTGATTTCGCAACGGCCGTGGCCAGCTACAAAACGATCGATCCTGTTCTCAACGAACGGATAGATGCACAACTGGATAACCGGCAGAGAATCGAGCTGGGGGTCAGCGTCGCTACCGCTTCAGTCTTCCCCACCATCAAGCGGGCTATGGGCTATACCCAAAGTTGCAACCTGGTTGAGATCGAATTTAAACAGTGATGTGGCGGGCCTTGGCAACCAAGGCCTCCTCACTATTTGCCCTGCAACCGCAAAAGCGCCGATGCACCTATGCCGCCAAGGGCACAGGCGAGAATAATCACCAGGGGGGTCATTTGCCCGAGTACTAAGGCCCCGTAGTCATAGCCTCTCTGTGGCAGAAGGTACAAAAGCATCAACCCCGCCGGCACCAGAGATAAGAGCAAGCCCCGTATTAACCAGGCGTTGCGCAAAGGCAACAAAAACAACAACCCGAAAACGCCGCCCCAAACGATGCGCTGATACAGGTAGGCATTGCTCAGGGACGGGGCCAAATCCACGCCCAGAAACTGGGTGAAGCCATAGCGGCCCATGGCCCAGAGCCCCAGGGCGTAGCAAAGCCCACCGAAACTCCCCACCGCAAAACAAATCGACAGGTTTCGTACTATGTCGCGCACAACACTTTCTCTCTTTTATTGATCGGTTGCTCTAGTTATATTGCGGCGCAACTCGGCCATGACTGGCGCCGTCTGTGGGCGTACGCCGCGCCACAGCAAAAATGCTTCGGCCGCCTGCTCTACCAGCATGCCGAGGCCATCGGCACTCTCGGCACCCTGACCACAGGCCCATTGTGTAAAGGGTGTGGCTGTGGCTCCGTACATCATATCGTACGCCTTGCCATGGCCGGCGACACAGCCTTCGGGCAATGGCGGTAGTACACCGCCGAGGCTGGCGGAGCTCGCATTGATAATCAGGTCGTAACAACCGCGCAATGTCTCCAGGCCGCCGCCACTCAACTCTCCCTGCGGGGAAAATTCTGCCGCAAGCTGCACCGCTTTTTCTGCGCTGCGGTTGGCAATATGTAGATGTGCGGGCTGCTCCGCCAGAAGCGGCAGCAGTGCTCCCCGGGCCGCACCTCCCGCGCCCAGCAAGAGGACTTTTTTCCCCTTGATCTCCCAACCCAAATTGTTGCAAATATCGAAGACCAAGCCGGCACCATCGGTGTTATCGCCAAGAATCTTTCCATCCCCAGCCAGCGCCAGGGTATTAACGGCCCCGGCGGAAGCTCCCCGCTCAGTCAGGGTATCCGCGAACTCGAAGGCCTGTAGCTTAAACGGCACCGTCACATTGAGGCCGCAGCCGCCCTCGGCAAAAAAAGCCCGCGCGAATTCGACAAAGCCCTCTAGGGGAGCCAGCTGCTTGTCGTAATCGATATCCTCACCGGTCTGTGCGGCAAAGGCGCGGTGTATCTCCGGTGAGAGGGAGTGTTCGATGGGGTTGCCCACGACCGCATAGCGCTCGCTCATAGCTTCGCCCTCCTGCGCACTCTCACGGCCTCGCGAATCTTGGCACTTTCATCCACGATAATCAGGCCATCGATTTTGAGACCGTCGGCGGCTTCGCCCACCAGATAGCGGGTAGTGGAACTGTACAACTCCAGCGCTTTTTCCTCCCCCTGTGGGTGCAACAGGGTCCAGCGCAGACTCGCCAGGGTGCTGTAATCATTCAGCTCTATCACCTCGGTGACAGTGCCGAGAATCTGACAGACACCGAGGCGCCGATAGGCGTTGAGCAGTTTAACCACCTGCTGGATAAACTCATCCCGCGCTATAGTGAGTTTGACGCCATCTTCCCGGTAGTAGTGCAGGGGGAAGCGATAAAAATCAGCAATCTGCGCGGCATCTCCCGTTTCAAAATGCCGCCGGTAATCGAGAAACAGAGAGTTGATTCCCTCCAGTCGCGATGGGTGCACAGCAAACCTCCATTGTGACAAGTTGCCTGGCTACACCCAGTCTCTGTGCGGCAGAAAATCGGTGTAGAGTTTCTCTTCAGCAGAGCCCGGCTCCGGTTGCCAGTCGTATTTCCAGCTCACCAGTGAAGGCAGGGACATCAGGATCGACTCGGTGCGCCCGCCACTTTGCAGCCCGAACAGGGTGCCGCGGTCAAATACCAAGTTGAACTCCACATAGCGACCGCGGCGGTAGAGTTGGAATTCACGCTCGCGCTCACCGTAAGCGATCTCTTTGCGCTTCTGCACAATAGGCAGATAGGCCTCCAGATAGCTATCGCCCACAGCGCGCATAAGCGCAAAAGCGTTGTCGTAGCCGCCTTCGTTAAAGTCATCAAAAAAGAGTCCGCCGACTCCGCGGGCTTCATCCCGGTGCTTCAGGTAGAAGTATTTGTCACACCACTGCTTGAAGCGGGGGTATATCTCACTGCCAAACGGCTCACAAGCCCGCTTGGCCGCCTGGTGCCAATGTACGACATCTTCATGAAAGCCGTAATACGGGGTCAAATCATAGCCGCCACCAAACCACCAGATAGGTTCGGCTCCGGGCTTTTTCGCCACAAATAGACGCACATTTGCATGGCTGGTTGGCACATAGGGGTTGCGCGGATGAATTACCAGGGAGACACCCATCGCCTCAAAGGAACAGCCGGCCAGTTCGGGGCGATTAGCCGTGGCCGAGGGCGGCAGCCCATCCCCATAGACATGGGAAAAGTTCACCCCGCCCTTTTCGATAAGGTTGCCCTCTTCCAGCACCCGGGTGCGGCCACCGCCACCGCCGGGCCTGTCCCAGTTGTCCTCGCGAAATGACTGGCCGTCTTCTGCGCTCAGGGCATTGCAAATGCGGTCTTGCAGGCCGAGTAAATAGGCCTTTACTTCCTTGGTATCGATATCACTCATAAGCGAAAACTACATCACTGTTTTGAAATTAGGCGCCCGCCCTCAACACGCGGCCGCTTTGCAGATCGCGTATTTCACTGGGAGCGCTGCGGCCACCGGTCGAGCCACCGCCGACAAAGTCGAGATCGCGACCGAAATAGCGCAGTACCTGGTATTTATTGCGGGCGGGTTGGGACCCGGCCGGATTTGCCGAAGTGGATACGATAGCACCGCCGAAGGCGCGTGTTAACGCAACCGTAAACGGGTGGTCGGTGCAGCGCAGGGCCACCGATTTATGCACGCCACAGACCCAGGAGGGGATTAAGTCCCGGTGGGGTACCAGCCAGGTAACCGGGCCCGGCCAACTGCTATCCAGCTGCTGCTGTTGCCCATCACTGAGATCGCTGAGGAGGGTATCAAAGTGCGCCCTGTCGCCAGAGACCAGGATCAATCCCTTCTCCAGAGGGCGGTGCTTGAGTTGCAGCAGGCGCCTGACCGCCTGCAGGTTATTGGGGTCACAGGCCAGCCCCCACACAGATTCTGTCGGATGGGCAATAACGCCCCCCGCCGCCAGGGCGCGGGCAGCCTGTTTTACCGCGAGCGCTGAGTACTTCATTACAACACTGACCTTATTGAGCTTTACGCTGCTGCAGGTCTCGCTGCAACTGAGTGTCTGCGGCTTCCATTGCTGACAGGTCGGAGTCGGGCCCCATCAGAATCGCTACAAAAGGCTTACTCATTTCAACTCTCTTTGCTCTTAAAGCGGGGGGAACGCGGCAATCTAGCGGATTGCACAGCCGCGCACAAGGTGTAGCCGCCACGCTCGCCTTGGCAATCGACAGGTGGGCAAAGGCCGTGGCAATTTACCCAAAGCGGGCCCAACAGCCCCGCTCTTTAAAGCGCCATTTTTACCCCAGCCGCATAGCTGGGATGCACCTTGTGGAACTCCGCCAGCTGTCGCTGAATAATTTTATCCGGCACACCCGCCATCGCTTCGGCAATATTGCGATATAAACGCTGCTTTTGCTCATCGTCGAATAAATCAAATAGCGCCCGCGCCTGGTTATAGTCATCATTACCTTGGCGATGATCATATCTGTCTGCCGCGCCTGAGAGTGGCAGCGGAGGTTCCTGGGCCCCGGCGTCCTCCTCTGGCCCAGAAAAACTATTGGGATCATAAAAGGCATCCGGATTGCCACTGCGTATACCCGCACTATTCATGGCGCCATCCCGGTAGTAATTATGCACAGGGCAGCGCGGCGCATTCACTGGGAGACTCTCGTAGTGCGTGCCCAGGCGGTGGCGGTGGGCATCGGCGTAGGAGAAAATACGCGCTTGTAGCATCTTGTCCGGAGAGAAACCGATACCCGGGACGATATTGGATGGCGAGAAGGCTGCCTGCTCAATTTCCGCAAAGTAATCTTGCGGATTGCGATTTAACTCCATGGTACCCACGTCAATCGGTGGGTAATCCCCGTGGGGCCAAATCTTGGTGAGATCAAAGGGGTTGTAACGGGTTTTCCCGACATCCGCCTCGGGCATCACCTGAACCTGAAATACCCACTTGGGGCAGCCCCCATTTTCTATCGCGCTGTACATCGCCTCCTGGTAACTCTCCCGGGAGCGCCCTATCACCCCTGCGGCCTCCGCATTAGTGAGGTGCCTGTGCCCCTGCTGAGTCTTAAAATGAAATTTGACCCAGAAACGTTCGCCCCGGTGATTCCACAGGGAGAAGGTATGGGAGCCATAGCCATTCATATGCAGCGGAGAGATGGGCAAGCCGCGATCGGAAAACAGTATGGTCACTTGATGCAGACTCTCCGGGCACAGCGACCAGAAATCCCACATAGCCGTAGGCGAGCGCAGATGAGTGCGTGGATGCCGCTTTTGCGTGTGAATAAAATCCGGAAACTTATAGGGATCTCGCACAAAAAAGACCGGCGTATTGTTGCCGACCAAATCCCAATTGCCCTCCTCCGTATAGAATTTCAAAGCAAAACCGCGCACGTCCCGCTCCGCATCGGCAGCGCCCAGCTCACCGGCCACGGTTGAGAAGCGGGCCAGCAGCGGGGTTTCTGTTCCCGGCTGTAGTACCTGCGCACAGGTGTAGTCAGAGATATCACCGGTAACTCTCAAAACCCCATAGGCGCCCCAGCCTTTGGCGTGTACCGCCCGCTCGGGTATACGCTCGCGATTTTGGTGGGCCAACTTTTCGATAAGCTGGTAATCCTGGAGCAACAGGGGGCCATTTGGCCCCGCCGTAAGGCTGTTTTGATTATCCGGGACCGGGGTGCCGGCATCAGTGGTGAGTTTGGGTTTATCCGCCATGATCAGCTCCGCTATTGCAATCCCCTGAGTATTAACGCTGTCACAGGGGGGCGCGAATCAATCGGCGGCTACACCATCAAACCGGGCAACCCCTCAGGGGCTGTCCAACTCTTCAGGGGATTTTATCGCTAATTTATCCTCTGCGTAGCGGCTGCCTCGCAGTGTTAACTGGTAGGCCCCGCTAAGCTGCTCCAGTAATCCCTCCAGCTCCATCTGCATCAAGACCGCCATCAATTCACCGGGATCACTATCGGTGTCCCGCGCCAGGAGCTCGATACTGCGGGGCCCACCGATAAGCACTTTGATTAATTGCCGCTGGGGCTCAGGCAGAGATCGTCCCGCTGGGGTGGCAGTGCCTGTGGGTTCCGCCAACAAGCCGCCGAGCTGACTGGCGACATCGGCGCTGGTTTCCACCAGTGTTGCCCCCTCCCGGATAAGGTGGTGGCAGCCCCTGGCCATTGGGTTGTGGATGGAACCGGGGATCGCAAAGACCTCGCGATTTTGCTCCAGCGCCAGACGGGCAGTAATCAGGGAACCGGAGCGCATCGCCGCCTCGACCAACAACACCCCCATCGATAAGCCACTGATAATCCGATTGCGGCGGGGAAAGTTTTTCGCCTCGGCGCTGCTGCCGATAGGCAATTCACTCACCAGGGCACCGCCGGCACTGAGAATATCCTCCGCCAGGGTGCGGTTGTGCTTGGGATAAATACGGTCAACCCCGCTTCCCAGTATCGCAATCGTGGTGCCCGCGCCCTGCAGTGCCCCCCGGTGAGCGGCGGCATCGACGCCCAGAGCCAGTCCCGAGGTAATAGCGAAGCCGGAGCTGGCCAACTCTGCGGCGAAGGCCCGGGCGTTATCCAGGCCCGCAACCGTAGCGCGGCGCGCGCCCACCATCGCCACCTGCGGGAGGTTCAGTGCGCCCTTGTCGCCGCGAATATAGAGCACTGGGGGCGGCTGGGGGATTTCCGCTAACAGGGCGGGATAATCGGGATCACTGTGGCAAAGTAACTGCACCCCCAAATCGGTGCAGCGGGCGCGCTCTTGTTCAACCCAATCCATCAGTTCACTGGCGGCGTATCGGTTGGAGACTTCTCGCCACTGGGCCTGGGCGCGGGGGGATAACTTTTCGAGCAGAGACTGGGGAAACTGGTACAGGGCCGCTTCGGCAGAGGCAAAACGCTCCAATAGCTGCCAATAGCGAGCCGGACCGATACCCTCGAGACGCAGCAACACCATAGTGGCGGTCAACGCATCCATGCGACTTACCATATTCTGTTTTGAAGGTTATGCGGCAGGGCAAACAGCAACTCCTGCCGCGAGATTAACCGCGCCTAGGGATTGCGCACCATATCCATCACCGCCAGCGGGCGACGGGCATCCACCACCAGCGCGAGACTCATTTTTTCAAAGGTGCGAAATACCATCAGTTCACCGGCGCGCTCATCCGGTAGCTTCACCACATCCCCGGCAATACGATCGCGCACTGTGGAGCCGCGCTTGTAAACCGCCAGGACATTGCCCGGTTGCAGGCCGTCCCGATCGCCGGAATTGAGGATAACCACGTCAAACTTACCGATCTGGCTGACCCCTTCCTCAACCCCCACGATCACATTATCAATCTGCACGCTGGGTGCACTGGGGTGGAACAGCGCATCGATCGAGCGCTCTTCTACCGGCATCAGCCGGTCTTCAAGGCGAATCTCCCGGGAGGTATTGCGCACGCCCATTGTCGCGACAGAAAAATCCGGGTTGTTATCCGGGTCCAGTTGTAACAGATCTAAAGTACCCACGCCAAGGGCCTGGCGCCCGAGCACTTCACCGGATAGCGGATCAGTATAGACCGGGCCGGGGCGGTAGAGGCCGTAAGACGCCAGCGGCGCGGCAAAGTCTCCGCGGGCGTAAAGGGTATCCCCTGCGCCCATCAAAATATGGTTATCGGCACCAGAGATCACATAGGGTGTCCCCTCAAATGCACCGGGCTCAACAATACGGGTGCGTGACAAAAAGGCGTTGATCGCATCCAGCGGAATTGCCGGGATTGCATCCTCTACTGCCTGGCGGCGAATCGACGGTGACAGGCGATTGCCATCAACGCCCGGCGACAGTTGGTAGGCTCGGGGACCGCGCTGCAGCTGCAACTGTGGCTGGCCGTCGATATACACCAGACGCAGGCTGTCTCCCGGGTAAATCAGGTGGGGGTTTTCCACCTGCGGATTCACCTGCCAGATCTCCGGCCAATACCAGGGTTGTACCAGGAACTGGCTGGAAATATCCCAGAGTGTGTCGCCCTTTTGTACCACATACGCGTCGGGGTGACTGGGGTTCAGGCGAACCTGATCCTGTGCTTCGACACCAAGGGCAACCGCTAACATCGAGATTGCGGCCAGGATAATTTTTTTCATAGAAGCATTCCTATGCTCTTTATCGCTATAATTCTCAGCGCCGGGCCACTCCCGTGAGGGAGCGGGACCGGACCCGGGCGCACAGCGCCGGCAAAAACAGGGGTCCACTCGGTAAATTTTGAGCGCGATCATAATGTTATCAGCGCACGTTCAACGAATACTAGAAGTTTGTCACAGGTGTTATGGCTAAACTCGAGATACTGGAATTTCCCGATCCGCGCCTGCGCGAGGTCGCTAAACCCGTCGCTGAAGTGACCGACGCCCACCGCCAATTGCTCGACGACATGTTTGAAACCATGTACGCCGCGCCCGGCATCGGCCTCGCCGCCATCCAGATCAATGTGCAGGAGCGCATTGTGGTGGTGGATATCTCCGAAGACGGCAATGAACCGCTCGGGTTTATCAACCCCGAGATCGAAGTGCTGGACCCGGAGATCCACCAGTACGACGAGGGCTGTCTGTCAGTGCCCGGTTTCTACGAAACGGTGGAGCGCCCGCGCAAAGTGCGCGTTAAGGCCCTGGACCGCAATGGCGAACCTTTTGCCCTGGAGGCCGAGGGATTGCTGGCAGTCTGCATCCAACACGAAGTCGACCACCTGGATGGCAAACTGTTCGTGGATTACGTCTCGCCACTAAAGCGCAACCGCATCCGCTCCAAGCTGGAAAAATCCCAGCGCCGCCGCGCCTGATCTGCGCCAACCGCAGGAGCCCGGAGCTGCCGACTGACGGCAGCTTTCCCACCCCCTTTACCTGAGAGCAAGTCAGTGAATATTATTTTTGCCGGCACACCGGACTTTGCCGCCGTGCACCTGCAAGCGCTGCTCGACAGCGAGCACACTGTGATCGCCGTTTACACCCAACCGGACAGGCCGGCGGGACGCGGTAAGAAGCTACTCGCCAGCCCGGTGAAACAGCTGGCACTCTCCCACAATATCCCGGTGTACCAGCCCCTGAGCCTGCGCGACGAGACGGCCCAGGCGGAGCTCGCTGCGCTTGAAGCGGATATTATGGTGGTGGTGGCCTACGGCCTGATACTGCCGCAGGTGGTGCTGGATACTCCGCGTTTGGGCTGTATTAATGTGCACGCCTCTCTGTTGCCGCGCTGGCGCGGTGCCGCACCGATCCAACGTGCGGTGGAAGCGGGTGACAGTGAAAGCGGTGTCGCCATTATGCAAATGGAAGCGGGCCTGGATACCGGCCCGGTTTTGGTGGAAAGCCGCTGCGCGATTACCGAATCCGATACCGGCGGCAGCCTACACGACAAGCTGGCGGAACTCGGCGGCCCCTCCCTCCTCCAGGCCCTGGCCCTGCTGGAAAGCGGCAGCGCCAGCCCCCAGGTACAGGACGATACCCGGGCTAACTACGCCAACAAAATCAGCAAGGAAGAAGCGCGGATCGACTGGCAGCGCCCCGCCGCTGAATTACAGCGACTCATTCGCGCTTTTAATCCCTTCCCGGTGTGCTGGAGCACTTACCAGGACAAGAAGGGCGAACAGCGCCTGCGTATCTACAGTGCCACCATCGAACAGGGCTGCCACAGTGACCAGCCCGGCACCATTCTCGCCTGTGACGACGAGGGTATTTTAGTGGCCTGCGGCCGCGAGGCCCTGCGCCTGCAACTACTACAGCTACCGGGCAAAAAAGCACTGCCCGCAGCGGAAATTTTGAAAGGCTACCGGGAGCAGTTCGCCCCGGGCAGCAAACTGGGATAATTATGAGTAGAGATGTACGCGCCGAGGCCGCCCGAGTGATCGCCTCACTGCTGGAAGAGCGCGGCTCGCTGGCAAGACTACTGCCGGCCGCCGAGGATAAAGTCGAGGAGCGCGACCGCCCTCTGTTGCGGGAGCTCTGTTACGGCAGTGCCCGCACGGCACCGCGCCTGCAATTGATCGCCGCCAAGTTGCTGCGCAAAAAGGTCGCGGATATCGAGGTCAATGCGCTGATCCTGCTGGGCATCTACCAGCTCGAATACACCCGTATCCCCGATCACGCCGCCATCTCGGCAACCGTCAATGCCGCGCGCAGCCTCAAGCTGGACAGGGCGACCGGACTGATCAACGGAGTGCTGCGCAACGCCCTGCGCAACCGCGAACAACTACAGCGCAAGCTGTCCGGCAACCCGCAGTTCAGCTCCATGCACCCGGCATGGCTACAGCAGCAAATCAAGGCCGCCTGGCCCGACCAGGCGTCGGAGATCTTCCGCGCCAACAATACCAATCCGCCCATGACCCTGCGGGTAAACAGCGCCAAGATCTCGCGCGCGGATTATTTGCAGCAGCTCGATGAAACCGGCCTGTCCGCCGAGCCCTGCGCTATTTCCCCGGTCGGTATCACCCTGATTGAGCCGGTTTCCGTAACGGCGCTACCGGGCTTTGCCGAGGGCCTGGTCAGTGTGCAGGACGAATCCGCGCAATTGGCGGCCCAGCTGTTACAGCCGCAAAAAAATGCCCGGGTACTGGATGCCTGTGCGGCGCCGGGCGGCAAGAGCTGCCATTTATTGGAACAGCAACCCAGCATTCAGCTGAGCGCGCTGGATATCGAGGAAGACCGCCTGGTGCGGGTCGAGGAAAACCTCCAGCGCAACGGGCAGAGTGCCGAGCTTATCTGTGCCGATGCCACGGCCCCGGATGAGTGGTGGGACGGGCAGCAGTACGACCAGATACTGCTCGACGCGCCCTGTTCCGCAACCGGGGTTATCCGCCGCAATCCAGATATCAAACTGCTGCGCCGGGAAGAGGATATTGCCGGACTGGTCGCTTTGCAGGGCAAAATCCTGCGCGCCCTGTGGCCTCTGGTTAAACCGGGTGGGCAGCTGCTCTACGCCACCTGTTCCAGCCTGCCGGCGGAAAACAGTGAAGTCGTCGCCGCGTTCATTGCGGAGACTGAGGATGCGAGCGACAATACCCCTGAACTGCTAAACGATAAGCCCTGGGGCGAAAAACAAGTTGCCGGTATGCAGCTGCTACCCCAAACCGGCGGTGGTGACGGTTTCTTCTACGCTCTGCTGAGCAAAGCTGAATAACGGCGTCGCTAACCGCGAGTCTCATCCGATATGAAAATTGTCATTCTCGGCGCCGGCCAGGTGGGCGGCTCTCTGGCGGAGGCCCTGGCCTCCGAGCGCAATGATATTGTCCTGGTGGACAGCGACGAGAAAACCCTGCGCGAACTGCGCGACCGCATCGATATCGGTGTGGTACTGGGCCACGCCTCCCACCCGGATATTCTGCTGGAAGCCGGGATTGAGGATGCGGATATCCTGGTCGCTGTGACCAACAACGATGAGACCAATATGGCGGCCTGCCAAATTGCGCACTCGCTGTTTCGCGTGCCCACCAAAATCGCCCGGGTGCGCGCCTCCTCCTACCTGCAATACCCGGAATTGTTCGATACCCAGGCCATCCCCATCGATGTCCTGATCAGCCCGGAACAGCTGGTCTCGGAGTATATCTCCCGCCTGATGGAACACCCCGGTGCCCTGCAAGTGCTGGACTTTGCCAGCGGTCGCGTACAGCTGGTGACGGTTCTAGCGGTGCAGGGCGGACCGCTGGTAGGGCACCAGCTGCGCTATTTGCGTGAGCATATGCCCAAGGTGGATACCCGGGTGGCGGCGATCTACCGCCGCAACCGGCCGATCATCCCCCAGGGCGACACGGTGATCGAAGCCGGCGATGAGGTGTTCTTTATCGCCGCGCGGGCAGATATTCGCGCGGTGATGAGTGAGCTGCGGCGCTTGGAGCACGGTTATAAAAGGGTGGTGATCGCCGGCGGCGGCAATATCGGTCTGCGCCTGGCCACCAGACTGGAGAATCGCTACTCGGTAAAAATTATTGAGCAGAGCCACGAGCGCTGTGTATTTTTATCCGAAGAGCTGTCCCACACCATTATCCTGCACGGCAGCGCCTCCGATCAGGAGTTACTGCTGGAAGAGAGCATCGAAGATACCGATGTTTTTCTCGCGCTGACCAATGACGACGAGGCTAATATCATGTCGTCACTACTGGCCAAGCGCCTAGGCGCACGCAAAGTGATGACCCTGATCAACAACCGCGCTTATGTGGACCTGGTGCAGGGCGGCGAAATCGATATTGCCATTTCACCGCAACAAAATACCATCGGCAGCCTGCTCACCCATGTGCGCCGCGGAGATATGGTCAACGTCCACTCCCTGCGCCGCGGCGCGGCGGAAGCCATTGAGGTTATCGCCCACGGCGACGAGCGCACCTCCAAGGTGGTGGGGCGCAAGATCGAAGATATCGACTTGCCCGAGGGCGCTTCCATCGGCGCCATAGTGCGGGAAACCGAAAACGGCAGCGAAGTGTTAATGGCCCACGATGACGTTATCGTACAGAGCGATGACCACGTGATTGTGTTCCTGGTAGACCGCCGCCAAACCCGCCATGTGGAACAGTTGTTCCAGGTTGGATTTGGCTTTTTCTGAATAAATTGTTGTTTCAGTTTCCGGCGACAACGATCTGCGCCGTCCAGATAACATTGCAACCAATAACGATAGGCTTGTAGGCGCCAATGCGAATTGCGGTAATTGCGCGAGTTTTTGGAATTCTCCTGACGGTATTCAGCCTGACCCTGCTGCCACCGATCGGGGTATCCCTTTGGTATGAAGATGGCACCCACAGCGCATTTGTCGCCGCCTTTGTCATCACCCTGATTACCGGCCTGTTTATGTGGCTGCCGGTACACGACCTGCGCGAGGACCTGCGCACCCGCGACGGCTTCGTGGTGACATCGCTATTCTGGCTGGTACTGGGCAGCTTCGGTGCCCTGCCCTTTATTATCAGCCCGCAGCCGGACCTGAATATTACCGACTCTATTTTTGAATCGATTTCGGGGCTTACCACCACCGGCGCCACGGTGATTACCGGGCTGGATGCCCTGCCTCCGGCGATTCTCTACTACCGCCAGCAGTTGCAGTGGTTTGGCGGTATCGGCGTGATTGTGATCGCCCTGGCTATCCTGCCGATGCTGGGTATCGGCGGTATGCAGCTGTACAAGGCGGAAATTCCCGGCCCGGTAAAAGATACCAAGCTGACCCCGCGCATCGCCGAGACGGCGCGGGCGCTTATCGTAATTTACGTGATTCTCACGGTTCTCTGTGGCATCGGCTACTGGTGGGCGGGGATGACGGTATTCGACGCCGTTGGCCACGCATTTTCCACCGTGGCCAACGGCGGCTTCTCCACCCACGATGCCAGTATGGGCTTCTACGCCCACAACCGCGCGATCATGATTATCTGTATCGTGTTTATGTTTACCGCTGCCATCAACTTCGGCCTGCACTTCTTCGCCTTTCGCAACAGAACCCTCAGCCACTACTGGCGCGACTCAGAATTTCGCTTCTACGTTATGTTGATTGTCGGCGCCGGTCTGTTGATCAGCTGCTACCTGTGGATACTGAATATTTTCTCCCCCGGCAACAGCCTACTGCACGGCTTTTTCCAGGTGGTGTCGATCAGTACCACCGCCGGTTTCGCCTCGGAAAACTTCTCCGCCTGGCCGGTATTTTTGCCCTACGCCCTGTTGCTGTTGGGTATTCTCGGCGCCTGCGCTGGCTCTACCTCCGGCGGGATTAAGGCGGTGCGCGGTATGCTGATTATGAAATCCGGTATGCGTGAGCTGAATCGATTGGTACACCCTAATGCGGTTATCCCCATCAAGATCAACCGCAAAATTGTGCCCGATCGAGTCACCGATGCGGTGTGGGGCTTCTTTGCAGTCTATGTTTCATCCTTCTTTATTCTCGCCATTATCGTTATCGCCACCGGGGAGGATTTTGTCACCTCGGTTACCACTGTGGCCTCCTGCCTGAGTAATATCGGCCCCGCCCTGGGTGAAGCTGCTGCCCACTACGGTGCGGTTAACGATGTCGCCAAGTGGTTCCTGATCCTGGCCATGCTGATGGGACGCCTGGAAATTTTCACCCTGTTAGTACTACTTACCCCGGCTTTTTGGCGCCATTAACGACAGCAGATAGCATCGCCGCGCTAATGCATGGCAATCTATTTTAGTTTCTGCCACAGTTATTGGTTACAGGACGTAACGGGTAAAAACAGGGTGTATGAGCAGAGATACCAGTGCGCTGCTCGGTCAACTCAAAATTGATCGGGAGGCAGCGCCCGAATCCGGTTCCCCATCACGCAAAGTTTTATTGGCGACATCTGTCGGCCTCGTTATCGGCATCGGCAGCGGTCTTACTATCGGCCTGACTGGCGCGCCTTTCTTTGTAGAAAATAAAGCACCGCTGCCCGCGCAAAACCGTGAGCCCCCGACCAGGGTCCTCGAGCTAAAGCCCCGCACAGAAAAATTCCGCGAGACCATACTCAACGCCTCCGGCTATATCACACCTAGGCGCATGGCCACGGTCTCCGCCGAGGTTATGGGGCTTATCCACAGCGTGGATGTCGAAGAGGGCATGCAAGTCGAACAGGGGCAGATCCTCGCCCGTCTGGATGATGCCAAAGCGCGGGTCGCAGTGAATTTTGCCCAGGCTCAGATTCAGGTGCTCCAGGCCCAGGAAGCGAGTATTCACGCAAAACTCAAAGAGGCGCAACGCCAGTACCAACGCTTTGCCGGGCTGCGCGATAAGAATTATTCCAGCAAAGCACAGCTGACCCAAAGCGAATCCTCGGTGGAGAGTTTGCGTGCGGACCTGGCGAGCGCGCGCGCCAACATACAGGTTGCCATTCTCGAAGCAGAGAGGCAGCGCGAGCGCCTGGCGGATCATATTATTCGCGCGCCTTTTGCCGGCGTTGTCACCACCAAAAATGCTCAACCCGGCGAGATAGTCGCTCCCAGCTCCGCCGGTGGCGGTTTTACCCGCACCGGAATCTGCACCATCGTGGATATGAATTCGCTCGAAATCGAAGTCGATGTGAACGAGGCCTTTATCGGCCGGGTCGCCAAGGGACAGAAAGTTAATGCCAACCTGGATGCCTATCCGAACTGGGACATCCCAGCTACCGTTATCGCCATCATTCCAACGGCCGATCGCGCCAAGGCGACTGTGCGGGTGCGAATAGCTATCGACGACAAGGACGCGCGCATCCTGCCGGATATGGGCGTTAAGGTGGGTTTTCTCGCCGCAGCCCCCTAACCGGCACCGATAAAAACACCACAGCTTTTATTCTTATACGAGGGTATTTAAGATGTCAGAAAATGTGTTGTTTCAGCTGAAGGATATCAGCAAATATTTTTGCAAGGGCAAAGAGACTATTTCCATTTTTGACTCCCTGGATATGGAAATTGATCGCGGTGATTTCGTCGCCATTATGGGCCCCTCGGGCTCTGGCAAAACAACCCTGTTAAATATGCTCGGCGGTGTCGATAAACCCAGCAGCGGTGAAATCTGGTTTAATGGCGGGCGCGTCGATTCCCTCGGTGAGGGCTCCTTAACACAGTGGCGGGCGAGAAATATCGGTTTTATTTTTCAATTTTATAATTTAATGCCGATGCTCAATGCTCAGCGCAATGTAGAGCTGCCGCTATTACTGACTAAATTATCCAAACTTCAGCGTCGTCAGAATGTGGAAACTGCGCTGGCACTGGTGGGGTTGAGTGATCGAGCGAAACATATGCCCAGTGAAATGTCCGGTGGACAACAGCAGCGTGTTGCCATCGCCCGGGCCATTGTTTCCGATCCCAAACTGATTCTGTGCGACGAGCCCACCGGCGATCTGGACCGGGCCACCGCAGATGAAATCCTGGAGATGCTGCAATTGTTAAATCGCGATCACGGAAAAACCATCGTGATGGTCACCCATGATCCCGCTGCGGCTCAATACGCCAAACACACCTTGCATCTCGATAAAGGGCAATTTGTGCAAAGGGAAATAGTGGCATGAGTGACTTATATTTAATTTATAAAAATATGACGAGGAAACCTTTACGTTTATTCCTTACCTGCTTTGCTATTTTTATAGCTTTCCTTATTTTCGGCGCCGTTACCAGTCTCAAAGCCGCTTTAAACTCCAGCGTGGAATTATCTGCCGACAATCGCCTGGTGGTATTTAACCGAATTAATTTTACCCAACCGCTGCCACTGGCCTATGTGCAAAAGGTTGCGGCAATCGAGGGGGTAAAAAATGTAACTCACCTGAACTGGTTTGGCGGCTATTACCAGGAACCCAGTAAGCAGTTAGTTTCTCTCGCCGTCGATCCCGAGTCCTACTTAAAGGTCTATGGGGAAATAACTATTCCCGAGGAGCAAAAGCAGGCCTGGTTCAACAATCGTCAAGGGGCTCTGGTCGGGGAAAAGCTCGCACAAATTTACGGCTGGAAGGTTGGCGACAGAATCCCCGTCTCCTCCAGTCTTTTTACCCACAAAGATGGCGGCGACACCTGGGAATTTGTCATTTGCGGGATTTTCACAGGGGATACGGAACAATATGACACGCGCCAATTACTATTTCACTATAAATATTTTATCGAGGCACAGACTTTTGGCGAGGATTGGATTGGCTGGATGGCACTGACGACCGAGGACCCAGATCTCAATGAAACGGTGGCCAAAACTATCGACGATAATTTTGCCAATTCACAAAATGAAACCGATACCAGTACAGAAAAAGCATTCAATAAATCTTTTATTGAACAAATCGGCAATATTGGTTTAATTATTTTCTCGGTGGTATTTACTGCCTTCTTTACCATATTGGTGGTGGTTGCCAATACCATGGCCCTGGCCATTCGCGAGCGCACCGGGGAGATCGCCGTATTAAAAACCCTGGGTTTTTCCAGCAGGCGTATTTTTCGTATGGTGTTGTCTGAATCCCTGCTGATTGCCTTGGTCGGCGGCCTCTCCGGCCTGGCTGCAGCCTGGCTGCTGATCGAAGGGGTAAAAAACTTCCTCGCCCGCTTCCTGCCCAATTTGATTTTGGGCGCGGACACCCTCTTGCAGGGCATTCTGTTTATGTTACTGCTGGGCCTTGTTACCGGGCTGGTGCCCGCGTTTCAAGCCCTGCGCCTCAATATTGTGAGCGCCTTTAACCGACAACAATAAGATCGCCAGCCCACCGAATCCACACAGCGGTTTTCACTGGCAGCGCCTTTAAAGGGAAGAAATTATGGGGTCTCTGATTGCACAAATTGTTTCGGTCACCGCAATGAACCTGGGCAGCCTGCGCCGGCGCCTGTGGATGTCACTGGCGATGGTCTTTGCCGCTGCGGTAGTGGTGGCCATCCTGCTGGCCTTTCTCGCTATGGCCAAGGGCTTCGAGGCAACCATGAGCGGCGCGGGTTCCAGCCAGATCGCCATCCTGATGCGAGAGGGGTCTTCAACAGAACTCAACTCAGTCATGCAACAAGAGCAGGTCAACCTGATCGCAGAGTCCGCCGGGATCGCCCGCGATGCCAACGGGCCGCTGGTGTCAGCGGAACTTTTCGTCATTGTCGACGGCACCAAGAAATCCACAGGCGGCGAAGCCAATATCCCCCTGCGCGGTCTCAATCAGATCGGTATGGCCATGCGCAGTAATATGCGCCTAGTGGAGGGGCGTATGTTTACTCCCGGCACCAACGAAATGATTGTCGGCGCGGGGGTACTGCGCGAGTTTGACGGTTTCGAGACCGGTCAAGAGGTGCGCTTCGGCAAAAACCTGTGGACAGTTGTCGGAGTTTTTTCCACAGGCGGCAATATTTTTGAGAGTGAGCTGTGGGCAGATATTAAAATTATCCAAAGCCACTACAACCGGGCGAACAGCTACCAGTCAATCCGCTTGCAGCTGGAAAATGACGGCGATCTCACGCCAGTTGAGGCAACGATTCAGCGCGAGCCGCGCCTCAATCTGGAGGCGCAGACCGAGCGGGAATACTTCGCCAGCAAAGGGAAACAGCTGCAATATATCGCCACTTTTGGCTGGATTGTCAGCTCGGTGATGGCACTCGGCGCGCTGGCCGGGGCCCTCAATACCATGTACACCTCGGTGGCGGATCGGGCCCGTGAAATCGCCACCCTGCGCGCACTGGGATTCAGTAACTTCTCCGCTTTTTGCAGCACTATCGCCGAGGCGATGCTACTGGCGCTTGCCGGTGGCTTACTGGGCTCTGTGGCCGCCTATTTGTTCTTCGACGGCCTCAATGCCTCAACCCTGGGGGGCAACTTTACCCAGGTGGTGTTCAACTTTGAGATGTCCCCGGACCTGTTTATGCAGGGCGCTACACTGGCGCTGGTGATCGGCTTTATCAGCGGCTTCTTCCCCGCCTGGCGCGCGGCACGCATGCCCGTCGCGATCGCCTTCCGGCACACCGCTTAAAAACTCTGAAACGGGGGCTGCTGGCGGCAGGCCCCTAGTGTTTCTTGCGGTATATTTTGCTCTTGCCCTCCGGCTGCTTCCTGAAACGCTTGTATTCCCACTGATACTGTTCCGGTGCCTGAGCAATGCAGGCCTCCACACCGCGATTCATCGCCGCCAGGGAGACTTTTTGCTCATCACTTCTAATAGCATTCTCTGCGGGGAGAAATACCAGTTCAAAACCGTCATCCACACGTTTGCCGAAGCCAAACACCACATGGCAGTTAGTGCGCTGAATTAAGTTGTGAGCAAGGGTCATCGTCAGTGCGGGGCGGCCAAAGAAAGGGGCAAAATCCCCCCCCATATCCGGCTCCTGGTCCGGTAATACCATGGCCACATGGCCCGCTTTCAGGCATTTGAGCAGGGCGCGAACGCCGTGAATATTGGTTGGAACCATGGTGGCATTGGTTTTTTCCCGGCCCGCGCGGATCACCGGGTCCAAAGCTTCAACTTTGGGTGGCTGGTACAACGCCATAGACGGTCCCATAGCAGCCAGGTACATGCCGAAAATTTCCCAATTACCGGTGTGTGGCATCAATACCAGAGTACCGCAGCCATCTTCTTTTCCCTGGAATAACAACTTCTCGTTGCGGACACTCACAATGGTCTTCTTGCTGCTGTCCCAGGCGTGATGCCAAATATTGGCCATCTCAAAACCGTTGATTGCAGTATTCACCACACTCGCACGGGCGAGCTTCTCACGCTCTTTCTGATCCATGGCTGGGTAGCACTGGGCCAGGTTGATCCTGCTCAGGCGCAACCCCTCCGACCCGGTCCACACGGCAATCCTGCCAGCGAACCGGCCCAGGCGCCGCGACCAGGATAGCGGGAGTTTACCGATAAGTTTCAGTGCCCCGACAGCAAGGCGCCCTTTCATATCCACTAAATTACTTCCTATACAAAAAGCCGCAGCTGAACGGCAATATTGCCAAAGTATGGCCAATGAGCTTTTTCATGCAGCTATAGCGCTTTAAGCACAGCAGTCGCTACCGCTATAATTGCGTCCCTTTGCCCACAGCAGATACTGATCTGGAGATAGCGGTGTCCAAGCAATACGATCTCAGTACCTTTCAGGGACTTATTTTTGCCCTGCAGGATTATTGGGCGCGCCAAGGGTGCGTCATTCTACAGCCTCTGGATATGGAAGTGGGCGCCGGCACCTTTCATCCGGCGACCTTCCTCCGCGCCATAGGCCCGGAAAACTGGAACGCGGCCTATGTGCAGCCCTGCCGCCGCCCCACCGATGGCCGCTACGGCGAGAACCCCAACCGCCTGCAACACTACTATCAATACCAGGTAGTGATGAAGCCGTCCCCGGACAATATTCAGGAATTGTACCTGGATAGCTTGCGCGCCATGGGCGTAGATCCGGCCATCCACGATATTCGCTTTGTCGAGGACAACTGGGAGTCCCCGACGCTGGGTGCCTGGGGTCTCGGTTGGGAAGTGTGGCTGAACGGTATGGAAGTCACCCAGTTTACCTACTTCCAGCAAGTGGGCGGCCTGGAGTGCCACCCGGTTACCGGCGAGATCACCTACGGCCTCGAGCGTATCGCCATGTACTTGCAGGGGGTCGAGTCTATCTACGACCTGGTGTGGACCCGCAACCCGGACGGCAGCCCCGTCACCTACGGCGACGTTTTCCACCAAAACGAAGTGGAGATGTCCCAGTACAACTTTGAACACGCCGATGTGGAATTCCTGTTCGCCACCTTTGATCACTGCGAGCGCGAGAGCACGCGCCTGATCGAACTGGGCCTGCCACTGCCCGCTTACGAGCAGGTTATGAAAGCCTCCCACGCCTTCAACCTGTTGGATGCGCGCCACGCCATCTCCGTAACCGAGCGCCAGCGCTATATTCTGCGCGTACGCACCCTGGCCCGCGCGGTGGCACAGTCCTACTACGATGCGCGCCGCGCCCTGGGTTTCCCCCTGGCAGATGAAGCACTGCGGGCAGATATTTTGGCGGAAGACATCGAGCAAGAGGAGAAGCAGTAATGGCTCAGGATTTTTTGGTAGAGCTGGGCACCGAAGAGCTGCCGCCCAAGGCGTTACACAAATTGATGAGCGCTTTCGCCGATGGTATTTCCCAGGGCCTTAAAAGCGCCGAGCTGTCTTTTGGCGAAGTGAAAACCTACGCCGCCCCCCGCCGCCTGGCCGTGGCGGTATTTGGCCTGGCGGATAGACAGCAGGACAAGCAAATTGAAAAGCTGGGCCCGGCGGTCAAAGCCGCCTTCGATAAAGAGGGCAAGCCCAGCAAAGCCGCTGAGGGTTTCGCCCGCAGCAACGGCGTCACCGTTGCAGAGCTGGGACGCAAAGAGACCGACAAGGGCGAGCGCCTGGCCTTTATCAGCGAACAGAAAGGCGCTGCAACCGAATCCCTATTGGCCGGTATTGTCGAGAAGGCGCTGGCTCAATTGCCAATTCCCAAGCGCATGCGCTGGGGTGCACGTCGCGAAGAGTTTGTGCGCCCGGTGCACTGGCTGGTTATGCTGTTCGGCAACAAGGTAGTCGACGGCGAAGTACTCGGCTTAAAAGCGGGTAACACCAGCCGTGGCCACCGCTTCCACTGCAACCGCGAGCTGGAGATCCACTCCGCCCACGACTACCCACAGGTTCTGCGCGAGCCCGGCTACGTTATGGCCGACTTCGCCGAGCGCCGTGAAGTGATTCGCGCCCAGGTGATCGCCGAGGCCAACAACGTCAACGGCGAAGCGGTTATCGACGACGATCTGCTCGACGAAGTAACCGCGCTGGTAGAGTGGCCCGTCGCCCTCACCGGCCGCTTCGAGGAGCGCTTCCTGGAAGTCCCCGCCGAGGCCCTGATCTCCTCTATGAAGGAGCACCAGAAGTATTTCCACGTGGTGGACGAAGACGGCCAGCTGCTGCCCTTCTTTATCACCGTGTCCAATATCGAGAGCCGGGATGCCGCCCAGGTAATCCACGGCAACGAGCGCGTAATCCGCCCACGCCTGGCAGATGCCGCCTTCTTCTTCGAAACCGACAAGAAGACCAGCCTCGAATCGCGTCGCGAGAAACTGCGCCAAATCGTGTTCCAGCAGCACCTGGGCAGTGTTTACGACAAGACCGAGCGGGTCTCCGCCCTGGCGCGCACTATCGCCGAGAAGACCGGCGCTAACGGCGACTGGGCCGAGCGCGCCGGCCGCCTGTGCAAGTCGGACCTGGTCACCGAGATGGTGTTCGAGTTTGCCGATATGCAGGGTATCGCCGGCTACTACTACGCCGAAAACGACGGCGAGCCGCTGGATGTGGCCAAGGCCATGTACGAGCAGTATATGCCCAAGTTTGCCGGCGACGAGCTGCCCGCCAGCGACACCGGTACTGCTATCGCCCTGGCAGACCGCCTGGATACTTTGGTGGGTATCTTCGGTATCGGCCAGCCCCCCAGCGGCTCCCGCGATCCGTTCGCCCTGCGCCGCGCCAGCCTGGGCATTATCCGCATCCTGGTGGAGAAGCGCCTCGACCTGGACCTGCGCGAACTGCTGGAACTGGCCCGCGACAACTACCCGCGCACCGCCCTGGGCGAGTACGACAAGGTGGTAGAGCAGACCCTGCAATATGTTCTGGAGCGCTTCCGCGCCCGCTACGAAGACCAGGGTATCGCCACCGAAGTCTTTATGTCGGTTGCCGCGCGCAAGCTGTCGCGCCCGCTGGATATCGACAACCGCGTACACGCGGTCAACGCCTTTAGCCAGCTGCCGGAATCCGGTGCGCTGGCCGCCGCCAACAAGCGCGTGTCCAATATCCTCGCCAAGCTGGATGGCGCCGTACCCAGTAAAATTGATGAAGCCCTGTTGCAGGAGGACGCAGAAAAAGCGCTGTTCTCCGCAGTACAGACTGCCCGCACAGAAGTGGAGCCGCTGTATCGCGATGCGCTGTTCGCCGAGGGCCTCGCCGGCCTGGCGGGACTTCGCGAAACCGTGGACAACTTCTTCGACCACGTAATGGTGATGAGCGACGACGAGCAACTGCGCGACAACCGCCTGGCCCTGCTGGCCCAGCTGCGCGCACTGTTCCTCGAAGTTGCCGACATTTCCCTGCTGGTACCGGCCAAGTAACCACTTGTAGAAGCGGGGCCTACGGCCCCGCTGCGCCGCACAGGGAGACACCAATATGGCAATTATCATTCTCGGCCGCGACGGGGTGATCAACGAAAACCCCAATCAATTCGTCAAATCCGCCGACGAATGGCGGCCCCTGCCCGGCAGTATTGCAGCGCTGGCGGCACTCAGCCAGGCCGGCCACCAGCTGGTGATTGCCACCAATCAGAGCGGTCTGGCGCTGGGCCGCTTTGACCTGGATGATCTGGAGGCAATACACGCCAAAATGCGCACTCTGGTAGAGGATGCCGGCGGTGAGATCGCCGCAATTTTCTACTGCCCCCACGGCCCCGAGGACAACTGCCGTTGCCGCAAGCCGCTGGCGGGTCTGCTGGATGCGATCGAAGCGGAATTCGATACCAGTCTGCACGACTGCTATCTGCTCGGAGATGAACTCGCAGACCTCTATCTGGCCCTGGAAAAGGGCTGTAAACCGGTATTGGTGAAAACCGGGGTCGGCGAGCAGACACTACAGCACCTGATAGCGCAACCGGACCCGCGCCTGGCGAACACCTCCGTTTTTAGTGACTTGGCGCAGTTTTCACAGTTTTTCCTCTCCCCCTAGACACCCGCCCCCGCACTTAGCGAGATTATTTGCGCGCCCGATATCCAACCTGGCGCACTGTTTTTGCTACCCGTTGTTTGCCCAGGCGCCAACTTATTGAGTTGTGCGACACATTCCATTAAAAGCAACTGGCGGGAGGGCGAGCCCATTGTTGTATCAGCGAGTCGTGCCAGGCCATGGATGGGCTGGGTCTGACTAGCGTTCTGAGTGGTTCTGCTGGAGAGCGCTATCTGGCCTTTTGTTGCCACCTGCACACAACAACAAAGGGATACTCCAATGAAAAGAAAGATTCTTTCTGCCCTGATGGCCACTATGCTGCTATCTGGCAGTGGATTTGCTGAGTCATTGGGGGAGAGGTCTGCCCCCAGCCAGGAAAAAGCGCGCAAAGTCTATATTGTTCAACTGGAGGGGGAGCCTCTATCCTCCTACAGCGGCACCCTCCCCGGCTTGCCGGCCACCAAACCCAGCCCGCGCAGCAAGCTCGATCCCCAGAGCAGCAGCTATCGACACTACTCGGGTTTCCTCAAATCCCGCCGCGAACAGGTGCTCTCCACAGTGCCCAGCGCGCGCAGGGTGCACGAATACGACACCGCCTTTAATGGCTTCGCCGCCGTTATGAGCGACAGGGAAGCGGCCGCACTGCGCGCTCGTGGAGATGTCAAAGGCGTCTGGGAAGATAAGTTACTCAAGCCCCATACCGACTCCAGCGCAGATTTCCTCGGCATTACAGATATGCCCAGCCCCTGGCTGTGGGGGATTACCGGCGAGGATATCGTGGTGGGTGTCATCGACACCGGCATCCACCCGGAACACCTGGGTGTCGCCGATATGGCTACCCCCTTCCAGGGCAATATGGGGCCGCAGGTTGCCTACGGTGCTATACCCGACTCCTTCACCGGTGAGGGCTGTGATTTCGGCAACAGCGACCACAACCCCAACGACGCGGCCTTTACCTGCAACAATAAACTGATCAAGGCCAGGTCATTTTCCGATGCCTTCCTGGCCAACAACGAACTGGCGGATTACGAATTCCTCTCCGCGCGGGATGCGGATGGACACGGCACGCACACCGCCACCACAGCCGCCGGCAACTATGGCGTTACCACCCCAGACGGGGAAACCCTGACCGGTATGGCGCCACGGGCCCGTATCGCGGTGTACAAAGTGTGCTGGGACGCCCCAGACCCGGACGATAGCGGTTGCTCATCGGCGGACTCTATGGCCGCTATCGACGAGGCCGTGGCCGACGGTGTCGATGTTATCAACTATTCTATCGGCGGCTCCGGCACCACCTTCAGTGGCGCCGATGATATCGCCTTTCTATTTGCCGCCGATGCCGGCGTTTTTGTCGCCACCTCTGCCGGTAACAGCGGGCCGGGGCCGGAGACCATGGGCACCCCCTCAGGTATTCCCTGGATTACCGCCGTCGGCGCCTCGGAAGATGACCAGAGCTTCGGCTTGGCCATGCAAGTGTCCGCACCGGTAGAGGTTGCCGGCACTTACGAGGGGCGCGAGGGCAATAGCACCGTGAGCCTGGAGGAGGTCGGCGCCCTCTCCGCCGACATCGCTCTGAGCGAACCGCTGGAGGCCTGTAGCCCCCTCACCAATACCGATGCCCTCGGAGGCGCTATCGCCCTGGTCAGGCGCGGAGGTTGTTCCTTTACCGACAAATACAACCACGCTGCCGACGCCGGTGCCGTGGCTATTGTGGTCTACAACGACGGTACAGCCGATGACCGCATCAATCCGATCACTATGTCGGCCCCGGATACCCGTATTCCCGGGATGATGATTTCTTTCTATGAAGGCGACGCCCTCGCCAACAGCAGCGGCGTCTCCGGTGCTATCGACCCGTCTCAATTAATCGCCAGGGAAGACCGTGTCGCCAACTTTTCCTCTCGCGGCCAGAACGGAGGCGCGCCAGATATTATCAAGCCGGATATCAGCGCCCCGGGCGTGGGGATTATCGCGGGGATATCTCCAGTGCTGAGCGGAGGCGAGCTGTTTGGGGCCCTGAGTGGCACCTCAATGGCGAGTCCTCATGTCGCCGGTGTTATGGCCCTGTTAAAGCAGGCCAACCCACACTGGAGCCCGGCAATGGCCAAGTCCGCACTGATGACCACCGCGCGCAGTGACCTGCGTAAATCCTACGGGCTTGAGGATGCCACCCCCTTTGATATGGGCGCCGGTATCATAGTGCCCCGCGACGCCTTCAAGCCGGGCCTGGTTTACGATGCGGGCTTCAATGATTACCTCGCCTTCCTGTGTGGCGCTACACTCCAGCCCCAGCTCGTCGACAGCGCAACCTGCGATGCGCTGCTATCCCAGGGTTACTCCAGCGACTCCAGCGACCTGAACCTCGCTTCCATCGCGGTCGCCGAACTGCTCGGCAGCCAGACGATCAAGCGCCGGGTTACCAGCGTCTCCCCCGGCCGGCGCTGGTATTGGGCATCGGTCAACGCACCGGCCGGTATCGACGTGGAGATCAATCCAAAGGTAGTGAGCCTCGCAGAGGGGCAGAGTGCGGAGTTTGAGGTGACCTTCACCACCACCGAGTCGGCTGAATTGGACACCTGGGTATTTGGCGACCTGACCTGGCAATCTGTGGGCACGCAAGTCAGCGTGCGCAGCCCGATCGCCGTGCGCCCGGTGCCACTCGCCGCACCACTGGATCTTAGCGCCGCCGGTACCGATGGCAGCCTCGACCTCAATGTGGGCTTCGGCTACAACGGTGATTTCCAGGTGAGTATCGCCGGTTTGGCTGAAGGGCTGGCCACCAATGCCACCATCGAAGATGGCGATGTTGAAGTTATTTTCTTTGATATCCCCGATGGAACCGAGCTGGCCACTATCGCCATGTTTGATGCCGATGTGGGCGATGGGGGTGGCAGCGATGACCTGGACCTGGAAGTTTACGGCCCCGCGCCCAATTACCCCGAAGTCGGTACCAGCGGCAACGCCACTTCCACTGAATCTGTCTCAGTGACCAACCCCACTCCCGGGCAGTACGCAGTGGTGGTTGTCGATTACGCCACTGCCGCAGGTCCCACCGATTTCAGCCTGTTTAACTTTTATCTGCATGGAGATAGCGGCAACACCGCGCTCAATGCACCGACTCAGGCACAAATCGGCACAACAGGTATCGTTTCTCTAGAGTGGATGAATCTTGCCCCCAACACCCGCCACCTGGGTATTTTGACTCACGGAGACGGTGAAAAGGTATTTTCACAGACTCAAATTATGGTAAACACTCAGTAGGCCTTCCGCTCTGATTATTTACAGCGCGAATAGCGAGTTAAAACCGGCCAGAGTTTGGCCGGTTTTTTTATTCACAATTGAGTTTATCCTGCTGATGAATAAAGGCGCTCACTATTTCCAGAGAGACTCGCGCAAAGTCCCAAAAGGTTTTTGTTTTTCGATTGATATTGACCGCAACAGAAAGCTGATACTCCGGTATTATCATTAACCAGCTCTGACTGCCGCGACTCACTCCGCCGTGGTTGGCCACTCTCGTTAATCCCACCTCGGGGATTTCTACTTCAGTCACCCGCCAACCCAAAGCATAATTTTGTTCATTCACTTCACCACTGGCCAATTTTTGTGGCGTCCAGTCTCACCAGGTCACTGAGGGTGGAGATAAAGCCTGTTCTGGAGCGGCTAGGTATATCACCCAAGCACTGGTTCTATCTCAACCGGAATTTTGAAAGCCGCTTTAAAGGCTTGGTGGGATCGGTAGAGGTTGTACAGCAAGTTTGTGCTCAATTCGATAAACGCTGGGTACACGGCATAAACGACTGTCGGCGCCTCCTCTCAGCTACGCCCTGCTAACCTACCCCGGCCTCAAGTACTCAACAGCACGATTACCGCTCTTTTATCCAAAAGCAGCGATCTCCAAAACCTAACCAGCAATTCCCAGCATTTCAACTCCTTTACTTGTAAATCAAAGAGAAAGAGCCGCCAGAGAGGGGGCTAGCTCTATTGCCGATACCACCCTTCAGTCTTTGGCCTTCAGTCTTTGGCTGTCCTAGATCTTTCTGTCAGTCCTAGATCTTTCTGTCAATTTCCAAAAGGTAATTTCGCACCACCTCTTGAATTGATGTGTTATCAGATTTAGAAAAATGAGAGAAAATTGCTTTCCTCTCATTTAGTTTAGATTCAGAAAGGATTGATAAAGCATGGATCAATGATCCAGGTTTAAAATCTTTAATATGATCTAGCACATACACCTCAATATCTCGATCAGTAATGCCTGAGGGGTATAGGCTACTAAGTAAGTTCAAGATACTTTCATTAACAGCTTGATCTTGTTCAGCTGGCAATAACTTTAATAAACTATGAACGATCAGCTGCGTATCCTCCTTGCTGAAAGATCCCGCCTCAATTTCATCATTAAGCTCATCTACAAGCAAATCCCTAGCATGATTTTGAGGGTCACAAATTTTGGAAATTAAATTATTCTTCATATTAACTTCCTTCAGAAGGTATTTTCATCAAGTCCATCAACCAAGTTTCAGGAGTTTGTATCGGTATAGCCGGCACCACCCTTCAGTCTTTGGCTGTCCTAGATCTTTCTCTTTGATCTTTTTTCTTCTTAGATATTTTCTAGAACTTGCAAATTATTGTGAAACTAAAGAGTCAATCTTGTTGATTAATTCCTTTAGAACTCTTGTCTCATAGGTATCTATAGGGCTGTCCCAGTCAAAACTTCCCTCTATGCTCTTAATAAGAATAAGCCTATACATTCCAGCTTTATCTCCGTCTGGATACCAGCCGACATCAATTAGCAGTTCTTTTTTGCTGTTTTCTATTTGCATTAAATCTTCAATAAAAAACATACTCCAAATTGGGTATTTTGAATCTTTATAGTTGTCGACCTCCTTTGGTTCTATATTATAGAATTCATTGTGAGTTATTTTCCAATCATTCCCTAGTTTTAAATCAACTAGGCTAATATCATTTATCGATTTCATTAATTGCTAATTTAATCCTGGACACCCACCAAACAGAAAGTATAAACCGCCAATCCTATTGACAAAAGATTGAAACCCCA
Source organism: Microbulbifer regidiadema (SeqCode) (assembly GCF_052466995.1). NCBI lineage: Bacteria > Pseudomonadati > Pseudomonadota > Gammaproteobacteria > Cellvibrionales > Microbulbiferaceae > Microbulbifer > Microbulbifer regidiadema (SeqCode). Next base: position 3,507,540 of record NZ_CP174297.1, on the reverse strand, counting down.
CAAAATACTGTATGTTTATACATTCAAATGCGCGTGCAGCCGATGACTCTACCGCGAAGCACCCAGATATCTCTTGATGCAACACCGTACTATCACTGTGTCTCCCGCTGTGTACGGCGTGCATTTCTTTGTGGCCGCGAACAGTTAATCCTGGACACCCACCAAACAGAAATTATAAACCGCCAATCCTATTGACAAAAGATTGAAACCCCACAAAATACTGGATATTAATACAGGCAAATGCGCGTGCAGCCGATGACTCTACCGCGAAGCACCCAGATATCTCTTGATGCAACACCGTACTATCACTGTGTCTCCCGCTGTGTACGGCGTGCATTTCTCTGTGGCAGAGATACTGAATCCGGAAAAGATTACGAGCATCGGCGCGAATGGATTGAAAGCCGTATGCATAAGTTAGCCGAGGTGTTTGCTCTAGATATTGCCGCCTATGCAGTAATGAGTAATCACTACCATATAGTGCTCTATATCGACACAAAATCGGCTAACAAGTGGTCTCTTACAGAGGTAATTACTCGCTGGAAAAAACTCTTCAAAGCCTCTAGCTTGGCCCAGCGCTATCTTCAGGGTGATACCCTCGATCACGCTGAGGAAGACAGGCTAAAAGAGGTCGTTTCCCTATGGCGGGAGCGTCTAATGGATATCAGCTGGTTTATGCGCTGTTTAAACGAATCTATCGCCCGCCAGGCCAATGCTGAAGACAACTGTACCGGCCGTTTTTGGGAAGGCCGGTTTAAGTCTCAGGCTTTACTGGATGAAAGAGCACTCGCCGCCTGTATGGCTTATGTAGACCTTAACCCCATCCGTGCCAATATTGCCAAGACACCTGAAAAGTCTGATTACACTTCGATTCAACAACGTATTCGTACGGCTGTCTCAGGTAAGCAGCCCAAAAATCTACTTCCGTTTGTCGGCGGTGAGCGTTTGAATATACCGAAAGGGCTACCTTTCCAGTTGGATCACTATTTGGAGCTAGTGGACTGGAGCGGCCGGCATTTAGACCCCAGAAAACGAGGTTGTATTGCCGAAAACACGCCGCCTATTCTGGAGCGGCTCGGTATTTCACCCAAGCACTGGCTCTATCTCAGCCGGAACTTTGAAAGCCGCTTTAAAGGCTTGGTGGGATCGGTAGAGGTTGTACAAAAAGTTTGTGCTCAACTCGATAAACGCTGGGTACACGGTATAAGCGACTGTCGGCGCCTCCTCTCAGCTACGCCCTGCTAATCTACCCCGGCCTCAAGTACTCAACAGCACGATACCGCCCTTTTATCGAAAAACAGCGATCCCAATAGCCTTAAGACCAATTCCCTGCATTTTATCTCCTTTACCTGTAAACCAAAGAGAAAGAGCCGCCGGAGAGGGGACTAGCTCTATTGCCAGCACCACCCTTCAGTCTTTGGCTGTCCTAGATCTTGGCGATCTCCAAAACCTAACCAGCAATACCAGCATTTCAACTCCTTTACTTGTAAATCAAAGAGAAAGAGCCGCCAGAGAGGGGGCTATCTCTATTGCCGACACCACCCTTCAGTCTTTGGCTGTCCTAGATCTTCTTTGGCTGTCCTAGATCTTCTTTGGAATGTCCTTTTTTTGGATGTCCAGGAATGTCCTTCAGGAATGTCCTTCTGACTGTCTGGAACAACCTATTATCCGGAAAAATCATCTTTAAACAGAGCCAACCACAATAAAGAAAAAAATCTTTTAGGATTTTCTATTGGCTCAAATGGCATTTCAACTGAATCCAATATTGTTGCAAAATTAAAATCAGAGGAAGCTAGTGCCTGCTTAAGACTAATTTTAATTAAATCCTGTGATTGGCTATCCATAGCTCGATACTCTGGAACAGTGGACTCGTTAAATACCTCTAACAACTCCGCCTCGTCAGATGGATCGACTTTATTTAGTCGATCCCATTCTTCATCATTCAACATTTCAGTATCAAAATCTTTGATCAAACTAAGAAGTGCTGATGTATCAATAGTTTTAGCCGTTACTGCTTGGAACATCAATCAGTTAATGGGGGCTCGTGCTCCCAAGATCCAATACATTGCAATCGACCATCTGCAAAAGCTCTCTCTCCAGCGCCTTCCATTTTTTTCGAGTTCCATAAAATGAGCAAAGATCTAATTTTTTTCTTATCACTCCGCTCCACTATTTCCTCTATAAGCCTTTTTGAATCAATACCATTCAATACGCATAGCTCTTTTACTGATACGGCTTCATCTACCCCTTCTACCCAGATAAAGTCATGATCATACCATCGGTCCAAATCTCTACTAAAATTGGAAATTGGCTCATTGTCTCCTGCCCCACCGGGCTCATCCAAATAATCTTCTAGCTCTAATTCACTTAAATCACCTAACCATACCGTGAGGAAACCCTCTACTGATTCAACGAATGGATTATCACTAAACATACTATCAATCTCCTATTCTCAATCCGGATGGCAAATCAGATCTGCCGTCTGGCAGCCATCCAGAATATTCTCCCCAATTATTAATTTTACGCTGGAATTGCTCAAAACTATTTGACGAGTCAATTAAATCACCTAACTGCTTATGGGCTCTAGATGAAATACTATTGGTTCCGTGTTTCTTAACTACCCCTGTTATGGGATCTTTAAAGAAAGTCGCTTTGGTTGGAGTTACCAAACTAACTATCTCATCGTAATTTACACCCCAGGCTTTCACTTGAGCAGCCCTAGAAACCATGAGCCATTCATGATCGCCGCCACCATGGCGCAGTCTACTTTTAATAACATCCCTTGTGTCTGCATTTTTGTAGAGCTGAGCGATATCATCTACTGATTTAGAATCGAACCACTCCTTAAATGCTGTACCTCCAGGTATTCCATGCAACTCAGCTGTAGTTAGTTCCCGGGTAGGTTTGTTTGGGGCAACACCCTTCTGTACCTGCGGCCCAGCAATCGCATTAACTTGCCTACTAGGATCTTCCTTCGCCGCAGTCAACCCCGAAGGGTCTACCCACTCAACCGGATTAGGCACATATTGATAGCTATTCGACCCACCCAACAATCCAACCGGGTCCTGTTGGGTAAACTCCCCCACCTGCGGATCATAGTACCTAAACCGATTGTAGTGCAGCCCAGTTTCTTCATCGAAGTACTGCCCTTGGAAGCGGATAGGCTGTTCAATCTGATTTTTATGGGCCAGGGCGATATTGCCATAGCTCTTATAGGCGACACTCCATACGACTTCACCTTCCTGGTTGGTAAGGGTATCCGGCGTTCCCAGATGATCCAGGTGATAGTGGTAAACCTGTTCTTTCTCTTGGTTACCATCCTTTAGTGCAACCGGCTTGAAAGTACCCGGTTCGAAGTAGTAGGTCCGGCTGTTCAGGTTCTGCCGAGTGTGGATATCAGCTTTATTTTCGCGAAGCAGGACATCCCCATCCCAGAGGAAATTGGTGTATTCACTATTGGTGCTTTTACCAATACGACGGCCCAGTGGGTCGTACTGGTAGTGAATCTCCTGCTGAAGCTGTTCTGCCCCTTCTTCCAGTTTGAGCTTTTCTACCCGCACCAACTGTTGGCGACAGTTGTAGTGATAGCGGGTTTGCAGCTTCTGCCCTTTGCCGCGCAGTTCGGCGATGCGGTTGCCGTGAATATCGTAGCGGTAATGGGTATCGCCACGGAAGGCTAAGCGATTGCTCTTAACTTGAGTAGAGCTGGCCTGCTGTTTGGCTTCATCCTTTGAATTAGCGGCGGCGAGAATATTGTGTGCGGGATCGTGCACAAAATATTCGGGGTTGGGGCCATCTACCTGGGTGAGGCGATCTAGGGCGTCGTAGTGGTAGCTACGCGTGCCACGCAGGCTGTCCTCAATCTTGGCGATCTGACCGGCTTTGTTGTACTGGTAGCTACGCTCCAGGATTGAGTGAGAGTTCTGAGTTGGGTCGGCGACTGGGCCATCAGCTTTGTTTAGACGTAACTTTTGCAGCCGTCCCTGAGGATCATAATCTCGCTGGCTTTCCAGGCCATTGCCATGCTGGCGCTGGCTCTCCCGGCCCAGTTCATCGTGACTGATGCTGGTGATCAGCTGATTGGTGTCACCACCCACTGGGTGGCGGTGCAGGCTTTGGAATTGGCCGGCGGGGTTAAAGGCGAAGTTGAGCACTTCGCCATCGGGTAAGGTTGTGGCGATACGGTTGCCGGCGGCATCGTATTCATGGGTAAGCTTCTCTTTGCCCTGCCAGTCCGCAGTGACGCGGCCATTGGCATCGTACTCCCAGCGCAGTTTGCGCTGGCTATTTTCCGCTTTGATTAGCTGGCCGCTGCGGTTGTAGCGGAAGTTGGTAATCCCATCTGGGGTTACTTCCTCCAGCATACGGCCGAAAGGATCGCGCTCAAAGAGCGTATCGATACCCTTGCCGGTATCAGGATCAGTTACCGCTCTTGAAGCGATCAGATGGCCGGCGCGGTTATAGGCGTAGCGGGTTACGCGGCCGTCGAAGCCTACCTCTTCAATCAGGCGTTCGTTGAGGTCGTATTTAAGCTGGTAGCGCTCGCCATTTTCATTGGTGAGTCCGATTAAGTTGCGCTCGCCATCGTAGTGGTATTCCAGACGACTGCCATCCGGGTTGGTGCGCGCCTTAACCTGGCTGAGGCCGTCGTAGGCGTAGCAGGTGCTGCGGCCTTCGGAGTCCATCACCTCCGAGAGTAGCCCTTGGGCGTTGTAGCTGTACTGGGTGCGAGCGCCATCTGGGGTAATAACCGCATGGATACGATCCTGGCTGTCGTATTCGTAGCGGGTTATCTGGCCGGGGGCGTGCTGCACCTCTTGCAGGCGGCGGGCCATATCATAGCGATAGTGCTGGCTGCGGCCCATAGGGTCTTGGATCGCAGCCAACCTGCCTTCCGGGTTCCACAGATAGCGGTTGGCATTGCCGAGGGGGTCGGTAACGCTGCCGATCAGACCGACCGGGTTATAGCCGTAGCGGGTGCTGTTGCCGAGGGCATCAGTGGTGGCGACGATCTGGCCGTTTTTGTTGTATTCGCGCTGCCAGGTGTTACCGGATGGGTCGGTGACTTTGCCTGGCAAGCCTTCGTTGTTGTATTCGATGCGGTGGCTATTGCCAGCGGCATCGGTCTTTTGGATCAAGCGGCCCTGATCGTCGTATTGATAGATCTCTTCGCGCAGGCTGCCATCATCGCTGGGCAATTGGACCTTGGTTATCTGGCCCAGCTCGTTGTAGCTGTAGAGGGTCTCTGCACCCTCGGGGTCGCGGTGATAAATGGGTAGGGCGCGCTCATTAAAGCGGTAGCGCTCCTGCCCGCCACGGGTATCGGTCACCGTAACTCCGTGGCCATCCTCGTCCCAGGCAAACGTATAGTTGTAGGTAGCCTGACCATTGATGGGATCGCCCCACTGGCGTATGCAGCGGGCCGAGGGACCTTCTCTATCCCATTCAAAGTAAAAGCGGTAACCGGTTTTTAAGGTGCGCTTAGAGATTACATGTTGTTGGTATTCGTATTGCTCACTGTAGCCATCCGCATCGGTGGCTTTTATCAGGTCGCCTTCGTCACTGTATTCATACTGAGCCAGTATTTTAATGCGGCCATCGCGAGTTTCTTTCTTTAGCTCACCCATGCGCAGGCTGTTGCGCTGCCCTTCCGGTGGGCTGATATGTAGGGCTTCGCCGAGACTGCTCTCGATACAAATCAGGCGTTCGCCGATATAGTGGAACAGGTAGTAGTTACCGTAGCCATCGCGAATTTCAGAGAGTTTTAGAGTGCCACTCTCGCCTATCGCTTTAAAGTGTTTTTGTACGCCATTTAAGGCGCCGTAGGGGCTTAGCACCCAGTGCTCATCGCTTACTTGGGTGAGGGAGAGTTTTTCCACCACATTGTGGCTTCGCCCGCTATTGCCCGGTGTCGGCAAACTAATTACCCGACCCTCGGCATCATAAAACTTTACGGTTTTATTACCCGGGACCAGGCGCTCGTTTAAGGTGTGCGCCCAGCCATGGCCTAATCCAAAATCCTCACTATTACTGCTGCGATAAGATCGAGTCAGGGTTAATGGCAGCGGGCCATCCAGTACCGCATCTACCAGGGATAAAAACTCCTCCCCGGTTTTTAAGTTGATTGGATCACCGCTGTGACGGGAGTTATCTGCACAGGGTACAGCCTCACCTGCCGGCGTCTGCCCCACTGTAGCAGTTGCGTTGTCAGGCTCGTTGCTATCGTTCGCTTGACTATTCTGAGTACTATTTGAATTACTGCTGGCGCTACTGTCGGAATTACTATTGTTTTGATTACTGCTGGAACTACTAGAACTGCCAGAGCTGGAACTACTGGAAGAGGAACCACCAGAGCTTACTGGCACAGCCTCCTCAGAGGAGCTAAAGTCCGAGAAGCTGGCGCTGCCGCCCTTGGCCCCTTTTTCCTTGGAGTCCAGCAGTCGCTGTTTTTTCAGGCGGGCTAAATCTAACATTAGCTCGCCGACATTTTTAAAGGACTTCAGCAGGCGCGCATTTTTGACCATCGCCGCAGCGGCACCGACACCGCCGGTAACGGCAGCAAGAACAATAGTGAGAATAATCTCAAAGGCACCACCACCGGCCATTTCGGTTATTTCCAGGCTGTGCTGGGCTTTTATATAATCTTGGGCAAAGCGGAAAATAATATCGCGCAGAGCCGGGTCATCGTAAATAAGCTGGGTAACATCCAGAGCCAGCTCCAGCTGCTGCCGGGTGATCGAGGAGGGATCAAAGCCGAGAACATCGACGATTTCCCGTTGCAAGGCAGTGACATTCTCCCGGTGAGACTCTTCAAAGCTCTTGTCATGTAGGAAGTAGTTCGCTGTGGCAACTCCCAGCTTATGGGATTGGCGTATGGGATTGAGCATCAGCGCTACTTCAAGCACATCTTTAGTCCACACCGCCAGGCCCCAGGCGGCATTGCCCAAACCTGTGGCCCCGCTTTCAATATAGGCGCCCACTTTTTCCAGCGTGGAGCGCTGTTCGTGTTGCCGCTGGATCTGGGCCGCTTCGGCGCGCTCTTGGGCGATAATTTGCTGTAACCCCAGGCGGATTTTAACGATTAAGTCCGCCGGCTGGTTTTCCTGTGCCGCAATAGCAGCGGGCGCCTGTTCGATAATCAGGCGGCTCTGTACCAGGGCGCGATAAATTTCTTGGGCATGAATGGATAAATAGCTCGGGGGCTCGGATGCAGGCCCTGAAAACGGCGTGCCGGAGTTACTGGCTTGGAAACTGCTATTGAGTGGAAAAAAGTGTGTGTAAATCTTCTCAATGGCGACATCGTCAAACATTGAAAGTAAATGGCTGGCATCGATCGGCATCGGGAACGCGCTTGAACCTCCCCCCGCTGTTCTGATTTCGTAGAGGATGCCTTGCTTATTTTCAATACGTAACAGCATGATAATTTCTTAAACGTCCGCGCTTAGGGAGAAGCTAACTCGGTTAATAGCGACCAGAGGGCACGAGGTGCGCTCCTGGGCGATGGGTTAATCAAATTGATTGGCCAGGCTCAACAAATGAAACTATCTAGTCACAAATAACTAGCTATTTCAGATAAAGTCGTTCCCGGTTAAATCCTAAATAGCCAGACCTGCTAACACCACGCACAACAGAAAAGGATCATTTAAAGGTGCTGCCTCTATCGAAATAAGAGTGTTTAAGTACTATCGCACCAGTAAAACACTAACGATTAGATTGTTATCCTCATCTCACTGTGGAGAAGTGAAAAATCCCGGTGGTGTTCAATAAAATACGGGGCTGAGATCCATTTGCCAAGACTACCGCAAATTGGCAAAAGAGAGTAGGTAGAAAACATTAGCGAGAAGGGATCTCAGGGGCTTGAGCTAAAATCTCAATTATTTTAAGTTAATCGTATATATTTTACTATCAACTAAAAACTGATGCTGTAAGGTTAAAAACATTCTGAGTAACTATTGGTTTATCAAATTTTTAATTTCCGCTACAGCACGCCTATGCACATCGTAAATCTCTCTACTTTATCGACCAACTATCCCCCTGATCTGCTACTGACTCACACAAAAAGATAATTCCCAAATTGCCCACCCAAAATTATCAAAGATATATTTTTACGCTGTGATTTCAGTGGAAACGCTTGCGATATTCACTGGGCAAAATACCTTTATGCTTGCGGAAGGCCCTGCGCAACTGTTCCTGCGACTGAAATCCACAGAGCTTGGCCACCTTGTCCTGCGCTTGGTTTTGTTCGGAAAACAACTGGCAAGCCCTTTCCACCCTGATCTGCTCGAGAAAACGAGCCGGTGTCACCCCGAGTTCACGGACAAATGTACGGGCGAAATTACGCGGACTCATCGCCGCCTGCTGAGCCAACCTCTCCACCGTTATGGGCTGCTCAATATTTTGGTACATCCATTCAATCAACGCGGCAAAGCGATCGCTATTGATCTGGTTCTCCAGGCGAACGCTAAACTGCTGTTGCCCACCATCCCGCTTTAAATAAAGGACAAGAATTCGCGCCAGGTTCAGCGCCAGGCCCCGCCCGTGATCTTCCTCAACCATATACAGCGCCAGGTCGATGCCAGCGGTAATTCCGGCGGAGGTATAGACATTGCCATCGCGGACAAAAATAGCGTCCGGGTCCACTTCTATCTGCGGGAATGTCTGTAGGGCGGGGACGTCCGCCCAATGGGTCGTTGCACGCCGCCCATTTAAAACACCCGCACTGGCGAGTATCAGTGCTCCGCTACAGATTGAGCCAATGCGAGCCACCTTTTTCTGCTGCTCCGCCAACCACTCCAAAACCGGACTACTCTCACAAGCGCGCTGGCAGGACTCCGGTGGTATACCGCTCACTAGCAAGGTGTGGATATCCTCAACTTCTGCCAGGGCGTGCTCTACAAAAACCTTGACCCCGGTTGAGGTCATAACCGGGCCGGGCTCGGGCCCCACCAGCTGAATATCGTAAAAGTCCCGGTTGGAGCGCCCCAGCTTGCGCAGCTGGTCGTTTGCCAGAGAGAAGACTTCCAGGGGGCCTGTAATATCCAAGCTGGTTGCCCCCGGGCAAACCACCATCGCAACCTTTCTAGCGCTATTATTTTCTGTTTGTTGGTGCATATTCATCTCGGCAGTTTTCCACAACAGCAAGGTGACAAGAATGACGTACTGACACTAAATTCTGCCATCAATTGTCAGCTTAGACACTCTATTCGATGAAATTGGTGACTATCCCCCAGGTCGTGGGGCTTCAGTGGAGGCCCCCAGTGTGCAGCCGCGCTATCTCTGGCTTTCGGCGGCGCTGGGCTAAAGCATGGCTCCGCGACTGTGGACTCAATCTCCCCAGGAGATAAAGGCCCAGCTGGGAGATAGAGACTTGACCTCCACAGAGTGGTCCGCACAATTGCGCTCTAATTTGTACAAGTTAACGGAGATTCCCTTTGCTGGAGTTAATACTAAACCGGGGCGCAGAGCGCCGACTCAAGCGCGGCCACTTGTGGATTTACAGCAATGAAGTGGATACCAAGCGCACTCCATTAAAGGGAATTGAGGCGGGCAGTCAGTGCCATATTCGCGATAGCCAGGGCAAGCTGCTCGGCACCGCTTTTATCAACCCGAGCCAATTAATTTGTGGCCGATTAGTCAGCCGCGACACTGACTTTTCCACAGACACCGTAAGTGAGCGCATACAAACGGCGTTCGAGCAGCGCCAGCGCTACTTTTCTCACCCCAGCTATCGAATGATTTACGGCGATTCGGACTGGCTCCCCGGCCTGGTTGTGGATAGGTTTGGGGACTACTTGGTAGTCCAGGTCAGCAACTGGGGCATGGAGCGCTACCAACAGACAATTGTGGATAAGTTGGCGGACTTAATTAATCCCAAGGGCATTCTCCTGCGCAATGACCACCAGGGCCGTGCAGTCGAGGATATGCCTCAAGTACAGGCTGTGGCTTTTGGCGATGTGCCGGAGATGGCTCCGTTTGAAGAAAATGGCGTGCCACTTCTGGCCCCGGTACACCAAGGTCAGAAAACCGGGTGGTTTTACGATCACCGGGAGAACCGCAGGCTGTTAAACCGCTGGATTGGCGGCAAGAGGGTATTGGACCTGTTTTCCTACGCCGGAGGCTGGGGCATCCAGGCACTTGCCCACGGCGCCACTGAGGTCGTCTGTGTGGATGCCTCCCAACAGGCTTTGGACTGGTGTTCCCTCAATGCGGACCACAACGGTCTCACTGACAAACTCGGCACCGTCCAGGGCAAGGCGCTGGATGTTCTCAAGGGAATGGTTGCTGAGGGCGAAAAGTTCGATGCCATTGTGCTCGATCCCCCCGCATTTATTAAAAGAAGGAAGGATCACAAGGCCGGCCTGGCGGCCTATCGCCATATCAATGAGCTGGCAATGCGTTTGCTGGCAAAGGATGGGCTGTTAGTAAGTGCTTCCTGCTCTATGCACCTGCAATCCGATGAGCTCCTCGACTGTGTGCGCGGCGCCGCCCACCGCCTGGGGCGCCGCGCATCCATTCTCGCCAGCGGCGGCCAGGGCGCAGACCACCCGGTACACCCGGCCATCCCGGAAACCAATTACTTAAAAGCCCATTTCGTACACCTGGGCTAAGCAGCCTCGCCCATAGGCTCGCAAGGGGGACTGTAGCACACTGCTCAGTCCCTATTTTTCTTCCACAGACACAAAGTGAGCACTTACTTAGCTGTGGTTTTGTTTGGGATATAGCACCATTTTTGACTAGGATTTGCCCAATTGTTCAGGGTGGAGCTGGTTATGCTTCGGGCAGCAGAACGTTCAGACCTGAATCGACTTGAGCAGCTCTGGTTGCACGCCGCAGTCCACTCCCACCCCTCTCTATCGCGCCATTTTTGGCTCAACCATAGCCGCCTGTTCCGTAGCGAGCAGAGGGACTGCAAGCGCTGCATTGTCTTTACTGACCGCCACGCCGCTGTCGCTGAAGCCTTTATCACCATCACTGTGGATAATCGCCTGGCTTACCTGTGCGTCAGCCCTCTGTTCTCCAGCTGCGGTATCGGCGCCCGCTTGATGTCTGCGGCCAGCCGGGGGCTGCCAGAGCTCCGCGCCGAGCTCCTCAGGGAGAACCTGCGCACGCGCTACTTTCTGCAACGGCACGGGTTTGTGGAGTCTGCACGCGACTACCGGGCCGAATACGGCCAGCATATGTTGCTGATGTCCTATCGCTGCAGCCGATCCGGGCAGCAGCGGAGGTAAATTTTCACTCTACTTATAACTTTAACTTCTTGATTCACTTCTTTTTATTGTTTCTACGCGACTCCTGAACCGGGTAGCATGCCCCCTATCCTAATTTTTCTGGGCGCTGATTTTTATGGGACACAACGCTTCCAGCCATACTTTACAGCCAGTTCTGGAGCGCACTTTTCACCAGGGTGCCGATCTGGAATCGATGAATTTGCACTTCGCCGGGGCCAAACCCAGCGAAATTATGCAATTCACCATGGAGCACGCTCAGAACCCGGTGGTGTTCACAAACTTCCGCCCGCTGGCGGTGGCCTTTCTCCACTTGGTCACCCGCGCCAAGGCAGATATCCCGGTAATCTGGGTGGACCACGGCTACAACACCCCGGAGACCTACCGGCATATTGAGAATGTAGTCAAATCTCTCAATTTGAATCTGCGCACCTACTCACCGAAGATGTCCGCAGCCCACTACAACGCCGTATACGGGGGCATTCCACCGCTGGATACCCCTGAGCACGACTTTTTCTCCAGGACCGTCAAGCTGGAGCCGTTCAACCGCGCCATGCAGGAACTTAAGCCGGATGTATGGCTAAACGGCATCCGCCACGACCAGAATTCGCACCGCAAGAACCTGGATATTTTTACTCCGGGCAACCACGGCACTATTCGAGTGGCACCGATGTTCCACCTGAGAGAAATCGATGTGGAAGAGTATGTTTACGAGAACGACCTTCCCGATAACGATGTGTACTTTGACCCCACTAAGGGGGAGGAGCATCGGGAGTGTGGGCTGTTACTGGAAAAATAATTCCTTAATTGGCCTTTCGCTGCAAAGTAGGCGCGGTTAATGCCTACTTTGCGCTCTGCTCGCTTCTATCGATCGATTAAATCCTTTTGCTTGAGTTGACCAACCTTTCACCTTCCGCATAGAGTTCACAGCGATCCTTGACTTTGTCCCGCTCTCGCTGCTCCTCACAAGCCTGAAGGGCATTTTGATTGGCCTCCGCTTGGTTGCCGCCCTCTTCGTTAAAACCCGCTATATAGACTCCACGGTAGTCCATCGCTACGGCTAAGGCTTTACTGCCTGAGTGCTTCTTATAAGCCGATAATAGATGCCCCAAAGTATTACCTTGGGATTCGACCTCTCCCTGCGCCAACTCATCCGCCATAGACTGGAGATCCGCGAGTAACCCCTCTTGGGTAATTTGCATCAATAGAGGTTGAGATACCTTGGCAAATCGATCTCGATCGCGATTCAGGTAGAGTTCCAGGGCATACCACCAAGCAATCTCAGCATTTCTCGGTGTGCGCAAATATGCCTGCTCAAGCATTTCCAAGTATTTATGCCGAGGATAACCCAGCACTTGCATAGTGATCGCTAATTCATACCAGTAAGCAGCAACGTCTCCATTGCTATTAACCAACTGAATATAATGATCGCGGATACTTTTCAGTTTCCTGGGGTTGAGTTGCCCTTCCTCGGCTAAAATTACAGATAAATCATTTTTCGCCAGGGCTTCCAAATACCAGGTTTCCCCGTGATATTCCTCTGGTATAGCCTTTAATATTTTATCCGCTTGGGAGTACTTTCCCTCTTTAGTCAGTGCAACAGCATGTGCAGATATTAACTCAGGGCTGGAGATCTGTTCTTTTTCCGCATAGCGGATTAAATTCTCTAGCGCTTCTGGGCCCTGCTCGGTAATGGCTATAAAGCGGGCTAATTCAGTGACCGCCGCACTACTGTGCATCTGTTGTATCGAGGTCGCCTTGCTCACATCGTCATCAGAAAACTGGCCTTCGTGATAACTAAAAGGACTTCTCGATAGTTTTTTATACTCTTCATTAAGCTCTTCAAAGGTCATTCCCAAGGCTGTAGTAAAGCTCTCCACCGGATCAGCGCCCTGATTGTAGGCCTCTAAATATTCCCCTAGGGCTTTACTTCTATTGGGATCAAAAAGCATCCAGTGAGCTAACATCCAACCACTGGCGTAGAGCGATCTTTTATCTTTGGTCGTTGCCGAACTTTTGGTGACTGTTAGAAGCTTATCTAGGGGCATGCCCCATGTCCTTTTAAGCCTAAGTGCACGACCGGCAGGTATTTTTCCGAAAGTGTAGGCATTATTTTCACTAAAATCGACAGTGGAAAAAACCTCGGCAATGCCCTCATTAAACCAGTAGGGATAGATATTTTTGCTTCCGCTATACATTAAAAAGTGCGTATATTCATGGAACAATGTCTGGCGACCGGGGTTGTCTGAGTAAGCGCGGTCCTCATTAAGGTTAAACAGTGAAAAATTTCCATAGGGTGTATAGTTGAACATTCCAGCTATCCTTCTGGCCTGCTCTTCCCCGATTACCCCTTTGAGGCTGTGCCGACTATCTAATGCATAGATGGTAAGTTTTTGGTGATCTGGTGAATAGCTAATATAGCGCTGCGCGAAAACCCGAAAGCGCTCCAAATCTACTGCTAGTTTTTCGACTTTCTTGGGGTTCCCATTGGTAACGATACGAAAGTGCTCGGTTTTAATTTCATACCATTCGGAATTCACTAATTTTTGCGTACCGGTGCAAGCAGATAGAAATAGTGACATCAAACCAATAGTGGCTATTAATCGACGTACGTTGCCGTAAATAAAATAGAGGAAATTCCCCATAAGTTCTGTGGTCCGTGAAGTTTTTACTTATATATCAATACAGGTAGGTAAAAAGATAACTACCCGTCGCCTTAAAATACAATATATGTATCGCTTTAGCAGGCACTACTAACAAAAAATAATTTATTTATCTTAGTAAATTTAGGGCTTAATCGAAGGTTTTAGGTATGCGGTAATTGCTGGAGAGAGAAAAATGCTGGCACCAAATTTAATCTGAGCCATTTCATTGGTGGGAAATACCCCACAGTAATTCCCCACACTGGTTATGCAGGAAATTACTGTACGGTTATCAAAAATAGCTTTTTGCCAATTAAACGTCCAGATTCTCCACCGCCAGGGCATTGGTCTCGATAAAGTCGCGGCGCGGCTCTACCTGATCGCCCATCAGGGTGGTAAAGATCTGGTCAGCGGCAATAGCATCCTCAACGGTGACTTGCAGCATACGGCGGCTCTCGGGGTCCATGGTGGTTTCCCACAGCTGGTCCGGGTTCATCTCACCCAGTCCCTTGTAGCGCTGGATACCGTAGCCCCTGCGACTCTCTCCCATCAACCACTCCATCACTTCCGGGAAGCTGCCAACCGCGTGCTGCTTCTCGCCGCGCTGGATAAAGGCGCCGTCTTCCAACAGGCCCACCATCTTCTCGCCCAGTGTGCAGATAGCGGCGTACTCAGCGGAGTCGAAGAACTCGTGGTTGATCAGGTAGTCGCTGCCCACACCGTGGGCCACGATATGGATATGGGGCAGGAACAGGCCGCGCTCGGTGTTCTCCTGTACCGTTACCTCGTGGCGACGGGTTCCACCACTCTCTTCACCGGCGAGTTTTTCCTGTAGTGCCTCGCTCCAGGCGGTAACTTTTTCCCGGGACTGTAGATCTTCCTGGGACAGGCGCGGCAGGTAGATCATGCTGCGCAATACTTCCTCTGGGTAGAGGCGTGACAGGCGGTCAATGGTGGCCAGGACGCTGCGGTACTCGCCTACCAGGCTCTCCAGGGAGGCGCCAGATAGCCCGGGGGCATCCGGGTTCACAAACAGCGTGGCGCCCTCCAGGGCGGCGTTGGTAAGGAATTGGGTCAGGGCAGCCTCATCCTTCAGGTACTGCTCCTGTTTGCCCTTGGAGATCTTATACAGCGGCGGCTGGGCGATATAGATATGGCCCCGCTCGATCAGCTCCGGCATCTGACGGAAGAAGAAGGTGAGCAACAGGGTACGGATATGGGCTCCATCCACGTCAGCATCGGTCATGATGATGATGCTGTGGTAACGCAGTTTATCCGGGTTGAACTCACTCTTGCCGATACCACAGCCCAGTGCGGTAATCAGGGTACCCACTTCGGCACTGGAGAGCATCTTGTCGAAGCGCGCTTTTTCCACATTGAGGATCTTACCCTTCAGCGGCAGGATCGCCTGGGTACGGCGATCGCGGCCCTGCTTGGCAGAGCCACCAGCGGAGTCACCCTCCACCAGGTAAATTTCAGATAGTGCCGGGTCTTTTTGCTGGCAGTCCGCCAGTTTCCCGGGCAGGCCGGCAATATCCAACGCGCCCTTGCGGCGAGTCATCTCGCGGGCCTTGCGGGCCGCCTCGCGGGCTTTGGCCGCGTCGATCATCTTGGTGACGACAGATTTGGCTTCCTGTGGGTTCTCCATCAGGTAATCGGTGAAGTGGTGGCCCATCTCCTGCTCTACAGCGGGCTTCACTTCGGAGGAAACCAGCTTGTCCTTGGTCTGGGAGGAGAATTTCGGGTCCGGCACCTTCACAGAGATAATCGCGGTGAGACCTTCCCTGGCGTCATCGCCAGTGGTGTTCACCTTGTCTTTCTTGCCCAGGCCTTCCCGCTCGATATAGCTGTTCAGGCCGCGGGTCAGGGCGGCACGGAAGCCCGCCAGGTGGGTACCGCCGTCGCGCTGGGGAATATTGTTGGTGTAGCAGAAGATGCTCTCCTGGAAGCTGTCATTCCACTGCAACGCCACTTCCACGGCAATGCCATCTTCGCGCTGGCTCTGGAAGTGCAGCACTTTGTTGATGGGGGTTTTGTTCTGGTTGAGAAACTCCACAAAGGCACTCAAACCACCTTCGTATTCGTAGACCTCTTCCTTACCGCTGCGCTCGTCTTTCAGCACGATACGCACCCCAGAGTTCAGGAAGGACAGCTCGCGCAGGCGTTTGGCCAGCACGTCGAAGTGGAATTCGATATTGCTGAAGGTGTCCGCTGACGGCTTGAAGTGTACCGTAGTGCCGGTGGTGTCGCTGTCACCGACGATATCCAGCGGCGCTTGGGGCACGCCGTGGTGGTAGGTCTGCTCGTGGATCTTGCCACCGCGACGAATAGTCAGCTTCAACTCCCGGGACAGGGCGTTAACTACCGAGACCCCTACCCCGTGCAGACCACCGGAGACCTTGTAGGTATTGTCATCAAACTTACCGCCGGCGTGGAGGACGGTCATAATCACCTCGGCCGCAGAGACGCCCTCTTCCGGGTGAATCTCTGTGGGGATACCACGACCGTTGTCGGATACGGAGATAGACTCGTCCGGGTGGATAGTTACGCGGATCTCATCACAGTGGCCGGCCAGCGCTTCGTCGATGGAGTTGTCGACCACCTCGAATACCATGTGGTGCAGACCGGTGCCATCATCGGTATCGCCGATATACATTCCGGGGCGCTTGCGCACCGCATCCAGGCCTTTCAATACCTTGATACTGCTTGAGTCATAGCTTTGCTGCTCTGACATTTATTCGCTCCATTCAACTTATTGTGCGGCCGAAGCTTCGGCGCTGATCTTCCCATGTTCCACGTGGAACACTTGTGGGCAATTCCAAGGGGCATCTAGTTGCCGCCAGGGGCGGCTCGTAGTGCCCTCCTCAATTCCGGTTACAAGCACTTGGCTGGCACAACGCCCCACCCAGTGTGCAAATAGATGCTGATTACTGTCATCCAGCTCTGCCGGCAAGTCATCCACCAGGAATACTGGCATATCCCCCTGCCTACAGACTACCTCCGCCATGGCGGTGCGCATCGCACACACCAACATCTTCTGCTGGCCGCGAGATAGAATATTGTGCGCCGGCTCACCGGCCACACTAAAACGAACATCCGCCCGATGGGGACCAATACGTGTGTGCCCCTGGGAGACATCTGACTCCCGCGATTCAGACAGAGCACTGCGCAGGTCCGCCTCTTTGCGCCAGCCCCGGCGGTAACTCATATCGACACGACTCAAGAGACTCGGTGGCAACTCTTCAAGGAGTCGCGCCACGGCGGCCTGCAATTGGCTGAACTGGGCCTGGCGCAAGTGGTTAACACGCTCGCCACTGAGCGCCAACTGCTCTTCCCAGACCCCCATACTGGCGTCATCGATTTTACCACGACGCAGGAGTGCATTTCGCTGTCGCAGTGCGATTTGGTAATTTTTCCACTCCTGGGAGAATAAAGGTTCCACGTGGAACACTGTCCAATCCAGTAAGCGGCGCCGTACCCCGGGACCGCCATCCAGCGCCGAAAAGCTTTCGCTGTTGATTAATTGCAGGGGCAGGCAGCTGGCCAGCTGCGAACTGGATTCAGCCGGGGACTGGTTAACCCTAATCCGCCCGGAGCCATCCACAAGGCGTTCAACGCCTAAATTGAATCCCGTATCCAGCTGGGCAAACACCGTCAGGCCACCCGTGTCGTGCTGAATAACTGACTTGTGCTGACGAGAGCGAAACGAGCGCCCGGTTGCCAGCATATGTACCGCTTCCAGCAGGGAGGTCTTGCCGCTGCCGTTGGCACCACAAAAAACATTAACACCCGGCCCCAGCTGGAGGTCGGCGGCGTGGATATTTCGAAAGTTTGATAAGAGAAGGCGGGTCAGCGCCACAGACACTTCCCCCTAATTGAAGGGCGCGATGCAGTGGCATCGCTGAGCTTAACGGCTACCCCGCGCGGCGGCGGGGTAGCCCCAATCCATTCAGAAAAGAGCAATGGGGGGATAGCCTCACAGGCGCATGGGCATAATCACGTATAGCGCGTCGCCATCTTCGGGCTGCTGTAACAGCGCACTGCTATTGGCATCGGCTAGACTGATACGAATCTGGTCGCTGTGAATAGCGCCAGTCACATCCAGCAGGTAGGAAACGTTAAAGCCAATTTCCATCGGCTCTCCCACGTAATCCACCATCATCTGCTCTTCCGCCTCTTCCTGCTCCGGGTTGTTGGCAACAATCTGCAGCAGCCCCTCAGAAACCTGTAGGCGCACCCCGCGGTACTTCTCGTTGGAGAGAATAGCGGCGCGGGAGAAGGCCTGGCGCAAGCCCTGGCGATCCGCATAGACCACATTGCCCGCACCACGCGGCAGCACGCGCTCGTAGTCCGGGAACTTGCCATCCACCAACTTGGAAGTGAAAGTAAACTGGCCGCTAACCACTCGAATATGGTTGTTGCCCAGTACCACCTGTGCTTGGACATCGCTGTCTTCGAGCAGGCGACCCAGCTCCAGGACACCCTTGCGGGGTACGATAGCCTGAATCGGAGTGGCGACATCCAAACCCGGGGCGTCGCGGTCGCACAGGGCCAGGCGGTGGCCGTCAGTGGCAACCGCTCGCAGTTGTTGCGGGCGGCACTCAAGCAGCAGGCCATTTAGGTAATAGCGTACATCCTGTTGCGCCATCGCAAAGCTGGTGGCCTCAATCAGGCGGCGGATTTCGCGCTGGGAGATATCAAAGCGAGTTTGCGCATTGGTCTCCTCCTGATTGGGAAAGTCCGCAGCGGGCAGTGTCGACAGCTGAAAACGGCTGCGGCCACTGCGCAATATCAAGCGCTCGCCATCGCGCTCAAACTTCAGTTCGGCACCATCCGGTAGAGAGCGACAGATATCCAACAGCTTGCGTGCGGGAACGGTCACCTCACCTTCCATCTCTACACCGTCTACACCGAGACGGCCGACAATTTCCACTTCCAGATCAGTACCGGTCAGGGACAGTTCCTGCCCGTGTAACTGCATCAACACGTTGGCCAGGACGGGCAGTGTTTGGCGTTTCTCAACAACACCGGCCACCAGCTGTAACGGCTTCAGTAGGGCGTCCCGGCTCACATTGAATTTCATCGGTAGTTTCGCCTTGTTTTGTCAGTTATTCGATTAAGTGGTCAGCGACCGCGTCAGCAGCTTAACGTCCTCGCGGATATCCGCATCGGACTCCTGCAACTCGCGAATTTTGCGGCAGGCATGTAGCACTGTTGTATGGTCGCGGCCACCGAAGGCATCGCCGATCTCCGGCAAGCTGTGATTGGTCAGCTCCTTGGCCAGGGACATGGCGACTTGGCGGGGGCGGGCCACCGAGCGGCTGCGCCGCTTGGAGAGCAAATCCGCCACCTTAATTTTGTAGTATTCAGCGACAACCCGCTGAATATTATCCACACTGACCAGCCGATCCTGTAGGGCCAGCAGGTCTTTTAGCGCTTCGCGCACCAGGACGTCGTCAATAGCGCGACCGGTAAATTGCGCATTGGCGATTACGCGGCGCAGTGCGCCCTCAAGTTCACGTACATTGGAGCGAATACGCTGGGCGATAAAGAAAGCGGAGTCGTGCGGTAAGTCCACACCGACCTGCTCGGCTTTCTTCATCAAAATGGCTACTCGGGTCTCGAGTTCCGGCGGCTCTACCGCCACCGTCAATCCCCAGCCGAAGCGGGATTTCAACCGCTCTTCCAAGCCGTCGATCTCTTTCGGGTAGCGGTCACAGGTCAAAATAATCTGCTGACCACCCTCCAGCAGGGCATTAAAGGTGTGGAAAAACTCCTCCTGAGAGCGCTCCTTACCGGCAAAGAACTGGATATCGTCAATCAACAGGGCATCTACAGAGCGGTAATAGCGCTTAAAGTCGCTAATTGCATTGAGCTGCAATGCCTTAACCATATCCGCCACAAAGCGCTCGGAGTGCAAATACACCACCTTGGCGTTGGGGTTGCGCTCCAGTAGCGCATTGCCCACGGCGTGCATCAAGTGAGTTTTCCCCAGTCCCACGCCCCCGTATATAAAGAGGGGGTTATAGGCACCGCCGGGATTGTCAGAAATCTGCTGTGCCGCAGCGAGGCCCAGCTGGTTGGATTTACCCTCGACAAAGGACTTGAAGGTAAAGTTCCGATTGAGGGAGCTGCCATGCTTGATCGCCCCCTCTACCTCGACTTGCCTGGCCGGTTGCTCCGGTATAGAGCGCGCCATACCATTCATCGCCGGTGGGCGCAGCTCTGTAAGCGCCAGTTCACCCGTGGTCATCTGCTCAGCGGTTACCTCCTCCGCCACAGCGGGGTGCGGCACCGCCCTGGCAGCACCAAATCCGCCCCCCACCGACGCAGTCACTGGAGGCGCTGTACTGGCAACCGGCGGCACAGATACCGGCGGCGGCGTCACTGCTGGCTGCACCGGCGGTGGTGACGGGGGCGGCGCTGCAGCTGCAGTTGGCGCCGAATGCACATGCGACGTTACTGGCGGGGCTTCATTCATTACCCGGCTGCGCTGAAAGCGGGCCGGTCGGCGAGCAGTGATTTCAAGCGCCACTTGCAGCGGTCGCCCCGGTGCAAACTGTTGCACCAACTCGCGAATACGGTGCAGGAATTTATCGCCAACCCAGTCCAACACAAAGCGGTTCGGCGCGATCAGGCGCAGCTCGCCCTCCGCACTGACGGGATTGACGCGCAACGGCCTGATCCAGGTATTAAACTGCTGAGATGGCAGTTCGTCCTGTAAACAGCTCGCGCATTGCTTCCATACGGATTCAGTCAAGAAACCCCCCAAAAACCCCAAAACGGTAAGACCAAGGAGAAACGGCAGAACCGGGTGGGAATCACCCGAGGCCGTCAAATAAGATCGGCGCAGTATACCTTTCCATTATCAGGTTATCCACAAGAAAGGCCGCATCTGTTGAAAAAACTCAGTGAAAAAGTCCATGTAGTCGAGTTTTTGCACAATAATTAGACAGAATCAAGGGGAGGATCGCCATAGATATCCACAGGAGGCTGTGGATATCTTGGGGCCAATAGGTGGGCATCCAGAGATACCCCTGATGGCTCAAAGACTTGTTGAGTTGACCCCATGGATACCAGCTCGTGCATCGACAAAGAGAATTTCACTCCTCTGTCCGTTGCTTTCACTGCTGGCTTTCTATACAATCCGCCGCCTTCGCAGCGCGTAGCTCCGTCTGCACCGGCTCTGTGCCGGACCGGAGTCCAGGCCGCGGCCGGGAAAGGTCCCGAGAAATTTTGAACACAAAGTCTCAGGTAGCAAGACTATGAAACGCACATTTCAACCAAGCAACTTGAAGCGCAAGCGCACTCACGGTTTCCGCGCTCGCATGGCAACTAAAAACGGCCGCAAGATCCTGGCCCGCCGTCGCGCTAAAGGCCGCAAAGTACTGTCTGCATAAGATCTCTTTTCTTTTAGAGATATCTCTTTATGCAGCAGGTGCGCAGCAGCTTCGGATTTGCCAAGACGCTGCGCCTGCTCAATGCGGCGCAGTATCGCTTGGTATTCAATGAAAACCAGGTGCGTGCCGCACACCCTCATCTGTTGATCCTCGCCCGTCCCAACTCCTTGGAACACCCGCGACTCGGTCTCGTTATTGCCAAAAAGCATGTACGCAACGCCTCCGACCGCAATCAAATCAAGCGTATAACCCGGGAAACCTTCCGCCTGCAGCAATACGATTTGCCGCCGCTGGATGCCGTGGTTCTGGCGCGCCCCGGGGTCGCAGATCTGGATAAGGCCGAGCTGGCAAAAATACTGAATAAACTCTGGCGCAAACTGGCCAAGCGGGCGCGACAGCCGCAACCTCGATCATGAAGTGGATACTGATCAAACTGATCCATGTATACCGCTACCTGGCCAGCCCCTGGGTAGGCAACCAATGTCGCTTCTACCCCACCTGTTCCCGCTACTCCGAAGAGGCTATTGAAACCCACGGAGTGGTAAAAGGGGGTTATTTAACTCTGCGCCGCCTTATAAAATGCCACCCCTGGCACCCTGGTGGACTGGACCCTGTCCCCCCAGCAGACACAAGAACACGCTCTAGGTATTAAGATGGATTGGCAACGCTACACGCTGCTCGGTGGAATTCTCGCAGTTCTCCTGGCACTTATCTTCCAGTGGAATGCATTTCAAGAGCAGCACGCTCCTGTGCTCGACCGCGAAACCGTCGTGCAAACGGGCGGCGCAACAAACAGCCAAATTCCCACCGAAATCACTGCTAGCAGCGGCGACAGTGATGTTCCCCAGCTTCACTCCCAGGTGCCCGCGTCCAGCGAAGCGAGTGTCCTTGAGAACAAGCTGATCAGTGTTACCACCGATGTCTTTGATCTGTTAATCAATCCTCGCGGCGGTGACATCGTCAAAGTGGCACTGCGCAACTACCAGGAAAAGCTGGATACCCCGGATCAGCCCCTGATTCTGTTGAATCAGACCCGCAACCACACCTATATCGCCCAGAGTGGTCTTATCGGTAAAAACGGTACCGACAGCGCCGCCGGCCGCCCCCTATTCAAGGTGGAAAAAACCGAGTACGCGATGGTTGAGGGCAACGAGACCCTGATAGTGGACCTGACTCTGCACCAGAACGGCGCCAATATCACCAAGCGCTTCACCTTCACGCGCGGAGACTACCTGATCCAGGTGGCCTATCTGGTGGATAACACCAGTGATAAACCCTGGTCTGCCGCCATGTTTGGGCAGATTAAGCGCGATACCAGCGAGCCCATCACCGACACGGGTTTCGGCATGTCGCCCTTCCTCGGCGCCGCCATACGCACCAACGAGAAGAATTACTTCAAGCAGGATTTCGACGAGATCGCCGAGAACCCCACCCGCGAAACCCTCCAGGGTGGCTGGGTAGCCATGGTGCAGCACTACTTTATCAGTGCCTGGGTGCCGTCTCAGGATGAGCGCAATACCTTTGAATTAAGAGAGCTGTCCAACGATCTCTTCCGCATGGGCTTTACCGCACCGCCGGTACAAATTCCCGCAGCCACCCAGGGCGAGCTGAGCGCTTCTTTCTACGCCGGCCCCAAGGACGTCTACCGACTGGAAGAGATCTCTCCCGGCCTCGACCTGACCGTGGATTACGGCTGGCTCTGGTGGATCGCCAAGCCCCTGTTCGGTGTCCTGCACTTTATCCAGGAGCATATTGTCAGCAACTGGGGCTGGGCAATCATCCTGCTCACCGTATTTATCAAGACCCTACTGCTGCCCCTGTCCGCCGCTGGCACCAAGTCCATGGCGCGCATGCGCAAATTTGCACCGCAGATGAAGAAACTGCAGGAGCAGTACAAGGGTAACCGGCAGAAGCTGGCGGAAGAGACTATGAAGCTCTACCGCCGCGAGAAGATCAATCCGATGGGCGGCTGCCTGCCGATCCTATTGCAGATGCCGGTGTTTATCGCACTCTATTGGATGCTCACCGAAACCGTGGAACTGCGCCACGCGCCGTGGATTTTCTGGATTCAAGACCTGTCGGCGAAGGACCCCTTCTTTATCCTGCCGGTACTGATGGGCCTGTCTATGTGGTTTATGCAAAAGCTGAACCCGACTCCCCCCGATCCGACCCAGGCCCGCATCATGCAGTTGATGCCTGTAATGATGACCGTATTCTTCCTGTGGTTCCCGGCAGGTCTGGTTCTGTACTGGATTGCCAACAACCTGATCACCATTGCGCAAACCTGGTATATCAATAAGCAGGTGGACGCCGGTAAGTACTAATCCGTACTGATCAGTTCACAGCAAAATAAACAAGGGCCGCAAATGCGGCCCTTTTCCGTTCTGTCGAGTAAACTCAGCCGATGACACAACAAAGCCTCAATCGCGACACTATTGCCGCTGTTGCCACCGCGCCCGGACGCGGCGGTATCGGCGTTATCCGCCTATCGGGCACAAGCGCCCCGCAAATTGCCCAACAAATCTGTGGGGACAAACCTCTGCAGCCCCGCTCTGCCCACTACCGAAATTTTACCCACCGAGAACAGTTGATCGACCAGGGACTCGCACTCTATTTTCCCGGTCCCAACTCCTTTACCGGAGAGGATGTGGTGGAGCTTCAGGGGCACGGCGGCCCGGTGATCCTCGATCAATTACTGCAAGCCACGATCGAATTGGGCGCTCGCCAAGCCCGGCCCGGTGAATTTTCCGAGCGGGCTTTCCTCAACGATAAAATGGATTTGACCCAGGCCGAAGCAATCGCCGATTTGATCGACGCCGGCAGTGCCCAGGCAGCGCGCAATGCCATGCGTTCACTTCAGGGCGCTTTTTCCGAGAAAATCGAAGACCTGGTGGAGAGCCTCACCCACCTGCGCATCTATGTAGAAGCGGCTATCGACTTCCCCGAGGAAGAGATCGACTTTTTGGCGGACGGTAAAGTGGCGGCCGATATAGAGACCCTACTGGCACAGATGGTCGGTGTGGAAGCACAGGCACGCCAGGGCGCCATAATGCGCGAGGGAATGCGGGTGGCAATCGCTGGCCGCCCCAATGCGGGCAAGTCCAGCCTGCTAAACACACTGGCTGGTCACGATGCCGCCATTGTCACCGATATTGCCGGTACCACTCGGGATATTTTGCGCGAACATATTCATATCGACGGCATGCCACTTCAATTTGCCGATACCGCCGGGTTGAGAGACGCCCCGGATAAAGTCGAGCAAATCGGTATTGAGCGTGCCTGGGAAGAAATCCACAGCGCTGACCGCGTATTGCTGGTTATGGATGCGGAACAGCTCCACTCCCTGGACCCCACACAAGTTTGGCCAGAATTTACCCGTCAGCTGAGAGATCTCAACAAGCTAACCCTGGTTCTGAATAAAATCGACCTCACCGACTACAGCGCCGGACTTCAGGCACATACCGAAGGCGTACCGGTCATTGCCATCAGTGCAAAAACTGGCGCCGGACTCGATGCTTTAAAAGAGCATTTAAAACAGAGTATGGGCTTCAGTGGTGCCGGCGAGGGAACATTCAGTGCCAGGCGCCGACACCTGGATGCACTCGGCCGCGCGCAAGCCTTTATACAGCAGGGTCAGCAACAACTTCACGCCAGTGGCGCAGGTGAGTTACTCGCCGAAGACTTGCGCCAGGCCCAACAGGCCCTGGGAGAAATTACCGGTACCGTTAGCGCCGATGAGTTACTCGGCAAAATCTTCGGCAGCTTTTGTATCGGCAAATAAATCCCCGCCCACTCACTAAAGTTATCCCAAGGGGGAGGCCACTTTATCCTCCCTCATCTCTCCATTCCCCCCTTCCCAACATATTTCCCACGCCTTGTGCACAGGCTTAACCCCGATTTTCAGTGTTTGAAAATTTAGTCCCCATCCTTTCCCCTACTTATTAAAAAAAAACCGCTAAAAACTTGCTGGAAAACCCAGCGCCATAAAATTTCCCTCCCCTAAAGTTATACATGTCCACGGGGATTTCCCGTGGATATCTTTTCACAGGCTTCTATCACCGATAACCCACATAAATTGAGTGGAGAAATTCACAGACTTATACAATATCCACGTTTACTCACAGCTAGCCCCCAGCTGTTATTACCAACTGCACACAAACGAGGACTTGAAATTGCCAGGTGTGGGTAAAAGAGGGGATAAGCACCTGTGTAAACAACGAATGCTATGATGATAACTTTGCCGCCACAGCTAGGCGCGCAAAGTTGTCCCGGCTGTCCACAGCGCTCTACCAGGGTTGCTCCCCCTCGGGCCAAGGGGTTATTGCCCCCTTTTTCATTGCTGTAACTTATTGATTTACAAAGGTTTTTTGTTTTTATACAGGATTCGGGGCGCCCTAATAGAAATAACTAAAGTAAATACTCTCTATAAGACATAATTTAATTTATCTATATAAACTTAAGACTGATCACAAAATTGCTTTCATCCAAAAGGTCACTTAGCAAGTCATTAACCTGATAAAGATAAAACTGGTCAGTTCAAATCCTTACTACAGGCGAGTGTTCAGGAATATGCAGACTGCTAATTGCTGACAGCTACCCACTGCCTATAAAATGTGCGCCCTCAGTTGTAACCAGTAGCAGCCATTATGGAATTCCCTAAAACCTATGATGTAATCGTGATCGGCGGAGGCCACGCAGGTACCGAAGCCTCATTGGCAGCCGCGCGTATGGGGGCTTCCACACTACTGCTGACTCACAATATCGAGACGCTCGGACAAATGTCCTGTAATCCGGCTATCGGTGGCATCGGTAAGAGTCACCTGGTGAAGGAAGTCGATGCCCTCGGTGGTGCCATGGCCACCGCCACTGATTTGGGCGGCATCCAGTTTCGCGTTCTCAATGCCCGCAAAGGCCCGGCTGTTAGGGCAACTCGCGCCCAGGCCGATAGAGCCCTGTATCGCGCTGCGATCCGCTCCATTCTGGAGGGGCAGGAAAACCTGCAGATCTTCCAGCAAGCGGCAGATGATCTGATTGTTGAAGGCGAACGGGTTGTCGGCGTTGTCACCAATGCCGGAGTGCGCTTTCGCGCCAAGACCGTAGTGCTGACCGCCGGGACTTTCCTCGGTGGCCGCATCCATATTGGCCTGGATAACCATGCCGGCGGCCGCGCGGGAGATCCGCCCTCGATTGCCCTGGCGGATCGTCTGCGCGAACTGCCTTTCCGCGTCGATCGTCTGAAAACCGGCACCCCTCCCCGTATTGATGCCCGCTCAGTAGATTTCAGCGAGCTGGAGGAGCAGTGGGGAGATAGCCCCACACCGGTGATGTCCTATCTGGGCAGCCGCGATCAGCACCCGCGCCAGGTCTGCTGCTGGATTACCCACACCAATGCCCGCACCCACGAAATTATCCAGGGCGGGCTCGACCGCTCGCCCATGTACTCCGGCGTGATTGAGGGGATTGGCCCGCGCTACTGTCCTTCCATCGAGGACAAGGTGCACCGCTTTGCGGACAAAGACAGCCACCAGGTGTTTATCGAGCCGGAAGGGCTGACCACCAACGAACTGTACCCCAATGGTATTTCCACCAGTCTGCCCTTCGACGTACAGATTGAGCTGGTGCACTCCATCAAGGGCTTTGAAAAGGCGCATATCACCCGCCCGGGCTATGCGATTGAGTACGATTTCTTCGACCCGCGCGATCTCCTGCCCTCTCTGCAAACCAAATTTATCCAGGGGCTCTACTTTGCCGGCCAGATCAATGGCACCACCGGCTACGAGGAAGCGGCCGCCCAGGGGCTCCTGGCCGGCGCCAATGCCGCCCTACAGGCCCAGGAGCGCGAAGCCTGGTCCCCACGTCGGGATGAGGCCTACCTGGGTGTGCTTGTGGATGATTTGATCACCAGTGGCACCAAAGAGCCCTACCGCATGTTTACCAGCCGCGCGGAATATCGCCTGCTGCTCCGTGAGGACAATGCTGACCTGCGCCTGACCGAAAAAGGTCGCGAATTGGGCCTGGTCGACGATACCCGCTGGGCCGCGTTCAGTGAAAAGCGCGAGGCGATCGCCCGGGAAACCCAGCGACTGCAAGATACCTGGGTGCACCCAAAGACGCCCCAGGCCGCCTGTGTAGAAAGCAAATTGCCGCAGCCGTTGGCGCGGGAGTACAGCCTGATGGACCTGCTGCGCCGCCCGGAACTGGGCTATCAGGATGTGGCGGGCCTCAAAGGGGAAGCGGTAACCGACGAGCAGGTTGCCGAACAGGTTGAAATTTCGGCCAAGTACGCCGGCTATATCGATCGCCAGCGCGAGGAAATCGAGCGCTTGCAGGCCTACGAAGATACCCCGATCCCGGCGGACTTCGACTACAGCGATATTTCTGGTCTGTCCAATGAGGTTAAGCAAAAACTGGGAGAGACTCGCCCGGATACCCTGGCGCGGGCCTCGCGGATACCGGGGGTCACGCCCGCGTCCATATCCCTGCTGTTGATCCAGTTGAAAAAGCGCGGGCTGCTCAAGCGCAAAAAAGCGGTATAAATCGGTTTTCCACAGGGTATCCCGCGAGGCCCTGCGGGGATGTGAATTTCGCGGGACTACCGGGGGATAGACCCATTTCTCACTCAATGGAACAGTTTCGTCCGCGCCTGTTAGAGGCGGCGGCACAGATGTCGGTGGCACTCAGCGAACGCCAGCAGGATCAGTTATTGGAATACCTGGCGCTTTTCGCCCGCTGGAACAGTGCTTACAACCTGTCCGCCATCCGCGACCCAGAGCAGATGCTGGAGCGCCATATTATCGACAGCCTCAGTGTGGTAAATCTCTGTGGCGAGGGGTCGTTAATCGATGTGGGCAGCGGTGGCGGCCTGCCGGGGATTCCCCTGGCGATTGTGCACCCGGAGCGCGCCATCACCCTGCTCGACAGCAATGGCAAGAAGACCCGCTTCCTGTTCCAGGTGGCCAGTAGCCTGCCCCTGCCCAATATCACTGTCATCAATGAGCGGGTGGAAGCCTTTGTGCCGGAGCAGCCTTTTGCCGGCGTAGTGTCCCGCGCTTTTGCCTCTATCGAGGATATGGTCAATGGCAGTGAGCATATGTTGGCACCCGGCGGTCGTTTTTATGCCATGAAGGGCAAGTTGCCAGAGGATGAGTTGAGCGCTCTGCCAAAAGGCATTAAGGTCGAGCAGGTGCACCGTTTGTCGGTGCCCGGCTGCGACGGTGAACGCCATATGATTCAGCTCTGTCGCACAGCATAAGTGACAGTTGTGCGGGCTTGCCGCCCGCACAATTCAGCCCCATATCCAGGGGCACAACAGCCGCCGCCCGAAGCCGAGCCGGCGTCGGGGCAAACGCACCCGGAAACAACAAAGGACAAGAACCTTGAGCAAGATATTTGCTGTGGCCAACCAGAAAGGCGGGGTGGGTAAGACCACTACCTGCGTCAACCTGGCCGCATCTTTGGTTGCCAACAAGCGGCGCGTATTGCTGATCGACTTGGACCCCCAGGGCAATGCCACCATGGGCAGCGGTGTGGATAAAAACGACTTGCAGGTATCCGGTTACGATGTGCTCGCCGCTGAACTGCCGGTGGAGCAGGCCATTGTATCCACAGACAGCGGTTTTGATTTGATCCCCGGCAACGGTGACCTGTCTGCGGCCGAGGTGGAATTGCTGAACCTGGACGGGCGCGAATCCCGCCTGCGCCGCGCCCTGGCGGCGGTGAGCAATCGCTACGACTACGTGATTATCGACTGCCCGCCGTCGCTGAATATGCTGACGGTAAACGCCCTCTGCGCGGCGAATGGCGTGTTGATTCCCATGCAGTGCGAGTACTACGCCCTGGAGGGGCTGTCGGCTCTGGTGGACACCATTACCCAGATCCAGCAGGCCGCCAATCCGGACCTGAAAATCGAAGGCATACTGCGCACCATGTACGATCCGCGCAACAGCCTCACCAGCGAAGTGTCGGCGCAGTTGCAGGAGTATTTTGGCGAGCGCCTGTACCGCACTTGTATTCCACGCAATGTGCGCCTGGCGGAGGCCCCCAGTTTCGGCAAGCCGGCACTGGACTACGACCGCCACTCGAAAGGGGCAATTGCTTACCTGGCCCTGGCTTGTGAAATCAATCGCCGCCATCCCGCCAGCCAATCTTCCAACAAGAAAAACCGCCCTCTGGCGGAAGCCGTATAAGGGGGAATTACGATGGCCACAAAACGCAAAGGACTGGGCCGGGGGCTATCCCACCTGATCAGCAATAATGCCAGCACCGCGATCGCCGAGGTCACCGCTGAGGCCGAAACCGAAACCCGCACAGTCGACGGCGAGCTGAAAGAGTTGCCGATCGAGTTTTTACAGCGCGGCCGCTACCAGCCGCGCCGGGATTTTCCACAGGAATCCCTACAGGAGCTGGCGGACTCAATTCGCGCCCAGGGCATTATGCAACCGATCGTGGTGCGCCCTGTTGGCGAACAGAGCTATGAAATTATCGCCGGTGAACGGCGCTGGCGCGCAGCCCAGCTGGCGGGACTGGATAAAGTGCCGACACTGGTGCGCAGCGTCTCCGATGAAGCCGCCATCGCCATGGCGCTGATCGAAAATATTCAGCGCGAAGACCTGAATCCGGTAGAGGAAGCTGTAGCCCTCAAGCGTTTACAGGATGAATTCAAGCTGACCCAGCAGGAAGTGGCCGACGCGGTGGGCAAATCCCGCACCGCTGTGACGAACCTGCTGCGCCTTTTGAATCTCAGCGAAGAGGTGCGCACCTTTCTCGAGCGCGGGGATCTGGAGTTGGGACACGCCAAGGCCCTGCTGGGGCTCTCCGGTGCCACCCAGCGCTCTGCCGCGCGCCAGGTGGTCGAGCGCAGTCTCACCGTACGCCAGACTGAGGCGCTGGTGCGTCGCCTGCAACAACCGGCGGCTCCCGCCCCGGAAAAACCCAAGCCCGACCCCAATATTCGCCGCCTAACTGAGCGCCTGGCAGAGAAAGTCGGTGTGCCCGTGTCTATCGATCACAACGAAAAAGGCAGCGGCCGCCTGGTGCTCAAATACACCACCCTGGAAGAGCTGGATGGAATTCTCGCCCACCTCGGTTACGCCGAGGACTGAGCCCGCAGAGAAATGCGCGTCCTGGTGGCGCGCGCAATAACTGCTGGCGAAGACTCACTGCGCGGAGTAATTCCGTGCAAAATCTCCTGAAAATCAAATATGTTGACGACATTTGCCGGTTGAATCGGCGATGCTGTTGCCGCATAATTCGCACGCCCAAATTTTGGGCGGACAGCGCAAAAAAAGTCGGCTTATCCCGTCTATGACAAAACCCCCGGTATTACGAATCGCCGCGGTACAGCTTCTGCTGGTATCGGTGGCCAGTGCGGTACTGCACTTGAATGGCAAACCGGTGACGGCGCTCTCCGTACTGATCGGCGGCGCCCTGTGTGCGCTGCCCGGAGCATATTTTGGCAGGCGCGCCTTTCGCAACGGCGGTGCGCGCGCGGCCCATCGCGTGGTAGGCAACTTCTACCGCGCGGAAACCGGCAAATTTATATTGACCATGGCAGGTTTTGCGACGGTGTTTGCCACCGTCAAACCACTGAATGCCGCAGCGCTTTTTATCAGCTACGTCCTCTGTGTAATCGTGCAGTGGATTTTGGTAGCGCGTATGGTCCGCTAGCCGGTGGATAAGAAAAAAGAATTCTTACTTTTACGATTGTTGAGGAACTATGGCAGGCGAAGCTCAAACCGCGACGGGGTATATCCAACACCACCTGCAAAACATGACTTACGGCAAGCTGCCGGCCGGGTATACCCGCGCCGATGGCTCTGTGCTGAATGAGTCTACTTGGACTATGGCGCATTCCTCTCAGGAAGCTGCGGACATGGGCTTTTGGGCCCTGCACGTAGATACCCTGGGCTGGTCTATCGGCCTCGGTCTGATTTTCTGTTTTCTGTTTGCCCGCGCAGCCAAAAAGGCCAGTGTCGGTAAACCCACAGGCTTTCAGAGCTTTGTGGAGCTGGTTGTCGACTTTATCGACAAGTTGGTTAAGGAAACCTTCCCCCACCGCAACACCATGGTTGCCCCGATGGCCCTGACCATCTTTGTGTGGGTATTCCTGATGAACCTGATGGATCTGGTACCGGTGGACTGGTTGCCGATGGCGGCCGCGAAGATCTCCGGCAACGATCACCTCTTCTTTAAAGTGGTTCCGACCACCGACCCCAACGCGACCCTGGGTATGGCGTTGGCGGTGTTCGCGCTGATGATTTTCTTCAGTATTCGCGAAAAAGGTGCCATCGGCTTCCTTAAAGAGCTGACTTTGCACCCTTTCCATACCGGCAAACTGTACTTTGACATCCTGCTGATCCCGGTCAACTTCCTGCTGGAAGCGGTATCCCTGATCGCCAAGCCGATCTCCCTGGGCCTGCGTCTGTTCGGAAACCTCTACGCCGGTGAAATGATCTTTATCCTGATCGCGATTGTCTTTGGCGTTGGCGTTCTCGGCTTTATCGGTGCGGGCCTCCTGCACATGGGCTGGGCGATCTTCCACGTACTGGTTATCGTGCTGCAGGCGTTCGTATTTATGGTATTGAGCACTGTGTACATGGCGATGGCGCACCATCGCGACGATGAACACGAGCACGATCAATAAGTTTTTAACCCTTTTTTCAACCTTTACAACAACTCTTTAACTTTGATTTGGAGAACACAATGGAAGCATTAGGTCTGGTTTACATCGCAAGTGCACTGCTGATCGGTCTGGGCGCCCTGGGCACCGCTATCGGTTTCGGTACTCTGGGTGGCAAGCTGCTGGAAGGTTCCGCTCGTCAGCCTGAACAGGCTCCGGCTCTGCAGGGCAAAATGTTCCTGATGGCTGGTCTGCTTGACGCGGTTCCGATGATCGGTGTTGGTATCGCTATGTACCTGATCTTCGCCGTAGCTCCTGGTATGGCTTAATTACGTCGTTCCAATTGCCCTTAACCCTATTTAAAGAGCAAGAGGTGTCGGTGTGAATATCAACCTGACTCTAATCGGCCAGTCGATTACTTTCCTGTTTTTCGTCTGGTTTTGCTGGAAGTTTGTTTGGCCGCCGCTTTTGGGCGTGATGAAAGAGCGTGAGCAGAAGATCGCAGATGGTCTCGCTGACGCCGAACACGCGCAGAAAGATCTGGAACTGGCCAAGCGTAAAGCTGCCGAGCAGTTGAAAGAAGCCAAAGATCAGGCGAGCGAGATTATCGATGGTGCCAACAAGCGCGCCAATCAGATTCTCGACGAAGCCAAGCAAGCGGCACAGTCTGAAGGCGATCGCCTGAAAGCTGCGGCCAAAGCTGAGATCGACCAGGAAGTGAATCGCGCTAAAGAGCAACTGCGCAGCCGTGTGGCAGACCTGTCTGTCCTGGGTGCGGAGAAGATTCTCGCGGTCAATATCGACGCTAAGGCGCACGACGACCTGATCGATAAACTGGCAGCCGAGCTGTAAGCGAGGAACCCCATGGCGGAACTCAGCACACTGGCCCGGCCCTACGCTAAAGCCGCATTCTCCTATGCGCAGGATGCCAACCACTTAAGTGGTTGGAGCACTGCGCTGGATACTGCGGCAGCGGTCAGCCAGAACGAAAAAGTGCGTGAGCTGCTGGATAACCCCCAGCTCACCAGTGAAGAGCGCGCAGATAAATTCCTGTCGATCTGTTCAGACGAGCTCGGCGAGCACGGAAGGAACTTCATCCGGTTGCTGGCGGAAAACAACCGCCTGCAGCTGCTGCCGGAAATTTCCGAATTGTTCGAAGAGCTGAAAGCGCAAGCGGAAGCCACCCTCGAGGTGGAAGTTGTTTCCGCGCACGCCTTGAGCGATGCACAGGCGCAAGCGCTGGGTGAGAAGCTCAGCGCGAAGTTTGAACGCGAAATACATCTGCACAGCTCGGTGGACGAGAGCCTGCTGGGCGGCGCGATCATCCGCGCCGGTGATACAGTCATCGACGGTACCGTACGCGGCCGTCTGGCCAAGCTCGCCGAGGCGATGAACTCCTAAATTACTCTCCCCATCGGCGTTAGTCGGCGGGGACTTGAGGAACAGAGCATGCAGCAACTGAATCCCTCTGAGATCAGTGAAATCATCAAGAGCCGCATCGAAAATCTCGATGTGAGCACTGAAGCCCAAAATGAGGGCACCATTGTTTCCGTATCCGACGGTATCATCCGCATTCACGGCCTGGCCGATGTGATGTACGGCGAGATGATCGAGTTCGAAGGCGGCGTTTACGGTATGGCGCTGAACCTGGAGCGCGACTCCGTTGGTGCTGTAATCCTGGGCGACTACAAGACTCTGGCAGAAGGCCAGAAATGTCGTTGCACCGGCCGTATCCTGGAAACCCCGGTTGGTCCGGAACTGCTCGGCCGCGTTGTAGACGCGCTGGGTAATCCGATCGACGGCAAGGGCCCGCTGAACAACAAACTGACCGACGCGGTAGAAAAGGTAGCGCCCGGCGTTATCGCCCGTCAGTCCGTTGACCAGCCTGTACAAACTGGTTTGAAAGCGGTTGATACCATGATCCCGATCGGCCGTGGCCAGCGTGAGCTGATCATCGGCGACCGTCAGATCGGTAAGACTGCTGTGGCGATCGACGCCATCATCAACCAGAAAGGCACCGGCGTTAAGTGTGTCTACGTTGCCGTGGGCCAGAAGCAGTCCTCTATTGCCAACGTAGTGCGCAAGCTCGAAGAGCACGGCGCTATGGAGCACACCATCGTAGTCGCCGCTGGCGCCGCCGATCCGGCAGCGATGCAGTTCCTGGCTCCCTACGTCGGCTGTACCATGGGTGAGTACTTCCGCGACCGCGGTGAAGACGCCCTGATCGTATACGATGACCTGACCAAGCAGGCTTGGGCCTACCGTCAGATCTCCCTGCTGCTGAAGCGTCCGCCTGGACGTGAAGCCTACCCCGGTGACGTTTTCTACTTGCACTCCCGTCTGCTGGAGCGCGCCGCGCGTGTAAACGCCGACTACGTAGAGAAGTTCACCAACGGTGAAGTGAAAGGCAAGACCGGCTCTCTGACCGCCCTGCCGATCATCGAAACCCAGGCCGGTGACGTATCCGCGTTCGTACCGACCAACGTGATTTCCATTACCGATGGCCAGATCTTCCTCGAGACCGATCTGTTCAACTCCGGTATCCGCCCTGCGATCAACCCGGGTATCTCCGTATCCCGTGTAGGTGGTGCAGCGCAGACCAAGGTGATCAAGAAGCTGTCCGGTGGTATTCGTACCGCACTGGCTCAGTACCGCGAGCTGGCGGCATTCTCCCAGTTTGCCTCTGACCTGGACGAAGCTACCAAGGCCCAGCTGGACCACGGTGAGCGCGTAACCGAGCTGATGAAGCAGAAGCAGTACTCTCCGCTGTCTATCGCGGACATGGCTGTTTCCGTTTACGCCGCCGACAAGGGTTACCTGAAAGAAGTAGAAGTTGCCAAGGTTCTCGATTTCGAAGCCGCCCTGCTCGCTTATATGAACAGCGAACACGCAGAGCTGATGGAGAAAGTGAACGCGACTGGTAACTACAACGACGAAATCGACGCAGCTTTCAAAGCCG
Source organism: Microbulbifer regidiadema (SeqCode) (assembly GCF_052466995.1). Lineage (NCBI taxonomy): Bacteria > Pseudomonadati > Pseudomonadota > Gammaproteobacteria > Cellvibrionales > Microbulbiferaceae > Microbulbifer > Microbulbifer regidiadema (SeqCode). Next base: position 3,472,699 of record NZ_CP174297.1, on the reverse strand, counting down.
CTATCGAGAAGTTCGTCGCTACTAGCAGCTGGTAAGAACTCCCTGGAGAGCGCGAGAGAGCGGCGTGTCCGCTCTTTCGGAATCTAACTTCCAGCGAACAAGGTAAATCACTATGGCAGGCGGAAAAGAAGTACGCACAAAAATTGCCAGCATCAAGAGCACGCAGAAAATTACTGCCGCAATGGAAATGGTTGCAGCCAGTAAGATGCGCAGGGCTCAGGATCGCATGGCACTGGGGCGTCCCTACGCCCAGCGCATACGCGCAGTGATCGGCCACGTCGCCAACGCTTCGGCCGAGTACCAGCATATTTACCTGCAAGAGCGCGAGGCCAAGCGGGTCGGTTTTATCCTGGTATCCACTGACCGCGGACTCTGTGGTGGCCTGAACGTGAATATGTTCAAAGCCGCTATTCGCGAGATGCAGGCGTGGTCCGAGAAAGGGGTCGACGTCGAAGTCTGCGCGGTAGGTAACAAGGCGGCCAGTTTCTTTAATGCCATCGGCAGCAAGGTTGTCGCAGCGGTGCGCGATCTGGGCGATGCGCCCCAGGCCAACCAGCTGATTGGCTCAGTAAAAGTAATGCTGGACCGTTACGCACAAGGCGATATCGATCGCCTGTTCCTGGTATCCAATGAGTTTATCAACACCATGTCCCAGAAGCCGCAGGTTGAGCAACTGCTGCCGCTGCCAAAGGACGAAGATGAAAAACTCATGCACGAGTGGGACTACCTCTACGAGCCGGATCCGGTTGAATTGCTGGATGGATTGCTGGCTCGCTATATCGAGTCCCAGGTATACCAGGCAGTAGTTGAAAACAAAGCCTGTGAACAGGCAGCGCGTATGATCGCGATGAAGAGCGCCACCGATAACGCCGGTGAGCTGATCGATCAGTTGCAGCTTGTCTACAACAAGGCGCGCCAGGCGGCCATTACCCAGGAACTGTCCGAAATTGTCGGCGGTGCGGCGGCGGTTTAATCCGCTGCCCCTACCAGTAATGGTCAGCCTAGAAAGAATTTAAAGCTGAGGATCCGGAAATGAGTAACGGGCAAATTGTGCAAGTGATCGGAGCGGTCATCGACGTGGAATTCCCACGCGATTCTGTTCCGAATGTATACGACGCACTGGTGGTTGAGGACAAGAACCTCACCATGGAAGTGCAGCAGCAGTTGGGTGACGGCGTGGTACGCGCTATTGCCATGGGTTCATCTGAAGGTATCAGCCGCGGTCTGCCCGTGCGCAATACTGGCGCTCCGGTTTCCGTACCGGTTGGCCTGGAAACCCTCGGTCGCATCATGGACGTACTCGGCAACCCGATTGACGAGTGTGGCCCTATCGGTGAGAAAGAGCGCTCCTCTATCCACCGCGCTGCGCCGACCTACGAAGAGCAGTCCAGCTCTACCGAACTGCTGGAAACCGGCATTAAGGTAATCGACCTGGTTTGCCCGTTCGCCAAGGGTGGTAAGGTTGGTCTGTTCGGTGGTGCCGGTGTAGGTAAAACCGTAAACATGATGGAACTGATCAACAACATCGCAACCGAGCACTCCGGTCTGTCCGTGTTCGCAGGTGTTGGTGAGCGTACCCGTGAAGGTAACGACTTCTACTACGAGATGGCTGAATCCAAAGTTGTAGACTTGGAAAACAAAGCCAACTCCAAAGTGGCGATGGTTTACGGTCAGATGAATGAGCCGCCCGGCAACCGTCTGCGTGTAGCCCTGACCGGCCTGACCATGGCGGAGAAATTCCGTGATGAAGGCAAAGACGTACTGCTGTTCGTCGACAACATCTACCGCTACACCCTGGCCGGTACCGAAGTATCCGCACTGTTGGGCCGTATGCCTTCTGCGGTAGGTTACCAGCCGACCCTGGCGGAAGAGATGGGCGTTCTGCAGGAGCGTATTACCTCCACCAAGACCGGTTCTATCACCTCTATCCAGGCGGTATACGTACCGGCGGATGACTTGACTGACCCGTCTCCGGCGACCACCTTCGCGCACTTGGACTCCACCGTAGTACTGAGCCGTGATATCGCCGCTAAAGGTATCTACCCGGCTGTTGACCCGCTGGACTCCACCTCTCGTCAGCTGGACCCGCAGGTAATCGGTCAGGAGCACTACGAAGTGGCTCGCGGCGTACAGTCTGTACTGCAGCGCTACAAAGAGCTGAAGGACATCATCGCGATTCTGGGTATGGACGAACTGTCTGAAGAAGACAAGCAGACCGTAGCCCGCGCGCGTAAGATCGAGCGTTTCCTGTCCCAGCCGTTCCACGTTGCGGAAATCTTCACCGGTGCACCAGGTAAATACGTTTCCCTGAAAGAAACCATCCGTGGCTTCCAGGGCATCCTGGGCGGTGAATATGACCACATGCCGGAACAGGCCTTCTACATGGTGGGAACCATCGACGAAGCTGTGGAAAAAGCCAACAAAGCCAAGGGCTAATCGAGAGAGGCATATACTATGGCCATGACAGTACATTGTGACATTGTCAGCGCCGAGCAGTCTCTCTTCTCCGGACTGGTAGAGATGGTGATTGTGAGTGGTATCGAGGGTGAGCTGGGTCTCTCCTACGGTCACGCTCAGTTGCTCACCGCTCTGAAAGCCGGTCCGGTGCGCATCATCAAGCCCGGTGGTGAAGAGGAAGTACTGTTCGTCAGCGGTGGCTACGCCGAGGTACAGCCTAATATGGTGACTATCCTCGCCGATGTAGCCGAACGTGAGATCGACGAAGAAGCTGCGCAGAAGGCCCGCGAAGAAGCGGAACACGCCCTGCACAAGGCGCCGTCTGACGTCGACTACGCGCGCATCTCAGCCCAGCTGGCCGAAGCCGAAGCGCGTCTGCGTACCATGCAGGCAATCCGCAAGGCGGCCGGTAAGTAAGCAGTTCTTACCTTCTCGTAAGGCCTGTTTCCAGGCGATAAAAAAAGCAGCTTCGGCTGCTTTTTTTATATCTATTTTTCGTGTGCCTCCTTAAAGCCTCCCTGTTTATATATGAGCCGCTACTCCTCTAGGTCAAAGAGCATTGATATTGAAAACCTCTATTAAAAACTACTTATTAATAACTTTCCTGCTGTGTTTAATGGTTGGATGCGGAGGCGGTTCCTCTTCAGGGAACAGCGTGGGAGAGGAAACCGATAGTGAATACCCCAGCGCAAGTATTGCCTTCCCCGCTAGCGACGGTCTGTGGAGTGATAAAGAGCAGCTTGTTGTGCGTGGTAGTGCAAATGATAATGTTGGTGTTGCCAAGGTATCAGTAAATGGCGTTGACGCAACATCAGATGATGATTTTGCAACCTGGCAGGCTGAGATAACACTTGAGGAAGGCACTACGACTAGCATTAACATTGAGGTAACAGATGTTAATGGGAATACCTCCCCAGCTGCTGCCTCAGTGAGTGTTAATAGCTATGATGGATTTAATAGCTACAGATTTTGCGGTCCGTTGGCGTTCGATAGCGATAGAAATCTGGCATATACCTTTAACCCCACTAGGGTATTAAATCTGGAAAGTATGCGGGAAGATTATATTTCCTCAGAGTTCTCCGATGTGGTCGGAGCTGAATTTGACCAGGCTACGGGTAATTTCTTAATCATCCAAAATGACCAGTTAATTTCTGTCGATCGTGAGTTTAATAGCTTAAATATCATTTCCGAGTCAGGGGATGATTCCCTGTCATTCGGGAGTAGACCACAAATTTCTATTGATGTTAGTTCTGGGGATATCTATGTACAAAATTATTTTCCGAGCTATCTAATAAAAGTAGATCCCACCACCGGGGAGCGTGAAAAAATATCTTCTTTTAATTATGAAGATGGAAGCTCTGTAGGTTATTTCAATCAGGGATTCGAAATTGTCGATGGGCGATTTTTTGTCGTGAGCGAGGATGGATTACTGGAGTTAAATCCTGTCACCTGGCAGGCAACCGAATTATCAGGAACGAGTGTAGGCTCGGGTGAGTCTCTACAAAGCTTGACAGGTTTAACTATCGATTTGGAAGCTAATTTAGCTTATGCCACCGATTTTCACGGTAAAGTACTTGAAATCGACCTAGTTAGTGGTAATCGAAAGTTATTATCATCAGTATTTGATACAGGTAGTGACAACCTGGATTTTGACTACGCGAGAAACGGAATCATTGATACAGGAAAATCAATCTTAGTTAACTCGTGCTCAACAGGGCATACTTTTTTGGTTAGCAAGGAAGATGGAAGTCGAATATTAGTATCAGAAAAAATAAGAGGAGAAGGTCCTCTTCTCTCGACTAACACTGACTTGGTGTATGATGAGTACAATGAAAGACTTCTTCTGCTTAATGACAACTATGCAGAATCTCGCTACTCTAATTTTGAATATAAAAAAATTGATCAAATAATTGCGATAGATCCACAGAGTGGTAATAGGGAGATTATATCCGGCCCTAATAAAGGAGAGGGGCTGATAGAGGGATACTTCCACGATTTGGCAGTTGATAAACGCAACGGAGATATCTATGTAATAGAGCCAGATTCCCAAAGTATAGTTAAAGTAGACCCTATAACCGGAAATAGATCGATCGCTTCTGGGGGGGATATCGGCTCTGGTGATGCATTTAATGGCGTTAGTGGTATAGCTATAGATACCCTCAAGGATAGAATACTGACAGTTTCTGGGAATTATTTAACTTCTGTAGATTTACAGTCTGGTAATCGTACCCCTATTATATCGTTCTCCACATTGGATATTTGGTATCCAAATCATCTGTCAATAAATGAATCATCTACAAAAATTTATATTTCAGATACTCTTGGAAGTGTTGTTGAATATGATTTGGAAAATGAAGTCTATGGAATCATATCGAGTAATGAAATTGGTACTGGAGAGAGTATTCACGAATTAAGCTATATAGCCTATAGCAGTGAAGATAATCTAATATTTGTAGAAGATTACAATCACACAGAAAGCGATGATGAACCAATTAACATGGAACTTTTGGCTATAGATAGAGAAACCGGAAATAGGACCCTACTTTTAAATGCCGTACAACAAGAGTGGGAGGATATGTTACTTACTCCAGCAGTAGATCAAGCTAATAATATTCTGTATATCTCTATGCCAAATCGAGGTGTTGCTGTTTTTGATGTAGAAACAAAACAATATTTAATGATATCGCAGTGATATATCTAGTCAGTATCGGCTTTATAGTCGCTACCGGACTATAAAAAAGGAGCCTTTGAATCGCTATTCAGGGGCTCCCTAGATCAAGTATAGGAAGACTATAAAAAATAGACTATTTTTTATCGCCCATAATATAAGTGCTGTGTATGGCGCGATCATCACCAAGCACCTGAAGGGCAAATAGTTTTTCTTCAATGGTTTTCACAGATTTCATTCTAAATTTCATTAAATCTGTAGCTTCTAAATCAATTACGATAAAATCTGCTTCTTTACCCTCTTCAAAATTGCCGACCTTATCATCGATATCCAGTGCCTTGGCTGATCCTAAAGTGGCTAGATAGAATGCTTTAAACGGAGAGAGGGTTTTCACTCCAGTGTTATTGCCGATAGATTTTTGCAATTGAATGACTTTATAGGCCTCATCCATAGTGTCTAGCATGGAAAAGCTGGTGCCAGCTCCAACATCCGTCCCCAGGCCCACATCAACTTTGATTTCTTCCGCTCTATTTAGAGGGAATAAACCACTGCCTAAAAACAGATTAGAAGTTGGACAAAAAGCGATGGCACTGCCAACTGCTGCCATACTCTTCATTTCCTGATTATCGAGATAGATACCGTGGGCGAATACTGAATGATCGCGATTCAATCCATACAAGTTATAAACGTCCAGATAGCTTTTGGCTTCCGGGAATAGCGATTTTACCCAGTTGATTTCGTCTTTATTCTCGGAAACATGAGTGTGCATATACACATCAGGATATTCATCCAGAAGTTTAGCGGCTTGCCTGAGTTGATCTGGCGTACTGGTCGGAGCAAATCTAGGGGTGATGGCATAGCTCAGGCGGCCCTTGCTATGCCATTTCTCGATAAGTGCCTTGCTGTCCCTATAGGCGCTTTCTGGTGTGTCCTGTAAGTATTCCGGTGCATTGCGATCCATCAGGACCTTGCCGGCGATTAGGCGCATATTCTCCCGCTGAGCGACTTCAAATAGTGCGTCTACAGATTCCGGATGAACCGTACCAAATACCAATGCGGAAGTTGTGCCATTTTTTTGTAACTGATCAACAAAGAACTCGGCAACTTCTTTTGCATGGCGCTTTTTAGAAAACCGTCTTTCAGTTGGAAATGTGTATTCTTTGAGCCACTCCAGTAACTGTTCGCCGTGGGCGGCAATCATACCGGTTTGCGGATAGTGAATATGAGAGTCGATAAAGCCGGGCAGTATTAATTTTCCACGATAATCTATAACTTTAGCGTGTTTACTCGCAATGTCTTCCGCAGAAATAATTCCAGCGAATTTTCCATCTCTAACTATTAGCCCACCATTTTCAGTGTATTCATACGCTTGATTCGTTTCCGCCGGATCGGCTGTAAAATGCAGTATGTCGCCTTGATAGATCGTAGTCTCTGCATAGACTGAGACACTAGAGCTGAAAATTAATAGAAATAATTTGGTTATGCTTGATTTTATGTTGATATTTGAGAGAAAAAATCTGACCACCTGTTTACTCCATTAGAATAATAAGCAAACCTACATATTTAGCATTTGATAACTAACGTGACAAATTTATTTCAAGTGGTTACAAAAATCTCCGGAATACAAAAAAACAAATTGATTTATTAATTTAGTAAGAATCTTTTTGAAAATAGTATTATTTGATTATTCTATCTTTCTTTTAGATAAAATTTAATATACCTCTGCTAAATTTATACCTATGCGTAGGTGGAAGGATCTCAATCCATGTTCAGATACCCAGATCATGTAACAGTTGTTGTTACTAACCTAGAGGAGGCTGTCAGTTTTTTTGAGCTTTTGATCAAAAGTTTTCTCAGCGGGGAAAAGCGTCGCGATATCTACAAGTTGATAATGTAGAAGCAGATCATTTTACCATGATACTAAAGCAGTCTTCTCCAAAGTTCGAGATACAGCTACTTCGCTATCGAAATCCAATACTCAAAACTAATCCGCTAATAATTGATTTGGCGAGACCGGGTTATAATCATTTGTGTTTAAAAGTGGATAACTTGAATGAAACTTTGGAGCATTTATCAGAGCATGGAATTAGTACGAGAAGCGGGATACTGGAATATCAAAATAAAAAATTAGCCTTTCTCTTGGGGCCAGAAAATATAACGGTTGAACTGGCCGAATGAATACTCTTGCTGAATAGCCTATACTGATAGGAATACTTCTATTGCTTAAATTGCAGTTAGTATACATAGCTTAGAGTTATCATCAGGGCAAATGCACTATAGCTCAAACTGTTTAAATACAGTTACCTCTTATACAAACTGTGCCTTTGGAGATTATTAACTGCATAGCTCGTTAACTATGATCTGTGTAGCGGAAGAGCCTACTAACGTTGATCATGCGGTACATTTGCAATGAACCAGTATAACTTTACCAGGAACCGGATCCATTTGTAGTGCGATTACCCAGGCGTTTTCATAAGCTGGTATACTCAGCAGCTAAAATCTATTTTTAGTTATCGATTTTTCCACTAATATACCTCGCTATAATTTTTTTTGCCTGTTATTTGGCATAAGCTACACAAAAAACCACATTTGTTTTTAACTCATCTAAGGTAATGTCAGGAATTGATTTTCTTACCCGGGATTCAATTTCTGGAGTTAAACGCATTAAGGTTTTTTTGTCAGAAGAGAGGTTTTCCCAGGTGTCAATATTGAAGTACTTACTAGTTAGCGAACACAAGTCATTCAGACGAATACAATTTAGATTTGTTTTTATATAGTGATCTTGTGGTAGCTGATCGACAATACCAATATGATTCCAATCGTAAAACTTAAGGTGTGCAGGATTATTTTCATTCAATACGGAAGGGTTGTGCGGGGGCATGTGGTGCCCACTCCAACCATAAAAATTGTGGTGCAGATAGACTATTTTTCCACCTTTGTTCAGTAGTTCGGCGATATCCTTAAATACCTCCTCTATTTCCAGTAAATGCTCAGTAACATTATGCAGGCATACGGTATCAAAGGTCTTTTTCCCTACAAGGTCCCGGGTTGTCCCCTGATACAGCTCAATACTCGGGACTAAATCCATAATTTCCCGCCCGGACATTGGCGCATTTACCCATTTTCTAATGCGCTTGTTGCGAACTCTCCTGGAGTCTAAATTCATAGTGGGATCTATACCGGTATAACTATTGGCGCCTGCACATAGGTACCCCATGGCATAGCCGCCAAAGCCACAGCCTATATCCAATACATTGCAGCCCTTTACATATTTATGAAGTTTTCTTGGCCATGCACAGTAGCCAAACTCAACAGCACTGGAGACAAGATCTGAATTAAAATTCTTGAGGGCATGACGTATATTGGTGCAGTTATAGAAAAATGCTATTTTGGCTTGCAGTTCATCTTTGTCCCATTCTTCTACTGGTTCAATCTTATTAAGTTGCTTTGCCGCTCTTGATCTGGAAAACCTTGAGAAGGCTGGATGCAATCGGGAGGTCCCTAGCGTGTCAATCGCCTTCTTGGCATTATTTTCTATTCGCAATATTTTTAGTTGCTCAATAACTCCCAAGGCGCGTTTATGTTCAGGATTACATTTCAATACAATCTTTATATATTTCTCAGCCTGATTTAAATCCCCCTTGGCAATATTAAGCATGGCAATGACTATTCCCATGCCTATATGGTGAGGGTGTCTGGAAATAAATGTCATGGCGTATTTGTCACAATTTAGAATTGATCCACTCTTGGATTCCGCATAGCACAGAAAATAGGTTGCCGGGTGGTATGGATTGAGGTCAGCAATGGGGCGCAATAACTCTCTTGCCAAGTCTATGTCCCCAGTTAATGCAGCTTTTTTTCCTTGTTCGAAATTGTCCAGATGATCGATTTCTAGAGTAGACATTTAATTTCCTAAGTAATAAAAAGCAGATGTATTTGACGTAGATATTAACTGGTATAACGCAATTAGCTACAGTTGCATCTATTTTAATTCAGAAACACAAATTTTCTTATTCTGGAAAAGCTACCTTCCGCCAGTATTAATAAAATAATGCGCGAAAAATTATTCATGATATGAAAATTGAAAGTATAAAAAATAAATATATTTACTAATTTGGATCTCTTCAAGTTTTATTCAAAAAAAATGGCACAGATGTTAACTGGCATAACCGGTAAAAACTGTTCGGCTGTGTTATACATTTTACTTTGTAGAGTTAACGTTTTCACTATTTGAAATGGCTGTTAATGCAACTCTTAAAAAAGGATTTAAATGTTATTTAGGTAGCTATAAGAATACTATGGAGGTGCTCTTTGAAACTATTAATAGTCGGCGGGGACGGGTTTTGTGGGTGGCCAACATCATTGCATTTGAGCAATTTAGGCCATGAAATTATTATTATAGATGACTTGTCTAGGAGAAAAATTGACACTGAATTAAAGGTGGAATCACTAACACCAATTTGTGAATTAAAAGAACGTATTGATGCCTGGTTTGAAATAACCGGAAAAAACATCGATTTTGTTGAAATGGATGTTTCTAACAGTTTTGGCGACCTCTTAAATCTTATAAGAAATGAAAAGCCAGACAGTGTGATTCATTTTGGTGAGCAGCGTGCGGCACCTTATTCAATGAAAAACTTTGCCACGAAAAACTACACAATCGTTAATAATATTTGTGGCACCCACAACATTCTCAATGCGATTGTAGAATCTCAGCTTGATATTCATCTTATACACCTGGGCACAATGGGGGTTTATGGCTACGGCCACGAAGAGCCTATCCCCATACCCGAAGGCTATCTGGATGTAAAAATAGATACGACTGATGATCGGCAGATTTTAGACTCGATTGTCTATCCGCCGAACCCAGGCTCTATTTATCATATGACCAAAACAATGGACGCCCAGATGTTTCAGTATTATGCGAAGAATGACAAGCTTCGTATAACTGATTTGCATCAGGGGATTGTATGGGGAACACAGACCGAACTCTCAAGTATGGATGAGAGGTTGATCAATCGTTTTGACTACGATGGAGATTACGGCACGGTTTTGAATCGATTCCTTATGCAGGCTGCCGTAGGATTTCCCCTTACCGTACACGGGACTGGCGGACAGACGCGAGCTTTTATCCATATCTCCGATACTTGTAAATGTATTGAGCAGGCGCTTTCGCATCCACCTTCCTCAGGTGAGAGACCGATGATTCTCAACCAGATGGCGGAGACACAAACCGTCTACGATCTGGCGGAATTAGTTCAGTCACTCACAGGTTGCGAAATAAGTTATCAGCCAAACCCAAGAAAAGAAGCGGAAAGCAATGAATTAAATGTAAAAAATGATCTGCTGCGATCTTTTGGTTGGGAGCCAGTTCTTATTAAAGATAGTCTGCTGCAAGAAATAACCGACATAACAATGCACTATCGGGATAGAGCCGACTATTCAAAAATACCCTGTGTCTCTTACTGGACGAGAAACCATGAATTCGCCGATGCTTCTTATCGAACAAATAATGGTGAAATTATTGAAACGACTTCTTAGCGGGTGATTCACCTATGTCTAATCGCATCCTTATTACAGGTGGCTGTGGATTCATTGGTTCGAACTTGATTAGAATCCTCAGCGGCCTGAATTATTATAATGAAATATATGTCTTGGATAATGAGGCAACCGGGAGCACAGCAATGCTATCTGGTATTCCTCATCAATTTATTCGGGGGGACGTCAGAAATAAGAGCGATGTGGAAAGGGCAGTAAGAGAGGTTGATAGTGTAATTCATTTGGCCGCAGATACACGTGTTATTAATTCCATTGAAAAACCTGTTTATAACTTTGAAGTCAATGTAGTTGGTACTGTTAATATTCTAGAGGCAATGCGTAAGTACAAGGTGGGGCATCTTGTTAACGCCTCTACTGGCGGGGCAATAATTGGAGAGGTCGATCCTCCTGTACATGAACTGATGCCTGTAAATCCGGCATCAGCCTACGGTGCTTCTAAAGCTGCCGCTGAGGCATACTGTTCTGCATATGCTCAAAGTTATGGATTATGCATAGCCTCGTTGCGCTTCTCCAATGTGTATGGACCCCTTTCTGTACATAAAGGGAGTGTTATAGCTGCTTTTATAAAGAAAATATTAAAAGGAGAAACCTGCGATATCTATGGGGACGGTTGGCAAACAAGAGATTTTATCTTTGTGAGTGACCTTTGTCTGGGGATAATTAAAGCTCTGGAAAAGAAAGCAACAGGTGTTTTTCAGCTCGGTAGTGGCCGACCGACCTCTGTTAATGAAGTAGTGAATCTGCTTAAAGATGTTTCCGGTTTTGATAGTAATCTTGCAGTAGCTTATCACGATTTTCGGGCTGGTGAGGTTCGCCATAATCATACCGATATTTCTAAAGCAAAAAATTATTTGGAGTTTAACCCAGAAACTTCTTTGCGAGACGGAATTAAAGCTACTTGGGATTACTTTATCGATAGGGAAAACATTCTGATGGACAGTTCCAATCAGAGGGCCCTACAGGATGCAGATTGACAATTTTCAAGTAGAATCATTTCCTAATCTTAATAAGTATGTCGGTATTGAGTCTACACAGAAACTCCGGGTTTGTATTGCTACGGAAGAAATTCTGGGTCCGGTTAGGAATGGTGGAATTGCCTCAACTTACTATCATCTCGCCAAGGGATTGGCAGCACATGGCCATGAGGTCCATGTGCTCTACCTGAAAGGTGAGATGGTAGAAAATGAAACGCCAGAATACTGGGTAGAAAAATTTTCAAATTTTGGTGTATCCCTTCATTACTTACAACATGCAACTGAGTTAATTATTGGGCCTTCAAAAATCTGGCAGTGCCGATATAGTGCAGCCTATTGCTGGTTGAGGGAGAAGGGCCCGTTTGATGTTATCCATGCCTCTGAGTGGCGGGGAGGAGTAATCTATGCGCTGATGGCCAAGAAACTGGGTTTGGCATTTCAGAATAGCCTATTTATTATAAAAACTTCTTCTCCGCATCTCTGGAATCGACACTATCAGATGCAGCCCTTTGTAAAGAGGGAGCTTTTGCCCGCGAGCTTTGCCGAGCAGAAGTGTGTAGAGTTTGCAGATATCGTGATAGGCGGTAGTGCGCATTTATTGTGCTTTATGCGCTATGTTGGTTATCGCCTACCCGCTACCACCTATGTACAGCCAAATATACTCGACTTTTCTGATGTTCCGGTTGAAGACCGACGCGCCAAGCGCAAACCGGGCGATACTATTCATACAAAAGAGCTAACTTTTTTTGGTCGTCTAGAAATGCGTAAAGGCATTGAGATTTTTTGTGCTGCTCTCGATCTTTTACAGCGTACGGGAAACTCTCCGAGTCGAGTAAATTTTTTGGGTAAGTACGGTGAGGGACTTCCAAATCAGAATAATGAAAAGGTTTCTGAGTATATTAAACGTAAATCTTCCACTTGGAATTTTGATGTTGAGTGTATAACAGACTACAACCAGTCAGAGGCGCTATCCTTCTTATGCTCTCGAGATATGATTGCAGTGATGCCATCTCTGATTGAAAACTCCACTATGGCGGTTTATGAAGCACTGGAAAATAATATTCCTTTTATCGCAACCCGGGTTGGGGGCACACCAGAGCTGATCGCAGAAGAGGATCACGATAGCTGCCTGATTAGTCCCTATGCTTATGAACTTGCAGAGCGTTTACAAGATGTGCTTAGTAATGGTCATAGAATTGCTCACCCTAGCTTTGATAATAATCAAAATCTGAAAGTTTGGTATGGCTTTCATGCATATTTGGCTGATTTATTGCCGCAAATTAATACAACTGAGGTTCTCGGTAAGCTGCATGGGACAGATTCGACTCAGAAAGATACAGAGGAAGAGATAGCAATAGCGCAGCTTGAGGTTATTGTATTACTGCGTGAGAGTAATAGTGCAATGAAATTTGCAGAAGCGTTAGTTCACGATAAACCTGACGCTGTAAAAATTTTACTTATAGATCCGGATTTGGAAAAAGTCGCGCAAGAAGCTAATCAATACCTGGTTGAATCTGGAGTGATATCTAGCGTTGTTGATTTTATTGGATTTCCAGCGGGAATTGCACTAGCTCGCAGCCTATCCGAAAGTGTGATGGATGCCTGTATTTTATGTGATGGCACTACAGTCAGATTTGGTGGGGAATTTTGTAGCAAATTGCGTATAGCCTTACAAAAAACCAGTGAATATATTATTACCAGTTTTCTTTCATTGCCCGATGATAAAATTTTAATGCCAATGGGGAGTGATATTGTTTCAGAAGTTGCCTGCGGAAACTCCATAGGAACAAATGTTTTTTGTATTCCAAGTAAAATATCTAAACAAGTAGGCCCCTTACTCCCCTATGATATTCGTTATGGTTTACTCCAAGAGTATGTGCTTAGGGCATATAAAGAGTTTTCCTGTGAATTAATGGTGATTCCTGAAACGTATTTGAAAAGTGATTGTTATTTAGATGAGCTGGAGGAGGCTAAGAGTAACGCGAATTCACTATATTTACGCTCAATGTCCCTGGTAGAAAACAGTGATATTGCATATCGGAAGCTTGCACTGCTTCCAGCGGTAGACAATAAACTTAATCCGGCTCTTTATCGCGATAAAAACCGTCATGAGGAGGAGCCGGTATGGTTGGCACACTCCGATAGACCAAGAAAAATGAGAAATCGCAATGCGAGAGTTGTTATTGGTTTGGATGAAAAAAAATCGCATATTCTATGTGTGGCCAAGGGTAAAGGGACACGAAAATTAATCGCCAATGGTGAGCCCCAGCCTATTTCTTTGGTGATTCAAGATAATGAGATCACTTTACATCGATTTTCTATCCCAGATAGATGGGATGAGGGTGATAAATTTAATATAAAATTTTTATTAGAAGACGAGGAAAATATTTATACCCGTTTTATACGTGTTATTAAGTTATCGAAGAATGTGTTTGCGGCTATTTCTGGTAGTCCAATTTTAAATCAAATGGCGATTGAAGAGATATTTAAACAGAAAGATGGGCGTAGTTTATTTCCGGCAGCAGTTAGAGGTTTTAAATCCACTACTCTTACTGAGGATAAAGTTGCAGGGGAGGAGGCAAAAAATAAATTAAAATCTACACAGGAGCAAACTGAGGCTGCTGAATCAGAGGTGCAATATGAGTATGATATTGCCCAGGTTATTTATGAGCAAAATCATAAAAATAATCAGGAAATTAAACCCCGCTTTAATTTTCCAGAAGCAGTGAAAAGATCAGGTAGCACTTTCAAAAGAATATTTAAAGGGTATACAGGATCCCCAATTAAGGGATCTATTCCTCCACGGGAACTTTTTGCAATAGATCCTCACTTTTTAGAAGGATGGGCTTGGGATCGAAGTAATATTTCTCGCAATCTTGTTGTGGTTTTGGAGCTGAATGGATATATGGTAGCTGAAACTACAGCGAACCAATATATCGAACGTTTTGGCAGTAGAAATCCAAAGCTTGCCTGGTATGGATTTCGATTTGCATTAACAGAGGAAATTAAACAAGAATATTCAGAAATTACGATTCGAATAAAAGAAAATGGGTTAATTTTACGAAATGGACGTTTGCGCTATCTTAAGCAAATGTTAGTAGCGATGTAGGATAACTAAAACAATGAAAGAGCTTTATCAGGATAGTACGCTTGGACCCTCTTCGCGAAAAAAACATATTTGTATTCTTACCGAAGATATTTTTGGCCCGATTAAAAATGGAGGTATAGGTACAGCTTACTTTCATTTGGCTGTATTTTTACAGAGGTCTGGTCATAAAGTAACTATTTGCTTTATAAATGGGTTGGCCAAAAATCCGGTAAAGATGAAAATAACAAAACAATTTTTTTTAAGACTTGGAATTAATTTTTTTAGTGTGGCACCTCAGGCGCTGGCAAAAACTACCATGGCTCGCACCATGGCCATACCTTATGCGGCCTATGAATGGCTTAGGCAGCATGAGAAAAAATTTGACATTGTGCATGTTTCAGAGTGGCGTGGCACCGGATATATAGCGCTGCTAGCCAAAAGTCTGGGTATTGCCTTTGGAAATATACACTTTGTTGTAAAGGGCTCCTCCCCAACGCTTTGGTCGGCAGAGGGGAACCAGCAGTTTCTAAAGGAAGACCGTCAGTTGGGCTGGGTGTTTATGGAGCGGAAAAGTGCCGAAATGGCGGATACGCTTATTTGCGGCAGTAAATACCTTATTGAGTGGATGGATAAAAATAAATATAAACTTCCCGAACGCAGTTTTTTTTGGCCAAATGTTTTTTTAGATGACTTGTTGCCAGATAAAAGAATAAGGATAAATGGCTCTGGCCTCGCAACCAGGGAGTGGGTTTTTTTTGGGAGACTTGAACCGCGTAAAGGCGTTATTCTTTTTGTTAATGCATTAAATAGTCTGGCTAAAAAAGGTGTGCAACTTCCTACAATTACTTTTTTAGGTGGTGATTCCTATCGATTTGATGCGCAAAAATTTATTGAAGAGAATCAGGAAAATTGGCAAGCTGAAATTACCTTTAAAAATAACTTTGATGCTATGGAGGCCATAGAGTATTTACGGGGTGAGGGGCGTCTGGCAGTTATTCCGGCATTATTAGAGAACTCTCCAATATCGGTATATGAATGTCTCGCAACGAAAATACCATTTATTGCCGCAGATACGGGTGGAACGCGAGAGCTACTTGATCCTGATACTTGTGAGCAGGTGCTTTTTGAGCCCAACCATATCGCTCTGGGGAAAAAACTGGAACTCCATATCAAAGAACTGCCTGCACCGGGGGTTAAGCATCCACGGGTAAAGAAATCCTTGGAGGTATGGAAGCGTTGGCATGAACAGGAACATAACACTCCTCAATGCAAATCTCCAGTGGACATGCAGTCTCCTTTGATTACTATTTGCATAACCCACTTTGAGCGCCCGGGTCTTTTGTATCAAGCACTTAAAAGTATTGAGCAGCAAACTTATCAAAATATTGAAGTGATTGTGGTTGATGATGGAAGTCATTCGAAAGAAGTCCATCACGCGCTAAAAATTTTGGAAAATCACTATGCCAACAAAGGTTGGCAATTTATTTACCAGGAAAATTGTTATGTAGGCGCTGCGCGAAATACTGCGGCAAAAAGAGCCGGTGGAGAGTATTTACTCTTTTTTGATGACGATAATGTCATGATGCCTGAAATGGTGGAAAAAATGCTTCGTGCGGCTATGTTTGCCGGTGTTGACTGTTTGACATGCAGTTCTATACGCTTTAGCGGCGAAGGAGAACCAAATACACCAGAGAGTAAATTGGGGACTCAAATTCGTTTTATGGGGCCAGCAAGGGCCTGGGCGACGAAAGTGAATATTGTCGGTGATGCAACCTGTTTGATAAAAACCACTACCTTTAGAAATCATGGAGGTTATACCGAGAGATATAGAACAGGTAAAGACGATATAGAGTTTTATAGTAAGCTTATTTCAGCAAATGAAAAAATATCCTACTACCCCGACGCACTTTACTATTATCGTATTGGTAATAATTCAATGAAGGCGAGAAATCTTCTTCAGGAAGAGGAGGATTTTCGCCAAATAAGTCCCTATTTGCATACATTGGATGCAGAAGAAAAAAGTCTTCTGCTGCTTAGAACGCAACAGAAAGGGAGAGGCAAGCAGCAGGGCAACAAATATAAACCGGGAGTGGTGCGGAGAACAATGCGCAGGTTGCGCAAGTTTATCCGTCTTGATTATGGACAGTAGATATTATTGCTTGGGGAAAAGCTACTGATATAGCACCGAAATCTCTCGCAGAGTAATAAATCTTAATACTAGGGATGATAGTAGACTTGCAATAGGAAAAAGCCGGAATTTAACTATGATTATTTACCGGGTAGCGACGCTTACAATGTAATAGATATGTAACTTTAATTTGTTATGGATAAGCTTTAGGAGCAAGACAAGAAAAGACAAGACAGAGGTGGGAGGTGGCCAGATTAATGATTGAGTGGGTGGTAAGTTGATCTGGTTACCATAGCAGTAAATATCAGCAGTTGCTTAAAACCAAGAGGGTGAAAGTTTGAAGGTGCTCAGATATATCGATGGAGCAAATGACAAGACTTTTCCTTTAATTTGTGTATTTCGCGACGAGATAGATATTTTCCCTGCTTTTTTACACCATTATCGCTCTATCGGGGTAACTTGCTTCCACTTAATTGATACTGGCAGTCGCGATGGTTCTGTCACCTATCTTTTAAACCAGGCTGATGTACAGCTTTACGCTGTTAAGGGTGGTTATCCACAGGCAAATGCTGGAATTGATTGGGTTAATCGTATCGCTCACGAGTATTGCCGGGGTAAATGGACTATTGTTGTCGATGCGGATGAATTTCTTCAGTTACCCGAGGTGGATGGCCGCGTATGCCTGTCCCGGGTAACTAAGCTGATGAAAAATGAGTTGGCTTTTGCTCTATATACTCCACTGATCGATTTTTTTTGTGATAACTTAAAAGAAAGGCCTTACTCAGCAAAAAATCTTACTGAATTAATGGCTAAAACCCCCAATTACGTGCCCTATAAGAACTTTAAGAAAAAACGTATACAGGCCTTTCCATTTTTTGAGATTCGCTCAAAAGTGCGGGCACAGATTTCGGGTGTGCCCAACTACTTTGTCAAATCCTATAAAATACCACTGGTATACTGGCGTCAGGATTTTCAATATATACGCTCTACTCATGTCTGTACGCCAATACCCTTAAGTGAAAACTGTGGATGTCTTTTACACTTTAAGTTTCGTGCTGGTTTTCAGCAGCGACTGATGCGGGAATTAGAAAACCCGGATCGAATGAATTCCGATGTTTACCGAATTTCAAAAGCCATCATTAAAAATCAGAGCGCTATTCCCCGCTACACCGATGATCTGCGGGAGAGCGGTGGTTTTTCCGGGAGTGAATGGCTGAAGCAGGGAAAGTTTGTCGAGGACTGGAAAAGTGAAAACTGCTCAAAAGCCCAGTATTTTGAACTGCTGACTCAGCAGAAGGGCGCCTCGGAAAGCTATCTTGCCGAAAATCTCACACGTTTAACAAAATCATTTAGCTGGCGTTTCAGTAGGCCATTGCGGCAATTTCTATTTTATCGGGGCATGTTGCGACACGATCACTACCCCGAGCGGCTGGAGAAGGATCACCCTTTGGCCGATCAGACTATTGCTATCTATGAGTCATTCTGGTGGCTGGTCACTGGAATTTTTAGGCTGCCGGTGGCGATTTACCGGGCCATTCTATGGCATAAACTGGCTGGGCGCCGGCGGGCGAAACAGCAATAAAAAAGGCCGGGGAATCGCTTCCCCGGCCTTTTACCTATCGCCTTTCAGCTTAGCGCTGAGGTCGTCAGTGTACCCAGTGGTGGCGCTCCATCTTCTCCTGTACCGCTTCTGCCGTAGGCGCGGGCATAGCGCTGATGGGCAGGCGCTCGTGGAAGAATGCCAGGCGCTCACCTGCGCCCATCTCGTTCATGGTTTCCGCCTCAAACACGCGTCCGTTGATGACCGTATAGGTAATATTTTCGGACTGGCGCAGGTTGTCCAGAGGGTTGCCGTCGATCACGATCAGGTCAGCCAGTTTACCCGCCTCGATACTGCCGATATCGCCGTCCATACCCAGGTAGCGGGCACCGTCGATGGTGCCGGCGCGGAAGGCTTCCCAGGGGGTAAAGCCGCCCTGCTCCATCATCCACATCTCCCAGTGCGCACCCAGTCCCTCACGCTGGCCGTGGGCGCCGATATGTACGGTGACACCTTCGTCGCGCAGCTGCTTGGCCTGACGGGCCACGTTAAAGTGGTTGTAGTGGGCATCCGGCGCAGTGGGGCGACGGATAGAACGGGGATTGACGATAAAGTCGGGGGTAAAGCGGGTCAGGCGCGTGTTCTTCCACACCTCGGTGCGGTCATACCAGTACTCCTCACCCCAGAGGCCGCCGTAGGCCACGACAAAGGTCGGTGTATAACCCACCTGGGTTTGGCTCCACAGTTGCTCCACATCGCCGTAGACATTGGCGATCGGCAGTGAGTGCTCGATACCGGTATGCCCGTCCACAATCATGTTCATATTGTGCTGGTACTTACCGCCGCCCTCGGGCACTACCATAATGCCGGCTTCGCGGGCTGCCTGTAGCACTTGCTGGCGCTGGTCGCGGCGGGGCTGGTTGTAGCTCTTCACCGAGATGGCACCCATTTCCTTGAGGCGGTTGACGTGGAACTGGGCGTCCTCCAGGGAGTTGATCTTGGCTTTGTAGCCCGGACCTTTGGCGCCATAGAGGATGGTGCCGGTGGAAAAAATACGCGGTCCGGTAATCAGGCCGGCCTTTTGCATTTCAGCGGCGGAGAAGATCTCGCTGCTGTCATTGGAGGGGTCGTGAATAGTCGTCACGCCAAATGCCAGGCTGGAGAACAGGTTCCAGTTCTGCTGCGGGATAATCTCCTCGCGACCCTGGGCACCGTGGGCATGGGCGTCAATCAGCCCCGGTAATACAGTTTTGCCGGTGATATCGATACGCTTCGCGTCGGCGGGAATGTCCACTTCCGCAGCGGGACCCACGGCGACAATGCGGTTGCCCCGGAACAGCACTACACCATTGTCGATAATTTCACGGGTATTTTCCGCATCGCGCATAGTGACAACCTTGCCGCCGGTGAGGGCAACGAGACCGGCGCGATTGTCAAAGGACTGCTCAAAGCTCAGGTCGATGCCTTCGGAGACCGGCTCTGGCAGCTCCTCGGGGGCACCGGCGACAAATTCGAAGGCGTCTTTCAGTTCGCGCTCGAACAGTTTGGGGCCGTGGGCCCAGCCCAAGGTGTCGCTATCGGCAGACCAGTGCAGGTTTTCACCGGCGCGCTTGGATACCTGGGTAACTTTAACCGCTTTGCTATCGGGGCCGATTACCTCGGATTTGCCGGTGTGCATAAATGGCGCGACAAAGGCTTTGAAGTCCTGGGTAAAGGCAACCCAGTTGCCGTCCGGAGATAGGCGGAAGGAGGTAATCTCAGCGCCGTGCAGATGCTCGCGCTCA
This sequence comes from Microbulbifer regidiadema (SeqCode), assembly GCF_052466995.1. NCBI lineage: Bacteria > Pseudomonadati > Pseudomonadota > Gammaproteobacteria > Cellvibrionales > Microbulbiferaceae > Microbulbifer > Microbulbifer regidiadema (SeqCode). The sequence continues at coordinate 3,452,501 of NZ_CP174297.1, read as the reverse complement.
TCCTTGCCTTGCAGGTTGGTGCTCTTCAGCACGCGCTTGCCGCCGTCAGCGTTTTGGTACTCGGAGAAGTAGATACGCTCTTCGCTGGCGCCGAAATGCGGCTCATAGCCAGACTTCACGACCCGGCGCTGCCAGTCGCCGTCGGCGTCTGCCAGGTAAATACCCGGTTCCAGGGAGTACTCAGGGCTAAGCAGATAGCCGCCGGTAAAGCGGCGGTAGGCCACTGTGTCACCGCTGGGAGAAAAGCTTGGCTCAACGTATAGGCCCGGCTGCTTGGTGATATTTTTACCGCGACCGTTGCGAGCGGAAACTACCCTCACATGGCCCAGGTTTTGGTCGTCCCAAGAGACATAGGTGATCTCGCGACCATCGCGGGACCAGCTGGGGTAGAACTCAAAGTGGTCGTCCTGGCGGGTCAGGCGACGGCGCTCACCGCTGTCGATATCCTGGATATAAATCTTGCCCAGAGCCTGGAACGCGACCTGTTTGCCGTTGGGGGATTTCTGCGCCCAGCGGATCATCTTCACATCGAAGGTTTCCGGCGCCACGTCCACCGGGAAGCGCACCGCATCGGCTACCTGTTTTTCGACTTTCACATGGGCTTCAATCGGGGCGACGCTGTCGCCGTTGGTGGAAATACGCAGGAATTTACCGCCGGTCCACACGATCAGCGACTCGCCATCGGGCATCCAGTCGTACTGTACATAGTTGCCGTGCGGGCCGAAGATTTCCTGCAGGTCGCGCTCAAGGCCGGCGTAAACCGGTGTTTCCAGCCCGGTATCCAGATCTTTCAGGAACAGGGAGGTCCGATTGTCCTGGCGGCGAATAAAGGCCAGTTTGCGACCATCTGGAGAGGGCACCGGTGCCACTGCACCGCCGGGACCGGAGATAAAGGTCTCCTCTTCACCGTCCTGGAGGTCGTAGCGGTTGATGGCAAAAATCTCCTGGGTGGAGTTTTTGTTGTATTTCCATACAGTGCCGGGGGTGGTGTCGATAGAGTAATAGACATAGCGACCATCCGGGGAGAAAGCCGGATCGGCAATGTTTTTCTGGGCGATATCGCCGCCGATGCGCTCTTTCAGCTGGCGACCTTCACCCCCACCGTAGTGGTACATCCAGATTTCACCGGCGGGGATACTGCGCCCAGACATAAAGCCTTTGCGCGCCACCAGGTACTGGCCATCGGGGCTCCAGTTGGGCGAGTGCAGCAGGTTTTCCTTCTCTGTGGTGAGCTGGCGAAGGTTGTCGCCATTGCGGTCCATCAACCAGATGTTGTCGGCGCCATCGCGGTCGCTGATAAATACGATGTTCTCGCCATCCGGGCTGAAGCGCGGCTGCATATTCCAGGCGATTTCATTGGTCAGGGCTACTGCCTCGCCACCGGCTACCGGCACTGTGTAGATATCGCCGAGCATATCGAACAGGATGGTTTTACCATCCGGGCTGATGTCCAGGTTGCTCCAGGTGGTTTCGCGGGTATCCAGCTGGATCGGTTTGAATTCGTAGGGCGGCTGGTTGATATCCCAGGCCTCCGCCTTCTCCTCTTCTTTGGCATCGGCTTCTGCCACTGCCACTGCCCCCAGGGGCAGGGTCAACGCCAGAGCCGCCAGGGCCAGAAAGTGGCGGCGCGGCTTGTTTTGCTTAGTGGTGTTCATTGAAGTATTCCTCCGCCTGATTCTGTTCTCGGCGGTTATCTTTGTTTTGTTGGATGGGCAACTGGTTGATTTTTCAGGGGCTAAATTACCGGGATTAAAGAGGCGCGGCAATCTCAATGGGGCGAGGCGCAGGCCCCTGGGACGAGTGGTTGCCCGCTTGAGTAAAGCGGGGCGAATGGCCACAATGCACTCAGGTTTTACAAACGCTTGGAATATCGACCCTTTATGACTATCGATGTTGTGATTTTAGCTGCCGGAAAAGGCACCCGTATGCACTCTGACCTGCCCAAAGTGCTGCATCCCATTGGCGGTATCCCCATGCTTGAGCGGGTTATTGATACCGCTATGTCGCTGGGTGAAGTGCAGATTACTGTAGTAATCGGGCACGGTGCCGAGCTGGTTCGCGAGCGCTTCGCCGATCGCGGCGTCAGGTTTGTAGAGCAGGCGCAGCAGTTGGGTACCGGGCACGCAGTGGCCCAGGCCGCACCCTATTTCCGCGCGGGAGCCAACGTTCTGGTGCTCTACGGAGATGTTCCCCTGGTCAAGGCCGGCAGTTTGCAATCGCTGCTGTCGGCGGCGGACTGCGGTCCCGCCCTGATGTCAGTGGAGATGGCCAACCCTGCGGGCTATGGGCGTATTGTGAGAGATAGCAGTGGCCGCGTGCAGTCGATTGTTGAAGAGAAGGACGCCGATGCCGATACCCTGGCTATCAGTGAGGTCAATACCGGTATTTTAGCGGCGTCTGGGGACCTGCTGGCCCGCTGGCTGCCGGAGCTGTCCTGCGACAACGCCCAGGGCGAATACTACCTGACCGATATTGTCGGGCGCTCCGTGAGTGAGGGTATCGCTGTCGCCGGTGTGCTGGCCAGCGACCCGCTGGAAGTGGCCGGTGTGAACAGTCGTGCACAGCAGGCGCAGATGGAGCGCGCCCTACAGCACCAGCAGGCGACGAGTCTGATGAATGCGGGCGTGACTTTATTGGACCCGGCGCGTATCGATATTCGCGGCAGCCTGACCTGTGACACCGATGTCTCTATCGATATCAACTGTATCTTTGAAGGCACGGTATCACTGGGTAAAGGAGTAAAAATCGGCCCCAATTGCCTGCTGAAGAACTGTCACCTGGCGGATGGCACCAGGGTGGAGGCCAACTCTATTATCGAGGGGGCCGAAGTCGGTGAGACCTGCACTATCGGTCCATTCGCGCGCCTGCGCCCGGGCACAGAGCTATCAACCGGTGCCAAGGTGGGTAACTTTGTCGAGACCAAAAAAGCCAAAATCGGAGCCGGCAGTAAGATCAACCATCTCTCCTATGTGGGCGATGCCCTGGTGGGGGAAGCGGTCAATATCGGTGCCGGCACCATCACCTGTAACTACGATGGGGTGAACAAATCCCTGACCGAGATTGGCGATCAAGCGTTTATTGGTTCCAACACTGCCTTGGTAGCCCCGGTAACCGTGGGAGCCGGGGCCACAATTGCTGCCGGCTCCACCATTACCCGAGCAGTGGACCCGGAGGCGCTGGCGGTGGCGCGGGGTAAGCAGCGCAATATCAGCGGCTGGCAGCGCCCGACCAAGAAACAGAAATAACCTCGCCGTCACTGGGGGAGCCCCTGCGGGAGCGATAATTCCGGCGGGCCTTCCCACTGTTGATAGCCGCCCTTTCGATTAAACTTGCGCTTCGGGAATAAAAGGAATGGCCCGATGCATAAGCCTAGATTAAAACTGCTTGCCAGTTTTGATATTGCCTCACTGCAATATCTGGACGAGCGCGGACAGACGACCCAAGCCCTACCGGACTTCGCCACTGCCGATACCCTGATCGACTTCTACCGCCAGATGACCCTGACTCGTATGGTGGATGATCGCGCGGTCAAAATGCAGCGCACCGGCCAGCTTGGCACCTACCCCTCCAGTCTCGGCCAGGAGGCGATAGGCGTTGGCCTCGCCGCAGCGATGGCCGCAGAGGATGTCTATTGCCCCAATTACCGGGAGAGCGGCGCCCTGCTGGGGCGCGGTGTTGCGATTGAGGAAATCTACGCGATCTGGGGGGGCGATGAGCGCGGGCAGAACTTTCGCCACGCCCGCCAAGATTTGCCTCTGAGCGTGCCTATTGCCACGCAGATGCTACACGGTGCCGGTATTGCCTTCGCCCTGAAATACAAGCACGAACACCTTGGCGAACCCCTGCGTGTCGCTGTGTCGACCGGGGGCGACGGCTCCACTTCGCGGGGCGACTTCTACGAGGCGATCAATTTGGCCGGCGATTGGAAGCTGCCCCTGGTGATCGTGATCAACAACAATCAGTGGGCCATCTCCCTGCCGCGCGAAGAGCAAACCGCCTGCAAAACCCTGGCGCAGAAGGCCATCGCCGCCGGTATACCCGGCTTGCAGGTGGACGGCAACGATGTCATTGCCGTGCGCGAAGCGGTGGGAGATGCGCTGGCGCAGGCGCGCAGCGGGGCCGGCCCGGCACTGATCGAAGCGATCAGCTATCGCCTGTGCGACCACACCACCGCCGATGATGCCAGCCGCTATCAACCGAAAAACAACCTCAATGAAGCCTGGGCAAAGGAGCCCTTGCGGCGCCTGCGCGCCTATCTAGAAAACGGCGGGGCCTGGGATGATACGCGGGAGCAAGAGTTGCAGCGGGCGCTGACCCGGCAAGTGGACAGGGCGGTGCAGACCTACCGGGAAACCCCCAGGGATTCCGCCACGGCAATATTCGATCACCTCTACGCAAAGCTGCCGGAGGCATTTCTGGAGCAGTATCAACAGTTGCAGGGGGACAGCTGATGGCGGAGATCACTCTGGTAGAGGCGATTGCCCAGGCCTTGGCTTACGAGATGCAAGCGGACCCCAGGGTGGTCGTTTTTGGTGAAGATGTGGGCCTCAATGGTGGCGTATTTCGCGCGACCGAGGGGCTGCAAGCCAAGTTCGGCCGCGACCGGGTACTGGATACCCCCCTAGCCGAGACCATGATTGCCGGTATGGCGGTGGGCATGGCGGTACAGGGATTGCGACCGGTGGCTGAATTTCAATTTATGGGGTTTATCTATCCCGGTCTCGATCAGATTCTCAGCCACGCCTCGCGCTTTCGCAATCGCACGCGCGGCCGCCTCTCCTGCCCGGCGGTCTACCGCGCCCCCTACGGTGGTGGTATTCATGCACCGGAGCATCACTCCGAGAGCACCGAGGCCCTGTTCGCGCATATTCCGGGCCTGCGCCTGGTAGTGCCCTCCTCCCCGGCCCGCGCCTACGGTTTACTGCTGGCGGCAATTCGCGACCCGGACCCGGTGATCTTTCTAGAGCCCAAGCGCATCTACCGGGCGGTGCGCCAGGAGGTGCCCGATACCGGCGAAGCGCTGCCGCTGGATCGCGCCTTTGTACTGCGCGAGGGCCGCGATATCACACTGATCGCCTGGGGCGCCTGTCTCAAAGAGACCCTGCAAGCCGCAGAGCAGTTGGCGGGGGAAGGCATAGAGGCCGAGGTCATAGACCCGGCCACCCTGAAGCCTCTGGATATCCACACGGTGATCGACTCCCTGGAGAAAACCGGGCGCTGTGTTGTGATACACGAGGCGGCCAGATTCTGTGGTGTGGGCGCTGAGCTGGTCGCGCAGATCAATGAATATGCCTTCGACCTGTTGCAGGCACCGGTACAGCGGGTGACCGGCTTCGATACGGTGATGCCCTACTACCAATTGGAGCACGAGTATCTGCCGGGAGTGGCGCAGATTTTGGCCGCCGTGCGGGAGGTATTGGATTATGCCAGCGGAGGGGCACAATGAAGATTTTTACCCTGCCGGACCTCGGCGAAGGTCTGCCCGATGCGGTGGTGCGGGAGTGGCATATCAGTGAGGGAGAGACGATCGCCATCCACGATACCCTGGTGACGGTTGAAACTGCCAAGGCCCTGGTGGATGTACCGGCTCCCTGGGGCGGCACGATTGAAAAACTGTTTGCAGCGGTGGATGAAACCGTGAATGTCGGCGAGCCGCTGGTAGGATTTGTCGCCGAGGGGGAAGTGGTGCTTGAAAGCCCCTCCACAGCCACTGTTAAAACGGAAGAAGCAGATCAAGGGGATGCGCGGGCCGACAGCGGCACGGTGGTGGGAAAATTGGAACAGGGGCAGGCTGTATTGGGGGTTGAGCGGGGGCCCGAGGCGGGCCCGAAGCGCCCGGCAACCCCGAGGGTGCGGGCCCTGGCCCGGCGTTTGGGCGTCGATTTGCACTCACTATCCGCTGCTGCCCCGGTGACAGCAGCCCAGGTGCGCGCTGCGGCGGGATCGGGGGCCAAAGCACAAGCCCCGGCAAAGAGCCGCCGCCCATCGCCCCCTCCTACCCCGACTGTGCAAACGACTGCCGTCGAATCCGACCCCGAGATTATGTCGCCGGCGCGGCGGGCCATGGGGCTGTCCATGAGTCGCGCGCGGGATGAAGTGCAACAGATAACCCTGTGTGACGACGCGGATATTTCCAACTGGTGGGGCAGTGCCCCGGCGCTGCTGCGCTTGATCCGCGCGGTACAGGAGGCCTGTACCGCAGAGCCCACACTCAATGCCTGGTATCGGGATAATCAGCTGCTGCCGCAGGGCAGTATCAATATTGGCCTGGCCGTGGACTCGCCCAGAGGGCTGTTTGTACCGGTACTTCGAGAGGTGGCCGAGCGCTCCGACGGGGAGCTGCTCCAGCAGGTAGCGGACTTCAAAAACCAGGCCCACGAGACCGGCATTGCCCAGCGGGATTTACAGGGGGCGAGCATACTCCTGTCCAACTTTGGCTCTATTGCCGGTCGCTACGCCACCCCAGTGGTTATGCCACCCACTGTCGCCATTGTCGGTGCCGGGCGGGTGGGCCAGGGGGTGGTGGTGGTCAATCGCTGGCCGGCGATGCGCCCCCTGTTGCCCCTCTCCATCAGTGCCGATCACCGCGCCGTTACCGGTGGCGAGCTGGCGCGCTTTCTCCAGGTGATGTTGAAAACCCTATCGCTATAGCTATTTCTGCCCACACTCTGCCACTAGCCGACCCGCTGGCGATAAAACTGTGGGAATTATAGTTTCGTTTTGCTATCTTTAAGTTTCGAAACGAAACTTTTATGCTTATGTCCAAGCGCAACACCCAGCAGCGTCGCCACGGCATCCTCCACTTGTTGAATGAAGTGGGTGAGGCCAGTGTCGAGCAATTAGCGCGGCAGTTCGGTACCTCGGAGGTCACGATTCGAAAGGATCTGACTGCGATGGAAAACCACGGCTTGCTGCTGCGCCGTCACGGCGGGGCTATCCCAGTGCCGAGGGAGCTGGTCAGCGAGGAGGGCCCCTCCGAAATCAAGCGGGCCATCGGCCGCGCCGCCGCAGCCCTGATACCGGATCACCACCGGATTGTGATCGACTATGGGCGCACCACTGCGGCGATGATTCCGCAGCTTGAAAGCAAGCGCGGGCTGGTTGTGATGACTAACTCACTGCATGTGGCCAATGCGCTGCGGGAGCTGGAAAACGAACCGACCTTGCTGATGACTGGCGGCACCTGGGACCCGCATTTCGAGGCCTTCCAGGGGCAGGTGGCGGAACAGGTACTGAGGGGCTACGACTTCGATCGCGCTTTTATCGGTGCCGATGGCATCGACTTGCAGCGCGGCACCTGTACTTTTAATGAGCAGATAGGCCTGTCCCGTGTTATGGCGGAAGTGGCGCGAGAGGTCGTTGTGCTGGCGGAGTCCAGTAAAGTGGGGAAGCGGATTCCCAATTTGGAATTGTCCTGGGAGCAGGTCGATACCCTGGTCACAGACGATGGTCTGGAGGACTCTGTAGGTCAAAAATTGGAGCAGCTGGGCATTCAGCTGCTCTGTGCCCCGGTAGATAGGGGCAGAAACTCCCCGCCCGAACGGGTAATGGGTGGCGAGTTTTCCGGGTTAATGAGGAAATAATTATGTGCGGAATTGTGGGCGCGCTGGCACAGCGCAATGTGATGGGTATTCTTCTGGAGGGGCTGCGCCGTTTGGAGTATCGCGGTTATGACTCCGCCGGTGTCTGCCTGAGTGATGGCAGTGGCCAGCTACAACTGCGCAAGAGCCTGGGCAAGGTCGCGGACCTCGAAGCTAAATTAAGAGAGGAGAGTGCCGAGGGCCATATAGGGATAGCCCATACCCGCTGGGCAACCCACGGTGTGCCATCGAATGAAAACGCCCATCCCCACCTATCCGGCCATATTGCCCTGGTGCATAACGGCATTATCGAGAATCACCAGGAACTGCGCGCAGAGCTACAGGACAAGGGTTACGAGTTCCAGTCAGAGACCGATACCGAAGTGGTGGTACACCTGATTCACTCTCTGAGTATCGAGGGCCGCAACCTGATCGATTCGGTGACCGAAGCTACCCAGATACTGGAGGGCGCCTACGCCCTGGCGGTTGTCAGCCGCGATGAGCCGGATGTTCTGGCCTGCGCCCGTTCCGGCAGTCCCCTGGTACTGGGGGTGGGGATCGAAGAAAACTTTATCGCCTCAGACCCAATGGCCCTGCGCCAGGTGACCGACCGCTTTATTTTCCTTGAAGAGGGCGACGTGGCGGAAGTGCGCCGCAGCGGTATCGCAGTGCGGGACAAACTGGGCAAAGAGGTCAGCCGCCCGGTGCACAAATTGACCGGTGGCCACGAAGCCAGTAATAAAGGGCACTATCGCCACTATATGCAGAAAGAGATTTTCGAGCAGCCCCAGGTAGTTGCGGCCACCCTGGCGGGTCGTATCGACGAGCACTCGGTGTTGACCCAGGCACTCGGTGCCCGCGCTCAGGAAATTCTGCCCAAGGTGCAGCAGGTGCAGATAGTGGCCTGCGGTACCAGCTATCACGCGGGGATGGTGGCGCGCTACTGGTTGGAGGACTGGGCCGGTATTCCCTGTTCGGTAGAAGTGGCCAGCGAACTGCGCTATCGCAAGACGGTGGTGCGGCCGGGAACTCTGTTTGTGAGTATTTCCCAGTCTGGGGAAACGGCGGATACCCTCGCCGCCTTGCGCCAGGGTAAAGGCCTGGGCTACCTGGCCTCTATGGCCATCTGCAATGTACCCAACAGCTCACTGGTACGGGAGTCCGAATTATCGCTGATGACCGAGGCGGGCCCGGAAATTGGGGTGGCCTCGACCAAGGCCTTTACGACTCAACTGGTGGCTTTACAGCTGTTCTGTATCGCGCTGGCCAAGGCCAACGGCCTGCCGGCGGAGCGCGAGGCCGAGTTAGTCAGCGCTCTGCACCAGCTGCCCCAGTTGATGGAGAGCTTCACCGGCCTGGATAAAATTGTTAAATATACCGGTGAGGCCTTTGCCGAGAAAAAACACGCGCTCTTTCTCGGTCGCGGTGTCGAGTTTCCCATTGCCCTTGAAGGCGCCTTAAAGCTGAAGGAAATCTCCTATATCCATGCCGAGGCCTACCCCGCCGGGGAGTTAAAACACGGGCCCCTGGCCCTGGTCGACGGCGATATGCCGGTGGTGGTGGTGGCCCCCAATGATGAGCTGCTGGAAAAACTCAAATCCAATTTACAGGAAGTGCGCGCGCGCGGCGGCCAGCTGTTTGTTTTTGCCAGCCCCAAAGCCGGGTTTACCAGTGAAGAGGGCGTGACCGTGGTGGAAGTACCGGACTCCCCCGAGAGCCTGGCGCCGATTCTCTACACCGTGCCGCTACAGCTGCTGAGCTACCATGTGGCAGTGCTCAAGGGCACGGATGTGGACCAGCCGAGAAATCTGGCCAAATCGGTAACGGTTGAGTAATGGTGCCACCCTGTCGGGGTTAGGCTGACAATAAAGTCCCCCACTTTCACAGTTATCTGAGCTATGCCGAATAAAATAGGTGTAGCTTGGATACTTTGGATGTATAGAGGGTTTTATTTCTGCAGACATTACACCGAGGGTGTCAGTGGACTCCCTGAGTCTCCCCCTTTTTAGTAGCCCTTGAATAAGCTCGCCTCCTAAATAAAGCAAACTTAATCGCATGGCCAACTCTTTCAGCCTATCCGCTATGACGACGAATGCGTTGGAGTCCGTATACCGGTAGCTCTGCAAGTTAACCAAGGGCGGTTTCAGCCAGTGAGAATAACTTGCTGAAGCTTTTTACTGCGGTATACGGAAAGCCTCCGAGCGTTGGATGTGTCCGCTTAAATAATTGGAATCTAATCCTGTCACAGTCGGCAATTTGGGTAGCTTAAATAGAGAAGTCCCTTACTAAGATTTTTTCTCTGCCCAGTATCTATTATCGCCATTTTTCTTAGTAGGACACGCTGTACCTATTGCATTACGAAAAATGGTGTAAGTTTTTTTAGCACAGGCAAATCCTGTTATGCAGGCTGCAGTAACACCCGCCACTGAATGTAGTGATAAATGAGAAGCGTCCCTAGTATATACTGCTGTAGCAAGGTCCTGAGTCATTTCTAAAGCGCGTTTAACCTTGGCAAAACCTACTTCGCTCTCTAGGCCTGCTAGGCCTCCTATAGTAGCAGTTCCTGCTGTTATATTTGCCACTGTATTGAGTCCTTTCATTCGGGCATCGCGGTTATGAAAAACATCGAGTGGATTAATATTTATACCTGACATATGTATACCAGCTTGCTCACAGAGCTTCTTCAGTTTTTTTTCAGTGATTCCACTTCCCCCATTAGGTCCCCGTGGGTTGGAGAAAAAGACCTGCTGTCTTGCCATTGTATTCTGGTTTGCGAGTTTACCATTATCACCCTTAAATGGATGAATACCTGGCTGCTTGATTAGAAGCTCCAGCGCCTTTACAAAAGTACCCGTTCCCTCGCCGTGTACTAGCCAATTGATTGGCATACAATGACCTTGTCCATGCGCAATCCATGCCGCAAGTGATTGTGCATTTTTCGAGTCATAATATCTACCGTCTTGCCAGAATAGGGCGTAGTGACTTTCGTCAGAGAGCTGGTTTCTTAGGTATCTTTGTACTGAGCTCTCATAAGCTTTACGAATATGTTCGATTAATTCCCAGCCGGCCTCTTCTTTATTTTTAAACTTACCGCTGACCGCCACGTAATGGGCTTTATCCCATTGGTGATTGTAAGGCAGTTGTTCCTTTGGTGAGTTTGAGGTTTTAAATGAATCACTTATCTGGTCATAGTATACATAATACAGACCAGTATCTTGCTTTTCCTCTGGAGTGGGAAAGTTGCCCTCTATAAGTCTGTCTACTACGACATCTCCGCATTCCAGAATAGAATAGTGGATTTGGGCACCATTGAGTGTTAGCGTTTTGGGGTTCGAAAAACTACGGGGGCCAGGTTTTATTGCTATGTCATAGAGCGCTCGCGTTAACTTGCACATGTAGTAATTTGATTGGTGTCCTTTCTTTATTTCTTTCCACGCATCAAAGCCCGAACTGGGTACCCAAACATTGCGATTAATATTGGGGAGTTCTCCATTTTCAATAATTTTTAAATAATCTGACATTGTTAGTCCTTTACGTTTTTGGATTTTAATAGTTTTTTAGTGTAATTGTTTGTTTGATGCTTTTAAGCCTGTCAGGCTCTTGATGAATTATCCAATTTTTTCCGGTAAAAATATCGCGTTTTACCTAGCTTAGGGTGGCCAGATCAGAGTAGAGTTGGTATTGCCCAGTACTGCGGCAATAAAAAATATTGATACTCTGCGGTGCCCCCAGTCCGGGCCCTACCAAACTGTTACTGTGTACGCTGAATAGCAGCCTGAAGGTTAGCCGGAGCTATCCATAGTGATAGTTTTACTCTCGTGGCTCTGATTTGATAAGAGCGGAGGAAATAACATATGCAGATCAGTCCTTTGATCATTGTTGAGCCAGTTTTATAAGTTTTTCTGTAAATATATTTATTTTGTCTGTGCCTGACCTCTATAAGTTTGACCTTGCATAAATCTGAACTCTTTTAAAGGATTAGATTAAATTCTATAAAAAATATTAACTTGCCATTTTTAGCGAAGTTAATTTCTGTTTGGCCTGTTTATATGCGGCCGGATTCAAGGTGTATATATTTTCATGCTCCTCAGGATAATTCTTATAACAATATTTATCACAGTCTCAAAGTCTTGGAAAGATTTGCTCGGTTAATATTTTATCTTTTCATTGAGGGTGTCAGTTTGTTTGCTTCTTATTTTCGAAATTTATTTACTTTTAAAAAGCTTTAAAGAAATAAATATTGAAAAGAAAATGTGTATAAGCCCGGAGAGGAAAGGTTTGTTTGTCATATGTATGAAATATGCTTCAGTAAAACCAATCAGTTATACGATTTTACTCTCGGCTTACACTGGCTATATGCAGCTGCGTTTAACGCGCTGTAAATTAAGCAGGTATCGATAGTGGATTTCTTTTATTGATATTGCACGGTCGGATCCAGTGACTGGTGCTAGGAGAATGCCAATGCGGCACAGCAGCTGATTTATTATGATCCGCACTGGGTATTATACATAGCCAGTCCCAGTCACTTATTGCTATAGAGCCTGTAGTTGGGTAAGACGCCAAGCCGCTGGAGGACAGGGTGGGTTTTTCGGCAATACAGTCGCGTTTTTTGCTGGCTAAATATTGACCACTCTACTCCACTAGCTTCAAATAGTGATCCAGCTGAAAGGGCTGCCCTTTAGGTATATTCAGGCGCCCGCCGTCTTACTGCCGGGCTTACCCCGCCAGTTGAGTACTAGGGAGCTTCCCGAAGTTATTTGGCTGAGAGCGGATTGCTGTCCTCTTGCTTATAATGAACCTTCCCCGCCCATTGCTCGATCCCGCTTGGTACGAAACAGAGAAGTTGACCACCGGGGGTATATCGGCCCCAGCGCACTCCTACAGATTGTGGATAACTTAGTGGAGAGAAAAAGGCGGGGCCACAGGGCAAATACTGATCTCTATCGCTAGACGGTTGGAAGGGGGGCGGCAGTGGATTGGATAAGTGGGCCGCGCTCGACCCCTTGCGCCCGCGACGCCGGGCAACAAGGCTTTATGTGGATAAGGTGAATAGGGATTGCGGGATTTATCCCCAGGACCGAAAAACTGAGACTGGAGTTTTTAGCCTTGTCTGTCTGCGGCTTGAATAGTGCCAGCAGTGGGCTGATTACTAGGAAATCTTGTCTGTGTATAAGATTCTGCCTTCAGGCTGCTGGAGCAAGATCAAGGCGCTTGTCAGTGAATAATCTCCTGAGTTTTCCACAGAGGGCGACTCACCGGTGCCACCACCTCGATTTGTGGATAACTGTGTATAGAGTTATCGACAGCAATTGGAATTTAAAAAAATAATTGAAACAGCTTCTGTGAGAAGGCGGTTTTTCTTGTGGATAATCCTGCTTAGGATACCCCCAATCTCTGTTATCCCAATGAAAAAGGATCAAGCTGATGATGAAAGCGGTCGGTTATCAACAGTCCCTGCCAAGCACCGATCAAGCGGCGCTACAGGATATAACGCTACCTGTGCCCCAAGCCTCCGCTCGGGACCTGTTGGTGGAGGTGCAGGCCGTTTCCGTGAACCCTGTGGACACCAAAGTCAGAAAGCGGGCCAGCCCCGATGCGGGTCAGTGGAAGGTATTGGGCTGGGATGCGGTTGGCATCGTGAAGGCCGTGGGTTCGGAGGTGACTTACTTCGAAGTCGGTGACCGGGTCTGGTATGCGGGAGATATCTCCCGCCCCGGCAGTAATGCCCAGTATCAGTTGGTGGATGAGCGCATTGTCGGCCGGGCCCCGAAGACGATCGACAATGCCGAGGCGGCAGCCCTGCCCCTCACCGCGATTACCGCCTGGGAAATGCTGTTCGATCGCCTGCAAGTGGAGGTGGGTAAAGGCGCAAACAACAAGTCACTGCTGATTATTGGTGCCGCCGGTGGTGTGGGCTCCATTATGGTCCAGTTGGCTCGGCGCCTGACCAATCTGACCGTAATCGGCACTGCCTCGCGACCCGAGACGCAAAGTTGGCTTGAGGCGCTCGGGAGTCACTATGTGATCAATCATCAACAGTCGCTCAGTGAACAGTTGAGCCGTGCGGGCATCGATAGCGTCGACTATGTGGTTAGCCTAACCAATACCGAAGAGCACTTGGCGGAAATCATTAAAAGTATTAAACCCCAGGGGAAATTTGGCTTGATTGATGACCCCGATTCCCTCGATGTGATGGCACTGAAACACAAGAGTATATCCCTGCACTGGGAATTTATGTTTACCCGCTCCCTGTTTACTACCGAGGATATGATTGCCCAACATGTCCTGTTAAATGAGCTGGCAGAATTAATCGATCAGGGATTAATTAAAACCACAATGGGGCAGCATTTTGGCAAGATTAATGCGGATAACCTGCGTAAAGCCCATCAGCTTATCGAATCCCAGTCCGCTAAAGGAAAGGTTGTTTTGGAAGGTTATTGAAAAAGCAATTTTTATCTATCCAGCCACCGCTCAGTGTGGCTGGATAGAAGATAAATTTTCTATATTTTTATTTGACTTCTGCCCTGTACAAATAAATATAAAAAATAGACATAAAAGTCATTTTTTATATTTCTCTAAGAATCAAAAATTAAATTTTTATTACTTTTTTTCCTGTCGCACAATAAATAAAACTCGTGCTATAACCATACCCTGACATTTCTTAGGGATTAATAGGGGTGCTCGATGGTTGCGATAGCAAAAAATAGAAAAAAAACCGGTATCGATACTGCTGTTATGAATGGCGACATCCATATGTTATTGGATCAGCCCACCCAGCCGCCGGAACAGGTGCGTGAAGAGCGCAAGAAAAAACTCACAGCGGCTTTGCGTCTGTTTGGCAAATATGGCTTCGATGAGGGCGTTGCCGGCCATATTAGCGTTCGCGATCCGGAGTACGACGATTATTTTTGGGTTAACCCCATGGGAGTCTCGTTTAAACAGATAACCCTGTCGCAGCTATTGCTGGTTAACCATCAAGGTGAGGTGGTTGAGGGCAGCGGTTACCTGAATGGGGCCGCGTTCACGATTCACTCCCATATCCATAAAACCCGCCCGGATATTGTCGCCGCTGCCCACGCCCATTCGATCTATGGAAAAAGCTGGTCTAGCCTCGGACGCCTTTTAGACCCTATTACTCAGGATGCCTGTGCTTTTTACCGGGACCACGGTTTACTGGATACTTTTTCCGGGGTGGTATTGGAAATGGGAGAAGGCGAGGCCCTGGCCAGGGCGTTGGGACCGCACAAGGCCCTTATTCTTCAGAACCACGGTTTACTTACCGTCGGCAAATCTGTGGATGAGGCCGCCTGGTGGTATATCACTATGGAAAAGTGCTGCCGGGCGCAATTACTGGCGGAGGCGGCGGGACAACCTATACTGATTGATCCCGAGGTGGCGATACGCACCCGCGCAGTTGTGGGCACTGAGCTGGCAGGATTGTTTAGCTTTCAGTCTCTCTATCAGGTTATCTGTGCGGAGCAGCCGGATATGTTTGCGTAAGGGGCCTGAAAATTTACGTCCCGTAAAAAGCCGCCTCTCTACCCTGTTTCTGTACTCGCTTAAACGGCCGGATATTGACTGAACAGCAGTTACTACTGCACAGGGGTCTGTGCCGATAAGAGGTGAGTGGGAATATTAGTGACTAATGCACTACCTGGTTCTAGCGCTGGTGCTGTTATTAGCGGTGGCCATTACCCTGGTGATTGCCCGCCTGTCGCCCTTGCCTATTCCTCTGCCCCTACTGCAAATTGCTGCGGGCACCCTGCTGGGAAGTTGCTTCGGGGTAGAAATCTCCCTGGAGCCGGAAGTATTTTTCCTGCTGTTTGTCCCGCCGCTGTTATTTATTGCCGGCTGGCGAATACCCAAGGGCGCCCTATTTCGGGATATCGGTGTTATTGCCACCCTGGCTATTGGCCTGGTGCTTTTTACCGTTGTGGGTATGGGTTACTTTATCGCCTGGTTAGTGCCGATAATGCCACTGGCGGTAGCTTTTGCCGTGGCTGCGATTTTGGCGCCGACCGATCCCGTGGCGGTATCCGTAGTACACGGCGGTAGCGCTATGCCTGCGCGTTTGGAGCATATTCTTGCCGGCGAATCCCTGTTTAATGATGCCTCGGGCCTGGATATTTTCCGCTTTGCGGTGGTTGCCGCCCTCACCGGGACCTTTTCGCTCCCCCATGCACTGAGCGGTTTTTTCTGGGTTGCCGCCGGCGGTGTGGGGATTGGTGCGGGAGTGGCATTTGCCTGTGGATATACCTTGCGCTGGCTTGTCAGGATGGGGGGCGAGGATGCGACGGTACAGGTTCTGGTGAGCCTGCTGGTGCCCTTTGCCGCCTATATTGCTGCGGATAATTTGCAGGTGTCGGGTATTTTGGCCGCTGCCAGTGCCGGGATTGCCACTCACTACACCACCTTGCGCGGAATGGAAATGTCCACCACGCGAATGGATCGCCGCGCGGTGTGGAAAACGGTGCAGGCTGTATTGGACGGTATTATTTTCGTTTTATTGGGAGAGCAGCTGGTTCGAATTACCACAGCCGACGTTTCCGGTGTGCGCCATACGGGTGAGTGGACCATTATTTTTTACGTTTTGGCAATATTTATTGTCCTGCTTTTTCTGCGTTTTATTTGGGTGTGGGTCTCGCTGTATCTCGCCGACTTTGGCCGAAAAATAGAATCTTTTGCTGCACACTTTTTACTGGTTAGTATCGTGACCATTGCCGGCGTCAGGGGTGCGATCACCCTGGCGGGTGCTTTTTCCCTACCGCTGCTTTTAGCCGATGGCAATCCCCTACCCGGTCGCGATTTGGCCCTGATTATTGCCATCGGGGTTATTTTGTTATCACTGCTGCTGGCCAGTTTTGCTCTGCCTATGCTTTTGCGCCGCTTACCGCAGACGCCACATTTCGCTGCTATTGGCGATGAAAAAGTGGCGCGTATATCCGCTGCCAAGGCGGCAGTGAATCAGCTGGTCAATATGCGCGAGGAGATAGAGCGGGGTGAAAAAGATCGCGATCTCGCCTTTGAGGCGGTGGATCATCTCTTGGCGATATATCGGCGGCGAACGGCGTTAGGGGAAGATGACAGCGAGGATATTATCTGGATGCGCTCAAGGGTTGAGCGCCACTACCACCTCGCCGCCCTCTCCGCCGAACGCGAGCAGCTGTTCGAGTTGCGCATCAGCAGAAAAATCGATGATGAGCTGCACCGCAAACTGGTGCTTGAGGTCGATCTGATTGAGGCGAGTTTAATTACCCGGGAATAGCGCTTTAGATGGAATTTGTAGAACTGTATTCAGAGCGGGGGCAGTCTGCTTTTCGCTGCAGAAACCTTATCAGCTCACAGGCGCAGCCACTGGGCTATTACTCCCTGCCCTACCCGGCCAAGCAATTACTGTTCCGTGAGTTCTCCCGGGGCCAGCGTTTCGATTGGCACTGCGCCCCGCAGGCGCAGTTTATTCTCTATCTGGAGGGCGAGGTGGCAGTGACGAGTGGCTCTGGAGAACAGCGAATTTTTACTGCCGGCGATATTCTATTGGCCAGGGATTTACAGGGGCGGGGACATATCAGTGAGTGCTTGAGCGCGGGCAGGGCTGCCATCGTTGTGTTGAATGACAGCACCCCCAGCCGCTAGCGGCTCACTGTTTTTCCGTCTCCACTTTGCGCTCTTCCCAGTAGTGATCCAGATGCAGATCCTTGTCGCGGCGGTCTTGCTGTAGAGCTTGCAGCAGCTGTTCGCGATAGATCCGGGTTTGCGCAATATGCTGGGATTCATCGCGCCAGTAGGGGAACAGCGCTTCCAGCATACGCTGGTCGTGCCGCTTGAACTTCAGCGCGGCGCGGCGCGCCTGTAGTGGGCTGAGTCCCAGTAGTTCCAGTGCTTTTTCCCCAATCGTCAGGGCCGAATCCACCGTCTCGCGGAAGATATGGCGCACTCCGGCTTCCATCAAAGCATACTGGTGCATGCGGTTGCGGGCGCGGGCGAGGATGATCACATCGGGGAAGTGCTTTTGCAGCTGGGCCACGATTTCCAGGCAGGCGGCCTGGTCGCTCAGGGTGAGGATAACCAGCTTCGCATTTTGGGCGCCGGCGGCGCGCAGCAGGTCCTCTCGCGAGGCATCGCCGTAGTAGGCCTTGATGCCATAGCGGCGCACCAGGTCCAGCTGTTCGGCATTGCGTTCCAGCAGGGTGGTATTGAAGCCGCAGGCATTCAGCAGCCGCCCGGCGATCTGCCCAAAGCGCCCATAGCCAATAATAATTACCGGTGAGTCTGAGTCCACCGGTGGCGATGTGTCCAGGTCGGTGGGAATTTCCGGGCCGCTAACAAAGCGCGGTTGGATAAACTGTTCGTACACCAGCAACAGCACCGGGGTGAGGGCCATGGTCAGGGCAATTTGAGCCACCAGCAGATTGCCGATATCGGCATTCAGCACCTGCAGTTGGGTAGAGAAGGCCACCAGTACAAAGCCGAATTCACCGGCTTGCGCCAGTGACAGGGCGAACAGCCAGTCCTCCCCCTTCGACATGCGTAAACTGCGCGCCAGGGCAAAGAGTACGGCAAATTTCACCAGCACTAACGCCAGGGCCAAACCGATCAGCAATAGCGGATTGTCCCCGATCAGGGAGAAGTTCAAGCTGGCGCCCACGGCGATAAAGAAGAGCCCCAGCAACAGGCCTTTAAAGGGTTGTATATCCGCCTCCAGCTCGTGGCGGAACTCGCTTTCGGCCAGCAGTACCCCGGCGAGGAAAGTGCCCAGTGCCGGTGACAGGTCCAGCCAGGTCATCACCGCCGCTGCCGCAAATACGATCAATAGCGCACTGACGGTAAACAGCTCGCGCACCTGGCTACCCGCCATCAACCGCAACAGGGGGCCGAGCAGGTAGCGCCCGGCGATCACGAAAGCGAGCATGGTGCCGATAACCGCCGCTGCGTAATACCAGCCACTCAAGCCGCCTTCGTGGGGGCTGGCAGCGGTGCCCGCAAGCAGCGGCAGCAGTGCGAGAATGGGAATAACGGCGATATCCTGAAACAGTAAAACCGCAAATGCCGCGCGCCCGCCCTGGCTTTTGAGCAGGCCCTTTTCACTGAGGGACTGCAGCACAATCGCCGTTGAGGACAGTGCCAGAATCAGGCCGATGGCGACCGAAGAACGCCAGTCCATCTCGGCAAAGGCGAGTACCAATCCGGCGATCGCCGCAGCGGAAAACAGTAGCTGGGCGCTGCCGGTGCCGAGGATGGCGCCGCGCATTTTCCACAGTTTTTTCGGCTGTAGCTCCAGGCCGATCAAAAACAACATCAGCGCAACGCCAAATTCGGCGATGTGCATTTCTTCGCTGGCATCGCCGACCAGGCCCAGGGCACTGGGGCCTATCGCCACCCCGGCGAGCAGGTAACCGAGAACTGAGCCGAGGCCCAGGCGGGTGGCAATGGGTACCGCAATCACTGCGGCAGCCATAAAAATTACTGCCTCAATAAGGAAGCCGGAGTGTTCCATTAAATTGTTATCGCTATTTGACTATCGGTTGTTGGGGGTTGTCGCGCTCCGGTTCAGAGAAGGCGCGGCTGCGGCGAATCAAAGGCGCTATGGTAGAGCCCTGTACGACGATAGAAAAGAGCACCACGCCATAGGTCATGACCACCCACAGGTAGCGCAGGTCCTGCCCCTGAACGAAAGCGCTGCCGGGAGGAATAGATAGCGCCAGGGCCAGCGCCAGGCCCCCCTTCAGCCCGCCCCAGATTAAAATCCGGTTGGTATAGGGGTGGTATTTGCGGCGCCTCTTTAAATACAGGAAGGGAATGCCGACGGCGAAAACCCGGGCGGTGAGGACAATCACAATACCCACTGCCATCAGCAGATAGTCGGAGGGGCCCAGGTCGATAGTGATCAGGAACAGTCCCACCAACAGGAACAGCAAACCGTTGAGGAAGTCCTCGGTGATGTTCCAGAAATTATCCAGCTCGTGTTGGCTCACGCGGGAAAAGCCGCGCTCGCGGGTAAAGTTGCCGATAATAATACCGCTCACCACCATCGCCAGGGCACCGGAAACGCCGAGTACATTGGCCAGAGAAAAACCGGCGGTGGGGATCACCATGGTCAACATTAATTCCAGGCTGTGATCGTTGGTGCAGCAAATGGCCCAGTGGAAAACGCCACCAATAATCAGCCCCAGCAGAATGCCTCCCAGGGCTTCTACCGCGAACAGCTCTGCCACTGCCGGCACTGTGGGCTGGCCGCCCTCGAACGCGAGTGCGTAGATCACTGCGAAGACCACAATACCGAAGCCATCGTTAAACAGGGACTCTCCCTCCACCTGGATAGAAACCTGTTCTGGCGCCTTCAGGTTTTTCATAATGGCCAGTACGGCGATGGGGTCGGTGGGCGAGATCAGCGCGCCAAATAACAGGCAGTAAACAAAAGCGACCGGCATATTGATCAGCAGCAGGAACCAGTACAGCAGGGCTCCGACCACAAAGGTGGAGATAAGGGTGCCGACGATAGCGAGCAGGCCGATCTCCAGCTTCTGATTGCGCAATTCCAATAG
This sequence comes from Microbulbifer regidiadema (SeqCode), assembly GCF_052466995.1. NCBI lineage: Bacteria > Pseudomonadati > Pseudomonadota > Gammaproteobacteria > Cellvibrionales > Microbulbiferaceae > Microbulbifer > Microbulbifer regidiadema (SeqCode). The sequence goes on along the minus strand of NZ_CP174297.1, from coordinate 3,432,379 downwards.
GTCGATATGCAAGCTGCCGGCAAAGAGCAGGAAGCCGAGCATTCCCTTGAGCAGGATATCTTCGAGATTGAGCAGCGGCAGCAGCTGATCTGCCCAGATGCGCAGCTCCACCACCCCCAATTTCCCCAGAGCGGTGACCAGTAGCGACAGGGCCAGGGCGCCGGCGGTAATGGCAATTGTGGTTTGAGCGCGCAGGACGTATTGATTCAGGAAGCCCAGAAAAACGGATACGGCGGCAAGAAAACAAAAGGTGTAATAAACTTCCATGCCGTGTGTGGACTCCAGCGCTAAAGTATTTTCGAATGGTGTTATGCCGTACTGGGGAGCGCCCCGGCGGCAATTTATATGATGGTAAGTGTGCCGTTATTGTAGTCGTACAGAGGCTGCTCGATTTCCCTTGAGTGGATATGGGGCAACAGGATTACACCGGGGCGGGTCGCGCGGGCACAAGCGGCCAACTCCCTTGTATATGGGCGCGCAATTGTAGCGGCTCTCGGGCGCCGCACAACCGCCTTTTTCATTTTTGCGCCCGAGGGGATCAGCTCTGCCCCCCCCCCGATAAAAAGCGCACGATTGCTTTAGCTTTTTTAATAGTATTTCGTTACTTTTCTCGAGTCGGGCTAGCCCCTGCCTAGCACAGAGGTTAGCGCGACAGCGTCTACACTGGTTGTTAGTCCATACCTGCGCATAGATCGAGGAAGTGGTAGTGAGACATTCGACGTTATGCGACGCCGCAAAGTTGGTTGGTCGGGTGCTGATGTCGCTGCTATTTATTTCTGCCGGCTGGAATAAAATTGGCGGCTACGAAATGACAGAGGCCTTTATGGTATCTCTGGGGATACCCGCTCTGCTTCTGCCACTGGTGATTGTTATAGAACTGGTGGGCGGCATTGGAGTGCTACTGGGGATATTTACCCGAATCTCCGCCTTTCTCCTGTTTCTATTCTGTCTGGCTGCGGCTTTTTTGGTACACCTGTCCCCAGGGGATGCAGCAGAAATGACCAGCTTTATGAAAAATATCACTATCGCCGGCGGCTTCCTGATTCTCACCTGCGCCGGTGCCGGCCGCTTTAGTTTGGATCACTACATGCGCGGCAAATAGGTTGGTGCAAAACAGCGGGAGCGAGGCGTAGAGCCTTTCTCGATATTCTCATTTGCAGATTGAAATATGCGCAGTTTGCCAGATCGCCCTGCTCTCCGGTTTCCAGCAGTGAATAAAATATAAGAGGGGCCCGCAGAACAGCGGGCCGGGATAAAGACAGGCGTTTAACGGGGAGTAAAGCGCCGGGTCGCTGGGATCTCGGACTCGATCGGTTGGCGAACTTTCGCGACAAACAGTGCAGACAGCAGCGCTACAACAGCACAGCCCGCCATAGATCCGGCAATGGGGGTCAGGGTTCCCGTGTGCAGACTGCTCGCCAGTCCACCCAATATCCCGCCGGTAATAAACAGCGCCGCGCCGTACAGCGCGTTGGCACTGCCGCTAATTTTGGGGAAGAACTCCAAGTAACAGGCGGCGGCATTGGGGCCGGTAATTCCGATACAACTGATTACCAATACCAGGGGGATCATCCACAGGGTCAGTTCTTTAACCCCAGTCATGGTAACCAGCAGCAGAAGGCCGCAGCCCAGCAGTTGCAACACAATACCCGCCAGCAGAATATTGCGCGGCTGAAAAACGTTCAGCAGGCGGATATTCACCTGAACCATGCAAATTAGCCCCAGTACGCAGATACCGAAGAACAGCGGAAACTGACTGGCACTCACTGCGAAATAATCCATAAACACAAAGGGGGCGGTGGTGATGTAGATAAACATCGAGCCGCTGACACAGGACTGGGTAAGCAGAAATCCAATCGCGCGGGGGTTGCGCAAAACCTGACTGTAGCTGGCCACAAGAGAGGTCAGCGGCATCAATTGGCGGCGCGCGCGGGTAAAGCGGGGGACGGTCTCCGGTAGCAGCAGCCGCACCAGTACGAGCATGGCCAGAGCGTATAGCAGCAAGAATACAAAAATGCTCTGCCAACCGCCGGCGGCCAACAGTGCAGAGCCGATCACCGGGGCGATCAGCGGTGCAATCAGCATAATGGTACTGATCAGGGAGATAATTTTTGCCGCCTCGCGGCCGCTGTGTAGATCGCGCACTATGGCGGCGCAGATTACTGTGGCAAAGCCGCCGCCAACCGCCTGACAAAGGCGCAGGATAATCAGCTGGTCTACATGATCGGCAAACAGGACCAGCAGGGAGCTGGCGATATAAATACCGAGACCGATAGCGCCCACAAGACGCCGCCCCCAGCGGTCCGATAAGGGCCCGCCAAATAGCTGCCCGAGGGCAAAGCCCAACAGGAAGCTGGATACCGAGTACTGCACCCGCTCCACTTCTGTGTCCAGGGCCGCTGCCATCGCTGGAATTGCCGGCAGGTAGCTGTCGATGGAAAAAGGGGTCAGGGAAACGAGGGCGGCCAGCCACACCACCAGCCAGCGCGGTGCTTTCTCGTCCGGAGTCGAAGGGATGGGTTTCATTTTGTTGCTCTGGTACAGCCTGGAGGGATCTTCCCTGGCGGGAAATGGCTATGGTAGAGACGGGCGGGCACATTATCCAGTGCCCGCTGTGGATAAGGGGGAGTTTAGTGCTTGTCTTCGCGCAGTGTGTACAGTCCCTGTTTCAGCTTCAACAGGTGCTCCTGCAACTGGGGGCCTTTGCGCTGGGCTACACCGATGGCGAGAACATCGATCACCACCAGGTGGGCAATGCGCGAGGATAGCGGTGTGTAGATCTCAATATCCTCCTCCACATCCACTTCCAGGGGAATGCTGGCCTGCTGGGCCACCGGCGAGCCGCTGGGGGCCAGGCCAACCACCAGAGCGCCCTGTGCCTTTGCCATGCTCATAGAGCGCAGCAGCGCCTTGGTGCGACCACTCTGGGAGATCGCCACGACCACATCGCCGGCTTGCATGGACATGGCCGACATATTCTGGATGTGGTGGTCGGAGTGGGCGGCGGTGGCCAATTGCAGGCGGAAGAATTTGTGCTGGGCATCGGCGGCAACGGCACCGGAGGCGCCAAAACCGAAGAACTCCACTCGCTTGGAAGCGGCCATCGCCGTGACGGCGGCCTCCAGGGCGCGGTCGTCGATCTTATCGCGGACTTTCAGCAGGGTATCTACGGTGGAGTCAAAGACCTTGCGCTTGTACTCGGCAATGGTGTCTGTTTCGGTGACCGCAATCTGCCCGAAGCTGGGGCTGGAAGCCAGCTGCTGCGCCAGGTTCAGCTTGAACTCCTGGAATCCGGAGCAGCCCACGGCGCGGCAAAAACGCACCACGGTAGGTTCGCTCACCTGGGCCTCGGTGGCCAGGTCGACGATGCGCATATGAATAATTTCATCGGGGTTGGCGAGAATATACTCCGCCACCTTGCGCTCTGATTTGCGCATGGATGACAGTTGTTCACTGATTCGTTGCGTTACTTCCGCCGGTTTCACAGGACTTCCTTCTCTATGCCAGTTGGCGCAGTTTAGCCGCTGTGCCCGCCGCTGGCGAGCGACATTACATTGTCAGACGGGGCAAAATCCTGTTTATTTACACAGGTCTCCCACGGTAGCTCTGGTACAATCTTCGCCCATGGACGTATCTCAGATTTTAGACCCCCTCAACGACGCCCAGCGCGAAGCGGTAGCTGCTGCGCCCGGCAATCAATTGATTCTGGCCGGTGCCGGCTCGGGCAAGACCCGGGTGCTGGTGCACCGCATCGCCTGGCTGATGCAGGTGGAGGGCGCCTCGCCCTACTCCATTATGGCGGTGACCTTTACCAACAAGGCGGCCCGCGAGATGCGCGCCCGTATCGAAGAGCTGCTGGGGGTGAATACCTTTGGCATGTGGGTGGGTACCTTCCACGGCCTGGCCCACCGCCTGCTCAAGGCCCACTGGCAAGAGGCCAAGTTGCCGCAGAACTTCCAGATTCTGGATGCCGATGACCAGCTGCGCCTGATCAAGCGGGTACAGGCTGATCTGGGGCTGGACGATAAAAAGTGGCCGCCGCGTGAAACCCAGTGGTGGATCGGCGCGCAGAAAGATGAGGGCCTGCGCCCGCAGTATATCAATGCCGGCGCCGACCCCTGGTTGCAGACCATGGTGCGAATCTACTTCGCCTATGAAGAGGCCTGTCAGCGCGGTGGCTTGGTGGATTTCGGCGAGTTGCTGTTGCGCGCCCACGAACTGTGGCTGAATAACGACGCTATTCTGGCCCACTACCGCCGGCGCTTCCCCCATATCCTGGTGGATGAGTTCCAGGATACCAACACGATCCAATACGCCTGGTTGCGCCTGCTCGCCGGTGAGCAGTGCCATATCACCGCCGTGGGTGATGATGACCAGTCCATTTACGGTTGGCGCGGCGCCAAGATTGAGAATATCCAGCACTTTTCCACTGACTTACGGGAAGTGCAGACGGTGCGCTTGGAGCAGAACTATAGGTCCACTTCCACTATTCTGAACGCCGCCAATGCGGTTATTGCCAATAACAGTGATCGCTTAGGCAAGGAGTTGTGGACCAAGGGGGAAGAGGGCGAGCCCATTGCCGTCTACGCCGCCTACAACGAGCAGGATGAGTCGCGCTTTATCGTCGAGCGTATCAATGACTGGGTGCGCGCCGGCAACCGCCGCGACAGCATCGCCATTCTCTACCGCTCCAACGCCCAGTCCCGGGTGCTTGAAGAGGGGCTTTTGCGCGAGCAGGTACCCTATCGTATCTACGGCGGTCAACGCTTCTACGATCGCCTGGAAATCAAGAATGCCTTGTCCTATCTGCGCCTGATCAGCAACCGCGACGATGACACCGCGTTTGAGCGGGTGGTGAATACCCCCACACGCGGTATCGGCGCGCGCACCGTGGAGATGGTGCGCTCCTATGCCCGGGAGCAGGGCTGCTCCCTGTGGCAGGCGGCCAAGTTGATGTTGCAGCAGCGGGTATTGGCCGCTCGCGCCGGCAATGCCCTGCAGGCCTTCCTGGACCTGATTAACCAGCTGTCAGCGAATGCGGAAGACAAGGAGTTGGATGCGGTTGCCGAGGATGTAATTGAAACCAGTGGCCTGCTGGAATTCCACGGCAAGGAAAAAGGTGAGAAGGGGCAGACGCGGGTGGAGAACTTGCGGGAGCTGGTCACTGCCTGTGGCGCTTTTACCGGTGCGAGCCTGCCCGAAGGCGAAGAGGACGAAGAGGAGATTCCGCTGCTCAACCAGTTCCTCGACAGTGCCGCCCTCGATGCTGGCGACGGTCAGGCGGATGAGTTTGAGGATGCGGTGCAGCTGATGACCCTGCACTCCGCCAAGGGCCTGGAGTTTCCCCTGGTATTTATGGCGGGGGTGGAGGAAAACCTGTTCCCGCACAAGATGTCCGCGCAAGAGCCCGGCCGCATGCAGGAGGAGAGGCGCCTCTGCTACGTGGGTATCACCCGCGCCATGCGCAAGCTGTACATTACCTACGCGGAAAACCGGCGCCTGTTTGGCAGTGAAACCTATAACAGTCCCTCCCGCTTTATCGGCGAAATTCCCCCCAACTTGGTGCATGAAGTGCGCCTGAAGACCGAAATTTCCCGCCCCCTCTATCAGGCGGATTACGGCAAGGTGGGGCAGTTTTCCGACCCGGCGCCAGACTTCGATGATTTGCCCGCGCTGGCTCTGGGTGGGCGAGTGGAGCACGCCAGATTTGGTGAGGGAACGGTTATAGAGTTCGAGGGCACCGGCCCTCGAATGCGGGTACTGGTTAATTTTGACGATGTCGGTGACAAGCGACTGGTACTGTCAATGGCCAACTTGCAGCCGCTTTGAGGCGCAGGCCCTGAGCGAGCTGAAGTGCCACCGGCGTACGCCGGTGGCGAAAAAAAAGCAGCGGTGAGTTATTCCGGCACAGGCGGAATTCAGCCGCAACCTCCAGGTCTGATCAAAAGGGGGCTACACCCTTGAAGACCTAAATCGGCGGCTAAAGTGCTTGCCGATAATTTGTACAACAAAAAACAATAACGATAAATTATTCGCCATGAAAAAACTCAATTGGTACCCGGCCATTATCCTCGGGCTCCTGGCCCTGCTCGCCATCACCTTTGCCGCGCTGGTGACCTCCCGCGCGGCAATGGGGCCCGCGCAGCACTTTTCCGCAGAGGGCGATAAAGAGCTGTTCGAGTGGAAATTAGTCACCACCTGGCCCAAGAACTTCCCGGGTCTCGGCAGTGCGCCGGAGCGTTTTGCCAGTAACGTCGAGGTTATGTCGGCGGGGCGTCTCAAGATCAAGGTGTACGGTGCCGGTGAACTGGTCCCCGCTCTGGGCGTATTTGGCGCTGTATCGGAAGGCGCCGCGCAGATGGGGCACGGCGCCGCCTATTACTGGAAAGGCAAGGTGCCGGCGGCCCAGTTCTTTACCGCAGTGCCTTTCGGTCTGAATGCCCAGGAAATGAATGGCTGGCTGCATCACGGCGGTGGCCTCGAACTCTGGGAGGAAATCTACGCGCCCTTTAATCTGCTTCCATTGGCAGGAGGCTCCACCGGTGTGCAGATGGCGGGTTGGTTTAACAAGCCCATTGAGTCGGTGAAGGATTTACAGGGGCTCAAGATGCGTATTCCCGGCCTGGGCGGTGAGGTTTTGAACCGCGCCGGCGGCACGGCGGTGACCATCCCCGGTGGAGAGCTCTATACCGCGTTGCAGACTGGAGTGATCGATGCCACTGAGTGGGTGGGGCCCTACAACGATCTCGCTTTTGGTTTCCACCAGGTCGCCGAGTACTACTACTATCCCGGCTGGCATGAGCCCGGCTCTATCCTGGAATTTATCGTCAACAAAAAGGCGTTCGAAAAACTGCCCGCCGATTTGCAGGAAATTGTGCGAGTCGCCGCTCGTGAAGCCAACCAGGATATGCTGGATGAATACACGGCGCGCAATAATCGGGCCCTTAAGGAACTGGTGGAGGAGCACGGGGTAAAAGTGCAGCGTTTGCCGGAGGATGTCCTGTTGCACCTAAAGAGGATCAATAGCGAAATCATGCGCGAGACCGCCGAGCAGGATGCGGAGTTTGCCCGTGTCTATAAAGCTTTTAAGGCGTTTGAACGGGATGTGAAGCCCTATCACGAGATCAGTGAAGAGGCTTATTATCAGGCTCGCGAATTAAGTGAATAGTATATTATAAAGTTAAGCTTTTCTTTTTGCTTAAGCTGGAACTATCGTCCTACATGCGGAGACTATTGAGTCTAAACATACTTTTTGTGGATTTTTATTTTTTATTATTTGAACAATAATACTGTGGTTTATTTTCGAATAATCTAAAATAATTGGGGAATCATATGTTTAGGCTTTTTAGTTTTGTTTTTTTAGGGGTGGTTTTTCTTTCAGGTTGTGCGGGTACACCACAATTACCCGTTGAACCTGATCAAACTTTTTGGCAACAGCCAGGAAAACGTGTGGGCTTGGTAGTTTCAAAGGCACCAACACCTGATGTGCATCTTCCTGGAGCGGCTTGCCTACTATGTCTTGCTGCTGCTGAAGTGGCTAATTCCTCTCTTAGCTCTCATACTGAAACACTGTCTGTAGATGATGTAACAGTTATTGCTACTGATATGGATGAATTGCTGCAATCTAAGAATATAGAAGTAGTAAAAGTTTTGCAGGAACTTAACTTGCGAAAATTACCTAAATATAAGTCGGAAGTCCCTAATTCTACCAAACGGGATTTTTCTTCATTTGCAGAGCAGTACAATATTAGCCACCTTTTGGTTGTGGATTTAAAAGCGGTAGGTATGCTTAGGAGCTACTCAGGCTATATACCTACTAGTGAACCAAAAGGATATTTCGAGGCTGTAGGTTATTTAGTTGACCTGTCAAATAACACTTACGAGTGGTATCGTCCTGTACAGGTTCTTAAAGCCGCTATTGATGCGTGGGATGAATCGCCAAGTTTCCCAGCTTTGACTAATGCATATTATCAAGCGATTGCAGAGGGTAAAGAGGTAATTATTTCTTCCCTCGATACGCAAAAAGTCGTCCAGTAGTATTTATTTCTCAGTATGACATGTTGGGGAATTGGTAGTTTTCGACTTTCCCAACAGCATATTAAAGCCATTAGTTTGAGAATAAAAATGAGATATTATGTATTAATTATATTTCTTATATTTCTTGCTGGGTGTTCGGGTAATAAAACTTCCCAGTATGTGGAATACATAGATCAGTCTACCAGTATTCCTAAAAATATTTCGTTGGCTATTAAGGTTGAAAGTTTCGACACGCCACCATTTTATGGTCAGGTTGACTATGACAACCTTGATGTAAATCATGGGCAAATGACCTATATCGGAGCCACGCCTGCGACTTTTGCGGGGTCTATTCTTGCCCACGCTCTGATAGTAGGTGCTGCTGGCGATAGTAAAAAGAAAGCAGAGCAAGAAAAGGCTAATCGAGTCTTAGATCCTTATAAAGAGACTATTGCTACATTTAATGCGTCTGAGCTAATAGAAAATTCTGTAACTCGCTTGCCGAGAGATGCTATCTCTTTTACCGCTTGGAGCACAGAGGGGCTATACCCATGGGTTATTCACTCATATCCAGTATTTTTCTTGTCGCAAGATAAAAGTACACTGATCCTAAAAAATGCAATAACAATTTATAAAGAGGATAATCAGGAGAAACCAGCGTATCAAAACTTGGTTGAGGTAGTCTCTTCGCCCTTATACGGAGGTGAGGGATATATATCAGTAGAGTCAATCAATGATAGAGGAACCGAACTCTTTATTGATTCACTTGCGATCATGAAAGCAGAGCTTTCAGAAAAACATCCAACAGAAAATAAAGAAATGACACTTAGTTTCTATTCTGGTGGAAAGAAAGTCTATGAGCGTGGGACTGTTATTTCACAGAGCTGCGATAGAATGACTTTTAGGACACTGCGCGGCAGAGTTAAGTCGGTGCCAACTATTGAGCGAGGCGTGTCTCGCCCTTGCCTTGACAGTTAGTCTGCGCAGATATGGGGGAGGGCCTCCCCCATATTGCCTTATGGCAGCGGCCTGGTGCGCCCGGCATCGTCGATAGCGACAAAGACAAACTCGCCCTCGGTGACCTTGACCTGCTCACCGGAATCCACCCGCGTCAGCCACACCTCGACCATGGTACGAATTGAGGAGCGCCCTTCTTCAATGGCTTCCGCATAGCAGCTGACTGTCGAGCCAACCGGAACCGGGCGCAGGAAGACCATGCTGCCCACTGCGACTGTGGTAACACGGCCGCGCGCCATGGTTTGCGCGAGAATAGCGCCGGCGAGGTCCATCTGCGACATCAGCCAACCGGCAAAAACATCCCCCTGCGGATTGGTATCGCGGGGCATAGCCAGGGTTTGCAGGGTTAGCGTGCCTGTGGGTTGTGGATCTTCATCGAGAGCTGACAGTGCGGACATCGGGTACTCACAGATTGTTAGAGTTATTGGTTTCCACTACTGGAATGGTGGCGCATTCTAGCACAATTTGGCCAGTAATTAACCAGAATAAATTCCGCCCTGCGGTCTCCTCCGCTGCGGGCAAGCTGCGGAGGAGGCGCCTGTCGTGGTCCTATAGAGTCTCTATACGCTGCAAGTTATCGTCCGGGTTTTTATCGATCATCTTGATATAGGGGTCAAAGCCGGCGATGCTCGGTTTGCCCTTTACCTCAAATTCCAGCACGGTGGTCGCTTCATTGATCTCCTGTTTGGCGAAGTAGAGCACATTGTCTGCACTGGTATTTTTGTCGGGATCTTCTGCGAAAATAGCGACATCTACCCAGTTATTGATGGGAATTTCTTTTTCCTGGCCATCCCCATCGGCTTCGAACTTGTGTGCCTCCAATTCCAGCAAGACGCGATAATTGCCATTTTCCAACAGCTCGGAAGTGGCATTTGCGACCTTGAGGTCAAAGAGGACCACTCGCTCCAGCATATCGGTGATCAGCTCTTGCTGAGAGGCTTCGGCCCGGGCCCGGAGTCTCGCTACTAAGTCCATGCTGGTAGGATAGGGATCGCTGGAGAAGCCCTTTTCTTTTAGTAGGGAAGCCAGGACCTCATTGACGGTGTCTTCACCCATCGCATCCTTAAGGGCGTACATCGCCAGGGAACCCTTGCGGTAGTGGATATAGGATTGGTTCTCGTTGTGGGTTAAGGGCAGCTCTTCGAGCAACTCGGTACCCCGCGCACTCAGGTAGCTATCCAGCTCATACTTGAGGAAGCGGCGCATCTTTTCTGGGCCGTATTCCCGCTCCATCACCATCAGTGCAGAGTACTGCGCCAGGGTTTCTGATAATAGGGTTGCACCCTGCACATTGGCGCCAATCAATTGATGTGCCCACCACTGGTGTGCCACCTCGTGAGCGGTCACATAGAAGACGTAATCAATCTCATCCGGGTCCCGCAGGTCGGCGACAAAGCCGATAGATTCAGAGAAGGGCACGGTGTTGGGGAATGCCTGGGCAAAGGTTTCATAGCCCGGGAACTCGACGATACGCAGCTGGCGATACTGGTAGGGGCTGAATGCCTCGCTGAAGTATTCCAGGGACTTTTTCACCCCTTCGACCATGCGATCCACGTTGTAGTCGTGGGGCTTGTGGTGGTAGACCTCGATCGCGACATCCTGCCAGCGGTCTTTGACCACGGTGTAGTCTGCGGAAAGGTAGGAGAAAAAGTTGTGAATGGGCGCGTCCATCTTGTAATGGAAATAGTGGCGCTGTCCCTCCTGCCAGTCTTTTTGCAGGTAGCCGGGCGCCAGAGCTATTTGCCCCAGGGAAGTACTGACGGTGGTTTCAAAATTGATCCAGTCGGAGTCGCTGCGCAGATAGGACTCCCGGTAGTGGCCTTTGTCCTCCAGTTTGGGCATACGCTGCGGCGGCGGTAGGTCGTGCTTCCTGCGCAGGTGGCGGTCGGTCAGCTCAGCATTGCCGTTGTAACCGATAAACGGCAGCGCTTCATCGTTATTAAAGAAGGTACCGTTTTGCACCAAGGTGGTGGAGGAGCCGGAGTTCATAAAGCCGCGATTGATTCTGCTTAAATCAAACTCCAAGGTGAGAGACTCACCGGGTTGCAGAGGCCGATCCAAGTCAAAGAAATAGTGGCCGAACTGCTCGTCCTTGTCGCGCAATGTGGCCTGATCCAGGGATAACTGGTTCACCCTAAGGCCGCGATCTAGCCCGATAACCACCTCTTCGATCGATTCGTTGCGTTTATTAACCAGGAAGTAACGGCCGCGCACTTCATAGCGGCGCTCATCGGGGAAGATATCTACATCGACTTTGACATCGGTGATATGTGGTGCGGGTTTGTCCTCCAGAGCTTTGTATTTCTTCTCGTAGTCTGCGGCCAGCTGCTCCCGATCTTTGCTGGTTTCGTAGTGATTGAGAATATTGGTATTGTAGAAAATAAAGGCGCCACTGCTGATAAACAGCACTAGGGCGGTGGCGGCAGTTAAGCGGCTGGATAGCCCCAGTTGGCAGCGCAGGGCCTTGATCCGGCTCACCAGTGGAGCCAGAGTACCGCGCTGCCAGAGTCCGTAGCTCAAGATTGCCAGTATCAGGCTGAAGTTGATCCAGTAAAATGCAAACCAAGCCCGCCCCTGCTCAAAGTGACCATAGCCATTCATGTCTGAATAAGGTGCCGCGTTCCAACTGGCGAACTGATAGAGGTTGTGCTCGAATCCGAGACCGTCGAGAACACTGGAGCTAATCAGGTAGCCCACCATCAGTAACATACCGAGGAATTTGTTGCGGGTTATTACCTGGGCAAAGATTGATAGGATTGCCATCAGGTAGAAAGGCATCGCGAACTGGTACCAGACACCGTAAAAGTACAGGCCCGGCTCAAGCGTTGTGTACCCCTTGCTCAGCTGTACAGCGACAGTGGTGAGCATGCAGGCAATCAGGATGCCAGCCAGAACCACCAACATCGCAATAAACTTGCTCGCGACAAAAATCCAACTGGGTGTGGGCACGGCATCCATAATTTCATGGCAGCCGGCCTGGCGCTCCCGCCATACCAATTCAGCTCCGTAGTAGATCAGGATAATCAGCATAATCAGGCTGAAGGCGCCCTGGATCAGACTGACCATAGAGCGGGTTACCGGGTATACCGCAGTGCCAAATATCGCTTCCAAATTTAGGGATGCGCTCAATACATTGAGAATACCCAGTGCCAGGATTACCCAAAAGGCCAGGCTTTTTACCACCGCTGTGACTTCAAAGCCGCAGCGAGCGCGAAATTGCTGCCAAACCGCAGCCGCGCCAAACCTGGGAGTGACTCGCGGTAGGGGCTTGTTATAGCGAGGTGCCTCATCCTCTTCTGCTTCCGCAGTGCGTCGGCGCGACCAGAGCGGTTTGCGCTCGGTAAAGGAAAAACATTTATAGCCCAAGCCTATAAATAATAAGCTGGCCCCCAGCCATATTAAGCGGTTGATAAGATAGTTTCCCTCCAGCGCGATCATGGACGTATTGCGATCGAAAGCGGTCCAGTAGCGAGTTGTTTCCTGGAAGGCCGCGAGACCAAAGGGATCGGCCAGTGCTGCGGCACTGCGATAGGCGGGCTCATCCATCATTCCCTGACTGGTGAAATAGAGCACCAGGAAGGCGATCAAGCCCACGTAAGTGGCCATCATGCTGCGAGTTATGGATGCCAGGCTAAAAAACATGGCGCTGCAAAACAGCATGCTGGGAAGGACAAGTATGAATAAGGTGTGCAGATAGTGGGAGATTTGTGTGGGCCCCAGGCGCTCTGGGTCCAGCCAGGGCATCCAGGAGCCGAGCAGCATACCCAGTGCCGCAGTTGAGAAAGCCAGGAAGGCCACGATAAATGATCCAGTGAAGCGGCCCAATAAATAGTCGCGCTTACTGATCGGGGTACTGAAGACAATACCTTCCATTTTCATATCGCGATCGCGCAGCACCGGGTTGGCTGCGAAGGCGGCAGTAATAAAAATGCTGAAAACGCACATTATTAATAGGGTCAGCATAATCGCGTAGGGGGAGTTGATCAGGGTGTTACCCCCACCGCCGCCGATCTGTATGTTGTCGACGGTCATAGCACCAAAAGTCAGTAGAAAAAATACCAGGCTGGTCACATAAAACAGCGGCTGGCGCAGCTGGTACTGGAGTTCAAACTTGGCAACCGATAAAAACATGTTGATATCCTCCCCCGTCTCAGGCGGCGCTAGCCATACGAGAGGCTTGATTGCTGAACAGGGTGGAGAAGTAGACATCTTCGAGGTCGGGTTGCAGAGCCTCAAAGCCCTCGGCCGGTTGGCTATCTGCCAGTGCGTGTACAACATGGCGCCCAGCTAATAGGCGAGTGGAAATCACATCCAAACTATTGCGGTATTCTTCCAGTGCAGATTTGTCGACGGTACGCCGCCATACACGCCCTGCCAGTTTGGAGGTCAGCTCTTCAGGTTTGCCCTGGGCCACAATTTGGCCTGCGGCGAGGATAGCCATATTGGGGCATAAATCGGCAACATCCTCGACGATATGAGTGGAGAGAATGACCACTACGTTCTCGCCAATTTCACTGAGCAGGTTGTGAAAGCGGTTGCGCTCCTGTGGATCGAGACCGGCGGTGGGTTCGTCGACAATAATCAGGCGTGGATCGCCGATCAGGGCTTGGGCGATACCAAAGCGCTGGCGCATACCGCCGGAGTAACCGCTGAGGCTTTTCTTGCGATCCTTAAATAAATTGGTTTGGTGCAGTAATTCCGCCACCATCTCGCGGCGCTCTTTGCGATTGCCAATGCCTTTTAGTACCGCCATATGATCGAGCATATCCTCGGCATTGATTCTCGGGTAAACCCCAAAATCCTGTGGCAGATACCCCAGGGTACTGCGGATTTTCTGTGGATTGCTGGCCACATCGATGCCATCGAAAGTAATGGTGCCGCTGTCGGCAAATTGCAGCGTGGCGATAGTGCGCATGAGTGAGGACTTACCGGCGCCATTGGGGCCGAGCAACCCAAACATCCCCTTGGGAATCTCCAAGTTGACGTTATTGAGCGCGTGTACACCGTTATCGTAGGTCTTGGAAAGGTTGGCAATCTTTAGCATTTCTTAATTCCCTTTTATTTTTTATGCGTCCTTGAATATCGCCAGCAGTAGTTAATAGCCTTTGATATTTAAGAATAGATATCCACAGAAAATTTTTGCTGGATTGGCGAGAGAGTTAAATGTCGAGCGCCAATGTAACAGGAGGTGGTGGCTTTCCGGGGGGAATCAAGGTGCGTTGATAAATTTAAGGGGTGAAGGGTTTATAGAGTGTCAGTGCTGGTACTGTCGTCTGAGGCTGGCTGCAAGTGGTGGTGATTCAAAATGCTATCGTACCAATTGCAGCCTCAGGAGTTACTGCTGAACCACTCCCGGCAACCAAGTGGCCAGGGCCGGCCAGACTGCCAGCAGGCACAGTAGTAAAAGTTGAATCGCAATAAAAGGCGCGACCCCGCGATAGATGGCCGATGTGGCCACGGAGCTGGGGGCCACCCCGCGCAGGTAAAAGAGGGCAAATCCAAATGGTGGTGTGAGGAAAGAGGTTTGCAAATTGATGGCGATCATAATGCCGAGCCACACTGGATCCACACCCATTGCCAGTAGCACCGGGCCCACAATTGGTACCACTACAAAGGTGATCTCGATAAAGTCGAGGATAAAACCCAATAGAAATATTACCAGCATCACCAGCAGGGTCGCGCCGATAACCCCTCCGGGCAGGCTGTGGAAAAACCCTGTCACCAGCTCTTCGCCATTGTAACCGCGAAAAACCAGAGAAAATAATGAAGCGCCAATTAATATGGCGAAAACCATTGCGGAGACTTGTAGCGTGCTGCGGCCGATTTCCCCGGCGCGCTTAAAACTGAGTGCTCTGCGACTGGCGGCCAGTAAAGCGGCCCCTAAAGCACCGACAGCGGCCGCCTCTGTGGGGGTGGCGGCGCCGACCATAATGGATCCGAGCACAATTAGCATCAAGGCTATCGGGGGCAACAGGCTGCGCAGCAGCTGGGCCCTATCCACTTCGGGGGACTGGCTGGCCCCTATAGGCCTGGGGCGGCGCGCGATAAACAACAGATAGATAATATAGGCGGCCACCAGCAATAAGCCGGGAATAATTGCCCCCACAAACAGGTCCCCCACGCTGACCGGCTTGGGGTTGAAAATGCCCGCAGATAGTTGCGCCTGTTGGTAGGCGTTGGAGAGGGTGTCTCCGAGCAGAACCAAGGCTATAGAGGGGGGGATAATTTGCCCGAGGGTACCGGTGGCACAGATGGTGCCGGTGGCCAACTTGGGGGAGTAGCCATTTTTTAACATGGTGGGCAGTGACATCAGCCCCATGGTGACTACAGTTGCACCGACGATGCCAGTACTGGCGGCGAGCAGCGCGCCCACCACCACCACGGCAATGGCGAGCCCCGAGGGGGCGCCCATAAAGGCCTTGCTCAGATTCACCAACAGGTCTTCGGCAATCTTGGCTCGCTCCAGTATCACCCCCATCAGCACAAATAATGGAACGGCAACCAGGGTGCCGTTTTGCATAATGCCGTAGAGGCGATCGGGGAAAGCGCGCAGCAACTCGGCATCAAACACGCCATACACGATACCCAGGCCGGCTGAAAGCAAGGCGGTACCGGCGAGGGTAAAGGCCACCGGGTAGCCGAACATCAACAGGGCGCAGACAGCCGCAAACATCACTAGGGGGATCAGTTCTATCACGCCTCTGCTCCTTCAGCCTGTTTCCGGACGGCTTTTGACGCTGATATAGGTGGGGGCTGTTGCTGGGGCAGCATCAGCTGCACCAGTGCGCGAATAAACTGGGCCAAGCCCGCCAGGGCCAGGGTGAGCGCAGATAGGGGAATCAGGCTTTTCAGTAAAAAGACCCCCGGCAGGCCGCCGGCGTTTGCACTGCCTTCAAAAACTGACCAGCTATTCAGTACAAAGTGCCAGCTGCCTATAAATAGAAAGACGCACAGTGGTAAGAGAAATATCAGATAGCCAATAGCGTTGATCCAGGCTTTGGCCCGGGCGCCCATTTTGCGGTAGAAGACATCCACCCGCACATGGGCATCGGTCTGCAAGGCATAGGCCAGCCCCAGCATAAAGGCGGCACCGTGCAGATAAATGACGGATTCCTGTAAGGCGATAGAGCCGCTGTTGAAGCCGTGGCGCATGATCACCACACCGCTTTGTAACAGGACCATGGCCCAGGTGAACCAGGACAGCAGCTGCCCTGTGTGACTGGTCAGGCGCTCGATTGCCTGCGCACTGCTCAGCAGAAAACGCATGGGGGCTTCTCTCTTTACATCTTATTGTTATTTGTGTTGCCTGAAGGTTACCCCTTTGCCCGCTCTCATGCCAGCAGGGGCAAAAATGCCACTGTAATTTTTTTGTCATCTTTTATTCATAGAATCGTCACCCGTTGTTTCTAGCATCGCCGCGTGAAATATAAACACTCATCGGAGTTACACAATGAATAAGCAAATTCTGGCGACTTCTTTGGCAGCCTTGACCCTGGCAACCTCACAGGTGGCGATGGCTGCGCGCGACTACATTAGTATTGTCGGTTCCTCTACGGTTTACCCCTTTACCACAACGGTGGCAGAGCGCTTTAGCCGCGCAACTCAGTTCAAGACACCGGTAGTTGAATCTACTGGTACTGGCGGTGGTATGAAGTTGTTCTGCCAGGGCGTTGGTGAAAGCACCGCAGATATCACCGGTGCTTCCCGCCGCATCAAGTCTTCAGAGCTGAAGATGTGTAACAACAACGGCGTCGATGTTGTTGAAGTACAGGTCGGTTACGACGGTATCGTGCTCGCCAATGCCAAGCAGGCTGCGCCGTTCAAGCTGACCCGCAAAGATATCTTCCTGGCACTGGCCAAGGAAGTACCGAATCCGGATGGCTCTGAAACTCTGATCGCCAACCCTTACAAGACCTGGAAAGATGTAAATCCAGCGCTGCCCAACAGCAAAATTGAAGTTCTGGGCCCGCCCCCCACTTCCGGTACCCGCGATGCTTTCGCCGAACTGGCAATGGAAGGCGGCTGTAAGAAGTTTGGCTGGATTGCGGCCATGAAGAAAACTGACAAGAGCGCTTACAAAGCGATCTGTCACAACGTTCGCGAAGACGGCGCTTATGTCGAAGCCGGTGAGAACGACAACCTGATTGTGAACAAGCTGGTTGCCAATCCCAACGCTCTGGGCATCTTTGGTTTTAGCTTCCTCGACCAGAATGCTGACAAGGTACAGGGTTCTCTGATCGAGGGGCAGGCCCCGACTTTCGACTCCATTGCCGACCAGAGCTACCCGGTTTCCCGCCCGCTGTTTATCTACGTTAAGAAGCAGCACGTCGATGTGGTTCCCGGTGTTAAACAGTTCCTGGCTGAATTCACCAATGAGCGCGCCTGGGGCGAAGAAGGTTACCTGGCGGACAAAGGTATGATTCCGCTGCCCGCCGAGAAGCGTAAGCAGATTGCGACCGATGTGCGCAAACTGAATGCGCTGAGTAATCTCGCCGCCAAATAAACAAGTTTCTGGAGTGGTACTGTCAAAGGGAATTGACGGCCAAGCTCGAAAGGGCTTGGCCGTTCTTTATAAGAAGACTCACAAATTGTCGCACCCCCTGCGATGGAACGCGGGGAGAAAGTCTGGATAATGCCAGCGACGATATTTTTAGTACGGTAATTCAATGCAAACCCCCACACTGTTCGCACTTTTGCTGCTTTTGATATTAGTGGCCTACGGCACTGGCTTTCGCCGTGCAGTGAACGCTGCTCGCAGTCTTGGCGGCGTGCGCAATCTGGCCGCTCTGCCCAGCTACTATGGATTGTTCACCGCCCTTTGGTGTGGTTTGCCCGCGCTGTTATTGCTCGGCGCCTGGCTGGTGTTTGACGATGCGATCATCCGCGCGATGGTCATGAATAGTATTGTCGATAAGCCGGAGACTATCTCCGGGCAGAATCTGCTCTATGCGCAGATTCAAAATCTCGCTGGGGGGCTCCTGATCGGTGAAAAATCTGCGCAATTGCAGAGTGCCGCAGATTACCTCAGCCAGTTGCGCAGTTACTCCAATAATTTGCAGGCCTTTCTGAGCTTAGTCTTGGCCAGCGGCCTTACGGCTTTTGCACTGCTGCGCTTTTCTCCCAAGCTGCGCGCTCGCGAAAAAGTGGAAAAAGTACTGCGCACGGTGCTGATCGCCTGTGCCAGCGCCGCGATTTTGACCACTGTCGGTATTTTGCTATCGGTATTGTTTGAATCCCTGCGCTTTTTCCAGTCGGTGCCGGTGAGTGAATTCCTGTTTGGTTTGCACTGGAGCCCCCAGATGGCTCTGCGCGCGGACCAGGTGGGATCGAGCGGTGCCTTTGGTGCTGTGCCCCTGTTTACCGGAACCCTGATGGTGTCCGCGATCGCCATGTTTGTGGCGGTACCGGTGGGATTGATGGCGGCTATTTATCTGGCCGAGTACGCCAGTAAGCGCGTGCGCTCCCTGGCCAAGCCGGTACTCGAAATTCTCGCCGGTGTACCCACCGTGGTATACGGCTTTTTTGCTGCCTTAACCGTTGCGCCCTTTATTCGTGAGTTGGCCACCTCTATGGGCCTACAGGCCTCCAGTGAAAGTGCACTGGCCGCTGGCTTGGTGATGGGCATTATGATTATTCCCTTCGTCTCCTCTCTGTCCGACGACGTGATCAACGCGGTGCCCCAGTCCCTGCGCGATGGCGCCCTGGGCTTGGGTTCCACCCAGTCCGAGACAGTGCGCAAAGTTGTGATTCCTGCGGCACTGCCCGGTATCGTCGGCGGTGTATTGCTGGCGGTTTCCCGCGCAATTGGTGAAACCATGATTGTGGTGATGGCCGCCGGGCTCGCGGCGAACCTCACCGCCAATCCGCTCGAATCGGTCACGACTGTAACGGTGCAGATTGTGACTCTGTTGGTTGGCGACCAGGAATTTGACAGTCCCAAGACCCTCGCCGCTTTTGCTTTGGGCCTGATGTTGTTTATCTCCACTTTGGTGCTGAACTTTATTGCCTTGCACGTAGTGAAAAAATACCGGGAGCAGTATGACTGATCTTACTCAGGCGCAGGTGCGCGAGCGCATAGAAAAAAGCCTCGCCAGCCGTCACCGCAAAGAAAAGCTGTTTCGTGGGCTGGGTATCGGCAGTATTGCCTTTGGTATACTCGCTGTACTGATCCTGTTCACTGACATTATCAGCAAGGGCAGTGGTGCCTTTGTGCAGACGGCAATCCAACTGGAAGTGCACTACGACGAACAGGTTCTGGGCATCGACAAGATCGATGATGAAAGTCTGACCTGGGCAAACTTCACCGGTGTTATTCGCCAGTCCCTGCGCGAACGATTTCCCACGGTGACAGGTCGCAGTGACAAGCGCGAGCTCTACAGCCTGGTGTCCTCCGGAGCACCGTTTACCCTGCGTGATCGCCTGGCGGCGAACCCGGAACTGTTGGGTAAATCAGAGAAAGTCTGGCTGTCAGTCGATGATGATGTGGATACTTTCGTCAAAAGCCTGAAGGACTCCAAACAGGGATTCCGCGGTCGTACCTCGGAGCAGAAGGCCGGCTGGATTGAGCAGCTGCTGGACAGCGGTGAGCTGAAAAAGCGCTTTAACACCATCTTCTTTACCAATGGCGATTCCCGCGAGCCGGAGCAGGCGGGTATCCGCGCAGCCTTGATGGGTTCCCTGTTTACCCTGCTGGTCACTTTGGCACTGTCATTCCCCATCGGGGTGGCGGCGGCGATTTACCTGGAAGAGTATGCGCCCAAGAACCGCTGGACCGACTTGATCGAGGTGAATATCAATAACCTCGCGGCGGTACCCTCTATTGTTTTCGGCCTTTTGGGCCTGGCGATATTTATTAACTTCTTTGAATTGCCGCGCTCGGCACCGCTGGTGGGGGGCTTGGTACTGACACTGATGACCCTGCCCACGATTATTATTTCCAGCCGCGCGGCTTTGAAGGCGGTACCGCCCTCCATTCGCGAGGCGGCACTGGGTATGGGAGCCTCGCGTATGCAGGTGGTTTTCCACCATGTGCTGCCCCTGGCGATGCCGGGAATGTTGACCGGCGCGATTATCGGTATGGCCCAGGCCCTCGGAGAGACGGCGCCTCTATTGATGATCGGTATGGTCGCCTTTATTGTCGACGTACCTGCTGGGGTAACCGACCCGGCCACCGTACTGCCGGTACAGATTTTCCTGTGGGCAGACAGCCCGGAGCGCGCCTTTGTTGAGCGCACCTCCGCAGCCATTATGGTGCTGCTGAGTGTGCTGATTGTGATGAATACCAGCGCGGTATTGCTGCGCAAGAAACTTGAGCGCCGCTGGTAACAGAGCGCGGATTATCAGAAAGCGGGATATTATATGAGTACCATGACCCTGGATGCCGCCAGTCAAGCCGATACGGCGCAATCCGATGTTGCGGGTGGGCAAATGATGAATAATCGGGCTGATGTTAGAGAAACTGTTGGCCAACCGTTCTGTGACACCGCCAAGTTGCGTATGCGCAATGTGAATGTTTTCTATGGCGAGACCCAGGCGATTCACTCCGTTGGCCTCGATATCGGAAAAAATGAAGTGGTTGCCATGATCGGCCCCTCCGGCTGTGGTAAGTCGACATTTTTGCGCTGTCTCAACCGTATGAATGACACCATTGAAGGTTGTCGCGTCGAGGGCGAGTTGAGCCTGGATGGCGACCCTATCTATGGCCCCAAAGTGGATGTGGTTCCCCTGCGCGCCCGTGTCGGCATGGTATTCCAGAAGCCAAACCCCTTTCCCAAGTCTATCTACGAGAATGTGGCCTACGGCCCCAAAATCCACGGCATTGCCAGCCGCCGTGCCGATCTGGATGAGATCGTAGAGAACAGCCTGCGCCGCGCCGGCCTGTGGAACGAAGTTAAAGACCGCTTGGACAAGCCCGGTACCGGGCTGTCCGGTGGTCAGCAGCAGCGCTTGTGTATTGCCCGCGCAATTGCCGTGAGTCCGGAGGTTATCTTGATGGATGAACCCTGTTCTGCCCTGGACCCGATTGCGACGGCGCGTATTGAAGAGCTGATCGATGAGTTGCGCCAGAACTACACTATCGCTATCGTCACTCACTCGATGCAGCAGGCGGCGCGGGTTAGCCAGCGCACGGCCTACTTCCACCTGGGGCACTTGGTGGAAGTTAACGATACTGAAACGGTGTTCACCAACCCCGAGCACGAACTCACTGAAGCCTATATTACCGGCCGCTTCGGCTAAGGTTCCTGCCCGGAGGGAAAACTATGGAAATGCATTTCGATCAACATATCTCACGCCAATTTAATGAAGACCTGGAAAGCTTAAAGACCGAGATGTTGGAGATGGGCGGTATGGTCGCCCGCCAGGTGGCCGATGCGGTCGACGCCCTGGCCAATGCCGACAGTGAGCTGGCCGAGGAAGTGCTGCGTATCGAGGAGATTATCGACAAGAGTGAGATGGCACTGGATGAGCATGCCACGCTGATTATCGCCAAGCGCCAGCCGGCCGCATCGGACCTGCGTATGGTGATGTCTGTGATTCGAATTGCCCGCGATCTGGAGCGCATTGGAGATGAGGCGAGCAAGATTGCCAAGATGGCCATAGCGCTGACGGATGAGGGCACTGCGCCGCGCGGCTATACCGAGATCCGCCATATTGCCAATGCGGTACGCAAAATGCTCAATGATGCGCTGGATGCCTACACCCGTTTCGATGTGCAATCGGCCCTGCAAACCCTGGCCGAGGACCAGCAGGTGGATATGGACTACCGCACGGCGGTCCGCGAGCTGGTGACCTATATGATGGAGGACCCGCGCAGCATCTCCCGGGTGATCAATGTGTTGTGGACCCTGCGCTCGCTGGAGCGTATCGGCGATCACGCCAAGAATATTTGTGAACAGGTTGTTTATTTAGTGGAAGGTGCAGATATCCGGCACGGACACGAAGATAACCTGCGCAAGTCCTAAAGGACTTGTTAGTCGAAAAAGGTCGCCTAGTGCGGCCTTTTTTTTCGCCTGAAATCCGCAGTTTAATCGTCAGAGAATATACGCAATGAAATTTATCTTCGAAGTTCATTTACAGGAAGGGTTTAAGGCTGAGGACTACGCCGATGCCTGGGTGCGCGCTTCCGAAATTATCCAGCGCTCCCCTGGGGCGCTGGGCACTGAGCTTCACCGAAAAGTTGATGACCCCAAGGTATTGATTGCTATTGCCAGCTGGCGCAGTAAAAAAGACCGGGATGCAATGCAGGCGGCGCACAGTGAGAAAATTGATGAAATCATTGCCAGTGTGGCCCCTTTTATAAAAATTAAGCTAATAGGGGAATTTTATGACCCGCAATGGGTCGTAGATAGTATGAGCGATTGATCTTAATCAAATGAACCTGAACGAATGCTGAATAAATTGGTGTTGCTCAAATAAAATAAAACTTTTTATTTTATTGTTTTTTTATACATTTTTTCTGCCGGAGTTATTACAGCCAATTACAGCTGAATTTTTTAAGTGTTTCATCGAAAAAATATATTCGTTTCGCCGCAAATTTGCCCTTAATTGCGCGCCGTGTAATTTGCTGTCGTTGCACAGCAAAAAACTTTTGCTACAATCCGCAGCCCAATTTGGATCGCCACGTTAACGAAGGATTTATCAAATGAGATTCAAGCTTGCTGCTCTTCCCCTGATGCTTGTTGCCGCAACTGCCGGTGCCGAGGAATACAACTCTTTCACTAATGCTACCTACACTAACGCTGAGTCTGGTGACATTGAAAGCGATATACTTGATCTTGATACTACTTATTATTTCGGTGCCAAGGAAACCCTTGGTCCGTTGAAAGAGTTTGAATATATCAATAAGGTCAGCAATGTATTTGCCGGATTATCCTACATCGATGTAGAAGGATATGATGACGAGTTTGTTGGCGTAGGCGGTGAATATTTTGCCTCCAACGGAATTGTTTTGGGTGCAGCTGTATACGATCTTGGCGGTGAGAACCTTGATACCCTGTCTATAGGCTATCTGTTCACTCCTAACTTCCTGGTGACTCTGGACCACGTTGATAATGACAGCGATAATGAGTTCTCCCTGGAGGCTAACTATAACCATCAGCTGAATGCAACGGATTATCTTGGTTTCACTTTTAATGTGGACGAAGAGTTCGATACGCGCTCCCTGTCCT
Organism: Microbulbifer regidiadema (SeqCode); assembly: GCF_052466995.1. Taxonomy (NCBI): domain Bacteria; kingdom Pseudomonadati; phylum Pseudomonadota; class Gammaproteobacteria; order Cellvibrionales; family Microbulbiferaceae; genus Microbulbifer; species Microbulbifer regidiadema (SeqCode). Next base: position 3,409,178 of record NZ_CP174297.1, on the reverse strand, counting down.
CCAAGTACTTCACTCACCTGGGTGGCGAACAGTACCTGACCGCAGAGCTGGCTTATGTCAACTATGATGAAGGTGATGATTACTGGAAACTGGGAACTGAGTACTTCTTTACCAAGCGTACCTCTGTTGGTTTTAGCTTCGATGAAGTAGAGCAGTATGAACTGGGTATGACTCACTTCTTCAACACCAATGTTGCTGCTAAAGCCGCTTACGTGTCCAATACTGATAATGATATGGACTACGATATCTTCCAGCTTGGCTTAACTGTTCAGTTGTAAGTTGTTATAAAGGGGCTATATCAAATAGCCCTTTCTTTGCCAGGGTGTAGCGATAACACCCTGGCAACTATTCCTAGTCCTTTTTCTACTTTGCGCCACCGTACCAGTTCCCCTCCTACCCTTGTCATTGCCTGATAGTTCTTGATAATACCCGGTTTATTTTCCTGGACTTTAAAAATGAGATTTAAGCTTGCTGCTCTTCCCCTGATACTTCTCGCTGCATCTGCTAATGCCGAGGAGTACCACTCAATAACTACAGTAGGCTATTCCAGTTTGGATTACGATATTGAACTTTTGGGCGCTGAGCTCGATCGTGAAGGCAACCAATGGCTGGCTGAGACCACTTATTACTTTTCCGGCAAGGAGACTTTGGGCCCCTTAAAAGAGTTTGCCTATATTAATAAAGTTAGCAATGTGTCGGCTGCCTTTTTCCACAATGAAATAGAAGACAATAACGCCGATAGCTACGCTGTGGCTGGAGAGTACTTTGCCCAAAATGGCCTTACTCTCGGTATAAGTTTGACGGAAGTTAATGAGCGCAATATCGATGCCGTGTCTCTTGGCTATTTGTTTACCCCGAACTTCTTGCTAGAGCTCTCGCATACTGAGTTTGAGTCTGATGAAAAGACTTACGCTGAGCTTCGCTACAACCATCCGTTGAGCGGTGCCGATTATCTCGGTTTTGACTTTGTCAGCGACAATGATTTCGATACGGCTGTTTTCTCCTCCAAGTATTTTACTAGTCTGGGAGGGGGGCGGTATTTGACCGCTGAACTTTCCTATGCAGATTATGAGGGCGGTAACGATTACTGGCAGATCGGTTCAGACTACTTTTTCACTCAAAGTACTTCGCTCGGTATAAAGCTGGACGAGCGGGACGATATCAAGTTGGCTTTCTCTCACTTCTTTAGTCGTAATATTGCCTTAGAGGCGGCTTATAGCACTATGGCGGCAGATGATAATATTAATATCCGCAGCTTTGGTAGCGACACCTATCGCGCCGGATCGACCTCTACTCTGGATATGATGCCAGACCTTGAAAGTGATTCTGTGATGAGTTATCTGGCTCCCTTGATGGAGCTTGAGGTCGAGAAATTTGAACTTGGTATAACCGTTCAGCTGTAAACCAGTTTTAAAAGGGCTATCTCAGATAGCCCTTTTTAGTTGTAGCTCAGGTATTTTACCCTTTATTAACGATAGCCTTTATCCGAGTTTGCGCCATAGTGCCAATTTCACCTCCCGCCTCAGCGGCAGTTTGATAGTGCTTGTAGGCATTTTGTCGATCCCCCTGTTTCTCGTAAACCTCGCCCAAATAGAAGTGCGCATAGGCACTGTCCAGATAGCGCAGCGATCTGCTTAAGTCGCCTTTCGCAGAGCTGTAGTTTTTTAATTTTATTTGGGTCATTCCCCGTTTTAGCCAGTAGGAGAATAAATTTGGATTTTTTTGAATGGCACGATCGTATGCCTGGCGGGCATTTTTGTAGTGTTTCTGCTGACTGAGTAAATCCCCCTCCAAGGCAAAAAAAGCCGCTTCCTTGGCTTGTTGTTTCTGCGCTTTTCTCACCAGTGTAAGTGCAGCGTCGAATTTTTTATTATTGGCGGCGGCAACCGCATCATCGTAGTTTTGGTAGGCGTCGGTATCGCGCTTTAATTGCGCTATGGCTTTTTGGTAGGCCGCCCGGTTGCTGATCCCGCCTTTGGGCAGAGACTGACTGTGCTTGATATTGGCACTGACCCGGGATTGGGAGGGCGGGTGGCTGGCGAAGAGCGCTTCCAGCCCGCTGCTTTGCTGCCCCTTCGATAGTTCAACAAACTTTCTCTGCAAGCGCACAGCCCCCTGGGGGTCGTATCCAGCAGCGGCCATATACTTCATACCATACTGGTCTGACTCTAACTCGTTGTCGCGACTGTAGCGGGCAATATAGGCCGCGCCCCCCAGTTGAGTCCCGCTGGCAATCAAGTCAGCGTAACCGGAGTTTTGTGTGGCGGCGCCGACAATTGCCAGGCCGGCGCCGAGTAATTGCTGTTGTGACATGGCCGTCGCGGAGTGGCGCGCAGCGGCGTGTACGATCTCGTGACTCAGCACGGCGGCGAGTTCGGCCTCATCGTCGAGTAGAACCAGCAGGCCGCGATTGATGGCAATTTTGCCACCGGGCAGAGCCCAGGCATTGGGTACCGAGTTATTCAGAACTACAAACTCGTAAGGTAGCTGGGGGCGATCGGAGACCCGCGCCAGCTTTTGCCCAACTTGGCTGACGTAGTTTTGCAGGGCGGGATCAATAGTGTATTGGCCGCCCTGCTGCTGTTGATTGGCTGCGTAGTGCTGCTGCCCCAGCTGTACTTCCTGCTGCGCAGATATCAGCGATATCTGTTTTTTACCGGTAACTGGATTGACAGCGCATCCTCCCAGAATGGACGTCGTCAAAAATGCAACACAGGCCGCAAGCGCTTGGGTACGCGAGATCATTGCCTTCCTCCCTGTATAATGTTGGGTCATTAGAATGGTTACTCATTGTACACAGTACGGGAATTGAGGTTTATGACGGCACTTCAGGTCATTGAGTTATTTGCGGGCAACAATCCCGATGGTGAGCCGGTGGTGGAGCGGTTGCAGGTTCGTGTGAGCGAGGATGATAGCTGCCAGCTGGTGCGATCCCCGGTCTTTATTAAGGGTATTGCCAGCGGCGATTACATCAAGGTCGACAAAGACACCCAGCAGTTTGAGCTGGTAAAGCGCTCGGGCAATTTGGCGGTGCGTATTTTTTGTCGCGGCGACAGCACCGAGCTGTCCGATAGATTGACCCCGCGCCTGGAAAAACTCGGGGGTGAGCTGGATCTCGAAGCGGCGCGGGTACTGGTCTACAGCATTCATGTCAGCTGCGGCTTCGATAAGATTGAGGAAATCCTCAACAGTGTCTGCGATGGGGCCAATAGCGTCTGGTATTACGGCAATGTCTACGATCCCAAGGATGGACAGACACCGCTCAATTGGTGGCAGGACGTTCTAAAGCCGGAGTAAGCGCCTGGCGATAAACTTGGGTCAGCCACAATAGCTTGGTACTGTGTGGTTGAGGCGATAGCGAAGTGAGAAAGGCACCCGATGTTAATAGTTATTTCACCGGCGAAAACCCTGGACTATGACAGTGATATTCCCTCACTGGAAACCACCCAGCCGGACTTTTTGCAAGAGTCAGCAGCCCTGATCAAAGAGCTGCGCGAACTGAGCCCGCAGCAGGTTTCCAGCCTGATGAAGATTTCAGACAAGCTGGGAGTCTTGAACTACGATCGTTTCCACGGGTGGAAGCGCCCGTTTACCGATAGCAATGCCCGCCCGGCGCTGCTCGCCTTTAAAGGTGATGTCTATACCGGGTTGGCGGCGGAGACTATGGGGAAGCGGGACTTTGCCTATGCGCAGAAACACTTGCGCATGCTCTCCGGCCTCTACGGTTTGCTGCGCCCACTGGATTTGATGCAGCCCTATCGCCTGGAGATGGGCACTAAATTTGAAAATGCCAAGGGTAAGAATCTCTACGAATTCTGGGGGGATAAGATTACCCAAGCGCTCAATGCGCAGTTGCAGGCTGTGAAGAGCCGCGAGTTGGTCAATCTGGCATCCAATGAATATTTCAAATCGGTCAAAGCCAAGCAGCTCAATGCCCAGGTCATCACTCCGCACTTTAAAGACCTGAAAAATGGCCAGTATAAGATGATCAGCTTCTTCGCCAAGAAAGCCAGAGGCATGATGAGCCGCTGGGCTATTGATCAGAGGGTAAAGAAGGCGGAAGAGCTGAAGGGATTCGATGTGGCCGGTTATGTCTATAACCCGGCTATGTCCACTGAGTGGGATTGGGTGTTCACCCGGGATGAGCCGCAGTGAGTTGTAGCGAATTGCCCGATGCGCCCTCCTGTGGGCGCAATCGCGAGCCGATTCTCCAGCATTTGACCCGCCTGCTGGCGTGCAGCCGCAAAGTGCTCGAGGTGGGCAGTGGCACTGGCCAGCACGCCGTATATTTTGCCCCGCAGCTGCCCCATCTGCAGTGGCAAACCTCGGAGCGGCCACAACAGCTGGCGGCGGTAAAGTCCTGGCTGGCGGAGCGCCCCAGTAGCAATCTGCCACAGCCGCTGGTGCTCGAGGTTGGCGATACTTGGCCCGAGATTTGCGCGGATGCTATTTTCACCGCGAACACCCTGCATATTATGTCTGCCGCATTGGTGCCGCAGTTCTTTGTGCACAGCGCCGATATTTTGCAGCCGGGGGGGCTATTGATCGTATATGGCCCGGTAAAAATTGCCGGCGAGTTTATCGGCCCCAGCAATGCGGATTTTGATCTCCAGTTAAAGGCGCGAGACCCGAATAGGGGAATTCGCGATCTGGAGTGGCTCGATCGGCTGGCGCAGCGCGCGGGGTTCAGTCGAACAGAATTAAATTACCTGCCGGCCAATAACCAGTTAATGGTCTGGCGCAAAAGCGATAATCAGGAGTAACTATGCCCGAGTGGTTGGAAATAACGGTGATCTTGGCCTTTGCCGTTGGAGCGGTATTCTTTTTTGCCAAGTATCGTGAGACTGCGGCGGCGCTACACGAGAGTGAGCGCATGAAAGTCCGCTTGTCGAATGACCTGAATCGCTATCGCGATATGCCCAAGCTGCGCGCGCTGCGAGATGCCCTGATCGGCGATCAGTCCCTGCCTACCGACGACGAGGGCAATGAGCACCTGCTGTTGCGCGATGGTGATTTACAGCTGCACCATTTGGTTCTGCGTCGGGAGAGCAACGCCCTGGGTAAAGAGGGCACCGCCAGTTATATCAAGGACGGCAAAGAGGTCGAATTGCAGGAACTGGGGTAATAGTGAAAGCCGCGTTTAAATCGCGGCTTCTATGCTCAACTTGGGTTGCGGCTTTTGCGCCAGCTTTGCCGCCGGGAAGTGAAGGGTGAAGAGGCTGCCCTGTCCGGGGGTGCTCTCTACACTCATCTCGCCGTTGTGCCGCAGCAGCACATGCTTGACGATAGCGAGCCCGAGACCGGTACCGCCGCTGTCCCGTGAGCGGCCGGGATCGACTCGATAGAAGCGCTCGGTCAGGCGGGGGATATGGATCGGGTCGATACCGATACCGTTGTCCTCCACGGAAAAGTGCCCGCCCCGCTCATCCCGCCACCAGCGCAATTGGATCTCGCCCTCTGCGGGAGTGTATTTCACCGCATTTAAAACCAGGTTGGCGAAAGCGCTGTGTAACTCGCCGGGGTCTCCATTGAGGTAGTCGTCCCCGTCGCACCGGACTTCAATATGATGCCGGCCGCCGCTAAAGCTGCGCGCCTCCTGAGCCACCCGTTCAATCAGTTCCGGCACGGCTACGGCCATATCGCCGCCCTTGCGCTCTGAGGTCTCCAGGCGGGCCAGCAGCAGCAGGTCGTTGACCAGCGTGCCCATACGCGCGGCTTGCTCTTCCATTTGCGCCAGGGGTTTTCGCCAGGGAGGGGGCGCCATATCGCTGCTTTGCAGCGTTTCCAGGTAGCCGGCAATCACCGTGAGGGGAGTGCGCAGCTCATGGGAAACATTGGCAACAAAATCCTGGCGCATCTGTTCGAGATTGTGCAGTCGGGTGATATCCCGAACAATAACCAAGGCTTCATCTTTACCGTAGCGGGTGACTTCCAGCTGTAATATGCGCGCCTCATTGCCGGGGGCGGGCAGGGTGAGGGGCTCCCCGTTGTTGTCGCTGTGCATATAGCTGACAAAGCCGGGATCGCGGACAAAATTGACCAGGGACTGGCCGGAGTCGCTGGCCTGCAAGCCGAGCAGCTCCCCCGCAGCGGGGTTCCACCAGGCCAGGTTGTCGCCGTCCTCCAGGGCCACAATGCCCTCGCGCAGGGCGCTGGTGCTGTCTTGAACCCGGCGCAGCATCGCGTGTAGCTTTTGCTTTTCACGGCGGTGGCGCCGCTGCATACGGTAAAAATCGTCGTAGATTTCGCCCCAAATACCAAAGGTGGTGGGGGCTGGGCCGCGCCGGCCGTTGGCCAGCCAGCGGTTGAAGCGCTGCTGTTGCCACAGCACTGAGACTAGGTAGCTGGCCAGTCCCGCGATCAGGGCGAGAGACCAGCTGCCGGAGGTGACGCCGAGAATCGTGCACCCCAGAGCTATAATTACGAAACGCGAGAACTCGCCAATACTGCGATCCAACATAGAATTGCCGTGTTGCCTGATAGATGGCGGCAGGGGTCAGCCTCTTCCGCCCGCAAATACCTCGTGGAACCAGGCCCGCACCGGTTAAGTGCGGAGGTTTGATTCTGCAGGGATCAGTAGCGATCCAGGGAGGATTGTCACACTTTTTCTGCGGTTTGCACAGAAAACCGATAGCCGGTGCCGCGCACCGTCTGGATATAGCGGTCGTGGCTGTCAATGGCCAGGGCCTTGCGCAGGCGGCGGATATGAACATCCACAGTGCGCTCCTCTACATAGACATTTCCACCCCAGACGTGATCGAGGAGCTGGGTGCGCGTGTAGGCGCGCTCCTGGTGTGAGAGAAAGAAGGTGAGCAGGCGGAATTCCGTCGGCCCCATATCCACCGGCTGCCCCTTGATAGTGACCCGGTGACTCAGTGGGTCCAGTATCAGTGCACCGGCGCTGAGGGGTTCCTCGGGAGTTGCCGGGCCCGCGCGGCGCAGTACCGCCTTTAAGCGCGCCACCAGCTCCCGGGGGGAGAAGGGCTTGGTGATGTAATCGTCGGCTCCGGTCTCTAAGCCTTTGATTTTATTATCTTCTTCACCCTTGGCGGTGAGCATGATGATAGGCAGGGACGCCGTGAGTTCATCGCGCTTGAGGCGCCGTGCCAGCTCTACCCCGGAAACATCCGGCAGCATCCAGTCGAGTAGTACCAAGTCTGGCCTCTCGTCGATGATCAGGGCGTGAGCCTCTTGGGCATTCTCCGCCTCAAGGCAGCGATAATCGGCCATCTCCAGTGCGACTCGCAGCATATCGCGCACTGGGGCCTCGTCATCGACAATCAGGATCGTTTTACTATGCATTTGCCTGCCATACCCGCTCTGTTGTCAGGGTTTCCCTGGTTATTCCGGGGATTAAACGGGATTTTTATGACAAATATATGACGCTTTGCCGCGAGCGCCCACCCGGAGATTAATTCAGCAGAAAATGCAGCGATATGCCGGCAAAAAGCGCAAATCCTACCCAATTATTGTTGATAAAAGCCTGAAAACAGCCCTCGCGTGCCCTCTCCCGAATCAGCCACTGCTGATAAATAAACAAACCGCTAATGGGCAATAGCGCCAGGTAGTAAAAAGCTCCCAGGGAGAACCTGGCTCCCATTAGCAGCAGGGCGATTAAAACCATAACTTGCAGGGCGCCAGTGATGACTCTGTCCATCTCCCCAAACAAAATAGCGGTGGATTTAACCCCGATGCGCAGATCGTCGTCCCGGTCCACCATGCCGTAGAAGGTGTCGTAGCACAGGGTCCAGATCAGGTTGGCGGTGTAGAGCAACCAGGCCTCGGCGGGGACTTCTCTGCTCACTGCGGCGAAAGCCATGGGAATCCCCATGCTGAACGCGGCGCCTAACACCATCTGGGGCAGGTGTGTGTGGCGCTTTGCGAAGGGGTAGCCGAATGCCAGGGCCAGGGCCAAAAATGACAGGAGAACCGTGAGTGTGTTGGTAGTCAGTACCAGCAGAAAGGCGCTGAGACTGAGCCCGGCGAAAAGTACCAGCGCTGACTTTGGTGCCAGGGCGCCGGTGGCCAGGGGGCGCTCGGCAGTGCGCTTTACGTGGGTATCGATTTTGCGGTCGGCGAAGTCATTGACGGCACAGCCAGCCGCCCGCATCAGGATCACGCCGAGTGTAAATACGATAAATAAGTGAAATCCCGGCCACCCTTCAGCGGCCAGCCACAGCGCGCACCAGGTGGGCCACAGCAGCAGCAGTGAACCTATGGGTTTGTCCATCCGCGCCAGTTGCCAGTAGGGCAGTGCGCTGGGCCAGCGTTGGGCGATCTGTTGGCTGATCACAGTGAATCCTCAGTAGTCGTGGATTTGGCCGCCTGTTGCGGCGCGGGGGCCGCAGTCGGCTTAAAGTGGGGGAGAAAAGCTTCCGCCACTAACAGGGGTTTATCCCGCAGCCAGAAAATCGAGCGACGTCCCCAGACTTCAGAGCCCCTGTCCCCGAGTTCGCGATCGGGGCAGTTGGCGGATTTTTGCAGCAGGTTGAGCGTGATCTCCCCCCTGCGAATGCCCGGCTCGCTAAACAGCAGCTCTCCCAGTGGGCGGCTATCCAGGCTGCGCAGGTTGCGAGATTTCCCCTGTAGACTGCGCTCGGGCAAAACACTGCGCGCGTACACCCAGGGTTGTCCGCAGCCGTAGAGCAGCACCTCGCGAATCAGGGCCCGGCTGCCCGGGTGCAGCCCCAGTGCGCGGCCCTCTTCAGGGCGGGGCGGTTGCCAGCCCTGGTAGAGCACGCGCACATAAAAGTCCCCACCGCTCTGCTGCTTGAGAGCGGCGGTGAGCGAGTCGGAATAGGTCAGCCAGGGCAGCAGGGTATCGGGGGGTTGCTGCTGGGTCTCTAGAGGCAAACTCTGCCAATCGCCAGAGGGCACAAATGGTGATTGGTGCAACGCTAACTCCGCAGTCCGAATAAAGGCGCTATTGTATCCCGGCCGGTGGCGGCAGGTCTCTCCCTGTTGGATTTTTGCTCCACGGCGCAGCAATGGATATAGTGTTCACGGCAAAGAAAACAACTATTCATACAGAGAAGCTTGTTATGGGGCTTACGACCAAAATCTTATTAGGGATGATTGCGGGCATTGTCGTGGGGTGCATATTCAATTTTTTGAATATGAGCCAGCTGTTTGGTGCCGGTGTAAACAACGCTATTAATCTCTACCTAACCGAAGGCCTGTTCGACGTAATCGGCCGTATCTTTATCGCATCACTGAAGTTGATGGTGGTCCCTTTAGTGTTGGTATCGCTGATCAGCGGTGCCTGCGCCCTGTCGGAAGGCAGCCGAATTGGACCGCTGGCGGGTAAAACTGTCCTTCTTTATATGGTGACGACGGCCATCGCCATTACCTTGGCACTGTGTATGGCATTGATCTTCCAGCCCGGTGTTGGTGTGAGTGCAGCCGCCGCTGAGGCCGCTTCGAATTTTGTACGGAAGGAATCTCCACCGCTTTCCGAGGTGCTGATCAATATATTCCCCACTAACCCTGTGGCCGCTATGGCTGAGGGAAATATGCTGCAAATTATCGTATTTGCCCTGTTGATGGGCTATGCGATTTCCCGCTGCGGGGAGCCGGGCCAGCGTGTTGCCGCCTTCTTTAATGATCTCAATACCGTTGTATTGCGTATGGTTGGGGTGTTGATGGTATTCGCTCCCTATGGGGTTTTTGCCCTGCTCGCGAAGACTTTCGCCGGTCTCGGGGTCGATGGACTAAGACAGCTGGCTAAGTATTTCTTTGTAGTCCTGGCGGCCTTGTTAGTGCACGCACTAGTTGTTTATTCGGCCTTGCTCAAACTTTTAAGCGGCCTGAATCCGTTGGAATTGCTGAAGAAAATGCGTCCAACCATGATTTTTGCCTTCAGTACGGCCTCTTCCGCAGCCACTATTCCCGTCACCCTGGCAACGGTGGAAAAGCGTCTTGGTGTGGATAACAAAATTGCCGCATTTACCATTCCCTTAGGCGCCACTATCAATATGGATGGCACCGCGATTATGCAGGGGGTGGCGACGGTCTTTATCGCCCAGTTCTTCGGTATTGAGATCGGCCTGACCGGCTTCCTGACGGTAATTCTGACTGCGACCCTGGCTTCTATCGGTACTGCCGGCGTGCCCGGTGTCGGCCTGATTATGCTGGGCATGGTATTGCAGCAGGTGGGTCTGCCGCTCGAGGGTATCGCCATTGTGATCGGTGTCGATCGCCTGTTGGATATGGTGCGTACAGCGGTCAATATCACCGGTGATGCGGTTGTAAGTAGTGTGGTGGCGAGGAGTGAAGGTGCCCTGGACGAGGAGACTTACTACGACGCCAATTACAAGAGTGTCAGTATCAACGACAACAATACGCTGGGCGCCCACTAGAGCGCCCTCCTCAGGCCTCGGCGAAGCGGGGCTTGTTCTGTAACCAGCGTTTGATCAACTGCTGTCGCATTCCCTCCGTCAGTTGCGGGGAGATGGCAATTTTTTGCACTTGTGGCAGCAGTTCAGCATCTCTCTGCAGATCGGCGATCCGGTGCTGTATCTCACCAGTCTGGCGGGTGCCGAGGATTTCACCGGGACCCCGCAGGCGCAGATCCTCCTCCGCAATCGCAAAACCGTCACTGTGCTGGCGCAGCGCCTGCAAGCGGGCGCGGCCATTGTGCGACAGCGGTGTGCCGTACAGCAGCACGCAGTGACTGGCGATAGAGCCGCGTCCCACCCGGCCGCGCAACTGGTGCAACTGGGCCAGGCCCAGGCGTTCGGGGTTTTCGATAATCATCAGGCTGGCATTGGGCACGTCTACGCCCACCTCAATCACCGTGGTTGCCACCAGCAAATCCACTTCGCCAGCTTTGAAGGCGCTCATGACCTGCTCTTTTTGCTCGGGCTTTAAGCGACCGTGCACCAGGGCTACGCGAACGCCTTCGAGCATTTCGGCGAGCTCTTCGGCGGTAGATTCTGCGGCCTGGGCCTGCAGGCTTTCCGACTCCTCGATCAGGGTGCAAACCCAGTAGGCCTGGCGGCCCTCGGCGATGGCGCTTTGCACCCGCTCCATAACCTGGTCGCGCCGATCATTGGCAATGGCGACGGTATTGATAGGCTGGCGCCCCGGCGGCAGCTCATCGATGATCGAACAATCGAGGTCGGCGAAGGCGGACATCGCCAGGGTGCGGGGAATCGGTGTGGCGGTCATGATTAGCTGGTGCGGTTGCAGTCTGCCGGTCGCCCCGCTGGCGGCCCCTTTCTCGCGTAGCTCCAGGCGCTGCTGCACACCAAAGCGGTGTTGTTCGTCGATAATCACCAACACCAGATTGTGGAAAGCCACTTCCTCCTGGAAGAGTGCGTGGGTCCCCACCACTAACTGGGCCTCGCCACTGGCAATCTTGCCCAGCTGTTTACGCCGCTCGGCGGCTTTGAGGCTGCCGGTCAGTTGCGCGACGCCAATGCCGAGGGGATCGAGCCAGTTGCAAAAATTGATGCGGTGCTGCTCTGCCAGAATCTCAGTGGGTGCCATGACTGCTACTTGGGCGCCGGCACCAATGCCCTTCAGGGCCGCCATAGCGGCGACCAGGGTCTTGCCGGCGCCGACATCTCCCTGCAGCAGGCGCATCATCGGTGCCTGCTGCGCTAGGTCCTCGGCGATTTCCTCGCACACCCGCTGCTGTGCACCGGTGAGAGAAAAAGGCAGGCGCGACAAAAAGTCCCGCTCTAAAGATGGGTTAACGGGCAGGGGTGGGGCCGCTACCCTGGCACTATTGCGCCTCAACTCCAGCAGGCTGAGGTGGTGGGCCAGCAGCTCTTCCAGCGCCAGGCGCTGCTGGGCGGGGTGAACGCCTGCCGCCAGTTGATCTAACTGGGTACCGGCGGGGGGCGAGTGCAAATACAGCAGGGCATCCCTGAGCGGATAGCGCAGTGCCTTAGGTAACAGCTCTGCCGGCAATAGCTCGCTAACCGCGCCGTTTTTGAGTAGCGCCAGTGCCTGCTCCACCAATCCGCGCATACGCGCCTGGCTCACGCCCTCGGTCAATGGGTAAACCGGCGTGAGGGTATCTGCGGTCTCCGCGTTGTCGAGACCGACAACTTCCGTTTCCGGGTGGTAGAGCTCCAGGCCGTTGGCGCCGCGACGGGCCTCTCCAAAGCAGCGTATTCGAGTCCCCCGGGCAAAGCGGTTTTTCTGTGCGGCGGAAAAATGGAAAAAGCGCAGGGTCAAGGTGCCACTGCCGTCGTGCAGTCTCACCACCAGGCTGCGGCGGCGGCCGAAGACAATATCTGCGGCGCTGACCTCCCCCTCGATAACCACATCCATGCCGGCGTTGAGGCCGGCAATGGGCACTACCCGGGTGCGATCCTGGTAGCGCAGGGGCAGGTGGAAAACCAGATCCTGCAGGGAGCTGATATGGAGCTTGGCCAATACCTGGGCAAATTTATCCCCCACGCCTTTGAGGGTGGTAATGGGCAGCTCGGCCAGATTGTTGTTTATCCCTCGGTCAGATGACACTGGCTGATCGCCTCTCGCAGTATGTCGATTGCGCGGTGCCGGGGGAAACTCGCCCGCCAGGCCAGCGCAACAGTGCGGCGCGGCCCCGATGCGGTGAAGGGGCGGGTCTCCAGCAGGCCGCTGGCATACTGTGATGCGGTGGCGGCCGAGAGTGGCAATACGGTAATTCCCAATCCTGAAGCCACCATATGGCGGAGAGTCTCCAGTGAGCTGCCATCGGCCGCTGTGCGAATACTGCCACCGCCGGCTTCTTTTTCCATGCTCAACTGTAGGTGCGGACAGGCTTCCAGTACCTGATCGCGGAAGCAGTGGCCCTCTCCCAGCAGAAGCACATTGTCTTCGGTGAGTTGATCCGGGGAGATCGCCTCCTGTTGCGCAAGCGGGTGCCCGGCGGGCATCAGCACGACAAAAGGCTCGTCGTACAGAGGCTGGGTGACAACGTCGGGCTCGGTAAAGGGCAGCGCAATAATGATGGCATCCAGTTCGCCCTTGCGCAGCCGCTGTCGCAGTGTGGCGGTATAGCCCTCCTCAACATAGAGCGGCATCTGTGGTGCCAGGTGCTGTAGCTGGGGAATAAAGTGGGGGAACAGGTAGGGGCCAATAGTAAAGATGGCGCCAACGGATAGGGGGCTGGCCAGCTGGTCTTTGCCGGCGCTGGCAATGTCTTTGATAGCCGCTGACTGCTCCAGCACCAATTGGGCCTGGGCGACAATTCTCTCACCCAGTGGCGTTGCCTGCACCCGGGTTTTTGAGCGCTCAAATAGGGCGACGCCCAGTTCTTTCTCCAGCTTCTTTACCGCAATGGAAAGCGTCGGCTGGCTGACGTAGCAGCGCTCGGCGGCACGGCCAAAATGCTGTTCCTGGGCGAGAGTGACGATATAGCGCAATTCATTCAGGGTCATGGTAAAGGCAATTAGATGGCCATCAGTAATAGTTATTATTCATAAATAATTGCCGCTGGCCAATACTCGCTCTCAATATGTAATCTGAGGCCAAATATTGGGAAATATTACTAATTTTGATGATTCATATGGGATTAAGGCGCAAAATTTTGCTATATCTGTAAGGGGCACACCGAACGGAGACACGTCATGGGGGTTCTATCCTGGGTCATTCTCGGGTTGATCGCCGGCGCTTTGGCCAAGTGGATTATGCCGGGCAGAGATCCCGGTGGCTGGATCGTCACTATGGTGATCGGCATCGTCGGTGCTTTTATCGGAGGCTGGCTCGGCGCTCTAGTTGGGTTTGGTGGCCCAGTGACGGGTTTCGGAATTGGCGACATAATAACGGCAACGGTTGGCGCGATCATTTTTCTTGCCATTTACCGTATGTTTAAAAGGCGTGGTAATTAGCCCGGTGTAGACGCTCCTGGCGACTAAATACAGGCGTCTGATTATGATATTTGCCCGTATGATCACAGCACCTTCACTGGGGCTGAACAGCACTGAATCAAGGGAATAAGGTGGGTGGTACAAGCCGTTCACCGGGAACTTTATGACACAACAAGAAAAGCTTTGGATCCTTGGGTGTGGTGACCTCGGAGCGAGACTGGCGCTGCATATAGACCGCAAGCAGTACGCGGTTTATGGGATGCGGCGCAACCCCCTGGTCGCCCTGGCGAGCAAGCGCCGGGCAGATGTGGTGAACTGGCGCCGGGGGGATGCCACCAAGAAAGAAGACCTTGAGCGCTTGTTGTCGACGGGGGCGGATGTCATCCTCGCGACATTTACCCCCACTGAACACACGCCCACTGGCTACCACCGCGCCTATGTGGAAACCGCCAGGGCAATCGCGGAGGTGGTTCCGCAGCTGCCGACCCCACCGCGCCTGGTTATCTGGGTCTCTTCCACTCGGGTCTACGGTCAGAGTGGAGACGACTTTATCGATGAGCAGACGCCGCCTCTGCCCAGTGGTTTTCAGGGGGACAGTTTGCTCGCGGCTGAGGAGATTATGCGCAGCGCTATTCCCAGCAGCTGCATTGTGCGCTTTGCGGGCATTTATGGCCCCGGTCGTGATCGCCTGCTGTCGCAAGTTCGCGCCGGTCGCTGCGCTCCACCTCAGCCGCCGCAGTACAGCAACCGCATCCATGTGGATGATTGCATCGGCTTCCTACTGCACCTGATCGATCGGCACAGACAGGGGCGCGGTCTGGAGCCACTCTATATTGGTGCCGATAGCCAACCTGTGCCGATGTACGAGTTGCAGCAGTGGCTGGTCAAGGCGATGGGCTATACCAGTGCCCACCTGCGCGAGATAGTGCAGACGAGCGAACGCCGCTCGAAGAAACTCAGCAACCAGCTGATGCTGGCCAGTGGCTACGAGCTGAAGTACCCGGACTACAAGGTGGGCTACAGCGCACTGCTGGAGTCGGAGGGCTGAATAAGCCCTCCGCTACTGCGGGCGCCTCGGCGAGACGTTTCAGGTCACCATAATCGCTTCGGCCTCAAACAAGGCTCCCCGCGGCAACTCCTTAACGACGACGGTTGCCCTGGCGGGGTAGGGCTCTTCGAAAAACTCTGCCATTATCTCATTTACAGCGGCAAAGTTGCTGCTGTCGGTAATGTAGAGATTGAGTTTCACAATATGCTGGAGCGATCCGTCAGAGGCCTCACAGACTGCGCTGAGGTTGCGAAAGACCTGGTGGACTTCATCGCTAAAACCTCCGCCAATCATCTGTTGTGTCTCTGGGTCCAGAGCGATTTGTCCCGACAGGTAAACAGTATTATCCACTTTTACTGCCTGGGAATAGGTACCAGCTGCGGCGGGTGCCCGGTCGGTTTTAATAACGGCTCGATTGGGCATGGGGTACTCCATTACTTATCAATATTGTTGAAAAGGAAGACCTATACGGAACTTCCGAATAATCCCTTACTTATTTGCGGGGCTTTCAGAAGCCAGTTAAATATATCGCGCTTTGCCGCTGAATGGCAGCTCCGCTTGAGGCGCCCCTGAGTTCGTCAGGGGCGGGCGATACGGATGACTGAGGGGAGGTTGCGCAGGCGCTTCATAACCCGGGCCAAATGCACGCGGCCGCTGACTTCCAGGGTCAGGGAGATCACGCTGTTGTGCGCATCTTTCTCATCCACGTTGATCTGTTCAATGCTGGCACCCTCTTCTGTGATACGGGTGGCCAGGCGGGCAATAATACCTCTCTCCGATTCGACCTCTACGCGCACATCGCCGAGGAACTCTCCGGTGACGTCCGGCGACCAGTTCACCAGCATAATATTTTCCGGGTGCTCGCGAAAATCACCGGTATTGCGGCAGGTATCCCGGTGTACCACCACGCCTTTGCCGGAGCTGATATGGCCGATAATGGTATCCCCGGGAATGGGGCGGCAACAGCGGGCGAAGCTGATCATCATGCCCTCTTGGGCATCGATGGTCAGCGGGGAAGAGATATTGCTGGTTTCGCTCTCTTCACTGGTGATCGGCGCGAGCAACTTGGCCGCAGAGAAGGCCACTTTGCTGCCCATGCCAATCTCTTCCAGCAGCTTGTCCAAAGTGGCGCACTTGGCCTCTTTGAGGCCCGCTGCCAGCTGCTCTGGGGTCAGGGCATCTAGGCTGGCGTCGAACTTGCTGAGCGCTTTTTCCAGCAGGCGCCGTCCCAGGGCAATAGAGTCGTGGTGACGCTGGTGCTTGAGGAAGTGGCGGATGGCACTGCGCGCTTTGGCGGTCACCACAAAATTGAGCCAGCTGGGATTCGGCTGGGCAGTTTTGCGGGTGAGAATCTCGACTTTTTGCCCGCTCTCCAGAGACTGGGACAAGGGGGCCAGGCGCTGGTTGATGCGCACGGCCACACAGGAATTGCCGATATCCGTGTGTACGGAGTAGGCGAAATCCACGGCGGTGGCACCGGCGGGGAGGTCGACGATCTGCCCCTTGGGAGTGAAGACATAAACTTCATCTGGGAACAGATCGATTTTTACGTTTTCAATAAACTCCAGCGAGTCGCCGGCGCGCTGTTGCATTTCCAGTAGGCCCTGGACCCAGCGCCGCGCGCGCACCTGGCTGGTGCCGCCGGTGTTGATCACCTCATCGCCGGAAGCCTTGTACAGCCAGTGCGCGGCAATGCCGCTGTTGGCCATCTCATCCATTTCCTTGGTGCGGATCTGAACTTCAATGGGCACCCCGTGCATACCCAGCAGTACCGTGTGCAGTGACTGGTAGCCATTGGACTTGGGGATAGCGACGTAATCTTTAAACTCGGAGATGACCGGTTTGTACAGGCTGTGCATAACGCCGAGCACCCGGTAACAGGTGTCCACACTGTCCACAATAATGCGGAAAGCGTAGACATCCATGATCTCCTTAAAGGATTTTTTCTTGGCGCGCATCTTCTGGTAGATGCTAAATAGGTGCTTCTCCCGGCCAATCACCAGGGAGCTGATGCCCTCCCGTTGCAGGCGCAGTTCTATGGCATTCTGGATTTGTTCCAGCAGCTCTTTGCGGTTGCCGCGCGCGGCGACCAGAGCGGCGCGCAGGCGACTGGCACGCAGCGGGTAGATGGCGAAAAAAGCGCGATCTTCAAATTCGATACGGACATCGTTCATACCCAGGCGATGGGCGATCGGCGCGTAGATCTCCAGGGTCTCGCGGGCGATACGGGCGCGCTTTTGCGGTTTCAGTGCGCCGAGGGTGCGCATGTTGTGCAGGCGGTCGGCCAGTTTGACCAGGATCACGCGGATATCGCGGGCCATGGCCAGCGCCATCTTCTGGAAGTTTTCCGCCTGCTTTTCCGCCGGGCTGTCGGTCTCGAACTGGGTGAGTTTGGAAACGCCATCGACCAGGTCGGCAACCTCTCCACCAAACTGCTCGGCCAGGGCCGCCTTGGGGATACCGGTGTCCTCGATTACATCGTGCAGCATGGCTGCCGCCAGGCTCTCGTGATCCATAT
Organism: Microbulbifer regidiadema (SeqCode); assembly: GCF_052466995.1. NCBI lineage: Bacteria > Pseudomonadati > Pseudomonadota > Gammaproteobacteria > Cellvibrionales > Microbulbiferaceae > Microbulbifer > Microbulbifer regidiadema (SeqCode). The sequence goes on along the minus strand of NZ_CP174297.1, from coordinate 3,391,807 downwards.
GCATACCCGCGAGAATAGTGGCAACGGCCAGCGGGTGGGTGACATAGGGCTCGCCGGAACGGCGCTGCTGACCCTCGTGAGCCTGCTCCGCGTAGAAATAGGCGCGGCGGACTACTTGGATCTGGTCGGGGGGAAGGTATGAAGAGAGGCGGTGGGCCAGACTATCTATGGTGTGCAATGCCGCGCGCGCCTCTCGTAAAACTCACAAAATACTCAGTTAGAAACTCGGATCAGATTTCCTGATCTGACAGGTAGTTGGGGGCCGCCATGGCTGCAGGGGCCTCTTCGCGCTCCGGCTCGTCGAGGATCGCGGCATCCACCAGGCCCTCTTCGATTTCACGCAGGGCGATTACCGTAGGTTTGTCGTTCTCTTCGGGAACCAGCGGGTCCCTGCCGCCTGTAGCGATCTGACGGGCGCGCTTGCTGCCGACGATAACGAGCTCGAAGCGGTTGTCCACATGCTCAAGGCAATCTTCAACGGTAATACGTGCCATAAACTTTCGTTTCCATTTGCTGTGCCCGAAGGCAAATTCTGTACAGGGGACCGGCTATTTTACCGGACCGGGAAATGTATGCAATTCGATCAATTGGTTCAGTGGCGCAACAGTGCCTGAAGCAGCTCGCCGTGGCGCAGTTGTTGCACTGCCAGGCGCTGCCGCTGGGCTACGATAATGGCGCGCAGCTCCACCAGCGCCTGGTCGAAGTTGTCGTTGATCACCAGGTAATCCGCCTCGACATAGTGGGTCATTTCGTCGATAGCCTGATCCATACGGCGGTCAATTACCGCCTGGTCGTCCTGGCCGCGCCCGGTCAGGCGCTCGCGCAGCGCTTCCTGGGAGGGGGGCAAAATAAAGATACCCACCGCATCGGGGCGCAGGCGGCGGACTTGCTCGGCCCCCTGCCAGTCGATTTCCAGGATCACATCGCGGCCGCTGGCCAGGGTTTCCTCGATGTTGGCCTTGGCGGTGCCGTAGTAATTGTCGCCATAGACCTGGGCGTGCTCAAAAAATGCATCGCGCTCCAGCATGGCCAAAAACTCTTCTCGCTCGACAAAGTGGTAGTCGGTACCGTGAGTCTCACCCGGGCGCTTGGCGCGAGTGGTGTGGGAAACCGATACGGTCACTTGATCGTCGCTGTCTACCAGCGCTTTGACCAAGCTGGTTTTTCCTGCACCTGAGGGGGCGGAGACGGTGTAGAGGGTTCCTGTTTGCACAACTAATCCTGTTCGCGAGCAAAGGGCCTAGTATAACCGAAGCTTGTGCCACAAGATGGAATTGTGTCGTGAAGGGACAAGGCTAGCCCCCGGCCGGGTTGGGGGTATCTGTTGGGAGATTCAGGGCACCTTACCCACTGTGCACCTGAGCCCGGCCGGGATAGCCTCGCGGGAGTTTCTCAATCACCACCAGCTCGCTGTGATCGAGGGTTTCCCCCTGTTGCTAACTACTAACGAAGGTGACTCTATCCTCTTTGTGACGGATTGCCAACCACCACCAGATCAAAGCACTTCCAAGCAGATAGCAGATAAAAATCGGCACATAAGTACTATTTAGTAGGGGTATGGCGCCAATTAATGCCAGTAGTCGCAGACTCTCCATATATCTCAAGCTAGGATGACCATCCAGTATTCTTCCGTTGATGGCGAGGCAAATGATCAGTGTTACCACGGTGCCTATCAGTTGCCCGAAGCTCAATACGCTAGTGAACCACAGCAGTGATAGGGTTGCAGCGGTGTAACACAGGTGTTGCGCGAGGGCGTAGTAGCGCAGCCCCGGGCTAATCTCCGGGTCATAGGGCTTAAAGTTTGCGAGATTGGTGGAGGCTACCGGCATGGACTTTTCTACATCGGCGGGTCGGTAACCGGTGGCACGGAACCACAGGGTGAACTTGTCCCACCAGCTTTTGGTGTGCCAGGCATCGATAGCCAGGCGCTTTAAGTGCTGCAAATTGGCCGCTACGGGGTCAAAGGTATTCAGCGCTTTGCGCACACCGTAAATACAGGGCTCTTGCGCCAATTCTGGCTGGTAAGTACCGAATAAACGATCCCAAATAATGAGTATTCCGCCGTAGTTTTTGTTGATATAGCGGGGGTTCTGAGCGTGATGTACCCGGTGGTTGGAGGGGGTAATTACCCACCATTCCAGCCAGCGTATCTTGGGTATTTTTTGCGTGTGAACCCAGAATTGGTAAATCAAATCGATAGCTCCGGCGAGAATAACAATCTCCGCCGGCAAACCAATCAGGAGCAGTGGCAGATAAAAGATCCAGTCCAGCTGTAGCCCGCCGGAAGACTGGCGCAAAGCGGTACTCAGGTTGAAGTCTTCACTCTGGTGGTGGACCAGGTGTTCCGCCCAAAAGATATTCACTTCGTGGCAGATACGGTGCTTCCAGTAGTAGCAGAAGTCGTAGGCGAGCACCGCCAGGGCCAGGTGCCAGCCGTTGTCGATAGACCAATTGAAACCGACCAATTGATAGTAGGGTTGTAGCAGTGCAAATAGCGGGATATAGATAACGAGGAACAGGCTCTTATAGCTCAGGCCAATAATCCGGTTGAGAATCCCCGTGCTGAGGTTGCCGACAGCGTCATTTAGCCGGTAGAGGCCCCAGCCTTTCCAGCGGTCCAGGGCGAGTTCCATGAGTATGGCGATAAGAAAAAATGGAATGCAGAAAGTTAGCAGGTTCACAGAAGCCCCATATTTTTATTATTAAATAGCGTATCTGGTGGACTCTGCCACAGGGCTGCGGGGGCGAAAATGCCGGTGGAGCTTGGATTCTGAAATCAGTCAGTATTCGTGCAAGGCGCCTTGCAGGCACAGAGCTGCGGGCTCGAAAATGCCCGGCGCTAATTGCCGAGTTGGCAGGGGGGTAGCCGCTAGAGCGGTTGTCTCAGTGCGGTGTGGCGCATGCCGCTTTCTCGGGGGATAGTCTATCGACAAAAAGGCCGGCATATGCCGGCCTTTTTGCGCTCTCAGTTGCCCGATATTTACTCGGTAACTTCCGCTTCCAGAGTCACACCGGTGTAGGACTCGTAGGCGTGGATACCGATATACCAAGTACCGGAATCCGGGTTGCTAATGGTGCAGCTCTCGTCGTTGCCCGAGATATAGGGGCGACAGTCGTAGCGGCGCAGGTTGGGGTTGCTGCCGTGGCGCAGGTAGAGGTCTGCATCGCCGGAGCCGCCGGAGATTTCTACGGTCAGGCTGGAGGTGCCCGCCTCAATATCAATCGAGTATCTATCCCAGTTACCCTCGCTGCCGGACAGGTTGGTCGCCGTCCAGCTGCTATCACTGCCGCTATCGCTGTCATCACCGCTGTCATCGCTACTATCGTCACCGCTCGCCATGGCGACAGCCGCTGCCGCATCGACAATACCGGCGCCACAGTTGTTGCACGAGGAGGGGAAGCTGCGCGCGGTGCTGGTGAGGATCGACTCCACTTCATCCGGAGTTACGTCGGGGTCAACCGCATAAATCAGTGCGGCGGCGCCGGCGACATGGGGGGCGGCCATACTGGTGCCCTGGCTGTAGTAGTAGCTATCGCTGCCGGCGTCGGTAGAACCGTTGTTATAGGTGGAGAGGATGCCGTCGGGATCGTTGGCGTAGCTCTGTGCGCCACCCGGTGCGGCAACATCTACCACACTGCCGTAGTTGGAGTAGTAAGAGCGACCACCAGTGCGATCAGTGGCAGCAACGGTGATAACACCCTCACAGCTGGCCGGTGAGTATTGGCCCGCATTGGCACCACTGTTACCAGCGGCGACCACGACGGTGGCGCCGAGGCCGCGCGCAGTGTCGATAGCGCTCTGTGTGGTGGTGTCACAGCTACCGCTGCCGCCGAGGCTCAGGTTCAAGACCTGGGCAGGGTTTTCGTTGGTGGGCAGGCCGCTGACAGAACCACCGGCGCCCCAGATGATGCCGTCGGCAATATCCGAGGTGTAGCCACCGCAGCGTCCGAGTACGCGCACGGGCACGATCTTGGCCTCGTAGGCAACACCGGCAATCCCCATATTGTTGTTGGTAACCCCGGCGATGGTGCCGGCTACATGGGTGCCGTGCCAGCTGCTGTCGCTTTCGGAGGATTCGTCACAGGTACCGGCCTCATACCAATCACCTGGGTCGGTGGGATCGTCATCGCGTTCGTCTCCGTCCACAGAAACGAAAGTGTCAGAAATCATGTCGTAGCCGGGCAGGATATTGTCGATCAGATCGGCGTGGGGCAGGTATCCGGTATCGAGTACTGCGACGACGACGCCATCGCCCTGGGTGACGTCCCAGGCCTCAGGCAGGTTCAAGCCACCGGTGGACTCGTAGTAGTGCCACTGGTTGAGATAGCTGGGGTCGTTGGGCTCGGCCATCGCCTGCATGATCAGATCCGGTTCTGCGTATTCCACATCCGGGTCCTGCTTCAGGCGCTCGATAATCGCGTTGACTTCGCTTCTGTTTTTGCGACCCTCCAGGCGCATTACCTGGGCACCGGTGGCCATACGGCGCAGGTGGCGCATCTTGTGGCCGGCGCGGCGGGAAGCTTTTTCCACGGTTTCTGTGGCCATAGTGGCCGCTTTGCCAACCTTGGCGCTGTCTTTGTATTTTACGATGATGCGGTCAGTCAGCAGTGTGTTGTCGGCCTCTGCTGCGTGGGCAGCGAAGGGGGTTGCACACAGTAGCGACAATGCGCTCGCCAGAGTCGTCTTTTGCAAAAGACTTTTTAATGATGATTTCATTATTGTTATATCTCCGAGATATTTCTATATCCGGCTGCCAGTACTCTGGTCGGCCGGAGACTCCTGAATAACGCCGCTATGCCAAAATAAGTTTGATTTAGCGGATGGACCAAAAACGGGCTTGCTTGAAATTGACAAGCCAATTCAGTCAAAATTAGTACCGATATTTCTAATTGGTACGCATTTATGACGATCTTGAGATTGGTATCCTCAACTAAGACGCATAAAATTGTGTGGCTTTAGGCGCCAAATTGATTAATTTTGAGAAAAAATTTTATTAATGAGGGGCTATCCACAGCTGGGGTGTGTAGGGAGTCACAGGGAGAGAGTGCAAAATTTATACAAATATTTTTAAGTAAAGCTGTTTCCGAGTTGGGAGCGCTTGTAGGCCGAGAAGTAGCCCTGGGGTTTCCCCAGTCCGGCTTGCAAAGTTGTCGCGCAAACGGGAGTGGATACTGGCTTGGGGGTATCCCAGTGTGAGTGGGCACTACTGGGATTTGAGGTTCAATGCGAGTTAATAACAGCGGGGTTAGTGGGACTCGCTATAGCCGGGGCTCTTGGCCCAGAGTTTCGCTGCCAACAGGCCGAAGATAAAACCAAACAGGTGGGACTCCCAGGAAATATACCTGCCCTGGGGCAATACACCGAAGATAAGGCCTCCATAAAATATGGCCACCACAATGGATATGAGTAAACGGCTAAATTTTCTGCTGATAAACCCTGCGAGCAGTAAAAAGCCGAAGTAGCCATAAATGATTGAACTGGCCCCCAGGTGGTTGCCCCTGCCCCCCAAAAGCCAAACCGCCAGTCCGGTGGTGATTGCGATAGCCAGGGTCACCTTCAGGTAGGTATTTACCCCGTATTGCAGCACGAGAAAGCTGAAGATACACAGGGTGAATATGTTCGAAAAGAAGTGCCAGCTGCTGCCGTGAAGTAGTGGTGCGGAAAAAATATGCGGGAGGTGATTGAGTGAGCGGGGAACAATACCAAAATAATTGAGCGAGCGGCCGCTCAATAGATTGATAGTCTCAATCGCAGCCAGCACTAAAAAAATAGCACCGACCCACTTTAGATTTTGTCGCATAGATCTTCCTTACCGGGAAAGCGGTGGCCCCCTTTAAGCGGGGATCACTCGATATTTTGAACCTGCTCGCGCATCTGCTCGATCAACACTTTGAGTTCTACCGCAGCCTGGGTGGTATCGGTCACTACCGACTTGGAGGAGAGCGTGTTGGCTTCGCGGTTAAATTCCTGCATCAGGAAATCCAGCCGCCGGCCGATGGAGCCACCGCCGGCCAGGACTCGGCGGGTTTCAGCGGTGTGCGCACTGAGGCGGTCGAGCTCTTCATCCACGTCCGCTTTCTGGGCCAGCAGGACAATCTCCTGTTCGAGGCGGTCCTTATCCAGCTCTACTTGCAGCTCTTCCAGGCGGCTGCGCAGCTTGTCTCGCTGTGCATCGAGGATTTGTGGAAGCAGCGCGCGAACATTGGCCACTTGCTCTTCAATACCCTTGAGGCGGGCCTCGATAAACTTGGCCAGCTCAGCGCCCTCGCGTTCGCGGTTTGCACGCAGTTGCGCCAGCGCTTCGCGAAAAGCTGCCAATATCGTCGCTGACTGTTGATCGGTATCCGCTTCCGGTTCACTGATAACACCGGGCCACTGGAGGATTTGCAGGGGGTTGAGCGGCTGTAATTCTTCGCCGCTGGCCACTTGCTTGGCCGCTTGAATCAGGGCCTGGGCAAGGGGTTGGTTGATTTCCAGCCCGCTCTCCTCAGCGCTATTGGCTTTTAGGGTCAGGGTCAGTTCAATCTTGCCGCGCGACAGCGTTTTGCGCAGGGTATCGCGCAGCTGTGTTTCCAGAGGGCGAGCGGCTTCGGGCAGGCGGAAATGCGGTTCCAGGTAGCGGTGGTTGACCGAGCGCAGTTCCCAGATAGCCGTACCACTTGCGTAATTGGCCTCGGCGCGTCCAAAGGCTGTCATGCTGCGCACTTTGTTCGGTTCCCTTTGACTGGCCATAGCTGATCCCCTACAGGCGTATTAATCGGCCCGGCATAATAACACAGCGTTTGGATCGCCATACTGGGGTATATAATGCGGGCCTTTCATTCAATATTTGAGGTGGACTATGCAGCGTCCCAGTGGCCGCGCGCCGGCGCAATTGCGCCCGGTAAAAATTACCCGCAACTATACCCGTCATGCGGAGGGGTCTGTGCTGGTGGAGTTTGGCGATACCAAGGTTTTGTGTAATGCCTCGCTGTCCAGTGAAGTCCCACGTTTTTTGCGCGGCCAGGGCAGCGGCTGGATTACGGCGGAATACGGTATGCTGCCGCGCTCCACGGGTTCGCGTATGCCCCGGGAAGCGGCCAAGGGCAAGCAGGGCGGGCGCACTGTGGAAATTCAGCGTTTGATCGGGCGCTCTCTGCGCGCGGCGGTAGATTTGGAAAAACTGGGTGAGAACCAGATCACTATCGACTGCGATGTTATTCAGGCCGATGGCGGCACCCGGACTGCGGCGATTACGGGGGCCTGTGTGGCGCTGGTTGACGCCCTGCGCCATATGCAGCGGGAGAAAATTATTGCCGATGATCCGCTGAAAAATATGGTGGCGGCAGTGTCTGTGGGGATTTATCAAGGGGAGCCGCTACTGGACCTGGACTACCCGGAAGACAGCGCAGCGGATACCGATATGAATCTGGTGATGGCTGAAGATGGCGGCATGATCGAGGTGCAGGGCACTGCTGAGGGTGAGCCATTTACCGAGAAGCAGTTTGCGCAGATGTTGGGGCTGGGCAAGGCGGGTATCGACGAGTTGATCGCGCTGCAAAAGCGGGCACTGGCCGAGTAACGCAATCCGTATCCGGCCCTCTCCGCCGAGGAGTGGGCCGGAAGTGGGGGTGATTCAGACCTCGATCTCGTAGTCCATGATCACCGGCAGGTGGCTGGAGAATTTCACATTCTTGTTGATGGCGCCGTACTCGATACGATTTTTCAGGCCGTGTGAAACGATCTGCATATCGGTGCGCCAGCCGTCGCCCTCTCCGACAGTGCCGCTGGGCCACCAGCTAAATTCGTCGGTATCTTTCACGACGCGGCGAAAGGAGTCGACATAGCCAACATCGTTGAAGAGCTGCTCCAGCCAGCGCTGTTCGTGGCGCATAAAGCCGGGGGAGTCCTGGTGGTCCTGCCAGTTTTGTACGTCGGCGCGGCGGTGAGCCATGCCCCAGTTGCCACAGAAAATAAAGTCGCGGCGCTTGCGGCTGATTTTTAATAAGTGCGCCTGCATATCCTCAAAGAACTGGACTTTTTTCTCTAGCGATGCCTCGTCGGTGGCGACCGGCGCAAGCAGGGAGCCGATACTCAGGCGCTCGAAGTCCGCCTGTAAATAGCGGCCGTACATATCTTCACCATTGGCGAAACCCATTCCGAATATAATGGCTTTGGGCTGGCTGCGGGTGTAGATCGCCACACCGTTTTCATGGGGGGTTCCCGAGTCGAAGAAGTAACTGTAATAACCGTCGGGGTGGAAGATCGGGTGGTCCAGCTCTGGCTCGAGAGAGCGCAGGTCCTGAAGACAGATGATGTCTGCATCCTGCTCCGCCAACCAATCGTAGAGACCGCGTTGAGCGGCCTGATGAACGCCGTCTACCGACAAGCTCACTATTCGCATTATTAGCCCCTTACCAGCGGACTGTGTATCATTAGAAACATTATATGCATGCCTATCCCCGGGAATGCTACGGGGAGGTCTCCCTTCACCTTAGCCAATAGTTAACAATTTTCCATGCAGCAATATCAACGCGATTTTATCCAACTTGCCCTGGATCATCAGGTTTTGTGTTTCGGCGACTTCACCTTGAAGTCGGGCCGTCAAAGCCCTTATTTTTTCAATGCGGGTCGCTTTCACACCGGTGCCGCACTGGCAGCGCTGGGGCAGGCTTATGCCGAGGCGATCATCGCTTCGGGAGTGGAGTTCGATGTCATTTTTGGACCGGCCTACAAAGGTATCCCGCTGGGTGCGGTGACTGCTGTGGCTCTGGCCCAAAAGGGGATCGATAAGCCTTTCTGTTACAACCGAAAAGAAGCCAAGGATCACGGTGAAGGCGGAACCTTAGTGGGTGCGCCGCTTAATGGCAAGGTTTTGATTATCGATGATGTCATTACTGCAGGTACGGCCGTGCGCGAAGTGATGCAAATTATTGAATCTCACGGTGCAGAGGCAGCGGGAGTTGTGATCGGCCTCAACCGCCAGGAAAAGGCTAGCGAAGATTGTGAATTTTCCGCTATTCAACAGGTTGAGAGGCAGTACAATATCCCCGTGGTCGGCATCGTACAGTTAGACGATGTGATCAGCTTTCTCGAGCAGGAGTCGAAGGATAGCGAAACTCTGCAGAAAATTGTGGACTACCGACAGCGCTACGGTGTGGCAGGTCAATAAGTTTTGACCCCACTGGCCGTGGGCTGACTTATTCAGAGAGGAGAGCGATGCGAATCGCCCCTATAGCGCCGCTATTAATCAGTGCCCTTTTATTGCTGTCTGTTCAGGCATTCGGTAACACTGGCCGGGTTATGTATCGATATACCGATCACCAGGGTGTCCCGGTGATCAACGATACGATTCCGCCGGAATTTGTTCCGCAAGGCTACGAGATACTCACGCTTAGCGGCCGTGTAATCGAGGTGGTTGCACCACAGCTCAGCCCCGAAGAGTATCGGATTCAGCGCCAATTGGAGGCCCAGCGCGAAGCGGATCGCAAGCTGCTCAAACGCTATAACAGTATTGCGGATATTGAGAGTGCGCGCTCGCGCAAGCTGGCGATCGTCGAGCAGGATATGGCGATCATGCGCTCAAATATTGGCAGCCTGCGCCGTCAGATTTCTCAAGAGGAGGCCTCTGCGGCACGCACACAGCGGGGCGGTCGTGAGGTGTCCCCGGAATTGTTGCAACGGATTGCAGACTTGCAAAAAGAAATGGAAGTGCTGGAGGAGCGCCTCAGCCGGCGGGCGACTGAGGCGGGCACCATTAGCGATGATTTCGATAAGGCAGTAGCCCGTTATAGCGAGCTTACCTCTAAGACTTAGTCAGTCTCCCTGGCGGGCAGCGGCTAAGCCGTCCACCGGGAGATCACTTCTATCTGGCCGCAGCCACTGTCTCGCGGAAAAAACCAGCCGTTAATACCGGCCACTGTTCCGCCCAATATTCCGTAGGTTTACGCTTAAAACCGCTGCGCACGTACTGCACGATGCGACCCTCTGCACTGGCCAACAGTAGGTTGGCGGCACCGCCGAGGGGCAGGGTCGGGCGCAGGTGCTCGCGCAATTCGGCTTCGCGCAAGATCTGCCGGATTTGGGTTTCCAGGCGATCAAACAGCTGTAGGATGCGCCCGTGCAGCCTTTCCGTCTCACCGGTGAGGGCATCGCCTGTGAGCAGGCGGGTGATGCCGGGGTTGCGCTCACAGAAGGCCAGCAGGAGCTGCAGAATTTTCTGGCAGCGATTGAGCGCCGAGGGCTCTTCCTGCAGGATCATGGCGATACGGCTGAAGATAGTCTCCTCAATGAATTCGATCAGCCCTTCAAACATCTTGGATTTACTGGGGAAGTGACGGTATAGCGCGGCTTCTGAGAAGCCGACTTCCTTGGCCAGTGCTGCTGTTGTAATTCGTGCGCCGGGACTGACTTCCAGCATATGTGCCAGGGCTTCCAGAATTTGTTGACGCCGATTGATTTTTTCGCTGCTCATTGACTGCCTTTGGTCCGCTTGGGGGGCGGAATTTAGTTTTGCTCTTGTCGCCTTATTTTGACGGCGGCGGAATCCTACCGATTCGCCGGGCTGTCTTCAATTGCCAAGGGCCTAGTGGTCCACAGTTTGCGCTTCGTGGTTGGTAATCAAAGTACCTACGCCTCGATCGGTAAATATTTCGAGCAATATGGCGTGGGGCACACGGCCATCAATAATATGAGCAGAATTTACCCCGCCCTGTACGGCCTCCAGGGCACAGGCAATTTTTGGCAGCATGCCACCGTAGATGGTGCCATCTTGAATTAAACTCTCCACTTCATGAGTGCTAAGGCCGGTGAGGACTTCGCCGCTCTTATCCTGTAGCCCCGCGACATTGGTGAGCAACATCAGTTTTTCCGCTTTCAGCTCTTCGGCAATTTTTCCGGCGACGAGATCGGCGTTAATATTGTAAGAGAGGCCGTTGCCGTCGACCCCAATAGGCGCAATCACCGGGATAAAGTCGCTGTGCACCAGCATATTGATCACATCAATATTGACCTTTTCTACCTCGCCAACCTGGCCAATATCAATAATTTCAGAGGCGTGTAAGCCGGCGCTGTCATTTTTGCGGGCCAATTTGCGCGCTTTAATCAGCAGCCCATCCTTGCCGGTCACACCAACGGCGCGACCGCCATTTTTGTTAATCAGGTTGACGATTTGTTTGTTGACGGTGCCCCCTAAGACCATCTCTACAACATCCATAGTTTCGCTATCGGTGACTCTCATCCCATCGACAAAGCGGGACTCAATACTGAGTTTTTCCAGCAATTGGCCGATTTGAGGGCCGCCACCGTGCACCACCACCGGATTCATACCCACCAGCTTCATCAGGATAATGTCCCGGGCGAAACTGTTTTGTAGCTGCTCATCCACCATGGCGTTGCCACCGAACTTGACCACAATGGTTTTGCCCGTAAAGCGCTGAATATAGGGCAGCGCCTCATTGAGAACCTGGGCACTTTTCAGTGCGGCGTTTAGATCTAGGGACATGGGCAATTCCTTACACTGGGGACGAACAAGCGGGCTTGGGGTGCGGGCTTGAGTCGCCAAAGGTTTAAAACAAATGTGGTGGATGGTGCTCTTGGCAATACGGCCGCAGCCTGATGGCGACACCGGCTGTGCCGCCTTTTTATCTTAATCGAGCAGCTGCCAGTCGGGTACTGCAATTGCCGGCGCAATTTTTCTGAGCTGCCCCATCACCTCTGTGTGGATGCGCTCCAGGGCCTGCTCGTTTTCGGCCTCAAAGCGCAGGGTCAGCGCGCTAGTGGTATTGGAGGCGCGTATCAGCCCCCAGCCATCGGGGAACTCTATGCGCAGACCGTCGATAGTATTGATATCGGCGTTGGCAAAATTTCCCTTTTCGCGCAGCTGTTGTACCAGTGAGAATTTTTCCGCCTCCTCTACCGGGAGCAGGATCTCGGGGGTGCTGTGCATTTTCGGCAGGGTGTCGAGGAGCTCATCCAGGCTCTGTTCGCGCAGCGCCATGATTTCCAGCACCCGCGCAGCTGCGTAGATGCCATCGTCGAAGCCAAACCAGCGGTCTTTAATAAATATATGCCCCGACAGTTCGCCACCCAGGATCGCGTTAGTCTCCAGCATCTTGGCTTTCATCGGGGAGTGGCCGGTTTTCCACATAATGGGGCGACCCCCATATTGGCTGATGAGTTGGGATAAACTGCGGCTGCTTTTAACATCGAAGACAATATTTTCCCCGGGATTGCGCGCGAGGATATCCCGTGCCAGCAGCATAACCAGTTGATCGGCCCAGGCGATACGACCGCTGCTTGAAATCAGAGTGATACGGTCGCCGTCGCCATCCAAGGCCACGCCCAGGTCGGCGCCGCTCGCCTGCACCTTCTCGATCAGCGCCTGGAGATTTTCCGGCCTGGAAGGGTCCGGTGCGTGGTTGGGGAAGTTGCCATCCACCTCACAAAAGATAGGCGTTACCGCACAGCCCAGCTGTTCAAACAGGCGGGGTGCCAGGTTGGAGGTGGCGCCATTGCCGGCGTCGACAACCAGGTGTGGCTGACCGGCGAGGGCGATGTTGTTGAACACTTCATCGATATATTTATCGGTGATTTCCTGCTCGCGGTTAACACCTTTACCACTTTTAAACGGCCCCTTCTTCATTAACTGGTAGAGGCCCTGTAGCTTGTCCTCCGCCAGGGCGCGACCTTTCAGTACGATTTTGAAGCCGTTGTAGTCCGCTGGATTATGGCTTGCGGTAACAATGACGCCGCTGCTGGTATTTTTTCCTTTCGCACAGGCGTAATAGAGCAGCGGCGATGGAATCAGGCCGAGGTTGATCGAGTTGCAGCCACTGTCGAGGATACCTTCAAGCAGGCATTGGCTGAGCGCTTCGCTGCTATTGCGCCCATCCCGGCCAACGAGCAGCAGGTGTTCACCGGCATGCTGTCCCAGGGTGCCGAGTGCCCGACCCAGTTGGTAGGCGAAAGGTTCGTTGATTTCCCGTTCGGCGATTCCGCGAATATCGTAAGCGCGGAAAACGTGCTGGGGGTACTCCGCCTTGAGCGACAGATCGGACTTGTCGACTTTGCTTTCCGGCAAGTCTTCAGGGGGATTTTCCTTTGTTTCGCCTTCTGAACCTTCCGAATCAGAGCCTGAAATGCTCGGTGCCGAGGCCAAACTCTGTGGTAGAAAATTAGTGTCGGAAATCTGTGCGGCCCCCTCGTCCGAAGATTGCCGGTGTGGCCTGTTCAGCGCAGTACCGCTAGTTCTTTTGCCCCTCTCCCACGGCGCTCTGGCGTCGCGGGGCTGGAGTTTGAGCAGTACCAGCAGGCTTATCAGTATCCCAATACCGGCGCCGATATAAGCCCAGGAGGTGGGCAGGCTGTGCTGTTCGATAAAGCTGCTGGAGGGGCTGAAGTGCAGGCTTAGATAGCTGCCCGCAAGGCTCTCTACCGCGTTGTGGCCGCTGCCCTGGCCCGCGCGCCAAAGTGTTTGCCGGTGCGCGTCGGGAAACTTCTGCATCAGCTGAATTTGCCCACTGCTACTGCCCAGTTTTTTTAAGGTATTTTCCAGCACGGTAAAGGGCTGGGTAGCCAGTAGCTGCTCATTTTCCCGGTTGATAACACTGTGTAATTGCCAGGCATTCTCCGCACCTGTGCGCAGTATTTCCACCGGCTGCCCCGGTGTTGCGCGGCCGCGTTTTAACAGGTCGACCAGGGCATAATTCAGGGATGGGCTCTGCCCTGAGCCGACGTGAACCTGCTCGGAGGAAAAAGCTTGCAGGGATACCTGCTCGGCCAGTTTGGCCGTTTTAATCAGGGTTGTTGTGGGGAGCCTGCGCGATTCCAGAGCCTGTAGGCGGGCTGAATAGTCTGCGAGGTAGGATTGCACTACCTGGGCGAGTTCAGCCGTTTTTTTCTGGGAGGCCAGTTCAATCTGCGTGTGATTGTGCGGTATCACAAAGTGCTGAACGAATAGGTAGGCACAGCCCAGCCAGGCGACAAGAATTAATAGCGATGGTAAAAGTAACCTTTTTTGCATGGTACTGCCCGGTTTCTTTTTGTTGTTGGAGGCCACAGGTATCCCTATTTTGCGCGTAAAGATTGTTACACAGCCTTAGAGGCGATGAGCTCGATAAGTTGCCGGGCCAGCTCGGTCTTTAGTGCGGGAGCCAATCGGCTCTGGCCATCGGCATCTATCGCGGTGACCGCGTTGTGGTCGCTGTTAAACCCCGAATCCGGCTGACTTACATCATTGGCAATAATCATATCGAGGTTCTTGCGCTGGAGCTTGCTTTGGGCGTGGGCGAGAACCTGTTGGGTTTCAGCGGCAAAGCCCACGGTAAATGGCCGCAGCTCAGTTCGCGCGGCAATAGCGGCAACGATATCGGGGTTTTTGACCAGGGCAATGGCGGCATCATCTTGCCCGTCTTTCTTTTTGATTTTCTGTGTAGCGATTTGCGCGGGGCGGAAATCGGCAACGGCTGCGGCACTGATAAAGATATCGCACTGGTCGGCGGCACTTTGTGCGGCCTCATACATATCCTGGGCGCTGATAATATCGACGCGCTTGACCTTTGGCGGTGTATCCAGAGTGACGGGGCCGGCGATCAAGGTGACTTCGGCACCGGCATTTTGCGCCGCCGCAGCGAGGGCGAAGCCCATTTTGCCGGAGCTGTGATTGCTGAGGAATCTCACTGGATCAATGGCCTCCCGGGTGGGGCCGGCAGTGATGACGACTCTGCGCCCCAGCAGTGCGCGGCTTGTACCAAATAGGGCCTCGCTGTGCTCCGCCAGATTTTCCGCTTCCAACATACGGCCGGGGCCCACGTCGCCACAGGCCTGGCTGCCCGCGCCCGGGCCCCAGAATATAACGCCGCGATTTTTTAGGGTCTGTGCATTGGCGGCGGTGGCCGGGTGCCGCCACATGGCCTGGTTCATGGCCGGGGCCAGGGCCAGGGGGGCTTCACTGGCCAGGCAAAGAGTGGTCAGTAGGTCATCCGCCATACCGGCGGCCAGCTTTGCCATTAGCTGGGCACTGGCTGGCGCAATCAGGATAAGATCGGCCCATTTTGCCAGCTCGATATGGCCCATGGCGGCCTCTGCTGAAGGGTCCAACAAGTCTGTGTGCACCGGGTTGGCAGACAGTGCCTGAAAGGTCAGCGGCTGTATAAACTCCTGTGCCCCCGCACTCATTACCACCCGGACATCGGCACCGCGCTCTTTGAGCCGGCGAACCAGGTCGGCACTCTTATAGGCGGCAATTCCACCGCTGATACCTAAAAGTATGCGTTTGTCGGCCAGAGAGGACATAGATACAGTTTCCGATTGGGTGCGAGCCGGTAAGATTAGCATTTCTGTGTCGCTTCTTATAAGGCGGCGGCAGTGTTTCGCCGATGCAATATGGAAAAGATATTCAGTAGGGGTGCGACGGATAAGTTACTGACCAACTGGGTTGTCTATGAAAATAAAGGATTGGCCCGCAGGCGAGAGGCCTCGGGAAAAACTGTTGCAGCGAGGGGCTGAGTCCCTGTCGGATGCGGAACTTCTGGCCATTTTTCTGCGCGTGGGGCTGCCCGGCCTTTCGGCGGTGGATCTGGCCAGAAGGCTTCTCAACGACTTTGGCGGCTTGCGCCGCCTACTGGAGGCCGGGCGCGAGGACTTTTGCCGCGCCCGGGGGCTCGGCGATGCCAAGTTTGCCCAGTTGCAGGCGGCCCTGGAAATGGCCAAGCGGCACCTGGAGGAAACCCTGGAGCACGGCAGTGCCCTGTGCAGTCCCGCAGCAGTCAGGGATTACCTGGCCATCCAGCTCAGACATCGGCGCAGGGAGGTGTTCTGCTGTCTCTATCTGGACAGTCAACACCGGGTGATCGCATTTGAAGAGCTGTTTGAGGGGACACTGAATGCCGCGAATGTCTATCCGCGCGAGGTGGTACAGCAGGCGCTGCTGAAGGGGGCGGCGGCGGTTATTTTGGCGCACAACCACCCGTCTGGGGTCAGTGAGCCCAGTCAGGCGGATATCTGGATTACCGAGCGCCTGACCCAGGCGCTGGAGTTGGTGGACATCAAGGTTCTGGACCATTTGATCGTCGGCGAGGGCAAGGCGCTATCCTTTGCGGAGCGGGGTCTGATGTAAAGGCGTCGTTCTCGGCGTTGAAATGTTGTACAAAACTTGCTCCCTACGGGCTCTTTTGGTATAAAACGCCGCTCTTTGCGGCCGGGCCAGATTCTGCACAGGTTCCGCCGCCATCCAGGAACCGGATTAGAATCCCGATTTTTATGTTCCCGCACTACCTTTTCCTCTTCAGGATTGGCGCCATGCGGGCACAAGCGTTTTGAAGAGGCCAACAGATGTCCAAGGTATGTCAGGTAACCGGTAAGCGTCCGGTCACCGGAAACAATGTATCCCACGCTAAGAACCGCACCAAGCGTCGCTTTGTGCCGAACCTGCACAGCCACCGCTTCTGGGTTGAATCCGAGAAGCGTTTTGTGAAGCTGCGCGTTTCCGCGAAAGGCATGCGCGTTATCGATAAGAAAGGTATCGACGCTGTTCTGACTGAGCTGCGCGCCCGCGGCGAAAAAGTGTAACGGCTGTAGCCCAGCTAATAGATTGGAGATAGAGCAATGCGTGAGAAGATTCGTCTGAATTCCAGCGCCGGTACTGGTCACTTCTACACCACTACCAAAAACAAGCGCAACATGCCTGAGAAAATGGAGATCAAAAAGTACGATCCCGTTGTACGCAAGCATGTAATGTACAAGGAAGGCAAAATTAAGTAATTGCCGACCGCTAGTGTACAAAAAAGCCCGGTTTTTACCGGGCTTTTTTGTGCGTAGCGGAAATTGAACTGCCGCTTTACACAGGGTTATTGCAGACGATGCCAGAGCTTCCGGAAGTAGAGACCACCCTCAGAGGTCTACAGCCCCACCTGGAGGGGCATAAAATCCGCTCCGCTGAGGTGCGCCAGCATCAGCTGCGCTGGCCCGTGGAGGCAGACTTTGCCCGCCGTATTCGCAATGCCCGCATACTGAAGCTGGAGCGTCGGGCCAAGTACCTGCTGGTGCATACCGACAAAGGCTGTGCTATCTGGCACCTGGGGATGTCCGGCAGTCTGCGTATGGTTGAGGCCGCACTGGCGCCGGAAAAGCACGATCATATCGACTGGCGTCTGGATAGCGGTCTCATATTGCGCTACCGCGACCCGCGCCGCTTTGGCGCCCTGTTGTGGACGGTGGCGGACCCACTGGCCCACGACCTGCTTAGCCATCTGGGCCCCGAGCCCCTCTCGGCAGAGTTTAGCGGTGACTATTTGTTCGAGTCCTCGCGCAAGCGCAAGCAGTCGGTCAAAACCTTTATTATGGATGGCCGCATCGTTGTGGGAGTGGGGAATATTTACGCCAGTGAATCCCTATTTCTGGCGGGCATTCGCCCCGACCGGCAGGCCGGTTCTATATCTAAAGCCCGCTATCAGCGCCTGGCGGAATCCATAAAGCGGGTGCTGAGCCAGGCGATCGCCCAGGGCGGCACTACCTTGCGGGATTTTATCGGCGGCGATGGCAAGCCCGGTTATTTCGCCCAGCAGCTCAACGTCTATGGCCGTGCGGGCGAGCCCTGCCCCACTTGCGGCCGAGCGGTTCGCGATATGGTACTGGGGCAGAGAAACACCTTTTTCTGCTCCAGTTGCCAGCGTTAAACCATACTTTTTGAGTCGCTCCGGGCAATACTGATACTACCCTGTTGTCGATCAGGAGCACTCCCGTGGTCATGATGCTGCCTTTTCTTACGATTGCCCTATCGATCTGGGCTGTTTGGAAGGGGCGCCGCCGCCCTGCGATGGGCTGGTGGCTGTCGACCCTGCTGATCTATATCGCCTGGTGTAGCTATCATATGACGCGGGAACTCCCGCTGTCTTTTTAGGGACTGAACGGTGTTGATGGTGAGAAGGTTGGACAGCCTGGCGCTGTCGGCGGTGACCATAATCCTCTGGAGCGCGCTCACTATAGAGTGGGTATTGCACCAGCAACCCTGTCCCCTCTGCCTTTTGCAGCGAGTTGCTTTTGCCATGGCCGGCGTGGGGTTGATGCTGAACCTGCGCTTCGGGGTTCGAGCCGAGCACTACGGCGTCGTGGTTCTCTCGGCGCTCGCCGGTTTGGGCGCCGCTGTCAGGCAGATACTGCTACATATTTTGCCCGCCGCCGCCGGGTTTGGCAGCCCGCTATTTGGCCTGCACTTGTACACCTGGTCTGCGCTGGCTTTCTTTGCCCTGTTGATCTACTGCGGTATTGCCCTGATGCTCGGCTTAAAGCGGCGAAACTTTAGCCGTAGGGAACTCTCTTTGAGTGAGAAGTGTATTGCCCTGTTATTCTCTGTCGCAGTGTTGATAAATCTGCTTGGGGCTCTGATCGAGTGCGGTTTGGGCCCCTGCACCAGCGGGTCATTTGGCTATCACTGGTTGTAGTCTTGGGGCGGGTGATACAGGCTTGCTGTAGGGAAGAGGGGCTGATTTATAGGGGAGGCCCGGGGGGAGCCCCCCGGGTTGATAGGTGTTAACGCCCCTGGGCGCTGCCCTCGCGGCGGGTGTCGGCGCCCCCATACAATTTGTTATTTTGCAGGGCAATTGCGTGAATACCACTGTTGAGGCTGCGCTCGACAATCTCGTGGCCGCGAGCCTCAAGCTTCTCGATGGTCTCGGGGCTGAAAAAGCCAGGTTCCAACTCAACTTTACTGCCAATAGCACCAATATTTCCCGCAGCAATCGCCTCGGCAATGGGCATATTTAAGCCCAGATGGTA
The DNA here is from genome assembly GCF_052466995.1 of Microbulbifer regidiadema (SeqCode). Classification (NCBI taxonomy): domain Bacteria; kingdom Pseudomonadati; phylum Pseudomonadota; class Gammaproteobacteria; order Cellvibrionales; family Microbulbiferaceae; genus Microbulbifer; species Microbulbifer regidiadema (SeqCode). The sequence goes on along the minus strand of NZ_CP174297.1, from coordinate 3,373,053 downwards.
GAGAATTGTGCGCGCGGTGTAGTCGATAATACGAGAACCCCCGGGGGAGCCCACCAGAAGGCGCATACTGCCGTCTTTGTTGAAAACGATGGTAGGGGACATGGAGGAGCGCGGCCGTTTCCCCGCTTCAATGCGGTTGGCGACCCGCTCCCCGCTGCTGTTTTGCGGAGTAAATGAAAAATCGGTGAGCTGATTATTGAGCAGGAAGCCCTTCACCATCAGGCGCGAGCCGAAGCCTGTTTCAATACTGGTGGTCATACTGACACCATTGCCGTAGCGGTCGACAATCACTAAATGGCTGGTGTTGGGCAGCTCCGGCGATTGCGCCATCACCCGCTTTACCCCGAGTTCTACGGGGCTGCCGGGAATTGCCGCCGTGGCGGAATCCGGGTCGATCAACTGTGCGCGACGGGCCAAGTAGTCTTTGGAAACCAGTGGCTTGCTGGGCACGCGGACAAAGTCGGCATCAGCGGAGTAGGTGTTGCGATCGGCAAAGGCCAGCTCCGAAGCCTCAATAAACAAATGGGTGAGCAGGTCGCTGCCGGGCTCCAGGCGTTGCAGAGGGAACTGCTGCAACATGCCCAGGATGCCACCGACGGTGGTGCCGCCGGACGATGGGGCATCGGCACCGCACACGCGATACTCGAGGAACTCTGAACACAGGGGCTGGCGCTCTTTGGCGCGGTAGTCAGCCATATCTGCGAGGCTGAGAAGGCCGGGGTTGGCGCTGTCGTGGCGCACGGCCTTGACGATCGCCCGGGCAATATCACCGTGATAGAAGGCATCGGCGCCGCCCTGGGCAATGGCTTCCAGGGTTTCCGCATAGGCCGGGTTCTTCAAGTTGTGACCCACCGGCAGGGGCTTGCCATCACGGTTGAAGAAATAGCGGGCAATTTCCGGGCGCGCGGCCACTTTTGGCATACGCAGCAACAGCTGGTGGAGGCGCGGCGATATGGGAAAGCCGGATTTGGCCAGCTGGATTGCCGGCTGGAATAGCTGTGCCCAGGGCAGTTTACCATCGCGCTTGTGGGCCATTTCCAGCATGCGCACAACACCGGGAACTCCTACGGAATAGCCGCCGATCACCGCCTCAATAAATGAGCGCGGCTTGTCGTCGCGGATAAAGTAGTTTTCGTCGACCTGGAACGGCGCTGTCTCGCGCCCGTCGTAGTATTTGAGCTTTTCTGCGGTGGCGTCATAGCTGAGCATAAATGCCCCGCCGCCAATGCCGGACGACTGCGGCTCTACCAGTCCCAGCACCATCTGTGCGGCAATGGCCGCGTCCACAGCGCTGCCGCCCCGGGCGAGTATCTGCTCGGCGGCCCGGCTGGCGTGGGGGTTGGCAGTGACTGCCATATAGAAGTTGGCCGTTGAGGATTTGACCGCAGTGCGACCGGTATCGAACTCCGGTTGCGGCTCATCGGCAAAGGCGAAAGGGGGACTCAGAATCAGCGCAAAGGCGAAGAGAAGATGGCGCACGTAACACTCCGCAGATTGTGGATAAATCCGCTGGAGTGTATCAGAAAGAGTCCGATTCCGGCTTAACGAAATTTCTCTTGCAGAGCGCTCTGTACGGCGGTCGGAACAAACTTAGTCACATCGCCGTTGAGGGAGGCAATTTCGCGCACCAGAGAGGAGGAGATATAGGACAAGTGTTCTGCCGGTGTCAGGAACAGGCTTTCCATATTGGGCGCCAACTGGCGGTTCATATTGGCCAGCTGGAACTCGTATTCAAAGTCGGATACCGCGCGCAGGCCGCGCAGTACGCCGTAGGCATCTACTTGGCGCACCAGATCGGCGAGGAGTATATCGAATCCGATAACTTCAACATTGGGCAAGTGACCGAGAACCTGTTGGGATAGATCAACCCGCTCCTCTAGGGTGAACAGGGGGTTCTTGCGCGTGCTGGCAGCCACAGCCACGATAACGTGGTCAAACAGGCGACATGCGCGCTCCACCAAGTCCAAGTGGCCATTGGTGATGGGATCGAAGGTTCCGGGATAGACGACTTTTTTCATACGCCAGAGCTTAAATGCGGGTCGAATGGGATGCGAATGGTAAACAATTTACGGCTAAGGTCAAAACCGAATCTGCTTATTCGTTCCTAATTGGGGGCGTGGAACGGTGAAACAAGCGCATACATACCTGCCCGGCGCGCTTTTCTTTTTGTAGCTCCCAGCCGGGTAGGCCCGCGATTGCCGTGTCTCGCGGCGTTTCCACATAGACTAAAGCGTCTGGGGAGAGGTGCTCGGATAGGGCGCCCAGAGTTGCCTGCCAGAGATTGCCGGCGAAAGGGGGGTCGATAAATACCAGGTCGTATTGGTTCCCACGGTTTTCCAGGAACGCTTCCGCGCTACAGTTGTGGACCCTGGCTCCCCGGGCGTTTAACAGTTTCAATTGCTCTGTCAGGGTTCGGGCGGCACGGCTATTCAGCTCGACAAAATCCACCGAGGCCGCGCCCCGGGACAGGGCTTCCAGGCCCAGGGCCCCGGAACCGGCAAACAGGTCCAGGCAGCGGGCATCGGGCAGGTAAAACTGTAGCCAGTTAAACAGGACCTCCCGCAATCGATCGCCGGTAGGCCTCAATCCCTCCACTGGGGCAAACTGTAATTTGCGCCCGCGCCACTGTCCGCCAATGATGCGTAACTGTGAAAGGTTTTGTGGGCTCTGCTTTTGTGATGAATTTCTGGCCAAGGTAACTCTCTACTGGGGGCTTAGCGGTGCTAAGATTAGCGTCTTTCTGCAAGCGGTACATCCGGACATACGAATGATTTTTGACTTCCTGCGCAAAAAGAAGAAGCGCAAGCCCGAACAAAGTGAGCCCCAGCAATCCCCGGCGGAGGTCACAGCTGCGCCCGAGGAGGAATCATCGGCCGAGCGCCCAGAGCCCTCAGCGGTAGAGGAAAGGTCCTCAGCGGCAGAGGAGAAGCTCTCAGCAGTAGAGGAAAAACCCTCGGCGATAGAGACAAAGCCCTCAGCAGTAGAGGAGGAGTCTTCAGCGGATAAGGGAGAGGCTCAGGCCCCCTCTGCTGAAACCCCGCCCCCTGAGCCCGCAGGGGAAAATGCCAGCTGGGCACCGCACAGCAATGCCGCCGGTGCGGCGCCGGTCGCCGCAGAGCCCGCCCCGGTGCAGCCCCAGCCCGCGCCAAAACCCCGCGCCAAAGAGCAGCCGAAGCCGGAAGCGAAAAAGAAAGAGGGCTTCTTTGCGCGTATTCGCCGCGGTCTCAGTCGCACCAGCAACCAGTTTGTCGAGGGGATGGGCAATCTGTTCCTCGGCGCCAAGGAGATCGATGAAGATCTGCTGGAAGAACTTGAGACTCAGCTGCTGATGGCAGATGTGGGGGTTGAAGCCACCAGTGAGATCGTTGAGCGCCTGACCGAGCGCGTATCCCGGCGGGAGCTGGCCGATGGCGATGCACTTTACAAAGCGTTGCAGCAGGAACTGGCCGACTTGCTCGATAGCGTTGACGCTCCCCTGGAAATCGATATCAGTAAAAAGCCCTACGTCATTCTGGTAGTGGGCGTAAACGGTGTGGGCAAAACCACGACGATCGGCAAGTTGGCCCACCGTTTCCTCGGCGAGGGCAAGTCGGTAATGTTGGCTGCCGGTGATACATTCCGCGCTGCAGCGGTTGAACAGCTACAGGTGTGGGGGCAGCGCCACGATGTCCCGGTTGTCGCACAGCATACCGGCGCCGACAGTGCATCTGTGATTTTTGATGCGGTGCAGTCTGCCCAGGCGCGCGGCGTCGATGTGGTGATTGCCGATACCGCCGGGCGCCTGCATACCAAATCCAACCTGATGGAGGAGCTGTCCAAGGTGCGCCGGGTGATGGGCAAACTGGACCCCAGTGCACCCCACGAGGTGCTGTTGGTACTGGATGCCGGCACGGGCCAAAATGCGATTAACCAGGCCTCTCAATTCCGCGAGGCAGCCGGCGTTACCGGCCTGGTACTGACCAAACTGGATGGCACCGCCAAAGGTGGGGTCATCTTTGCCCTGGCCCGCCGCTTCGGTATCCCGGTGCGCTTTATCGGCGTGGGTGAGCAGGCGGAAGATCTACAGCCGTTCCGCGCCCGCGAGTTTGTCTCCGCCCTGTTTGGCCGCGATAAGGCCTGATCATTCGTCCGGAAAATAACAAGAACCACAGAAGCCGTGATCACTTTCGATAATGTGAACAAGCGTTACGCATCGGGGCAGGACGCCCTGGTGCGAGTTAGCCTGGAAATCCCCCGTGGCGATATGGTGTTCCTTACCGGCCACTCTGGGGCGGGTAAAAGTACCTTATTGCGACTGCTAACCGCGATTGAGCGCCCCACGAAAGGCAGCATCCTCGTGGCCGGCCAGAACCTCAATCGACTGCGCAATAGCCAGGTGCCCTATTACCGCCGCAACCTGGGTATTGTCTTCCAAAATCACCAGCTGCTATTCGATCGCAGCGTTTTTGACAATATTGCCCTGCCCTTGTCTGTTGCTGGTTGCAACAAGCGCGAGGTGGGGCGCCGGGTGCGCGCGGCGCTGGATAAGGTCGGTTTACTGCACAAGGAAAATCACAATCCTATTGTGCTGTCCGGCGGTGAACAGCAGCGGGTGGGGATTGCCCGCGCGGTGGTCAACAAGCCCGCGATACTGGTGGCCGACGAGCCCACCGGCAACCTGGACCCCACACTGTCCCAGGAAATTATGCAGCTGTTCGCCGACTTTAACGCGGTGGGAGTGACCGTGTTGGTGGCGAGCCACGATTTGGAGCTGATTGCACGGATGCGCCGACGGGTATTGACCCTAGAGGCCGGCCAATTGATCTACGATGGAGTCCCGAGCCGTGAAGTACACCCAAGCTAAGGCGCAGCGCCAGGGGAATCCCGCCGCCGACAAGCGCGTGCGCAGTACCGGCGCCGTTGTCGCGCACACCGGGCTGGGGGATCGATGGAATAGCTGGCTGGGGCATCACCGGGAGATGGCGGCCGATTCGGTGAGTCGATTTTTTGCCGCCCCCATGGCCAGTGCGATGACGGCCCTGGTGATTGCCATTGCCCTGGCTCTACCGGCGGCACTGCAATTGGGATTGATAAATTTCCAGCGCGCGGTGGCCGGTTGGGATGGGCAGCCGCAAATCTCTGTGTTCTTGCACCGGGATGCCAGGCAGGCGGCGATCAATGCCCTGGCGGATAAACTGCGCAGTGACCCCGCTATCGCGGAGGTGACTTATGTCTCCCCGGAAGAGGCCCTGGCTGAGTTTGAACAGGCCTCGGGATTGGGAGATGTGCTGGTTGGCCTCAATGCCAACCCGCTGCCCTCTGTATTGCTGCTGCGGCCAAGGGATACGAAGGACGGGGATAAGTTGCAGACCCTGGTGGAAAACCTGAGAGCCCAGGCGCTGACGGATTCTGTGGTTTTGGATCTCGCCTGGGTTCAGCGTCTCGCGCAGATTACCGAGCTGGGGCAGCGCCTCTCCGCCGGTCTGGCCCTGCTGCTGGCGCTGGGGGTGGTACTGGTGGTGATCAATACCATACGACTGCATATCGAGAGCCGTCGGGAGGAGATCCTGGTGGTTAAACTGGTCGGTGCGACGAATGCCTTTGTGCGGCGACCCTTCCTCTATAGTGGTATCTGCTACGGCTTATCCGGTGGTCTGTTGGCGTGGCTGCTGCTGGTTGGGGGTGTGGCTATATTGTCTGGACCGGTCGAGAGCTTGTCGTCGAGTTATGGCAGCAGCTTCGAATTGGCGGGGCCTGGGATACGCTACTTTGTGCAATTAACCCTCGGCGCCGCCCTGCTGGGGCTCTTCGGGGCCTGGTTTGCCGTGGCCCGGCATACCCGCGAGATAGAACCTCATTGACCAGCCGGTCTAAATAAGAGGGGCAAAGTGCTCAGGCCGGGGGAACTGGAGGCGTAAAAAGCCCCTCTAATCCCGCGAAATACAACGGAATACGGCAGCGATTGGCGGGCTTTCTTATCTGCCTGCGCAAGTGCTACACTGAGTCCAGCTTGTCGCCGGATACAGTATTCGCCGACAGCGGTCGATAGGACCGGCCGACTAATAATGACAGGAGAGACCTGAATGGGAACCAGTCTACAGCCAGTGCATACACTGTCTCCGGGTGCCAACCTGGGGGCTTATATCCAGACCGTCAGCGGCTTTGAGGTGCTGACTGCGGAACAGGAAAAGCACCTGGCAGAAGACCTCTATTACCGTGAAAATCTCGATGCTGCACGCCAGCTGGTTATGTCACACCTGCGTTTTGTTGTGCATATCGCCAAATCCTATTCCGGCTACGGGCTCAATGAAGCGGACCTGATCCAGGAAGGCAATGTCGGCCTGATGAAAGCGGTCAAGCGCTTCAATCCCGAGAAAGGGGTGCGCCTGGTATCCTTTGCCGTGCACTGGATCAAGGCCGAAATCCACGAATTTATCCTGCGCAACTGGCGTATTGTTAAAATTGCCACCACTAAGGCGCAGCGCAAACTGTTCTTCAATCTGCGCGGACAGAAGAAGAAACTGGCCTGGCTCACCAATGCCGAGGCCAAGGCTGTCGCCAAAGATCTAAATGTAGATGTCACTCAGGTCCATGAGATGGAGGGCCGCCTGGCGGCGCACGACGCCGCTTTTGATGCGGGTGTCGACGACGATGACGATACCGCCTGGCAGGCGCCGGCCCACTACCTGGAAGACCGCAGTTTTGATCCGGCCGCCCAGCTCGAGCGGGATAACTGGCAGGAAACCAACCTGACCAGCCTGGCCAGTGCCATGGCTCAGCTGGATGATCGCAGCCGCGATATTATTCAGGCCCGCTGGCTCAGCGAGGAGAAATCCACACTGCACGAGCTGGCCGACAAGTACGGCGTTTCCGCCGAGCGTATTCGCCAGCTGGAAAAAAACGCTATGAAAAAAGTGCGTGCTGCTATGGAAGCCTAAATCGGCATACAGGCACACCGGTAAAAAACCGCGCAGCAGCGCGGTTTTTTTTGTCCCGCTTGTTACTGCTATGCGCACCGCAACCGGGGAAAACAATAGGGGAAGGTAATGGCAAAATTCTATCTGCTGCTGTGTGCACTGTTCGGCGCTAGCGGCGTTGCTTTGGGGGCCTTTGGCGCACACGGTCTGCGCGGCAAGGTGGCGGAGAACCTGCTAGAGGCCTATAAAACCGGAGTCCAGTACCAGATGATCCACACCCTGGCGCTGTTCGCTGTGGTACTGCTGGTACAAAGCTGGGGAAATCGTTTATCACTGACCCTGAGCGGCGCTTTTTTTACTTCCGGTATTATCTTTTTCTCCGGCAGCCTCTATGCCCTGGCACTGGGGGGGCCTCGCTGGCTCGGACCGATCACTCCTTTGGGGGGAAGTCTAATGATTGCCGGCTGGATAGCGCTGTTTGTTGCCGCAGTGAATTTCTCCAAATAGTCATTTTGGCTGGGCTTGCACAGGGGCTGCCGGGCCAGACAGGAACACCAAAATACCAACCGTTTCGCATAAGAGGTCGCGAATAATGCAAGACGAATCTGCGGAAGATTTTCCCTACCGCACCGAATTTAAGAAAAAATCTATCCGCAGCTATGTGATTCGCGCCGGGCGAATGACAGAGGGGCAGCGCAAGGCTTTTGATAACTACTGGGGGCAGTACGGGCTCTCCCTTTTCGATGGGCCACTGGAGCGCCAGCAGGTCTTTGGCCGCGAAGCGCCATTGGCGCTGGAGATTGGCTTCGGTATGGGGGATTCCCTGCTGGCCATGGCTGAAGCCGAACCGGACAGGGACTTTATCGGTATTGAAGTACACCCGCCGGGGGTGGGGCGCTTGATTAACAGTGCCGGCAAGGCCGGTATTAACAACCTGCGTGTCTATATGGCCGATGCGATCGATGTTTTAAATGATTGTATTGCCGATAGCAGTTTGGATCGCTTCCAGTTGTATTTCCCCGACCCCTGGCACAAGAAGAAGCACCACAAGCGCCGGATTGTGCAGCCGGAGTTTGTTCGCCTGATTTGCAGCAAGCTAAAAACCGGTGGCCTGATGCATATGGCGACAGACTGGGAAAACTATGCCGAGCATATGCTGGAAGTTTTACAGGGGGAGACGCTGCTAGAAAATACCGCCGCCGATGGCGATTATGTGCCTCGGCCGGAGTGGCGCCCGGAGACCAAATTTGAGCGTCGCGGGCAGAGATTGGGGCACGGTGTTTGGGACCTGGTATACCGCAGGCTGCCAGGTGAAGCACTGCCGCTGGCTACTCCTGAAGTGGATACGCCAACCGCTGAAGAGCGCAAAGGCGAATAATTCGCACTGCCGATTGAGATTTGCCACCGGTGCTAACATGCACCAGTGGCAAACAATAGTTCACCTCTATAGTCCGGCTCTATAGTCCACCGTATCGTTAGAAAAACTCATTCTAATTTTTCTTGGCCGCTTCCCATCGGCGCTTGTCCTCAACCACATTCAGGTTGCGGATGGTGTTATTGTCATAAGACATCCAATCCGACAGTTCAACATTATTCTGGGTGCCGGCAAAATAACGCATACGAAAGCGGCGAATAAACTGGTTGGGAATAGCCATAAAGGCAACTTCACGCCCCTGGGTGACAGTGGAAACCTCTACGCACTGATGATTTCGTTTATCGAGCTCATAGATAAAACCGGTAGTGGCTAAATCACCATCATCGGTTCCGTGCACATAGTAATACCGCGTAGGGCAGTAGGTCTTATTGTGCCAGGCAAAGCGCGCAACAATATTTGCGTCGGTAGTGGTTGAGATGACCTGGCGCTACCCAGGTGCGGATCAAAGCGGCCATTTTGATTCATCCAGGGAAAGAATCCCCCGGCTTGCCACAACTTCTGTGGTGGGTGGGTATCGCCACGGTACAGCAGCGTGGTCACTGAATGTAAGTTAAAACCACTGCGGCTGAATCGGTAATTAAGGAGCCTCTGAACAACTCCGTGATGCCTCTGGCTTACAGAGCGGTTCGCAATCAAGGCGCGGCTTCGCGGGAATGTCTAGACCTTTCAAGAAGTCGCAACGCGGAGTGTGAATCGCTCTGCAAGCCCCGAAGGGCGGGCCTTGAAGGCCACAGCTGCTGCGTTGCAGCTCTTGCAAAGGACTAGGGCCATTCGCGGCGAGCTGCGCCTAACATCTGTAGCCTTCAAGACCCGCAGAGGTATTACGGAGTTGTTCAGAGGCTCCTTAAATAGTGAGAAAGGGACATCCGTATGGGATTCAATATTGGATATTGCCCTTCGCTCAGAGCCGAAAGCCTCACTGGCCTGGCGGTACCAGCAGTAAGCTCCTCCCAATAAAGCTAAAATTGCATCTTTTCGACGTGCAATTCCATCGGTATCAATTAGTTTGGTAGGCGTGGAAGGATCAAATCCTGTAAGCCAGATATAAAGATTTTCTACTAATACTTTGGCGACGCGGGTAATCCTTCCATAATCGTTTGTGTGGATTTGTGCCGCTTGGCTGACCAATTGATCGATTCTGGTTAGGCCATCATCACTGCGCTTGTGATACCACTTACTCTTGCTATTAGAATTATTTTGAAAATCTAGTGCATACTCACGGATGCTTTTGGGACATAGCAAGTCGTTTGTATATTTTGAGGTTGAACCAAGTTCCTCACATAGCTATCAATACTCGGGGACAGCACGGGTTATCTCTCCTGTCTTTATTGCTGTTTTTCGCCACTAGCAGGCTATGCTTCTAGTGGTGTTTTGATCTTCGGATTTTATTTTGAATAAGTGCGGGATTCAGGAATAATCACGAAAACATAATTTAATTATTTTTATTAATAGATGTTGATGTTAATAATAATTTAGGGGGGTGATCAAGAAAGGAATCTCGGTGTTTCTAATGAGAAGGCGTGACGCTCTGCTCTCAACTCTCTATAGCCTGTCATTTATCTTACTCTTTACCGTTGCTGAAGCCCGTGCTGATTTTGTTGGAACTTTAAACCTCTATGTTAATGGCGGTAAGCACTGGTTTGATAGTGACCGTTTAAACGGCACCCCGTTTCGCGGTTTCGAAATGCGGGACTCCTCAGGCGTCGGTGTGGGGTTTGGCTATAACCTGACGAATCACTGGGCGATGGAAGGCGCCGTCGATTATTTTGTAGTGAATATTACTGACACCCCGGAAAAGGTGGATGTGTATAACTACCACCTGGATTTGCTTTATCAATTTGGCGGACAGTTTTGCGGCAATTTTTGTTGGCAGCCCTATGTGGCACTGGGCCTGGGTGAAATACGCATCAATTACGACCGGCGCCACCGCTACACCGGTGGCCCGGAGTACGACACATATCCCTATCCCGGCGATTGCCGTAAGAAATTCTATATTCCCGAGAACCGCCTCAATGGCGCTCCGCACCCGCCGCCCCCCCATCACTGCGATTGGTACGACAGGCAAACCATGGTGAATTTTGGCGGCGGGATTAAATACCATCTGGGGCCCCGCTGGCAGGCCCGAGCGGATATCCGACTTTTTCAGGGGGTTGAAGAGGGCGGGGTGGACGGCTTTGCCAGTTTGGCGGTTGGCTACCAGTGGCTCGAATATCCAGATTTTTGGTATGACCAGGATGCCGATGGAGTTACCGATGCCACTGATCAATGCCCGCAAACACCGGTGGGAATCGATGTGCAATTGAATGGTTGCCCAATGGATATGGACTTCGATGGTGTTCCCAGTTACCTGGATCAATGCCCGAATACACCGATTGGGATTGCGGTGGATGAGTACGGCTGTATTCGCTAGAGGTTAAATAAAGCGCGGGGCAGATAAGTTCCGCTGCCCCGCGCGTATCTGACGGCTAGTACCAGGCAAAATTACTCGCCGCGAATCTCCTCCAGTTTTTCAGAGATCTCCAGCCACTCCATTTCCAGCGCTTCCATCAGTTCCCGCTGTTCCGACTGCTCCCGATTGAGCCGCGCGATCTCCTCCTGTTGACCGCCGCTATACAGGGATTCATCGGCAAGCTGTTCCTGTAGTGCTTCCAGGGCCTGTTCGGCAGCGGACATCTGCCGCTCGATATTTTTGAGCTTGTTGGTCAGAGGTTTTAACTGCTCGCGCAATGCCGCAGCTGCGCGCCTTTGTGCCTTCTTGTCCTCCGGCGTTTTTTCGTCGCCGCTGGCGGCACTGGGCGCTTTCTCCTCGCTGCGTTTCTTGTCGCGGTTAAAACCGAGCAGCCACTGCTTGTAGTCATCCAGGTCGCCGCTGTAGGGCTCGGCGCGGCCATCGGCCACCAGAATAAACTCATCGGCAGTGTTGGCCAGCAGGTGGCGATCGTGGGAAACCAAGATGACGGCACCGGGAAACTCTGCCAGGGCCAGGGTGAGGGCGTGGCGCATTTCCAAATCCAGGTGGTTGGTCGGTTCGTCGAGCAGCAACAGGTTGGGTTTTTGCCAGGCCAACAGCGCCAGGGCCAGGCGGGCCTTTTCACCGCCGGAGAAGCCACCGACCGTTTCAAAAACCCGATCGCCGAGAAAGCCGTAGCCGCCGAGAAAATCCCGCAGTGATTGCTCCGAGGCATCGGGGCTCAGTCTTTGCAAGTGCAGCAATGGCGAGCCATTACTGTCCAGTGCCTCCAGCTGGTGCTGGGCGAAATAGCCGATGGCCAGATGCTCGCCGCATTGGCGCTCACCGCTGAGGGGGGCCAGTGTGCCGGCCAGGGTTTTGATCAGGGAGGATTTGCCGGCTCCGTTGGGGCCGAGCAAGCCGATACGGCGGCCCGGCTGAATGCCCAGCTGGACATTCTTCACGACCACCTTGTCGGCGTAGCCGATATCCGCCTCGCGCAGGTCGATTAGCGGATTGGAGGTTTTATCCGAGGATGGCAGGGTAAAGTGAAACGGCGAGTCCACGTGGGCCGGCGCGATAAGCGCCATTCGGTCCAGGGCTTTCAGGCGGCTCTGCGCCTGTTTGGCCTTGCTCGCCTTGGCGCGAAAGCGCCGCACAAAATCTTCCATATGTGCGCGTTCGGCCTGCTGTTTTTCAAACTGTATTTGCTGCTGGGCCAGGCGCTCGGCGCGGGCGCGTTCGAAGGCGCTGTAGTTGCCGCTGTACAAGACCAGTTTTTGCTGTTCAAAGCTGACAATACCGTCGACCACCGCATCGAGAAAGTCGCGGTCGTGGGAAATAATCAGCAGGGTCCCGGGGAAGCGCTGCAGCCACTGTTCCAGCCACAGGGTGGCATCCAGGTCCAAGTGGTTGGTGGGCTCGTCCAACAGCATAAGATCTGCGGGGCACATCAGGGCGCGGCCCAGGTTGAGGCGAATACGCCAGCCGCCGGAGAAGCTGCGCACAGGCCGCTGCTGTTCTGCATGGGAAAAGCCCAGCCCATCGAGAAGTTGCGCGGCGCGCGCCGGGCCACTGTAGCCATCGATGCTGGCCATGCGCTCGTGCAGCTCTGCCAGTTTGTGGCCGTCGGTATCACCGCAGGCCTCGGCCTGTGCCAGCTGTTTTTGCAGTAGGCGCAGCTCTTGATCGCCGTCCAATACGTAGTCCAGGGCCGATTGCTCGCTGGCCTCGACTTCCTGGGCCATATGGGAGATACGCCAGGTACTGGGCAGATCCACCCGCCCAGCATCGCTCTCCAGTTGACCCAGCAACAGCTTGAACAGCGTTGACTTACCACAGCCGTTAGCGCCGATAATTCCCACTTTGTGGCCGGGGAAAATTCTGCAATCTGCGCTGTCCAGTAAGTCGCGCTCACCTCGGTGCAGGGAAACCCCTTGTAAATTGATCACTGGAAAAACCTCATATGAACAGGCCGATAAATGCTAGGCTATTCGACAGACCCGGGGGCTATAGGGCTTTGGGGTACTATGCCGATCAACAAAGGGTCGGGATTCTAACGTGACAAATACTTCACCTCCATATTCCTCCAAGGAAAACCCCCTCTGGCAGTTCAGCCTGGACTTCTATGGGTTTAGCGGCGTTGAGCAATTCTTACTCGAATGCCAGGATAACAATGGTGCCGATGTTTGCCTGATGCTGTGGGCGAGTTACACCGCCGTTTGCGGTAGGGCAGTGAGTGAAGAGGGTTGGAGAGTCGCTGATCGTGGAGTCGCTCCACGCCGGCGAATTATCAGCAGTGTGCGGGGCCTGCGCCGCTGGCTGGGACGCCTGCGTCCCCATAGCCAGAGCGTCTATGCACTGTGTCAGCGCTATGAGTTAAAGCTGGAGCAGTTGCAGCTGGCCGCGCTGTGGAAAATGGATGCGCAGGACTACTCGGGGGATCGCTCCGCACTGGAGCTTGCCGCGCGGCAATATGGCTTGCCGCAAAAAGACCAGGCGCGCTGGGCGGGCCTGATCGAAAGTTACCTGGCTCATAGCGGGCTGGCCACTAGGGCATAGCCAGCGGTTCTTGAACTCGCAGCGCTTGCCTCGGGTCGCCGGCGGTACAGTGGTGAAAGCGCGGCGTTCAATAGGTGAAATTCGCACAGCAGCGCGGTAGCGGAGGTCGGATACTCCGCTCCACGGCTAGAGATTACTCGCCGCTAGGCTGTTCCGAGGAAAACAGGCTGTTGGCCGGAGTGCTGGGCGTGATTGTTGCGGTAGGGCGCGGTGTTTCCAGCGGCTTTTGTGGCTCGCTCTGAACGGGGGCTGCCGCATCGTCCTTGGGCAACTCGACGGCTTCGGGCGCGCTGGCAACTTCTACCTTCGGCATCTCTGCCTCTGGCTTTACGATTGCGGCTGCGGGCTCGACTTCAGCCGTGGGCTTACTCTCTGCCGGCGCCTTGACTACAGCGGCTTTGGCTGGAGCTTTTTTCGCCGGCGCTTTCTGTTCTGCGGCAGATGCTTTCTTTGCGGCGGTTTTCTTTACCGCTTTGCCCGCTGTAGCGGTTTCGGCTTTTTTACTGCTGGCTTTCTTTTCAGTAGCTTTTTTTGCCGCTGGCTTTTTGCTGGGTTTCTCCGCCGTAGTGCTAGCGGCCTTAGCGCGCGCCTTTGTGCTGCTTGCCTTTGGAGCCGCTACTTTTTTAGCGCTGGCTGCTTTGCGGGCTTTGGGCTTGCCTAGGAGTTTTTCCGCTTTCTCGCCGGCCTTGCGCACAGTGGCGGCCGCTCTCAGCTCGGCTTTGGCCAGGGACTCGGCACCTTTTGCTTCGCGGTGTAAAGCCTTGGCCTGCTGGAGTACTTCGTTCAGTTTCTCTACATTGCCCTTGGCGGTTTCTACCCGTTTTTGTGTTGCAGCTGTCTTTCGTGTCTTGGCTGCAGTTCTAGCGTCCGCCAGTTTGGTTTTAGCCTTAGCTAATTTTTCCTTTGCGGAAGTCAGTGCTTTTCCGGCTTTTAAAACACTCTTGCCGGCATCGGTAACTTTCTTGTTGCGGGCTTTATCCAGCTTGACGGTTAGCTTGGAAATTTGTGCTTCCAGTTCTGCGACTGAATTGACAGCTATTTTTTTGGCGGCCATGAGTAAATGTCCTGACGTTTATTATCGATTGGAACATCCGGACAGTGTACCGATCAGATCGATATGCAATGGACATATTTAAATCGGGGACCTGAACACTGTAAATTGCCCCAAACTGAAAAGCACCTCAAACAGTCCGGAACAACAACCGGCGACGGGTCGATAATAGCGCTGTTTTTAAAAAAAATGTATGCCGCGAGCTGTGAAAAGCGTGTCGGCTTGATATTTTTTCTCGCCGCTATGTGGAACCTTAGAGGGGAATGTGGTGTCCTGCACAGTGTGCGCGTCACCGGTATGCACTTGCAGTCGCCTTGGGTTAGACTTGGGCGGACTGGCGGAAAAGGTGCGCCTGGTGGCTAAGGCCGGAATCAGGATTACTGGAACAGCCGCCGCAGGCGTTGACCCAGGGTCAAGCGCGAATCATTCAACGCAATACGGACAAAGAGACAACACCCATGAATAAATACCCTTTGGCTGCAGCAATAGCCCTTGGCCTGGCGCTGACCGGCTGTAACGAACAGGGATCTAAGCAGGAAAAAGAAGTTTCTCTGGATACCCAGGAAAAGAAGGTTAGCTACATCATTGCCGAAGATATGGCTAAGCGCCTTGAGTCTCAGGATGTAAAGCTAGATCCTCAAGTGGTGTTGATGGCTCTTAAAGATGTTTCCAGTGGCAATGAGTCGCGCTTGTCTGAGGAAGAGAAGCAGCAAACTATCGCCGCTTTCCAGGAGCAAATGCAGAAGAAGCAGCAGGAAATGCTGGCCCAGCAGGAGAAAGAGTTCAAAGAAACTGCTGATAAAAACCTGCAAGAAGGCAAAGCTTTCCTCGAAGAGAACGCCAAGAAAGACGGCGTTGTTACCACTGACTCCGGCCTTCAGTACAAAGTGATTACTGAGGGTTCCGGCAGCAAGCCCAGCGAGAACAGCACCGTTGAAGTGGATTACAAAGGCACCCTGATTAATGGTGAAACCTTTGATAGTTCCTACGATCGTGGCGAGCCGGTTCAATTCCCGGTTAATGGTGTTATCAAAGGTTGGACCGAAGCGTTACAACTGATGAAAGAGGGTTCCAAGTGGGAGCTGTACATCCCCTCTGAGCTCGCTTACGGCCCGGGTGGCGCTGGCGGTAAAATTGGCCCCAATGCGACCCTGATTTTTGAAGTGGAACTGCACAAGGCCAATGTTGGCGGCGAAGCTGGTTCCGAGAAGAAAGAAGAGAAAAAAGAAGCCGCTAAAACCGAGTAATTCAAATTAGCGCTTTGGCTGAAAAAAGGCGCCCTGCGGGCGCCTTTTTTATTTTGCTAAAACCGTTGGCGAAAACCTGTGCTGGCGGTTGCTCCCCAAGCGCTGCCCGTTTAAGCCAGCTGGTTTTTATGTGCGGTGTGCAGAAGTGCAATCATCCGGTCCTCGGAGCTAAAGCGGGTTTCCAGGGCTTCGCCCAGCTGTGATAGGTCCGGATTCAGGCTGGATAAATCGTCGGTTTCCTGATATTTGTCGTTGAAGTCGACAGCGACATCCGTTGTCGCATCAATTTCCCGATAGAGTGTGCGCGCCTGTTGCAGGCCCTGCTTATCGTCAAAGGCCTGGCCTTCCAGTATCAGTTGTTCGTACACTTCAAAGTGTCCCGCAGAGACATAGTCGACTAACAATTGGCAGAGGTGGCGCACACCGTTTTCGGTCTCGGTATCTCCCTCGTTGAAGGCTTTTTTTTCCGATAGGTGGTAGTAACTTACCAGGAGGATTTGTCGGGACTGTAGCCAACGGTCAATGATTTCACTGACGCCACCCCAGCGCTCGCGCGCAGATTTACAATTTTCCAACATCTCCAAATCCTTTAGTTACTGTTGCCGTTATAGCCAGCTTTTTTGTTGATTTCGAAGGTCCTAAGAAGATAGGAGATTCCCCCGCCGACGGCAAGGCGCAGAGCGCGATCTACGCCAGAATACCATGATATCTGCGGCGATCTGTCGCGGGGTAAATGGGGGGTGTTTTATCCACTGATAATCAGCGGTAATACCAGTGCGGTGAGGGCACCACAGGTGCCCATCGCCAATGCGGCACAGGCGCCACACAGCGCACTGATTTCCAGTGCCCGCGCCGTTCCCACCGCGTGGGCATTAATACCCAAAACAATACCAATAATGCGCTCGTCCCGAATCTTGAGGCGGTGCAGCAGCGGCGGGCCGGCAATGGCACCCACGACTCCGGTTAATACCACAATCGCGGCGGTGAGACTGAGTGACGCCTGGATTTTGTCGGCCAGTGCCAGTGCGATGGGGGTGGTAATGGACTTGCCGCTGAGCGCTAGCAATACCGCTTGCCCCGCTCCCAGGAGTAGGGCAATAAGCACCGCAATCAGTGGAGCCAGAATTGCACCGACAACAATCGCCACCAGCAGCGGCCAGCCGGCCCTGCGGATAATCACCAGGTTTTGCTTGAGGGGGACGGCGAGGGCGACAACCGCCGGCCCGAGCAGGCCGTACAACAGTGCACTGGAGCCCTGATAATCCCGGTAGGGGATCTGTAAAATGCTCAAGGTAATCGCGACCAGAATACTGGCGCTGATGATAGGGTGCAGCAGTGCGGTATTACAGCGGCGGTAAAGCGCGACGCCGATGACAAAAGCCATAGAGCTCAAGGGCAATACAAAGGCCGGGCTGGCCAGGAATTCACTCATCGCTGTTGCTTCCCGAGCGCAGCAGTATTGCTTGCAGCAACCAGGCGCAGATCGCCATACTGACCAGCGTGCCGATCACAATAGCGGCGATTAGCGCGAGCCAGTTGGAGAGGGACAGGCCCTGAAAAAAAAATACTCCGACTGCCGCCGGCAGTAGCAGCAGGGGCAGCAGATAGAGCAACTGCGAGCTGACCTGGGACAGGCCTGCGGGCACGCCGCCATTGATCAGCAGGATAACCAGTAAAAAAAGCATCCCCACGACGGATCCCGGCACGGGCAGTGACAGGCTTGCGCTGGCGAGATTGCCCAGCCAGCCACAGGCCATCAGCGTGGCAGCCCCGCCCAGCCAGTGAAGTATTTTGTGTAGCTTATTTTTTGACATGGAGGGAATGGCGGCGCTAGCGCCGCCGCAGGTCGTTAGGCCTTGCGAAAAGCTTGCCAGCCACCGAACAGGATCAGGCCGGCAAAACCGATAGCGGCCCAGCCGGGGATACTCAGGCCCATCATGGTCCACTGTACTTCGGCACAGTTGCCATCGCCGCTCAGCAGCGCCTTGAGCACATCGGCCATGGGGAACACTTCAATCATATAGCTGACGCTTGGACCGCAGGCCGGTACCTGGTCTTCCGGCAGGCTCTGTAACCACAGCTGGCGACCGGCAAAGTAGAGACCACCCATTGCCCACAGGGATACCAGCAGGCCGTAGACACGCCGGCCAATAGTGGCGGGGTTGTGTAGGAATGCGATCAGCGAAACCACGCCCACGCCCAACAGCATTACCCGCTGGGTAATGCACAGTTTGCAGGGCTCCAGGCCCTGCACATACTCGAGATAAAAGGCGGAGCCGAGTAGAAAGGCCACCATTAGGAAGACCAACAGAAAAGTGATGCGCGGGTTGGGTAAGGTCATGGTTATGCGGGTCCTGAATAGTGCTGTCGAAAGCGGTTCGCTTCGAGATTCAAGTCGGTTAATAGTTTATTGAAATTGCTTTCCAGTGTGTTCCGCCCGGCAATAAGCTCGGGCAGCAGTTCCTGTAGCGCTACCGGGCGGCGCAGGCGCTGCCCGACCCGCTCCAGGGTCAGCTCGATTACCCGCTCCTCGCGGTAACTTTGCAGCAGTTTAATTTGCTCGGCGCGCTCAATAAATGCCTTTGCGCGAGGCGGAATATACCGGCTGTCGGAGTGAAAGTCTCTCCAACAGGTCCGGCAGAAATCATCCAGGGGCCCGGGGTGCCACTGCGACCAGTTCTGTGCCAGCAGGTGGTCGAACCAAATATCCAGGGCAATGCCGGCGTAGCGGCGCCACTGGGAATCCAGCTGTGCCAGGGCCTCCCGGTAGGCGGGATGGGCATCGGTGATCGCATCGATGCGGCGGTGCAGGCGGATACCGCGCTCAATATCCGCCGGCCAACTGTCGTCCAGGGGGCCTTTGACAAAGTCTCCCAGCAGCCCGCCCAGGCGCCAGCGCGGATGGGGCCCGGACAGTAGCAGGTGTGCCAGATAGTTCATAAACCTCGCTTGCAGGGCTCTTTGCGCGGCAAGGTCTCAGCCGCTAGTCCTGACAGCAGTTGTATTGGGCGTAGTAGCGACTCAGGAAGGTCTCAAAGGTACCGCTGTCCTGCGCTTCGATTTCTTTCTGCCTGAGCAGTGAAATCTCCGCCTGGTGCTGGAAGTTCTGTAGTGACTCGCTATCCAGGGGGCGCTCGAGGAAGTAGTGGCGGTGCTGTTCGGCTTTATCCATGGCCCACTGGGAAAAGGTAATCTCTTGCTCGCGCATCTCCGCCAGTATCTGCTGTGCCGGCGTGAGGATATCCCCCTTCACCTTGGCTTTCTGTACGCCCACAGCGCTGCGGTACTCCGAGCCGCCCCAGGCGTTATCCAGCAACTCTGCCACCGAGTCGACCTCTTCCAGTAGCTGAGTGGCCCAGTCGCTCAGTTTGCGCTCGACGCCGTTGTCCAGCAGTGTCAGTTCCGGCTCGTGGCCCCGGTAGACGATACGCTGTTGGTTCTCCTGGGTGCTGCGGTAATCGGTATCACTGGTTTTGGGACTGTCGGTGAGCAGGCAGTGCAGCAGGAAGCTATCGATAAAACGCATCTGCTGGGCGTCGATGCCCAGGGGCGCGAAGGGGTTCAGGTCGAGACAGCGCACCTCGACATACTCGACGCCGCGATTGTCCAGGGCGGACAGTGCAGTTTCGCCGCGCTTGGCCGGGTTCTTGGGGCGGATGGGCGAGTAAAACTCGTTCTCTATTTGCAGTATGCCGGTGGACAACTGCTGGTAGTCGCCGCCTTCATTTTTAACCCCCATTTCCTGGTAGGGGCCGTAAGCGCTGCTGATCGCCGAACAGAGCGTGGATAAATAGCTGCGCAGGTCGTTGTAGCAAACCACCAGTGACTGCTGCACGTTGCTGTTGTAGCCCAGATCACCCATACGCAGGGAAGTGGCGTGGGGCACGTGCAGTGTGTGATCGTCGCCGTTAAAGGGTTGCAGCTTGTGCTCGCGCCCCTCAATAAAAGAGGCACACACCGCTGGCGCGGCGCCAAACAGGTAAATCAGCAGCCAGTAATTGCGGCGGAAGTTGCGAATCAGGTCGAAGTAGCGCCGGGTTTTAAAGCTCTTTAAATCCTCGCTGCTGCCTTCGATTTCATGCAGCCACAGCCAGAATTCCTCCGGCAGCGAAAAGTTGTAGTGGATACCGGCAATGGTCTGCATGGCGCGGCCGTAGCGCAGTCCCAGACCCAGGCGGTAAATGGTCTTCATGGTACCGCTGTGGGAGCTGCCGTAGCGGGCGACGGGAATATCTTTATCTTCGCCAATCGCACAGGGCATGCTGTTAACCCACAGGCGCTCATCACCGATTTGATTGTAGGTGTAGCGGTGGATGCGATCCAAGACCTGTAGGGCCTCTTCCGGGGTGGCTACCGGAGGCGTAATAAATTCCAGCAGGGCTTCGGAGAAGTCGGTGGTGATGCTCTCGTGTGTCAGTGCCGAGCCCAGCGCCGTTGTATGCGGGGTTTGCGCAAGGGTGCCATCGGGGGCGACCCGCAGGCTCTCCTTTTCGACCCCGCGAAGGATACCTTTGAGCAGTTGGGCGGGTTTGGCTTGCGACAGTGCGGCCAGGTGGGCAATAGGCACTCGAATCTCCTTGGTACTACCGGAACGCTGTTTCATCGCTGTCATTTGGGGCGACTCTCGCTGCCGGTGCTGAATGGTCAGGCGCTCAGGCGGCGGATTCCGATTTGTTTTCGTCGGGCTGTGCGGGCGTTTCAGCGGGCGCTTGTTCCGGGGCAACCTCCGGCGCTGGCTGTGGCGCTACCTCAGGTGCCGGCTGGGGCTCCAGCTCTGGGTTGGACTGTTCCGGCAGCTCTTCGGGGGTTGAGGGGGCAATTTCAGGATCGCCCTCTTGCGCTGAAAGCGGGGCGAGAGCTTCCTCGGGGATCTGGGGGTGTCCCTTGGGATTGAGTTCGCACGACAGCAGTTCAATGCGCAGATTCACATCGCGAGTATTGGCCTCGAACATCTGGTTGATCGCGACATCTTTGTGCTCGCTGCGAAACAGTTTGTTCGGTTCGCGGCCATCGGTCCATTCGCCGCTTTTGCTCAGGAACTGCTGGTGCTGATTGGTCAGCACGTACACATGACTCATTATGTTGGGCAACTTTGATGCTGTGACAGAAAGGCAGTTTAGCGACGGGGGCTTTGTGGCTCAAGAATTCCGTTAGGGCGAAAGCGGTAAATGCCCGCCCTAACGGGTTAAGTGAGAAAAAATGTGCCCGCTAAAGGGTTTCTAGGGGGTAGTTTTCCGGGTAGGGCAGGCGCGCACAGCCGCTGTCTACGGCGGCGCGGGCTACCGCTGAAGCGACTTCCGGCAGCAGGCGCGGGTCGGTGGGCTTGGGCAGGATATAGTCGGGCCCGAAGCTGAATTCGATACCGCCGTAACCCTGGCGCACTGAATCAGGCACCGGCAGGTGGGCGATTTTGCGGATCGCCTCGATCGCGGCCAGTTTCATTTCTTCATTGATACGCGCCGCACGCACATCCAGGGCGCCCCGGAAAATAAATGGGAAGCAGAGCACGTTGTTAACCTGGTTCGGGTAGTCGGAGCGACCGGTGGCCATAATCAGGTCGTCGCGCACGCTGTGAGCCAGCTCCGGTTTGATCTCCGGGTTGGGGTTGGAGCAGGCGAAGACCACCGGCTTGGGGGCCATGCGCTGCAACTGCTCGGCGGAGAGCAGGTCCGGGCCGGACACTCCGAGGAATACGTCCGCACCGGCAATGGCATCGTCGAGGGTACGCATATCGGTATCCCGCGCCCACTCGCCTTTGTAGGCGTTGATATCCGTTCGGCCCGAGTGGATAACCCCGCGACTGTCGAGCATGGTGATCTGTTCTTTGCGCGCGCCGGCGGCCAGCAGCAGCTTGCAGCAGGCGGTGGCGGCGGCACCTGCGCCCAGGCACACCATGCGCACATCGCTGATTTTCTTGCCCTGGATTTCCAGCGCGTTGAGCATACCGGCAACGGTCACAATAGCGGTGCCGTGCTGGTCGTCGTGAAAAATGGGTACTGGGCAGCGCTCGATCAGGGCCTCTTCGATATGGAAGCATTCGGGCGCTTTAATATCTTCGAGGTTGATACCGCCGAAGGTGTTAGCGATAGAGGCCACGGTCTGAATAAACTGTTCCGGGCTGTTGGCATCCACTTCGATATCTACCGAGTTGATATCGGCAAAGCGCTTAAACAGCAGTGACTTGCCTTCCATTACCGGCTTCGAGGCCAGCGGGCCCAGGTTGCCGAGGCCGAGAATGGCGCTGCCATTGGAAATGACTGCCACCAGATTGCCCTTGCCGGTATAGCGATAGGCCGCTTCCGGGTCCTTGGCGATTTCTCGCACCGGCTCGGCGACGCCGGGGCTGTAAGCCAGGGACAGGTCTTCCTGGGTTTCGGCAGGGGTCGTCAGTTCTACTGAAAGTTTGCCGGGACTGGGGAGCGCGTGGTAATCGAGCGCTGCCTGGCGCAATGAATCCGTCATTTGGGGGCTTTTCTCTCGAATACTGTGGGCAACACCTAAGTGTTATGCCGGTTACTGCGGGGATCAGAGAATAACCGAGAGAAGCTTGACGCTACAAGCGGGAAGGCCCGCAATATATGGTAAAGAATCCTATGTCCGTCGTGTAAATCGACGTTTTTTGGGATGTATTTCCGATTTTTTATGTTTTTTAAAGATGAATATGTCGCTATTGGTGGGAAGCTTAAGCGATTCAAGTCGATTTTACATCGGCCTACAGGGGCCTGCTGCGATTGGGCACTGCGCCTCACAAGTACATACAAAAAAGGCACCGCCGCTGTGGGAGGTGCCTTTTTGGAGTGAGCTGCCGCGAGGCCGCCCACTCGAGCGAAACGCTCGGATTATTTGCCGATACGGCTGCCGAAACGCTTCTTGAAGCGGTCAACACGACCACCAGTGGTAGCCTGCTTCTGCTTGCCAGTGTAGAAGGGGTGGCACTGGGAGCAAACGTCGATTTGCAGGTCTTTACCCAGGGTGGAGCGGGTTTTTACAACATTGCCGCAGGAGCAGGTAGCGGAGATGTCGGTGTAGTTAGGATGGATATCTGCTTTCATGATTGCCTCTTTTCGAAACCGCCACTCGATCTTTTGCCGGGCACGGTATCGTCATTGGTGCAGGAACCGGTATGGTTCCAGGCTGTTTAAAAAGTCGGCGCATACTATCAGAATAGTGTCGCGGTTCAAGCACAATTCAATTGCGCTGGCAGCGGTGCCGCGCCATTCAATAGCGGCGCAGCGGCAGTGAATTTTATCAATTGTCCCGTGACGCTTTAGTCGCCAAATTGACGCCCAAACTCATTTCCTCCGGCCAGGCCCTGCAACTTGCCACATCTGCCATTACACTAGCGCCTTTTGCTTGAGTGAGTGGGGGCCAAGTGCAGGAGTCAGTCCAACAGAGAGTCATTTTAAGGCTGGCCGTGCCCGTGCCCCTGAGGCGCCTATTTGACTATTTGCCGCCGGAGGGGCTTTCGCCGGAGTCACTGCGGCCCGGTCAGCGCCTGTGGGTGCCCTTTGCCGGGCGCAAGCTAGTGGCGGTACTGCTGGAGATCGTATCGGAATCACCGCACAGCAACTTGAAACCCGCACTGGAACTGGTGGACTCGGAGGTTTTGTTTGGCGATGGCAGCCGCAAGCTGCTGGCCTGGATCGCCGACTATTACCAGGCGCCCCTCGGTGAGGTCTACGCCGCAGCGCTACCTGTGGCGCTGCGCAAAGGCAAGCCGGCAGATCACTGGGCGGAGCAGTGGCTCCAGCTCACTACCGAGGGAAAGGGCTTGCCGGAAACCGCACTGGCGCGCGCGCACAAGCAGCAGGCCCTGTTGCAGCTGCTATTGAGTGATGGCAAACAGAGCCGCACTCACCTCAAAACTCTTGGCCACAGCACCCCCGTGATCCGCGCCCTACAGGAGCGCGGCCTGGTGGAGTGGATGCCAGGCCCTACCGTACCGGCGCCACTGCCCGCTGCAGAGAGCACAGCGGCCCCGGAGCTGAATAGCGAGCAGCAACAGGTGCTCGACAGTGTCGATTGCAGCGGTTTTTCTGCCTCACTACTGGAAGGCACCACCGGCAGCGGCAAGACCGAGGTCTACCTGCGCCTGATGCAGCGGGTTCTGGAAAGCGGCCGCCAGGCACTGTTACTGGTGCCGGAGATTGGGCTCACCCCGCAAACGCTGCGGCGTATTGCCGCACGATTTCCCAAGCACAGTATTGCCGCGCTGCACTCCGGCTTGGCCGATGGCGAGCGCGCACAGTCCTGGTTGGCGGCCGCAGGTGGGCAGGCAGACATTGTGATCGGTACCCGCTCGGCCATTATGACCCCCCTGCCCAGACTCGGCGTAGTGATTGTCGATGAAGAGCACGACGCCTCTTTTAAACAGCAGGACGGCGTGCGCTACTCGGCGCGGGATTTGGCTGTGGTATTGGGGCGCAACAATAATGTGCCGGTGGTGTTGGGTTCGGCCACGCCCTCTCTGGAAACCCTGTACAACGCCTTGAATGGGCGCTACCAGCACCTGCGCATGCGCTATCGCGCCGGTGATGCCAAGCCGCCGCAAATTCACGTGGTGCCGACACTGCGGGAGCCCCTGGAAGAGGGGTTCTCGCCCCAGGTACTGCGCCATATCGGCGATACCCTCGCGCGGGGTGAGCAGGCCCTGGTGTTTATCAACCGGCGCGGCTTTGCCCCGGCGCTGACTTGCGATGATTGCGGCTGGCTGGCGGACTGCCCGCACTGCTCGAGCAAGCTGACTATGCACCGGCGCCAGCGCCAGCTGCGCTGCCACCACTGCGATTATCGCCGCCCGCTGGTGGATAGCTGCCCGCAGTGTCACAGCCGTTCGATCTCGGCGCTGGGGGCCGGCACGGAACGCAGTGAGGAATTGCTGGCGCGGCGCTTTGCCGATTACCCGGTGATTCGGGTGGACCGGGATACCACGGCGAGCAAACAGGCGCTGGATAAATTGTTGGCACCGGCGCGGGAGGGCGAGCCCTGCCTGTTGCTGGGTACCCAGATGCTGGCCAAGGGACACCACTTGCCCAAGGTCACTTTGGTAGTGATTCAGGATGCCGATGGCGGCTTGTTCAGTGCCGACTTCCGCGCGCCGGAGCGCACCGGCCAGCTGCTGGAGCAGGTGGCGGGCCGCGCGGGGCGCGGCAGTCTCCGTGGGCGGGTGCTGGTGCAGAGCCGCTTCCCCGAGCACCCGCTGTTACAGCTGCTGTTGGAAAAAGGCTACGGCGCTTTTGCGCGCCAGCTGCTGCGGGATCGCGCGGTTGCGCAGCTGCCCCCGGCCAGTGCCATGGCCCTGGTAAGAGCGGAGTGTGAGGAGCCCGGCTGGGCCGAAGAGTTCCTGCACAATGCGCGGCTCTTTATGCAGTCCCTGGCCCCGCCGTCGCCACAGATTCAATATCTGGGACCTGTGCCGGCACTGCTGGAGCGCAAATCCGGGCGCTTCCGATTTTATATTCAGGTCACCGCGCAAAACCGGGCCCACTTGCAACCGCTGCTGGCGCGGGTGTGCGCCTGGGCGGAGGGCAATAAAAATCGCCGCCTGCGCTGGGCTGTGGATATGGATGCGCAGGAATTGTCGTGAATATGCGCTGAGTTGCGCGCCCGGCACTGAATTGGCGGTACAATTCGCAAGCCGTTAAAACCCACAGGGAAGAAGTTTTCCATGAGCCGTCGCACCAGTAATCGCCGCAGTAAAAAAGCCGCAGGCAAGCCCGCATGGGTTTGGTTTGTCCTGGGGAATTTTGTCGGTGGCTTTGCGGTGGCCGTATTGTTTCTCTATGGCATGGACCGGGACAGCCGGGGGAGCAGTGGCAGCCAGCCAAAAACGGTGCAGCAGCGGGAGGAGGCATCGCCTCAACCGCGCTTTGATTTCTATACCAAGTTAAAGGAAAACGAAGTCCAGGTGCCACCGCCCAAAGTGGCACAGCCGGCGCGCCGCAGTGACGCCAGCAACAATTCCCAGAGCAGTAGCTCATCGCAACCCGATCGCAGCACCCCGGCCCAGGTATATATCCTACAGGCGGCATCGTTTCGCGATGCCTCTGAGGCGGAGCGCCTGCGCGTTGAGCTGACCCTGGCCAACCTGGATGTCCAAGTGGAATCGGCCACCGACAGTCGGGGCACCTGGCACCGGGTACTAGTGGGCCCCTACAGCAATCGCTCGCGGATGGCCAAGGCGCGCCAGACACTGGCGGAGCACCGCCTGATGCCGCTGGTGCTGAAACGTCCGGCAACTCAGTGACCAATAATTCCCTCTGTTAGCGGGCGCTACTTCGCTCGCTAATTGTGACTTCTCTTATTGAAATCGGCGCGCACCGTCCTCACTTATCTAGCCTGAAGATAATTCCCCGGTGCGGGCACTTTGATGCCCGCTGCCAGAGTACACGCGCAATCCGAGAGGTCTCCATTGGAACAGTATCGCGGAACTACCATTTTATCCTGTCGCCGCAACGGCAAAGTTGTGATCGGTGGCGACGGCCAGGTGTCCATGGGCAACACCGTTATGAAAGGCAATGCGCGCAAGGTGCGCCGCCTGTACAAAGATAAGGTGATTGCCGGTTTTGCCGGTGGCACCGCAGACGCTTTTACCCTGTTCGAACGTTTTGAAGCCAAGCTCGAAGCCCACGGCGGCCAGCTGACCCGCGCCGCAGTGGAGCTGGCCAAAGATTGGCGTACCGACCGCGCCCTGCGCCGTTTGGAGGCGCTGCTGGCGGTCGCGGACTCCACTGCCAGCCTGATTGTGACCGGCAATGGCGACGTGATTCAGCCGGAAGACGACCTGATTGCTATCGGCTCCGGTGGCCCCTTCGCCCAGTCGGCGGCCCGCGCGCTGCTGGACAATACCGATATGGACGCCCGCTCTATTGTGGAACAGGGGCTGAAGATTGCCGGTGATATCTGCGTTTACACCAACCAGAATCACACCATCGAAGAACTGGCTTATTGATTGATTGCCGGATACCCCCTCGGGTGGCCGGCTGCCGGGCTGTTTGAGCCCCGCAAGAATTTTTGCAGGAATTTTTATGTCTCAGATGACACCGAGAGAAATTGTCCACGAACTCGACCGCCATATTGTCGGTCAGCAGGAGGCCAAGCGCGCGGTCGCTATTGCGCTGCGCAACCGCTGGCGCCGTATGCAGGTTAGCGAAGACCTGCGCGCCGAGATCACGCCGAAAAATATTCTGATGATCGGCCCCACCGGCGTGGGCAAGACAGAAATTGCCCGCCGCCTGGCGAAGCTGGCGAACGCGCCCTTTATCAAGGTGGAAGCGACTAAATTCACCGAAGTGGGCTATGTCGGTCGGGATGTAGAGTCGATCATACGCGATCTTGTCGAGATGGCAGTGAAGCAGGAGCGCGAGCAGGCCATGGCTGGTGTTGAGCAGCGCGCTATGGACGCGGCAGAGGAGCGCATCCTCGATGCCCTGCTGCCGCCGGCGCGCTCCACCGAGCCCACCGATAAGGATTCCAGCACCCGCCAGCTGTTCCGCAAGAAACTGCGCGAAGGGGATCTCGATGACAAAGAGGTCGAGGTAGACCTGTCCGCTGCGCCCATGGGTGTTGAGATTATGGCCCCTCCCGGTATGGAGGAGATGACCAACCAGCTCCAGGGCATGTTCTCCAATATGTCCCAGGGCAAGACCCGCAAGAGCAAGCTGCCGGTCAAGCAGGCCCTCAAGCAGCTCACCGACGAGGAAGCGGCCAAGCTGGTCAACGACGAAGATGTTAAGACCCGTGCGATCCGCGCTGCTGAGCAGAATGGCATCGTATTTATCGATGAAATCGATAAAGTCGCCAAGCGCCAGGAGAGCGGCGGTGCCGATGTCTCCCGCGAAGGGGTACAGCGCGACCTGCTGCCACTGATTGAAGGCAGCACGGTTAACACCAAGTACGGCATGATCAAAACCGATCACATCCTGTTTATTGCCTCCGGTGCCTTCCACCTGTCCAAGCCCTCGGACCTGATTCCCGAGTTGCAGGGTCGCCTGCCCATTCGCGTGGAATTGAGCTCGCTCAGCTCCGCAGATTTTGAGCGCATTCTCACCGAGCCGTCCGCCTCCCTCACCGAGCAGCAAAAAGCACTGCTGGCTACCGAGGGGCTGGAGCTGCAATTTAGCGAAGACGGTATTCGCCGTATTGCGGAAGTGGCCTTCGAGGTGAATGAGCGCACCGAGAATATCGGCGCGCGCCGTTTGCACACGGTACTGGAGCGCTTGCTGGAGGAAATCTCCTTTGATGCAGGCGATGGCCACACCTCGCTGAACATTGATGCGGCCTACGTGGACAGCCATTTGGGCGAGCTGAGCCAGAACGAAGACCTGTCGCGTTTTATTTTGTAAATTAATGAAACCGCAAAAGATCCGTTTAAATCGTGCAGAGAAAAGCCTGCAGCTGGTATTTGGCGATGCTGAATTTACCCTGCCGGCAGAATATTTACGCGTCTACTCCCCCAGTGCCGAGGTGCGTGGCCACGGTGCCAGCGAGCCGGTGCTGGTCAGTGGCAAAATGCATGTGGGTATCGATACGCTAGAGGCGGCTGGCCGCTATGCACTAAAAATCGATTTCGACGATGGCCACGACACCGGTATTTTTACCTGGGAATACCTGCGCGAATTAGCGGAAAACTACGCCGCTAACTGGGAGGCCTACCTACAGCGTCTGCGCGCTGCCGGCCAAGGCCGCGACCCGGATGAGAGTGTGGTGAAGTTTATCGGCTAGCCGCAGGCCGGCAATTAAACCGCCCCCCAGGGGGCGGTATCCCCCTAGCA
This sequence comes from Microbulbifer regidiadema (SeqCode), assembly GCF_052466995.1. Classification (NCBI taxonomy): domain Bacteria; kingdom Pseudomonadati; phylum Pseudomonadota; class Gammaproteobacteria; order Cellvibrionales; family Microbulbiferaceae; genus Microbulbifer; species Microbulbifer regidiadema (SeqCode). The sequence goes on along the minus strand of NZ_CP174297.1, from coordinate 3,344,640 downwards.
AATCTTATTGTTCTTCTCTTTTTTCTGTCACTTGCCGCTTAGATAAGTATTTTTTACTCCACTCGTACCAAGTCTTACGGTTATTAAATAATCTTTTGCTGGTCGCGGGTTTTGAACGCAAAGATATTAACAACGTAACCGGCGCGTCATTCTTTTGTCATATTTTGGAACTCTAATGCTCGCCAAATTAACGAGTTCCGGAGGCCCCCGTGGCAAAAACAATTGCCCGCGCACTGAGCGCCTTTTGTCTGATTCCTCTCGCATCCGCTGTTTCAGCGGCAACCCTGCCCGACTACCAAACCAACAGCGCCTGGTACACGGAAAGTGCTGACAGGTTGGAAGCGCGCGCTTCACTTTCCCGCGAGGCAAACACTGCGAAGAATGTAATTCTGTTTGTCGGTGACGGCATGGGCATTTCCACCTTAACCGCCGCCCGCATCCTCGAGGGCCAGCTGGCCGGTGAGAGCGGTGAGGAAAATGCGCTCTCCTTCGAAGAGTTCCCCTACACCGCGCTGATCAAAACCTACAACACCAATCAGCAGACCCCGGACTCTGCCGGTACCATGACCGCCATGATGACCGGAGTAAAAACCCGCGCCGGTGTAATTAATATCGACGGCGATGCACTGCGAGCCGATTGCGCCAGCAGCGAGGGCAGGGAATTAAATACCTTCCTGGAAATGGTGGAGAGCCGTGGCAAGGCCACCGGTATTGTTTCCACCGCGCGCCTGACCCACGCCACGCCCGCAGCCACTTACTCGCGCAGCCCGGAGCGCAACTGGGAGTATTACGCCGAGGGCGACTGTTCCGATATCGCCTCGCAGATGGTGGAGATGTCTGCCGGCGACGGTATTGATGTCATGCTCGGTGGCGGCCGCCGCAACTTTGTGAGCACCGATAACGACGGCAGGCGTGAAGACGGCCGCGATCTGACCAGTGAATGGCTGGCGCGCTATGACGGCGAGCAAACGGCCGTGTACCTGGAGAGCGGTTCCGAGCTGGCCGGCGTCGATATTGCCTCCACCGATAAATTATTGGGGCTCTTCACCAGCAGCCACATGAGTTACGATGCGGACCGCATCGCTAAAGACAGCGATGAGCCGAGCATTGCCGAGATGACCGATACCGCCATCGAGCTGTTGGAAAAAGACAGCGACGGTTACTTCCTGATGGTAGAGTCCGGGCGTATCGATCACGGTCACCACGCCGGTAATGCCTACAACGCTTTGCACGATGCGATTGCCTTTGCCGATGCGGTACAGGTCGCTCTGGATAAAGTGGATCTGGAGGAAACTTTGATCCTGGTGACCGCTGACCACAGCCATGTGATGACGATCGCCGGCTACCCGACGCGCGGCAACCCGATTCTCGGTAAAGTGGTTGAGAATGACAGCAGTGGCGCCGCAGAAGCGCAAGAGGGCCTCGCCTCAGACGGCAAACCCTACACCACGTTGAGCTATGCCAATGGCCTGGGCTTTGCCGATCTGGGTGAAAATACCGATGCGGATGAGCGCTACGATATCGCCGCCGCTAGCGGGCGCCAGGACCTCTCCGGCGTGGATACCGAAGCGCCGGGCTTCCACCAGGAAGCGCTGGTACACCTGGAGTCGGAGAGCCACGCGGGTGAGGATATCAGCCTGCACGCTATCGGCGCCGGCGCCGAGCGGGTGCAGGGCAGCCTGGAGCAGAGCGCAGTCTTTCACGTGATGACTGCTGCGACCGATCTGTCGCTGACAGAAGAATAACTGGGGGTAATTCACCATGAGATATTTTAACAAGACCGTACTGGCTTTCTCTGTCGCCCTGCTGGCCAGCGCCTGTAGCGATGACAATTCAAACTCTGACGACGTAGTGGACCTGCCCGGAGAAGAACATGTCGGTGTTTCCTCTGCCCAGAGCAGCAGCAGCTGGTTCCAGGAAGCCCAGCAGGCGATCGAAGAGGCGAGCGCGGTAGAAATCAACAACACCCCCGGTGCAGCCAAGAACGTGATTCTGTTTGTCGGCGACGGTATGGGCATCTCCACCGTCACCGCCGCCCGTATTCTGGCCGGTCAGCAGGAGGGCCTCGATGGTGAGGAGTACCAGCTGAGCTTTGAGAAGATGCCGTTTGCCGGCCTGGTCAAAACCTACAATACCAACCAGCAAACCCCGGATTCCGCCGGCACTATGACCGCGCTGGTAACCGGCGTTAAAACCAAGGCCGGTGTCTTGAGCGTTGCCGAAAATGTTGCGCGCGGCGACTGTGCCGCCAGCCTGGACTACCCGCTGACCACCGCTGTTGAATTGGCTGAAGACCTGGGCAAGAGCACCGGTATTATCAGTACGGCGCGTATCACCCACGCCACTCCGGCAGCCACTTATGCCAAGGTGCCCGAGCGCGGCTGGGAAGAGGCAGCGCCGGATGGCTGTACCGATATCGCCGCCCAACTGATTGAGTTTGCTGCCGGTGACGGTATCGATGTGGTGATGGGCGGTGGCCGCCGCAACTTCCTGCCCAGCGATGTTACCGATATCGAGGGTGAAGCGGGGCGCCGTGAAGATGGGCGCAACCTGGTGGATGAGTGGAAGACCCGCTACGAAGACGGCGTCAGCAATATCGCTTACGTTGAAGAGAGCAGTGCTTTTGCCGCAGTGGATGCCTCTGCAACTGACAAGCTGTTCGGTTTGTTTAATTCCTCCCATATGGAATATGAAGCGGATCGCGCGGATGACACTGCCGGTGAGCCCTCCCTGTCAGAAATGACCGCCAAAGGTCTTGAGGTGCTGCAAAAAAATGAGGACGGCTACTTCCTGATGGTGGAGTCCGGTCGTATCGACCACGGCCACCACGCCGGCAATGCGCACCGCGCCCTGACCGATGCGGTGGAGTTTGCCGAAGCGATCCAGTACGCCATGGATAACACCAGTGCAGAAGACACTTTGATTATTGTCACGGCGGACCACAGCCACGTGATGACCATTGCCGGCTACCCCACGCGCGGCAATCCGATTCTCGGCAAAGTGATTGGCAATGACAGCAGTGGCGAAGCGGAAACCGCACACGCCCTGGCCGAAGACGGCCTGCCCTACACCACCCTGAGCTATGCCAATGGCCCGGGCCACAGCGCCGGCGACAGCGGTGTGCGCCTGGACCTGCTCAGCACAGATACTGCGGCACTGGATTACCAGCAGGACGCGCTGATTCCTATGAGCAGTGAATCCCACGCCGGTGAAGATGTGGGTGTTTGGGCGCGCGGACCCGGTGCACACCTGGTGAGTGGTACCAACGAGCAGAACTTTCTGTTCCACGTAATGGCGCGCGCTGGCGGACTACTCGGGCAGTAAGCGCTGCGGCTAGCGGTGTGGATGACGCTGTTTATCCGCACTGCTTTCTCATTTTCTTAATCGCTGTCGGTGCGGATAATTTTTCCCACTGTGGCATATTCGCTGTGCAGTTTATTGCCCCGGCATGATTGCCATTAGCATCGCACCACGCAACACCTCTCTCAATTCCCCTGCTGCTTTACTGCGCTCGCCCTCCTCGCTGCGACACAAATACCCGCTTGTTAGCGCTACTTTTTATGGGCGACGGAGTGGAATTAGCCGGGCAAAGAGGAGTCATTCTGGAATGGGACCCCCGCAGCCGAGGCCCGGATTATGGGGCTAAATATTAGTGGTTTCTGTTCCGGTTGATTTCAAGCGGTGCTCCACTGGCCCCGGCAATGTACAATGGCCTTTTAAAGTTTTCGCTCAGCAGGCATAGCATGAAGGATCGCAAGACCACCCACTTCGGCTACCAGGAAGTGCCGGTGGAAGAAAAGGCCGGTCGTGTGGCAGAAGTGTTCCACTCTGTAGCAGCCCGTTACGATGTCATGAACGACTTGATGTCCGGAGGTGTTCACCGCCTCTGGAAGCGCTTCACCATCGAATTGTCCGGCGCCCGACGGGGCCAAACTATTCTCGATATCGCCGGGGGGACCGGTGATCTCACCGCGCGCTTCTCGCGTATTGTGGGCGCCAGCGGCCAGGTAGTATTGGCGGATATCAACGAGTCGATGTTGCGAGTGGGCCGCGATCGCCTGCTCGACCGGGGTATTGCCGGCAATGTAGTGCCGGTGCAGGCGGACGCCCAGTACCTGCCCTTCCCGGACAACACCTTCGACTGCATCACCATTGCTTTCGGTCTGCGCAATGTCACCGATAAAGACCTGGCACTGCGCTCCATGTTGCGCGTGCTCAAACCCGGTGGCCGTCTATTGGTGCTGGAGTTTTCCAAGCCCCAGTCGAAGTTGCTGGAGAAAGTCTACGATCAGTACTCTTTCCGCCTGTTGCCGTTTATGGGCAAGCTGGTCGCCAATGATGCGGACAGCTATCGCTACCTGGCGGAGAGTATCCGCATGCACCCGGACCAGGAAACCCTCAAGGGGATGATGGCGGATGCCGGTTTTGTCGATTGTGAATTCCACAATATGACCGGCGGAATTGTTGCTTTGCATCGGGGCATCAAGCCCTGAATAACCGCACAAGCCTATTTTTTCTCTGAGCGCAGGCACGAGGCCGTAAACCGCCATGAGCGATCCCACTTTTCGCGCGGGCTTTGATGCCGCGCTGGAAACCACAATTAATACTGCCCTCCAGTACGACCCGGCAACGCGAGACCGCCTCTCCGCACTGGATGGCAAAACCATGGCGCTGGACTTAACCGCGCCTCACTTACAGTTTTGTCTGTGTATCGAGGGCGACCAGGTGCGGGTGCGTCAGCACTGGGAGGGGCAAGTGACCACCCAGCTGAGCGGCTCGGCGCTGTCTTTTATTCGCCTGCTCAAAGACCCGAATGCGACTCCGGCCAAACTGGGGGTATCTGTCAGTGGTTCCAGCGCCCTGCTGGCCGAATTGCAGTGGATTTTGAGCGACCTGGATATCGATTGGGAGGCGTTGCTGGCACAGGTCGTCGGCGATATTCCCGCCCACTCAATTGGCAATGTCCTGCGCGATGCCGCCCGCTGGCTGGGTGGCAACCTGAACCGGGCGCCTGAAGTCGCAGTCGAGACCATCAGTGAGGAGTGGCAGCTGACCCCGCCCCAGGCTCAGTTCGAAGCATTTGTCGAAGATCTGGCGGAGACCTCCCTGGCTACAGAGCGGCTCGAAGCGCGCGTGCGCTTGCTGGAAGAACAGTTTTCCCGCAGGGAGGCCGAGTAGTTTTGCCCGTTCGTCGCAGTCTTACAATCGCGCGGGTTTTTCTGCGCTATCGTCTCGATCAATTATTGCCGGCAGAACAGCGCCCCCTGTGGTTGCGGGGATTGCTGCTGCCGGTGAAGTTGCTGCCGCAGTCCAAGATGCCACGGGGCGAAAGGCTGCGCCGCGCCCTGGAAGAGCTGGGGCCCATTTTTGTTAAGTTCGGTCAGCTACTCTCCACTCGCCCCGACCTGTTGCCGCCAGATATTGTCGAGCAATTGGATTATTTGCAGGACAAGGTGCCGCCCTTTCCCAGTGACCAGTGCACGGCCCTGATCGAAGAGGCCCTTGGCGCCAGGGTGGGTGAGGTCTTCGCCAAGTTTGACCAGCAGCCACTGGCAGCGGCTTCGGTGGCACAGGTACATGCGGCCGAGTTAAAGAGCGGCGAATCGGTGGTGGTCAAAGTGCTGCGCCCGGGCATTGGTGAAGTGATCCAGGAGGATTTGAGACTTCTGGGGGTGATCGCCCGGGGCATCGAGCGCTTTGTGCCCGAGGGGCGCCGCATGCGCCCGGTAGAAGTGGTTGAGGACTACCGGCACACGATTGAAGGTGAATTGGACCTGACCCGCGAAGCGGCCAACGGCACCCAGCTGCGGCGCAACTTTACCAATTCCCCGCTGCTGTATATCCCCGAAGTACACTGGGATTACACCCGTGAAAATGTCCTGGTACTGGAGCGCATCGACGGCATCCCCGTCACCGACCTGACCCAACTGCGCGCCCAGGACACCAATATGCAGCTGCTGGCCGAGCGCGGTGTCGAGATCTTTTTTAAGCAGGTCTTCGAATACAACTTCTTCCACGCGGATATGCATCCGGGCAATATTTTCGTGTCCAGGGCGCACCCGCAGCGCCCGCAATATATTGCGATTGATACCGCGATCGTCGGCAGTCTGACACGGGAAGATCAGTACTATCTGGCGCGCAACCTGCTGGCGATGTTCCGCCGCGATTACCGCATGGTGGCAGAGTTGCATGTGCAAAGCGGCTGGGTTAGGGCGGATACACCGATCAACGCCTTTGAGTCCGCCATTCGCTCGGTCTGCGAGCCTATTTTTGAGAAACCCCTGGGGGAAATTTCCTTCGCCCGGGTACTGATCAGCTTGTTCCAGACCGCGCGCCGATTCGATATGGCGGTGCAGCCACAGCTGGTACTGCTGCAAAAGACCCTGCTGAATATCGAAGGCCTGGGGCGGCAGCTTTATCCGCAGCTGGATCTGTGGAAGACTGCTCATCCATTTCTGGAGCGCTGGATGCGTGAGCGAGTTCACCCCAAAACGATAGTGGGTGAGATAAAACGCTATGGCCCGGAGTGGCTGGAGAAATTCCCGCAGATGCCGCAGCTGGTGTACTCGGCGCTGGAGCAGTCGCGGGAACTGGCGCCCCAGTTAGAGGTAATTGGCGAGCAGCTGGCGGGCTCGCAGCGCCGTGGTCTGCGCCAGTATATTCGGCGAGTGGCTGGAGTTGTGCTGGGAGTGGGAGCCATCGCCGTCAGTAAACCCGAGTGGCTGGCTCAGTTGCCGCCGTCGGGCTGGGTGCTGGGAATCGCCGCGTTGGTGCTACTGCTGTGGCCCTAGGGCGCCTCGGTCTACACTGGAACTTCTAAGGATTGTTAGACATTGACTCAAATTCAAGCAAAGGCCGGCTTTCTCGATAAAGTCAGCTGGAACAGCGATGGTCTGGTTCCCGCGATTGCCCAGGACTTCGAAACTGGCCGGGTGCTGATGATGGCCTGGATGAACCGCGAATCACTGGCCCTCACGGCCAGTGAGGGCTATGCGGTCTACTGGTCCCGCTCCCGTAAGAGCCTGTGGCGCAAAGGGGAAAGCTCTGGCTTCCTGCAAAAGGTGCGCGAATTGCGCCTCGACTGTGACGGCGACACCATCTTATTGCTGGTCGAACAGCAAGGTGGTATCGCCTGCCATACTGGGCGCAGTAGTTGTTTCTACCACCTCCTCCAAGACGATGAGTGGCAGGTGAATCAGCCGGTGCTTCAAGACCCCGAGGCTATCTATAAGTGAGTCAATTATGAACGACGTGCTGCAACAGTTAGATGCGGTTCTGGAGAGTCGCAAAAATAGCAGTGACGCTTCAGAGTCCTATGTGGCCAGCCTACACGGCAAGGGCCTGAACAAAATTTTGGAGAAAGTGGGTGAAGAGGCCACGGAAACCATCCTCGCGGCCAAGGATGCACAGCACAGCGGTGACAATCGCGAGTTAATTGCCGAGACGGCGGACCTGTGGTTCCACTCACTGGTGATGCTCTCCCATCTGGGCGCCGATTCGCAGGATGTGGTGCGCGAGCTGGGACGCCGCTTTGGCTTGTCTGGACTGGAAGAGAAAGCCGCGCGCACTCAGTAAGCATTTGGATTATTTGTGGCACTACCCCTGATGGCGGGAGTGTTCGCTAAGAAACTCAAGCCATCCTATTGAATGTAATGGAGACAATTATGGGATTCGGTGGAATTAGTATCTGGCAACTGTTGATTGTCCTGGTCATCGTTTTACTGCTGTTCGGCACCAAGCGGTTGAAGAATCTCGGCGGCGATCTGGGCGGGGCGATCAAGGGTTTCCGCAAGGCGGTTAAGGATGAAGACAAGGCCAAGGAATCCGAGGAAGACAAAGACGTCGAGCGCCTCAAGCACGATGAGGAAGACAAGCCCGGCCAGGACAGCGCGATCAAAAATAAAGATAAGCAGTCCCAGGACAAGTAATCGGCAACGACTAAGGCGAGAGTCCCTCCGTGTTTGATATCGGCTTTTTGGAACTATTGGTGGTTGCTGCTGTGGCCCTGTTGGTGGTCGGCCCCGAGCGCCTGCCGGATGCTGTGCGCACCACTTCCCGCTGGTGGTCCGGCTTGAAGCGCACCCTGCACAGTGCCCGCGAGGAACTGGAGCGGGAGGTTGGAGCCGATGATATCCGGCGCGAGCTTCACAATGAGCGCATTATGCGTGAGATTGAGGAGAGTCGCCGCGAGATGGAAAAAACCTTTAACGAAGCCAACAGGGAAGTTCACGACGCACTCAAGCCGGCGGAGAAACCGCGAGCGGTAGCGGCTCCAGAGAAAAAACCTGAAGCCAGCCAACCTGAGACGGCGAAGTCTAAAAAGGCGGTGGAGAAACCCGCCCAGCCTCGCACAGAACAGGAGGATTACTTGCCGGAACAGGATGAAGCTGCGGAGGAATTACAGGACCCCGAATACCCGGAGCATTGGCATGACTTTGGGGACCCGGAGTTAAACTCGGATCACCCCGAGCATGTCGATGCCGATAAAACAGACAAACAAGGCGCAAAGAAAACCTCGCAACAGGAAAAAGACAGCCAATCATGAGCGATCAGTCCCAAGATAAGCATCAGCCTTTTATCGACCACCTGATCGAATTGCGTGATCGCCTATTGCGAATCCTTTTGCTAGTACTGGTCGTATTTGCCTGTTTGATGCCGTTTTCCTCGGAAATTTATAATTTTATTGCGCACCCGCTACAGGAGCGTTTAGCCGGTGATGTTGGCATGATCGCTACAGAGGTGACTTCCACATTCCTGACACCGTTTAAAACCACCTTTATTATTTCCTTTTTTATTGCCATTCCCTTTGTGCTTTATCAGGCCTGGGCATTTATTGCCCCGGGCCTGTATAAAAACGAAAAGCGTATAGCCATTCCCCTGCTTATTAGCAGTGTCGCACTTTTTTATATCGGCATTGCATTTGCGTATTTTGTGGTTTTCCCACTGCTGTTTGATTTCTTTGTGGGAACAGCCCCTGAAGATATCAAGGTAATGCCGGATATGCGCAGTTACCTCGACTTAGTGCTAAAGCTTTTCTTTGCTTTTGGTTTTGCTTTTGAAATTCCGATCGCGACAGTCCTGCTGATCTGGACTGGGGTGGTGGATGCCAAGACACTGGCGAGTAAGCGCCCCTATGTGATCGTAGGCTGCTTTTTAATTGGTATGCTGCTCACGCCACCGGATGTGATCTCCCAATCCCTGTTGGCCCTACCTATGTGGCTACTATTTGAGATAGGTATTTTATTTGGGCGTTGGATGAAGTCTTCTCCCAAAGACAAGCCCGCTACCTGAGTGGTGCAGGGCGGTATTGCGCGTATTGCAGTACCGGAGAGCTTGCCACAGCGCCCCGGAGCGAATTTACCGTGCAGGGTGCAATATCAATCAACAGCATCAACTCCCCGCGCCCGCTGCTATCAGAGCGGGCCTGGCAGAAGTTTAATCACAGCGGCTGTTCCCCCAATTCTAGGAGGCAAGCTAGCAGCCGCAGAAAAACCGCTGTTAGTCACCCATTTGAGCGACAAGCACTAAACTAGCTTGCCAGCGGGCGCTGGCAACACTGCGGGAAGCTTTACTGTGTATCGCTCCCGGCAGCCTGTGCGGCGATGCGGTCCTGTTCAGCAACGGCTTTTTCAACATTGTTGCGAATCAGGCGAACGAAAAATACCGCCATCAGGAATATAAAGGCAATCACGCCCAAGCTGAGAAGGCCAGAAAAGCTGGTAAACAGGTCAATTAAAGCATCCATTTTTCTCTCCAAATAGGCCAATGCTTCACCTATACAGTCTATGGAGCTGTAGTGGAAATCTCTTGACCTAAATCAAGCTGGATCGAGTTATCGTGAGAGGGACGGGTCGGTCAACGCAGTATTGAGGCCGCTAGCAGGCAGAGTAAGCTCGCGCCACACAATAAATAGAGGTCGCTATTTTCTCTCCTGCTGGGCAGAAGCAGCAACAGCGCCAAAGGCGGTAAAAATAGCGCGATTAACCCGGATAAGGGCGTGTGGCTAAACCCTATAAATAGCAGTCGCAACCAGGCAATAGCGCCCAAAACCAGCGCAAATACTGTCAAAACAGCTGCCACTGGAGCCATGGAGCAACCCTTTGTGCATACAATAGTTTGACTGATGGGTTTCCCCTGAGAAAATCGTCGGGGCCTCTGAATAATTCCGCAATACCTCTGTGTGCCCTGATGCTAACCGCCCTGAATGTCAGAGGCATTTCCCAATAGGAGAAAGAGTGTATATCAGTATTGTGGCTCTCAGCTTTTTAGCGCGCCTGCGGGTTTGGTTGCTGGCAGGGATATTGTTGACACTTTACGGCTGTGAGACGGCGGGCTATTACCTCCAGGCCGCAAGTGGTCAATTGCGGATACTCTCTGCCCGCCAGCCGATTGAGGAGTTGCTTCAGGGGGGCAATACCAGTGATTCACTGCAAAGGCAGTTACAGCGGGTGCAGCAAATTCGTGCCTATGCAGCACAGGAATTAAAGTTACCGGTGGGGCAGGCTTACAACTCCTATGTGCAGCTTGAGAGCAAATACCCGATATGGAATGTTTTGGCTGCACCAGAATTTTCCCTGAGCCCAAAACGCTGGTGTTATCCCATCGCCGGTTGCGCCAGCTATAGAGGTTACTTCCGCAAGTCAGCGGCCATAGCTAAAGCCAACAGTCTGCGCAAGCGGGGCTACGATGTCTATCTGGGGCCGGTACCCGCCTACAGCACTCTGGGTTGGTTTAATGACCCGGTGCTGTCCAGTTTTGTGAATTGGCCCCCGGAGAGGCTGGCCGGACTTTTATTTCACGAACTGGCACACCGAAGAGTTTATGTGCCAGGGGATACCCGTTTTAATGAGAGTTTTGCGACAGCGGTTTCCGAAATTGCCCTACCGGATTGGCTGCGCACTCAGGGGCTTGCGAATTCAGTTGAGGAAAGCAAGGAACAGGCACTGGCGGTACGGCAATTAATGAGTGCGGCACGCAAAGAGCTACAACCGATTTATCAGTCTAATCGGCCGGATGCGCTGAAGCGCGAGCAAAAACAGCAGGTTTTGACTCGATTGAGACGTTGTTATTGGCGCATGGCGGCGAGGTGGCCTTACCCGGCACGTTATCAGGCTTATATAGAAAAAACTAATAATGCGACTTTGGCATTGGCGGCGGAGTATGAATCTTTAGTCCCGGCTTTTCGCCAGCTTTATAGAGATAGTAGTGGTTGGCCGGATTTTTATAATTCAGCCGAGCGCTTGGGTAAACTCGATAAGGAAAATCGAAAGCAGCATCTATTGAGATTGGCTGATGAATACAGGGGAGAGAATATTAAGTCGGGCAATGCAATTAATTTTGATGTTCAAGCCTGTATGCACAGCGGTAGTTTTTAGGCTTGATATTACTTCCTTATCGTTAATAAAAAATAACCACTCCACAAGTCCGGTTATTTTTATATGTCAGATATTTACCAAAGGTTTGATTTTCTATTTAGTCACTTTTGTCAGTGTGTCTTAATAAGTAATTACTCATAAATAGATATTTTTTATCGGGAAAATTATAATTTCCAAGTTTGTTAAGTAATGTAAAGGCAGTACGCAGAATGTATAGATATGGATTGTCAACCCTTTTAGGGGCTTGCATCGTAAGTTTATTAGCTGGATGCGGTGGGGGAAGTGATGATAGTGGTACACCTGTACCACCAGAGCCGGATAGTATTTCTCTCTCTATCCAAGGGAAGCTAGTAGATGGGCCCACGGAAAATGCCAATATTGAGGTTTTTATTGGCGACGCTCTAGTTTTCACAGACTCAAGTGGTGATGGCAGCTATTTAGCTGAAATCGAATTGGATGACCACGAGTCTGAAGAATTAGTGAAAGTTTTTGCTACCTCTCAAGATGATAACAAAATTAAATTTGCCAGCATACTGGGTCCTGTCAGCTCTTTGCTTGAATACGCTGGAGACGATGGGGTTCTTGATTCATCAGACAATCACTCCGTAAATATTAGCAGCATATCTACGGCTATTGCTGCTATATTCGAAGCGGAAGCTAATAAATCTATTGAGTCTTCAGAGGATTGGCATAGTTCCCTTAAGTTGGTGGATGCAGATAGGGCTTTCTCTGTTGCTACAGCAATAAAGGTTTTTATCGATTATGCGGATAGAGGAATTTCTATTCCCTCTGACGTGGAAGATACCTACCAGTTTGCATCAGATTTTAAATTGTCTTCCGAATATGTTTATTTGTTAGAAGTAACAATGAATGAATTATATCGGGAGGCGCAGGGAGAGTTGGCGCAAACCGATGGCCTTTTAAGTTTGTCGAGTGGTACTCAGACGTCTATAGCGGATATATATGATTTAGGTTGGGGGAAAATAAAATTAAACGAAGATGGAACTGGTGAATATCTAAGTAATGGTTTGGCCGTTGAATTGTCCTGGCAAGAAAACTCTGAAGGGATTGTTCTGGGGGTTGATAGTACTTTTACAGTATCAGATTCAACTTATATTGACGGAAGTTATGTCTATTTTGAAAGAAATAGAGAACTGAAGAAATTATTCTGGGCGTATGATTCAGAATCTCAGGGAATGTTAGTGTTTGAGGTGAGTGATAGTCTTCACTACCCTGGAGGACAGTTGCCTGACAGTGTTGAGAAGGGTTACTGGGCTGTTTCAGCCGTTCGTTCAAAAGGGCTTGTGAATCCCCGGGATGTATTAGTTTTGGGAGAGGTTTATAGCATGCCAACGCCTAATCGTGCTGGAGAGGTGGTTGGTGCTACTGAGGATTACTATCCAGATTTCACTACGAGTACTATGGAGATGAGCTTTTCTGGCGACTTTGATGAAGGCGGAGTGGTCAGCGTGAAAGTCCCCTCTACTTCACTTGACGGCAAAGCACTCGAAACAGACATTACTGCTACATGGATGCTGAATAATTCCAACCGATTGATTGTAAATTTGCCAGATAATTCTCAACTGACTTATTCACTATTGAATGTTGTTGCTGATGGTGTTGTCGAAACTGCTGTTTATGAGAATTCAGATGATGGAAGTTACTCTTTTTTATTTTCTAGTATTTTATTAAAAGGTAATGAAAGCTGGTCTGAGCAGGGTATTGCTGGAATTTATACGTATCAGCCGACTTTTGCTACTCCGTTGCACAGTTATTCTTTTGACTTATCCGTTGATGGTTCTTTAGTTATCGTTAATAGCTTTGATCGTAATAAAAATAATAACATTGAAGAGAACGAATACTATGAGTCACCTGGTCGCTGGCAGGTGGGGGGTAATGGCAGTTTGTTTATAAGAAGGTATGAGTCTGAAGGTGGTGGCTACTGCTTGCCGAGCTCCTGGGAGCCCTCTGATGACGAAGGTTGTGAGGTGTTTCGTGAAAGAGAGTGGGAGTTGCATCAACGTGTAGAATCTAATAATTATTGGTTTCGGCATCATCGAAATATTTTTATGCGGGCTGAAGAATTAGGTTTGCCGGCAGGGATAAATGCTGAGGATTATATTCTTTATCATGGCGTTATATATAACGCACACCTGCAGAAGGTTGATGAGAGACCGGTTGTAATGCCTGAATGATTGTTAAGCTTGGCCACCGTGGTGGGTAGGGGAAAATGGCAGCCTTTTAGGCTGCCATTTTTGTTTGGATATGTAGTGTTAAGAATTCTGTGTCATTTCATTATTATTAGCAAAAAAGAGATGACCCATGACCAAACCCACTTTCGATATGGATGCCGCCGCTAAAGCTTTGCGTGAGGGTAAAGACCTCAGTGGCAAAGATGGAATCCTAACTTCTCTGATCAAGCAACTCACCGAAGTCGCCATGACTGCAGAGCTGGAGGAGCATCTCGCCAGTGAGGACAGTCCCAACCGCAAAAATGGCAGTACCTCAAAAACCATGAAAAGTCCCGCTGGTAATTTTGAGTTACAGACGCTGCGGGACCGTGCCGGCACCTTTGAACCTCAAGTCGTCAAAAAGCACCAGACCCAGCTTACCGACGAGTTAGAGCGCAAGGTCATTGCGCGGTTTGCCTTGGGCAACAGCTACCAGGATATCTGCACACATATTGCCGATATCTACGGCATGTCGATTTCCAACGGCACCGACCGACAAGCTGTTACCGGAACTTAAGGCTTGGCGTGAACGCGACTTGGAAGCTGTCTACCCCATTGTCTGTCTTGATGCTATCCACTATAAAACCAAGGAAAATGGTCGTTATATCAGCAAGGCCATTTACACGATTCTTGGCCTTAATATTGAAGGTAAAAAGGAATTGCTGGGATTCTACTTATCCGGCCAAGAAGGTGCACATCACTGGCTGACTGTCCTGACCGAAATTAATAACCAAGGGGGGCTTCGCCAATGAGAACAGCTTACTGAAACTACTTTACGTCGGTATACTAAAAGCCTCTGAGCGTTGGACACACCTGATTCAAAATTGGAATCTGACACTGTCACAGCTAGCGATCCACTTTCCAGATAGCCTGGAGAAATACATCAGCCTATAAGCTGTTTAGCTGACACAGAGTTTTGAACCCCCTCTTTGGATAAATACCTTTCTATATTAATTTTTGATTGCTTTGCAGTAGCTTTATGGGCTTTAAGTTTGTGGTACTTGATTGTGGTGCGCTGCGAGCATATTTAATCTATTTGTAGATTCTGGATATGGGTTTTTGAATCTATGTTTAGCTTTTGATGCTTGATTTTCTTCTTTGGTCGTTTTTATTGGATTTTTTTGTGGGTTTCTAATATTCTGGTGTGTCTGTCGGACGCAAAGTTTATATTTTCTTCGCCGCTATTTGTTTAATTTACTATGCTCAATCAATTAATATGATTTACCTTAAGATACTCCATAGATTGTTTTTTTTACTTGTTTTTCTATGTATATCCGCCTGTGGTGGAGGCTCATCTAGCAGCAAAGAGGAGTCAAATGATGACAGCCTAAGCCTAACTGTGCGAGGTTACGTTGAGGTGGGTAGCTATACCGGTGTAGAAGTAGTATTCCGAGCGGGAGATGAAGTTTTCAACGCTGATTTGGATACGTATGGCAATTATACCGTAGAATTGGAAATCCCTGAATCAGAGGTTGACTCCTTTGTATATGGGGAGGCCATCTTTCCTGCCGACAGCGGTATAAAACTAGTTAGTGCCCTCGGTTCATTTGATAGTCTATTCGAGATCTCTGGAGATGATGGTATACTAGTTCGCTCGGAATTACTTGGCGTAAATATTACCAGTGTTACTACAGCACTCTCTGCTCTGTTAGAGATTGAAAATAATGGTGGAATCACTTCTGATTCCCAGTATAGCGCAGCATATAAAAAAATAAATTCTAGTACTATGCTTGATATAGCTGCATATATAAACCTTTCGCTTGATAGGCCGCAGGAAGAGGAATTCTTTCTGCCCGACGGAGTTGGTGATATATATGAGTTGGCGACAAATTTTAATTTGGTATCTTTATATATTTTGCAATTAAGGTCTGACTTTGCAGAAGAGTTTGAGATGTCGAAAAGGGCTATTTTCGAAAATAAAAAACTTGTCAATTCTTCTCCGTCGAGTTTCTTGGCTACAGAGGATACTTACTATCTTCCCAATTTAAATTTGCGTTTAACTCTGCGTGCTGATGGTACCGGAGAGCTTGTGGGGATGATGGATCGTGTTGCGATAACTTGGTCACGCACCGATGAAGGTTTGATTCTTGAGGGTGCAGATATAGCTGTCAACTATTTCTATAGTGATTACGTTACGGAAAATCGAACCAGAATAAATAGGATGAACTGGGTTTTTGAAGGAGATACCGTTGATTCTGTGATTCTTGATCTCGTTCACTATGATCACTACCCGAATGGGGAGTATCAGGATGGTTCTTTTGTAGAGCAAGTTTCTATGAGCTCCGCAATACGATCCTCGGCTGAATTACCGGTATCTAGTACTATTGAGTTAGGAAAACTATATAGTATGCCAAACACAGTGGGGATTACTGAGTTTGTCGAGCTTTCCGGAGAATTGCCGCAATGGAGTTTAGTATCAGTGCTAGATATGCGTTTTTATGGCGATTATGAAACGGGTGGAAAGGTTGATATTTTTGTTCCTGAAATATATGCCGATGGAAATTCTATTACAACAGAGTTGTCAGGAACCTGGTCTTTAAGTGGTGAAAACCAGCTTAGGGTTGAGGTTTCAAGCGGACGTTCGTTTACTTATACTTTTTTAGATTCTGAGTTTACTGATTATGATTGGGCATTTGTCGCTTATGAATCTGATGGAAGGGTGAGGGCAGAATTTGATGCGGTTTTTGCTAAAGAAGTAGAGGGATGGGATAAAGAAAAAGTATCAGGTATTTACCAGATAGGTAACTATGGTCAATCTTTGAGGCTGGTGCAAGATTATTACTGGTATGAATTAAATGTCGATGGGTCGGTAAGTGAAGTGTACGCATATGACCTTGATCTTGATGGTGATTTCAGTGAAAGTGAAATTAATGTCACTAAAGGGCTGTGGCAGCTGGATGAAAATGGTGTTGTAGTAATTAGGCATTACTCAATGGATGGTGAATCCTGTATTCCAGATGTGTGGGACCCTGTAGCTGGTTCAAAATGTCGAATTGATTTTCAGCGTGATTTGGATCTTTATAGTATTGATGAAAGTATATTTTATATAAAAAAGACACTCACAAACTTTTCTTATGATTCGAGTGGTGAAGATAGTGATGTATCAAATTTTGAGGGGCAATTATTGAGTCGGGTCTTAATTTATCCTTCAAAAACTGAGAAGGTATCCGTAAGACCACTTGAAGTTCCAGGGCTATAATTTCTTCCAAATATATCCGTATGTAAGTAATGGGGTGGTAGCTGCTTAGGCTACCATCTCTGTTATCAATGCTTTTATATTTAAGATAGTAAAGCTAAGCTATTGTTACTTCAGAGGTTGCCTAGCAGCAGAGTCGCCTGGCCACATCCAGCATTCGGTTGGCAAATCCCCACTCGTTATCAAACCAAATTAAAATCTTGGCTAATTGACTGCCCGCTACGCGGGTTTGGCTTGCATCAATGACGCCGGAGCGGGGATCGTGATTAAAGTCGCAGGATGCCAGCGGCTCCTGGGTAAAACCGAGAACACCGTTAAACTCCGTTGCGGAAGCCGTTTTTAATAGTGTATTTATCTCTTCTCGGTTCACTGTTTTTTGTAGAGAGACGGATAAATCAATAGCGGAAACATTAACCGTGGGCACGCGCAGGGCCTGTGCCTCAAATTTGCCTGCCAGGTTAGGCAGTATCCGCTCAATACCCCGGGCTAAAGCCGTATCAACAGGGATAACCGAGGTTATCGCTGAGCGGGTTTTCCTCAGGTCGGTGTGATGGTAGGCGTCACTTACCGGCTGGTCGTTCATTGCGGAGTGGATGGTAGTAATAACCCCGGCTTCAATGCCGAAGGCTTTATCCAAAGCAGCGATAACCGGTACGCTGCAATTAGTCGTACAGGAGGCGGCAGAAATAATGCGTTCTCTACCGGTTAAAATATTGTCATTCACCCCGTAAACAATGGTGGCGTCCACATCGCGGCTGGCGGGCTGGGAAAACAATACCTTGTTGGCTCCGGCAGTTAAATGTAACTCTGCGTGATGGCGCTGCTTAAAGCTGCCGGTGCACTCCAGTACAATATCCACTTGTTGCCGCTGCCAATCCAGCTCTTCTAAGCGCTCGCAATGAGTAACGGCAATAGAATCCCCATTAACTACCAGAACATCTTTATGCACGGAAACTTCGCCGGCGAAGCGGCCGTGGACAGAATCGTACTTTGTCAGGTGTGCGATGGTATCGCAGTCAGCCAACTCATTGATGGCAACTATTTGTAAACTATCGCGGGCGCCAGACTCATAGAGTGCGCGTAAAACGGAGCGGCCGATGCGGCCGTAGCCATTGATGGCAATTCTAGTGGTCATAGCACAACTGTTAGGCAGGAGAAAAAATTCAGCTAGGGGACCCCGCGCGGCGCTATTGCCACGCGGGGTTGATATCAAAGCGCTATTACTTCAGCAGCTTCTCTACAGCTTCGGCAACGTTGTCCACGGTGAAGCCAAAGTAGCGCATCAAGTCACCGGCAGGCGCAGATTCGCCAAAGGTTTCCATACCGATAATAGCGCCATCGAAACCGACAAACTTATACCAGTAGTCTTTGTGGCTCGCCTCTACCGCTACTCGTGCACGTACAGAAGAAGGCAGTACGGATTCACGATAAGCTTCTTCCTGCTCCATAAACAGCTCGGCACAGGGCATGGAAACAACGCGAACTTTCTTACCAACCAGTTTTTCCTGGGCCGCCATCGCCAGCTCTACCTCGGAGCCTGTGGCAATAATAATGGCCTCAGGAGTGCCCTCACAGTCAGACAGAACGTAGCCACCGCGCTCAATCTGCGCCAGTTGTGCGCTGTCGCGATCTTGAGGAGCCAGGCCCTGGCGGCTAAATACCATGGTGCTGGGGCCATCTTTGCGAGCGATGGCCATCTTCCAGCTCACGGCGGATTCGGTGGCGTCGCAGGGGCGCCAAGTGTGCAGGTTTGGCGTGGCGCGCAAGGCGCTGAGCTGTTCTACCGGCTGGTGAGTTGGACCGTCTTCGCCCAGGCCGATGGAGTCGTGGGTGTAGACAAAGATTACGCGCTGCTTCATCAGTGCGGCCATGCGCACAGCGTTGCGGGCGTATTCCATAAACATCAGGAAGGTAGCGCCGTAGGGCACAAAGCCACCGTGCAGGGCGATACCATTCATAATGGCACTCATGCCAAATTCGCGCACGCCGTAGTAGATATAGTTGCCGGAGGCATCTTCGGCGCTGACGCCCTTGGAGCCGGACCAGATGGTGAGGTTGGAGCCGGCCAGGTCGGCGGAGCCGCCGAGGAATTCGGGCAGCAGCGGACCGTAGGCGTTCAGAGCGTTTTGGCTGGCTTTGCGGGAGGCGATCTTCTCTGCACTTTCCTGGCAGGCTTTGATGTACTCATCCGCTTTGCTAAGGAAGTCCGCAGGCAGTTCACCGCTCATGCGACGCTCAAATTCAGCCGCCAGCTCCGGGAACTCTTCGCGGTAGTCGGCGAGGATATCTTTCCACTCGTCTTCCTGGGCTTCGCCCTTAGCCTTGGCGTCCCAGCCCGCGTAGATAGCTTCGGGGATTTCAAACGGAGCGTGGGCCCAGCCGAGGGTTTCGCGAACCAGGGCGATTTCTTCGTCACCCAGCGGTGCGCCGTGACACTCTTCGCGTCCCTGCTTGTTCGGGGAGCCGAAGCCGATCACGGTTTTACAGCAGATAATAGTGGGCTTATCGGTAACCGAGCGAGCCTCTTCAATCGCAGCTTTGATGGCGGCAGAGTCGTGGCCATCCACATTGGGGATAACATGCCAGCCGTAGGATTCAAAGCGCTTGGGGGTATCGTCGGTAAACCAGCCTTCCACTTCGCCGTCGATGGAGATGCCGTTGTCATCGTAGAAAGCGACTAGCTTGCCCAGGCCCAGGGTGCCGGCCAGGGAGCAGGCTTCGTGGGAGATGCCCTCCATCAGGCAGCCGTCGCCGAGGAATACATAGGTGTGGTGGTCGACCAGCTCGTAACCGGGACGGTTGAACTGAGCGCCCATTACCTTTTCGGCCATGGCCATACCAACGGCATTGGTGATGCCCTGACCCAGCGGGCCGGTAGTGGTCTCTACACCGGGAGCGTAACCGTATTCCGGGTGGCCCGGAGTTTTGGAGTGCAGTTGGCGGAAGTTCTGCAACTCTTCGATTGGCAGGTCATAGCCGGACAAGTGCAGCAGGGAGTAAAGCAGCATGGAGCCGTGACCGTTGGAAAGTACAAAGCGGTCGCGATCGGCCCAGTTGGGGTTGGTCGGGTTGTGCTTTAAGTAGTCATTCCACAGCACCTCGGCGATATCCGCCATACCCATGGGCGCACCTGGGTGGCCACTTTTGGCTTTCTGGACAGCGTCCATAGAGAGGGCACGAATGGCGTTGGCCTTTTCGGTGCGAGAGGGAGTAGAAGACATAAGGAGAGCTCTCTGGTTTCTCAGGTAGGGTGCGGCGCTGCTCTGCCGGCAGATTCCCGCAACAACGAAAATGGTGGCGTATTTTCCCGTAAAGGGCCGCCCCGCGCAAAGCTTTGCTAGGGGAATTGTTGTCGAATACGACAACAATTTTCCAATTCTATGCATTTGGTGGTGCCATTAATATCTATATCAAAAACATTTAATGAAGCTATATCAAAAGATTTTGATATAGCTTTTATCCCCTGCTAGACTTGGCTCCATGTCTGAGAATGAGTCCGCTTCCGAACTGAGCCCAGCCGAGGCAATCCCTCAGCTGGCCTTGACCCTGAAGGCCGCCGGAGATCCCCTGCGCCTCGAGATATTGCGCCTGCTCAGTCAGGATTCTTACAGTGTTTTAGAGCTGTGCCGAATCTTTGATTTGCGCCAGCCGGCTTTGAGCCATCACCTGAAAGTGCTCGCCCAGGCGGGACTGGTAAATAAGCACCGCGAAGGCAATAACCTTTTTTACCGGCGCACGGCAGCCACGCCACTATTGGCACAGCTCTTTAGCAACCTGGATCAGCTGCCGCTGACAGATCGGCGGGTGCAGGCGGTATCCCGCATCTCGGAGGAGCGTGCGGAAGCATCGCGGCGCTTCTTTGCCGATTACGGCAATCGCTTTCGCGAACAGCAGGAATTGATTGCCAGCTATGACGTCTATGGCCCGCAGGTGGCACAGCTGCTCAAGCCCGGTCTGCATGCACTGGAGGTGGGGCCCGGGGAGGGTGAGTTTTTACAGGAGTTGGCGCAGCGGTTTGCCACTGTGACGGCACTCGACCTGTCCTCAGCGATGTTGGCGCGAGCCCAGTCCTTTGCCGATAAGCGGGGCATTAAAAATATTGAGTTCGTGTGCAGCGATACGCGGGCTGCGGCGGCGCACCCGGCCAGCGCCGATACCATCGTGGTGAATATGGTGCTGCATCACACCCCTGATCCGGCGCAGATCTTTCACGATTTGCACGGCGCCCTGAAGAGCGGTGGACAGCTTTTGATTGCAGAGTTGCAAGATCACCGCCAGGACTGGGCCCGTGAGGCCTGTGGGGATTTGTGGCTGGGCTTTGCACCGGAGCAGCTGAGTGACTGGGCCGCGACCGCCGGCCTGCAAGATGGGCGCAGCATTTATCGCGCCCTGCGCAACGGTTTTCAGATCCAGATAAGAGAATTTATCAAGCCCTGACCGGGCTTGTCAGGCACAGCCTGAAGTCAAAAGATATTTAACCGCTGCGGCGGGACAATGGAGACCTCAAAATGAGTGAATACAGACTGTTTACTTCAGAATCCGTATCTGAGGGACACCCGGATAAAATTGCCGATCAGATTTCCGATGCTGTATTGGATGCTCTACTGGCCCGTGACAAGCAGGCGCGGGTTGCCTGTGAAACCCTGGTAAAAACTGGAATCGCCGTTATAGCCGGTGAGATTTCCACCTCTGCCTGGGTCGATCTCGAAGAGCTGGTGCGCAAAGTGATTACCGATATCGGCTATACCTCCTCCGATGTGGGCTACGACGGCGATACCTGCGGTGTTATCAATGTTATCGGCAAGCAGTCTGTGGATATTGCCCAGGGTGTGGACCGCGCCAAGCCAGAAGATCAGGGCGCGGGCGATCAGGGCTTGATGTTTGGTTATGCGACCAACGAAACCCCCACCTTTATGCCAGCGCCGATCTATTACTCCCACCGCTTGGTTGAGCGCCAGGCCGAAGTGCGTAAATCTGGTCTGTTGCCCTGGTTGCGCCCCGATGCAAAAAGCCAGCTGACCTTCCGCTACGACGAACAGGGCCGCCCCTGTGCGATCGATGCGGTGGTGCTCTCCACTCAGCACAACCCGGACGTCAGCCAAAAAGATCTGCGCGATGCGGTGATGGAACTGATTGTGCACAACACCCTGCCGCAGGAGTGGCTGCATAAAGACACCCAATTCCATATCAATCCCACAGGTAATTTTGTGATTGGCGGACCGGTTGGGGACTGCGGTCTCACCGGGCGCAAGATTATCGTCGATACCTACGGTGGTTCCGCTCGCCATGGCGGCGGTGCATTTTCCGGTAAGGACCCCTCCAAGGTCGACCGCTCTGCCGCCTATGCGGGCCGCTATGTGGCCAAGAATATTGTCGCCGCCGGTCTGGCCAGACGCTGTGAGATCCAGGTTTCCTATGCCATCGGCGTGGCCGAACCGACTTCTGTTGCAATTAATACCTTTGGAACCAACTTGGTGCCAGAAGAAAAATTGGTAGAGCTGGTGCGCGAGAACTTTGACCTGCGCCCCTACGCTATCTCCAAATCTCTCGACCTGCTGCACCCGATGTACCAGTTGACCGCAGCTTACGGTCACTTTGGTCGCGATCCGTTTACCCACACTTACAACTGGGTCGACAGCAATGGTCAGGAGCGCAGCGAGACCTTTACCGCATTCCCGTGGGAGAAAACCGATAAAGCGGATGTACTGCGGGCTCAGGCCGGCCTCTAAGTTTCAGAAATAAGTATTCATGCCCGTGCCAAAAGTGCGGGCATACAAAATATGCTGGGTACCACTCGGCAGCTAGATAATTTTTGGACTCAAAAAAACGATGAATCAAATGAGCACTGAATTTAAAGATTACAAAATTGCGGACATTTCCCTGGCTGAGTGGGGCCGCCGTGAAATTGAAATTGCCGAAGGAGAAATGCCGGCACTGATGACTCTGCGGGAAAAATACCGCGCAGAGCAGCCGCTGGCGGGCGCCCGCATCATGGGCTGTATCCATATGACCATCCAGACTGCGGTGCTGATCGAAACCCTGGTTGCTCTGGGTGCTGAAGTGCGCTGGTCCTCCTGTAATATTTTCTCCACCCAGGACCACGCCGCTGCCGCTATTGCCGCGCGCGGAATCCCGGTATTTGCCTGGAAAGGTGAAACTGAGGAAGAGTACGAGTGGTGCCTTGAGCGCACTATTGGTGCTGATGTTGCCGGCTGGCAGCCCAATATTATTCTGGATGACGGTGGCGACCTCACCGAACTGCTACACCGCGAATACCCGCAACTTCTCGATGCCTGCCACGGTGTGAGTGAAGAGACCACCACCGGCGTACACCGCCTGCAGGATATGCTGCGCGAAGGCACCCTGAAGATTCCTGCGATCAACGTCAATGACGCTGTGACCAAGAGCAAGAACGACAACAAATACGGCTGCCGCCACAGCTTGAACGATGCGATCAAGCGCGCCACTGACCACCTGCTCTCCGGTAAGCGAGCGCTGGTAATTGGTTACGGCGACGTAGGTAAAGGTTCCGCAGCATCCCTGCGCCAAGAGGGCATGATCGTGCGGGTTTCCGAAGTGGACCCGATCTGTGCGATGCAGGCTTGTATGGACGGCTTCGAGCTGGTTTCTCCCTATATCGACGGAATTAACACCGGTACCGCTGAGGGTATTAACAAGCAGCTGCTGGCCAATACTGACCTGATCGTTACTACAACTGGCAACGTGAACGTTTGCGATGCCCATATGCTTTCCGCTCTGAAGAGTGGTGCCGTGGTTTGTAATATTGGCCACTTCGATAACGAAATCGACACCGCCTTTATGCGTGAAAACTGGGAGTGGCAGGAAGTTAAGCCGCAGGTACACAAGGTAGTGCGCAACAGCGAAACCAACGATCACCTGTTGCTGCTGTCTGAAGGCCGCCTGGTAAACCTTGGCAACGCCACCGGCCACCCGAGCCGCATTATGGATGGTTCTTTTGCCAACCAGGTTCTCGCCCAGATCCATTTGTTCAAAGAAAAGTTTGCCGATTTGCCTGCAGATCAAAAGGTTTCAGCGCTGTATGTAAAAGTACTGCCCAAGCACCTGGATGAAGAAGTTGCACGCTATATGGTTGAGGGCTTCAGTGGTGTTATTACCCGCATGACTGAGCAGCAAGCTAACTATATCGGTGTTTCAGTTGAAGGTCCGTTCAAACCTGAAAGTTATAAGTATTAATCACCCCTAACGAAAAGGTGCCGGTATCGCCGGCACCTGAATTGTGCGGGGTTGGAGAAATATAATGAAAGACTCCATTCGCATAAGTTTCGAATTTTTCCCTCCTAAAACGCCTGAAGGCCGCGAGAAACTGTATAAAACTCGCGAAGCGTTGCAGGTATTTAACCCTGAATTCTTCTCCGTTACCTATGGTGCCGGTGGTACCACGCGAGAGACAACGTCGAGTATTGTGAGCAATATGCGGCGCGACGGTATTTCCATTGCTCCCCATTTATCCTTTGGTGGTGACAATGAAGAGACAGTACTGGGTTTGCTCAATCAATATAAAGAGGCGGGAGTTAATCGGATAGTCGCGCTGCGCGGTGATATGCCATCGGGCATGGGAGCCGTAGCGCAATTGGTTTATGCGAATGAGTTAGTGGCCTTTATTCGCCGACACACCGGCGATCAATTCCATATTGAAGTTGCGGCGTATCCAGAGATACACCCGGAATCGACTAGCTACGATGACGATATCCGCTACTTGAAAGGTAAGTTTGAGGCCGGCGCCAATAGTGCATTGACCCAGTACTTTTACAATCCCGATTCCTACTTTTACTTTATTGACCAGTGTGAAAAAGCCGGTATTGATGCCCCCATTTACCCCGGCATTATGCCGATAGTCAACTTTAGCAATCTTGTGCGTTTCTCTCGCAATTGCGGTGCGGAGATTCCAAGGTGGTTGATTAAGCGCATGGAAAGTTATCGCGATCCCGAGGATATTCGGAAGCTTGGCTTGGAGGTTGTGACTGATCTCTGCGAGACTTTATTAGAAGGCGGAGCGCCGGGTTTGCATTTTTATACGATGAATCAGGATGCAACCGTTACTAATATTTTGCAGAGCCTCAAGCTTTAACTGAAAGCTCGAAAGCTATTGCTCTCGAATTTTCTGTTTATGAAGCTTTCAGGCAATATTGCATGCTAATTATTTAGGGTTGCTGTCTGGAGATTTAATATTCCTCCTCAGGTAACCTGAAAAATATTTAAATTCCGATAGGTTTGTATAAGTGCGGAATTATAACCCCCCCCTAGAACCGTTTCTTTCTGTATTGTATGAGGATGAAACACTACTGGTTTTAAACAAACCCAGTGGTCTTCTCAGTGTGCCGGGAAGGAGTGATGCTCATAAAGATAGTTTGGCCAGTCGCGCACAATCGCAATATCCTGATGCATTAACTGTCCACCGATTGGATATGGATACTTCGGGGTTGATTGTAATGGCGCGCAGTGCCGAGGTGCACAAGGCGCTGAGTACTCTCTTCCAAAATCGTGCAGTAGATAAAACCTACTATGCGCGGGTATGGGGTGTGCCAGAAAATAGCAGTGGTGAAGTGAATCTCCCCCTTATTTGTGACTGGCCAAATAGACCCCGGCAAAAAGTAGATTTTGATGTGGGGAAACCGTCACTAACCCGCTGGGAAGTAGTTTCTAGTTCGATAAATAGCAGTCTGCTCAAGCTTGAGCCTATAACTGGGCGTTCACACCAGCTTCGGGTGCATATGCAGGCAATAGGGCACCCCATATTGGGAGACCCCTTTTATGCCCATGCCGATGCACTCCAAGGCGCTTCGAGGTTACTGCTACATGCCAGCGAACTTAAATTTGCACACCCTGTAAGCGGAGAAGCGCTGTCTTTCACTAGCGAATTGCCTGAAGAGTTTTTAATTGATTAAGGCGATAAGACCTATTGTTGGGGCGATTTAAAAAGGGCGGTCAAATGACCGCCCTTTTTCGGCTATTTTTTATTCTTCATCGCCGCCATCAAAATATCCCCCATACTGCCACGGCTATTGTCCTGAGCACCTTTCTGGGAGCGGTTGCCCTGCTGCTTGTTGTAGCGCTGGGCCTGGCGGTTTTCGCGCTGGTCGCCCTTCTTAATACCGCCGCTACCCTGCTCACCGGGCTCGTCGGATAGGCGCATGGACAGGCCGATACGCTTGCGGGCAACGTCCACTTCCATCACTTTAACTTTGACGATATCGCCGGCTTTTACCACTTCGTGGGGGTCTTTAACGAACTTTTCGGAAAGCGCAGAGATATGCACCAGGCCATCCTGGTGCACCCCGATATCCACAAAGGCACCGAAGTTGGTGACGTTGGTGACAGTCCCCTCAAGTACCATTGCCGGGCGCAGGTCTTTAATTTCCTCGACGCCCTCTTCAAATTTTGCCGTGCGGAATTCCGGGCGCGGGTCGCGGCCGGGCTTTTCCAGTTCGGCGATAATATCGGTAACGGTGGGGACACCGAATTTTTCGTCGGTATAGTCCGCCGGGTTCAGTCGGCGCAGGAAGGCGGAGTCGCCGATCAGGCTGTTAATCTCGCGGCCATTTTTCTCGGCGATACGCTTAACCACGATATAGGACTCGGGGTGTACGCCGGATTTATCCAGTGGGTTGTCGCCGTTATTAATGCGCAGGAAGCCGGCGGCCTGTTCGAATGCCTTGGGCCCCAAACGGGGAACTTCCATCAGCTGCTTGCGGTTTTTGAACGCACCGTTCTGGTCGCGATAGCTGACAATATTGCTGGCAATAGAGGCGGTCAGGCCGGAAACCCGGGCCAGCAGTGGTGCTGAGGCGGAGTTCAACTCGGCGCCGACACCGTTTACACAGTCTTCGACCACAGCGTCCAGTGAACGGGCCAGCTGGGTTTGGGAGACGTCGTGCTGGTATTGGCCCACACCGATAGACTTGGGTTCGATCTTCACCAGTTCTGCCAGCGGGTCTTGCAGGCGGCGGGCGATGGAGATGGCCCCGCGGATGGTAACGTCCAGATCCGGGAATTCCCGCGCGGCAAATTCAGAGGCGGAGTACACGGAGGCGCCGGCTTCATTGACTACGACTTTTTGGGCCGTCAGCTTGTATTGCTTAATGGTTTCCCCGACAAACTTATCAGTCTCGCGGCTGGCGGTGCCGTTGCCAATGGCGATCAGGCCCACATTGTGCTTATTGCACAGGGCGGCAATTACTGCGGCGGACTCCTGCTGGCGGTTCTGTGGCGGGTTGGGGAAGATGGCGGTGTGGTCGAGTATCTTGCCGGTGGCGTCCACCACGGCGACTTTGACCCCGGTGCGCAGGCCTGGGTCCAGGCCGATGGTGGCTTTTTGCCCCGCCGGGGCTGCCAGCAACAGATCTTTCAGGTTGCGGGAGAAGACCTTGATTGCCTCCTCTTCCGCCTTCTCGCGCAGCTCGCCCATCAGGTCGGTTTCCAGTGCCGTGAGCAGCTTGATTCGCCAGGTCCAGCGCACCACCTCGCCGAGCCACTTGTCTGCGGGGCGCCCTTCATCGGTGATATCCACATGGCGGGCGATCATGGCTTCGCAGGGGTGGCTGGCGCTGGGAGAGCTGCCCTCTTCCTCGGTGAGGCCCACGTTGAGAGCGAGTACACCCTCGTTGCGGCCGCGGAAAATGGCCAGGGCGCGGTGAGAGGGCACTTTGGACCAGTCTTCGGCGTATTCGAAATAGTCGCGGAACTTGGCTCCCTCTTCCTCTTTTCCTTCGAGCAGTTTGGCTTTTACCTGTCCGTCACGCTTGAGGAATTCACGCAGCTTGCCCAGCAGCTCGGCGTCTTCGGCAAAGCGCTCCATCAGAATAAATTTGGCGCCGTCCAGGGCCGCTTTAATATCTTTGACCTGGAGGGAGGCGTCTTCGTTATCGGTGTTGAGGTATTGCTCTGCTTCAACTGCGGGGTCGATGGAGGGGTTGTCGAACAGCGCATCGGCCAGTGGCAATAGGCCCGCTTCGATGGCGATCTGTCCTTTGGTGCGGCGCTTGGGTTTGTAGGGGAGGTAGAGGTCTTCGAGGCGATTCTTGGTGTCGGCGCTGTTAATTTGCTGTGACAGCTCAGGGGTCAGCTTGCCCTGCTCATCGATACTTTTCAGGATGGCAGCGCGGCGCTCTTCCAGTTCGCGCAGATAGCGCAGTCGATCTTCCAGGGTGCGCAGCTGGGTGTCGTCCAGGGCCCCGGTCACCTCTTTCCGGTAGCGTGCGATAAATGGGACTGTGGCTCCTTCATCGAGCAGGGATACTGCGGCGGTAACCTGTTGTGGCCTGACATTGAGTTCTTCGGCGATGCGAGCGTTGATATCCAGCATTTGATGTTTACATCCGTTTTCCGGGAAATTTCGTACCTTTAGGGGCGATGTTGGACCGGTAAGTAGCCTTTTAGTTTGCGTGGTTTTTGGCGGGCAAACGACAGGGCCCTTACAGGGGTAATTTCGGATCGGCATTATGCGTTACCAGGGGCCAGCGAGGAAGGTTTGCGATAAAGCACAAACTCCTGCGGCGACCTGCATCCGGATCGGCTCTTATCCGCGTCGAACTCCAGTAGAATGCGTGCTAATTAAAATTTGACCAGTATCGGTCACAGAATGGGGTAGAGGGTGCCTGTGAAAGTGTCGAGCAAGAACAAGCTTTTATTTGCCGTTTTGGCTATCGGGGCGGCCGCCATTACTGCGGTGGTGGTGTTGAAGCCGAAGCCAGAAGAAAAGCCACCAGAGGCGGTGATACCGCCGGTGGCGGATGTCCTGTACGCGAAGCCTGGGCGCCAGACCCTGTTGGTACCGAGCCAGGGCACTGTGCATGCTCGCCATGAAATTGAGGTGGTGGCCCGTGTCGGTGGTGTGATTGAAGGTGTAGGTGAGGCCTTTGTGCCCGGCGGTTTCTTTGCCGAGGGGGAATCATTGCTGCAGCTCGAGCAAGCCGACTATATCCATAATGTAACACGTGCCGAATCACAGCTGGCCGATGCCAAGTCCGCCCTGGCTCAAGAGCGGGGCCGTGCCAAGCAGGCCAAGCGCGAGTGGCGCAATCTGGGCAGCGAAGCTGCCAACGCCCTGTTCCTGCGCAAGCCACATCTTGAAGCCGCCGAGGCTGCAGTGGCCGCAGCGCGAGCGGATCGCGATCAGGCCAAACTCGATCTGGCGCGCACCGCAGTGAAAACGCCATTTGCTGGGCGTGTCGTGGAGACCTATGTCGATCTGGGCCAGTACATCACCCCGGGCACGCCTCTGGCAAAAATCCACAGCACCGGCATCGCCGAGGTGCGCCTGCCTCTGACCGACCAACAGCTGGCACTGCTCGATCTGCCCCTGGGTAAATCCTTTACGCGTGGCCCCGAGGTACGCCTACGGGCGATGGTAGCTGGGCTTGAGCGCGAGTGGCGTGCCCAGCTGGTGCGTACCGAGGCCAGCATCGACACCAATAGTCGTTTTATTTATGCCGTGGCTCAGGTACAGAACCCTTATGAAGGCGCTGTTCCCCTGATGAATGGCCTGTTTGTGGAGGCCGATATTGCCGGTCGCACTCTGGACGGCATAGTGGTTTTGCCGCGCCAGGCTCTGCACGAGGGCGACCACCTGCTGGTGTTGGATGAAGAGAGCAAGCTGGTGTTCAAAACTGTAGAGCTGTTGCAGAGCATCGACGATCAGGTGTGGTTGCGCGGTGATATCGCCGTTGGTGATCGCGTTGTGGTTTCCAGCCTGGGTTACTCCCGCGAGGGCATGGCGCTTACCGCTAATCCGCTCAATGAAAAGCCCGCCGGTTTGATCGACAGTGTTAAGAGCCATGCCGAAGCCGATTCAAGCACCTCCGGTGAGACCGCAGCCACGAATAGCGCTGCCCACGGAGGCCACTGATGAACGGCATCATTTCCTGGTTCGCACGCAACAGTAAAGCCGCCAACCTGTTGATGATTATGATTATCATCGGTGGCTTCTTCGGAATCAGTGGGATTGATCGCGAGGTATTTCCTGCGATTCAGCCCGGTATTGTCGAGGTAGAAATCTCCTATCCCGGTGCCGGCCCGGCGGAAGTCGAGCAGCAGGTAACCGTGCGTGTGGAGGAGGCTATCTCTGAGGTGAAGGGCATCAAGGAGGTAAACTCCGCCTCTCGCCGCAGCCACTCCTCTATCGAAGTTCAAGCGGTGGATGGCTACGATGAGCTGCGCTTGCTCAACGATATCAAGGTGCAGGTGGATAGTATTAACACCTTCCCCGAGGGTATCGAGCGCCCGGTGATTCGCCTGCAGGAGTGGGATACCCAGCTGATGATGATCGCCATTGGCGGTCCGGTTTCCGAGCGTCAGCTCAAGGAGACCGCGCTGGACCTGCGCGACAAACTCACACTGATTCCCGGTGTGCGCCGTGTGGATATCTGGGGCGAGCGCCCGGATGAGCTGTCCATCGAGGTTTCCGAGCTGGACCTGCGCCGCTACAACCTGAGCTTCAATGACGTAGCCAACGCGGTGCGCCGCTCCTCCCTCGATCTGCCTGCGGGTATGGTGCGTTCGGATCGCGGTGATATCCAGGTGCAGACCCGTGGTCAGGCCTATACCGCCGAAGACTTCGAGCGTATTCCGGTAGTCAGCCGTGCCGATGGCTCTGTACTGCTGCTGCGCGATGTGGCCACGGTGCGCGATGGCTTCGAGGAGTACAACAACGTCATTCTCTTTAACGGCAATCCGGCTATGAACCTGCGTGTGGTTCAGGGGGAGCCGCTGGATGTGGTGGCCACCGCCGAGCGTATCAAGGCGTTTATGGCGGAGGCGCGCACCCAGTTGCCGCCGGGTATGGAATTCGACGTCTGGTTCGACTTCTCCAAAGCTTTTGAAGGCCGCATGAACCTGTTGACCAGCAACGCCTTAAGCGGCTTCGCCATGGTCTTTATCATGTTGATGCTGTTCCTGCGCCCGGCGCTGGCGATGTGGGTAACGGTGGGCATTATTGTGGCCTTCCTCGGTGCTTTCTGGTTGCTGCCGATTACCGGGGTCAGCCTGAATATGCTGTCGCTGTTCGCCTTCCTGCTGATTCTCGGCATTGTGGTGGACGATGCGATTATTGTGGGAGAAGCGGTGCATGCGGCCCACGATCGCGGTGTGACCGGTCTGGCCGCCGCAGAAGAGGGTGTGAAGCAGGTCTCCGCGCCGGTGATCTTCGCCGTGACCTCCACCATGGTGTTCTTTATCCCCATGCTGTTCCTGCCCGGATATACCGCGCAGATGATGTTGGCATTGCCGGTGGTGGTGCTCTTGTGCCTGGTGTTCTCCCTGGTGGAATCTCTGTTGATTCTGCCGGCGCACCTAGTGGGCATGAAGCCGGAGCAACCCGCCAAGTCCACCCTGGGCATCAAGTTGCAGAAGCTGCGTGGCCGCTTCGCCGGGGCCATGAAGACCGCCGGTGACAAGTATTACTTGCCGCTGCTTAAGAAGTCCCTTGGCAACAGCCGCACCACGGTGATGGTCTTCTTCATGGCGCTGGTACTTTCCATCAGTGTCTTTACCAGTGGTTATGTGGGTTCTTCCTTCTCGCCGCAGGTACCGTCGGATCTGTTGGAATTGCGTGCCAGCATGGCCGATGGCGAGCCTTTCCATGAGGCCGAGCGCGTGATGAATCAGGTGCTGGAGGCCGCAGATAAGCTCGCTACCGATGAGGAGATGCTGAAGCTCAACGACGGCGAGCCCTTCGTGATGAACTCCATGGTGTTCAACTGGCGCGGCAACATCTTTGTGATCTTGCAGCTCACCGACGGTGAGATGCGCGATGTGACTTCCAAAACCCTGTCGCTGCGCTGGCGCGAGCTGATCGGTGAAATGCCGGCCAGTGTTGAAGACCTGAATATTGATGCCACCATCAACGATGGCGGCAACGGTATGAGTCTGAACCTGAGTACCGCTTCCGGGGACATGGATGAATTGCGCGCGGCCGCTGATGCGGTTAAGAAGAAGATGAACAGCTACGCGGGTGTTTACGATGTGCGTGACAATCTCACCAGTGCGCGTCGCGATATCGAAATCCAGCTGAGGCCCCACGCCACCACCATGGGTATCAATCTGGCGGATGTGGCCAGGCAGGTGCGCCAGGGTTTCTACGGTGA
This sequence comes from Microbulbifer regidiadema (SeqCode), assembly GCF_052466995.1. Classification (NCBI taxonomy): domain Bacteria; kingdom Pseudomonadati; phylum Pseudomonadota; class Gammaproteobacteria; order Cellvibrionales; family Microbulbiferaceae; genus Microbulbifer; species Microbulbifer regidiadema (SeqCode). The sequence continues at coordinate 3,312,716 of NZ_CP174297.1, read as the reverse complement.
AGAAGTACAGCGTATTCCCCGCGGTCGTGAGGACGTTAGGGTGATGGTGCGCTACCCGCAGGAAGAGCGCGCCAGTGAAGAGCAGATGGATCGCGTGCGTATTCGTACGGCAGAAGGTGAGGTGCCCTTCTCTGCGGTAGCCGAGGCGGTCTATGTGCCCGGTTACACCACCATCCGCCGCAACAATCGCGAGCGCACCGTGCGAGTGTTTGCCGAGCTAACGCCGAACACCTCCACTGCGCAGGAAATTCTCAAAGATATGCGCGAGACCCTGGTGCCCGAGCTGGAGCGCCAGTTCCCCGGCTTCTCCCTCAGAACCGCTGGAGAAATGCAGGAGGAAGAGGAATTTAATGGCGCTATTCTGGCCTTCTTTGTGCTGTCTTTATTCGCTATTTACGCATTGTTGGCGATTGCCTTCCGCTCCTACTCGCAGCCGCTATTGATCCTCACTGCAGTGCCGTTCGGCTTCTTCGGCGCGGTAGTAGGCCACCTGTTGATGGGCCACGATATCAGCATCATGTCCATGCTCGGCTTCCTCGCCGCAGCGGGGGTGGTTGTGAACGACAACCTGGTATTGATGGATCGCATTAATCAACTGCGCGCCCAGGGCATGGCGGTGATGGATGCGGTGGTGCAGGCGGGTCGGGATCGTTTCCGCCCGATTATCCTGACTTCGATCACTACCTTTATCGGTCTGGTACCGATTATGTTCGAGCGCTCAATCCAGGCCCAGTTCCTGATCCCGATGGTGATCAGCCTGGCCTTCGGCGTCCTGTTTGCAACGGCGGTGACTCTGATCCTGGTACCGAACCTGTACAAAGTGATTGAGAAATTGCGTCCGCAGCGCAAAGCCGCAGCGGAAGAAGATGCCCCGGTCTCACTGGAGGCGGTGTAGCGCCGAGTACCCGGCGCAGTGGCGGATCGCCTCCGCCATTGCGCCTATGGGGTATAAATGCCTAAACTAACTGCCAGCAAAACGCCGACATTCCTGTCGGCTTTTTTATGGTGTTTACATAGGATTCCCCCATGCGCATTCCGCGTATTTTCTCCAAGCAGCCCCTGGCCTCGCAACAGGATGTGGAGCTGGATGAACTGGCCTCCCGTCACTTGGTTAAAGTGCTCCGCCTGAATGTGGGCCACCCCCTGGTTCTCTTTGATGGCAGTGGCGGTGAGTATGCGGCGGAGTTGATCGAGACCGGCAAGCGGGCCCGGGCGCGCACGGCGGAGTACCGGGCAGAGGATCGCCAGTCGCTGCTGGCGCTGACTCTGGCGATCGGCATCTCCCGTGGCGACCGCTTCGACTGGGTGATACAAAAGGCCACGGAATTGGGGGTGACGACAATTCAGCCACTGTTTACCGAGCGCTGTGAAGTGAAGTTGTCCGGGGAGCGCTTACAAAAAAAACTGGGCCACTGGCGCCAGATCGCCATCAGTGCCTGCGAGCAGTGCGAGCGCAACCGGGTGCCGGCGATTGCCGAGCCGTTAAAGCTGACGCAATATTTACAGCGTGTATCCAGTGAGGACGCAGCCCAGGTCAAGTTGGTGCTGCACCACCGCACCGAACTGGATCTGCGCCAGTGGCAGGCGGAGCGGGGGACACCGCAATCCGCACTGCTCTTAGTGGGCCCCGAGGGTGGCCTGTCGCAGGGAGAAATCGATGCGGCACTGGCGCAGGATTTTATGCCGTTGCGCCTGGGACCGAGGGTCATGCGCACCGAGACGGCTCCAATTGCCGCACTGTCTGTTTTGCAGTTCCAGTGGGGCGACCTGTAAGCCGCTGAAAGATTGGATTTGAGAACATTTAGGGAGGGAATCTTATGATCAAAGTACTTATCTGGCTGTTGGGCGTTGTCATTGTCGTATGGTCGCTGGCGATTGTAATCAGGCCGCAACTGGCGCGCAGCCTCAGCGAACGGCTTAATGAAACCGGCTATGCCTTCTCCGCCTGGGCGCGCATTTTTGTCGGCTTAATGCTGTTGCTGATCGCCGACACGCGCCACTGGTATATCTTGTTCAATGCCCTCGGCGTGCTGGTGCTGTTGAGTGGTGCCTATATGCTGCAAATCGGTTTTGAGCGGGGCAGAGAGTTGGCGATTAAAATTTCCCATGGCAATGAAAATTTTCTGCGCATTAGTGGCGTGACCGGCGTCATTCTCGGTTTGATGCTGCTCTCTGCGCGCTAACGATATAGGTTCCCATGTCTTCTACCGATTTAATTATTTTTGACTGCGACGGCGTCTTGGTAGACAGCGAGAGTATCGTCTGCCGAATTTTGGCGGAGGAGATGAATCGCCTGGGGATACAGACCACGGCGGAAGAGCTGGATGAACAGTTCAGTGGCCGTCCGGCCCGAGATTGCCTGGTGGATATAGAGAAGCGCTTTGGCGGACCCCTGCCGGATAATTATTTCGGCAATACCGAGCGCCGTATCCGCGAGGCATTCCAACAGGAATTGCAGCCGGTTGCGGGTATCGAGGGGCTGCTCGATCAACTACAGCAGATGGGCCTGCGCAGCTGTGTGGCCTCCTCGGGTTCCCACCAGAAAATGCAGCTGACACTGAATAAAACCGGTTTGTACGATTATTTCGACGGGCGGATTTTCAGTGCCGACGATGTATCCCGGGGCAAGCCCTGGCCGGAGCTGTTCCTGCACGCGGCGGACTCTATGGGAGTGGCGCCGGAGCGCTGTCTGGTGGTGGAGGACTCTATTGCCGGTGTCTCTGCGGCGGTCTCGGCGGGTATGCGTGTGGTGGGTTACAGTCCCCACCCGGTGCGCGGCCCCCAACTGGAAAAGCAGGGCGCCCGGGTAGTCACTGATATGATGGCGGTTTTGAACTTTATTTAGCGGCCACAGCGGCTGGGGCTTGCGGTTTTTTAAGCGGAGCGGCGCCTGCGTTGTTCTACACTGAATTTGACCTCGAGCAACCGGAAGTCGTATCTATGGCGGGTAAATTCTTGTCTGCCCGTTGCCTGATCTTATTGGCCGCAGCCCTGCCGGGCTGCGATCAGCCCAGCTCCCCCAAGCAATATATGCTCGAACCTATCGAGACTATCCAGTCCGGCGACAGCGAGAAAAGCGCGCGGGAAGCGGCCCCTTTTGCCGATGCACTGGTGAGGTTTTTACGGGGCAATAACCGCGCTATCGGCGATACCTTCCGCCTGCGCCTGGAGTTTGATCCCGGCGGTTTTGCCCCGCGTATCGAAACCCTTGCCGACCTGGAGGCGTTGCTGGTCATAATGCGCGATTTTTCAGAGATGCGCATCGCGATTGAAGGCCATACCGACAGTGCCGGGGACGCGCAGAAAAACCTCAGGCTGTCACAGCGCAGAGCGGACTGGGTGAAGCACTTTCTGGTCGAGCGGGGCGTTTCTGCCGAGCGAATGGAGGCCCAGGGCTACGGCGATACCGATCCGCTTGCCGATAACGGCACGGACAAAGGCAAGCGGGAGAACCGCCGCCTGATGATTCGCGTATTAAATTTTGACCGTATTCCCAGCAAACTACCGAGGCGCTAACCCCGAATAGCTTGCCGGTGAAGAGCTGGCCCAGGGGCTCAGCTCGACGCATTACCCAGTTCTTCGCTGGCGTTTACCGGCGTCTCTGGGGCTTTGTTGGAAAATATTTTCTTCATCAGCTTGCCGGTTTGGCGCAGGCCGATAATGCTCTGCGCGGTGAGCATACCGGAGATCATAGCGCCGGCCACACCGCAGCTCATCACATCCTGCCCGGTGAGGTAGAGCCCTTTAATTCGGCTCTTGGGTCTCAGCCAGGACTGCTCAAAGCGATTGGGATCGTGATCCAACCCGTAGATTTCCCCGCGCGGATAAAAACAGAAGTAATCCGTAGACAGAGGGGTGGAGAGTTCGTAGTAATCGATTTCCCCACGCAGCTGTGGCAGATGCCGATACAGATGTTCCAGCAGGCGCTGGCTAAACGCCTCCTTCAGATCCTCGTAATCCTCCCCCCGTTTGCCCCAGGGCTTGTCGTGCCACTGGGCAAACCAGTTGTAGTTGGCCGGTGCCACGATTTCGATAGTGGCGCGGCCTGGGTAGCGCTGGGTAAAGGTGGGATCTTTGGCTGAGGGGAAAGAGATATACACCAGCGGTATTTCTTTCTCCTGATCGTCGATAAAGGCCTGCATATCCTCTTCGTAGCGATCGCTGGAATAGATCCAGTAATTGGTCTTGGGCAGGTTTAATTCTTCCGCTGTTTTTTCCAGGCCGATATACAGACACAGGTGCGACATGGAGCGGTTGACGGTTTCCAGATCGCGGATATAACCCATGCGCTCGCTGGTACTGCGCGGCAACAGCTTCTCAAAGGTGTTAAATACCCCGGCGCCGGAGACCACCAAGGGCGCTTCGATTTCATGTCCGTCGGACATCCTCACCCCGCGCACCTGATCGCCATTCATCAGGATGGTTTCCACCTTGGCGTAGGTAAAAACCTCGCCGCCGCTGGCCTGAATCTGGGGAATAATCGTTTCGGAGATTTTGCTGGCGCCGCCGACAGGATAGTAACCGCCATAGAGGTAATGTTTGGCGATCAGCGCGTGGATAATAAAGCTGCCCTCAGACGGGGTCATGCCGTTATCGCCCCACTGCCCGGTCAGCACAGAGATCAACTTTTCATTGCTGGTGATCTCACCGAGCACTTCGCGGGTGGTTTTATTGAGCCAGGCGGGTTCGCGTAGTTTTCGCCACAGGCGCATAAGGGGCCCGCACCAGCTGGGCAGCATTTTTTCCATCGCCAGCCGCTGCATGGCTTTGGCGACTACATTGAGCCGCTGTAGGTACTCCTCGATATTGGCGCGCTCATCGGGGAAGTGGCTGACCAGCTCATCGATAAACTGCTGGCGACCGGCTTTCAGATCGTATTGTTTATCGCCGATACAGATGCGGTCGTAGGTGCTGTCCATCGGCGCCCAGTGCAGCTGATTATTGCTGATAAAGTCAAAAATCTTGCGGGTCAGGGTGGGGTGTTCGCCCACATCGCCGATATAGTGGACGCCCACATCCCACTCATAGCCGTTGCGGTCGTAGGCGTGGGTGTAGCCCCCGGCGGTGTAGTGCTGCTCAAGGACAAGCGCTTTCTTGCCCATGGCACTGAGCATCGCGGCACAGGTCAGGCCGCCAATACCCGAACCAATGATAATGGCGTCGTAGTTGCCCTCCAGGCGACTCGGACGATAGCGCCGGCCAATGCGCAGCCGGCTGGGTTTTGGGGCACTGCGCTTCTTTTCAGGAGTCTCTGTCATGATGGCCTCGCCACTATTATTTTTATGCCTCAACCATAGCGCCCCCTATCGATATATGCAATAAGTTGCATATTGATATTCTGGTTATATCTTGTGCGTTTTTATATGATTCGTATACACTTTGTATATATTACATATTAAGGTGAAATGTGATGGGTATCGTCAAAATATCTGATGAGCTGCACGATGAGATTCGCAAGGCCAGTACCGCGATGGCCCGCTCCATTAATTCCCAGGCGGAGTACTGGATCAAAATTGGCATGCTGGCGGAGCTGAATCCGCAATTAAGTTACAGCGATCTGTGTAAGAAATTACTGCGCCATCAGGCATTAACGCTGGAAGCGCTGACACGTGAGTGACATAAAAATTAAGACCCCCGCTGAACGGGAGTTAATGCGCCAATCGGGTCAATTATTGAGTCGCGTTTTCGCCATGTTGGACTCCCGGGTTCAGCCGGGCGTCTCGACGATGCAGATCAATGATTGGGTTGAAGCCTTTATTGTAAAGGAATTAAACGCCCGCCCCGCCAGCAAGGGGCAGTACGACTATCCCTACGCCCTGAATACTTCGCTCAATGAGGTCGTGTGTCACGGCATGCCGAGTGATAAGCAGCGGCTGGCTGAGGGAGATATCGTCAATGTGGATATTACTCTGGAAAAGTCGGGTTATATTGCCGACTCCAGCAAAATGTATACCCTGGGCAAAATAACGCCAATCGCCAAAAAACTGGTTGCCACCTGCTATAACGCCATGTGGGCGGGTATTCATACGGTAAAACCGGGGGTTACCTTCGGCGATATCGGCCATGCGATCCAGCGCCATACTGAGCGCCAGGGTTTTAGTGTGGTGCGGGAATACTGTGGCCACGGTATTGGCCGGGAAATGCATGAGGCGCCGCAGGTGCTGCATTTTGGCCGCCCGGGAAGCGGGGAGGTCTTGCGGGAGGGCATGATATTTACGATCGAACCCATGATTAATCAGGGCAGCCGCAAGACCAAGGTTAAGAAAGATGGCTGGACCGTAATCACCCGCGATAAAAAACTGTCGGCGCAATGGGAGCATACCGTGCTGGTGACTAAAGAAGGTTATGAAGTGTTGACACTCAGGGATGAAGAAATACCTGCGTGCTCTCTGCAAGCCGGCGATTGAGTCTTCAGATCAAACTCTCGGCGCAAGCGATCAACCAATCGGTGTCTGGAGCTTTTTACTCTTTCATGGGGCGCAAACAGCGCACTGCTTTTATCCAGTAGGTTTACAAAAAGATTGAGCCGCTGTCTCTGCTCGGGGTTTAAATGCTTGTGTTCAAGCAGTGCCTGGATTTCTGTAGTGGCGAGTTCCTTTGCCGCTATATCCTCCGGTAAGCCGCTGCGGGTACAGAGCCCGTAAATACCCTGGATAAAGTGGCCCCATTCGGTTTCAATATGCGCAGAAATCTCCGCTGAAAATTTCGGATTGCCGGAGCGGAAACCCAAGTCGTGCAGCTGGGCTACCCGGGCTTTATATCGGTCGTGAAAATTTTGAAAAACAGCGGCAAGATGCCGCTTTTCCTGAATAACCGCAATCCAGCTGCAATAGCCCTTTGCATAATATTCACAGCTTTGCTCCTGGCGATAGGGGCCAAAGTAGGAGTTGCAGTGCAAGTGGCTTTCGAGCTGATAGGAGGGCTTTGGCATAAGTCCCTCCTCCTGGTAGCTCAGCAGTTGTCGCCGACTAATCTGAGCAGCTTGAATAAGCTGCTCCCTGCTCAGAAAATGCTGATTCAGGTAGTCCATCAATTCCATTAAATTAACTCCAGGGCAAAAAATAAAACTTTAGCGCCGGGAGTATTTAATGCTTCGATCCATATCGAAGTGTATGACCTGTATAGCAACGCCTGGAGAAACTACTCCTGCAGGAAAAGCATATCCGTTCGAATAATATATTTGATTCCAGCGGTAATCAGGGTAGAGCTGTGCACTCTGTGCAGGGGATGCATTCCATGGGGAAAGCACAGCACGGCTCCCGCAGGGGTGCGGACATCGATATCCACTACAGAATCCCGCCTGGGTTGCAGGAGAGGGTCATCTGCATTTAGTCGGAATCGGGTTGCACCACCTTCAAAGTCTTCGCTCAGCAGTACTAAAAATGTCATTTCGCTATAGCGATCGGGATAGCCGTTGCTGATCAACTGGTTGTCGTCAATACGGCTACCGGGCCAGGCGCCATCGGTGTGGAACTGGAAGAAATCCCCCTCGCCATAGCGATAAAAGCGGAAACGCCGATTGATACCGACGGCCTCTCTTCCACCAAAGTCACCATTTAAGTCCTGCGCCAGGTCTCGGCATCGCTGCCAGATCAGGCCCTCGGTAATCTCGTCTACCACCCAGGTCAGGCTGTCATTGTGGCGGACCTGCCGGGGCAGGGAGACGGCGGCATCGGGTAAATAACCCAGTGTTTCGCTGATATCAATCAGCCGCCGGCACTCCTCTTGTGAGAAAACATTGAGCAATTGGAAGGCGCCGGGGACCTCGGCGATATCCCGGCGCGATACCGCTTGCGACGCTTGTTCGGCCAGGGCCGCCGGGTTTTGACTGCGACTAGCCCAGGTGGGCAGAGCCGGGTGTTCTGCACCGGGCTCGCGGGCGATAACAAAGAAGTCATCCTGGGGGGTGACAGTTTCAAGTGTTGCGGTTGTGGACATCTGCGCTACTTCTATAGAAAATTTTTTAAAGGATTTAGCGGTTTAAAACGGTGATTTGGGCAAACTGCCGGTGCCCTTCAGCTCCGCCGTGGAAGCCAAAGCCACTTTGCTTGGCGCCCACCCAGGGGGAGCCACCGGCGCCCTGGTTAATGCCGATCATCCCCGCTTGCAGTTGGCTGGCGATTTGCTCGGCCTGCTTGCTTTCACCAAACACAACCGCACCGAGACCGTAAACGGAGTTATTGGCCCGCTCGACCACGTCATCTACCGAGTTAAAGCGGTCGATGGCCACGACAGGTCCAAAGGTCTCGTCATCTTCCAGCAACATACCCGGTCGAATGCCGCTGATAACTGTGGGTGGAATAAACGGCGCCTGCGGATCGCGCTCCCCTAAAAGCAGCTGTGCGCCTTTATCCAGGGCATCGTGGATATGTTCCACCACCTTTTGGTGTTGGCGCTGATTAACCAAGGGGCCGATATCCACCTGGGGCTCGCGCCACCCACCGATGCGATATTGTTTCGCCAGTGCCACCACGGCATTTTCGAATTCGTCGGCAATTTTTTCGTCGACATAAATACGCTCTGTGGAGGTGCACATCTGGCCTGAGTTTTCAAAGCTGGAGCCAACCGCAAATTGCACTGCTCGGGGAATATTGGCGCTCTGCAAAACGATCATAGGGTCGTTACCGCCCAATTCCATCACTAGGCGTTTCAGTGCCGGAGCGGCATTGGCCATAATTTTCTGGCCTGTTGCCCGCGATCCGGTAAAGGCGACCATATTGATCGGGGATTTCACCAGGGCCTCACCGGTTGCACCATCGCCGTGGGCAATTTGTAAAATATCCTGGGGCAGGGTTTGATTGAGAGTCTTCACCAATAAATCGGCGACCAGCGGCGACTCCTCGGAGGGTTTTAAAATCACGGCGTTGCCGGCGATAAGAGCGGGCACAATCAGGTTATTGGCCATCGCCAGTGGATAGTTCCAGGGGGAGATAACCGCAACAATACCCAGTGGTCGATATTGAATTTCACTGCCGCCAGTGGATTTTGCCCGCAGGGCCTCGCCGGCATCGCCCGCTAACCAGGCGCCGCCTTGAACTACGCCACCGGCTTCATACTGTGCACGCCGGGCATCTTTGCCCATTTCACGGCTGATAAGTTGAGCCAGCTCTGCCTCTGCCGCATTCAGTTTTGTGTAGGCCTGCTGAAGTAGTTGTACCCGCTCCTGAAGAGATTTACTCGACCACAGTCGCTGCGCTTTGTGGGCTTTCTCCACCATGTTCTGAATGTCTTGGGACTTGCTGACAGGTAGCGATCCGATAGTCTCTCCGGTTAGTGGATCAATCGATCGAAGTATATTTTCCATAATGGGGTCTCATTCACTCCGGCCACTTTATTGAGTGGCCGGATGTTTTCTTAAAAGCGTTGGTGTTATTGCTCAAACAGGACAATGGTGCGAATTTCCAGGCTGGTTCTGCGGGGCGCCCCGGCGCTTCCCGGCAGGTCAAAAGCGCAGTGGGGAACACCGGTGACATCACCCCGGTGCTGGCTGTCGAATACCCGCAGTAAGAGGCCTTCGCCGGGCTGCATATTGCTAAACCAAATCCAGCGGTGAACCGGGTTGAAACTCAATACCGAAATCTGCCCTTTTCGCTCTGGGTAAATTAAGCGCATATTGTGGAAATCATTAGCGGCGACAGTGCGCAGGTCCACCATAGCCAGTGGCGACTCCTGCACCGGGCGCAACAGGGGCAGCCACAGATTAATAAACTGGTAGCGCGGGTAATCCGAAGGCTCGTAACCCCGCAGCTCCAGAGTTTCCTTTAACTGGCGCTCTGCGGACCAGGGCGTGTAGTCGTTGTGCACCAGCTTTACCGGGGAGCGGCGGCTGCGACTCAGCTCCGGGGTTGCATCAGTCGATGGCTGGGCGCGCAGTGTGTGGTCAAAGGTCAGCACCCTGGCTGCACCCAGGTGAGCGCCTATCCAGGCTTCAATGGCGGGATACCACTGAGTGCGAATCAGCTGATCGCGCTCCGCAGGGCTGGGGCTACTCGCGGAGGGTTTATCCAGGGCGTGTAGCGCATCGTCCAGCTGGTGCAGATTAATACCGAGCAGAGGGCGTACCAGCTCAAAGCCCTGGCTATCGAGGCGAAAACGCTCCCCAGCGGCTTTTAGCGCACGACCATCGTGTATATGAACCTGCTGGGAAATAACATTCTCAACCAATTTAGCCGGCCCCGGGCCCTCTGAGCGCTTGTCGTAAACCAGGTCGCTACTGGGGTCAGCGTAGTGAATAATCGCGGTAACTAATTGATCCTGAAAGGCGGACCGGGCTGCGGTGTGCATAGTGAACTCTCCCCCCCACCGAAGTGGATGCCATATGGGCCAATCTACTCACAATGCTAGGGTTAGCTGGATACAATGAAAACCAAGTAACCGTTGTGAGTGATACAGGTTTGAGCAGAGGTCATCGAGCAAACCCACTGGAGAGGCTGGAGTTGCGTCAACTTCGCTTAATGAGCGCTATTTTGCGTGAACTGAATCTATCCCGGGTGGCTGATCAGCTGGGGGTGAGCCAACAAACGGTCAGTGAGCAGCTGAAACGCCTGCGGGAAATCTTCGATGATCGGCTGTTTATCCGCACCAGTAACGGGGTTATCCCCACCCCCCTGGCCGAGCGCCTGGCCCCCAGATTGGATGAGATTCTGAACAATGTCGCGGCGCTGCTGCGCGCGGATGAATTTGATCCGGCACAGCACCGGGGCATCTTTACCATCAGCGCGACAGACTTTGAGCAGCGCGTGATACTGCCGCTGCTCCTCAAGCAACTGCGCCAGCGGGCCCCGGGTATAAAAGTGGTGGTGCTCAAGCTGGAGATTGACCGCATGGCCCAGCAGCTGCAAACCGGGGAAGTGGATCTGGTTTTTAGTACGCCGGGATTTGTGCCGGATAACAGCCCCAGCATGTTGCTGTATCGGGAGCACTATGTCTGCGTCTGCTGCCAGCACACCGATATGCTGCACGGCGCCAGCCAGCCCCTGGGAATAGAAGCGTTGGCCGCGCTGCCGCAGCTGGTGGTATCACCTTCTAGAGGCGACCTGCGCGGCATGGCGGATAGTTGGTTTGAGCAGTTTGGTTTGGCGCGCAATGTGGTGCTATCGGTCCCCTCTTTTGCCGCCGCTGCCGAGTGTATCGCCTCTACCAATACCGTTGCCTTTTTGCCCTCGCGCCTGCTACCGGACCCCCGGCTAAAAACCCTGCCCATTATCGAGCAGCCCCCCGGCTTCGATGTGATTGCCGCCTGGCATACCCGCAGTGGTCAGGACCCTCTACACAAGTGGATTCGCACTTTATTGGCAGATCAATTTCCCAGCGATTAGGGCAAAGGCTAGCGCTGCTAAACTTGAGCAGGTCGGGGTTTTAGCTAGTGATTGCCATGCGTGTCGTATTTGTCCTCCTGATACTGTTGAGTTCCGCTGTTTGCGCCCATACCGATTTTTATGCGCATATGGATATCCCCGGCTTATTTGCCCGGGATGCACTGGTTGAGGAAATTAAAAAAGTGGATTGCACCCTGTCAGAGGGGCGCAAAACTCAGTGCTGGATGATTGTGGTAAAGGCGGAGCCCAAACATAAAATGGGGCCCTGGTGCCCGCGCAATATTGTCGATCCGATAACCGCCGCTGGCATGATGTTTATTGAGCGGCAGCTAGTGCCGACCGATGGTCCTTTCGTGCAAAATGCCGCGACCTTCTTCTCCGATCCAAAGTGGAGTCTGTACGATCCGAAAACCGGTGCGGTAAAGGTGACCGATTCCAAGGCGGCCTGTGAGATGGCCGCGCGGCCCGATGTGGCGCCGCAGTACAACAATTACTGCGTGGAATGCCAGGCCAGCTATATGGGCCCGGACTTCCACACCCGCTATCTGATCCCGGTGCAGCCGAGCAAGGCCAAAACCGAGCAGAGGCCCGATCCTTTCTCCGGCTATGGCGTGGCCTTCAACGGAGTTAAGTTTGATATCAGCGCACCTGTTGGCGCGATTTTAGCTGCACATACCCTGGCGCCCGTCGATGCCTGCGGCGGCCATGTAAACCCCCATGTGGGCTACCACTACCACGCGGCCCTGGGCTGTAGCCAGGCCTACCCATCGGCGGCGAGCCATGCGGCTATTGTCGGTGTCGCTATCGATGGCTATCTGATCTACGCGCGGGAGAATGCCGATGGCCGCGAGCCCAGCGACCTGGATGAATGCCGCGGCCATGAATTCGCCGACCTGGGCTATCACTATCACGCCAATCTCGCTGCCGAAAACGATATTTTGCACTGCCTAAAAGGCCAGCGGGGCTGTGCCCTGCCGGGCAAACAGAGCCAGTGCGACTTCTCCCGTCGCGGCCCTCCAGGCCGGCGCTAATTGAGCCCCGCCGGCGCTGGTAAAGCGCAGGTGAGGGCGCAGGTCCCCATGCCATTTAACGCTAAAAACAAAAAATAGCGCCGTATCAGCGCGATTAAAGCCCCGGGCTTGATCTGACCGTCAGGTTTTCTTCACCGCCCTGGGACATAATGCCCGCAGTTGATTGCCTCTAACGACTTCCTATAGCCCGGAATACTAAGAATGAGTAATGGCACGCATTTCTATTTGATTCGCATGGTGGAATCCCTCGGTGTGCTGGTGCGCAAGCGCCTGTGGATGCAGATAGTGGTCGCCATGATTCTGGGGCTAACCGTCGGCCTGCTGTTATCGCCGGAGGGATTGGCGCTGGTAAGCCAGGATCTCAGTATGGTACTGGCCAGCTGGTTCAAGCTGCCGGGTTCCATCTTTCTCAATATGATCCAGATGGTGGTGATACCGCTGATTATGTCCTCGATTATTCTGGGGCTGAGTGGCAGCGGCAATGTCGGCCAACTCAAGCGGGTCGGCCTGCGTATCGCCCCCTACTTTGTCGGCACTACCACTGTCGCGGTGATTATCGGCATTGTCCTGGCGCAGTTGATCCAGCCCGGCGACTATATCGACGAGTCCCTACTCCGTGCCGCCACCGAGTTGCAGGCTGCAAGTGCTCCCCAGGTGATCGAATCCAAGCCACTGCCCGAGCGCATTGCCGAATTGATCCCCGCCAATCTCAATGAAAGTATCGCTATGCGCAATATGTTGCAGCTGGTGGTCTACGCGATATTTATCGGCGTTGCGGTGATGCTACTGCCGCAAAAGCAGCGGGAAACCGCAGTGTACGCCTTTGCCATTATTCAGGAGGTGGCGCTCAAGGTGGTTGGCTGGGCCATGCTGTTTGCGCCTCTGGCGGTATTTGGCCTTCTGGCCGATATCGCTATTCGCGTCGGCCTCACCGCGATTCTGGGGATGTCGGTGTATGTGGGCACTGTGATTTTGGGGCTGCTGATCCTGCTCAGTTTTTATTTGCTGATTGTCTCCCTGGTGACGCCCGTCGGCCCGGTCAGCTTTTTACAGCGTATTAGCGGGGTACAGCTGCTGGCATTTTCCACCTCCAGCTCTGCCGCTGTGATGCCCCTCTCCATGCGGGTGGCGGAAAGCTCCCTGGGGGTAAAGCCTTCCATCGCCAAGTTTATCGTGCCCCTGGGCGCCACTGTGAATATGGATGGCACAGCGCTCTATCAGGTAATCGCCGCCGTTTTCCTGACCCAGGTATACGGCATTGACCTGACAACCGTACAGCTTGTAGGGCTGACGGTGACCACCGTTGGCGCATCTATAGGCTCTCCCAGTACACCGGGCGTCGGTATCGTTATTTTGGCAACCATTTTGGCGGGTATTGGCGTGCCGCCGGAGGGCATTGCCCTGATTCTGGGGGTGGACCGAATTCTGGATATGTGTCGTACCGCCGTGAACGTGACCGGAGACCTGACCGCCTGTTTGGTGATGGATAAGCTGTTGGGTAGCGATAAACTGGAAGAGGCCGCGACCCAAACGGCTTAGTGCGGGGCTGGGACTTTTAGAATCTCAAAAGTGCGGAGGTCCTTTTTCCCCTCATAATATTTTTCCAACACCTGCGCAAATAACTTGTTGCTGGGATCGGCGATAGAAAACAAAGTCATGGAGGATTTTAGTTTCATATCATCCGGTGAGCCGAATATCTGGTACGCGGAGTCACCCTTCAGCTGCAACAATACCTCGCAGCACGCTTTGAGTCTGGGGCCGAGCAGGGGGTGCTCCAGATAGGCGCGGGCTTCATCCAGAGTTTTAATCGCAAAATGCTCAGAGGTCGCACTGTGTCCCAGGCCGGAGACCTGGGGGAATATATACCACATCCAGTGCGAGTGTTTATGTCCGCCGTGCAGTTCGCTTAAGGCGCGCTCATAAGATCCTTCCTGCGCGGTGACAAAACGCTCCAGGTGAAATGATTGAGCCATTCCCAGCGTCTCCCCAGACTTATTTCTTGGCTGGGCCAAGATTAGCAGTCATAAGATTGGATGTGCGAGGCTGCTATAAGCCTCTTCAGGCTCCACTTTTCGCTCCCGGGTAATAACACCTAAGCACTCCAGCTATGGCTCAATGTCTCCGCCTGCTTTAAGCACAGTTGCACCGCCTCATCCGGTGGGTATTTCCATTTGCGCAGTGCGCGGCGCACCAGGTTGCGCAGTTTGGCGCGCACGCTGTCGCGCACCTGCCAGTCCACGGTGGTGGATTTGCGTAGCTGCTGGGTAACGTATTTGGCGAGTTCGCGCAGATTGTTATCCCCCAGCTCTTTCACCGCCGACTGGTTTTGGATTAAGGCGCGGTAGAAGGCGATTTCGTCGGTATTGAGGCCGGAGTTTTCCGCCATCTGCGCATCTTCGGCCATGTCCTTGGCCATCTGGATCAGTTCTTCAATCACCTGGGCGGTTTCGATGGCGCGATTGTGGTATTTGCGCAGGGCTTCCATAATGCGGTCGGAGTATTTTTTCTCCGACACCACATCGGTTTTCATGCGCGCTTTTACTTCGTCGCGCAGTAGCCGTTCGAGCAGCTCAACCGCCAGGTTTTTTTCCTTAAGATTGGCGACGTCTTCCATAAATTCAGGGGACAGCAAGCCGATATTTGGGCGGTCCAGGCCCACCATGCTGAAGATATCATCCACACCGTCGGCGACGATAGCATTGTCGATAATCTGCTTGAGTGCGGAGTTCTTTTCCTCATCGGTGCGGCGTTTGTCGATGGTGGTGAATTTGCTGATGGCGTTTTTCACCGCACCCCAGAAGGCGATCTCTTTCTTGTAGGGTGCGGCGTCCTCCAGGGTGCTGCACAGGGTGTAGGCCTTGCTGAGTGCGGCCATCACATCGAGAAAGCGCCGTTTGCCATCCAGTTCGCCGCTGCCGGGGTTTTTCAGGCTGAGAATATGGTTCATGGCGCCGGGCAACAGTTGCAGGGCTTGGGTCTCGTATTGGCTGTAATCAAAGCCGTGCATCATATCGTGCAGTACGCCGAGCTTTTCCAGCAGAATGGCGTAGGCTTCATGGGCGTCGTGGGTGGGCTTACCCTTGCCGTTAGCGCCGGTATAGGTCTTGAGTGCCTGCTTCAGCTCATTGGCAATGCCGATGTAGTCCACCACCAAGCCGCCGGGCTTGTCTTTAAACACCCGGTTAACCCGCGCAATGGCCTGCATCAGGTTGTGGCCCTTCATGGGCTTGTCGATATACATGGTGTGGCAGATGGGGGCATCGAAGCCGGTGAGCCACATATCCCGCACGATCACCAGCTTTAACGGGTCGTTCACATCCTTAAAGCGTTTTTCAAATGCTTTCTTGGTTTCCTTGTTGTAGATATGCGGCTGTAACTTGGCTTTGTCCGACGCCGAACCGGTCATCACAATTTTGATTGCGCCTTTGTCTGAGTCTGGGTGGTGCCAGTCGGGCTTGATAGCGACGATGGCATCGTAGAGGTCGACACAGATCTCGCGGCTCATAGCAACGATCATGGCCTTGCCGGGCATGGAGGCAGTGCGGCTGTCGAAATGCCGGATCAGGTCTTTGGCCACCTGCTCCACCCGGGGCTGGCTGCCAACGAGTTTTTCCAGCGTGGCCCAGCGGGATTTGGTTTTCTCCCGCTCGGCCACATCTTCTTCGTCCTCAATAACCTCCTCGACATTCTCATTCAGCGCTTCGATATCGGCCGCGTGGATATCCAGCTTGGCCAGGCGCGATTCATAATAGATCGGCACCGTGGCGCCATCGTCTACCGCATCCTGAATATCGTAGATGGAGACATACTCACCAAATACCGCGCGGGTATCTTTATCGGCCGAGTCGACCGGGGTACCGGTAAAGCCGATAAACGAGGCCGCCGGCAAGGCATCGCGCATATGCTTGGAATAGCCGAAGGTGTAAGTGCCCTTTTTGGCGTTGAACTTGGCCTTGTCGCCATACTGGCTGCGGTGGGCCTCGTCGCTGACCACGACGATATTGTGGCGGCGGCTCAACTCCGGGTGGCTGGTTTCCTCGCCGAGTAGGGCAAATTTTTGCACTGTGGTAAACACGATGCCGCCGGACTGGCGCGCGGCGAGGATCTGGCGCAGCTCGTCTCTGTCGCCGGCCTGTACCGGGGTCTGTTTGAGGGTATCGGCGGCCATACAGAAGGTGTTATACAGCTGGCCATCCAGATCGTTGCGGTCGGTGACAACTACGATAGTGGGGTTATTCATGGCGGGCTGTGCCAGCAATTTGCCGGCGTAACACACCATGGAGATGGACTTGCCGGAGCCCTGGGTGTGCCAAACCACCCCGGCCTTGCCGGAACCGGGTATGACCTTATCGGCATAGTTCGCCCGGGGCTCGGTCACCACGTTGGATCGCTCGGCGGCAATCACGGTCGCTTTCACCGCTTGGCGCACCGCGTGGAACTGGTGATAGCCGGCGATCTTTTTAACGATTTTGTCGCCGTCCTGCTCAAACAGGACAAAGTGGCGGATATAGTCCAACAACAGTTCGGGCTTAAAGAAGCCTTTAACCAGGGTTTCTAAGAAATATTCAAAGTGCGGTTTGTCGTGCTCGTTATTGACCACCCGCCAGGGTAAAAAGCGTTCTTTGCTGGCGGTGAGGGAGCCGACGCGGGCGTTGAGGCCATCGCTGATGACCAGCGCCTGGTTAAAAATAAACAGGTCGGGGATTTCTTCTTTGTAAGTTTGCAGCTGCTGGTAGGCGGACCAGATATCGGCGCTGTTGTCGGCGGGATTTTTCAGCTCAATCACGGCCAGCGGCAAGCCATTGATAAATACAATAATGTCCGGGCGGCGGCTCCCCTTGGTACCCATAATGGTGTACTGGTTCACCACCAAAAATTCGTTGTGTTTGGTATTGGCGAAGTCCACCAGCTTTACATAGTCGGTCACTACTTCGCCGTTGCTATCCTTAAACTCGACCTTGACCCCTTCCTGCAACCACTGGTGGAACTGTTTGTTGTTTTTGATCAGGATGGGCGTTTCGGGTGTGGCGATCTGCTGGGTGACCAGCTCAAGGATGGATATTGGCACCTGGGGATTGATAACTTCCAGGCGGCTTAGCAGGCGCTTGTGCAGGATAATCTGGCGGTAGTCGTTGCGCTCCGGGATATCGCCATCGGGGGCGATATCGTAGCCGCAGGTATAGCTGTAGCCGAGGGAGTTAAACCATTCTAAGCAGAGTTGTTCTAGTTGGTCTTCCGTGATCATGTACTTGTTCTATTATCCGCTAAGTTTTAATTATTCCAACAACCTTCGCTCTGTGAATCAAAGAAAACAAATTCCGCTAAGTCGAGCGAGTTTAATTTTTCTTCGACATGCCCGCAAAGTGATTGGTTATTGCCATAGATAGAAACTGCAACTTTCTTCACGTTGGATTTTGCTATTTGTTCAAGAATATGATCGTCCTGGTCTCCGAAGCCCCAGCCATAAATGACAAGGGTTTCTTCGAGTGAAGGAAGTACTTCGTAAAAAACCTTTTCGAAATAGTTGCAGCTAGAAATTGATTCTCGTTTTTGCGTTTCGGTGCCTTCGCATATGAAGGCTGGAACGAAATTGCTTTCTACCCATCTATTCAGGATCGAATCGAGGAGGTTTGCATCCTCTCCCGCTTGTATCTTTTGCTCGCTAGAAAATCCTTCTCGACGTAAAACTAGGTTTCCATGCGGATAAAAATATAGTGTTGCTCCTGCAGCTCCATATGGCTCCAGCAAAACTTGCCAATCACTTCTAAACTTGGAATTCCGAAAGCAATCTTTAAACCAATTGTTTAACGTTCTATTCCCATATTGCGCAGCCCAATACACAATTAGGTCATAATTTAGCGAGATCACAAAATCGAAGCGCTGCATAAATTGATAGATCGGCTCTAGGTATACACGGGCTTCTTCATAACTGACGTGGGTATCCCTAACCGTCTCAATTAGAGCCTGTCGGACTTCCTCATACGCTTCTTCTACCGGACCATGTGGAATATCTAGTGCGTTATTGACTAGCTTTGCTTGCCACAATCTCCTCAACACGAGTTCAAAATCGCTAACTTCAAATCTATTGAAAACCGATATTACCTTGTCTGTCAGATGGCCTAATTCTCCAGCCTTCTCAAATAATGATGAATATTGGAAGCAACTACTTACAGCTATACTTGCCCCATTACCAAGAAGTAAGCTTCCTTGATGATAGCGATCTTCAATATCGCTCCACTGCAAGATCTCAGGCATTAGCGGCTCTCTTGATGTGGGCTTTTACCTCATTTGAAAGAAGCTTGGGGAGCAATTGATCTCTGATTTCGCTTAATTGAGTTGTTTCTTCGTCATTTTTTTTAATTTTCGAAAAAAATGGCTTAGCTATTTTCTCAAAAGCCTCAAGAATTTCGTTGCTAGGTAATACGCATGGTAGGCTATGTACGAAGTTTCTATTAAGACTTGGAACTGCTGAACCTGAGTTAATAGACTTCAAGTCTATTTGAGACAGGAAAAAATACGTATAGTAAGGTCCGCATTTTTTAAATTTTCTAACGTAGAGAGTAGTGTTTAGTGGCCAATAGTTTTCGAGTGAGAGGTAGACATTCCCAATTACGCCACTTCTTCCAGTTATTATGCCAGGCGGTTCCATTTTAAATTCAGTGTGACAGCCATGATACCCTCCCGCTGAAAAAACAGGATAGTCACCTTCTTTGCGGTTCTTTTTCGGTAAGTCAAAACCGCGATGGAGCTCGAATAAATTACCTATAGTTTCCATAGGCCAACCCTCCGGTATATCTCCAAGATCAGAGTTAACCAGCATATCCGGAAACAAAGCAGCGGTGGTTTTAAGTTGGGTTTGTTGCGCTTCGTTTAGGCTATCGAAGGCTTGGCCTCCGTTAAGGGCGGCGATGGCGGCTTGTTCGGGGTTGCCTTGGGCGATGATGGCGGCCTGGGCGCTGGTCCAGCGTGGGTCTTGCTGGATTTTGTTTAGAATCTCGCTGTCGCATTGGCCTTGCTGGCGCAGCTGGGCGGCCTGGTTCGCGGCGATTTTGGCGCGGGTGGGTTCGAAATCGACAAACCAGCTTTTAAATAGGGCCTGGGCGATCTGCTCCAGGGTTTGGTTGGTTTGGCGGTTGAGTTCGATTTTTTTGATAAAATCAATAGTAATTTTTTGCACATACTCTTGTATGTGAATTGGAGCGATTGGTATCTCAAAAGATTCGATATGCCCTTTCGTAACAGCTCTTCTACTTCCTCCAGCATTAAAATTTGCGATGTAATCCTTAATTTGAGGAAGACAAAGATAAGCTAATAAGTATCCGGGCAAACATTTCTTAGGATCAACACGAATTATACATACATGCTGATTTACAGCGGCCGGGAGAATATTTTTAGGAACGATGCATGATCGAGCGAATGTGATACCGTCACCAGTTATATTTAGTAAGATATCATTTTTCTCTAGGTGCACTCCTCTCAATTTCTTTGCATCAGCGTCACTTATGTACTTCATTTCACTTGGGCTGAAGTAAAAATCGAATACATTCTGACTTCGAACAAATGCAAATTTATCACGCTCAGATAAATAAGCAGCTTCTCCGCCACGTGGAGTAGAGCCTGAGCCAATTTTTGTTGTTAAATTTACTAATTTTTCTATTTTCCAGCCATCAGGTATAGTTCCAAGAGGACCAAGCTGATCAGATCGCATAACCCAACCCCGCCAAATTCTTTTTAATCTCCGCTTCTAAGCGATCTGATTCATCAAACTGCGCTTTTAACTGGCCGGTTAAACGGGCCATCTTCTCGGCAAAGGGCTCACCATCGTCTTCTTCCGCAGCGGCGCCCACATAGCGGCCTGGAGTCAGCACAAAATCGTGCTTTTGCAGTTCTTCCAACTTAGCGGCTTTAACAAAGCCCGGTACGTCTTCGTAGTTTTCGCCGGTCTGCCAGTTGTGGTAGGTCTCGGTAACCTGGTTTAAATCTTCCTGGGTGAAATCCCGCAGAACCCGATCCTTCATATAGCCCAGGTTGCGGGCGTCGATAAACAGCACTTCGCCTTGGCGGTCGCGCAGTTTTCGGCCGGCGGCGGAGGTGCGCGCCCCTTTGTTTTTACTCAGGAACCAGATACAGGCGGGGATTTGGGTGTTGGTGAATAGCTGGCCGGGCAGGGCCACCATACACTCCACCAAATCGGCCTCGATCAGGCGCTTGCGGATTTCCCCTTCGTTATTGGTGTTGGAACTCATGGAGCCGTTGGCCAGCAGCAGACCCATACTGCCGTTGGGGGCCAGGTGGAACAGCATATGTTGCAGCCAGGCGAAGTTGGCGTTGCCCGACGGCGGCCTGCCGTATTGCCAGCGTTTGTCATCCTCGGCAACGCCGGTATCCCACTCCTTCATATTGAACGGCGGGTTGGCCATCACGAAGTCGGCGCGCAGGTCCGGGTGCTGGTCGTTGGTGTAGGTGTTGGCCGGCTCTTTACCAAAGTTAAAGTCGATACCGCGAATGGCCATATTCATCGCGGCCAACTGCCAGGTGGTGTGGTTGTATTCCTGGCCGTAGATGGAGACTTCACCAATCTTACCTTGATGCTCGGTAATAAAGTGCTCGGACTGCACAAAGAAACCGCCGGAGCCCATGGCCGGGTCGTACACGCGGCCCCTGAAGGGTTCGAGCATTTGCACGATCAGGCTGACGATAGACTTGGGCGTATAGAACTGGCCACCCTTCTTGCCCTCGGCCAAGGCGAACTGGCCGAGCATATATTCGTAGACGTGGCCGAGAATATCTTTGCTGTTCAGGCTGGCGTGGTTGAACGGCACCGTGGCGATCAGGTCGATCAGCTCGCCCAGTTTGGACTGATCGATTTGCAGCTGGGTGTAGCGCTTGTTGAGAACCCCTTTGAGCTTGGGGTTGTCGGCTTCGATGGCTTCCAGGGCGTTATCGATCAGGTGCCCGACAGAGCTGATTTTGAGGGTTTTGTCCTCGCCGCGTTCGTCTTGAAAGCTGAGTTCGGCACCACCGATTACGGCCTTGTTGTTGTCTTGCAGAAACTGCCAGCGGGCCTGCTGCGGCACCCAGAAGGTATTGGTTTCCAGGTAGTAGTCGCGCACTTCCAGTTCGATATCGATTTCTGCTGCGTAGTCTTCACTGTCGGCACCGCCAAAATCGTCGGGGTCGAGGAAGTAGTCGTGGTCGGCATTGGTGAGCTGCTGCTTGAGTTCAGCGCGACGGATATCGAAGGCATCGGAGACATATTTGAGGAAGATCAGGCCCAGTACGGTGTGTTTGTATTGGGCGGCATCCAGGGTGGAGCGCAGCTTGTCGGCGGCATTCCAGAGTTTTTTCTCGAGGTCGTTGAGAAACTGTTGTTCTTCGCTGTTGGTCATGGAATTACGACTATTGGTTAAATCTTGTGGTTGTTCGGTGTGTTCGTCAGTACTTGCATCGATTGTTGGGGCTTGCTTGAGCCGGTATTAATCGTCTTCACTAAAGTCATCGGCGCTATGGCTTGTGGGCTTAACACAGGTGCCGCGACCATCGGTGACTGTTAGTTCGGCGAGCTTGTCGCCGTCGATCAGGCGGATGTTCATTTCAATCATGCTGATAAATACTGGTGCTTCCCGGTTAAAGCGGCTGGTGGTTATGAATACCTCTTTACGCGCCATATATCCAGTGTGTCGCAGAATTTTTTGTATCTCTGCACGGCCAATGGTGTTTTCGGTAGGCTGTTAGATACTGCCTGGCCCCAGCGGGCTTCGCTTGATTATGCCATCAAGAGTGTCATCAAGAGTGCCACTGGCGCTGTATTGCTGGAGGTGGGTAAGCCAGTACTCTGCCAGGGTATCTTTGCGCTCGGTGTGGGGGGCTGCTGAGAATACGCTGTTGGGTTTCTTCTCCCCATTGCGTTAGCTATCCGCTCGTGCAGATCGAACACTTGGTGTGCCTGTCCCGCTTCGTTTGCAATCGATAAGGGGGGAATATTTGCTGGCAGGAGGGGATGGTCATTTGGGCTGTGTGGACTCGATGAGATGGCCGCGTTTTGTGGCAGTGGCTAGGTACTTCTGAGCGAGTGGTGAGAGGTGGAGTAGGAAATTTGACCGCCGCCCTGGCAGGCGCAGGTTATTTAGCGGTATGGAAAAAGGCTAATTATCACCGGCAGGAACTCGTCGTGAGCAATATTTTACCTCGACCGATAAAAAGCCAAGTATTTTGTGGGGGATTACCCAAAGTTAACCAAAAGGGTTTTGCCATTTAAAAAACGGCAGATTGGATAAGCGAAAGTATATTGTTTAAAGCGTTATAGTGAGACCTGCTTGGGAATGTTCAAAGGGATTTGTACATGTTATCTCGTCTTTTTGCCTCACGTCAGCGCCCCTTTATACCTCGTCGTCACGAGAGAGAAACCATTGCTATTGATCTTTCCGGCAGCCGTCTGACGTTTAGCGCGCCACCCAATATTTGCCAGGACAGCTTTGCCGATGCCAGTCAGGAGCCACCCTCCAGGGTTAATCTCTTTGATAACAGCCAGTATTCCACTGATTTTAAGCGGGAGGAGTGGAAGCGCGAAGGGGTGTCTCTGCAAACTTTGATGAAACGCAGTTGGGAGTTATTCGGACCCATCTGGCGCGGACGCTCTATTGCCACCATTGATTTTACACTGGTGTTGTATCGCCATGACGCCATACCCAAGAATATGAGCTGCCTCAATCCGCAGCATTTTGAGACGGTCGTCATGCGTTATCTCTATTATTTGGGGCCCTGTATACCTAATCATCGGCAGCAGAAAGCTCCTGTGAACTGGCAACTGCGCAACCTGGACGGGGCTACGGCAATATTTTTTGAGGAGCATCAACGATTCTCTGCGCAGGCACTAGAAGAACGCCCCTTCTACGATACACACTTCTCAAGCTGTTTTTTTATTCCACTCGATCAAACGCGCTACTTGCAGTTTAATTTCCGCAATCTCGGCTATGCCCCAGTGGAGCCTTGTATAAGAGTCATGAACGGTATCCGTGATTTACTCTGCGACAGTGTGGAGTTGCGCTTGAGTGCCGATGCCAAAGCACAGTTGGCGAGCATTCAAACACAGTGGCCCGAGGCCAAAGCAAATCCCATGCGCGGCATTGAACACTGGGTATATCCCGAGTGGAAGCGTAGTGGAAACTTTGACGGAAAAATCATTATCACCAAGCCTGGAAGTCCACCGCCGCCTTGGCAGACACAGGTTATTTAGCGGTATGGAAAAAGGCTAACTATTACCGGCAGGAACTCGTAGTGAGCAATATTTTACCCCGACCGGTAAAAAGCCAAATATTTTGTGAGGAATTGCCCAAAGTTAACCAAAAGGGTTTTGCCATTTAAAAAATGGTAGATTGGATAAGTGAAAGTATATTGTTTAAAGCGTTATAGTTAGACCTGCTTGGGAATGTTCAAAGGGATTTGTACATGTTATCTCGCCTTTTTGCCTCACGTCAGCGCCCCTTTATACCTCGTCGTCACGAGAGAGAAACCATTGCTATTGATCTTTCCGGCAGCCGCCTGACGTTTAGCGCGCCACCCAATATCTGCCAGGACAGCTTCGCCGATGCCAGTCAGGAGCCACCCTCCAGGGTTAATCTCTTTGATAACAGCAAATATAGTGTGGATAGTGGATTTGAGGAGTGGGAGCGTGAAGGGGTTGCCCTGCAAATCTTGATGAAACGCAGCTGGGAGTTGTTCGGCCCTATCTGGCGCGGACGCCCTATAGCCACTATTGATTTTACATTAATGCTGTATCGCCATGACGCCATGCCCAAGGATATGAATTGTCTCAATCCGCAGCATTTTGAGACGGTCGTTATGCGCCACTTGTATTACTGGGGACCCTGCCACCTCGTAGACCGAGAACAGAAAGCCCCTGTGAACTGGCAATTGCGCAGCCAGGACGGAGCTACGGCAATATTTTTTGAGAACCATCAACGGTTTTCCCCTGAAGCGCTAGAGGAGTGTCCCTTCTACGATACGCACTTCTCAAGCTGCTTCTTTGTTCCTCTCGATCAAACGCACTACTTGAAGTTTAACTTTCGCAATCTCGGCTATGCCCCGGTGGAACCTTGTATAAGAGCCATGAACGGCGTCCGTGATTTACTCTGCGACAGTGTGGAGCTGCACCTAAGTGCCGATGCCAAAGCGCAGTTGGCGAGTGCTCAAAAGCAGTGGCCCGAGGCCAAAGCAAATCCCACTCGCAGTATTGAACACTGGGTGTACCCGGAGTGGCACTGGGGAGGGAAGTTTGACGAAAAGATCATCATTACCAAACCGGGAAGTCCACCGCCGCCTTGGCAGGGGCAGGTTGTTTAGAGGTATGAAAAAAAGCTAACTATCACAGACAGGAAGTCGCCGTGAGCAATTTACCGAGAAACCTAACTGCAATTATCCGCCGGGGAGAAACTCCCAATATAAATCGTAATGTTTATGTAACTACAGCAGGTGTTGAAACTTGGAAAGCACTAAAGCGTGAGTATCCCGGAAACTACTATAAGACAGAGTTGGTGCGTGCACTTTACAGCTTGGCCATTACTCCCGGCGGCAGAGAAAATGGCGTAAAAACTCTGAAAATAGACAGTGCCCAGTTTCATTATCAAATACTCGAAGGCGGGGATGTCCTGGTTTACGGTCTGGAAATTGATAACTCGATCTCCGCACCGGCAATCAATCAAAATACGGGGTTGTATCGGGTGGATATAGGAACCCCAGATTGGAAAACTCATTCAAAACCGCGAAAAACTATAGACCATAGCCACCACTGGGGAGGTGCCCACTATGCCGCCGTTAGCGGTAAGTTTGACAACAAGGAAGAAGCCGGACGCCTGCTTATCAACCATATTCTCCCTGCTTATAAAGCCGCGCTACGCTCCCATGACTTCTCAACAAGCAAGCATCATTACTCCCTATTCTGGCAAGATGGCAACCACAAAAAAGCTAACAATGCGCGCTCTCTGGCGGCGTTGATCCAGAATGCACAGGCCAACAATGCCTCCATCAATTGGCTGGTACACGGTGAGGGAGCCGGTACTTTTGTACAGGCACTGAAAGGCCTCGCCAGTAGCCCTGGGGTTACTCAAAAGGTTGCCAATGGTAATCCGCTTTCCAGGCAAGCTGTGTTTTTCTCCAATCCTCGCGGAGTCAGTACCAGCAAGAAAGATCTGAAGCAGATTTGTGAAGACGCAAAAATTGAACTGATTGACATACAGCTTAATAAGCACGACTACAAAAATATCGACGTACGAAAAAAAGCCGTCAAAGTTATGCAAACTCCCGCAGCCTTGTTAGGGGCGTGTGGTGTTGGAACCGCAGCCGGTTTTTCAGACATGCAGCAAGCTATAGGAAACTTCTTCGGTGATCCTACTGTAATTGCTGGTATTAGTGTTATTTGTCTCTCAGTTAGCTTTATCACCCGATACAGCTCAATAGGCCGACATGTACAATTTGCTGTGGAAAGTACTCTGGGTGAAGGCAACAAACATTGGGCAGCCTGAAGGGCAGGATTTTACCCCGACTCTGAAAAGTTGTGGGGTCGGGGTGTGTTTTCTATTCTAATCACCTTCAATTGGATGCATTATTCCTTTTTTTAAAATCAATCCTCCATGGATTTTTACTGTTTTAATTAGGTTTCATAAGCCTTATTCTTTTAAATCCTTATAATGAATTCTATTGCGGATTTTAAATTTCGTTTCCAAAAATTCACAAGCTGTTGATTGATAGCGACTGAGAGAAACTGTCAGCTGGGATATTTATCCCCTGTGAAAAGATAATATTGGCTGATAATTAGACGGGTTTATATTGGAGGCCATAAAAGGTTTCGCGGACTGGCTATACTGCAGAAAGGCACCGGTAGAAGCATTATTTAGAGTAGAGCTACAGGGTTTTTATTTATGTATTTGTCTGGCTGCGGCCAGTCAAGGATGGCAGGTAAAGAATCGGTAGGTCGCTCTTTTGATTCCAGCTATAACCAGGTTTTATTTACTAGTTGAGTTATACCCGATCAAGTTGAATGGGAGCCAAAATGGAAAAAATATTCAGCAAAATAGTTTTCGTTACTGCTGCGCTACTAGCATACAGCTCATCTCAAGCGGCATTGCCAAATGCTGAAAAAACAGTCACTGCAATCGATATCCTCAAGGAGCAAGCCGTTATTTGGCTCGCTACAGATCTATCAAGTCCACCTCCATCCTCTTGCGCTCAGTATAAAGCAGTGTCATGCACTGTCGGCACGCCCTTCTGCGACCTGATGGTCGATGTAGCTTTAGCAGCTAAAGCTATGGGTAAGAAAGTTGAGTTTGCATTTGAAGACTCATGCAATGGATCGTTTGGTGAGGCGTCTCGATTCCGAATGATGAATTAACCTATTGAAGGGTATCTGTACAGAGCGGATTTTCATGCCTGGTGGGCTCCAGGCCGTGAGGCCTATCGGATAATAAAGTTGAGGTAAGTGCAATTATCAGAAGTCCCCGCAGTAACAACTTCGGATAGTTTTGGGCGTGAAATTGAAAAGCCGTGACGGAGTCGGTGAGCAGAGACTGAAAGGGTAAGGTTTGCGATATCTAATTAATGCAGCAATTGCCGCTGGAAGATGCAAGCAAAAGGGCGGGGTCTGTGTGCTTGCTGTGTTTGGGGGCGAGTATTGAAGGTTGCCTTGAATCCATGGGAAAGCAGACATAAAAAAAGCCCCATCCTTGCGGATGAGGCTTTTTAATATGGTGCCCGGAGGCGGAATCGAACCACCGACACGGGGATTTTCAATCCCCTGCTCTACCGACTGAGCTATCCGGGCTTTGCGATCTTGCTGGGCTTCCCCTGCGTCGCGAGGCACGTATTAAAGCTCTTCTCCGGGTCAGAGTCAACCCCTTGATTATAAAAAAGTTTTTTCTTTGCCGGAGACGCTTGGCAGAGCCGTATTACTGCTGTTCCGGCGGTACGTAGCCGTCGGCTGCGTCGTACTCTTCACCGCTTAAGAACTTCATCATCTGCTCGCTCAGGTAGGCGCGGCTGGAGGGCTCCATCATATTCAGGTGTTTTTCGTTGATCAGCATGGTCTGGTGGGACATCCACTCCCGCCAGGCCTTCTTGGAAACATGCTCGAAGATGTCCACGCCCTTGGGGCCGGGGAAGGGCGGTGCATCCAGACCTTCCAATTCCTCTTGGTACTTGCGGCAGAAAACGGTTCTGGACATGACTCCTCCTGATTTTAGTCGGCAGTGATCGGGGCGAGCAGGGGGGCCTGCAACGCCAGTAGTTGTTTTGCCAGCTTGACGATAGGGGCGGGTAGCCCCAGCTCCTGGGCCGCGCGAGGGCGGTTTAAACGCCGCAGTTTATACCAGCCAGCGCCGCTCTCCGCCACCTGTGCGGGGACTTTGTCCAACTGTATCCACAGCGGGGAAATCTCCAGGTGAAAATGGGTAAAGGTGTGGCGCAGGGTCGGCAGGGCCTGGGTGTCAGCAGCGCGCCAGCGCCGCGCTTTCAGCCAGGTGGCGGCGTTGTCGCTTTCCGGTGGGCACCAGAGCCCGCCCCAGATGCCACTGGGTGGGCGCTGCTCCAGGTAGATCTCACCTCTGTGTTCGAGCAGGAGCAGGGTGGCAGTGCGCAGCGGCTTTTCCCGGCGCGGTTTCTTGCCGGGGTAATCCTGGGGATTGCCCTGGGCGTGGGCCGCGCAGGATTTTCTCAGCGGGCACTCCCCGCAACGGGGCTTGGAGCGGGTGCACAGGGTGGCGCCCAGGTCCATCATCACCTGGGTGTAGTCGTTTACACGCTTGTTCGGGGTGTAGGTCTCCGCCAGCTCCCACAGCTGCTTGGCGACTGCTGTCTGTCCGGGCCAGCCCTCCACGGCGTGAAAGCGGGCCAGTACCCGTTTAACGTTGCCATCGAGGATCGGTGCGCGGAGTCCCATACTGATACTGGCGATAGCGCCGGCGGTGGAGCGGCCGATACCGCTCAGCTCGATCAGTGCCTCCAGGTCGCGGGGAAACTCTCCGCCGTGCTCTGCCACTACGGTCTGCGCACACTTGTGCAGGTTGCGGGCGCGGGCGTAGTAGCCGAGGCCGCTCCAGTGGGCCAGCACCCGGTCCTGGGGGGCGCGGGCGAGGCTTTCCAGGGTGGGAAAGCTCTGCATAAAGCGCTCAAAGTAGGGAATCACCGTGGCGACCTGGGTCTGTTGCAGCATAATTTCGGACACCCACACCCGGTAGGGGTTGATGTCCTGCTGCCAGGGCAGGTCTTTGCGCCCGTGTTGGTCGAACCATTTCAGGGCGGCATTTTGGAACTGCTTTGGGGTCATGGGGGTACTGCGGGCTGGAGTCTGTGATTGATACCTGCAACCGCGTACCGGGTGGTCCCGGTACACGCTGCGCTGGGCCTTAGCGGCCGAACAGATTTTTCAATTTTTCTTTCAGTTCGTCGACCTTTTCTTCCACTTTATCGCCATATTTTTTTTCGGCTTTGTACTTCAGCTCCTCCCGCACCAAGTCGTCGAGGCGACGGCTGTCGGGTTTGCAGGTGCTGATATTCACATCGTCGAAGTCGCCCTTGCAGCGCAGGGGCAGCGGGCGGTTGCGCCAGCGCGGGTTGCGCACGGTACAGCCGTCGGCGGAGGTGCTCTCACCCACCAGGGCCAGGCCGAGTTTGAAGTCGAAGTCCTGTTTCTTCAGGTCCACTTCCCCGTCGCCGGTCAGGGCAATATTTTCGATGCCGGCGAGAATCTCGCTCACGTCCACCTGATCGCCTTTCACTGCGATAATCGCGCGCAGGTCCTGAAGGCCGGTGCTGTCGGGCCAGTCCCGGGTAGGCATCTCGGTATTTTCGGCGTAGCTGAACAGCTGGCACATGCTTTTCTCCAAGTTGAATGGAGAGATGGACATCGCCGCGCTGGAAACCTCGACGGCGGCGCGCAGGTTCTTCTCCAGGGCCGCCGCCGTTTTGCCCTTGGTGGTGGCACTCCAGTTGACGCTGGCTTTACCGGCCAGCTGCACGTCTTCACTGGGGAAGAGCGCGGCCTGTATCTTGCCGATATCCACGCCGGTAAGGCCGCCGCGTATTTGCGCTTCGGCGGCTTGGGCGCGGGCGTTGAGCTGGCCGTTGCTATTGAGCTGGCCGCCATAGATATCGGCGCTCAATTTTTGCAGGCGGTAGAGGCCGTTATCCACAGTGAGTTGGATTTCCGGGCTGTCCATTTGCAGGTCGGCGGCTTGCAGTTGGTCCAGCGCCAGGCTGATATTGGCATTGAAGCCGCGCAGGTCGCTCAGTGGCAGGGGGACTTGCTCAGCGGCTTGTGTATTCGCGGGCTTGGATTGCTCTTGGGGAGCCGGCTGATTCTGCGCGGTTTGCGCTGCGGGGTTGCCGTCAGCGGCAGTGGGAGTTTCAGGCGTTTCCTCAGTACCTATGGGAGGCGCCTGCGCCGGTGTGGCTGTGCCTTCTTCCGGTGTTGGGGGCAGGTAGTTATCCAGATTCAAGGCGCCGCCGCGCAGGCTCAGGTCCAGTCCGGGCATTTCCGCGTTGCGCAGCTGGGCGTTGCCGCTAAAGGTGACGTCGTCCAGTTGCAGTTGCAGTGGTGTCAGATCGAGTTTTTGCTCGCTGCCCTCCACACTGGCCTCGATACTCAACTTTTGCAGCGCCGCCTTATCGCGGGTATCGATTTCGCTGCCGGTCAGTTCAAACCAGGGGCGCAGCGGGTTGGCATCGGCGTTGATATTCAGCTGTATGCGCCAGGGCTGGGTGTTGTTGTCCCGGCGCAGTGAGCCGCGGATATGCAGGCTGGCCTTGGCGCTGTTCACTGAGGTGAGATCCACTTGCAGCGGCTGTAGGAGTAGCCCGTTGAGCCCCTCGTCCACAGCCAGGGTGCTGTCGATTTTCAGTTGCAGTGGGTGTTTGAGATCGCTGCCAGTTAAGTCTGCGGCGGCGGTGAGCTTGCCCGGTTCACCGCCCGGCACCAGATTGATAGCGCTGACCTGTAGGTCTTGGACTCTGTACTCTTTATGGGTTTGGGCGTTGCTGTAGAGTACCAGCCCCTTTTCGATACGCAGTTTTTGCAGGCTCAGGTCCACCTGTTGCTGTGCCGGTGCCTCCTGTTCTTTGGGGAGGGCGAGCTTGGGGGGCTGTTTGCTCTGCGCTTCCAGGGCCTCGCTGATCAGCTCCCAGTTGCCGCGTCCCTCCCGGTCGACGCTGAGCTCGATTTGTGGGGCGACCAGAACGATTTCCTCGGCTTCCACTTTGCGCTGTAGCAGGGGTTTGAGAGCCACGCCGATAGCGATTTTGTCCGCTTTGACCAGGGTCTGTTTGGGCAGCTGTAGCGGCGCCAATTGCACATCCTCTAATTGCAGACCGATCTTGGGCCACAATTGCCAGCCGATATCGCCTTGCAGTTGCAGGGAGATGCCCTGCTCGGCGGCGAGCTTTTCCAGCTGCGGTTTGTATTGGTTGATGTCGAGCCCGGCGAGCAGCCAGGCGACGGCGCCGGCAAGTAGCAGGAAGACGATCAAAAGAGCGATAAAAGTGCGCTTGATCCAGGCCATGGAGTGCATTGTCCCTATTTATTAGTCGTGTGGTGTCACGGGTATGACGCCGCTGCGCGGCTCGGTGTTCCCGCGCAATTCTACAGAGAGGTTATGCCGGAATTGTAGGAAATGCAGCCCCGCGCGGCTGGAAATGCGCTGCGGGGCTGTTTAAAGGTGGGATTAGAAAATAAAGCGCACACCGGCTTCGATGCTGCGGCCGGCTTCAGGGGCGTAGTCGCGCAGCAGTGAGGTGGAGTTGCGAATCTCTTCGTCGAGCAGATTGCGGGCGCTGGCGAAGATCACCGCGTCGCTGCTGCCGATATTGAAGTTGTAGTGGGCACTCAGATCCATACGGGTATAGCCGTCGGTCTCCTCTTCGTAGGCACCGGCGCGATCCTGGTCCGCCGCTTCAGTCGTGCGCCACTCCCAGCCCCACTGCTCGTACTCGCCTCCCAGGGCGAGACCCAGGCGCAGGGGCGGCATACGCGGTACGTCGGAACTCTCAGCGGCGATATCCTCGTCGAAGCTCGCGCGCACAACATCGCCAAACAGGGTCAGGTAGAGGTTGCTGCGCAGGGGGAGTTTCACTGAGGCTTCGGCACCGTAGAAGGTGGCATCGCGATTGGCGTAGGCGTAAATGGGCAGCTCTTCCTCTTCGTCCTCAAGGCCGGTGTTCTGCGAGTAGATGTAGTCGCCGATGCGGTTGTAGAAGACACTGGCTTCAATCTGTGCCGCGTGCCAGCCGCTGGCCGCTTCGTTGTGGTGGTGATAGCCCAGCTCCAGGTTGAAGGAGCGCTCTTTGTCCAGTTCGCTGTTACCGATCAGGTAGCGGGACTCGGCCAGGTGCTCGCCGTCGGCAAACAGCTCTTCGGCCACCGGGGCGCGCTCGGAGTGGGTGGCGCCGACGCTGATATGTTGGTGCTCTTGCAGGAAGTACTGCAAGGTGGCGCTGGTGCTGAACAGGTCGAAGTCGCGATCTTCAGCCGTGTCCGGGTCGATATCGACACGCTCAATACGCGCGCCCAAATCCAGGTGCCAGTTGCCCCACTCGCGCTCTTTCATGGTGAAGAGGCCGGCGCTGCGGGTGCGGGAGGGCTGGATAAACGCCTCGTCGCCCACTGCGGCAAAGTCTTTGTCGGACAACTGCAAACCGTAGGCGCCGCGCCACTCGCTGCCGCTGTCATGGGTGATTTCCAGGCGGCCCTCCCAGGCTTCATTGGTAAAGCGGGTGCCGGGCTCGCCCTCTTCCAACTCGACGTGCTCGTAGTCGTTGTAGCCGATACGCAGGCGCATCTTGTCCCAGTAATTGCTGTCGAAGTGATGCTCGCCTTTGAAGTCGTAGCGGGTTTGCGCCATATCGATGCGCACGGCTTCGACTTCGCTCTCCTCCTCGTGATCTTCCTCCTCTTCCTCTTCGTGGTGGTGCTCGTGAGTGCCGAGGGGGATACCGTAGTTGTTCTCCAGCTTGTTCACCGACAGGCCGAAATAACCGCTGTCAGTAATCCAGGAAACACCGCCGCTGTAGCTGTGGGCGCGGGCGCTGGTGTTGCCGACGTAACCGTCGGTATTGAATTCCTCGTGTTCTTCCTCGTGCTCTTCGTGCTCTTCGTGTTCCTCGTGCTCGACGATGGCGAGGCCGGGGATTTCGGTATCGTCGTTTTCGCGGTAGACGCCGTCGAAGTACCAGGCCAGTTGGCCGGTGCCGCCGCTAAAACGGAATACTGAGGCATCCTGGTTGTTGGCGCTGTCGTGACGCAGTTCTAGCGCGCCTTCAACTTCCTCGGGCACTTCGGTGGGAATACGACCGTCGATAATATTTACCACTCCGCCGATAGCGCCGCTGCCGTAGCGCAGTGCCGCCGGTCCGCGCAGTATCTCGATGCGCTCCGCCAGCAGGGGTTCGATACTGGCGGCGTGATCGGCGCTAGTGCTGGAGGCGTCAGACACATCCAGGTTGTCGTTGAGGATTTTTACCCGGTTGGCGCTCTGGCCGCGAATCACCGGCAGGCCCACACCGCTGCCGAAGGAGGCGTTGGCCACTCCCGGTTGGTTCTTCAGGGTTTCGCCCAGGGTGGCGGAGGCGGCTTTGCGCAGGGTCTCGCCGGAGAGCACCGATACCGGCGCAGCTACTGCGTCGGCGGGCTTATCCAGGGGCGAGACGGTAACGTTAACTTCTTCGAGTTTGTTGCTGTTGTTGTCTTCTGCGGCGCAAATAGCGGGCACGGCCAGGCTGGCGATGGCCAGGGCCAAAGTGTTGAACTTAGACATTGGTGTTTTTATTCCTGTCACAGGCGGACATTGCCATACGCGCACAAGCGCGGGCAGTCGCTAAAAAATTATCGGTTTTTTGGGGTTAGCTGAGTGACAGGGAGAGGGGAGGGGCGCGCGCGCACTGGCGCTCTGGCTGGCAATCGCGGGCGCTTGGCGCAGAGGGCTGTTCGTAGTGACTTTGGGGCTCAGCCTGTACGAGCAGTGGCTCGCTGCCGAGTGCTGCGGGTGAATGCATACAGCACAGGTCACACATCTCTACCTGGCTGTTGCCCAGGTGGAAGTGCTCCGCCCACAGCGGCTGAGCTGCTACTACGGCGAGTAACAGAAACAGGCTGGCCCAGTAATGGGATTTTCGGCGCGTTAGAGTAACCATGCGCTGCATAATAGGGCGAAACCATCACGAATCAAGTTTCATTTGACACTAGAGAACCACAGGGGATGTCATTCATCCTATAATTTGCGCCCTCTGTCTTATCGTGCAAATAAGGATCGCTTTCGATGCGTACAGCTAGCGTCACCCGTGACACCCTGGAAACCAAGATTCAAGTCAGCGTTAACCTGGACGGCCAAGGTCATGGCAAGTTCGCGACTGGAGTGCCTTTCCTGGAGCATATGCTCGATCAAATTGCCCGCCACGGCATGATCGACATGGACATTAGCTGCGACGGCGATATCCATATCGACGACCACCATACGGTGGAGGACATCGGCATTACCCTGGGCAAGGCCATTACCGAGGCCCTGGGGGACAAGAAGGGCATGACCCGTTACGGCCACAGCTATGTCCCCTTGGACGAGGCGCTCTCGCGAGTGGTAATCGACTTCTCCGGGCGCCCCGGCCTGGTGATGGATGTGCCTTTCACGCAAAAGCGGATCGGCAACTTTGATACCGAACTGTTTTTTGAATTCTTCCAGGGCTTCGTCAATCACGCCCTGGTCACTGTGCATATTGATTGCCTGCGCGGCCACAACGCCCACCACCAGGTGGAGACGGTATTTAAGGCCTTTGGCCGCGCCCTGCGTATGGCGCTGACCCCGGACCCGCGCATGGCCGGCACCATGCCCTCCACCAAAGGAGTGCTGTGATGGGGAAGATCGCAGTACTCGACTACGGTATGGGCAATCTGCACTCGGTGGCCAGTGCCCTGCACAAGGTGGCGCCTGAGGTTGACGTGGTGCTGGCGCAGACACCGGCGCAGGCCGAGGGCGCAGAGCGCCTGGTGGTGCCCGGTGTGGGTGCCATTCGCGATTGTATGGCGGGGTTTGTGGAAGCGGGCTTCGCCCCGCTGCTGCGCGATGCTATCAGCGTGGGCACCCCGGTGCTGGGTATCTGTGTGGGTATGCAGATTATGATGCAGCGCAGCGAGGAAAATAACGGTATCGATTGCCTGGGGATTTTCCCGCAGCCGGTGAAGTTCTTCGGCGACAATATTCCCCCGGCGCAGGGCGCCGAGCGCCTCAAAGTGCCGCATATGGGTTGGAATGGCGTGCAGCAGCGGCAGTCGCATCCCCTGTGGGCGGATATCGCCGATGACAGCCGCTTCTATTTTGTCCACAGCTACTATGTGCCCGCTGCGGACAATTCGGAGATTGCCGGGCAAACCGAATACGGTGTCCCCCTGGCCGCCGCCGTTGCCAGGGAGAATATCTTCGCCACCCAGTTCCACCCGGAGAAGAGCGCCGAGGCCGGCTTGCAGCTGCTCAAGAATTTTGTCTACTGGAACGGTCGGGCCGAATAGCCTCAGCTCACCGATCACACTGAAATTACTGCCGATATAAGAAAAGACATGATTGTAATTCCCGCGATTGATTTAAAAGACGGCCAATGCGTGCGCCTGCGCCAGGGCGAAATGGACGACGCTACGGTATTTTCCGATGATCCCCTGGCCACTGCGCAGCACTGGGTGAACGAGGGTGCCAAACGCCTGCACCTGGTGGACCTGAACGGCGCCTTTGCCGGCAACCCGGTTAACGGCGAGGCGGTAACGGCTATAGCTAAAAAATTTCCCGATTTACCGGTGCAAATTGGCGGAGGTATTCGCGACTTGCACACCATCGAGCGCTATCTGGATGCCGGTGTGCAGTGGGGGATTATCGGCACTGCGGCGGTCAAAAACCCCAAGCTGGTGGAAGAGGCGTGTCGCGAGTTCGAGGGCCACATTATTGTCGGGCTCGATGCCAAAGACGGTTTGGTGGCGACCGAGGGCTGGGCTGAGGTTTCCGAGCTGAAGGCGACCGAGCTGGCCAAGCGCTTTGCCGATTGTGGCGTCAGCTCTATTGTTTATACGGACATTGCCCGCGACGGCATGATGCAGGGGGTCAATATCGAGGCGACCCTGGAAATGGCCCGCGCAGTGCAGGTGCCGATTATCGCCTCCGGCGGAGTCAGCAGTATCGAGGATATCCAACAGCTGCTGGATGCCGGTGAAATCTACGGCGCCATCACCGGGCGGGCGATTTACGAAGACAAGCTGAACCTGCGCCAAGCGCAGCAGCTCTGCGACCAACGGAACAAGTAATGGCTCTGGCGAAACGTATTATTCCCTGTCTGGATGTGGACAACGGTCGCGTGGTGAAGGGCGTGAATTTTGTCGATATCCGCGATGCCGGTGACCCGGTGGAAATTGCCCGCCGCTACAACGAAGCGGGCGCCGACGAAATCACCTTCCTCGATATCACCGCTACCCACGAGCAGCGCGATACCATCCTGCACACGGTGGAGAAAATGGCCCACGAGGTGTTTATCCCCCTCACCGTCGGCGGCGGCGTGCGCACCCTGCAAGATATCCGCAACCTGCTCAATGCCGGTGCGGACAAGACCGCGATCAATTCCGCAGCGGTGAAAAACCCCGAGTTCGTGCGCGAGGCCGCCGAGCGCTTTGGCAGCCAGTGCATTGTGGTGGCGATTGATGCCAAACAGGTGGCTGAGGGCCGCTGGGAGATCTTTACCCATGGCGGGCGCCAGCCCACCGGCATTGATGCGCTGGCCTGGGCGCGGCAGATGGCCGAATACGGTGCCGGTGAAATCCTGCTGACCAGTATGGATCGCGATGGTACCAAGAACGGGTTTGACCTGGCCCTGACCCGGGCGGTTAGCGAGGCGGTTCAAGTGCCGGTCATTGCTTCCGGCGGTGTGGGCGAGTTGCAGCACCTGGCCGATGGGGTCTTGCACGGCGGCGCCGATGCGGTATTGGCGGCGAGTATCTTCCACTTCGGCGAATACACCATTGCCGAGGCGAAGGCGTTTATGCACAGCGCCGGGATAGAAATGCGCCTGTAGTCAGCGCAGAGGTCGCGCGCGGCGGACCTTGGGCCCGCCGCACCGCGCTTATTGCTGCCCGTCTGCGCGGGCAAGGCGCTCGCGCAAGCCCCTGTCCCGTTCGGCGTAGAGATTGAGGCCCTTGAGCACATTGAGGGCCTCGAAGATTTGATTGTCGCGATCCATCCAGTCTTCGCGCTCCTCCTGTTCCCGCACGCGGTCTTCAGAGGTGCGCTCGGCACCGCCGTTGCCGTTGTCCAGGTGTCCGGCCAAATCGGCTTCGGTGGGCTGCGTAGAGTCGTCCACACGGGTGACTTTGACCCGTTCTACCACGATATCCGGCGTGATGCCCTGGGCTTGGATCGAGCGCCCATTGGGGGTGAAGTAGAGTGCGGTGGTCAGTTTGATGGCGCGCTCACTGGTGATCGGGATTACCGTTTGCACCGAGCCCTTGCCAAAGCTGTCGGTACCCATCACCACCGCGCGGCGGTGATCCTGTAGCGCGCCGGCGACAATTTCCGCCGCCGAGGCGGAGCCCGCGTTGATCAGGACTACCAGTGGCGCGCCCTCGGTCAAATCGCCCGGTTCGGCCGAATAGCTCAGGTTAGCGGAGTCGCTGCGGCCCTCGGTATAGACCACCAGTCCCTCTTCCAGAAAGGCGTCGGCGACTTCCACCGAAGATTGCAGTACGCCACCGGGATTGTTGCGCAGGTCGATCACCAGCCCTTTCAGTGCGCCTTTCTTCTGCAACTTGATCAGTTCATCGGCTACATCGGCGCCTGTGTCCATTTGGAACTGGCTAATGCGCAGGTAGCCATAGCCCTCATCGAGCACCTTGCTGCGCACACTGCGCATGCGCACGGTATCCCGTTTGAGGGTGACATCGAAGGGCTTTTGGCCTTTGCGGGCGATGGTCAGGGTGACACTGCTGCCCTTGGGCCCGCGCATCCACTCCACCGCCTCATCCAGGCTCACGCCTTTCATGGACTTGCCCGACAGGCGCAGTATGACATCGCCGGCCTTGAGGCCCGCGCGGGAGGCGGGGGTATCGTCCATGGGGCTGACCACGGTGATATGGTCGTTTTCGATGCCCACTTCTAGCCCGAGGCCGGCAAATTCACCGGTAGTGTTGGCTTGCAGGTCGTCAAAGGAGCGGCGGTCCAGATAGGAAGAGTGGGGGTCGAGGCCCTGTAGCATCCCCTTGATGGCGTACTCCAGCAGAGTGCGGTCGTCCACCTCTTCGATATAGCCCTGGCGGATCTGCTCGAATACTTTGGCAAAGCTGCGCAGGTCCTCCAGCGGCAGGCGCGCGTCGCTGTCTGCGCTCACCTGGAGGGGGCTGTCGCCGGCGGTTAGACCCATCAAAGGCAGGGCTGTCAGAGCGGCTGCGCCAATCAAAGTGGTCAGCGCTTTGGGGATAAACATATTGTTATGACCTCTGCCTTATTTCTTCGCTACTTAGCGGAAGTGTAGACCGCAGAGATTGGCAGGGATTCTAAGCGAGCGCTAAATTCTACCGTGCCGCTGTCTTAGTTGCCCGGCGTCCAAGGGGGTTGCACTTGGGTGAAATCCCACTTTTATTCTCTTCCGGTGACGAAATTAAAGCCGTTCACACAGAATTTGGGTGATAGAGCTTTCCCATTTAATTAGCACAGCGGTGGGTGTGCAGAGGTGGGGGGCAGGGCATTAGGCGGGTGCCTAATCGCCATAGCGTCGCAATAAGGGTAGTGGGCGCCAGCTTCCGATCAGGAGCGGCACCAAACGGTGGGGTCCTGCGCCTTGCCCCGGTGGCGAATTTCGAAATAGACGCCGCTCTGGCTGAGACCGCCGCTATTGCCGACCCGCGCGATGGTGTCACCACTTTCCACCCACTCGCCAATACTGCGGGTGAGGGACTGGTTGTGGGCGTAGAGGCTCATATAATCCCCGCCGTGGTCCAGGATAACCAGCATGCCGTGGCCGCGCAGGTAATCGGAAAATACCACACGGCCGCGATGAATGGCGCGCACCGGCTCCCCCGCATTGGCGCGCAGCGTCACACCCTTCCAGGTGATGCCATTGGCGCGGCGCTGGCCGTAGGCATTGGCGCGGCGGCCTTCGACCGGCCACTGCATCTTGCCCCGTTGGCGCGCAAAGGGCTTCTGCTCACTGGGGCTTACCAGGGAGGCGATGGCGCGGCCCACTTCGTCGATCAACTTTTGCAGGCGCGTGCGATCGCCCTGTAGCTGTTTGAGTTCACCGCTGCCGTCGGACAGGCGCGCGGCCAGTTTCTCCAGTGTGCCCTGGCGGTTTTGCTGGGCCAGGCGCAGCTTGCTCTGGCGCTGTTGCAGCTGCTCCCGCTCCGTCTCCAGGGTTGCGCGCTCGCGCTCAATAGCGCTGGATACCGTCTCCAGTGAGGTGAGGGTTTCCCGGTAGGTGTCTATGATGCGGCTGCGTTCTTGGAGGAAGTAATCGTGGTAGCGGAGATGGCGGGCGACGTTCTGGGGATCTTGCTGGTTGAGGAGCAGTTTGATCTGCTCCTGTCGGCCTAGTCGGTATGCGGCGGCGATCTCCTGCTCGACCCGCCGCTGCATACTTCGTCGCGACTCCTCGAGCTGCTGCTGCTCCCGCTGGAGCTGGCGCAGCTTGTCCGAGCGGCTGCGCATATCCTCTTTGATCTGGTCTATGCGCCGGTGCAGCTCGGAAATATCTTTCTCGTTATCTTCCAGATCCTTGAGCAGCTGGTCGCGCTGGCTGCGCACCTGGTTGAGTTCCTGTTGCAGGGACTCGATGCGCTGTTTGATTTGTGCCAGGCGCGCCTGCTCATCTCCCTCCGCCTGGCTCCAGGCGGGCAGGGAAAGTAGGGCGATCAGGAAGAGAACGAGAGTTTTCATCAGTCTATTTTTACCAAGCTTTGACCGGTCATTTCCGCCGGCTGTGGCAGACCCATCAACGCTAACATGGTTGGCGCCACATCCGCCAGACTACCTCCGTCACACATTTGCACATTGCGCTCGCCGATATAGACGAAAGGCACCGGCAGGGTGGAGTGCTGGGTGCTGACCTGGCCGGAGTTGGCGTCGAACATCTCTTCCACATTGCCGTGATCGGCAGTGATCAGCACTTCACCACCGGCGGCCAGGGCGGCGTTGGTGACTCGCTCGACACACTGATCGAGCGCTTCAACCGCTTTGACCGCCGCTTCAAACACTCCGGTGTGCCCCACCATATCGCCGTTGGCATAGTTACAGATAATGGCGTCGTACTCGCCACTCTCGATGGCGGCGACCAACTTATCGGTGACCTCTGGTGCATTCATTTCCGGTTGCAGGTCGTAGGTGGCCACATCCGGGGACTTAATCAGCTCGCGGGTTTCATGAGTGTAGGGCGCTTCGCGGCCGCCGCTGAAGAAGAAGGTAACGTGGGCGTACTTTTCCGTCTCGGCGATGCGCAGCTGGGTTTTGCCCTGCGCCGACAGGTATTCGCCGAGGGAGTTGACCAGGTTTTCCGGCGGGAAGGCGCAGTTGGCGTGGATATCGCCGGCGTATTCGGTGGTCATGACAAAGTCCGCCAGCTGCGGTTTGGCCTGGCGCTCGAAGCCACTGAAGTCCTGTTCGGTAAAGGCGCGGGTCAGCTGGCGCGCGCGATCCGGGCGGAAGTTCATAAAGATCAGCGCATCGCCATCCCGGATCGGGGCGGGCTCGCCAATCACTGTGGGAGCGACAAACTCATCGTTTTCACCGCGCTCATAGGCTGAGGCCAGGCCTGCCAGGGCATCGCTGGCACTGTGCTCGGCGGTGCCCAGCGTCAGCATGTCGTAGACGGATGCGGTGCGTTCCCAGCGCTGGTCGCGGTCCATGGCGAAGTAGCGCCCGGCCAGGGTGGCCATATGGGCGTTGCCGACGGCGTCGCACACCTGGGTCAGGCGGCTCAGAGAGGGTTCGGCACTGCGCGGCGGGGTGTCGCGGCCATCGAGGAAGGCGTGGATATAAATGGCGCGGGCACCGCGCTGGGCCGCCAGGGTCACCATGGCGACGATATGGTCCTCGTGGCTGTGTACACCACCTTCGGACAGCAGACCCATAATATGGACGGCGCCGTTGTGGGCGATGGCCTTGTCCACCGCAGCGGTGTAGGTCGGGTTGCGGAAGAAGTCGCCGTCCTGAATGGCTTTGTTGATGCGGGTGAAATTCTGGTAGACCACGCGCCCGGCACCCAGGGTCATATGGCCGACTTCAGAGTTGCCCATCTGGCCCTCGGGCAGGCCTACGGCCATACCGGAGGTCTGGATCAGGGTCTTGGGGCGGCTGGCCCAGATATTGTCCCACACCGGCGATTTGGCGGCGTGGATCGCGTTGTGCTCGGGTTTATCGCTGTGGCCGAAGCCGTCCAGAATCAGCAGGACCAGGGGGCGTTTTTGCGGGGCTTGCGTAGCGGCCATAGCGACGGTATTCCTCTTTCGGGGGTTAGATTGCGGACGCGGATTTTAACCTGTGGGGCTGGTATTTCACTATGTTATTTGCCTTGGGCCGGATTACAAAGTGCCTGGGGTGAGGGGATTCGGTTGGTTAGAATTTCGCCATGATCGTGTATACTCCCGCCGGCATTGGGCGCTGTAGCGCCCTATTGATAACCACTTGAGGATTTGGGGGTGAAGTGGATTTCTTCGACTTTTTAGCGCAGCAGTGGCTGTTGGTCGGCCTGCTGGTGGCATTGCTTTACGCTTTTGTTTTGACCGAGCGATTCAAGTCCGGTGTGCCGGCGTCGACGCACGAAGTGACCAGGCTGATCAACAGCGATGGGGCCAAGGTGCTGGATGTTCGCGATCGCAGCGAGTTCACTGCCGGGCATATCGTCGACGCACTGCATATTCTCCACAGCGATGTGCTTGAGCGCATCGCCGAATTGGAACCGTTCAAGGGCAAGACCATTATTGTCGCCGACAAAATGGGGCAGCATGCCGGTGCGGTGGGACGCCTGCTGAAGCAGAAAGGTTTCCAAGTGCGCCGCCTACAGGGTGGTATGAGCGAGTGGGCTAACCAGAACCTCCCTGTCGTTAAGGGTAAAGGTTAACCTGAAGTATCAGTTTGACGGAGTTTTGTCATGCGGGATCTTGTCATTTATACCACTCGTTTTTGTCCCTACTGTATTCGCGCCAAACAGCTGCTCGACAGCAAGAGTGTCGCCTACCGCGAAATTTCCGTGGATAACAATCCCGGTCTGCGTGCGGAGATGGCCGCGAAAGCGGGTCGCCGTTCGGTGCCGCAAATCTGGATCGGCGACAAGCATGTCGGTGGTTGCGACGACCTGATGGCGTTGGAGCGCGCCGGTCAGTTGGATAAACTGCTAAAAGCTGCGGGTTAATACAAAATTGACGCGACTGCCAACGCGCGGTCGGCAATTTTTGCTATTTATCCGCTCTGGGCCTTGAAACGTTTTATCGAGGCCCCAACTTTTGAGTTATTAGCGGAGCCTTTCTTACGGAAGGCATCAATAAACTTTTTCTAATAAACAGGCTGTAACATGGCTGAAGAATTAAATGGCGCAGCGGCAAACGCAGAGGCTCCACAAGTACAATTTGCGATGCAACGCATCTACCTGAAAGACCTCTCCTTCGAAACCCCGATGGGTACCGAGGTCTTCAAAAAGCAGTGGAAGCCCCAGGTTAACCAGGAGCTGAACACCAAGACTGCGAAGATCGATGAAGATTTGTATGAAGTAGCCCTGACCCTGACTATCACCGTAAAGCTGGAAGAAGACACCGCTTTCCTGGTGGAAGTAAAACAAGCTGGCCTGTTCGGCATTAAAGGTCTGGAAGGTCAACAGCTGGCCCAGGCCCTGAACACCGCCTGCCCGCAGATCCTGTTCCCCTACGCGCGCGAAGTGATCGACAACGCGGTAGTGAAAGGTTCTTTCCCGGCACTGATGTTGCCGCCGGTGAACTTCGATGCCCTGTTTGCTGCTGCCCTCGACAAGGCACAGAAAGAAGCAGAGGGTGCTCAAGCGAACGCTTAATTCGCTTTAGCCCGGCTGGCACGATAAAAAGGTCCCTTAGCGGGGCCTTTTTTTATATCTGTAATCTCCCCGGGGATAGCTTCCGATTTACTGACTACCCCTTCGCAACCGCGCACAAATCTGGAGCCGCTTATGCAGTGGGATCTGCCAAATCCATTTATCAGCAAAGTGACGGTTGGCGCCGAACATGTGGATGGCCTGAGCCATGCCAACAATGCGCAATATGTGCGCTGGTGTGAGGCCAGCGCCTGGGCGCACAGCGCCGTCCTGGGTCTGGATGTCACGAATTATCAGCAGCTTGACCGGGGAATGGCAATTCGCCATGGCGAGTATGACTATATACTGGCGGCCAGAGAGGGGGAGGAATTGCTGTTTGGCACCTGGCTCACTGAGGTGGACGGGCGTCTGAATATGACTCGCCGCTTTCAGGTGTTTCGCGCCGCCGATAGGGCATTGGTATTGCGGGCCGAATGGCGGATGGTGTGCATAGAGCTTTCCAGCGGCAAGCCAAAACGTATGCCGGCGATCTTCAAGGAAATTTACAGTCCGGCAGTGACTGCCCCGGAGGCTGAAAAAAATGCGTGAAGAGTTTGTATCCCTGACGGACAATACAGGGGCCTTAAAGGACAAGACCCTCTTTATCACCGGCGCCAGTCGCGGTATCGGCAGGGCGATTGCCCTTAAGTGCGCAG
The DNA here is from genome assembly GCF_052466995.1 of Microbulbifer regidiadema (SeqCode). Classification (NCBI taxonomy): domain Bacteria; kingdom Pseudomonadati; phylum Pseudomonadota; class Gammaproteobacteria; order Cellvibrionales; family Microbulbiferaceae; genus Microbulbifer; species Microbulbifer regidiadema (SeqCode). The sequence continues at coordinate 3,269,624 of NZ_CP174297.1, read as the reverse complement.
CGGATGGTGCCAATATCGTGATTGCGGCTAAATCGGCAGAGCCCCACCCCAAGTTGCCGGGAACCATCTTCTCGGTGGCGGAGGAAGTGGAGCAGGCCGGCGGCAGAGCCCTGGCCCTACAGGTGGATGTGCGCGATGAGCAGCGGGTGGAGCGGGCCATGTCGGAGGCCGCCGATAAATTTGGCGGCATCGATGCGGTGATTAACAATGCGGGTGCGATCAACCTGAGCAATGTGGAATCGACACCACCGAAACGCTACGACCTGATGCAGAGTATCAATAGTCGCGCGGTCTATCTCACTGCGCACTTGGCGATGCCCTATCTGAAAAAGTCTGACAACGCCCATATCCTCAGCCTGTGTCCGCCGCTGAATATCCAGCCCAAATGGCTGGGACCCTTCGCCCCCTACGCCCTGTCAAAGTTTGGTATGACCATCCTCAGCCTGGGATTGGCGGAAGAGCTGCGCGAGGCGGGCATCAGTGTGAATACCCTGTGGCCGCGCACACTGGTGGCCACAGCGGCGATTGAGTTTGCGGTGGGCAGCCGCGAGATGTTTGCACAGAGTCGCAAGCCCGCCATTATGGCCGACGCGGCCTACGAGGTACTGACGACCAGAGAGGCCGCCCTGAGTGGCTGCCAGCTGATCGATGAAGTGCTGTTGGCTGAGCGCGGTGTAAAGGATTTCACCGGCTACGCCCACAATCCGGCCAACGCTGACAATTTAACCAAGGATTTATTTCTCGACTGACGCTGGCAGGGGGTATTTGTGAGCAGCGACAGCAAATTATTTAAAGACGCTCTCGGTGAAATGGGAGACGTCAAACCGCTGGTGCAGGAGCGCCGCGTCACCTTGCACAGGGAGTCGAAGCAGTCCGAATCGATGTTGCGGGAGCGCCGCGCTGCGGCCACGCGCCTGACGGAGCGGGAGCTGAACCCCCTGTCGGGGGAGTATATCGACCTGATGGACCCCTGGGACCCCTTGGAGTTTAAGCGCGATGGTGTGCAAAACGGGGTCTATCGCAATTTGCGCCTGGGTAAGTACAGTGTGGATGCGCGTTTGGATCTACACCGCCACTCCGTGGAGATGGCGCGCAGCGCGGTGATGGAGTTTATCCGCGACTGTGTCGAAGCGGATGTGCGCTGCGCCCTGATTACTCACGGCAAGGGGGAGGGGCGCAAGCAGCCGGCGCTGTTGAAGAGCTGTATCAATCACTGGTTGCCGCAGCTGCATCAAGTGCTGGCGTTCCATACGGCCCAGCCCCAGCACGGTGGGCTGGGGGCAACTTATTTACTGCTGCGAAAGAGTGAGCGCAAGCGCCAGGAGAATTTGGAAATACACCAACGGCGCCGCTGAGCCATTAAATGGATGGCTGTAACTTTTCTGTCACCAACTCCCATTAAGATGCGCGGCCAAAGCTTTCTTATTTAAGGCTTTTACAGCTCATCTTGTTGATTCTTGTCAATTGTGATGTTGGCGACCCAATGGGTCGCCTTTTTTATGGGGCTGTGCCTGTCGGTAGCTGCGGTCTACCTGTTCAAACTCTATGCGGGCGCTGCCATCGGCACTGCTGATCATCATCTTGTTGCCCAGGATCACAATCGAATCCGACTTCCTCAGCGCGTTAAGGTAATCGATCTCCAGTTCATCGCTGGGTTGTGCACCGCCCATACGCGCAATTGCGGGAATTCGCTCCCAGGTAAAGGCCCCGCCGCTAGAGAGGGAGAAACGCCCCAGGTAGGGATTGGTGCCGCCGTTGCCCCTGACGTAACCAAAGCGATCGCATTTGAAGAAGGGTCTATCCCGCCAAAACCGGCTCCAGCTCAGGGCTGAATCGTAGCTGCGCCCGGAGTAGTACAAGCTCGATAATACCCACTCGTGTTCACAGGCAGATGCTGCCGATCGCTGTGGCTGGGGAGCGGGCGGAGTGAAGGCACTACAGCCGGCGAGTAGCAGCTCGCACAGGGCTATGCTCAGGAGTAAGTAAAAAGCACGACGGGGCATGATGTCGTTCTCATTGTTTTTGCGACATTTAATCTAAAAATCTACAGGGCTTCTGTGGCGGCGTTCAAGGTCCGGCCTTTATGTATTCTATATAGGTATCACCGGAGGGGTCACGCAGTATTAAGCGGCCTCCCCGGGATTTAGTAAAGCTTTGTCGAGTAGCGGCGAGGGCGCGCAGGTAGGCGTGCTCCTGTCGCAGCAGTGGCTCGGGCCCGCTCATTTTGGTGGAGACAAAGCTGGAGGTATCCCACAGTAACAGCCCGTTGTCGGTGACCTGTACTTCTCCCCGGTAGGTGTTTATGCCACTTTTGCCCATGACGTTACCCTGGAGATTGCACACAAAGGTAAAGTTCGCAGGCTTTTTGATATCGACCACGGTTCCGCTGACGCGCAGGCGTACCAGCCGCCATTTTTTGCCACAGACCGCGCTCATACTGCCAGAGGACTGCACAACCTGTGCTTCCTCAATGCGATTTGTCAGGCATCCGCCGATGACTAATAGGGCTCCCAGCAACCATATTTGCACCAACCTACTCATCAATAAATAACTCCCAAACCCTACCTCTTCACCCGTTCACACAAAATTTGCCGCTTTGGGGCTTTCACAAAAGCTTAGTTGTTGGCTGCTGTGATGAGACGACAGCAGTGACAAGCTATGCTTGCACGGAGGTCGCTAAAGCGTATTTGCCCATCGATAAAAGGACGTTTGTCGATATGATCAGGCGCACCAAGATCGTTGCCACCCTAGGCCCCGCTACCGACAAAGAGGAAACACTTCGGCGATTAATTCGTGCCGGTGTCGATGTGGTTCGACTGAATTTTTCTCATGGAAAAATGGATGATCACCGGCGCAGGGCACAATATGTTCGCGAGGAAGCGAAACGCCAAGGGAGACATATTGCCCTATTGGGGGATTTGCAGGGCCCCAAAATTCGTGTCGGGAAATTCACGGATGGACGTATTTATCTGCGCAAGGGGGCAGAATTTATTCTGGACCCAAATTGGGACAAGGAGGCGGGGAGTTCTGAGGGGGTTTGGATTGATTATGAAGCACTGGCCGAGGATTGTAGCGAGGGTGACAGCCTGCTACTGGATGATGGCCGGCTGAGTTTGCGCATCATAAAAATTATGGGTTTGTCCTTAATAACGGAGATTGAATCCGGTGGCTGGCTATTCGATCGAAAGGGGATAAATAAACAGGGCGGTGGCCTCACCGCGCCGGCGCTGACCGATAAAGACCGCCACGATATTAAGGTCGCGGCAGAGTTGCAGGTGGATTATCTCGCAGTTTCTTTCCCGCGCGATGCCCGCGACATCCACACGGCGAGAAAATTATTAAGAGCGGCGGGGGGCAGCGCGCATATTATTGCGAAAATAGAGCGGGCTGAGGCCGTGGCTAATGATGCGCGTTTGGAAAAGCTTATCTTGGCCAGCGATGCCATTATGGTTGCGCGCGGAGATCTGGCTGTGGAAATTGGCGATGCGGAGTTAGTGGGGGTGCAAAAACATCTAATCCGTTATGCCCGCTATCTCAATCGGGTGGTGATTACGGCAACACAAATGATGGAGTCTATGATTGCTAATCCGGTGCCCACGCGCGCAGAGGTTTGCGATGTGGCCAATGCGGTGCTGGATGGCACCGACGCGGTGATGTTGTCGGCGGAGACCGCAGCGGGAGAATATCCGATTGAAACTGTCGAGCATATGGCCGATGTTATCGTCGGGGCAGAAAAACACCGAAAAATTTATTCGATGCCGGAGGGGCTTCGCGGAGATTACCCTGCCGGCGATGCCTGTATCGCCATGGCGGCCATGACGATAGCCAATCACTGTCGGGAAATAAAAGCGATTATTTGCCAGACGGAAACCGGCAATACTGCACTATTAATGTCGCGGGTCTGCGCATTGATTCCTATCTATGCTTTTTGTCGTCATCAGAAATGCTGTAATCGAGTGGCACTTTACAGCGGGGTCGATCCGGTATTAATGGATGTTTCGGAAATGGATGGCCCCCTGCGCGATCAAAAGGCCATTTCCTGTTTGCTGCAACAGGAGCGGCTGATATCCGGGGATTTTGTTTTGATATCCCGGGGCTATCAACAGGATATTGGCGGCCACACCGATACCCTGCGTATTGTCCGCGTGCCGTGATCTGTGCGGTTAAATAGTGCAATTGCACTGTGCAATAATTTACCCCGCGCGGACGCATCTCACCAGTATCTTGGTTTCCAGTTCCTGCTCCATGCAGTGAAATTTTTCTCCGTCTAGAGTTAAGGATTTTGGGCCTCCCTGGGGCGCGGTTGTCGAGCAAGCGGCAACGCCCGTCGCCAGGGCTGCGGCAAGCAGAATAAGTCGCATTTTCTGCATCGCAGTTACCTCTGGAAATGCGAAAGACAGTATTTATATACGTATATATTCTCTTAGATTAGAGGGTATGTGTGCCAACGTGAAGATTTTTACGCCAATTTGTCCAATAGGGCGACATGGAGGGGTAATACTCAATTTGGTACTGAGGTGGTTGTAGGGGGGTTAAAATTTTATTTGTGTAATTTTATTTTCTTAGCTGGTATACGTCACTTTTGCCATTATCTATAACTTTGCTAATAAGTTTTTATCTCTGGTGGTTCGATCCTTCTCGCTGAGATTAATTTTATTATGCCTTTTTGCCGCTCAATAAAAGTAACTTGGAGAAATCTGTTCTGTGCATTAGCGGGTATTTTAGTTGGCCTAAAACTCCCTACCAAAACTGAGTCCCGGTAGGGGGTTTTAGAGTGGTTAGCGGTTAGCGTCTACCGTGGTGTCCTCCACCACCGCGATGCCCTCCGCCATGAAATCCACCGCGATGTCCGCCACCATGAAATCCGCCGCGAACACGGTAGTGACCACTGTGGCCCCGATAGCCTCTATACCCTCGGTAGCGGGCGTGGGGTGCACGGGGGGAATAGAAGCGGTTGTGGTAGGGCATACCGCGATAGTAGTAGCGGGCCCGGTAGCGGGGGTGGCCGCGGAATGATGCGTGGCCAACTCTATAGTAATAGGGATTTACCGGGGTGAACCCCACTGTCTGGTAAACCGGTGTCCTATAAGAGGTGAGGTAGACATTGCTCGAGGCGTAGTAATTGGGTGTGGCATAGGGGTAACTGTAGGAGGAGGTGTAAGCGACCTGTGGTCCTCCGTAGCTGGTGTAGTAACCATCGGTGACACAGGCACCCAGAGTCAGGGCTGTGCACACCGTGGTGGTGAGAATCACCATTCTTACAGCTCTATTCATAGTGCTTTCTCCGGTAAGTGGTATTTCCCCCCGGAGAGGCCAAGCCCCTTAGGTGCGCCAAACAGGCGAGCACGGAATTTCAGATTTAGTGGTGCCCTGCGTGCGGCGGCAGATCGACAACCTGGTATTGGGTATTTACAACGGCGGGTGGTCTCAGGCGATAAAAATTCCCATTCCAATAAAAATTACAGTGCCGCATGTTGTGGCAGATGCCATCTGGGTGGCAGTGGGCATGGCGGCCGCGCAGGTTGTAATACGTCTTGTTGTAATAAGGACTGTATCCGTAATAACTGGCTGAGCAATCGTAGCCTCCGCAGGCGGTAGCGGGCGTTCCGTTGCAGGCCGACAGGGCCAGTCCTGTGGCAATGGCGAGCACACAGCCTGTGCCTCGCAGCAGCCTGATGGGCAGCGGTTTCATCTAAGACCTCCACACCTTTTTTGCCGCGTAAATTTTCACGACACAAAATAAATGCTCTGATAAAGCCGAGCACCGAGGCGGGTCTGTACGGGGGAACTCTCTGGTTTCGCTTTGCGAGACCCACTTGTTCGGAGTCAGAAAGGTAAGGTCGGTGGGCGGGGGAAACCACTAAAAATTCACGCACCGCGAGAAAAATACTTCTCTCACAGTGCGTGAATCACGTCCTGGAGGGGGGCCTTGGACTAGTGGCTGCTGGGCAGGAGATCGGGATCTACAGAGGCCAGATAGGCGCCGCTGCTCAGCAATTGCTTTGCCTCTTCAATATCTGGGGCGAAGTAGCGGTCTTTGTCATAGAAGGAGACCCGCTCGCGCAGTTTTGCCTTGGCCGCTTCGAGTTTTTGCGTGGACTTTAACGGCGCGCGGAAGTCCAGGCCCTGGCAGGCTGCCAGCAGTTCTACGGCCAGGATGCCACAGGTATTGTCGGCCATATCCCGCAGGCGGCGACCGGCAAAGGTGGCCATGGATACATGGTCTTCCTGATTGGCGGAGGTGGGCAGGGAGTCCACGCAGGCGGGGTGCGCGATGGATTTATTTTCACTGGCCAGCGCCGCCGAGGTGACCTGGGCGATCATAAAGCCGGAGTTTACCCCGCCATTTTCCACCAGGAAAGGCGGCAGGCCGGACAGGTTGCTGTCGATTAACAGGGCCATACGGCGCTCGGACAGAGAGCCGATTTCTGCCAGAGCCAGTGCCAAGTTGTCGGCGACCATAGCAACAGGCTCCGCGTGGAAGTTACCTCCGGAAATAATGTCGGAGTTATCCGGATTTTCCTCGTCGGTAAATACCAGCGGGTTATCGGAAACCCCGTTTGCCTCGGCCAACAATACTTCGGCGGCGAAGCGCATCTGCTGGAGGCAGGCGCCCATCACCTGGGGCTGACAGCGCAGGGAGTAGGGGTCCTGCACCTTTTCACAGAATTGATGGGAATCACCGATCTGGCTGGTTTCACCGAGCAGGTCCCGATAAATTGCCGCCACGTCGCGCTGTGCCTGCTGGCCGCGAGCGTTGTGAATACGCTCGTCGAACGGGCGGCGCGAGCCCTTGGCGGCTTCCAGAGTCATGGCACCGGTCACCAGGGCACCGGCGAACAGGTCTTCACTGGCGAACAGGCCGAGCAGGGCAAAGGCGGTGGATGCCTGGGTGCCATTCAGCAGGGCGAGGCCCTCTTTGGGGGCCAGGGTAATGGGCTCAAGGCCCGCCGCTTTGAGGCCTTCGTGGGCGCTCTTGCGCTCGCCTTGGATCAATACTTCCCCTTCACCGAGAAGCACCACGCTCATATGAGCCAGCGGCGCCAAATCGCCAGAGGCGCCTACGGAGCCTTTCTCGGGGATAGCGGGGTAGACACCGGCATTGACCAGTTGCATTAACGCTTCGATAACCTGCGGGCGCACGCCGGAAAAGCCGCGCGCGAGGGAGTTGATTTTCAACACCATCAGCAGGCGCACAGTGGCTTCACTCATAAAGTTGCCGGTGCCGGCGGCGTGGCTCAGTACGATAGCGCGCTGTAGGTTTTCCAGGTCGTGTTTTTCAATGCGGGTGTTGGCCAACAAACCAAAACCGGTATTGATGCCGTAAACCGTGCGGCCTTCGGTAATCACTTGGGCGACGGTGTGGGCAGAGGCTTCGATAGCGGGATAGGCGCTTTTCGCCAGGGACAGTTGCACCGGCTCGCGGGCTACGCGGCGCAGTTGCGCAAGGCTTAACTGGCCGGGATCGATTTCCAATTGATACATAAATTCATTCACCAAAAAATATTTGCTGCTTAGCAGGCTGTTGAAAAACAGCCTGTTAGACGCCAGTGGTACAGCCCGATAAAAATGCTTCGGGCTGCAAAAGATTTCCGCCGGCGGTATTTTTATTGCGGTAAAAAATCAGTCGTTCAGCATGGGCAGGTCCAGGCCCTGCTCTTTTGCGCATTTTTTTGCGATCTCGTAACCGGCATCGGCGTGGCGCATGACACCGGTGGCGGGATCATTCCAGAGAACCCGTTCGATACGCTTGCGCGCGGCTTCGGTGCCGTCACACACAATGACCACACCGGAGTGCTGGGAGAAGCCCATGCCCACGCCACCGCCGTGATGCAGGGATACCCAAGTAGCGCCGGAGGCGGTATTCAGCAGGGCATTCATCAGCGGCCAGTCGGAGACGGCGTCGGAGCCATCCATCATGGCCTCGGTTTCGCGATTGGGGCTGGCGACTGAGCCGCTGTCGAGATGGTCGCGGCCGATGACTACCGGCGCTTCCAATTCACCGTTTGCCACCATCTCGTTAAACGCCAGCGCCAGGCGCGCGCGATCTTTCAGACCCACCCAGCAGATACGTGCGGGCAGTCCCTGGAAGTGAATTCGCTCGCGGGCCATATCGAGCCAGTTGTGCAGCTGCGGGTTGTCGGGAATCAGTTCTTTAACCTTGGCATCGGTCTTGTAGATATCTTCCGGGTTGCCGGACAGCGCCGCCCAGCGGAAAGGACCGACGCCTTCGCAGAACAGCGGGCGAATATAGGCGGGTACAAAGCCGGGGAAATCGAAGGCATTTTCCACGCCCTCTTCCAGGGCCATTTGGCGAATATTGTTGCCGTAGTCGAGGGTCGCGGCGCCGCGCTTTTGCAACTCCAGCATGGCTTCAACCTGAACCGCCATAGACTGCTTGGCAGCCTTCACTACAGCGGCCTCGTCTTTCTTACGCATCTCTGCGGCGTATTCCATGCTCCAGCCCTGGGGCAGGTAGCCATTTAAAGGATCGTGTGCGGAAGTCTGGTCGGTAACCGAATCCGGCAGAATATTGCGTTTTACAATTTCCGGGAAAATATCTGCGGCATTGCCCAGCAGGCCAACGGAAATGGCTTCGCCTTTTTCCATCGCGGCTTCAATCATTTGCAGCGCTTCGTCGAGGCTGGTGGCTTTTTTGTCGACATAGCCGGTGCGCAGACGGAAATCGATACGGGTTTCGTCGCACTCTACGGCGATCATGCTGAAACCGGCCATCGTCGCCGCCAGTGGCTGAGCGCCACCCATGCCGCCGAGGCCGCCGGTAAGAATCCATTTGCCTTTCGCTTCGCCCTTAAAATGTTTGCGTGCGACGGCGGCAAAGGTTTCATAGGTGCCCTGGACGATGCCCTGGGAGCCGATATAAATCCAGGAGCCGGCAGTCATCTGGCCGTACATGGCCAGGCCTTTTTTATCCAGCTCGTTGAAGTGTTCCCAGTTGGCCCAGTGGGGCACCAGGTTGGAGTTGGCAATTAATACCCGGGGCGCGTCGGCGTGGGTTTTAAAGACACCGACGGGTTTGCCGGACTGCACCAGCAGGGTTTCGTCGTCTTCCAGGCGCTTCAGTACTTCGACTATTTTGTCGTAGCACTCCCAGTCCCGCGCGGCGCGGCCGATACCGCCGTAAACCACCAGGTCTTCCGGGCGCTCGGCTACTTCGGCGTCCAGGTTGTTCATCAACATGCGCAGGGGAGCTTCGGTGAGCCAGCTTTTGGCATTGAGCTCACTGCCGCGAGGCGCGCGGATTTTGCGGCTGGGATCGTGGCGTTTGTCGGTAGACATGGCTTCCTCGTCAATTTTTCTCGTAAAAAAATTCACACGTCCCCGCAGTGGGTAGTTCGCTTTCCCGGGACGCGCGGGATAAATCAATAATTAGAATCTCAGTTGTGCGCCGAGGCGGTAGCGATTGCCCGGGTGAACCAGGCGCGCGAAGCTCACCGTGCCGGCACTGCATTTAGTGCGCCGCCAAACCTGGAGGCAGGCATCCCCGGGGGCAATTTCCAGCGCGTGGGCGATAGCGGCCTCCGCAGCGATGGCCTCGACAGTGGTATCGGCCTCGGTCAGTGGTGCGACTTTGGAAAGATAGGCGTTGGGGGTGGTGTGGGCGAAATCCTGATCCAGGTAATCCGGCGCCAGGGCCGGATTGGTAAAGCGCTCTTCCCACTGCACCGGCAAGCCGTTGTCGCAGTGCACAATAATGGAGTGAAACACTCTGGCCTGCTCCGGCACTTCCAGTGCCAGGGCGACATCGGCACTGGCCACACAGGGCTGCGCCAACAGGATGCGGTTACTGTAGCTGTGGCCCCGGGCCGAGATTTCGTCGGCGATATTGCGCACCTCCAGCAGCGAGCTGGCGGGCACCGGCTCGGCGACAAAAGTGCCCAGGCCCTGGGAGCGCATCAGTACCCGTTCATCGGTCAGTTCGGTCAGTGCCCGCCTCGCGGTCATCCGGCTCACATTGAATTGCTGCGCCAGTTGGTTCTCCGAGGGCACCTGGGAGTGTACGGGCCACTCGCCGGACTCTATTTGCTGGCGAATATGGCGCTTGATGGCCGCGTATCGGGGTTCACTTGCAGTATTCATAGACTCAGGTACAGTACTTCTATTGCTTGTATATTGTTGTATATACAAGATTGATTAAGGCTACTATGGTTTCCCAGCTGCGGGCTGTCAAGTCGAAGGGGGGAGCTGTATCTTGCTCGATATGGGTTTCTCGTTTATCGGGCTGAGCATCTATGGTTAAAAGGAAAAGCGCGTCGCTAAAAAGCTTATGTCAGAACGCTGTGATTTGCTGATTACCAATCTCAATGCCGCCACAATGGACCCCTCCATTGCCGGTGGTTACGGTGTTATCGAGGATGCTGCAATTGCGGTAACCAAAGGCCGGATTGTTTGGATTGGGCCCCGCCGGGAGCTGCCCGAGTGCACACCGGACCTTATTGTCGATGGCGAGGGCCAGTGGGCGACCCCGGGCCTGATTGATTGCCACACCCACCTGGTCTATGGCGGCCACCGCGCGGGGGAATTTGCCCGGCGCTTGGGCGGTGAGAGCTACGAGGAGGTCGCCCGCTCCGGGGGCGGTATTATCTCTACGGTGCGGGCGACACGGAGTGCCAGTGCCGAGACCCTGTACAAACTGGCCGAGCCCCGTCTGCACGCGCTGATGGCCGAGGGGGTAACAACCGTGGAAATTAAATCCGGCTACGGCCTGGATCTGGATACGGAGCTGAAGCAGCTGCGCACAGCGCGGCGCCTGGCGCAACACAATCCGGTGGAGATAGTGACAACCTGCCTGGCGGCACACGCCCTGCCGCCGGAATACGACGGTCGCGCCGATGCATATATCGACCTTATCTGCGAGCAGATACTGCCCGCTGTAGCCCGCGAGCAGCTCGCCGATGCAGTGGATATGTTCTGCGAGACGATCGGCTTTACCGTCGACCAGTGCCAGCGGGTTATCGATGCGGCGAAAAAACTCGATCTGCCGGTAAAAGTGCACGCCGAGCAGCTGGCGCGTACCGGCGCCACTGCTATGGCGGCCAAGTCCGGGGCCCTGTCGGTAGATCATATTGAATATATCAGCGAGGCCGATGTGCGGGCTATGGCGGAAAGCGGCACTGTGGCAGTACTCCTACCGGGTGCCTTCTATACCCTGCATGAAACCCAGGTGCCGCCCATCGACAAGCTGCGTGAGGCTGGGGTGTGTATGGCTTTGGCCACCGATCTCAACCCGGGGAGTTGCCCAATCGCCTCCCTGCGCTTGATGATGAATATGGGCTGTCAGCTGTTTGGCTTGACGCCGGCAGAGGCTCTGGCCGGTGTTACCCGGGCGGCGGCCCGGGCCCTGGGCTTGTGCTGTTCTCGCGGTGTACTGCGCGAGGGGTTGCGAGCCGATATTGTCCTGTGGCCGATGGATACCCCGGACCAGCTCGCCTATGAAGTGGGCGCCCTCAAACCGGCAAAAGTTTTTCTCGGAGGTCGCGATGTTACAGCTTGCTGATATGCAATTATGGAGCGGTCGCACCGACTCTGAGGATGGGCGCGCGGGTGAGCGCTGGCACCAGCGGATTTCTCCCCTACAGCTGGATGATACCCCGGGCCTGACCATTCTCGGTTTTGCCTCTGATGAGGGGGTACGCCGCAATAAAGGTCGAATCGGTGCGGCGAAAGGTCCGCGAATCCTGCGTCTGGCCATGGCCAACCTGCCGGCCACTTTCGATGCCCCCCTATACGATGCGGGCAATGTCAGGGTTGAGCGAGAGGACTTGGAGTCTGCCCAGTCGCTGTTGGGCGCCCGTATTAATGAGTTGCTCAGTGCCGGCCACTTCCCGCTGGTATTGGGGGGCGGCCATGAAATCGCTTTTGGCAGCTACCAGGGGATCGCCCGCTGGATGCGCGAACATCACCGCGACAGCAGTCTGGGTATTATCAACTTCGATGCGCATTTGGATTTGCGCACCCCCGCTCCGAAGGGGTCATCGGGAACGCCATTTTTCCAAATCGCCGAGCAGTGCAGGATAAATGGTCGCGAATTTAATTATCTCTGTGTGGGCGCAGCGGATAATGCCAACACCCCTGCGCTCTACCAGCGCGCGGATGAGCTGGG
>NZ_CP174297.1:3250000-3252500 GCF_052466995.1 Microbulbifer regidiadema (SeqCode) | reverse complement strand
AGGAGTATCCATAACTGAATACATAGGTTATGGAGGCGAACCCGGGGAACTGAAACATCTAAGTACCCGGAGGAAAAGAAATCAATAGAGATTCCCTTAGTAGCGGCGAGCGAACGGGGATTAGCCCTTAAGCTCTTTATGTTTTAGTGGAAGGTTCTGGAAAGTACCGCGATACAGGGTGATAGCCCCGTACACGAAAAGGCATTTAGAGTGAAATCGAGTAGGTCGGGACACGTGTTATCTTGACTGAACATGGGGGGACCATCCTCCAAGGCTAAATACTCCCAGCTGACCGATAGTGAACCAGTACCGTGAGGGAAAGGCGAAAAGAACCCCGGAGAGGGGAGTGAAATAGAACCTGAAACCGTATACGTACAAGCAGTAGGAGCCCTTCGGGGTGACTGCGTACCTTTTGTATAATGGGTCAGCGACTTATTGTCTGTAGCAAGGTTAACCGCTTAGGGGAGCCGTAGAGAAATCGAGTCTTAATAGGGCGTTTAGTTGCAGGCAATAGACCCGAAACCCGGCGATCTATCCATGGGCAGGTTGAAGGTTGAGTAACATCAACTGGAGGACCGAACCCACTAATGTTGAAAAATTAGGGGATGACCTGTGGATCGGAGTGAAAGGCTAATCAAGCCGGGAGATAGCTGGTTCTCCTCGAAAGCTATTTAGGTAGCGCCTCGCGTCTCACCCTCGGGGGTAGAGCACTGTTTGGGCTAGGGGGTCATCCCGACTTACCAACCCCATGCAAACTCCGAATACCGAGGAGTGCAATCGCGGGAGACACACGGCGGGTGCTAACGTCCGTCGTGGAAAGGGAAACAACCCAGACCGCCAGCTAAGGTCCCAAATATCAGTTAAGTGGGAAACGATGTGGGAAGGCCCAGACAGCTAGGAGGTTGGCTTAGAAGCAGCCATCCTTTAAAGAAAGCGTAATAGCTCACTAGTCGAGTCGGCCTGCGCGGAAGATATACCGGGGCTCAAACTGATAACCGAAGCTGCGGATGCTAATTTATTAGCATGGTAGAGGAGCGTTGTGTAAGCCGTTGAAGGTGGATCGGGAGGTCTGCTGGAGGTATCACAAGTGCGAATGCTGACATGAGTAACGATAAGGGGGGTGAAAAACCCCCCCGCCGGAAGACCAAGGGTTCCTGTCCAACGCTAATCGGGACAGGGTTAGTCGACCCCTAAGGCGAGGGCGAAAGCCGTAGTCGATGGGAAACAGGTTAATATTCCTGTACTCGCTATTACTGCGACGGAGTGACGGAGAAGGCTAGGCCGGCATGGCGATTGGTTGTCCATGTTTAAGGTTGTAGGCTTATGACTTAGGCAAATCCGGGTCATACTCTTTAATGAGAAGGCTGAGAGCTGATGACGAAGCCCACTTAGTGGGTGAAGTGGTTGATGCCCTGCTTCCAGGAAAAACTTCTAAGCTTCAGGTAATAGTGAATCGTACTCTAAACCGACACAGGTGGTCAGGTAGAGAATACCAAGGCGCTTGAGAGAACTCTGGTGAAGGAACTAGGCAAAATGGTACCGTAACTTCGGGAGAAGGTACGCCGGTTTTGGTGATGGGACTTGCTCCCTAAGCTGAGGCCGGTCGAAGTGACCAGGTGGCTGCGACTGTTTATTAAAAACATAGCACTGTGCAAACTCGTAAGAGGACGTATACGGTGTGACGCCTGCCCGGTGCCGGAAGGTTAATTGATGGGGTTAGCTTCGGCGAAGCTCTTGATCGAAGCCCCGGTAAACGGCGGCCGTAACTATAACGGTCCTAAGGTAGCGAAATTCCTTGTCGGGTAAGTTCCGACCTGCACGAATGGCGTAACGATGGCCACGCTGTCTCCACCAGAGACTCAGTGAAATTGAAATCGCTGTTAAGATGCAGTGTACCCGCGGCTAGACGGAAAGACCCCGTGAACCTTTACTACAGCTTTGCACTGAACTTTGAGCCTATTTGTGTAGGATAGGTGGGAGGCTTTGAAGCAATGACGCTAGTTATTGTGGAGCCGTCCTTGAAATACCACCCTGGTATGTTTGAGGTTCTAACTCTGGTCCGTTATCCGGATCGAGGACAGTGTATGGTGGGTAGTTTGACTGGGGCGGTCTCCTCCCAAAGAGTAACGGAGGAGTACGAAGGTGCACTCAGCATGGTCGGAAATCATGCAATGAGCATAATGGTATAAGTGCGCTTGACTGCGAGACAGACATGTCGAGCAGGTACGAAAGTAGGTCATAGTGATCCGGTGGTTCTGTATGGAAGGGCCATCGCTCAACGGATAAAAGGTACTCCGGGGATAACAGGCTGATACCGCCCAAGAGTTCACATCGACGGCGGTGTTTGGCACCTCGATGTCGGCTCATCACATCCTGGGGCTGAAGCCGGTCCCAAGGGTATGGCTGTTCGCCATTTAAAGTGGTACGCGAGCTGGGTTTAGAACGTCGTGAGACAGTTCGGTCCCTATCTGCCGTGGGCGTTGGAGATTTGAGAAGAGTT